>NZ_JBXASI010000001.1:0-1708948 GCF_058809195.1 Sphingomonas sp. GW821-FHT10F09 | reverse complement strand
GGCCGCGGCTTTCGCCGATCCCGCCGCACTGGCCCGCGGCCGGCGCCGGCTGGCGGCGGCGATCCCGCGGGGACCGCGGACGCGCTGGCCGGACGTCACGGAGCTGGTGCAGCGTGGCAATACGCTCGACGCCGACGTGCACGACGCCTTCTTCAACATCTTTCGCGGCGAGGATCACGATGCGCTGCGGCACGTGCTGACGATCGTCGATGCCGCGCTCGCGCTGCGCGCCGATCTGGCGGACACGGAGACCACGCTCGACGATGCCGCGCTCGCGCGGATCGGGCGGGGGATCGAGCAGGCGTTCGTCCTCGCCACCGGCGTGCGGCCGGCGCCGCTCGCGCTGCCGCCGCGGCGCGAAGGGCTGACCGACGACCCCGATCGCGCCGCGCGGCGCTGGCTGCGCGGCCATCACATCTTCCTCGTCATCACCCAGGCGCTGGTGGTCGCGCTCGACGATCTCGCGACGACGATGCGGGGGGCGGGGGACGATGCCGCGGCACGGATACAGGCGCTGGCGACGTTCGCGGCGCTGATCGACCTGTCGTCGGACACGATGAGCCTGACCGGCGACTTCGCCCCCCCCATCTACGACGGCGTCATTCGCGTCGCGATGGCGCCGCCGTTCATGCCCGAAGGCTTCAGCGGCGTCTTTTCGAGCGACCATCGCCACCTCGTCCGCCGGCTGCGCGA
Source organism: Sphingomonas sp. GW821-FHT10F09 (assembly GCF_058809195.1). Taxonomy (NCBI): domain Bacteria; kingdom Pseudomonadati; phylum Pseudomonadota; class Alphaproteobacteria; order Sphingomonadales; family Sphingomonadaceae; genus Sphingomonas; species Sphingomonas sp. GW821-FHT10F09. The sequence goes on along the minus strand of NZ_JBXASI010000001.1, from coordinate 1,708,255 downwards.
GGAACGGCCGATGTTCGAGGCGCTGCGCGACGGCCTGCCGGGCGCGCACGCCGATGCGGTCGCCAGCATGATACGATTGTATGATAATCACAAACAGGTGTGCAGCCGCTTCATCGGCGTCGATCAGGGCAGCCTGCTGATGAGCGCCGCCTCCGGCGAGACGGCGGTCGACCAGCTGGACAAGTTCAAGCGGAGCCGGTTGCGCAGCCTGGGCGTCGCGCCGCCGAAGACATGACCGCGATACCCGACGGGATCGCGATCCATCGCCGCGACCTCGCGACCCAATGGTGCGATACGTGGTGGATGCCGTTGTCGCCCGGGGAACGGGACCGCGCCGACCGCTACCGGCGCGACGACGACCGGCGGCGGTTCGTGGCGGGGCGGCACCTGATCCGCACGACGCTGGCGCCGCTGCTGGCATGCCCGGCGGCGGCGGTGCCGATCGCGATCGACCGCCATGGCCGCCCGGGCGTGGACGGCGCGCCCGCGTTCAGCCTGAGCCATGCCGGGGATCAGGTCGTACTGGCGGTCGCGCCCATCGGGTCGGCGTTGTCGGTGGGTATCGATATCGAGGTCCATCGCGATGATATCGACCTGCCCGCGCTGGGGCGGCGGGTGTTCGCCGGGGCCGAACTGACGGCATTGCAATCGGCGGGGGACCGGATCGCGCTCTTCTTTCGCCTGTGGACGATCAAGGAGGCGCTGCTGAAGGCGGCGGGACGGGGGCTGCTGATCGATCCGCGGACGGTCTGCGTCGATGCGGAGAGCGATCCGCCGGCGCTCATCCGCGCGCCGGCGGCGCTCCGCCTGCGCGGATGTGCCGTGTTGCCGTGTCCGCCGGGTCATGCCGTGGCGATCAGCTGGGGAGAGTGACCCGGCCGGCATCGCTCGCGTCGGTTCGCTTACGGCGTCAGGCTCACGGGATCAGTCGGGCGGCGCGCAGGCGGTCGAACAAAGCGAAGAAGGCATCGTCGGTCGGCTGATAGGCGGTGAAGCCAAGCCGGCGGCTCTTGCTCATGTCCGTCACCACCTCGATCGGGCGGCCGAGATCGGCGTCGGTGTGCCAGGGCGAGGCGAGGCGGTCGATGTCCGGCTCGGCCAGCCCTTCGCGGGTCGCGATCTCGCGCCACAGGCCGCCATCGCCCGCCATCTGCTCTTCCAGCGGCCGGACGATGCCGTCGAACGGCGCCGCCTCGATGCCGAACCAGTCGGCGATCCGGCTCCACATCCACTGCCAGCGGAAGACGTCGCCGTTGACGACGTTGAACGCCTCGTCATGCGCGGCTTCGGTTTCCGCCGCCCAGAGCAGGTGGCGCGCGAGCTGGCCGGCATCGGTCATGTCGGTGAGGCCCGACCATTGCGCCGCGGACCCCGGGAAGACGAACGGCCGCCCCGTCTCGCGGCACAGGGTCGCATGGACGGCGAGCGTCGTGCCCATGTTCATCGCATTGCCGACGGCGAGGCCGATCACCGTGTGCGGGCGATGGACGCTCCAGGTGAAGCCCTGCTGACCGGCGGCGGCGAAGAGTTCGTCCTCCTGCGCATAATAGAAATTCTCGATGTCGAGCCGGCCCTGTTCCTCGCGGAACGGCGTCTGCGGCAACGTGCCGTGGCCATAGGCCTCGAACGGCCCGAGATAATGTTTGAGGCCGGTGACCAGCGCGACGTGGCGCGGGCCCGATGCCGCGGGCAGGCCGGCGAGCAGGTTGCGCACCATCGCGGCGTTGACGCGGATGTTCTCCGCCTCGCTGTCCTGCCGCAGCCAGGTGGCGATGAACACCGCATCGGGGTTTGCGTCGCGCAGCGCCGCCGCGGTCGCGCCGGCATCCTGCAGGTCGGCCACGACGGGCTGGACGCCGGCCTGACCGGTCGGCCGCCGCGCGAGGCCGTGGACTGTCCAGCCCTGCCCCACGAGCAGATCCGCCGTCGCGCTGCCGACGATCCCGCTCGCGCCCACCACCAATGCCGTCTTCGTCATAGAAATCTCCTGATCGGCCATAGACCTAGGCATCGCTGCCCCGGGCTTCTAGACGGCACCATTCGGGTCCCCAGGCACCAGGAGGTAACCATATGCAGGCCGGAACGCCGGACGAGGAATGGCGCGAGGATTGCGCGCCGCGCCGGGTGCTGGAGCTGTTCGCGACCAAATGGACCAGCATGGTGCTGCACACCCTGCACGCGCGTCACGACGGCGTCGCACGCACCGGCGTGCTCCAGCGCAGCCTGCCCGGCATCTCGAAGAAGATGCTGACCCAGACGGTGCGCGACATGGAGGCGAGCGGCCTCGTCAGCCGGCACGTCCGGAGCAGCATGCCGCCGATGGTCGAATATCGCCTGACCGAACTGGGCCGGCGCTTCGTCGAGCCGGTCGAGCTGCTCTATGGCTGGGGACGCGACAATGCCGACGCGCTGGACCGGCTGGTGCCGCGGCCGGGTTCGCGGCGCGGGTAGATCGGAACAGGCCGCCGGTGGATCAGCGACCCGCCCCGACATGGGCATAGGGATCGGTCTGGCCGGCGAGCCACGGGTCCTTCGTCGCGGCGCGCATCGCGCGGAGGCGTTCCGCCAGCGCCGCTTTGACCGGGGCATAGGCCGGGTCGGCGGCGACGTTGCGCAGTTCGCCGGGATCGCGGGCGAGGTCGTACAATTCCTCGGCAGGGCGTTTCAGATAGGCCGCCTGCGTGCGCTGGCCGAGGCGGATCGCAGGGTCGGCGGCGATGGCGCGCCATGACGGCGACCCGGCGACGTCGCCCGCGACCGGATAGTCGAGCGGGTGGGCGAGGTTGAGGATATAGCTGTGCGTACGGGTGCGGATCGCGCGCATCGGATAATATTGGTTGATCTCGTGGAAATCGTGGCTGGCGAAGATCGCGTCGCGCGCCGGGTCGCCCCGCATCCCCATGATCGGCAGCAGCGAGCGGCCCGACAGCGGATAGGCAGGCGGGGCGACGCCGGTCCAGTCGAGGATCGTCGGTGCGATGTCGGTCCAGCTGACCATCGCGTCGTTGACCGCGGCCGGCCTGCCGGGCGCGTGCACGATCAGCGGCAGGTGGAGCCCGGGATCGTACAGGTTGGTCTTGGCGCCGGGAAAGGGGCGGCCATTGTCGCTGAGGAAGATCACCAGCGTGTCCCCGGCCCGGCCGGTGGCGGCGAGATCGTCGAGGATCATGCCGACCCCGGCGTCGAGGCGGCTGAGCGATTCGTAATAAGCGGCGAGGTCGCGGCGCACCGCGGGCAGGTCGGGCAGGTGCGAGGGCAGCGGCACGCGCCGCGGATCGTAGCGGACGGGCGTCACGCCGGGCCAGGCGCGATCGTTGCCGTAATCCACCGCGGCACGATGCGGATCGCTGTAGCCGATGGTGACGAAGAACGGGCGATCGTCGGTCGAGCGGATGAAGCTGGCCGCCGCGATCGCCAGTTCGCGCACGTCGCGGATGCCCGATCGTTCGGGCACCAGCTCCTCTTCATAGGGAAAGGCGCTGTCGGGGCCGACGTGCTTCTTGCCGACCAGCGCGGTGGCATAGTTCGCGCGCGCCAGCATCGCCGGCAGCGTCTCGATCCCGTCGAGCAGCGACTGGTGGTGGACGTCGTGCTGGAGGCCGTACATGCCGTTCTGATGGGTGTAGAGCCCGGTGGCGATGACCGCGCGGCTGGGGCTGCACGACGATACCGCAGCGAAGCCCTGCGTGAAGCGCGTGCTCTTGCGCGCCAGCCGGTCGATCCGCGGGGTCCGGATCGGCACGCCGTAGCAGCCGAGATCGAGGCCCTGATCGTCGGAGATCAGCAGCAGGACGTTGCGGTGTCGCCTGCCCGGTCCGGCCTGCGCGCCCGCCCGGGTGGCGACGACCGCGGCGGCGGCGGCCGTCGCCTTCAGCATCGACCGTCTATCCATGGCCTGTCCCGATGCCCGTCAACCTGAAAGGCGCCTCCGGACCGACGCGGGGCGATATCGGTCCGGAGGGGCGCATCGTCAGAAGCTGACCGCAGCGCTGAAGCGGAACGAGCGGCCGAGGATCGGGCGCGCCAGCACCGGGCCGGTGCCCTGCGATCCGATGATCCGCGGATTGCCCTCGGTCAGTCCGATCTCGTCGGTCAGGTTGTTGCCGGTGACCTGCAGGCGCAGCCGCTCGCTGACGTCGACCGACACGCCCGCGTCGAGCTGGTAGAAGCTCGGCAGCAGCTGCCGGTTCTCCGGATCGGAGAAGCGGTCGCCGGTATATTGCAGCGTGGCGAACAGCGACGGCCGGATGCTGCCGATCGGCAGTTCGTAGGCCGGCGTCACGCGCCACGTCCACTTCGGCTGGCGCTGCACCCGGTTGCCGGTGTTGTCGATCGCGCCGTTGTTGGTGAAGAAGCCGCGATAGGTGGCGTCGAGATAGGTCCCCGATGCCGACAGGCTGAAGCCGGCGAAGGGCCGCACCGCGCCCTCCAGCTCGACGCCGGTCGCCTTCGCGCCGCCGTTCGAGCTGACCGGCACGTTGTTGATGAGCGCGGTCGTCGCCAGCCCGTCGAAGGTGTTGCGGAACACCGTCGCATAGAGGTTGAGCCACTGCATCGAAACCTTCAGCCCGCCTTCGTAGGTGTCGACCTCCGCCGTCTGGGCGAGCCCGGTCTTGTTGGCGATGTTCGCCGCCGAGGCTTCGCGCAGATTGTCGAACTGCGGGAAGCTGTTGCCGCGGCTGTAGCGGGCGAAGACGCCGACGGCGCGGCTGAAGTCGTAATTGACGCCGCCGGTCCACGACCAGGCATCGTCGCGATAGCGGAAGGTGCGCGGTGCGCCGATCACGTTGACGGCATTGTCGTAGAGCGTGTTGGGGTTGCCATCGAGGTTGACGGTGCCGCCGGGGGTGCGCAGCCGGCCGTCGAGGTTGTGCTTCTGATAGCGGACGCCGCCGTCGACGCGCAGTTCGGGCGTGATCTGCAGTTCGTCGACGCCGTAGAAGGCGAGGTCCGACCCCTTGTAATAGGCATCGACGAGGAAGCCGTTGCCGCTGGTGAAGCCGCGCAACGTCGCCTGCTGCGTCGTGCCGGCGGCATTGGCGAGCGTGAGGTTGAGCAGCCGTGCATTGGGCTCGGCGGTCAGCAGCACCTGATTGCCCAGCGCCCAGCGGTCACGGCTGGTATAGTCGGCGTAATAGAAGCCGCCGGTCAGCTTGTTGGATCCCGCGGTCCATTCGAAGCCGGTGTCGGCGACGAACGAGGTCAGCTTCTTGCGCACGTCCCAGACGCCGGCGCGCAGCACCTGCGTGCTCGCGCCGCTGGCCAGCGCCTGCCCGCCGTTGACGTAGGTGAGGCCGGTCAGCCGCGCACCGGCGCCGCCCAGGGTCACCGCCATCGCCGAGGCTGCGGTCGGCGGTTCGGCGGGGACGAGGCCGCGCGTGTTCGCATCGCCGCCGAGGTAGCTCACGCGTTCGCGCAGGCGCAGGCCGTCGGCGACCTCGTAATCGAACGACAGGCCGGTGTTGATGACCTTCGCACCGCGCCCGTCCGCCATGTCGAGCGTCACGCCCTGCAGGTTGGTGGTCCGCCGCGTCTCCGGGCCGTTCAGCGTGCCGGTGCCGGCATCGAAGCCGGCATAGGCACTGATGTCCTTGCCGTTCTGCACGACCGGGATCGGCAGCAGCCACTGGCCGCGATCGTTGAGGTAGCGGGCGTAGATCTCCACCGAGCCGCGGCCGTCGAAGTCGTGGTTGACGTTGGCGGTGATCTGGCCGCCCTTTTCGGCGCGGTAGCGCGGATCGCGGATGCCGTTGCCCTGCGCGTAGAAGCCGCCGACCATGAAGCCGGTGTTCTCGCCCAGCGGACCCGAGATCCAGGCGTCGCCGCGCGCCTCGTCGAAGTCGGTGTAGGAGAATTTGGCGAGGCCGTGGAAGTCCTTGCCGCCGGTGCGCGGCACGACGTTGACGGTGAGGCCGGGCTGGCCGTTAGAGAACAGCGAACCCGTGCCGCCGCGCACCGCCTCGACCCGCTGCACCGTCTCGTCGAGCCGGACGAGCTGCGAGTTTTCGAGGAAGGACAGGGTGGGGGGCGGGAAGATCGGAACGCCGCCATATTGGAAGGTGACGAACTGCGCGTCGCCGCCCGAGGGATAGCCGCGGACGAAGATGTTCGCGCCGTTCTGCCCGCCCGAGCTTTCGGCCATGACGCCCGGCACGGCGCGCAACAGGTCGGCGGTGCTGTTCGGCGCGGCGCGCTCGATCGCGTCGTTGTTGAGCGTCGTCACCGCGAAGGAGGCGTCCTGTCGCCGGGTGCCGCCGCCGGCGGTGCCGACGACGATGATGTCCTCGCCCTGCGGCTCGGTCGTGTCGACGAGGCCGGTGTCGGCCTGCGAGCGTTGCGCGACGTCGGCCGCCGGTGCCGGCGCGGTCTGCGCCCAGCCGGGCACGGCCAGGACGAGCGCGCCGATCGCGCACCCCGTCATCATCGCTCTGGTCAAGATCATAGCGTCCTCCCCTTCATTCGCCTGTCGAATCCGCGGCGTTCTGCGTGCCGTCGTCAGGCCATTATTGACCGGTTTTGCGGTCGGCGTCGAGCCGTTCCCGTCACCCGTGCAATCACTTGACCGCATCGGCGGCCGGCCGTGTGCCGGTTTCCACCCAGCCGCGCAGCACGGTCCATGCCGCCTTCGTCTGCGCGGGCGTGAAGCCGCAATGCGTATAGGCCTCGACCCCGCCGACCGGCAGCGGCGCGCGCAGCGGCGGCACCGGATATTCGGCGAGCAGCCGCGTCGTGCCCGCCTTGCGCACCGCAGCGGTCAGCATCGCCTCCTGCGCATAGGGGACGAGGCTGTCGATGCTGTTGTGCATCGTCACCAGCGGATCGGCGATCTTGCCGCTCGTCTCGTGCCAGCGGGTCATATAGGCGAGCGCGGCGGGGGAGGCGGCGATGCGCTGGATATCGCGGTTGAGCGCCGCCGCCTCCGCCGGGGTCAGCGTATCGCTGGCATAGACCTTGCCGACATTGCCATAGGGCAGGCCGCCGGCGGTCGCCGCCATGTCGTCCGCACCCAGCGCGACGGTGACGAGCGGAAAGGCGATCGAGCCCGGATCGACGTCGAAGCCGCCGATCGCCGCGACCTGTTTCAGGATGCGCGCCTCGCGCCCGGCGGGGTCCTTCCGCGCGGCGTCGAACAGCGCGAGCACGGGGGTCGCGATGCGGGTCAGCTGCGTCCAGCCATAGGTCTTCGCATCCATCGCGCTGCCCGCCGGCGGGGTCGTCGAGAGCGCGGAGCGGCGGATGTCCTGTTCGCCGGGCAGCGCATAGGGCGTGCCCTTGGTGAGGACGTTATAGGCGGCGCGCATGTCGTAGAGCTGGCCGAGCAAGGTCTTCCAGCTGCCGACGACGCCGCATCGCGCCAGCCCGCCGGCGAAGGCGCCGGGCCAGGTTTCGAGCAAAGTGACGACGATGCCGCCGCCCATCGAATCGCCGGTGGCATAGACGCGCCGCGCACCGAGCCGGACGAGGAAATCGCGCAGCCGCTTGGTGTTGATCGTGCCCGTCTCCACGCCGAGCCCGTCCTTGTCATAGGCGCTGTGGCCGACCGCGACGCCGTCGTCATAGGCGAAGCGCATCATCCCGCCTGCGGTGCCGGGGGCGGTCGGGTCCTCGGATACCGCGACCGGCGTGCCGGGGGTCGAATAGCCGTGCGCATAGACCAGCCCGTCGCCCTTCCATCCGGCGGGCACGGCAAGGGCGAACTGGTCACCCTCCAGTTTGCCGACCAACGTGATGCCGCCGGCGGGCGCGGGGCGGGTGACGACGTCGGTCGCGCCGTTCGCGCGGGCCTTGGCGACGAGGGCGGATTGCGCCGCGGTGAGCGTCATGGGTGCGGGCGGTGTCTGGGCCATGCCCGGCGTGGCGAGGAGCAGCGCGAACGGAAGGGCGGCGAGGCGAAGCGGCATGCGAATGTCTCCTGACTAGGATCAGCGGGGGCGACGACCGAGCTGCGCGTCGAAGAAGCGGGCGATGGTGCCGAACGCCTCGTCGGATTCGGGCATGTCGGGCCACATGAAGAAGGCGTGGGGGAGGCCGTCGAACAGCTGGAGCTCGCTGTGGACGCCCGCCGCGGTGAGGCGACGGTGCGCGAGGGTGAGCGCGCTGACCGCGAAGTCGCGCCCGCCCGCGAGCATCAGGGTGGGGGGCATCGCCCGGATCTGCGCCGGGGACGCCAGCGGATAGGCGAGCGGATCGTCCGCCGGCACGCCCTCCATATAGCTGACCGGCAGCGTCGTGGGCAGAGCGGGGACCGCGGGCGGGGCGTTGCCGGCGAGCGCGGGGGCGAGATAGGGGCTGTCGCCGCTATAGGCCGCGCCGGTGCCGCAGAAGGTGCCGAGCGCGCCGGGGCGCGGCAGGCCCTGTCTGGCGATCCACGCGGTCGCCTGCGCGGTGATGACGCCGCCCGCCGAACAGCCGTAGATCCCGATATTCTCCGGCCGGTAGCGTTTGAGCAGGTCGCGATAGACGGCGGTGACGTCTTCGGATGCTGCCGGGTAACGGTGTTCGGGGGCGAGGCGGTAATCGACCGTCACGACGCGGATGCGCATCGTCGCGGCGATCGGGATCGCCTCGACCAGCGCGCCGCTGCCGGCGCCCCACATGAAGGCGCCGCCATGGACGTTGATGAGGACGCGGGCGGCGTTGGCGGGCGCGATGCCCGCCTGCGGCACGACGTCGTCGACGCCGACGCCGCCGATCGTGGCGTGGCGCACCGTCGTCCGGAACCGGCGTCGCATCTCGGCGAGGCGGTCGTCGTTCCAGGCGCCGTAGAAGGCGCGCTGCTTCGCGACGTCGCCGGCGATCGTGGCGGGGGCGGTCGCCGCGTCCATGCGCGTCAGCACCTGCCGGGCGGCGGGGCTGAGCTGGCTGGACGGCGGCAGGCGGAAGGCCGGCACCTGCGTGACCGGGTCCTGCGCCGCGGCGGGGGTGGCGAGCAGGGCGATGGGCAGCAGCCGGCGGATCATGACGGTTTTCCTTGCGTGCCGCCGGCCTGCGCGATGCGGCCGAGGACGTGCGCGCTGGGTTTGACGGTGCGGGTGAAGGTGGTGCGATCGACCGCGACGAGGCCGTAGCGGGGCTTGTAGCCGCTGAGCCATTCGAAATTGTCGAGCAGCGACCAGTGGATATAGCCGAGCACCGGCACGCCGTCGCGGCGGGCGGCCTCGACCGCGGCGATCGCGGCGGGGATGAAGCGGGCGCGTTCGCGATCGTCGCCGGCGTCGATGCCGTTTTCGGTGACGAGGATCGGCTTGGCCGTGGCGCGGTACGCGTAGCGGATCGATCCGCCGATCGCTGCGGGTTCGTAGGGCTTGCCGTCGGCGCGGCGCGGGGTGGCGGCGGGCGTGTCGACCGGGCCGTCCGGGCCGAGGTACGTGCGTTCGTAGGTCTGCACCCCGATGAAATCGTCGTCGCGCCCGGCCTCGAAAAAGGGTTCGTAATAGGCGCGGCGCTTGGCGGCGAGCATGGCGTCGCCGTCGACGCTGACGTCGTCGGAGATGGCGAGGCTGAGGCCGACGGGCAGGTCGCCGCGCACCGCCTTGATCGCCTCGCGCCCCAGCCGGTGCGCGCGCAGCAGGCCGGGGATCATCGGCGTCGGATCGCCGCCGTTGAGCAGGGAAAAGCGGTCCGAACCCGACGCCTTCGCCGCCGCGGCGATCATCGCCTGCGTCGCCGCTCTGGCCCGGGCGTCGGGCTGGAACCGCGACCACGGGCCGCTGATCGACAGGTTGGGTTCGTTGAAGGTCAGCGCATGGCTGATCCCGCGGGCGAGCGCGCGGGCGACGCGGTCGCAATAGCGCGCGAACAGCGCGGGCGCGTCGCCGGCCTCCCAGCCGCCGCGCGCGGCGAACCAGCGCGGCGTGGTGAAATGGTTGAACGTCACGACGGGCGCGAGGCCCGACGCGCGGCAGCGATCGACGATGCGGGCGTAATGATCGAGCCACGCCTGGCTGAACTGCCCCTCGGCGGGCTCGATCCGGCTCCATTCGACCGAGAAGCGATAGGCGTTGAGCCCCAGCGCGTGCACGATGGCGACGTCCTGATCCCAGCGGTGGAGGCTGTCGCAGGCATCGCCCGAGGGTTCGGCGAACAGCGTCGGCTTCATCTGTTCGAGCAGCCAGATGTCCGCGTTGACGTTGTTGCCCTCGACCTGATGCCCCGCGGTCGCCGCGCCCCACAGGAATGCGTCGCGTCGGGGTGATGCGAGGGCCGGAGCCGCCATCGTCGCCGCGCCGAGCGCCAGCGCCTGTCGCCGATCGATCATCAATAGACTCCCGGAGTGGGTTTGGTGCCGCTCTCGACCCAGCCGTGCAGCGTGTTCCACAGCACCGCCGCCTGCCGCGGGTTGAAGCCGCAATGCGCCCAGCCCTTGAGGCCGGTGCCGGGAATGTCCTTTTGCAGCGACGGCGCCCACAGCTGGAACAGATGCGCCTGGTTGCCGGCGGCCCTGACCCGCTGCCGCAACAGCAGCGCCTGTTGCGCGAAGACGAGGCCGTCGTGGCGGTTGTGGACCGCGACCAGCGGCGTGGTGAAGCGCCCGGTCGACCGGTGCCATTGCACCGCGAAGGCGCGTGCGGGCGCGTCGGAGGCGATGCGCTGGATACCGGCGTTGAGCGCGGCCTTTTCCCGCGGGTTCAGCAGCGGGCTGTCATAGACCTTGCCGACATTGCCGTAGACGACCCCGCCGAAGCTGGCGCGCATATCCTCCATGCTGACCATCACGGTCATGATCGGGAAGATGAAGCTGGCGGGATCGGCATCCGCCTGCGCCACCGATGCGATCCGCGCGACCATCCGCGCCTCGGGACCGGACGGGTCGGCGCGGGCGGCCTTGAACAGGTCGGCCATCGTCCCGCTCATCTTTTTGAGCTGCCAGAACAGCCACGGATTGCGTGCGAAGCCGAAGCCAGTCGGCGGGGTGGGAGAGACGCCGTTGGCGGCGATGTCGTGATTGCCGGGCAGTTCGTATTCGGTGCCACGCGCGTAATAGTTATATACGGCACGCAGGTCGACGAGGCTGCCGACCTCGGTATCCCAGTCGCCGGTAACCCCGCAGGCGCTCATCGCGCCGGCGAACGCCTTGGGGTGCTGCTCGATCAGCGCCATGACGATGTTGCCGCCCATCGACGCGCCGCCGAGGTAGAAGCGCGTCGTGCCGAGCCGTTCGAACCAGCCGCGCAGCCGCAAGGTGTTGGCGACGCCGCTCTTCACCGCCATCGCCGGCTTGTCGAAGGCGCTCTGGCCGACCGCGAACCCCTGTTTGTACGCAGCGGTGAGGAAGCCGCCGGACGGGTCCTTCTCGACCGGATCGGCGGGCACCGACACCGGGCTGCCGGGGATCGAATAGCCGTTGGCGAACAGCACCGCCTGCCCGTTCCAGCGGGCGGGGACGGCGATGCCGAACGGCCGGCCGGCGAGCGTGCCGGCGACGCTCATCCCGCCATCGGCACGGCCGTTGGCGTCGATCGCGGCGGCGCCGGCGCGGCCCATGCGGTCGATCAGCTGCTGCTGGTCGGGCGTGATCGTGCGCCGTTCGGGGCCCGGACTGCATGACGCGAGCAGCAGCGCGACGAGCGCGGCGGACAGCGGCCGGCGCATCAGAAGCGATACCGCAGCGACAGGCCATATTGCGCCGGCTCGCCATAGATCGAATTGCTGAACCCGGAATTGTTGTAGCCGGTGTTGGCGGTGATCCGGTACGCCTTGTCGAGCACGTTGGTGCCGTAGATCGCCAGATCGAGCGGCGCCCCCCGCATCTGGTTCCATTCGAGCCGCAGGTTGAGCAATCCATAGGGATCGATCGTGTCGAACGGCTGCGCATCCGGCGCGACGCGCTGGCGCGACTGCCACGACCAGGTCGCGCGGATCGCCATATCCCCCTCCGCCGCCGCGATCGGCAACGCGAGCCGCCCGTCGAGGCTGAACTTGTGCCGCGCGACGAAGGTGAAGGGCGTGCTCGACAGGTCGCGCGACGGCTGCGCCGCGGTCAGCGCCGACGGGATCGCAGGGATCGGGATGGTGACGTAATCGAGGAACTTGGCGTCGTTGTACGAATAGGTGCCGCTGATCGTCAGCGGCTTGAACGGGATGACGAGCCCTTCGAATTCGAGGCCGACGACGCGCGCCTTCTTGGCGTTGGCGAGGATGTCCGCCCCCGCGATCGCGGCGCGCTGGATCACCTGCACATCGTTGAACCAGGTGTAGAAGGCGGAAATGTTGGTGCGCGCCTGCACCCCGCCGATCGTCCAGTCGCGCTTCAGCCCGATCTCGGCATCGGTCACCCGTTCGGGCTTGACCGGCGCGAGCGGATAGTCGCTGCCGAGGAACAGCGTGACGATCGGGTTGTTCGCGCCCGATTTGTAGCCGCGGCGCGACACCGCATAGACCAGGGTCTGCGGGTCGGCCTGCCAGTCGAGGCCCAATTGCCACGTCGGCCCGTCGCTCTTGCCGCTGAACGTCGGCGAGGTGCAATTGGGATATTTGAGCGACGGGAAGCCGCCCGCCGCAACCGCGAGGAAGGCGTCGTAGACGCACAGGTTTGCGTTGAGGCCGATCACCTGCGCCGCCTGCGCCGGCGAGACGATGCCGAGCGCGGCGAGGCGGTTGAACACCTGAAAGCTCTGCGCGTCCTGATAGCTCTGGATGTCGCCGCCGAAACTGTCCCACGTCCAGCGGAACCCCGCGGTCGCGGTCAGCGTCGGCACGATCCTGTATTGCGCCTGCGCGTAGAGCGCCTTGCTGCGGCCGCGGACCGAGGCGTCGGGCTGGATGTTGAGCGCGGGGAGCAGCGGGCCGTTGACGCCGAGCAGGGTCTGGACGACGCCCGGCAGGACGATCGGTCCGCCGCCGAGGATGCCGCCCGCCTGCAACGGATTGACGGTGAGGAAGGTGAGCGGCGAGGGGCTCTTCTCGTCGAGGTAGAAGCCGCCGCCCTGCAGCGAGAAGCGGCCGTTGTCGTAGCGCGCCTGCAGTTCCTCGGTGATCGTCCGCAGGTTGTTGTTGTACTTGCCGGGAAACGCCCCGAGCAGGTCGGCGATCGGCAGCGGCGTCGAATCGCGGTCGGTCGCGCTGGTCGAACGGCTGCGGCCATAGCTGAAGACGTTCTTGATCGTCAGTTCGGGGACCGGGTTCCACGTCGTGTTGTTGAGCACGAGCAGGTTCCGGGCCTTTTCGAACGTGTTCACGCCCGTCGAGGTCAGGCGGGGCCCACGCGCCTGCTGCTGCGCCAGATAGGGCTGGAGCAGCGCGGCATAGGGGCTGCCCGGGCGGACCGCGAGCAGGATGCTGCCGCCGCCATGTTCATCGACGTGGATGTAATTGACCGCGGTGTAGCTGTTGATCGTATCGGTCGGGTTGAACTGCACGCCGAGGCGCAGCGAGTAATTGTCGCGGTTCAGATAGTCGCGTCCGGTCAGCACGTCGCGGACGTAGCCGTCGCGCTTGTCGAACTGGCCGGCGACGCGCACCGCGAGCATGTCGTCGACGATCGGCACGTTGAGCGCGCCCTGTGCGCTGCGGCGGCGCAGGTTGCCGAGCGTGCCCTCGACATAGCCCTCGACCGTGTTCATCTTCGGCCGCGCCGGTTCGAGCAGCACCGCGCCGCCGGTGGTGTTGCGGCCGAACAGCGTGCCCTGCGGGCCCTTGAGCACCTGTAGCGAGGCGAGGTCGTAGAAGCTGCCGGGGCCGCTCGCGGAGGACGGCACCTCGGCGAAATAGCCGACGACGCCCGGGCCGCTGCCGGTGCCCGCGCCGCCACCGCCGCCCATGCCGCGGATCGTATAGGTTTCCTGATTGCGGGCGACATTGCCGAGCACGGTCAGTGACGGCGTGAAATTCTGCAGGTCGGTGGCGGTGTTGATCCCCTTTTCGCGGATCGTGTTCTGCGTGAAGGCGGTCAGCGAGACGGGCACCTTCTGCGCGCGTTCCTCGGTGCGGCGCGCGGTGACGACGATATCCTCGATGCCGCCGGTCGCCTGCGCGGCGGCGGGCTCCCGTTCGGGGGTCGACGGCGCGACGGCCACGTCCTGCACGCCGGTGCTGGCGAAGGCGACGGGGCGGGTGACGGCGATCGCACCCGAGGCGTCGCGATGCATGCGCAGCCCCGATCCCGACAGGATGCGACCCAGCGCATCGGTATCGGCGAGCCGCCCGCGCACCCCCGGCGACCGCAGCGTGCGGACCTCGTCGGTGCGATACAGGATCTGCTGTCTCGACTGGCGCGCCCAGGCGTCGAGCGCCGCCTTCATGCTGCCGGCATCGATGGCATAGGTGCGCAGCGTGCTGCGCGTTTCGGCCTGTGCCGCGGCCGGCACCGCCCCGACGATCGCGCTGGTCGCCATCAGAATCGCGAGCGCATGTGACTGACGCATATCCCCCCCTTTTGTTATGTCCCGCCGGCCTCTTCGTGCCGCCACGGGATCAGACGAACGGCTGGACGAAAGCCGTAACGCACCGTCAGGATTTTATCGTGACGCCGTCCGGATCGCTGGTGACGGTGAGGCCGAAGGCGTCGTGGAGCAGGCGGGTGAAGGCCTCGACATTGGTCGCCTCGAACGATCCGCCGATGCGCAGCCGGGCGGCCTGCGCATCGCCGAGCCGGATCTGGCGGCGGTTGTAGCGGTTGAATTCGGACGCCGCCTGTTCCAGCGTCACCTGGTCGAAGGTCAGCATGCCGCGACGCCAGGCGAGCGCGTCTTGCACCCGCTGTTCGGAGCGGTCGGCGAGCAGCATCGACTGGCCGCGCGCGATCGCGACGTCGCCGGCGGTGATGATCGCGGCGCGCTCCGGTGCCGCAGGGTCCGAATCCTCGACCCGCACGCGCCCCTCGGCGACCGCGACGGTGACCGTGCCGCCGTCGCGGCGGACCGAGAATCGGGTGCCGAGCACGGTGACCTTCCGCCCGCCGGCGAAGACGACGAACGGGTGGCGCCGGTCATGCGCGACCTCGAAATAGGCCTCGCCGCGATCAAGCCAGACGCGGCGCTCCCCCCTGGCGAAGGCGGCGCGGAGCGTGCTGGCGGTGTTGACGGTGACCGCGCTGCCGTCGGCGAGCGCGACCTGTCGCCGCATGCCCACCGTGGTCGTGATGCGGATCGTCGGCGCGTCCCCGTCCGGGCGGAACTGCCACAGCGCGAGCGCCGCCATGCAGACGAGGACCAGCGCCGCGGCGATGGCCCAGACCGGTGCCGGCATCCATGATCGCTGCGCCGCCGCCGGGGCGCCGCGCGTCGCGGCGAGGCGGTCGGCGGCACGCCAGCCGGCCTCCAGCCGCCAGAACGCCGCCTTGTGCGCGATGCTGTCGTCGAGCCAGGTCTGGAGCGCCTGCGCGCGCTCGGCGGACCAGCCGGGTTGTTCGCGCGCGACCAGCCAGTGCGCGGCCTGCTGTTCGATTTCGCGGGCGGCGCTCATCGATCGGCCTTCCGGACCAGTGCGGCGACCCGCGCCGGCGGGCGGTTGATCCGGGCGTCGCCGCCCAGCATGAAGTTCGCGAGCGCGCGCAGGCCCAGCGTCAGCTGCCGCTCGATCGTATGATGGCTGACCTGCATGCGGTCGGCGGTCTCGCGGATGCTCAGCCCCTCGACCTTGCGCAGGCGCACGACCTCGCGGCAGCGCGGCGGCAATTGTTCGAGGCCCAGCATCGCGCGGCGCAGTTCGTCGCGCGCCGTCATGTGGCGGTCCTCGGCGAGCACGTCGACCTGCGCGTCGACGGTGTCGATATCGGCGATCTGTTCGAACGAGACGATCTTGGCGCGCCGCGCGCGGTCGATCAGGACGTGGCGGGCGACGGTGAAAACGTAGCTGCGGGTCGAGCGCGGGCCATCGGCCGGCGATCCGGTGAGCACGCGTTCGTACACCTCCTGCCGGACGTCGGGAATATCCGCGCCGTCGCGGCAATGGCGCGCGATGAACCGCACGAGGTCGCGCTCGAGCGGCAGCACCTCCTGCGTGAACCAGTGTTTGATCGCGGCGTCGTCCGTCATTGCCGACCTAGACGGATGGCGACGCCGAAGCCGTAACATCAGCCGGTGCCGGTGGGTGGCGGTAGCGTCACTTGCCATGTCTCGCCCTGTAGCGGTTCGCCGAACGTATCATGCCACGCGGTGGCGACGCAGGTGAAGCCGTTGCGTGCATGGATGCGGCGGGCGTCTCCGCCTCCGTTGACCAAGGCAACAGATCCGATGGGGCGCCGATCCTAGCGCGTGCCCTGCGCCCATCGGGTCGGCCGGTCCGACAGCGTCAGCCGCAATTCGCCCCCGGCGACGATATCGGCCTGGCGCAGGAACGGGACGGTCAGCGGCCGGCCGTTGAGCGTCGCCGCGGCGATGTAGATGCGCCCCGGCTTCCAGTTGCGGGCGACGATCGCGAAGCGCCGGCCTCCTTCCGTCGTGATGACCCCGCGCGGCTGGTGCGGCGCGTGGAGATAATAGAGGTCGGTGGTCAGCTTGGGGAACAACCCGAGCCGGTTGAAGACATAATGCGAGCTCATCGCGCCATTGTCCTCGTCGCCCGGATAGGCGTCCGGCGTGAAGCGGCGGAAGATGCGGTCGGCCCAATAGCTCGCCAGATCGGGGCGGCCGACGTCGCTGAACAGCCATGGGGTGGCGAAGCTCGGCTCGTTGGTGATGTCGATCAGGTTCGCATCCAGCGCGTGGCGCAGGCGCGCGACGAACCGGTCGCGCCCGCCCATCGCCGCGATCATGCCGGGGATGTCGTGGAGCATCGCATAGGAATAGACCCAGGCCGTCCCCTCGTAGAATCCGACATTGTCGTAGGTCTTGCCGTCCCAGCCCAGCTTCGGATCGAGCGGCTGGAAGCGGCCGTCGGGATAGCGCGGCATGACGAAGCCGCTGTAGCCGTCGCTCGTCGCCGCCGGGTTCCACACGTTGCGCCAGTTCCCCGATCGCCGCAGCAGCATCGCCGCATCGTCCGTCCTGCCCGCGGCGGCGGCGAGGCAGGCCGCATAGAAGTCGTTGAGCGCGAACGCCGGCGTCGACGATCCCGACTTGGCGCGCTGGTTGTCGGGCTCCGGACTGCGATCGCCGACCGCGAACCAGCCCTGAATCAGATAGCGCGGGCGCCGTTCCTCGACGGCATTGTGCAGCGACACCGCCGCCGCCCGGGACCAGTCGATACCGGTGACGCCGCGGATCAGCCCTTCGCCGAGGACGTTGTCGACCTCGTCGCCGCCCTGGCCGACATGATAGTTGCGCCCGGCGATAAAGGCGGTGTGCGCCGCGCCATAGCGTTCGAACGTCCGCACGATCGAGGCGACGTTGCCGCGATAGGCGTCGGGGCGGATCAGCGTCATCAGCGGGAAGCCGGTATGATAGGTATCCCACAGGGTGTAATAATCGTCCCAGTGCGGGCTCGCGCGTTCGGCGGGCGGCTGGTCGCGGGTGCGGTCGCGCGGCTGGACGGCGGTGTGGAACAGCGCGGTGTAGAAGCGGCGCTTGTCCGCCGCCCCGACGCCGTCGATCGTCGCACGCGCCAGTTCGCGGTTCCATGCCGCCTGCGTGTCGCGGCGAACCGCGTCGAAGTCCCAGCCGGGAATGTCCTCCGCCAGCAGCTCGGCGGCGCGCTCCGCGCTGGTGAAGGACACTGCGACCTTCATCATGACGGGCCGGTCCGGCGTCGCGTCGAACTGCCACCAGCCGGCGAGCTGCGTGTCGGCGGGGGCGGTGGCGCGGGCCGCGCCGGGCCGGTCCTCGCCGCCGACGTGCACGCCCCAGCGGGTCGGCTTGCGGTCCAGCTGCGCGACGAACCAGATGTCGACCTCCGCGGGGTTCCAGTAGCTTCTGGCACGGACGCGGGCGGTGATCCGCCCGGTGGCGGGATCGAGCGCGATATCAGCGCCGGCGCTCGCCAGCTCGCCGCGGATCTTGCGGGTGACGTCGAACACCATCGTCGCCGGCGCACCCGCCGGATAGGTGAAACGATAGAGCGCGGCGAAGGGTGCCGGCGTCATCTCCGCCCGAATGCCGTAGCGGGCGAGGGTGACGGCATAGGTATCCGCCGCCAGCCGCTCGTCCGCCTTCGGCGAGAGATGCTGCGCCTCGGCGAAGATGGGATCGCCGGTCTGCGGCGAGACGAGGAAGGTGCCATAGGTGGTGCGCCCGCCCGACCCCTGCGTGTGCAGTTGCGCGAAACCGCTGATCGGCGCGTCCTTGTCATAGCCGGCGTTGCTGCCGACCAGCGTTTGTGGGCTCGGGTGGATCGACCCGGCCGGGCGGGTCGGCCCCGGCACGGTATCGCCCTGGTCGTCGTTGCCGGTGCCGATGCGCGGATCGACGTAGAGATAGAGATCGCGGGGCGGCGCCGGCGGGGTCGCGGCGGTCGCCAGCAGCCACGCGAGCGTGGCCAGCGCCGGTCGGGCGAAGCGGGGGGTGGCGGTCATCGGCCTCTCCTGTCTGCCGCCGACCTGTCCGTCCGATCGTGCGCGCACTCGACGTAACGCCAAGTGAGTGGCATGACCAGAGCCTGCATGCCGGCGCAGACTGGCATATCCAATTGTGACGGAGATGATGATGACCCGGCGCCTGATCCCCCTGTTGCTGGCCGGCGCGGCGAGCGGCGGCACCGCCGTGGCGGCGCCCGTCTCGCTGCAGCGGACGACGATCGTCCACCATGGCCTGGGCGAGACGGGGCCGATCGTCGCGGCGATGCTGGCGGACGATCTGGTATCGGTCGGCGCGACCCGGCCGGCGGTCGCCACCAGCGATTCGGCGTGCCGCGACACCTGCATCTTAATCGGCCTTCACGACGATCCGGCGGTCGCGGCGCTGGCGCGGGCACATCGCATCGACCTGTCGGTGCTGCAGGGCGGCTGGGAGCGCTACGTCCGGCGGACGATCCGCAGCGGCGGGCGGACGATCCTGCTGATCGCCGGGTCCGACCGGCGCGGCGCGATCTATGGCGTGACCGACCTGTCACGGGCGATCGGCGTGTCGCCGTGGAACTGGTGGGCGGACGTCACCCCGCGCCGCCGCGCCCGGGTAACGATCGACGATGCGCCGGTCGTCTCGCGCACGCCGTCAGTTCGCTATCGCGGGATATTCCTCAACGACGAGGATTGGGGGCTGCAACCTTGGGCCGCGCGCACCTACGATCCCGCCAAGGGCAATATCGGGCCGCGCACCTATGCCCGCGTCTACGAGCTGATGTGGCGGCTGAAGGCCAACACACTGTGGCCGGCGATGCACAGCATCTCGACGCCCTTCTACGGCGATCCCGGCAATGCGCCGCTGGCGGACGCCTATGGCATCGTCATCGGCACCAGCCATGCCGAACCGATGATGCGCAACAATTTGCGCGAATGGGACGAAGCCTTACGCGGCGGGTTCGATTTCACCCGCCGCCCAGACGCGATCGCCGATTACTGGCGCGAGCGCGTGGCGGCGACGCGCGCGCAGGAGGATATCTACACGCTCGGCCTGCGTGGCATCCATGACGGCCCGATGCAGGGGGCCGAGACCAATGCCGAACGGCAGGCGGTCCTCGAAAAGGTGTTCGGCGTGCAGCAGTCGCTGCTCTCGACCACGCTCGGGCGGCCGATCGCCGACATTCCGCAGGTGTTCGTCGCCTATCACGAATTGCAGGAGGCCTATGACGCCGGGCTGAAGGTGCCGGCGGATGTCACCCTGATGTGGACCGACGACAATTACGGCTGGCTGCGGCGGCTGAGCAATACGGCGGAGCGGAGGCGGCCGGGCGGGGCGGGGGTCTATTACCACCTGTCCTATTGGGGGCGTCCGCACGATTATCTGTGGCTCGGCACCACGCATCCCGCGCTGATCCGCGAACAGATGGGCCGCGCCTGGGATACCGACGCCCGGCGGATGTGGATCGTCAACGTCGGCGACATCAAGCCGATCGAATATCTGACGCAATATTTCCTCGATCTCGCCTTCGACGACCGGCTGTTCGCCGACCGGCCGGAGGCGCATCTGACGCGGTTCATGGCGGAGCAGTTCGGGACCACGGACGCATCGGAGATCGCCGCGATCATGATGCGCTTCTACGACCTGGCATGGGAGCGGAAGCCCGAATTCATGGGCTTCGGCGAAACCGAATGGGTGACGCCGAACCGCCCTACCGGCTACGTCACCGCCGACGGGGGCGAGGCGCAGGACCGGCTCGCCGCCTATCGCGCGCTCGCCGCACGGGCGGAGGCGGTGGCGGCGCGGATGCCCGCCGACCGGCGCGACGCCTTTTTCGAACTCGTGCTCTATCCGGTCCGCGGCGCCGCCGGGCTCAACGATCGCATCCTGTCGCTCGACCTCGCCGCGCTCTACGCACGCCAGTATCGCGCCGGGACCAACGCCTATGTCGAGCGGGCGCGGCGGGCGCATGCCGGGCTGGTCGCCGACACCGCGGCCTATAACGCGCTCGCCGGCGGGAAATGGCGCGGGATCATGGACATGGCGCCGCGCCAGCTGCCGGTCTTCCAGGAACCGGCATGGCCGCAATGGACGATCCCCGCGACGCAGACGGGCTGCGTGCTGACGCATTGGGGCGCGTGGATGGGGGACGGCAATGTCGCCGCCTTCACCCGCGGCATCCCCGGCGAGCGGCAGGTCACGCTGTTCTCGCGGCAGCCGGTCGATCTGGCGTGGCGCGCCGAGGCGCCGCCGGCCGGCCTGTCGCTGTCGGCCACCGCCGGCACGCTCACCGCGCGCGGCGATTACGAAATGCGGCTGACGTTGCGCTACGACGGTACGGGGCAGGGTGGGCCGATCCGGCTGGGCTGCGGCACGCAGCGGCTGACGCTGCCGGTGGCGCTGCTGCCGCGCGTCGGCGAGGGCGATATCGTCGAGCAGGAACGCCGGGTCACCATCCCCGCGGCGGCGGGGACGACCGGCGCATGGGAGCGGATCGCCGGGCTCGGCAGCCTGGGCGCGAGCCTGCGCGCGCCGCTGCGCCTGCCCGCCGATGCCGCGTCGCGTCCCGCGACCTATCGCTTCGCGACGGTGACCGCATCCGATGCCGACCTGCGGGTCGTGGCGCTGCCGACGCATCCGGTCGATCCGTCGCGCGGCCTGCGAGTCGCCGTCAGCATCGACGGCGCGGCGCCGGTGACGCTCGACCTCGCCACGCATGGCCGCAGCGATCGCTGGCGGCAGAACGTGCTGACCAACACCAGCGTCGCGACCGTGGCGCTGCCGATGCTGGCGGCGGGGACGCACCGGCTGTCGATCGCGGCGCTCGACCCCGGCGTCATGCTCGACCGGATCGACGTCGTGCTCGACCGTGCCCGGCCCCGCTACGGCGCGGCGCGCTGAGGCGAACGAAAACGGCGCCCCCCGGGAAGGGGGCGCCGCAGTTGGGGGAGCCTAGAAGGTCGCGCGCGCGGTGATCGTGAAGGTGCGGCCGTCATAGTCGGCACGGCGGATCAGGCGCGGATCGTTCTCATATTCGACACGGATCGCATTGGTCAGGTTGTAGGCGTCGAACGAGAGCGAGATGGCGTCGTTGACGTTGTACGATGCCGACAGGTCGAGCTGTCCGCGCTGGCGCACCTGCCGCGCCGCGCCGGTGAACGTACCGGCGGAGGCGAGGTCGTATTTGCTGCGGATGTTGTAGACCAGCCGCACGCCATAGCCGTCGGTTTCGTAATAGCCGATGGCATTGGCATTGTGCCGCGACACGCCGGGCAGCGTCGCCTGCGCGCCGGTCGCGGTCCTGCCGCTGATGTCGGTGAAGGCGTAGTTGAAGCCGCCGCCGAGATGCCGCAGCGCGCCGGGCAGGAAATCGAGCGTCTGCTGGACGTTGAATTCGAGGCCGCGCACGGTGATCGGGCTGGTCTGGTTGACGAAGCCGTTGGCGGCGACGAGGAACGGCGTCGGCACCGCGCCGCCGGTGTAGATCAGGCTGCTTTCACACCGGTCGCCGTTGACGCGTAGCGTCCCCAGTCCCAGCTCGGACGCGTCCGCGGGGCACAGCCGGGTCGGATCGGTCACCTGCGCGATCAGCCCGGTGATCCGCTTCTGGAAGCCTGCCAGCGAGACGATGCCGCTCGGCCGGTTGTACCATTCCACCGACACGTCGAGCGAGGTCGAATCATACGGTTTCAGCCCCGGATTGCCTAGCGTCACAGCGTAGACGCCGTTGGTCGGATTGCCGACAATCGTCGACGGCGTGAACTGGCGCGGCTGCGGGCGGACATAGGTGCGATAGGCGGCGCCGCGCAGCAGCAATTTGTCGGTCAGGTCGGCGACGAGGATGAACGATGGCAGCAGCTTGCCATAGGTGTTGGTGTAGGTGTTCGTCCGGAAGTCCGCGGGCGAACCGATCGTCCCGGTCAGCGAGATGCGGTCGAGCGCGTCGATGCGGTTGTGCGCCTGTTCGTAGCGCAGGCCGCCATTGCCGCGGATGCGCACCCCGCCCAGCTGCAGCTCGTATTTGACCTGCGCATAGCCGATCGCGAGATCGGTCTGGTTGGTGAAATTGTAGAGCGCGTAATTGTTGTCGTTGTAGCGGATGTTGAACCCCGCCGGCGACAGCCCGCCGCCCGGATAGAGCGTCACCGGTAACAGCTTGGCGATCGCATAATCGTAGCGCGTGACCTGCCAGTTGCGGCTGTAGCTGCCCGCCTTGCCACCGAAGAAATCGTCGACCGTCGGCGAGGTTTCGAGGAAGCTGCCGTCGATGTTCTGCGTCTGGATGCCGAACGCCTGGGTGCGATAGCCCTCCGAGCGGAACTTGTTGTGTTCGAACCGGAAACCGGCTTGGATGCCAGTCAAGACGCTGTTGGTGAAGCTACGTTCCGCATCCCATTGATAGGCGAGCAGGTCGTTTCTGGCATAGCTTTGCGTGCCGGTCAGCTGCAGCCGGTTGGTGCGCGCCGAGGCGGTCGCCGAATTGTAGAACTGGGTCGGATCGCCGACGCCGCCCCACACCCAGGCCGGCACCGCGCTGGTGATGAGCGGGTCGGGCGCCAGCGTATAGGCGAGGTCGTCGACGTTGCCGGCACCCGTGCGCAGCGAACCGCTGGCGCCGTTGCCGGCCGCGGTCTGGAGCCGGTCGAAATCGATCGACGTCTCTTCAGACTGGTTGTCCGCCTTCGACGCGGTCAGCACCGTGCTGAGCCGCCAGACGTCGTCGCTCCATTCGGCCTTGCCGTTGAGCCCCCAGGCGCGCTGGCGGATGCCGAGCCGCCGGGTCGAGGCGCGCGCGTCGGGGTTGGCGAAGTCGAAATCGGTGACGACGTAGCGGCCGTCGTTCAATTGCACCGGCGTCGAGCGCGGGGTCAGCACGCTGGCGTCGTTGTTGCCGACGATCGAGAGATATTGCATCGTCTTGGGCAGGCGGCGATCCGTGTAGAAACCGGTCAGGCCGAACCGCGTCTTGTCGTCCGGCTTCCATTCGGCGCCGGCGGCACCGGTATACAGGTCGCCCGGATTTTCGCGCGAATATTGGCGCAGCTGCGAATTGTAGAGGACGCCGGCGGTCGTCGTCGTGCCGGTGCAGGACGGGCAGGCGGCCGAGCGCGGGTAATAAGCGCCGAGCGCGGCGGCATTCGCCTGCGCCTGCGCGGCGGAGAATTGCGAATAGCTGTTGTACTGCACCGTATCGCGGCGGAAGTTCTCGCGCTTGTAGGCGGCCACGCCGAAGATCGCAAAGCTGTCGGAGAACAGGTGGTTGTAGCCGAGGGTGGCAGCCGGCGCGAACTTGTCGCCCAGCTGGTTGTATTCCATTGCCACCTTTGCGAACCCGCCCTCCTTCCGGCTGAGCGCGGGCGCGATCTGGAGGTCGACGTTGCCCGACAGGCCGCCCGACTGCGCGTTGGCGAGCGGCGACTTGTCGATCACGATCGCGCTGAAGATGTCGGCGTTGAACGCGCCGAGCGGTGCGGCCTCGGTCAGTATCGGTTCGGCGAAGGCGACGCCGTTCATCGTCAGTTTGGCATATTCGCCGGGCAGGCCGCGCAGGTTGATCGTGGCGTTGCGCCCCTCCGCCTCGCGGTTGATCTGCACGCCGGGCACGCGTTGCAGCGCCTCGCCGACGTTGAGGTCGGGGAAGCGGCCGAGCCCGTCGGACGAGATGCCGTCGGTGATTGCGATATCATTGCGCTTCGACCGGATCGCGTCGGCATAGCTCTGGCGGAAACCGGTCACGACGATGTCGGTGGAGGCGCCGTCATCGGCGGATGCGGGTTGCGATTGCGGGTCGGCGGCGGTGGTCTGGGCGGGGTTGGCCGGCGTCGCGACCGTGGGGCTGGGCGGATTGCCCGGCGCGGCGGTGTCCTGCTGCGCCCAGGCCGGCGTGCCGGACAGCATGGTGGCGGCCAGCAGTGCGGCGACCATCGGCCGCGCTCCGGTAACGGTAGCGAATGTCATCCTGTCCCTCCCCTGTACGAAGCTGCGGCTCCGATCGACCAGCCCTGATAAGGGTCCGGCCGCCGTCGGGTCCGATCCATCGTCCGGGGTGATTACCGGAAAATTGGCCGTTCCTTTTGGCAAGGCCAATCTGGATCAGCTCGGCTATTGTGTCAATCCATCCGCCGTGAGATTGGTTGGGGCATGAAACCGCGTCCCGAAAAACTCTATCAGCGTGTCGTCAATGCGATCGTCGAGGCGATCGACCAGGGACGCCACGGCATCGGCACCCGCCTGCCCGGCGAACGCGAGCTGGCGGAGGAGTTCAACGTCAGCCGGCCGACGATCCGCGAGGCGATGATCGCGCTAGAGATTCGCGGTCTGGTCGAGGCGCGGCACGGATCCGGCCTCTACGTCACCGCCGCGCCGGCCCAGCCGCCCGCGCCGGCCGAACTCGATATCGGCGCGTTTGAACTGCTGGAGGCGCGCATCCTGTTCGAGGGCGAGGCGGCCG
The DNA here is from genome assembly GCF_058809195.1 of Sphingomonas sp. GW821-FHT10F09. Classification (NCBI taxonomy): domain Bacteria; kingdom Pseudomonadati; phylum Pseudomonadota; class Alphaproteobacteria; order Sphingomonadales; family Sphingomonadaceae; genus Sphingomonas; species Sphingomonas sp. GW821-FHT10F09. Next base: position 1,683,433 of record NZ_JBXASI010000001.1, on the reverse strand, counting down.
CGGTCGCCGCGACGATGATCGACGACGAGACGCTCGGCGCGCTGGACCGCGTGCTGGCGGACATGGCGACCTGCGATCCCTCGGGCGCGGACGCGATGGCCGCGGACCGCCAGTTCCACCTGACGATCGCGCAATCCACCGGCAATACCGTGATCGCGACCGTGGTCGAGATGCTGTGGGGCCTGCGCGAACGGTCTCCGCTCAGCGCGCACATGTTTGCCGAAGCGCGCCGCGAGGGCGTCAACCCGCGGGTCGAGGAGCATCGCCTGATCGTCGACGCGCTGCGCGCCCGCGATTCGGCCGCGGCCCGTACCGCGATGCGCAGCCACCTGAAGCGCGTCGTCGAGGATCTGCTGGCCGCGACCGAGGTAGAGGCGCTGCGCCGCGCCCGGTCGGAGATCGAGCAGCAGCGCGGCGCGCTGGAACGGCGGCTGCACGCCTGACCGCGCGGCGGTATCGGGTCAGCCGCCGCCCATCGGAAAGACCAGCAGCGTCGACGTCGCCGAGGCGCAGAGCCGCCCCTGCGCATCGACCAGCCGCGCCTCGGAGAAACCGACCCGCCGGCCCAGCGAAACGAGCTTGCCTTCGGCGCGCACCGGCCCGCTCGTCTCGGTCAGCGCGCGGTGGTATGACACCTTGAGCTCCAGCGTCGTATAGCCCTGACCGGCCGGCAGGCTGGAATGGACGGCGCAACCGCAGGCGCTGTCGAGCAACGTCGCGGCATAGCCGCCATGAACGGACCCGATTGGATTGAAGACCTTGCGCGACGGCGAGCCCTCGAACACGACGCGGCCGCGCTCCAGCTCGACCAGTGCGAATTCCAGTGTCTCGCCGATCGGGGGATGACGGTTGGCGGCCATCAGCGCCGCGAGCTGGTCGTGGCCGTCGAGATCGGCATGGTCGGTCAGCACGTTCATGCGCGAGCATCCTGTTCGATAGCGACCGGGCCTGCCGGATCGACGGGGGCGTGCGGGGCGGGGCCATGCGGCGGTTGCGCGGCGATCCACGCCCGGGTTTCGGTCAGGAGCTCGTCAGCCAGCGTCGCGTCGCCGACCGCGCGCGATAGCACCACGGCGCCGACCATCGCCGCCCACCGGCCGATCGCGGCGCGGCGCCGCTCGGCATCGTCCTCCCCGGCCAGGCAATCGGCGAAGCGGTGGATGTGCACGTCCAGCCCATGCGCCATCGCGGCCCGCGCCTCCGGCGCCTGCTGACGCATCAGCCCCGCAAGGCTCGCCATCGGACAGCCCTGCGCTGGATTCTCGCGGTGCAGCGGCGACAGATAGCTGTCGGTCCACGCCTCGATATCCGCCATCGCGGTCACTTCGACCGACAGCGTGTCGGCGACCGTCGCGGCGATCAGATCGTCCTTGGACCGGAAATGCCCGTAGAAACCGCCGTGCGTCTGCCCAGCCGCCTTCATCACGTCGGCGACGGTCACCGCGGCAAAGCCGCGGTCGCGGAACAGTCGGCTCGCCTCGCGCAGGATGCGGCGGCGGTTTTCCCCCATCTGCTCGCGACTGACCTTCATAAAATTTCTCCACCTGCCCCGTTGACAGTTTCATGATCGCCATCACATTTAGCAATCATGACGCCCATCATCAATAGGGCGGTCCACACCGAAAGGGCATTTCGATGACCACGTCTACCATCCTCATCACCGGCGCCTCTACCGGAATCGGCGCGACCTATGCCGATCGCTTCGCACGCCGCGGCCACGACCTCGTCCTCGTCGCCCGCGATACCGCGCGGCTCGAGGCGCTGGCAGCGAAGCTGACGGGCGAGACGGGCGTCGCGGTCGATGTCCTGCCCGCCGACCTGACGCAGCCCGACCAGCTCGCACGCGTCGAGGCGCGGCTGCGCGAGGATGACCGGATCGGCACGCTCGTCAACAATGCCGGGGCCGGGCTGGGCGGCGGGTTCGTCGACCAGACCACCGATGCGATCGACCGGCTGATCGCCCTCAACACCACCTCGGTCGCGCGGCTCGCCAGCGCGGTCGCGCCGCGGCTTGCCGCGCGCGGCGAGGGCACGATCGTCAACATCGGCTCCGTGGTCGGGCTGGCGCCGGAACTGGGCATGACGGTCTATGGCGCGACCAAGGCGTTCGTGCTGTTCCTGTCGCAGGGGCTGGCGCTCGAACTGGGGCCGAAGGGCGTCTATGTCCAAGCGGTGTTGCCCGCCGCAACGGCAACCGAGCTGTGGGGCCGGGCGGGCGCCGACGAGGCGTCGCTGCCGCCGATGATGGACGTCGGCGCGATGGTCGATGCCGCGCTCGCCGGCTTCGATGCCCGCGAAGGCGTGACGATCCCGCCGCTCCACGATGGCGACCTGTGGCAGGCGTTCCAGGGCGCGCGGCAGGCGATGCTGCCCGGCTTCGGCGAGAACCGTCCCGCGCCGCGCTACACCGCCTGATCCCGGCGATATCCCGACCCGTCTCCCCTGACCTGCGAAAGACCCCCGTCATGTCCGAACCCAGCCTCTTCTCGTCCTACGACCTCGGCCCCGTCAGCCTTGCCAACCGTGTCGTGATGGCGCCGCTGACGCGCAACCGTGCCGGTGCCGGCCTCGTGCCGACCGACCTGATGGCCGAATATTACGGCCAGCGCGCCTCGGCGGGGCTCATCATCACCGAAGCGTCGCAGGTGTCGCAGCAGGGGCAGGGCTATCAGGATACGCCCGGCATCTACACCGACGCGCAGGTCGCAGGGTGGCGCAAGGTGACCGATGCGGTCCATGCGAAGGGTGGCCGCATCGTCCTGCAGCTGTGGCATGTCGGGCGGGTCAGCCACGTCGACCTGCAGGAGAACGGTGCGGCGCCGGTCGCGCCCTCCGCGATCCGCGCCGCAACGAAGACGGTGGTCAACAACCAGTTCGTCGACGTATCCGAGCCGCGCGCGCTCGAACTGGGCGAGATCCCCGGTATCGTCGACGACTTTCGGCGTGGCGCCGCCAACGCGATCGCCGCCGGCTTCGACGGCGTGGAGGTGCATGCCGGCAACGGCTATCTGCTCGAACAGTTTGCCAAGGACGGCGCCAACCATCGCACCGACGCATACGGGGGATCAATCGCGAACCGCGCGCGGCTGATGATCGAGGTCACCGAGGCGGTGGCGCGCGAGGTCGGAGCGGAGCGGACGGGTATCCGCATGTCGCCCGTCGCGTCCGCCAACGGCACGTCCGTCAGCGATCCGCAGCCGCTGTACGAGCATATCGTCGAGCGGCTCGACGCGCTCGGCATCGCCTATATCCATGTCGTCGAGGGCGAAACCGGCGGCCCGCGCGATGCCGTGCCGTTCGACTATGCGGCGTTGCGCAGCCGGTTCCGCGGCACCTACATCGCCAACAACGGCTTCGATCAGCCTCTGGCAGAACGCTACCTAGCCGAAGGACAGGCACAGCTGATCGCCTTCGGTCGCCCGTTTATCGCCAATCCGGATCTGGTCGCGCGGCTGCGCAACGGCCTGCCGCTGGCACAGATCGATCCGCAGACATTGTACGGCGGCGGTGCAAAGGGGTATACGGATTATCCGGTCGCCGCGACGGCCGATGCCCGGGAGCATGCAGCATGAAGGCATTCCGCCTCGATTCCTACGGCAAGGGACGGGCGCTGACGCCGACCGAGACGCCCGATCCGGTGCCAGGGGCGGGCGAAGTGCTGGTCGAGGTGCATGCGACCGCGATCAACCAGCTCGACGGCAAGGTCCGCGACGGCGCGTTCAAGCCGATCCTGCCGTACAAGCCGCCCGTCATCCTCGGCCACGACCTTGCCGGCGTCGTCGTGGCGACCGGCGCGGGCGCGCACCGCTTCAAGGTCGGCGACGCGGTCTATGCCCGCCCGCGCGACGGCCATATCGGCACCTTCGCCGAGCGGATCGCGGTCGCCGAGGCGGACATCGCCCGCAAACCCGTCACGCTGTCGATGGCGGAGGCGGCGTCGATTCCGCTCGTCGGCCTGACCGCGTGGCAGGTGCTGGTCGAACGCGCCGGCCTGAAGCCCGGGCAGAAGGTCCTGATTCACGCCGGTTCGGGCGGCGTCGGCACGGTCGCGATCCAGCTCGCCAAACATCTCGGCGCGACGGTGGCGACCACCGCCAGCGCCGCCAACGCCGACCTCGTCCGCAGCCTCGGCGCCGATGTCGTCATCGACTACAGGACGCAGGACTTCTCGACCCTGCTGTCGGACTATGACGTCGTCCTCAACAGCCTCGACGGCAAGACGCTGCAGCAATCGCTCAAGGTCTTGAAGCCCGGCGGCAAGCTGATCTCGATCTCAGGGCCCCCCGATCCCGCCTTTGCCCGGGCGCAGGGGCTCAATCCCGTCCTGCGGCTGGTCATGCGCCTGCTGAGCGCGGGCATCCGCCGCAAGGCGAAGCGGGCGGGCGTCGACTATTCCTTCCTGTTCATGCACGCCGATGGCGGCCAGCTGGCGCAGCTCGGCGCGCTGATCGACGACGGCACGATCAAGCCGGTGGTGGATCGCCGCTTCGCCTTCGACGCGCTGAACGATGCCATCGCCTATGTCGACAGCGGCCGGGCGAAGGGCAAGGTCGTCGTCACCATCCGACCGGAGGCATCGGCATGACCGCGCGCGCCAACTGGGCGTCGGTGCCGACGGAGACGATCCCCGCGGGCGACACGTCGCTCGCCTGTCGCCGCCTCGGGCCGGACAGCGGCGTGCCGGTCGTGCTGCTCAACCATTGGGGCGCGAACCTCGACAATTTCGATCCGCCGATCGTCGAAGGGCTGGCCGCGGATCGGCCGGTCTATGCGCTCGACTATCGCGGCATCGGCGCATCGAAGGGTAAGGCGCCACGCACCATCGCCGCCACGGCGCAGGACGTCATCGCCGCGATTCGCGCCCTCGGCGCCGGGCCGGTCGACCTGATCGGCTTCTCCTTCGGCGGCTTCGTCGCGCAGCAGATCCTGTTCGACGCGCCCGACCTCGTCCGCCGCGCGATCCTGGCGGGGACGGGGCCCGCCGGCGGCGTCGGCATCGAGCGGGTGGGTGCGGTGTCCTGGCCGCTGATCCTGAAGGGGATCGTCACCTTCCGCGATCCAAAGACCTATCTGTTCTTCACCGCCAGCGCGAACGGCCGGCGCGCGGCGAGGGCCTTTCTCGCGCGGCTGAAGCTGCGCACCGCGGATCGCGACAAGGCGGTCGGCCTGCCGCCCTTCCTGGCGCAGCTCGCGGCGATCAAGGCATGGGGGCTGCAGGCACCGCAGCCGCTCGAGACGATCCGCACGCCGGTGCTCGTCGCGAACGGCGATCATGACATCATGGTGCCGAGCGAGAATTCGCGCGACCTTGCAAGTCGCATTCCCGGTGCGGAGCTCGTCCTCTATCCCGATGCCGGGCATGGTGGCATCTTCCAGTATCACGATGCATTCCTCGGCAAGGCGCGAGCGTTCTTGGCGGAATGACGCCGCACGTCCGGGCTAGAGGAACACGCGATAGACGTGGTTTTGGCCGTGCATGTTCGATCCGAAGACGAGGCTGCGGCTGTCGGGGGTGAAGGTGACGTTCGGCTCCAGCCGGTAATCGTGTGCGGACATGTCCACGAGGCGGGCCGATCGCATATATTCGGGCGTCACCAGCGCCGGATCGTAGGCCTGCGTCTCCCCGTCGACGACCGGCTCGGGGGTCAGCAGCACGATCCATTTGCCGTCCGGCGCGTGCGCGACCATGTCGGCATCGCCGCCGTCGCCCGCGAACAGCCGCCGGTCGGGCGAGACGTTGAAATGCACCGACCAGTCGTTCCGATCGACCCGTCGCCACAGCCGACGCCCGGTCGCCAGCTCCAGCCCGGCGACCCAGAACACCTGCCCGCGCGGCGTCTGGAGATCGTACCATAGCCACTTGCCGTCAGGGCTGAAGAATTCGTGGCCCCAGATCTCCATGTTCATCGTGCGATCGTGCGTCGCCGCCAGGCCGCTGCCGTCGGTGCGGATGCGCCACATGCGGGTGACGCGGTGCCACGGCCCCTCGTGCGAGAAGATGATCTGGCCCGGATCGGTCGGCGAGAATTGCGGATGGTTGAGCCAGTCCTTCGCCGTGTGGATGACGCGGCGCTGCCCGGTCCTGAGGTCGATGACGAACAATTCCATCGGCACGCGCGCCGCCCAACGTTGCAGCATGCGCACCCCCTTCGCCTTGGCGAAGTTGAGCGGTCGCCCGTCGGGGCCTACCGCGGCATATTCCGCCTGCCCGAAGCGGCGGTTGCGTGGGTCCGGCAGGTCGGGCTGTAACGGCGCATCGCCATAGGCGACGGTGCCGACGAACAGCGTATCGTCGGCGTTGACCGCGCCGATCTGCCCCGCCTCGATCCGCGCGATCCGGCGGCTGCGCCCGCTGTCGACGTCGACCGCGAAGAAGGTGCGCGGCCGGTCGGTCGGCTGCCCTTCGCCCGGATCGGACACGCTGTAGAAGACGGTGCGCGAGCGGCGCGCGGTGAACATCAGGTCGGCCCGCGGGTCTGCCACCAGCAGCCGGCGGGCGTGCGTTTTGAGGTCGACCAGCACGATGCCGCGCGGGCTCGACATCGCGATCAGGTCGCCCTGCGGCGTGAAGCTGTTGCGATAGAAATACAGCTTGTTGCCACCCTCGTCGCCGGACAGGCGGACGATGCGGCGGCCGGTCTTCGCATCGGTCCATTCCCGCGGTGGCACGCCGGCCGGCCCCTGTCCGATCGCGCGCGCGCCTGCCATCGCCGTACCGGTCATGGCAGCGGCGGCACCCAGAAACGCGCGTCGTGTCGATCCGTCCATCATCGCTCCAGTCTCAGGATTGGGGGGTGAAGCCCTCGGCGCGCACCCGCCAGCCGCGCGTGGGGAAGCCGGGGGCAGGGCGATCCGCACCGTCCCAGCCGCCCGCCATCAGCCCCACCGCCATCAGCAGGGCGCCGTTCGAGGGAAAATAGGTCTCTGCCGCGCGCGCATAGCCCGGCCCGTCGGGATTGACCGCCATCGCGACGCCGCCCGCTCCGCCCGATTTCGGCACCAGCCCCGCGGCATGCGCATCCAGATGGACGCGCGGCGTCATGCCGGTCGCGCCCCATTGGTTGTTCTTTCCCGCGGCGAACAGCCAGTCGACCGCCTTGTCGGGCTGGCCGAGCCGCGCCGCGGTCATCGCGATCATCGGATAGTCCCAGCCCCAGGTCTGGCGCATGTCCCAGTTCGCCTCGACCGCCTGCAACGTCCGCGCCATCGTCGCCCGATCGATCCGCGCGCCCGGTACGAAGCCATAGGCCATCAGGAACGACGGGTGGTCGCGGTTCCGGCACCCCTCCGCCTCGGCATGGCGGCGACAGCGGTCGGACGCGGCTACGCGCCAGAAATCGGGGACGGAGGCGACCGGCAGGTACAGCCCGTCGCGCACCGCGGGTGGCGCGAGGCGCGCGATCACGCCGTCCCAGTCCGCCCGCCGCGGCAAGCCGCGCCGCACCCGCCAGTCCTGCGCGACCCCGAGCGCCCAGCGGAAATATTCCAGCTCGAACGCCGGATCGCGCGTCGTCAGCGGATCGTAATTCTCCTGCGCCGGGATCAGCGGCGGGCCGAGATGGCAGGCGGTGGCATCGCAGGTCGGCCAGCTCGCCAGCACCTCCGCCGTCGCCTCGACCAGCGGTGCGTAGCGGTCGAGCGCCGCGCGATCCTTCCCTGCCCGGCCGGTGCCGGCCCGGCGGATCAGTTCGGACAGCAGGATCGGGTGCGGCTGCTGCCACATGATGAAGGGCGAGATCAGGCTGGGGCTGTTGCGCCCCTCTGGCCCGACCATCTTCGGCCACCATGCGCCCTTGACCCGATGCCGCGCCGCCTCCGCCCGCGCCGAGGGCAGGGTGCGCAGATACCAGCCCATGCTGCGTTCGAGCAGGTCGGCATGGCCCCATGCCGCCTGCCACGCGCTGTGCCACGGGTGCATTTCGAGGTGGAACTTGCCGAACCAGCTGTTCGAGAACAGGCCCTCTTCCTGCGGCGGCAGGGTGCCCGCGCCGTTGATCGCCGAGAGATATTGCGACAGCACCACGCGGCGTTCGAGTTCGGACGCGCGGGCATCGCTGCTGCCGGTAAAATCCACCGCCGCACCGCGAGTCCAGAACCGCCGCCAGTGCGCGGCCACCGCATCGGGCATCGCCGCGAAGCCGGGCAGGCGTGGCGCCTCCGCTCGTGGAGCGAATGCGACGACCGTGCGCAGCGTCGGCGTCCTGCCGCGGATCGTCAGCCGGTCGCCGTCGCCCTGCGCGATCGTCCCGTCGGATCGCACCGTCGACCAGTAATGTGTGGCGTCCAACGCTCGCTCGACCCGCCATTCGCCGGGCGTCTGCGAGACGATGCGCGTCGTCTCGCCGGCGCGCGGCGTCCAGTGCGACGGATCGGGATTGATCGCCGGCGCCACGCCCGGCCATGCGACCGACACGCCGAGCGATCCGCGCGTCACCAGCGGCGACGTCACCTCGACCGCGACCGCATCGATTCCCGGCAGCACCCGCGTTCGCACCTCGACCGGCTGGCCATCGTAACGGAAGCGGCTGGTCAGCGTCCCCGTCCACATGTCGAGCACCTGCCGCGTCGCGGAGATGCGCGCGAAATCGGCCGGCCTGCCGTCCACCGTCAGCGCGATCCGCCCGAGCGAGATGCGATGCGGATTGGCGCGGAGCCAGTTGAAGGCCGGGTTCCTGTCGGCATCGCTCCACGCCCGCATCCATGGATAGGGCTGTTGCCCGCGGCCCGGCACCGCGACCATCGTCAGCCCGTCGCGCTCCGTGTAGCGTTTGGGGTTGGGGAAGCTGTGCCAGCCCCATTGCGCCATCGTCAGCAGCGGCGTCAGCTCGGAATAGAGCGCGGGGAAGGTCTGCAGGCCGGTGATGTCGGCGGTGAAGCCCAGCTCACCGTTGCCGAGCATGACCGGTGCGTGGGGATCGGCCTTGGTGAAGATAATCGTATGCCGTCGCACCAGCGCCTCGCGATCAATCGGCGGCGGCCCGGCGGCGATCAGCGCGCAGGCCAGCGGCAGCGCCGCGACGCGTATCGCGCGCCGACGGACGACGCCCTCCATCGGCCGCGTACGGCCGTTCCCCCAAGCAGACCTCTCCATGCTGGACGGGTAACTTGTCATGCAACTTCGGTCAACGAGCCTGACGGAAAAATTCCCGGTCAGACATGATTTGTATTGCAACTCGCGTCAGTTCTGGGGCAGTTGCGGCGATGACACCGGTAGCAAAAACGGAATGGATTGAGGGGATTATGACGGTTCGAGTGGCTTTGCGTACATCTTTCCGTGCCACGGTTTCGGCGTCTGCGCTGTTGATCGGCACCGCCGCTGCGGCCCAAACGACGCCGCCGCCGGAGGCCGTTTCACCGCCAATGTCGCAGATCGCGCCGCCGTCCACCTCGCCGTCGCAGGAGCAGCCCGTCGCTGCCGATCCGGCGCAGGCGACGGACGGGGCCGCGGGCGAGACCGGCGACGACATCGTCGTCACCGGCTTCCGGTCCAGCCTGCAGAAGGCGCTCAACGTCAAGAAGACCGAAGCCGGCGCGGTCGACGCGATCCTCGCGGAGGACATGGCAGACTTCCCCGACCTCAACCTCGCCGAATCGATCCAGCGCCTGCCCGGCGTCACGATCGAACGCGACGCGGGGCAGGGGCGTACGATCAGCGTCCGCGGCCTCAGCGCCGATTTCACCCGCGTCCGCATCAACGGGCTGGAGGCGCAGGCGGCGGCCGGCGGCAATCGCAGCCGCGGCTTCGATTTCTCGATCTTTGCCTCCGAACTGTTCAACAGCGTCACCGTCCGCAAGACCCAGTCGGCGGAGATCGAGGAGGGCTCGCTCGGCGCAACCGTCGACCTGCAGACCGGGCGACCGCTCGATTTCAAGGCGGGCTTCGATGCCGCGCTGTCGACGCAGGGGTCGTACAACGACCTGTCGAAGAAGGTGCTGCCGCGCATCGCCGGGCTGGTCAGCTGGACCAACGACGACCAGACCTGGGGCGGGTTAATCTCGCTCGCCTATTCGGAGCGCAAGCCGACCTCGGAAAGCTTCAACACCACGCGCTGGCAGGCCGGCAACGCCGCGCAGGCCTATGGCACCAACCAGAATTTTGCCGGCTGCACAGTCTGCGCCACGCCCGCGCAGCGGACCGAATTGCTCAACGCTTATTATCCGCGCATCCCGCGCTACACCTTCGGCCAGTTTTCCGAAGACCGGATGGGCATCACCGCCTCGCTGCAATGGAAGCCGAGCGACCGCACCGAAGTGTCGATCGATGCGCTCCATTCGCGCTTCAACCAGGAATTCGAAAGCCCGAACATCGAGGCGATCTCGTTCAGCCGATCGACCGCGACCGGCGTGCGCGAGACGATCGTGCGCGATTATGCGATCGACCCCGAAAAGAACGTCATCTCCTACGGCGTGTTCGATCGCGTCGACGTGCGTTCGGAAAACGGCTTCGACCGCAACGAAAGCCGGTTCACGCAGGTGTCGCTCAACGCCCGCCACCAGTTCAACGACAAGCTGCGCGGCCAGCTGAAGCTCGGCAAGTCGAAGGCGGAGGCGCTCACCCCGGTGTCGATCTCCTACCAGTTCGACGTCAACAACGTGAACGGATATACCTATGACTTCCGGCAGAACGATCGTCTGCCGCTGATCCGCTACGGCTTCGACGTCACCGATCCGTCGAAGTTCACGCTCACCGAGGTGCGGGCCAGCGAAAGCGGTGCGGTCTACGATCTCGCCTCGGCATCGGGTGCGCTCGCCTACAGGTTCGACGAGGTGTTCGAACTGAAGCTGGGCGGCGAACGGCGCGGCTATGGCTTCAACAGCTTCGGCCGCCAGCGCAATCGCGTGCTGACCGCGGCCGAACAGATCGTCGGCGTCGGCAATCTGGGCAAGCTCGCCAGCCTCGACGGCAAGCTGGCGATCCCGAACGGCACCGACCTCAGCTATATCACGCCCGACATCTGGAAGACGACCGAGGCGATCGGCCTGTACCAGAATTTTCCGCTGCTCCCGACCTTCAACGGGTTCCGCGAGGTGTCGGAGACGGACACCGGCGCCTATGCGCAGCTTGACTTCGCACAGCCATTCGGCGGCACGACGCTGCGCGGCAATGTCGGCCTGCGCTATGCGCGGACCGAGACGGCGTCGTCGGGCTTCCTCAACACGACCTATGTGACCGTCGACAACAAATATGAGGATTGGCTGCCGTCTGCCAATCTGGCGCTGGATGCGACCGACAAGCTCGTCTTCCGCTTCGGCGTCGCCAAAGTGATGTCGCGGCCGACGCTCAACAGCCTGACGCCCGGCGGGTCGCTCAACACCTCGGGCCAGACGATTTCCTACGGCAATCCGCTGCTCGAACCGTTCCGCGCCAAGAACGTCGACCTCGCGGCCGAATGGTATTTCGCGCCCGAATCGCTGCTCGCCGTCGCGGTCTTCTACAAGAAGATCGATTCGTTCATCGCCAGCGACATTTCGTTCCTGCCGTATCGCGAACTCGGCCTACCGGATTCGCTGCTGACCGGCACCCCCTCGTCGCCCGACCAGCTGTTCCAGGTCACGCGCAACATCAACGGGACGGGCGGCACGCTGAAGGGCGTCGAATTCCAGTATCAGCAGCCGTTCAAGTTCCTGCCGGCGCCGTTCGACGATCTCGGCTTCATCGGCAATTACACGCACGTCGCCAGCCGCGTGAATTATCGCACCGCCGCCAACCCGCTGTTCAACCGGCTGACCGGCCAGTCGAAGAATCTGTTCAACGCGACGCTCTATTACGAGGTGAAGGGGTTCAGCGCACGCGTGTCCGCCGCCTATCGCGACGGCTATCTCGTGGCCTTCCCCGGCGGCAACGGCAATACCGAAGAGGGGATCAAGGCCGCGACCAATATCGACGCCGCGATCCGCTACGATCTGACGCCCAAGTTCAGCCTGACGCTGGAGGGCGTGAACCTGACCGATACCTATTCCGACAGGTATGCCGACGTGACGGACCGCGTGTCCAACTATCGTCACTTCGGCCGTGAGATCCTGTTCGGTCTGCGTTGGCGCTACTGACCTCCCCTGGTCGGCGCCATTCTGGTGCGGAGCGTCAAGGCGCTCCGCACCCCTTTTGCCCGAATGGGTGACACCGGTTAACTGCAGCACTCGGCTTTGTCCCAAGTTGTTGCACAACTTTGACGTGCGGCCTACACATGGGCCGCCGAAAACAAGCATGAGGAGGGGGATGCCATGCGATCGATCACGCAGCTGGCCATGAAGGCGGCGATGGCGGCGATGGCGGTGGCGTCGCCGGGCGCGGTGTCGGCGCAGGGGACGGAATCGTTCGGCATGCAGCCGGAATGGCAGGTCCTGCCGCCGCGTCCGACGCTTGCCTTCGCCCCCGATCGCATCCCCAATTCCGCGGCGGTGTTGCGCGCGGCGGACTATGTCGCCGCGGCGCAGATCGCCGACATGGCGCGCCATCCGCTGCCGCTGTCCACCGGCGGTGCGACGGATGCGGCCGCCTCCAATTGGGTCGCCGCGACCTTCTACGTCGGCGCCGCTCGCCTCGCCCGCGTCTCCCCGCGCCCGGAGACGCTGCGTTACCTCACCGCGGTCGCCGAACATTACAATTACGGGTTTCGGGGGGCGCGCTCGGGCAAGACAATGCTCAACGCCGACGACATCGCGATCGGCGACCTGTATCAGGAGCTCTATGTCCGGCGGCGGCAGGAGGGGGCGCTGATGCCGCTGCAGCAGCGGCTCGATTATATGATCCCGCATCTCAATCGCGCGGAGGAAACGCCGGCGCTGGTCTGGTGGTGGTGCGATGCGCTGTTCATGGCGCCGCCGGTGCTGGCGCGCATGTCGGCGATCACCGGCGATCCCAAATATTTGATCGCGATGGACAAGGAATGGCGGCGCACCGCGAAGCTGCTTTGGGACCCGCGGCAGCGGCTGTTCTTCCGCGACGCGCGCTTCCTCGACCGCACGTCGGCGAACGGAGCGCCGATATTCTGGTCGCGCGGCAACGGCTGGGTGCTCGCCGGCCTCGCCCGTACGATCGAGGCGATGCCGGCGGATTTCGCCGGTCGCGATTTCTACATCGACCTGTTCCGCCAGCTCTCCGGCCGCAGCGCGGAACTGCAGGGCAAGGATGGCCTGTGGAGCGCCAGCCTGCTCGACCGTGCGGCCTTTCCGGAGGCGGAGACATCGGGATCGGGGCTGCTGCTCTATGGCCTCGCCTGGGGCGTCAACCACGGGCTGTTGCCGCGCGACCGCTACGTACCGGTGGTGACGCGCGGCTGGGCAGGGCTCAACCGGCACATGCTGCCGTCGGGCCTGCTCGGCGCGGTGCAGAAGACCGGCGACCAGCCGGTCGCGACCGCGGCGGCGGACGTCGGCCTGTACGGCACCGGCGCCTATCTGCTGACCGCACTGGAAGTCGCCGACCTCGCCCGTCCGGCCACCGCCCTGCCGGTCGCGCAGCCGCCGCGCGACGGCGAGCGAGCGATCGCGGCGACCACGCCGCAACCCCCGGCGCCGCGCAGCGTCGTCGGCGATGCGGAACGCGCCCGCCGCGCGGAAGAGATGAAGGCGACGGCGGCGCTCGCCTACGATCCCGCCGTGCTCAAGCGCCCGGCGACGATCGAGCCGCTGACGCCGCCCACCGGCGACGCCGCCCGCCCGCGGGCGATCGTCCATTATGCCCCCGAACGGCTCGACGACATCCTGTGGGAGAACGACAAGGTCGCGCTGCGCATCTACGGTCCCGCGCTGGAGGCAAAGGAGCCGCCGTCGGGGTCGGGTATCGACATCTGGGGCAAGCGGGTGCGCTGGCCGTTCATGCAACGGCAGCTGAAATTTCCCAATTATCACGTCGATCGCGGCGAGGGCCTCGACTTCTACGATGTCGGCGGCGGGCGCGGGGCAGGGGCGCTCGGCATCTGGTATGCGAGCAAGCTGTGGAATTCGCGCAACTGGGCGACGCACCGCGTGCTTGATACCGGCGGCAAGGTCGCGAAATTCGAGGTGACCTACAAGCCCTGGCCGGTCGATGTCGTCCGCCGCGTCTGGGAAACGCGCAGCTTCGCATTGCCGATGGGATCGCATTTCACCCGCATGGTGTCGACGCTCGGCTCGGACATGAAGGAGCCACTGGTCGTCGGTATCGGCATCAGCAAGCGCAAGGGCGGCGCCGGTGCTGGCCGCGTCGTGCGCGACAAGGCGAACGGGCGGCTGACCTTCCACGAGCCCGTCGATCCCGGCCACGGCGCGGTGTCGATCACCGTCGCCGCCGACCCGACGCTGGTGCAGGGCTTTGCCGAGGATGCCGACAATTACCTGATGTTGGTCCGGGTCGAGCCCGGCACCGCCTTTGCTTATTACACCGGCTATGGTTGGGACCGCGGCCTCGACGTGCGCGGCACCGCCGACTGGGATGCGCTGGTCGCGAAAACTCGATTCGATTTCGACGCCAAACACCCATAAGAACAGGAGAGAGGATGTCCCGTTTGTCGTGGCTCGCGCTTGCCGCAGCCCCCGTCGCACTGCTCGCCGTGCCCGCTATGGCAAAGGTCATCGGCCAGAACACCCCCGCGCAATCGCTGACCGCCGATCGCATCGCGGCGCTGCCGAAGCCGCAGCAGGCAGCATGGGCGGACTATCTGCGCCGTTCGCAACGGCAGCGCGCCGCCGATCGCGCCAGTCTCGCTGCCGAACTGAAGCCCGGCGAGACGGCGCCGCCGCCGCCGAAGGCGGTGGGTGGCGGGCAGTATAACATGCCGCTCGATCGCGATGCGGCATGGTATGCGAGCGCAGCCGCACGCAGCGTCGCCGACACGATCGTCAGCTTCCAGACCCCGGCGGGCGGCTGGAGCAAGAACCAGAACCGCGCCGGACCGCCGCGCCTGCCCGGTCAGCGCTACGCCAACGATGCCGAGACGATGGACCCGGACCGGTCGAACTTCGACGCGCCGGAGGATCGCTACTGGACCTTCGTCGGCACGCTCGACAATGACGCGACCTGGATGGAGATGCGCTTCCTCGCCAAGGTGGCGGCGACGCTGCCCGGCCGCGACGGCGACCGCTATCGCGCCAGCTTCGTAAAGGGCGTCCGCTATCTGCTCGCCGCGCAATATCCCAACGGCGGCTGGCCGCAGATCTGGCCGCTGGAGGGCGGGTTCCACGACGGGATTACGTTCAACGACAATGCGATGGCGGAGGCGGCGATGCTGTTGCAGGCGGTCGCCACCGAAGCGCTCTACCGTTTCGTTCCCGCCGACCTGCGTTCGCGGTCCGCCGCGGCGGTGAAGCGCGGCGTCGATCTGATCCTGCGCGCGCAGGTGCGGGTGGACGGCCGCCTCGCCGGCTGGCCGCAGCAGGTCGATCCGCTGACGCTGGCGCCGATCTCGGCACGCAATTACGAACCGCGCTCGATCGCCAGCGGCGAGACGACCGACGTGCTGATGTTCCTGATGCAGCAACCCGCCCCCAGCCCCGCGATCAAGGCGGCGGTGACCGGCGGCATCGCCTGGCTGAAGGCCTGCGCGGTCTACGATCATGCTTGGGAACGGGTCGGCGAAGAGGGCCGCAAATTCTTCCCCCGCCAGGGTGGCGGTGCCTTGTGGTCGCGCAATTACGACATCGCGACGCAGCGCCCGATCTTCGGCGACAAGGACAAATCGATCCACGACGACGTCAACTTCATCTCCGTCGGGCGCCGCAACGGCTATAATTGGTGGGTGACCGTTCCCCAGCGGGCGATCGCGGCTTATGGTCCCTGGGCAAGCAGGAACGGCGTGGCAGGTTGAGCCGCGTGGTGGGGGGATGTGAGCGGACGATGAAGATCACCAAGGCCGCGTCCCTCGCCGACGATCTGGTCCGCCAGTTCGAGGCGGAAATCCTGTCCGGCGCGCTCAATCCGGGCGAGCGCTTTCCGACCGAGATGACGATCACCGCCGAATTCGGCGTCAGCCGTACCGTCGTGCGCGAGGCGTTCGCGCGGCTGGCGGCGCGCGGCCTGCTCGAATCGCGGCGCGGATCGGGCGCCTATGTCGCGGAGGGCGCCCGCTATCAGGCTTTTCAGGTGACGGCGAACGAGCTGCGCGAGATCGACGACGTCCTCCGCCTGCTCGAAATGCGCACGGGGTTCGAGGCAGAAATGGCCTCGATCGCCGCACAGCGCCGGACGCAGGACGATCTCGACGCGATGCTCGACTGTATGGAGCAGATGGCGCGCAGCACTGACACCGAAGCCTCGGTCGCGGCCGACACCGCCTTTCACGCCGCGATCGCGCGGGCGACGCGCAATCCCTATTTCCTGCGCTTCACCGACTTCCTCGGCATCCGGCTGGTGCCGTCGCGTCGCCTGTATCTGCGCACCGACAGCCCGCGCTCGCACGCGGCCTACGCGAAGACGATCAACAAGGATCACAAGGCGATCTACGACGCCATCGCCGCGCAGAGCCCGGCGAAGGCGAGCCAGGCGGCGCGTCGCCATATGGAAAAGAGCTTCGAACGCTACAGCGCGATCGCGCGCGTCGTCGGCGAATGACGGCGGGGGCGGTCAGGCGTCCGCGTCGCGCTGGCGACGCAACGCCTCGAGCAGCAGGCTGAAGGCGGGGGAGGGCTGCCGGCGGCTAGGGTAGTAGATGTAATGGCCGTCGAAGGGTTCGCACCAGTCGTCCAGCACCCGGACGAGCGAACCGTCGGCGATGCGCGGCGCGACGTGATCCTCCAGCATGAACGCGATGCCGCGGCCGGCGACCGCCGCCTCGACCGCGAGATCGACGTCGTTGAGCACCAGCTGCCCCTCCACCTTCACCTTCAGTTCGCGGCCATGGTTCTCGAATTCCCAGACATACAGGCTACCGGCGGTGTGGAAGCGCAGGTTGATGCAGACGTGATGCGCAAGATCGCCGGGGGTGAGCGGCACGCCGTGCTGCGCGAGATAGTCGGGCGATGCCGCGGCCGCCATGCGCAGCTTCGGCCCGATCCGGACCGCGATCATGTCCTTCTCCAGCCGTTCCCCCAGCCTGACGCCTGCGTCGAACCGTTCCGCGACGATATCGGTCAGCCCGGCATCGATGCTCAATTCGACCTCGATGTCGGGATTCTCGGCGGTCAGCCGCGCGATCACCGGCCACAGGATCGTATAGGCGGCATGTTTCGACGTAGTGATGCGGATCGTGCCGGCGGGCCGCTCGCGCAATTCGGTGAGCGAGGCGAGCTTGTTCTCGATCTCGTCGAACGCCGGCCGCAGCGTCTCGATCAGCCGTTCGCCGGCGACCGTCGGCGCGACGCTGCGCGTGGTGCGGGTCAGCAGTCGCAGTCCCAGCCGTGCCTCGAGCCGACGCATCGCATGGCTGAGCGCGGATTGCGACACGTCGAGCCGGCGCGCGGCGCGGGTGAAGCTGCGCTCCTCGGCGACGGCGAGGAACATGGTGAGGCTGCCCAGATCCTCACGTCGCATCGTCCGGCTTTCCGATCGGTTTCATGACGACCGGTCATAGGCCCAAGTGAAGTGGCGTGTCTAATCGATAGCCGGAGACGTCGCTATACAAAGGGCGACACAGCGGACGTCGCCGCCGCAACGATCGGAGAACAGCCATGCAGACACGCGACCTCGGCAAGAGCGGCCTGACCGTATCGGCGATCGGCCTCGGCTGTATGGGGCTGAGCTATGGCTATGGGCCGGCGACCGACCGCGGCGAGGCGATCGGCCTGCTCCGCGCCGCGCACGATCGTGGCGTGACGTTCTTCGATACCGCCGAGGCATATGGCCCGGGCCTCAACGAGGAGGTAATCGGCGAGGCGCTGGCACCCGTGCGCGACGCCGTCGTCATCGCGACCAAGTTCGGCTTCGCCAATGGCGTGCCGGCCGACGGCCTCGACAGCCGGCCGGAGCGGATACGCGCGGTCGCCGACGCCGCGCTGACGCGGCTGCGGACCGATCGCATCGACCTGTTCTATCAACATCGCGTCGATCCGGACGTGCCGATCGAGGAGGTCGCGGGCACCGTCAGGGACCTGATTCAGGCGGGCAAGGTGCAGCATTTCGGCCTGTCCGAGGCGGGGGCGGAGACGATCCGTCGCGCGCATGCCGTCCAGCCCGTGGCGGCGTTGCAAAGCGAATATTCGATGTGGTGGCGCGAGCCCGAGCAGGACATCTTTCCGGTGCTGGAAGACCTCGGCATCGGCTTCGTCCCCTTCGCCCCGCTCGGCCGGGGGTTCCTGACCGGCAAGATGGATGCGACCACGACGTTCGGCGCATCGGATTTCCGCAGCACCGGTCCCCGCTTCGCGCCGGAGGCGTTGCAGGCGAACCAGGCGCTGGTCGACCTCGTCACCGCGATCGCGGCGGACAAGCGCGCGACCCCGGCGCAGGTCGCGCTCGCCTGGCTGCTGGCGCAGCGGCCCTGGATCGTGCCGATCCCCGGCATGACCAAATTGCACCGGCTGGAGGAGAATCTGAGTGCCGCCGACGTGGTGCTGACACCCGGGGATCTCGACCGGATCGCACAGGCGCTGGCGGGCATCACCATCCATGGCGAACGCTACGCCGCTTCGAACCAGCGCTTCGTCAACCGCTAGGGCCAATCGCCATTCAGCCCTGACGCCCTGCAAACGGCGGTTTCGCACGCTTCCGGTGCTCACCTACCGAAAGCACGCTGCGCTCCGGGTCACGCGAAACCACCGTGTTCGCCACGTCATCTTCTGAATGTCGATCGGCCCTGGGCAGGGCGGGGCAGGTCGCGCATCGCCGTTCGCGGCGTGCCGGTCGTCGCATGGCGGTTGACGCGGGGGCGCAGAACGCGAAGGCGTGCGCGACCCCGTGCTGGCATGCCATCGGCCGTGCCACCACCAACGAAGTAGCTCATCCCCTTGCGGCTTTCCCTGCCATTCGGCCTCGCGTCCCAGGACATGGCCATCGACCTCGGCACCGTGAACACGCTGGTGTTCGTCGCGGGCCGGGGCATCGTCCTCAACGAACCCTCCGTCGTCGCGATCGAGACGCGCGACGGCATTCCCAAGGTGCTGGCGGTCGGCGCCGATGCCAAGCTGATGATGGGCAAGACGCCGGAGCATGTCGAAACCATCCGGCCGCTGCGCGACGGGGTGATCGCCGACATCGACGTCGCCGAGCAGATGATCAAGCATTTCATCACCAAGGTGCATGGCGGCCCGGGCAAGTTCCAGCGCCGGCCCAAGATGGTGATCTGCGTGCCGGCCGGATCGACGCAGGTCGAACGCCGCGCGATCCGGCAGGCGGCGATGAACGCCGGCGCGTCGCAGGTGCTGCTGATCGAGGAATCGCTGGCCGCGGCGATCGGGGCGGGGCTGCCGATCACCGCGCCGACCGGCTTCATGGTGGTCGACATCGGCGGCGGCACGACCGAGGTCGCGGTGCTGTCGCTCGGCGGGCTCGCCTACAGCAATTCGGTGCGCGTCGGCGGCGACAAGCTGGACGAGGCGATCGCCTCGCACATTCGCCGCAAACACAATCTGATGATCGGCGAGGCGACCGCGGAGCGGATCAAGCACGAGATCGGCATGGCCTGCCGTCCAGCCGAGGGCGAGGACCGTGAATTACGCGTGCGCGGTCGCGATCTGGTCGACGGCATTCCCAAGGAGCTGAGCATCGGTCAGGCGGAGGTCGCGGACGCGATGGCCGATCTGGTCGCGCAGATCGTCGAGGTGGTGATGAAGACGCTCGAACAGATCGCGCCCGAACTCGCCGCCGACATCGTCGAACAGGGCATCGTGATGACCGGCGGCGGCGCGCTGCTGCAACGGATCGACGACGTGCTGAGCCGCGCGACGGGGCTACCGGTGATCGTCGCCGAGGCACCGCTGATGTGCGTCGCGCTCGGCGCCGGGCGGGCATTGGAGGAGCCAGGGTTCAGCGGCGTGCTGAGCGCCAACTGAGCGATGCGCCTAGCCGGAACAGGCTGCCGCGACGTGGCGGGCGGTCTGGTCGATCGTGATCGCCATCGGCCCCTTCGGCGTCTGCCCCGCCATCTTCAGCCGCCCGGTGAAGCCGGCGGCATCGTAGCTGCCGGACCGGACGATCTGCAGCGGCGGCCCCTTCTTCTGCGGACAGGAGAGCGTCTGGCTGTAGCGGCCGCCGGCGACCTGCACGCTCTCCACGCGGCATTTCGCCTTCGGATCGGGCGCGAGCAACGCCGCGACGCCGGCTTGTGCGGCGGCGGGCGACAGGCATTTGCGCTCCGTCTTCGAACGGCCCTTCATCATCCGCAGCACGAATCCCGGCGCGCCGGGGATAACCAGGTCGACCGCCTTCGACACGACGTCCCAGCGCCCTGCCGGGATCGCCTGTGGCGCGACGTCGGCGGCGAGGAGATTGGCGGGGACGAGGACGAACAGGGGGATCAGCCAGCGCATGACCGCGACCGTGCCGCGCGATCACGTCGGGAACAAGGCAGCATCGTTCAGCTACTGGTCGCGTTCGTTCAGTCGCCGGTTATCTGCACGCTGTAGAATGCCGGCGTGGGGTGGCGTTATTTCATCAGGCTTGGGGCCATGCTGGCGCTCGTCGGAAGTGGTCCGGCAGGCGCGCAAACGGCCGTGCCGATCCTGTTGCAGACGCCGGAGCAGGCGCTGGCGCAGGATGCCGACGCGATCGCCGGCACGATCGGCGCGTCCGGCGACGAGGCGTTGCGGCAGTTGCGCCTCCAGCAGGCGAGCGTCGCCGCGACCGACGCGATCGGCACGCGCTTCGCGTCGCGGCTGGCCGGCATCGCGATCCGGCATAGCCCCTCCTTCGGGATCGACGTGCTGCTCACCGGCGCGGTGCCACAGCCTGACGAGACGCTCGATCTGGCCGGGGAGGCGGTGACCGTCCGGTTCGTCACCGGCGCGACCGCGACGCACACCGAACTGGTGCAGGCGATCACCGCCTATAAGGCCACGATCCGCGCCAGCCTGCTCGGGGCGCCCGGCATGGGGATCGACCCGCGCACCGGCGAACTGGTCGTCATCGTCTCGCCGCGCGACATCGCGCGCGAGGGAGAGGCGCTGTTGCGCGACCGGCTGGCGGCGCTGACGCGGGTGCCGGTGCGGCTGCGCGTCGTCGACCAGCCGACGCTCGACATGGGCGGCATCGTCGGCGGCGCGCGGGTGATCGGCACGGTGCCGGGGGATCCGCGCCATTATTTGTGCACCAGCGGCTTCGTCGTCACCGACGGCGTCCGGTCGGGGCTGGCGACCGCCGCGCATTGCCCCGACGCGCTGAGCATCCGGGATGCCGACGGAAGAGAACTGGCACTGCCGTTCGTCGGCCAATGGGGCTGGGGGCATCAGGACGTGCAGATCAATGCCAGCCCCGAACCGCTCTTGCCCCTATTTTTCGCCGATACCGCCAAGACGCTCAATCGCCCCGTGACGGGCGCGCGCAGCCGGTCGGGGATGCGCGCGGGCGACGTCGTGTGCCACCGTGGCGAGCGCACCGGCTACAGCTGTTCGCAGGTCGAACTGACCGACTTCGCACCGGCGGGCGACCTGTGCGGCGGCGCCTGCCTGCCGACGTGGACGACGGTGTCCGGGCCGGTGTGCAAGAGCGGCGACAGCGGCAGCCCGGTCTTCCTCGGCACGACCGCCTATGGCATCCTGAAAGGCGGCAGCTATCGTGCCGACGGCAGCTGCGCGTTCTACTTTTACATGTCGACCGACTATCTGCCGGCGGGGTGGCGATTGCTGACCGCGGAGCCGGAATCGGGCGGGCCGGTGCCGCCGGCGGTCGTCAACGCGGCTCCGGGGCGCTAAGGTCGCGGCCTTACGTCAGGTCTGCGGAGTTACGCGTTGGAAGTCATCTCGATCGTCCTGTTCCTGTTGGTGGCCGTGGTGGTCAGCGGCGCGGCGTCGCGCATGCTGCCTCTGCCGATCCCGACGCCGCTGGTGCAGATATTGCTCGGTGGCCTGATCGGGCTGTCCACCTCCTATCGCGTCGAACTCGATCCCGAACTGTTCCTGCTGCTGTTCCTGCCGCCGCTGCTGTTCCTCGACGGCTGGCGCATCCCCAAGGATGAATTGCTCAAGGATCTGCCGGTCGTCCTCGAACTGGCGCTGGGGCTGGTGCTGCTGACCGTGCTCGGCATGGGCTTCGTGATCCACTGGATGATCCCGGCGATGCCGCTTGCCGTCGCCTTCGCGCTGGCGGCGGTGGTGTCGCCGACCGATCCGATCGCGGTGTCGGCAATCGCCGCGCGCGTGCCGATACCGCGACGGATGATGCATATCCTCGAGGGCGAGTCGCTGCTCAACGACGCATCGGGCCTCGTCTGCCTGCGCTTCGCGGTCGCGGCGGCGCTGACCGGCAGCTTCTCGCCCGCCGCGGCCGCAGCCAATTTCCTGTGGGTCGCCGGGGCGGGTATCCTCACCGGCATCGTCGTGACCGGCGCCGTCACCCGCGCCAAGGCGTGGGTGTCGCGCCTTTATGGCGAGGAGACCGCCTCCCAGATCCTCGTCAGCCTGCTGATCCCGTTCGGGTCGTACCTGCTCGCCGAACATATCCACGCCTCCGGCATCCTTGCCGCGGTGGCGGCGGGGGTGACGATGACCTTCGCGGAAATCTCGCGCCAGGCGATGGCCGCGACGCGGATGCGGCGCAATTCGGTCTGGGATACCGTGCAGTTCGCCCTGAACGGCATCATCTTCGTGCTGCTCGGCGAACAGCTGCCGGGAGTGCTCGCGGGGGCGGCGCAGACGGTGCGGATCACCGGTCACGGCAATCCGCTGTGGCTGGGCATCTATGTCGTTGCGATCGTCGCCGGGCTGGCGGCGCTGCGCTTCGCCTGGGTGTGGGTGTCGCTGCGGCTCACGCTGCTACGCCAGCGCAAGGGCGCGGACGGGGTCAGCCCCGACTGGCGGCTGATCGCGGCGATGTCGCTCGCCGGCGTGCGCGGCGCGATCACGCTGGCCGGCGTGCTGACGCTGCCGCTGGTGCTCGACGACGGGTCGCCGTTTCCCGCGCGCGATCTCGCGATCTTCCTCGCTGCGGGCGTCATCATCGTCTCGCTCATCATCGCCAGCCTGTTGCTGCCGGTGCTGCTCAACGGCCTGACGCTGCCGCCCGAACCGTCGATGCAGGCGGAAGAGGACAAGGCGCGGGTGATCGCCTACGAAGCCGCGATCCGCGAGATCGAGCATGCACAGCACGAACTGGCCGAGGCGCACGGCAACGCCGATTTCTACTCGGCGGCGGGCAGCCGGATCATGGACCTGTACCGCGACCGGATCGAGAGCCGCAGCCAGGGCGCGCGGGTGGCGGCGGAGGCGCGGTTGCAGGACCGGCTGGAACGCGACCTCAGGCTGCGCGGCCTGAAGGCCGAACGCCGCGCCATCGTCGACAGCGCGCGCGACCGGCGCATCGGCAGCGCCACCGCGCAGAAGCTGATCCGCGAGCTCGACCTGCAGGAGGTGCGGACCCGCGGCTGACCGGTCAGGACGCGATGCGCAGCGACAGCCGCAGCGTGCGCGGCTGGCCCGGATAGATCCACACCGGACTGTACGAGCTGAGCGCGTAGCGGGCGTCGAAGAGATTGTCGGCCTCCGCCCGCACCGTCAGGCGCCGGGAAAAGGCATATTCCACCGCCGCCTTCGCCTTTACATAGGCCGGCAGCACCAATCTGCTGGCGTCGACCGCGCCCGCGCGGTCGCCGACATAGGCCGCGCCGCCGCTGACCGACACGCCGCGTCCCGCCGGATCGAGAAAGCGGCCGAGCACGAACAGCGTGCCGCTGTGCGCCGGAACGTTGAGCACGCGATCCGTCGCGAAGGCGGCATCGTCGGTACGGGCGTGCGTCCAGGCGTAATTGGCGATGACCTGCCAGTGCGGCGCGATGCGGATCGCCGCATCGCCCTCGATCCCGCGGCTCGACAGGCTGCCGACCGGCGCGAGGAAATTGGGGTCGGTCGGATCGTTGGTCAGGATGCCGCGCTTGCGGATGTCGAACCAGGTCAGCGCGATGTCCACGCCCGGCCAGCGACCGGCGATGCCCAGCTCATAACCCTTGCCGGTCTCCGGTGCGAAGCCCTGCCCGGTGCGATCGGTGCCGGAGTTGAGCACGAAATTCTCGCCCCAATTGGCGTGCACCGCGACGGCATCGGTCAGCCGGTAGCGGCCGCCGACGCGGAAGGTCACCGGCTGGTCGATCGTCCGCCCGGTCAGGCCGGTACGATTGTTGCGGATGCGCTGGCGATAGGCGTCGAGGCGCGCGCCGCCCGACAGCGTCAGCCGGTCACCGACGTCCCACATATCCTGCACGTAGAGCGTGCCGGACCAGCGCGCCTCGTCATTGTTGGTGAACGGCAGCAGGACCGGCAGCGCCTGGCCATAGACCGGCTGGAGCACGTCGATCGCATAAGGGGCGGCGGCGCTCGGATTGCGCCGCATCCAGCGCTCGCCATATTCGAGGCGATAGCCCTTGATACCGATGCTCGGCCGGTGCGCGCCGAGGCGCCCGGACAGTTCGAGGCGCGCGGACAGGTCGTCGACCGCGAAGTCGCGCGAGCGGCGCTGTCGCCACAGCGTCCGCCCGTCGACCAGCCGCGACTGGTCCGACGAGAATCCCTTCAGCGTTCCCGTGCGCCATGCGATGCCGCCGTTCACCGTCCAGTCGCCGAACGTACCGATGCCGGTCAGCTGGTGGCGTTCGTTGCGGAAGCGGGTGACGCCGTCGCCGGGCTCGCCATAGAAGGCGCGGCGCGGCGCGGCATTGGCGTCGTTGCGCAAGGCCGGGATGCCGCGATCGAACGGCGTGTCGAAATGGTTGATCTCCGCCAGATAGGTCAGGCGGACGGCGTCGACCGGCTGCCAGGTGAGCGACGGGGAGACGACCCGCCGTTTGACGCCGACAAAATTGCGCCATCCGTCCGAATCCTCCGCGGCGACGACGATCCGCGCGGCCAGCGTCGCCGACAGCGGGCCGGTCGCATCCAGTTCGACGCGGCGCGTGTCGAACGACCCATAGGTCAGCGCTGCGCTGGCGGCGGGGGCGAAGTCCGGCGTCTTGCTGACGATGTTGACCCGTCCGGCGGGATCGATGTCGCCGAACAGCGCGCCCGCCGGCCCCTTCAACAGCTCGACCCGTTCCGCCGTCGCGGGATCGCGGGGCGGGCCCATGCCGCGGTTCGCGAGGAAGCCGTCGACATAATATTCCGCGCCGCCATCGGGCGTGCCGAGGAAGCCGCGGATCGCGAAGTTGTCGATCACGCCGCCGCGATTGTTCTGGTTGCTGACGTTGCTGACCAGTTCGAGCGCGTCGGACAGGCGGTAGGCGCCTGCCGCGACCAGCAGGTCGCGCTCGACCGACCGGCTCGACTGCGACATCCGTTCGGTGACGACGTCGGACGAGATCGTCGGATCGGCCCGCGACCGCCGGGTGCCGAGCACGACGATATCGCCCGCCGCCTCGTCCTTTTCCGCGGTGTCCGGGCCTGCGGTGTCGGGTTCGGCGACGGCGGGTGTGGCGCATAGCAACAGGGACGGCAGCATGGCGGCCGTGGAAGAGCGGAGGAGCAAGGGGCAGCTTTCGGAGAGATGATGTATCATTTCAGGTGGCGGATGCGGCGCGGGTCTGTCAACCGTGTAATTCCCCCCTCCCGCCTGCCGATGACGCGGGGGAGGCAACGAAGCGTGTGGCATCGGCGTATATACCCGCAGGGAGCACCCGCTCCGCACCGATAAAGGGAGACGATGATGGCGAAGACTGCTGAAAAGCGCGGCAAGGACGAGACCGCAGCGACCGAAAAGAAGGTCAAGGCGACCGGCAAGCCCGCCGGTGGCGCGCGTGGCGGCATCACCGCCCCGGTCACGCCGTCGGCCGATCTCGCCGAGATCGTCGGCGACAAGGACCTGCCGCGCAGCGAGGTGGTGAGCAAGGTCTGGGCTTATATCAAGAAGCACGACCTGCAGGACGCCAAGGACCGCCGCCAGATCAACGGTGACGACAAGCTCGCCAAGATCTTCGGCAAGCCGTCGGTCAGCATGTTCGAGATGAACAAGCATCTGAGCGCGCATCTGACCGCCAAGAAGGCCTGATCCGCCCCGACGAGGGGATCGGCGTGACCGATACCCCCGTCGTGCGTGGTTAGGATATCCTCTACCTTTCCGCGCTACGTCGGCGACCATGTCGTCCCCCCGCCAGGAATCTGCCGAGCCCGATCGGGTCGCCAACGTGCTGGCGAACGCGATCCGCGGCTGTCGCCGGCACCTGCTGTTCGCCGCCCTGTTTTCTGGGCTGGTCAACATTCTGTACCTCGTGCCGTCGATTTTCATGTTGCAGGTCTACGACCGCGTGGTGCCGACCCGCGGCGGCGCGACCCTGCTGTTGCTGACGCTGATCCTCGTCGTATCGCTGATCGTGTTCGCGATCCTCGACATGATGCGGATGCGCTTGCTGCTGCGCGCAAGCCTGCGGCTGGAGCGGCGGGCCGCGCCCGGCATCCTGCTCCGCATCCTCGGTGCCGACGATGCGACCGGCGGGCAGCGCAGTCAGGCGATGCGCGACTTCGACACGATTCGCGGCACGCTGACCGGGCCGACGATCATCGCGCTGTTCGATGCGCCCTGGGCGCCGATCTATATCGGCATCGCCTTCCTGCTCCATCCGTGGATCGGCGTGCTGTCGCTGGTCAGCGCGCTCCTGCTCGGCGGGATCGCGATCGCCAGCGACCGGGTGACCGCGCGTGCCGCACGGGACACGCAGATGCGCGCGACGCTCGCCACGCGCGAACAGGACGTCTCGATCCACGGGTCGGAGGTCGTCCGCGTGATGGGCATGCGCAATGCGGTCATCACCCGGCACCTGCTGGAGCGCGCCGAGCTGGTGCGGCGCCAGTCGGCGCTGGCGGGCACGGCGGGGCAGTTCCTGGCGGTCACCAAATTCCTGCGCCTGCTGCTGCAATCGCTGGCGCTGGCGCTGGGCGCGTGGCTGGCGATCCGGCAGGATATCTCGGGCGGCGCGATCTTCGCCGCGTCGCTGCTGCTGGGGCGTGCCCTGCAGCCGGTCGAGCAGATCCTCGGCGCGATGAAGCCGCTGGCGGCGGCGCGCAACGCGTGGCGCGACCTCGACGCCTTCTGCCGCCGGCCGGGGCCTGCGGCGCATGCCACCGCGCTGCCGGCGCCGGTGGGTCGGATAGACGTGCGCGGCGTCACGGTACTCGCCGACAACAGCGATCGCGCGCTGCTGTCCGACATCGCCTTTTCCGTCGAGCCGGGCCAGATCGTCGCGCTGGTCGGCCCGAGCGGCGCGGGCAAGTCGACGTTGCTGCGGGTGCTCTCCGGCGCCCTCACGCCCGACAAAGGCGAGGTGCGGATCGACGGCGCCAGCCTGAGCGACTGGAACCGCGAACAGCTCGGCAAGCATATCGGCTTCATGCCGCAGACCCCGTCGCTGTTCCCGACGACGGTCCATACCAACATCTCGCGTTTCCAGTCGGTGCTGTCGGGCGAGAGCGAGGCGCTGGATGCCGCGGTCGTGCAGGCGGCGCAGGCGGCGGGCGCGCATGAGGTGATCCTCGGCCTGCCCAAGGGCTATGCGACGATGCTGAGCATGGCGGAGGGATCGGGCCTGTCCGCCGGTCAGAACCAGGCGGTCGCGCTGGCACGCGCCTTGTTCGGGCTGCCGACGATCCTGCTGCTCGACGAACCCAACGCGCATCTCGATAGCGAGGGCGAGGCGCGGCTGGTGTCGACGCTGGAGGCAATGCGCCGCCGCGGCGCGACGATCGTCGTGTCGACGCACCGCACCGGCCTGTTGCAGGTGGCGGACAAGATCATGGTGCTGCGCGGCGGCACTATCCAGCTGTTCGACGAACGCGCCAAGGTGGTGCGGCCGACGAGCCCGACGGCGGTGCCCGCGGCCGCGGCGGGAGGCGCACGATGATCCATGCCGACCTCGCCATGCCCGAACCGGCCGCCGGCCGTCAGAGCATCGCGCAACGCCTGCATCTGGACGATTCGCCACGCCCGGCGATTCTCGGCGGCTCGATCGTCGCGATCCTGTTCTTCGTCGTCGGGCTCGGCTGGGCCGCGTTCGCGCGGCTCGACGCGGCGGCGGCGGGCGAGGGGCAGGTCGTCGTTGCGGGCAATCGCCAGACGGTGCAGCATCGCGAGGGCGGCATCGTCGCCGCGCTGGCGGTGCGCGACGGCGATCATGTCCGGTCCGGCGCCGTCCTGTTCCGTCTGCAGGGTGCGGACGTCGCTGCGAGCGAACGCGCACTTGCCGCCAGCGTCATCGATCTGCAGGCGCAGCGCGCCCGGCTGGAGGCGGACGTCCGCGGCAGCGCGATCGTCTGGCCGGCGGAGTTCGCCGCCGCGACCGGCGACGACCTGCGGCTGGTCGAGCGGGCCAAGGCGTTGCAGGTCGCGCAACGCGCCGCCCGCGCCTCCGCGCTCGCCGCCAACGGCGCGGTGCTCCGCCAGCAGGAGGCGGCGGTCGCGCAACAGGGCAGCGGCTATAGCGCGCAGGCGCAGGCGACCGCTCGGCAGCGCGCCTCGCTGCGCCAGCAGCTGGAGAGCACCCGTGCGCTCGCCGACCAGGGCTATGTGTCGCGCAACACGGTGCGGGCAATCGAACGGTCGATCCAGCAGCTAGACGGCACCGATGCCGATTTCGTCAGCCGCTCCGCCGCGGCACGCGAACAGATCGGACAGACCCGGGCCGAGGTGGTGCAGAACCGCCGCAAATATGTCGAGGACAGCGCCACCCTGCTGCGCGACACGCAGTTCCAGCTCAACGAGATGCTGCCCAAATGGCTGGCGGCGCGCGACCAGCTCGCCCGCACGATCAT
Source organism: Sphingomonas sp. GW821-FHT10F09 (assembly GCF_058809195.1). NCBI lineage: Bacteria > Pseudomonadati > Pseudomonadota > Alphaproteobacteria > Sphingomonadales > Sphingomonadaceae > Sphingomonas > Sphingomonas sp. GW821-FHT10F09. The sequence continues at coordinate 1,654,645 of NZ_JBXASI010000001.1, read as the reverse complement.
ACGCGCGCCGGTCACCGGGCGGGTCGTCGGCCTGCGCGTCTTTTCGGTCGGCGGCGTGATCCAGCCCGGCCAGCCGATCCTCGATATCGTCCCCGATGCCGCGCCGCTGGTGGTGCGGGCCAATTTCGCACCGGGCGACATCGATGGCGTGTTCGCGGGCCGCGAGGCGGAGGTGAAGTTCCTGTCGCTGCACGAACGCGACCTGCCGATCCTGACCGGCACCGTCCGCAACGTGTCCGCCGACGCGCTGCGCGACGAACAATCGGGCCACAGCTATTTCAGCGCCGAGATCGCGGTGCCGCGCGACCAGATCGCGCAGATCGAGGCGGTGCGCGGCGGCGATACCGGCATCCGCGCCGGCGTGCCGGTCACGGTGCTGGTCAAGCTCCATTCGCGCACCGCGCTCGGCTATCTCCTCGATCCGTTGACCGAGGCCTTTTCACGGTCGCTCCATGAACGGTAAGCTGTGCATCGCCCTGATCGTCGCATTCGGCCTGTCCGCCGCCGCGGGCGCGCAGGAGAGCGACCCGCCGTCGATCTATGTCGAAGCGAAGCTGCCGCCGGAGACGCTGGGGCAGGCGATCGCCGATGCCTATCGCAGCAATCCGGCACTGGAAGGGCAGCGGGCGCAGCTGCGGGCGCTGGACGAGCAGATCGTGCAGGCAAGCTCGCCCTATCGGCTCAACGCGGGCATCAACATGTCGCTGCAATATCGCTCGCAGGAACAGCGCGGGCTGCTCGGCGATTTTGAGACGCTGCGGGCGCGCAACATGGGCGCGACGCTGACCGTATCGCAGATCCTGCTCAACGGCGGCCGCACCGCCGCGCAGGTGTCGGCAGCGGAGGCGACAGTGCTCGCCGGGCGCGAGCGGCTGCGCGAGGTCGAGAATGCGATCCTGTTCGAGGTGGTCGACGCCTATGTCTCGGTGCGCCGCGACCAGGCGCTGGTGGCGATCCAGCAGCGCTCGCTCGAATCCTACGGCCGCCAGCTCAAACAGGCGATCGCGCGCGAACGCGGCGGCGACCTGACCCGCACCGATATCGCGCAGGCACGGGCGCAGCGCGAGATCATCCGGGCGCAGCTGGCGCAGGCGATCGCCAATCTTCAGGCGAGCCGCGGGCGGTTCGCGGCGGTGGTCGGGCGCAATCCCGGGACGCTAATGACGCCGCCGACGCTGCCCGGGCTGCCGGCCTCGCTCGAGAATGCGTTCGCGATCGTCGAACAGGAAAGCCCCAGCCTGTGGCAGGCGATCATGGCGACCAAGGCAGGCGATGCGCGGATCGCGGCGCAGCGGGCCGAGCGGGCGCCGATCGTCGCGCTGACCGGCAGCTACGGCTATACCAGCTCCTATTCCTACCAGTTGCGCGACGCCGGGCCGGCGGCGACCGGCGGCGTCACGCTGACGATGCCGTTGCTGACCGGCGGCGTGATCGGATCGCGGGTGCGCGCCGCCGTCGCCGAACGCCAGCAACTGGGGTTCGAGGTCGAGACGACGCGGCGTTCGGCGCTGGTCACCGCGCAGAATGCCTGGAACCAGGCGGTCGCGGCGGGCGAGCAGATGGATGCCGGCCGGCTGGCGACGGAGGCGGCGCAGGCGGCGCTGACCGGGGTCCAGCGCGGGTTCGCCGAGGGCTTCCGGTCGAATTTCGAGGTGCTCGATTCCGAACAGCGGCTGCTGACCGCGCAGCTGGTCGAAACCAACGCGACCTATGCCGCCTATGCCGCCGAGGCGCGGTTGCTGGCGACATTGGGCCGGCTCCAGGCGGCGGCGATCGACCAGGCGGTGCCGGCCTATGATCCGGCCCGCAACACCCGCGCGGTCCGCCGGCAGAGTTTCGGGCCGTTCGATCCGATCCTCGCGCCGATCGACCGGGCGCAGATGCCGGGCAGCGCGGCCCGGCCGGCGCCGGTGCTGCCGATCGCGACCGACGTTCGCGTCCGGCCGGCAGCGGTCCGGGCGGTCGCGGGACCGACCGGGCGGGCGCTGCCGATCGGGCCGGTGTTGCGCGGGCCGGTGGCGGAGGACCTCAACGATACGGTGGTGACGGGCGGGGCGTAGGAAGGATCGGTTTTCGAGGTGATCCGCCTGTATAGAAGGCGATAGGGTTCGCGCAGGGGCGCGGAGGACGCGGAGATGTTTCGCGCGTGGCAGAGCGTGGTCCTGTCATCACCAAGGTTCGATGAAGAGGGCCGCGTGTGCGACAAGCGTGCGCCTCAGCGTCCTCCGCGCCTCTGCGCCTCTGCGCGAACCATTCTCTTCCTTCTTAACCGATGTGGCTTCGCCGACCGGCCACCGGTCATTCGCGGTCGACCAGTTCCCGGTAGAGGCGGCGGTAGGCGCCGATGATCGTGTCGTGATCATAGTCGCGGCGGACCCGTTCGCGCATCGTCTCGCCCATCGTGCGGCGCTTTTCGGGGTCGCCGGCGATCGCCAGGATACCTGCGGCGGTCGCTGCCGGATTGACCAGCGGGGTAACGATCCCACCATGGCCGACGTCGCCGTCGCCGCGCCCCTCGATCATCTCGCGGCAGCTGCCGACGTCGGGGGCGACGACGGGGATACCGCAGGCGCCGCCCTCCAGAATCACCAGCGGCTGCGCCTCGGAGAGACTGGTGAGCACCAACAGGTCGATCTCCGCCATCCAGTCCTCGATGCGGACGCGGCCGGCGAAATCGAACACCGGTGCCAGCCCCAGATCGTCGACCAGCCGGGTGCATTCGTCGGCATATTCGGGGTCTTCGTCCGCCGGCCCCAGCACGGTGAAACGGATGTCGGGGCGCTCGGCATGGACGATGGCGGCGGCGCGGATGAAGGTCTTGATGTCCTTGATCGGCACCACCCGGCCGAGCAGCGCGACGAGCGGATGCGCCGGATCGCGCGCGTCGGCCATGCCGGTGAAGCGTCCCGAATCGATGCCGTTGGGAATGACGCGGACCCGGCCCGACGCCGCGCCGAGCCGGCGCTGGACCATGGTGTTCTCGCCATAGAGCGCGACGATCGGGTCGCAGGCGTCGTAGCAGGCGGTGCCATAGCTGGTGAAGGCGCGTACCCACAGGTCGCGCAGGTCGCGGACGCTGCGTTCGAGTTCGAGGCCGGTATCGACCTGATCGCCGATCCAGTCCGCCATCATCACCTCGATCTGCCGTTCGAGCAGGTAGATGCCGTGTTCGGTGATGAACGCCGGGCGGCCGGTCTGGCGCGCGGCACGGGCGGCGAGCAGGCCGGCGAAGCCGGTCGAGATGGTGTGATAGGCGCGCGCGCGCGGCAGCGGCGCGGTCAGCACCGCGAGCAGGCCGCCGAGCAGCACGCGCATTGCCCAGAAATAATGGTGGAACGATGCCTTGGGCAGCATCGCCTGATAATGGCGGCGCAGGCGCGCGAAGACCGCAGGATGCGACAGGATGTCGCCGGTCGCCGGCGGGCGCCGGAGGCTGCCGATCAGGTCGATCAGCGCCGCGAGCCGCTGCGCGTCGCCGGTCGCGACGAAGGCGACCAGCGCATCGGCGATCGGGATCGCGACGGTATCGGCGAGCGGGCGGGGCATCGCCGGTTCGGGCGCGAGGCCGATTTCGGTGACCGAGACGACGTTGGGCGGCGGTGTCAGGCGGAAGGGGGCGGCATCGGCGCCCGGCTTGATCGCGGCGATGGCGAAGCGGACGTCGGGCAGATGGGTGATGAGATCCTGCAGCCAGCCCGACACGCCGCCGATGACATAGGGATAGGCGCCCTCGACGATCAGGCAGACGTCGGCTTCGGGTGCGTCAGTATGATTCACGCCGCGGCTTCCGCCTGCCACCAGCGCGCCACCGTCAGCGCATCGCGGCTGGTCGCATCGGGGTCGGCGGCGAGCGTGTCGGCCGCCATCGCATCGATCGCGGCATAGTCGCCGGCCGCCCACAGCGCCTCGATCGCCAGCGCCTGCCGTGCAGGGTCGGCCGCAGGCATCATCGCCACCGCGTCCTCGCGCAAATGGCCACGTTGCGAATCCGACAGCAGGACGTCGGCGCGGGCATGATCCGCGAGCAGCGCGACGAGGCGCGACTGCGCCTCGGGATCGTCGCTGCGCTCTGCCAGCGTGGCGCGGGTCAGTATCAGATTGTGCGCGACGCGCGACGATGCGGCGGCGGCAAGCGCGCGGATCGTCTGGTCGCCGTCGGTCAGCGCCAGCGCGATCAACGGCGACAGGGAGGGTTCGAACGAACGGACGACGGTTTCCAGTGCCCGCCGTCGCGCACCGACGTCGCCGTGGCGCAGGATGGTGACGAGCGAGCTCAGCGTCTCGGGGCCGGCGTGGTGGATGCGCCCGTCGAGCATCCGCGCCGCGGCGAGGGTCGCGCCGCGCTGGCCGACGCGGACCGCGGCCGGGCCGAAGATGGCGTCGTCCGCCTGCGCGGCGGGCGCGGTGCGGCGGCGGGCCAGCGGCAGGGCGATGGCGATCCCGGCAGGTCCCAGCACGCCAAGGATCGCGGCGGCGAAGCTCAACATCTCGCCGCCGCGCAACCAGAGCGCATAGCCGAGCGCGGTGAGCAGCGCATGCGCGCCGAGCGCCCAGCCGGGGGCGAGCCCGTCGATCGCGCACAGGCTCCATAGCGCGATGTCGAGGATCGCGAGCGCCGCGAGCCGCGCGATCATGCGACCAGCCCGGCCGGTCTCGGCGATCGTTGCGCCGCGCGCGATGCATCGGCGAGCAGCGGCGTCAGCCATGTCCCGACCTCCGCCAGTTCCGCGACGCGGGATGCGTTCAGGGCGGCGAAGGGGAGGGCGTGGAGGATCAGGCATCCGACGAGGTCGTCGGTCGCGGGGTCGCAGAGCGGGACCGCGGCGACGCCGATGCCCTCCAGTGCCGCCCGGTCGCTGCGCCGCGCGACATGGAGGATGCCGCGCCGGCGAAGCAGCCGTTCGATCAGGGCGGTTGGCAGCACGTCGCGCCGGACCGCGGCCTGCGCGCCTCGCAGCCACGCCCGCGCCTCGTCCCCGGTGATGCGATAGCAGGTGAAATCCTCGGTCCGGGCGGCGAGCGCGGTCAGGTGCACGATCGCCTCGCGCCGGTCGGCCGGGTCGGCCGACGACAGCCGGGTGGCGGTATCGATGACATGGCCGAGCGTCGCGCTTTCGGTCGCGATCTGGACCTGTAGCCGGCGGTTGGTGCGCGACAGGGCGTCGAACGCCTCGGTCATCCGCGCGACGTTGCGCCGGGCGACGCGGCCGCGCCGTTCGAGGCGGGCGTGGCGGTTGGTGCGCAGGATCGTCACCTCGCCGATCGCCACCGCGGTGACGAACCAGAGCAATGGCGGCAGCGACAGGTGGAACAGATGATCCAGATAGTCGCGCTCGCCGCCGCTGTCATGGGCGTGGAGCAGCCACAGGCCGGAGGCGATGGCGGCGGCGATCACGCCCGGCCCGGTGCCATAGGCGAGCGCCATCACCACCACCGGCAGCCAATAGGGGCTCGGCTGGACGGCGGCGAAGCCGGTGCCGCCGGTCAGCCACCAGTCGAGCGCGACGAGCGCGACGAAGCCGAACGCGAGCTCGACCGCGATGCGGACCGGCCGGCGCCAGGGGGGAGGGGGCGCCGGCGTCATCGCGCCTCGCCCAGACTGCGGGTCAGCTGCGCACGGGCGAACAGCTGGCGGCCGGAAAAGCCCGCCCGCGCGATCGAGGTGATGCCGCCGCTGCCCTCGATCCGCCAGCCGATGCCGATCGGCGCGGCGACGCCGAGGCTGGCGGTCGGGCCGTCGCCACCGAAGCGGTCGACCGTCCAGCCGGCGAGGCCGGTCATCTGCACCACGCCGACGCTGCCGCTGACCAGTCCCTGCAGCGTATGATTCTCACGCGTGGCGAGCGGCACGATCGGGATGGCGTCGGCGCCGCGGCGCATGCGCTGGACGTATTCCGCCTCGTAACGATAGGTGAGGCCGAGCGCGGGAAACTGGCGCCGTATCAGATAGTCGACGCCGGCGCTGGCGACGATCGTGTCGCTCGCGCCGGGCAGGCCGGCGAGGCCGTAGCGGTTGGCGCCGACATCCGCCTGCACGACGACGCCGGGGGTCAGGCGATAGGTGACGCCGACGAGGGCGCGCGACAGATAGCCGCCCGCCAGCACCTGCGCTACGGTGGAATAATCGGGCATGTGGCGTAGCACGGTGGCGCGGAACTGTGCCTCCGCCGGGCCGGCGACGAGGCGGACGCCGCCGCCGGTCACCGCATCGTCGAGCGCGGCGGATGCGAGCAATTGCACGCGGACCGTCTCGTCGATCGTCGCCGCGACCGCGGCGTCGGCGACGGTCGCGCCGGCGCGCGTGTCGCCGGCGACCCGGCTGACCAGATGACGCACGCCGCCGCCGGCAGTCAGGCGCGCGCCGATCGCGGCATCGACCCGCGCCCCCAGTTCGACCTGCGACAGGTCGCTGCCATCGCGCGCGGTGACGGTGAGGCTCGCGGCGCCGGGATCCGCCGCGATGGCGCGGCGTGCGGCGCGATCGTCGGCGCCGAGCGCGCGATAGTCGCGCGCCGCGCCGCGCGAATCGCCATCGGCCGAGCGCGTGTCGGCGAGCAGTCGGGCGACGCTCTTGTCGTTCGGGTAGCGCGCGGCAAGCGCCGCCGCCCGCCGTCGCGCCGCACCGGTATAGCCGGCGGCGGCGTCGGCCTCGATCGCCGCGATCGCCGCATCACGCGCGGCATCGCCCTCCCGTGCGGATGGCGCGGCGACGGGGGCGGATGGCGCGAAGGCGACCGATACGGTCGTCCCCGCCTGTCGCCACGTCATCGTCCATCCCGGCGCGGGGCGCAGCACGAGGCTGTCGTCGTTCCAGCGCAGGTCGCCGATCGCCTCGCCGGCGGCTTTGCGAAACGCGTCGATCCGGTCGGCTGCCAGCGGCCGGTCGAAGCGTGCGACCATCTCGCCCTCGGCCTCCTCGACCCGCACGATCGTGCCGTCCGGCCACACCAGCAGGGGGGAGGGCGCAGTAACGCGCGCGTCGGCGAACACCGTAGGAGGCACCGACAGGACGGGGGGCTCCGCCAGACCGAGAAGCAGCGCGATCATTGCGCGAGGACCGTGCGGGCGCGGCCGGGTTGTCCGCCCGCGATCAGCAGCCGGGCGTGGAGGGCGGCGAGTGCGCGGTCTTGCGGCGCCCTCGTGCGCAAGCGCTCGACGATCGCGACCGCCTCCGCCCGGCGTCCGAGGCGGTCGAGCAGTTCGGCGCGCGCGCGGCTGTCCGGCGGGGTCTGCGCCAGCGCGCGTTCCAGCCACGGCCGTGCCGCGGCGGCACCGCCGGTCCGCGCCTGTGCGTCCGCCATCAGCCGCAGTGCGGCTGCATCGTCGGGCGCGGTCGCGAGATGATCGCGCAGCCATTTCACCGTCCCCGCGGCATCGCCGGCATTCCACGCCGCCCAGGCGAGATCGATCGCATCGCGTGGCTCGGCGACACCCGCCGCGATCCGTCGCCGGGCGAGTGCGCCCGCCGGCACCGCATCCGCTGGTGCCGCCGCGGCGACGCTACGCACTTGCGCGGGGCTGAGGTCGCGCCCGTCGAGCAGGGTGGCCGCCAGCTTTCGTGCGGCGGCATCGTCGCCCGCGGCACGCGCCAGCGACAGGCGGGTCAGCATCACCTCCGTCCGCGCCGCGAGCGGGTGGCGCGACAGGAAGGTCAAAGCTTCGGTCGGGCGATCGCGCTGCGCATAGAGCGCGAGCCAGTCGAGCTGGTCGGCCGGGGTGCCGCGCGTCGCCTGCTGCCGCAGCCACGCCAGATCGTCCGCCGCGGGCCGCGGTCCCATCAGGTAGAGCAGGCGCTGGGTCGCCGGACTGGTGACCGGCTGATCGATCGCGGCGCGGCGCAGCATCGCGCGGGCATCCTCGCGGAAACCCGCCGCCAGCAATTGCTCGGCTATCGTCTGCACCGGCGCGCCGGGTGCGGCCGCCCGGGTGAGCAGCAGGCGGCGCAGGCCGTCGCGGTCGCCCGCGCCGGTCATGATCGTCTCGCGCGCGGCATCGCGCTGGTCGGCAGGCAGGCGGTCGGCAGCGCGCAGCGCGGCGGCGGTATCGCGGGAGCGGGTGGCGACGCGGATCGCGAGCCACGGGTCCGCACTGCGCCAGTCCGCCCGCGTCGCGCGGTCGAGCATCACGATCAGGTCGCCGCGTCCGGCCTTGTCGGCGCGGCGCGCAAGATCGAGCGCGAGCGCCGCATCGGGCGGCGGGATCGCCCCGCGGGCGGCGGCGGCGATCACCAGATCGGGCCGGTCGAGGGCATAGGCCGTGGCGATAAGATCCGCCGGCTTGATGCCGCCGCGCCCGTGGGCAGCGTCCGAGACCAGCGCCGCAGCCTCGGCGGTGCGGCCGGCCTGTCGGAGGAGGTCGACGTAGAGCGCCCAGGTCGCAGGCGCGGCGCGGTCGGGACGCAGCCGAAGATAGGCGAGGGCGACGGCGGGTCGCTTCGCCGCGACCAGATCATAGGCGACCTGCGCCGTCGTCACCGGCTGCCCGTCGGCGACGAGTTCCGCGGTCAGCGTCGCGAGCGCCGCCGCATCGGCGGTGGGGATGGCGCCCGCGATCGAGGGCGGCGCCGGCATCAGCGCGTCCGGCCGCGCCGCGATCGAGGCGGGCGCGGGCGGTACGGACAGGTCGACCGGCTGCGCACGCCGTTGCGCGTGCAGCACCTCGCGCCGGCCGGGCAGCAGCAGCAGCCCGCCCGCAAGCAGGCCCAGTCCGGCGAGCACGGGGATGGCGACCGCCAGCCAGGCATGTTGACGCTTTGCAGTCATCCCGTCGGCTCGGGGATCAGGCGGTCGAGCGCCAGCGTCGCGACATAGGGGCGGAAGCCCGCCGCCCGCTCGCGCGCATAGAGGCCGGCGACCTGTCGCGCCGCGGACGGATCCCAATAGTCCAGCGTCGTGAGGGTCAGTGCCGGGTTACGCGCCTTCGCCGCGCGCAGCCGATCCGCCTGCCATTGCCAGTCGCTGTCGCTGAGCAGCTCGTAGCGTTTGGTCGTGAAGTTCCAGCGCGACGCCATCGCCTCGCCCAGCACGACGTCGATCCTGGTCGCGACGTCCGGCAGCATCGCATAGCCCCGGTTCAGCATCATCCGCATCGCCGGGAAGCGCGCGCGCAACTGACCGATCAATGCGGCACCTGCCGCGACCATGCCCTTGTTTGCTATAGCATTCTGTTGCTCCATCGCTTCGACGCTATCCATCGTATCGATGAAGATTCCGTCATAGCCGAGCGCGAGGACGTCGGGCACGATCCGTTCGATCACCGCGCGGCGGGCAGCCTCGTGGCGCAGGTCGAGCATGCGTGCATCGGGCCAGTTCGGGTTGGGCGGGCCAAGCGCGCCCGCGGCATCCAGCGCCGCGAAATAGCTGCGGTTCCGCTCCACCTCGCCCAGGCTGACATAGCCGAGCAGGCGGCTGCCCGGCCCACGCAGCGGCGCGATAGGGCGGGCGTGATGCGGCTCCAGCACCAGCAGGCGATAGCGGCGGGCGATCGCGGGATCGCTCGCCGGGCCGTAATCGACCGCCCAGTCCCAGTCGCCGGCGGCGGGCAGCGCGCGTTTCTTCGCCGCGGCGTCGATCGGCGCCTTCAGCCCCAGCGTCAGCCCGACCGCGCCGAGCGTCAGCATCCTGCGTCGTCCCCAATGGACCTGATCCGTCACAGCAACCGCCCCCCATGCCCGACGACCGACGGGTTGTTACCGACGAACAGCAGATAGGTGAGGTTGACCGTCGCCTCCGCCACCAACGCCAGTCCGACCGATGCGCCCACCACCGCGCCGGCCATATAGCCCCAGCCGAACGCTGCGAACCCCTGATCCCATTGCAGCAGCGTGGCGATCGCGCTGCCGATCGCGAACAGGCTCCACGTCATCAGGATGCGGCCGAACAGGTCGTAATAGGCGAGCACCACCGTCGCGGCGATCGCGACGAGGTGGAACACCGCGCCGAGCGAGGTCTGGCGGAAGGCGAAGATCGCGCGCGCATCGGCGCCGATCCAGTCGAACAACGGCACCGCCAGCACCCAGGACAGCGCGGCGGCGAGCGCCTGGACGAGCACCAGCAGCCGCAGCCCGTCGAGCAGGGTGGTGGCGACGTCCCGGCGCGCTTCTTCGATCCGCTCGAGCGTCGAGGTGCCGGTGCAGCGCGCGATCAGGTCGCCGAAAGCGCGGTCGAAGCGGGTTTCGGCGACGATCAGGATCAGCGTCAGCCCCGGCACCATCGTCAGCAGGCCGAGGAAGCTGCCCTGATCGTTGATCGGGTTGAGCCGCAGCAGGCCGACCGCGGCGATACTGTCGGGGCCGACCCACAACAGCCATTTGTCGATCCAGATCGCCGCCACCGCGGCGACGCCGGCCGCGGCGACGATCCGCGCGAGTTGGGGCGCGATCGCGTCGCGCGGCGGGAGCGTCGCGATCGTCGCGAAATGGCCGCGTATGACCCAGACGATCGCGGCCAGCGTCAGGCCGATCCCCGCGGCGATGACCGCCAGCGCTTGCGCAATGCCGGGATGCGGGATCAGCAGCAGCGCGATCGCGGCAAAGGCGATGCCGAACAGATAGGCGAGCGGCACGGCGCGATAGCGGCGCAGCGCGGTGAGCAGTGGCGCGGCGATCCAGATCTGGGTGAGCCAAGCAAGGATGATCGTCGCGATCGTCGCCTGCAGGAGCGGCAGTCCGGCGAGGAGCCCGAACACCAGCGCGCCGACCGCCAGCGCGAGCGCTCCGCCCGCCGCCAGTGCGACGATCACGATGCCGGTGACGCCGGCCGCGTCGCGCGCGAAGATCCGGTCGGCGGCCATGCGGGTGGCGAGGATGCCGATCGGCGCGGCGGCGAGCGCGGACAGGCTGAAGGCGTAGACGAGCACGGTCTGGACGACGCGGCCGCCCTCGCTGCCGAGGTGGCGCAGCGTCCAGCCGTCGAGCAGCGCCATCGCGATCGCGGTGATGAGCCAGGGGCCCGCGCTGATGATCGCACCGAATGCGGCGGCGCCGACGATACCGCCGACGCCGCCTTCGCGTGCGGTCTTCGCAAGTTGGAACCCTATGCCGGCCATGACGTCGACCGCGTCATCACACGATCACATGAAGAAGTCGTTTGCAGTCAGGGTGTGATGGCCGAACAGCGCGACCGAGAAATCGGCCGTCGAGCCGGCATTGGTATTGCCTTCGACGATCGTATATTCCTTGCCGCTGATGATCTGGTAGCTGTAGCGCAACTGGCCGGGGGCAGTGAATTTGGTGCCCTGACCTATGAAGCTGAACGCCTGGTCGCCGCGGGCGAGCAGCGATGTGTTGGCGTCGATCGCCGACAGGTCGATCTTGTCCTCGCCCTGCACGAAGTCGCGGATGATGTCGCGCGTGCCCAGCGCGGCGCCGCTGTCCGTCGTCGCCTCGAAGCGGAAGATGTCCCTGCCCGCGCCGCCGGTCAGCAGGTCGACGCCGCGACCGCCGGTCAGGATGTCGTCGCCGGCGCCGCCGTCCATCGTGTCGGTGCCGTCACCGCCCAGCAGCGTGTCGTTGCCGTCGCCGCCGTTCAGCGTGTCGTTGCCGAGCCCGCCGATCAGGCGGTCGTTGCCGCCGAGGCCGTTGATGACGTCGTTGCCCCAGCTGCCGTCGAGCACGTCCTGTTCGCTGGTGCCGGTCATCGTTTCGGACAGGATGGAGCCCGTCTTCGTGATGCCGACCACGTCGGTGACGCCGATCGTCAGCGTCTGCGTGTCGATCGCGCCGCGCGCGTCGGTGGCGACGACCGTCACCGCATAGATATTGTCGCGATTGGCGTCGGTCGGCGCCTCGTAATCGGGCGCGGTGATGAATTTCAGGACGCCGGTGGTCGCATCGATGGTGAAGTTGCCGCCGTCGCCGCCCGCCTGGATCGAATATTTGATCGAATCGCCCCAGACCGCATTGGCGTCGGTCGCGGTGATCGTGGTGAGCGCGGTGCCGTTCTCGGCGATCGACAGCGCGCCGGTGGTGCCGCCGCCGAACGAGGTCAGCACCGGGCCGACGTTCGCCTCGTGTCCGACCTTGACGTCGTGGGTGCCGATCGTGCCGATGTCGATCGTCAGGATCTCGCCGATCTGGCTGGCGATCTTGCCGCCGGTGACGGTGACCCAGTCGGTGCCGGGCGCCTTCACGTCGACGACGACCTTGCCCTCGCCCTGCACGGTGAACGACAGGTCGCGGCCATCGCCGCTCAGCGCGGTCAGCTCGGCGCGCATCGGCAGCGCGGTGATGTGGGTCACGTCGTCGGCCACCGCACCCATGGTGATCGTATAGGTGCCGCCCGCCTTGGGCAGGAACACCTTGTCCGCGTCATAGGCATACCAGCCCGCGACGCTCTTGATGACCTGTCCCTTGCCCTGGCCGTCGACGTCGAGGCTGAAGGTGCCGGTGGTCGCGCCGACCGTCGCGGTGATCGTGTCGCCCACCACCCTGGTCGTGATCGTCGTGTTCTGGAACGCGCTGATCCGGGTCGCGAGATCGGCAAGGGTGACGAATTCGAGGTCCGCCTTCGCCGCCTGCGCGATGAAGTCGGTGAACATCTGCTTGGTGTAGCCGCTGACGGTGCCGTCGCTGGTCCACATCGTCGGGCCGTAATCGTGCCACGGCCAGACGACGACGGGGGCATCGCCGCCCGCGGTCAGCCCGGCCAGTTCCTTCGCCCAGACCGCGCTCGCCTCGGCGACCGTCTTCTTCTGGAATTCGATCAGCGAGAAGTCGAACGAGGTGTTGGGCGCGATATAGACCTTGTCGTCCGCGGCATTCTGCGGGATCATGAAGCCGAAGGCGTTGGGATAGCCCGCGCCGACGCCCGAATAGCCGCCGCTGAGATAGGTCACGTACTTCAGGATTTCCTGGCTGGTCGCGATCTGTTCGGGCGCGCCCGGCACCGCGGCGCCGCCGACCGTCACCGTCTTGCCGAGGAAGGCGCTGAGCTGCTTTTCCAGCTCGGCGCGCGACTGGCCGAATTCGAACTTGATCTGTTCGTCGGTCAGCAGGTTGGTGTTCTCGGGATGGGTATAGCTGTGCGAACCCAGCTCGTTGCCCATGTCGAGCAGCTGCTTGTAATATGGCAGCGACACCGCCCAGTCGGTCGACTGGCCCGTCGTCGGGCTGTTGCCGACGTTGACGTAATAGCTGCCGACGAAATTGTAGTTGTTTTTCCACTCGGTGAGGATCGGCATCAGCTTGTCGTAGATGCCGGGCGCGTTGTTCTCGGGATTGACCTCCTCGCGCTCCTGGCTCTGGTCCATGTCGACGCGCGAGGCGAACATGCCGGCTTCGCGCGTCATCTGCACGCCGACCGACAGGCCGCTGCCATGGACCGAATAGTCGATCGCCTTCTGGAGCAGATTGTCGTCCGCCATCACAGCCTCGGACGAGAAGATGACGTTGCGGCCACCGGTCTGCGTCGCGATCGCGGCCGCATAGGTCTGGCCGTTGATCGTCTCGGTCGCGATCGTCGTGCCGGTGCCGCTCTCGCTTTTGAACGCGTTCCAGCCGACGCCCGCATATTGGCGCACGACCTGCCCGTCGGCATAGCCGTCGAACACGGTGCCGGCCGCGTCGGTCGCCTTGACGGTGACGTCCGCCGGGAAGCCGCCGGTGACGCGGGTCGCGTCGAACAGCAGCTTCATCCGTGCATAGCTGTCGCCGGGAAGCGCGCTGTTGTCGGCGGCGTTGGTCATGAACTCGCCCGCCGCGACGAGGCCGATGCCGAACTGTCTGGCCGCCTGTTCCAGCGTCTGCGCGATCAGGTCGGCCTTGCCCGCGTCGACGTTGCGGAACGAGGGGAAGACGATCGAATCGTATTTCGCCAGCGTCGCGAGGCTGGTGAGGTCGCTTTCGGTCAGAATGTCGAACGGCACGCCGGCCTGCATCGCCTGGCTCTGCGCGGCCATGAACAGCTGCGAATAGGCGGTCTTGCTGAAATAGTTGTTCGCCGTCGTTTCCGACCAGACGATCGCGATACGGTGATCGGCGGCGGCGGTGACGCCGGTGTCGTTGAAGACGGTGAACGGCGCGGACGAATAGCTGCCGGGCAGGAAGACGTTGTCGTTGACGTCGTAGATCGTGTCGATCGCCTGCGGATTGCCGATGTCGACCTTGGGAACGCGGAATTCGACGGTCGTGCGATCGGCGTTCCACACCGCCTGCAGGCCGCCCGCGACGAGCGTCTCACCGGCGCCGCCACGATAGAGCGAGACGGTGCCGTCGGCGGCGAAGTTGACGTTATATTCGGCGCCGCCGGCGAAGCCGAACACCTGATAGCCCGTCGTCGCGTTGCGATCGGTGTTGAGCCAGGCGGTGGTGTTGACGCCGATCACGGTCGGTGCCGTCATCGCGAAGACGAAATCGGCGCCGTCCGCCCGGGCGTAGATGGCGTAGCCGTCGGGCAGCCCGCGATCGATCCGGTCCGCCGACGTCCAGTCGTTCAGATTGCCGTCCAGAATGAGCGGTGCTGCATTCGCCATGCCGAAAGATTCCCCGTTAACCATCAACCGGCCTGCTGGAGGCCCCCGTTACTTCGCCCGTAGCAACATGCGCGCAGATGTCGAAGAGGGATAAGGCAGAAGAGTGGGCCGGATGTTGTGCCAATGCGGCACCATGGCTGTCCCGACGATCGAAGCGGGACGTTAACCGCATTTCTTTACTTGAGAATCCGGTATCCGCGCGTGGCCCGATTGCCTTGGCGGACGACGGCGGGCAGGGAGGGGCGGTCGGCACGCACCGCCGACGCATCGCATTGCCGACGAAGCGGAACATCGCCTGCTCCCTCGCGCTATGCCGTCAGGTCCGCCATCCGCGGATCATATCAATGCAAAGAGGTTATCTATGGCCGCAGACAAACTCGACATCGACATCGCCACCGTCCTCGACAATCCGAACGAGCGGCAGGTGGAATTCTCCGGCGAAGTCGATGCCGAAGAGTTGCAGTTCGCCGTGCAATATGACGTGCTGGAAGCGCTGAGCGGCGACGCCCCCGAAGAGGATGATGCGGTCGAGATGTTCAACCGCTTTTCCGACGAGATCGCCGAAGCGGGGCTCGCGGCGCTGGCGCGCAATCCGGACCAGTCGCTGATCGTGATAAGCGAGAACGACCTCGAATAGACCGATCGAGGAAGATGCGGGGCGGCGCCGTCGAACGCCGCCCCGCCGGTGACACTTATTCGTCGACGCCGAGCGTTTCCTTGGCGGCCTGCAGTGCGGCCTTGCCGCCCTTGCGCACCGTCTTGACCGCGCCGGCGGCGGACTGTTCGACCTTTTCCCCAGCCTTGCGGCCCAGGCCGATCGTCTTGGCCATCGCGCTGCGGCTCTCGCTGTAGGACGGCGCGACCATCGGATAGTCCGACTTCAGGCCATAACGCTGGCGATATTCGTCCGGCGTCAGGCCGTGCGTCGTCAGGTGGCGACGCAGGGTGCGATAGGGCTTGCCGTCGATCATCGAGATAATGTGATCGCGCGAGGCGAGCGACTTGCGCGCCGAGACGGCCGGGACGTGATCCTGCGCCGTCGCTTCGGTCTCGCCCGCTTCGGGATTGGCCAGCTTTCCGACCGCCGCGAACATGGATTGCAGGAATGCCGGAACATCATCCGCCGACGTGCGCGTGTTCGGGTTGCTGAGCCATGCAATGGTCAGCTCGGTGGCAAGCTCGACGGTATTCGTCTCTTTGTTCATTCGGGTTACTCGCTTGGTCGGACGGGGGATGTCGATACCTGGGGGAGGATCGACGGTGACCTAAAAGACTTTTGGCGGGATAAAGTCAAAAGAACAATTTCGGCTGATGTCATCGGCGCAGTCGATCAATTGTGGTTATGTGACGACGAACCGGAAAAACGATGCCGTGCCAAGAGTCGGGCGGTCTAGTCGAAGTTCATGCATGCGGCGCGATCCTCGCCCCGACTGGCGCGGAACCCGGCGGGCACCGCCCGGCGACGGGAACGGAGCCCTTCGCTCAAGTGTATTGTTTCAACGGCTTACAAGACGGGATATTCATGGCGCTTACTCCACGTCTTTCCGGGCAGGTGGCGGCGCGCGCGCACCATTCGCCCGCTGCGGCGGTATTACAGAAGATCGAACCCTTTTTCGCGATCGGGCAAATTTCGGGCGGTCCGCTGCTGATCGCCACGCTGATCGCGCTGGTCGTGGTCAATTCGCCCATCGGGGCCGAATATATCCGGCTGTGGGATCGCGGGGTGCGGATCAGCTATGGCAGCTGGTCGTTCGCCCGGCCCGCCGCGGAATGGATCAACGATGCCCTGATGCCGCTGTTCTTCCTCATCATCGGGACGGAGGTGAAGCGCGAGTTCGTCAAGGGATCGCTGTCGTCGCTCCGCACCGCGGTGTTTCCGATCGCGGGCGCGATCGGCGGCCTCGTCGCGCCGATCGCCATCTATCTGGCGTTCAACCTCGGCACGCCGACGCAGCATGGCTGGGGCGTCGTCGCGGCGATGGATACCGCGTTCAGCCTCGCGATCGTCGCGATGTTCACGACGCGGCTGCCGGTGGCGGTGCGCGCGGTGCTGCTCGCCTTCGCCGCGATCGACGACGTGTTCGGGCTGCTGGTGATCGCGGTCGCCTATACCGCGTCGATCGACCTGTGGTTCCTCGGCCTCGCCGGGGTGGCCTATGCCGGTATCCTCGGCCTGTTGCGGCTGCGCTGGGTCGCGCCGATCCCCTATGTGCTGCTCGGCATCGTCGTGTGGATCGGCGTGTTCGGCTCGGGCGTGCATCCGACGATCGCCGGGGTCGCGGTCGGCCTGCTGCTGCCCACGCGGTCGCGACTGTCGGAAGGACGGTTCGCCGAGCGGGTGCAGGCCCCGATCGACCAGTTCAAGGAGGCGCATGCCGCGGCCGAGCGGACCGACGATCCGGCGGAGGCGGAGGAGCAGCGGGACAGCGCGCAGCGGCGGCTGGGCTATATCCACGAGATGGCGGCAGCGACCGACGAGGCGGCCGAACGGCTGGTCCGGGTGCTGACGCCCTGGGTGTCTTACATCGTCATGCCGCTGTTCGCCCTGTCGAACGTGCGCATCCATTTCTCCGCCGACCTCATCGCGGAGGCGGTGCACGCGCCGCTCGCCATCGGCGTCGTCGCGGGGCTGGTGATCGGCAAACCGCTGGGCTTCCTCGCCGCGACATGGGCGGCGACGCGGGTGGGGGCGGCGTCGCTGCCCGAGGGCGTCAACTGGAGGATGGTGCTGGGGATCGGCGGCGTCGCCGGAATCGGCTTCACCATCTCGCTGTTCATCGCCGAACTCGCCTTCACCGATCCGGTGCAGACCGAGCTGGCGGCGCTCGCCATCCTCGTCGCTTCGGTTGTGTCGGGCGTGTTCGGCTATGTCATGTTCTGGAAGGCGGCCGGGCCGGTGGGGGACGACTGACCGATGTAAGGGAGATCGGGGTTCGCGCGGAGGCGCGGAGGGCGCGGAGAGGGGCCGCTTGAGGCGGCGTGCCCTCTCATCTTCGACGTTCGATAGAAGGGCCGTGGATGCCGTGGGCGCCACGTCTTTGCGTCCTCTGCGCCTCGGCGCGACCCATCTACGTGGAAGGTCGCTTCAGCCCTGCGCAAGCGTGGCGTGGGCGAGGCCGGTTTCCAGCCCGCGCAGTTCGGCGAGGCCGCGCATCCGGCCGAGCAGCGAATAGCCAGGGTTGGTGTGTTTGCCGAGGTCGTCGAGCATCTGGTGGCCGTGGTCGGGGCGCATCGGGATCCTGCGGCCGGTACGGCGCTGCAGCCGCTGGACCGCGGCGACCACGGCGGGCATCCCCGCATCGCCGCCCAGATGGACCGCCTCGTGGAACGCGCCCTGCGGCTCGCGCTGGACGGCGCGCAGATGGAGGAAGCCGATCCGGTCGCCAAGCCGGTCGACCATGCCGGGCAGGTCGTTGTCGGCGCGCACCCCGAAGGAACCGGTGCACAGGCACAGCCCGTTCGACGGATTGGGGACGGCATCGAACAGCGCCGCGACGTCGGCTTCGGTGCTGACGACGCGGGGCAGGCCGAACAGCGGGAAGGGGGGATCGTCCGGGTGGACGACGAGCTGCACGCCGGCCGCGTCGGCCACGGGGCAGACCGCCTCGAGAAACGCGACGTGGTTGGCGCGCAGCCGGTCGGCATCCACGCCGTCATAGGTGCCGATCGCCCGCAGGAAGGCGGCGGCGGTGAAGCTTTCCTCGCTGCCCGGCAGGCCAGCAATGATCGTGCGTTCGAGCCGATGCCGCGCATCGGCGTCGAGCGCGGCGAAGTGGCGATCGGCGGCGGCCACCACCTCCGGCGTATAGTCGCGCGCCGCGCCCGGGCGGCGGAGGATGTGGAGGTCGAACGCCGCCACCGCCGCCATCTCGAAGCGCAGCGCCAGCGCGCCGTCGGGCAGCGCCCAGGCGAGATCGGTCCGCGTCCAGTCGAGCAGCGGCATGAAATTATAGGTGACGACGCGGATGCCGCAGGCGGCGAGATGGCGCAGGCTGTCGCGATAGGCGTGGATCAGGCGATCCCAGTCCGGCCCGCGGCGCTTGATCTCCTCGTGCACCGGCAGACTCTCTACCACCGTCCAGTCGAGCCCTGCCGCCTGCACCATCTCCCGGCGCGCGGCGATCGCCTCGCGTGGCCAGACCGCACCGTTGGGGAGGTCGTGCAGCGCGGTGACGACCTCGCTCGCGCCCGCCTGGCGGATGTCGCGCAGGGTCACGGGGTCGGCGGGGCCGAACCAGCGCATCGTCTGCGTCATCATCACGGGCTCAACGGCCATCACATCGCCTCACGTCGTTCCATCGGCTGCCGGAAAATGGCACCGACGCTGACGCTTAACGGGTGAAATTTGGCCTGTCCAGATTGGTATGACCACCTGCTAGGGAGATAAGCGTTTGCGTTAGCGGCGCGGTCCCAAAGTGCGCCGTACCGCATCCCGCCAGCCCGCGACCAGCGGTGCGCGCGCCTCCGCCGTCATGTCCGGCTCGAAGCAGCGTTCGCGCGACCACAGCGCCGACAGATGGGCGAGCCCCGACCAGACGCCGGTCGCGAGGCCGGC
This sequence comes from Sphingomonas sp. GW821-FHT10F09, assembly GCF_058809195.1. Taxonomy (NCBI): domain Bacteria; kingdom Pseudomonadati; phylum Pseudomonadota; class Alphaproteobacteria; order Sphingomonadales; family Sphingomonadaceae; genus Sphingomonas; species Sphingomonas sp. GW821-FHT10F09. Next base: position 1,635,621 of record NZ_JBXASI010000001.1, on the reverse strand, counting down.
GTGGAAGGCGGCGCCGCGGGCGGTGGTCTCTAGATCTTCGGGGCGCTCGACCGGCGTGTCGATCATGTCGGCGAGGAAGCCACACAGCCAGTCGTTCGCCGCCATGCCCCCGTCGACGCGCAGGATTGCGGGCCGTCCGCCGCCGTCCGCCGCCATCGCGTCCACGAGGTCCATCGTCTGGAATGCCACCGCCTCCAGCGCCGCGCGCGCCAGATGCGCCGCGCCCGCGCCCAGCGTCAGGCCGTAGATGGCGCCGCGCGCCTCCGGGTCCCAATGCGGCGCGCCGAGGCCGGCGAAGGCCGGGACCATATAGACGCCGTGATTGTCGGGAACGCGGGTCGCGAGGTCGTCGGTCTGGCTGGCGTGGGTGATGACGCCGATGCCATCGCGCAGCCACTTCACCGCCGCACCTGCGACGAAGATCGACCCCTCCAGCGCATAGGTCGTCCGCCCGTCGAGCCGGTAGGCGGGGGTGGTGAGCAGGCGATGCTGCGATTCGACCGCCTCCTCGCCGGTGTTGAGCAGCATGAAGCAGCCGGTGCCATAGGTCGATTTGGCCATGCCCGGATCGAAGCACGCCTGCCCGAACAGCGCCGCCTGCTGGTCGCCGGCGATCCCCGCCACCGGCACGGCCGCGCCGAGCAGGGCGGGGTCGGTGGTGCCGTAGAGGTACGCATTGTCGTGGACCTGCGGCAGCATCGCCTCGGGCACGCGGAGCAGGCGGCACAATTCGGCGTCCCAGCACTGGCGGTGGATGTCGTAGAGCATCGTCCGCGAAGCGTTGGTGATATCGGTCGCGTGCACCGCACCCCCGGTCAGCCGCCAGAGCAGGAAGCTGTCGATCGTTCCGAAGGCGAGCTCGCCACGCTCGGCGCGCGCGCGGGCGCCGGCGACATGGTCGAGCATCCAGGCGATCTTGGTCGCGGAGAAATAGGGGTCGATCAGCAGCCCGGTCCGCGCCCGCACCAAATCCTCGGCGCCGTCCGCCTTCAGTTCCTGACAGCGCGGCGCACCGCGCCGATCCTGCCAGACGATCGCGCGATGGATCGCCTCGCCGTTTGCCCGGTCCCAGACGACCGCCGTCTCGCGCTGGTTGGTGATGCCAATCGCCGCGAGGTCCTGCGCGGTCAGCCCGCTCGCCGACAGTGCGTCGCGTCCCGTGGCGAGCGCGTCGCGCCAGATGTCCTCCGGGTCATGCTCGACCCAGCCCGGCTGGGGATAATGTTGCGCGAATTCGGCCTGCGCGATGCCGACCCGCCGCGCCGCGCCGTCGAAGACGATGCTGCGCGTCGACGTGGTGCCCTGATCGATCACCAGGATATGCGTCTTGGCCACGTCGCCTCTCCTACAGCGCTTCGTTCGAAAGTTCGGATCGTTTCGAACGAAGGTCAAGTGTTCCGGTTCGTCGCGCGATGCGTTATGGTCGCCGACGACAACGAAGGGTGTAGCACAATGGACCGATGGCCGGACGACCCCGTGGACCTGCTCATCGTCGGTGGCGGCATCAACGGCTCCGGCATCGCCCGCGACGCCGCCGGGCGCGGCCTGTCGGTGCTGCTGGTCGAGCAGGACGACCTCGCCAGCCATACCTCCTCGGCGTCGACCAAGCTGATCCACGGCGGGCTCCGCTACCTCGAATATGGCGAATTCCGGCTGGTGCGCGAGGCGCTGATCGAGCGCGAACGGCTGTGGGGCATGGCGCCGCACATCATCTGGCCGCTGCGCTTCGTCCTGCCGCAGACCCAGTCGCCGCGGCCCGCCTGGATGGTGCGGCTCGGCCTGTTTCTTTACGATCATCTCGGCGGGCGGAAGCGCCTGCCGGGCACGCAGAGCGTCTCGCTCGCAGGCTCGCCGCTGGGGGAGGGGCTGTCGCCGCGGGCGGGCAGGGCATTCGTCTATTCGGACTGCTGGGTCGAGGACAGCCGCCTCGTCGTGCTCAACGCGCTCGACGCGGCGGAGCGTGGCGCGACGATCGCCACTCGTACGCGCCTGATCGCGGCGAGCCGGACCGGGACGGGGTGGGGCGCCGATCTGGAACAGGCGGACGGCACCCGTCGCCGGGTCGCGGCGCGCGCACTGGTCAACGCCGCCGGGCCATGGGTCGCCGACGTGCTCGGCAAGACCGCGGGCGCGCGCAACGACCGGTCGGTGCGGCTGGTCAAGGGCAGCCATATCGTCGTGCCGCGCCTCTACGAGGGCGATCACGCCTTCATGCTGCAGAACGCCGATCGCCGGATCGTCTTCGCCATCCCCTATGAGGGCGCGTTCACGCTGGTCGGCACCACCGACGAGCCATGGACCGACCCGCCCGGCCGAGGGACGATCGACGCGGAGGAGACGCGCTATCTGCTCGATACCATCCGCCATTATTTCGCACGACCGGTCGCGGTGGCGGATATCGTCTGGAGCTATTCGGGGATCCGGCCGCTCTACGACGACAAGGCGGCCAATGCCTCCGCCGTGACGCGCGACTACGTCCTCGATCTCGACGCGGACGAGGGGCGGGCGCCGATGCTGAGCGTCTATGGCGGCAAGATCACCACCTATCGCAAGCTCGCTGAACATGCGCTGCGCGACCTCGCGCCCTTGTTGTCCGACGCGGGTCCGGCGTGGACCGCGGGCGCGCCGCTGCCCGGCGGCGACATGCCCGATGCCGATTTCGGGCGGTTCGCGGACGCATTGGCGGCACGCCATCCGCGATTGCCGCCGGCGCTGCTGCGCCGCCTCGCGCGGGCCTATGGCACGCGGGTGGTGGCGATCCTCGCGACGGCGACGACCGTGGACGACCTCGGCCCCGATCTTGGCGGCGGGCTGCATGCGGCGGAGGTCGATTATCTCGTCGCGAACGAATGGGCGCGCACCGCGGAGGACGTGCTGTGGCGCCGCAGCAAGCTCGGCCTGCACGTGCCCGCAGGCACGGCGGAGCGGCTGGCGGCGTATCTCGCATGAGCGACGCGGACGTGCCGACGCGCCACGAGCGCATCGTCGATCTTGCACGGCAGGCGGGGCGCGTCTCGGTCGAGGGGCTGGCCAATACGCTCGGCGTAACGCCGCAGACGATCCGCAAGGACCTGACGACGCTCGAACGCCGCGCCCTGCTCACCCGCGTCCACGGCGGTGCGGTGCCGGGTTCGGGGACCGACAATCTCGCCTATGCCGAGCGGCGCGGTATCGCCGTCGCCGCCAAATCGGCGATCGGCGCAGCGGCGGCCACGCTGGTCCCGGACGGCGCCAGCCTGTTCATCAACATCGGCACCACCACCGAGGCGATCGCCCGCCATCTGGTCGACCGGACCAGGCTGATGGTCATCACCAACAACCTCAACGTCGTCGACATCCTTGCCGACCGGCCGGGGATTACGGTGATCGCGGCCGGCGGTCGCGTCCGCCCGAGCGACCGTGCGGTGATCGGCGGCATCGCGATGGACTTCATCCGCGGCTTCAAGGTCGATATCGCGCTGATCGGCGCATCGGGGATCGAGGCCAATGGCGACTTCCTCGACTATGATGTCGACGAGGTGCGCGTGTCGCAGACGATCATCCGTAACGCGCGTCAGGTAATCCTGGCGATCGACGCCTCCAAGCTTGACCGGCCGGCGCCGGTGCGCATCGGCAAACTCGACGATATCGATTGGCTGGTGACCGATCGCGCGTCCGAGGCGTTGCGCGCCGCCTGCGTCGCGGCGGACGTCCGTATCGCCGAAACCGATGCCGACCGGGGTGGCGCTGCCGCGGTGTGACACGCGAGGCGCGACGTTGCATCTGCGAAACGGCTTTCGTCCGGGTGACGGGTCGGCTAGGGGCGCCCGCATGGTATACAAACGCAACGTGATCGCCGCACGACTGCCCCAGCCCGAATTCGACGGCCGATGGGGTCTGCGTTCGGCGCTGGACGGCCGGTGGCTGCCGGTGGTCTATGCCAGCGAGGCGGAGGCGAGCGCCGCCGCCAGCGGCCTTCGCGCGTCGCCCGTCAACGACAACGGCTCGGTGCCGTCCGTGCAGCTGTCATGGGGCTGACACAGCCCTGAGCTAACGGTCGCCTCCATCGTCTGGAGGTCGAAATCGTGAAGAGTGCCAGCCCGTTGATGGCCGACGAACTGGTCGCCTGCGTCGCGAGCGGCATTCCCGCGACGCCGGCGCAGGTATCGCATCTGGCGGCGCGGATCTGGGCGGAGGCGGCATGCCACCGCTCCGCCTTCGCATGGGGGGACCTGCCGCCCGGTGCGGCGGACCGGACGTTCGCCCTGCGATCGGCGGCGATGGCGCTGAACGGCGGCTGATCGAGGCACGGACCCTTTGTGCCGTCGCGCCGGGTGTGGGCGCCTTCTGCAGGGTCAGGCCGGACCGGATATGGTCAAGCGACCATGCCTTCGACACGATCGATATCAACGATGCCTGACCGGGTTTCCGATGTGGTGGATTTTGCGTCACCTCCCGGCACTCCGGATGGCTCCTACAGCCGCCGCTGGTGACCCCTACGAGAATCGAACTCGTGCTTACGCCGTGAGAGGGCGTCGTCCTAACCGCTAGACGAAGGGGCCATGAGCGGTGAAGCGCGCTTCTAGGCGGCGGGCGATGGGGCGTCAAGAGACTTCTCGTGACGCCCCACCGGAACGCGTCAGGCGGCGGCCCGGCGGCGCTCCGCCATTTCCTCGTTGAGCATCTCGGCGAGCAGGAACGCGAGTTCCAGGCTCTGCCCGGCGTTGAGGCGCGGGTCGCAATGCGTGTGATACCGATCGGCAAGCGATTGTTCGGTGACGTCGATCGCGCCGCCGGTGCATTCGGTGACGTTCTGACCGGTCATTTCGGCATGAATGCCGCCGGCATGCGTCCCCTCGGCGCGGTGGACGGCGAAGAACCCGCGCACCTCGGCGAGGATCCGGTCGAACGGCCGCGTCTTGTAGCCGGTCACCGCCTTCACGGTGTTGCCGTGCATCGGATCGCAGCTCCACACCACTGGATGCCCCTCGCGCGTCACCGCGCGCACCAGCTTCGGCAGATGCGTTTCAATCTTGTCGTAGCCGTAGCGGGTGATGAGCGTCATCCGCCCCGGCACCCGGCCCGGATTGAGCGTGTCGAGCATCCGCAGCAGATTGTCCGGCTCCAAGCTGGGGCCGCACTTGACGCCGATCGGATTGCCGATGCCGCGCAGGAACTCGACGTGCGCCGAGCCCTCGAAACGGGTGCGGTCGCCGATCCACAGGAAGTGCGCCGACGTGTCGTACCAGTCGCCAGTCAGCGAATCCTGCCGGGTCAGCGCCTGTTCGAACGGCAGCAGCAGCGCTTCGTGGCTGGTGTAGAAATGCGTCTGGGCGAGCTGCGGCACCGTCTCGGGATCGATCCCGCAGGCGGCCATGAATTCGAGCGCCTCGCCGATCCGGTCCGCCGTCTCGGCATATTTCTTCGTCCACGGGCTGCGGCCCATGAAGTCGTGCGTCCAGCGGTGGACCTGATGCAGATTGGCATAGCCACCCTGCGCGAAGGCGCGGAGCAGGTTGAGCGTCGCCGCCGATTGCGAATAGGCGCGGATCATCCGCTGCGGATCGGGGATGCGGCTTTCGGCGGTGAAGGCGATGTCGTTGACGTTGTCGCCGCGATAGCTCGGCAGTTCGACGCCATCGATCGTTTCATTGGGCGCGGAGCGAGGCTTGGCGAACTGGCCCGCCATCCGGCCGAGCTTCACCACCGGCAGCTTCGAGGCGAAGGTCAGCACGACCGCCATCTGCAGGATGACGCGGAAGGTGTCGCGGATATTGTTGGCGCTATGTTCCGCGAACGATTCGGCGCAGTCGCCGCCCTGCAGCAGGAACGCCTTGCCCTCGGCGACCTTGCCCAGTTCCGCGGTCAGGTTGCGCGCCTCGCCGGCGAAGACGAGCGGCGGAAACGTCTCCAGCGCATCGGTCGCGCGGGTGAGCGCGGCGGCATCCGGATAGTCGGGGAGCTGGCGGGCCTCGGCCTTGGTCCAGCTGTCGGGGGCCCAGTTCGCGGCCATAATCATGTCGTCCTTCGGGGTGTAAACGCCGGGCGACATGCGCCCAAAACGGTCTTTGCGCAATGAAGGAACGCTTGGGGGTGGCCATGGCCATGGCGTGCCGGCCTCGCTAGAGGAGCGCGATGAGCAAGCTGACGATGCGCCTCACCATAATCGCACTGGCGACCGCGACCCCTGCGATCGGCGTGGCGGCGGACGACACCGCCGCGACCTTCGACGCGCTGCGCGCGGTGGACGGGCGGATGGCGGGAATCGCCTATCGCTTGACGACCGCCAATGCGACGCTGTGCCGCGACCGGGCGCCGACGCCGGGCTGGGCGATCCATGCGATCGGGCAATATGACGCCGGCTTGCGCGATCAGGCGCGGCGCAGCTTCGGCTTCGAGACGCCGATCGCGGTGGAGGCGGTGGTGCCGGGATCGCCCGCCGCGAGCGCCGGCGTGCGCGCCAACGACGGTATCGTGTCGGTCGACGGCCGGGCGCTCGACGCCGCACCGCCCGCGCAGGGATCGAGCAGCGCCGGCCGCGACGCGGCGGTGGACACGATCGCCGCGCTGCCGTCCGACCGCCCGCTCGACGTGGTGCTGCGGCGCGACGGGCAGACGCGCACCGTTCGCATCCCCGCATCGCCGGGGTGCCGCAGCGCGTTCGAGGTGCTGCTCGGGCCGGGGATGGAGGCGTCCGCCGACGGCCGGATCGTCCAGATCGGCGTCCGCTTCTTCGAACGCTACAGCGACGAGGAGGTCGCGGTGGTGGTCGCGCACGAGCTGTCGCACAATATCCTGCACCATGCCCGTCGGCTCGACGCGGCGGGCGTCAAGCGCGGGTTGCTGGCGGAGGTGGGGCGCAACGGCCGGCTGTTCCGGCTGACCGAGGATCAGGCGGACCTGCTCGGCATGTATCTGCTGCGCAACGCCGGCTACGATCCGCAGATCGCGGTGCGCTTCTGGCGCGATCATGGCGGTGACGTCGACGGTGGGCTGTTCCGCAGCCGCACGCATCCTTCGTCCGCCGCGCGCGCCAGAGCGATCGAGGCGGAGATCGCGCGGATCCCGGCCGGGGCGGGGCGGCCGTACGTGCCGCCGCTGATCGCCGACGCGGAGCGCCCGCTTCAGTAGCCGGATTCGAGGTCGGCGACGTTGCGCATCGGCCGCCCGGCGACGAAGGCATGGGCGTTTTCGAGGAACAGCGCGGCGCCGCGCTGGAACATCTGGGTTTGGCTGCGGCCGGACATGTGCATGGAGATCATGCAATTGGGTGCGGTCCACAGCGGGTGGCCGGCGGGCAGCGGTTCGGGATCGGTCGGGTCGAGGAACGCGCCGGCGATGCTGCCGTCGGTCAGCGCGGCGTGCAGCGCCTGCTGGTCGATCATGTCGCCGCGGGCGATGTTGATGAGCCATGCCGATGGCTTCATCGCCGCCAGCTCCTGCGCTCCGATCAGTGCCTTGGTCGCGTCGGTCGAGGGCGCGGCGAGCACCAGCCAGTCGTATTCGCCGAGCCGGCCCGTCCACGCATCGGGCGTCAGCGTGCCGTCGCGGCCCGACCGCGTGACGCCGGTCACTTTCACCCCGAAAGCTGCGAGCCGGTCGCCGATCAGCCGCCCGATCGTGCCGTAGCCGACCACCAGCGCCCTGGTGCCGTCGAGTTCGATCTTGCCGGGCGCATCCTTCAGCCAGTCCTGCCGATCCTGCGCACGCAGCACGATGTCGAACCGCTTCGCCGCGGCCAGCATGCCGAGGACGGCATATTCCGCCACTGCGACCGCGTTGATCCCGGCGCCGTTGGTCAGCGTCACATCGCGGTCACGCAGCAGGTCGAGCGGGAAGGCATCGAGGCCGGCATAGATGGTCGACACCCATCGGAGTTCCGGCCCTGCTGCGCGGATAGCGTCGGCGACCAGCGCGGTCGGCTGCATGTCGACCCAGGCGATCGCCGCATCCGCGATCATCGCATTGGCTTCCGCGGGCGTCGTGAACCACGCCGGCGCGATGGCGGCGGGCAGGTGCGATTCGAGCAAGCCGCGTGCGACGGCGGGGAGAACTGCCTTCATGATATGACCTTCCAATCCCAGCCCAACGGATCGCCGTCCATCACCTCGACGCCCAGCGCCGCCAGCTCGTCCCGGATCGCGTCGGACCGCGGGAAATCCTTCGCCGCCCGTGCCTCGCGCCGTTCGAGCAGCCGCGCGGCGATCCCCGCCTCGTCGATCCCGGCACCCTTGGGTCGCACGCGCAGGTCCTCGCGTGACAGCGTCAGCAGGCCGAGGCCGAGCACCGCATCGAAATCGGCGAGCGCTGCCAGCCGGTCGGCCGGGCCGATCCGCTTGTCGGCGAGCAGTTCGTCGAGCACCGGCAGGGCCCGGGGCGTGTTGAGATCGTCGGACAAGGCCGCATCCAGCCGCTCGGCATAGGGTTGTGCGGACGCCGCCCCCTTCGCCTCGCCGCGCGCGCGCAGCGCCGCGACGGTTTGCACCAGCCGCTTCAGCCGCGTCTGTGCCGCCGCCAGATTGTCCCAGGAAAATTCCAGCTCGCTGCGATAATGCGCCTGCAGGCACATCAGGCGATAGGCGAGGGGGTGGAACCCGCGCTCGAGCAGCGCCGGCAGGATCAGAAATTCGCCCGACGACTTGGACATCTTGCCCGCCCGGTCGACGAGGAAGTTGTTGTGCATCCACACCGTCGCGCCGCTGTCTGCGGTGCCGCTATAGGCCTGGTTCTGCGCGATCTCGTTGGGATGGTGGATCTCGCGATGGTCGATGCCGCCGGTATGGATGTCGAAATGCGCGCCGAGATACTGGCGGCTCATCACCGAACATTCGAGGTGCCAGCCCGGTGCGCCGCGGCCCCACGGGCTGTCCCATTCCATCTGCCGGTTCTCGCCCGGTGCGCTCGTCCGCCAGATCGCGAAATCGGCGGCGTGGCGCTTGCCTTCGACCGTCTGGATCCGCCCCTCGACCGGCCCCTCATAGCGCACGCCCGCCAGCCGGCCATAATCGGGCACCGTCGAGGTGTCGAAATAGAGCCCGTCGGGCAGACGGTAGCAATGCCGGTCGGCGATCGCCTCGCCGAACGCGATCATCCCCTCGACATGGTCGGTCGCGAGCGGAAAGCGCGCCGGATCGCGGACATTGAGATCCTTGAGATTCGCCTTGAACGCCTGCGTGTAATGGGCTGCAACCGCCCAGATATCCTGGCCGCTCGCCTTCGCCGCCGCCTCCATCTTGTCGTCGCCGGCATCCGCGTCGCTGGTCAGGTGGCCGACGTCGGTGATGTTGATGACATGGGTCAGGCCATAGCCCTTCCACGTCAGCGTCCGCCCCAGCGTGTCGGTGAACAGATAGGCGCGCAGATTGCCGAGATGGGCGTAATGATAGACCGTCGGCCCGCACGAATAGATGCGGACGTCGGCCGGATCGGCGGGCTGGAACAGCTCGAGGCTGCGGGTCAGGCTGTTGTAGAGCGTCAGCGGCGTCATGCCGTACGCCTTAGCCCGCCCCGCACGCCCCCGCCAAGGCTTAGCGCGCCAGTCCGATCAGCGCGCTGCCGGTATAACCCGCCACGACGCTGCCGGTCAGCGTCGGGGTCTGCTGCGCCAGCTGCGCGGCGCTGTTGTCGGCGAAGACATTGTCGTTGGTCAGCGATACCCGCGCGAAGTTGGTCGCGCTCGACGGATAGGTCGCGGTGTCCGCATAGACGGTGCTGCACACCGCCGCCGGGAGCGCCAGCTGCGACACCAGCGAGGCGTAGCGGCCGCTGGTCGCGGTCGACAGGCTGGAGAAGACCTCGAAGTGGATGTGCGGCCAGCGGCCGTCATAACAGCCCGGAACAATCATCGTGAACGTCACCTGCCCGTTGGCATCGGTGACCTGGATGCCGCGCAGATAGCTTTCCGCGGCGACGGTATAGAGCGAATAGCGGCCTTGCCGGTCGCAGCACCAGATGTAGACCGCATAGCCCGCCAGCGGCGCGCAGCTCGCGTTGACGTTCACCACGGTCAGCGTCAGCGTCAGCGTGACGCCGGTGGCGACCGTGTTGGTGCCGAGGAAGCTAGACCGGATGTCGCTGCGCACGATCCCGCTCGCGGTGAGCGCGTTGCTGGTCGTACCCGACGAGGTGTTGGTGCCGTCGGCAGGGTAGGGACCGTTGGTTTCGGTCGGATCGACCAGACAGCCGCTGGCCGTCGCGGTGGCGGTGGGCGTGGGTGTCGCTGTCGTGGTGGCGGTTGGGGTCGGCGTGGCCATGCCGCTGACCACCGCGACGCTGCCGCTCTCTGATCCGCTGCCGCCGCAGCCGGCGACCAGCGCCGCGGTGCCGGCGCCCGCGAACCATTTCAGCGCCCGCCGCCGCGCCACCTGCGCCTCCAGCAGCGGCAGGTCGTCGGCGAGGCCGTGGCCGTGCGCATGGGGGCTGTCTTTATCGTGATGCGGCATGAGGGTTCCTCCCGGTGATGTCCCGGCAGGCATGTCGTGGCCAGATCACCCCGATATGTCCGGTGCGGCCTATTGTGTTTCAGTATGTTGCAGGGGGCGGCGTTTGCGGACGGCAAGGTGTCGGCCGCTTGTCCCCACCCTTCGCCGCCTTTCGCGCCTTTTCCCTTTCCCGGTAGGCGAGGGAGGTTCGCCGGACCGGTCGTTCGGGCCCAAACGAAAAAAGGCGACGCCGTAGCGTCGCCCTTATCTGGTGCGAATTGACACTTGTTAACTGCCAGACCGCGATCTCTGAGCACTGACGATGCCGTCTCCAGCAGATGTCGTCAAGTGGCGATTGCACCATGTCGGTTCGATCCGGACGCGAATTCTGCTTGACGTCGATGGGTCAGCTTGCACGATGCCAATCAACACTGGGGGTTACAGACGATGGGACAGGATAATCGGCCATGGCGCCTTGGCGTTGACCTTGGCGCGAACTCGCTCGGCTGGGTGGCGATCGAACTCGATGCGCCGGTCGAGGGCAAGCCCGTTGCGATCCTCGCGGCCGGTTCGCGCATCTTCAGTTCGGGGGCGAACGGGGCGGGCCGCGATGCCAAGTCGGGCGAATCGCTGGCGGTCGCGCGCCGTGACGCCCGTGCGATGCGACGGCGTCGTGATCGGTTCCAGCAGCGCCAGCGCGCCCTGCTCAAATATCTCGTCGCCGACGGCCTGTTCCCTGCGGAGGAGGACGAACGCAAGGCGCTGGCCGCGCTCGACCCCTATGCGCTGCGTGCCCGCGCGCTGGACGAGGCGCTGACCCTGCCCGAACTCGGTCGCGCGCTGTTCCACCTCAACCAGCGTCGCGGCTTCAAGTCGAACCGCAAGGCGGATCGCAAGGCCGACGACGATGCCGGCAAGATCGCGGTCGGGATCGATCGCACCCGCGAGGCTATTGCGGAAGACGAGGCCGCGGCCGGTGCCGAACCCGGCAGCTGGACCTATGGCAAGTGGCTGCACACGCGTCGCGTCCGGGCGACCGATGCCAACACCGTCCCGAGCGTGCGCACGCGCCTGCGCCCCGAAACGGGCGAGAGGGCTAAGGGCGACGGTTATGATTTCTACCCCGGCCGCGCGCTGATCGACGAGGAGTTCAAGGCGATCTGGCAGGCGCAGGCGCCGCATCATCCCGAGGTGTTGACCGACGAGGTCCATGCGCGCCTGCACGAGATCGTCTTTCACCAGCGCCCGCTCAAGGCGCCGCAGATCGGCATGTGTACGCTGATCGCTGGCGACCACCGCTGGCCCAAGGCGCACCCCTTGTTTCAGCGCCGCCGGCTGCTGGAAGAGGTCAACGCGCTGATGATCGTCCGTCCCGGCGAGGTCGCGCAGCGCCTGACCCGCGAGGAGCGCGACCGGCTGTACCTCAAGCTCAAGGACAAGGCGAAGGTCACCTTCCTGAGCCTGCGCAAGGAGTTGAAGCTCGATCCCGATGCCCGTTTCAACAAGGAGAGCGAGAATCGTCCCGACCTGAAGGGGGACGAGGTCGCCGCCGTCATGCAGGCGAAGACGCGCTTCGGTACGCGCTGGCTGCATCTGTCGGTCGAGGAGCAATGGGCGGTGATCGAGGCCCGCGAACGGGTCGAGAGCGATGCCGAGGATGCGGCCTTCCGCGAGTGGCTCGCTGCGACCTACGACCTGACACCGGAGCAGACCCGGGCGATCGCCAACGCGCCCCTGCCGCAGGGCTATGGCCGTTTCGGCGAGCAGGCGACGCGGCGGCTGATCGATGCGCTCCGCGACGGCGAACGCGACGGGCGCGTGCTCGTCTATAGCGAGGCGGTGGTCGAGGCGGGGCTGGGGCATCACAGCGATCATCGCACTGGCGAGATATTCGAGGATGCGCAGGGCCGCCCGGTATTGCCCTATTATGGCGCCGCGCTGGAGCGGCATATCATGCCCGGCACCGGCGACCCCGCCGATCCCGAGGAGATGCGGATCGGCCGCCTGACCAATCCGACGGTGCATATCGGGCTCAACCAGCTGCGCCGCGTCGTCAACCGCCTGATCCGCGCCTATGGTCCGCCGGCGGAGATCGCGATCGAACTGGCCCGCGAACTGAAACTGACCGACGATGACAAGCAGCGGCAGAACCGCGAGAACAACACCAACCGCATCGCCGCCGAACGCCGTTCGGAAAAGCTGATCGCGATCGGTCAGCCCGATACCGGCAGCAATCGCGCGCTGCTCAAGCTGTGGGAGGAACTCAACCCCGACAACGTTCTCGACCGGCGCTGCGTGTACAGCGGCGTACAGATCTCGATCGACATGCTGTTTTCCGCCGCGGTCGAGATCGATCATATCCTGCCGTTCAGCGCGACGCTCGACGACAGCAACGGCAACAAGATCCTCTGCACCCGCGAGGCCAACCGCGAGAAGCGCAAGCGCTCGCCCCATCAGGCATGGGGCCATACCGATAGCTGGGACGCCATCGCCGCCCGCGCCGCGCAACTGCCGCGCAACAAGCGCTGGCGGTTCGAACCCGACGCGATGGAAAGGTTCAAGGATGAGAGCGGCTTTCAGGCCCGGCATCTGGTCGACACGCAATATTTGGCGCGGCTGTCACGCGAATATCTGGCGACGCTCTTCCCCGGCAAGGGCGAGGGGAGCGGCCACGTCTGGGTCTCGCCGGGCCGGTTGACCGAGATGGTGCGGCGCAAGCTCGGCCTCAACGATCTGCTCCCCGACCACAATTATGCAGGCGGTGCGGATCAGGCCAAGAACCGCCGCGATCACCGCCACCATGCGATCGATGCCGCGGTGGTCGCGATCGTCGACCGCGGACTGCTCAACGAAATGTCCCGCGTGTCGGGCCAATTGGGTGCCGAGGGTCGCGAGAGGATCGAGGTGCCGCCGCCGTGGCCGAGCTTCCGCGACGACCTGCGCGATGCGATCAACGCCATCACCGTCAGCCACCGCACCGATCACGGCACCGTCTCCAAGGCCGGACTCGCGACGGGCAAGGACGCGACCGCCGGGCGGCTGCACAACGACACCGCCTACGGCCTGACCGGCGAGAAGGACGCCAAGGGCAACAGCATTGTCGTCCGCCGCGTGCCGCTGGCCTCGTTCAAGAAGCTCGCCGACCTCGACCGCATCCGCGACCCGGACCTGCGCGCCGCGCTCTATCGGCAGCTGGAAGGGCTGGAGGGCAAGGCGTTCGAAAAGGCGCTCGCCGAGTTCCCGGATCGCGATTGGCACCCTTATGGACGCATCCGCCGCGTCCGCGTTGTCGAACCGCTCGCCGTCATCCCGATCCGCGACCGGAATGGACATATCTACAAGGGCTATAAGGGCGATTCCAACTATCGTTACGATGTGTGGGAGCTGCCGGACGGGAAGTGGGTGACGAGCTGGAAGGATCGCGAGGGCAAGGCGGTGTCGAGCGTCGTATCGACGTTCGACGCGCATCAGTCCGCCGATCAGCCGCGACCGCATCCGGCGGCGCGCAAGGTGCTCAGCCTGCATCAGAACGATCTGCTTGCGATCGAACGCGACGGCGAGGCGCGCCGGCTGATGCGCGTCGTCAAGTTCGGGCAGAACGGGCAGATCACGCTGGCCGAGCCGCAGCAGGCGGGCGACCTGAAGCGGCGCGATGCCGCGTCGAACGACGACGATCCGTTCAAATATATCGCGCCAACGTGCGGCGGGCTGAAGACCGCGCGGGCGCGGCAGGTGCGGGTCGACGAACTCGGCCGCGTCCTCGATCCCGGCTTTCCCGCGCGTACCGCCCGGCGATCGTCGCGTCGCTGACGGGCAGGGGGAATGGAGCGGATCGTCGATATCGCCACCGACAACCGTCATCTCTCCGCCCACCGCGGCTTCCTGATCGTGTCGGAGGACCGGGTCGAGGTCGGCCGCATCCCGCTCGACGATGTCGCCGCGGTCATCGTCCATGCGCACGGCATCACCTGGTCGACCAATGTCGTCGTCGCCTTGGCGCAGCGCGGGGCGGTGATGCTGCTGTGCGGCTCCAACCACGCGCCGGTGGCGGTGTGCCTGCCGCTCGACGGCCATCATGCGCAGAACAGCCGGATGCGCGCGCAATGGGAGGCGGGGCGGCCGCTGTCCAAGCAATTGTGGCGGCGGATCGTCATCGCCAAGATCCGCTGGCAGGCGGCGGCACTGGAAGCGAGCGGCGTATCCGCGACCGCCTTCGACTTTCTCGCGCGGCGCGTCGGATCGGGCGACCCCGACAATGTCGAGGCGCAGGCGGCGCGGCGATACTGGCCGCTGCTGATGGGCGAGGGGTTCCGCCGCGATCGCGATGCGGACGACGTCAATGCCCTGCTGAATTACGGCTACACCGTGCTGCGCTCGCTGTGCGCGCGGGCGGTGGTCGCGTCGGGCCTGCATCCGTCGATCGGCGTCCACCATGCCAACCGGACGAATCCGTTCGCGCTGGCCGACGACCTGATCGAGCCGTTCCGGGCGTTGGTCGACTTGCTCGCGGTGCGGCTGGTGGCGCGGGGCGTGACAACGGTGACGCCCGCGGCGAAGCACGCCTTCGCCGGGTTGATCGCGCTCGACCTGCCGGGGGCGGACGGCACGACCACCGTCGCCGGCGCCGCCAACCGCGCCGCGCAGAGCCTCGCGCGCGCTTTCCAGAGCGGGCAGGCGGCCGACATTCTGCTGCCCGTGCCCCCGTCCGCGCTGGAGCTGGCCGGACTCGACACATTGATCGCGGCATGACCGCGATCCAGCTCAGCGGATATCGCCTGATGTGGATCTTCGTGATGTTCGACCTGCCGGTGACCACGAAGGACCAGGCACGCGCCGCCACCAAGTTCCGCGAATTCCTGCTCGACGAGGGGTTCGAGAAGAGCCAGTTTTCCGTCTACGCGCGCTTCTGCAACGGCAAGGAGCAGTTCGAGACGTATATGCGGCGGGTGGAATCCCACCTGCCTGACCGGGGCGAGGTGCACATCCTCAGTTTCACCGACCGGCAGTATGAGAATATCGTCCGCTTCTCGGGGCAGAGCCGCCGCAGACAGCGGACGAATCCCGGCCAGCTGGCGCTGTTTTGACGGAGGCGGGGCGTTTTTCGGATCGGCAATCGGCCGCTATCGTATTGGAGATCAATACGATAGCGGCCGATGCACTATAGCCGTTCAGAGATCGCGGTCTAGCGGCAACGAATACGACACGTTCGGCATCGTACCCGATACTATAGCCGTTCAGAGATCGCGGTCTAGCGGCAACGTAATGTGTCAGGTGCAACACAACCCGCCAACTATAGCCGTTCAGAGATCGCGGTCTAGCGGCAACGAGTTCGAGGTCGAGCGCACGTACTGCGAGACTATAGCCGTTCAGAGATCGCGGTCTAGCGGCAACTTGGCGGGATCGTGATGTCGAACAGGGGCTGGACTATAGCCGTTCAGAGATCGCGGTCTAGCGGCAACCGTTCGTGCTATATTACAGGCATGTGGACGACTATAGCCGTTCAGAGATCGCGGTCTAGCGGCAACGCATCGACATTGACGGCGACGGCATCGCAGACTATAGCCGTTTAGAGATCGCGGTCTAGCGGCAACTACCAAGCCGCAGCCTGCAACGCAGCCCTGACTATAGCCGTTCAGAGATCGCGGTCTAGCGGCAACTTGCGGATACCCGGTCCGGTCGCGCCCCAAACTATAGCCGTTCAGAGATCGCGGTCTAGCGGCAACTTGACGGAGGACGACGCCCGCCGCCTCGGCACTATAGCCGTTCAGAGATCGCGGTCTAGCGGCAACTCGAGCTTGCTCGACACGTCCAGGCTGGCAACTATAGCCGTTCAGAGATCGCGGTCTAGCGGCAACTCCGCGTTTTCGCGTTCGTCCGCGCGATCCACTATAGCCGTTCAGAGATCGCGGTCTAGCGGCAACTTGGCGGGATCGTGATGTCGAACAGGGGCTGGACTATAGCCGTTCAGAGATCGCGGTCTAGCGGCAACCGTTCGTGCTATATTACAGGCATGTGGACGACTATAGCCGTTCAGAGATCGCGGTCTAGCGGCAACGCATCGACATTGACGGCGACGGCATCGCAGACTATAGCCGTTTAGAGATCGCGGTCTAGCGGCAACTACCAAGCCGCAGCCTGCAACGCAGCCCTGACTATAGCCGTTCAGAGATCGCGGTCTAGCGGCAACTTGCGGATACCCGGTCCGGTCGCGCCCCAAACTATAGCCGTTCAGAGATCGCGGTCTAGCGGCAACTTGACGGAGGACGACGCCCGCCGCCTCGGCACTATAGCCGTTCAGAGATCGCGGTCTAGCGGCAACTCGAGCTTGCTCGACACGTCCAGGCTGGCAACTATAGCCGTTCAGAGATCGCGGTCTAGCGGCAACTCCGCGTTTTCGCGTTCGTCCGCGCGATCCACTATAGCCGTTCAGAGATCGCGGTCTAGCGGCAACTCGGCCGGGATCGCGCCTGGTGCGCTCGAGACTATAGCCGTTCAGAGATCGCGGTCTAGCGGCAACCCCTCGCGCCTGCCGCTGATCGGGTTGACGACTATAGCCGTTCAGAGATCGCGGTCTAGCGGCAACCAACCTAGTCTCGGGGGATCGCTATGCTCTACTATAGCCGTTCAGAGATCGCGGTCTAGCGGCAACTGAGGCGCCGACAGTTGATGCTTGCTCGCGACTATAGCCGTTCAGAGATCGCGGTCTAGCGGCAACTCGCCAGGGAGACGCCCGTCGCCCCCAGGAACTATAGCCGTTCAGAGATCGCGGTCTAGCGGCAACAATATACTGATGAGCATAACTATTCCTTCCACTATAGCCGTTCAGAGATCGCGGTCTAGCGGCAACCGGCTGCGCCCTTGCGTCGTTTTCCTCGTAACTATAGCCGTTCAGAGATCGCGGTCTAGCGGCAACGACGACTACCGCCTCCAACGATACAGAGGCGACTATAGCCGCTCAGAGATCGCGGTCTGGCGGCAACATCGCCGCGATCAGGCTGAGAGGGGCTATAATCCGAAATTAAGGCGGGACATGTATTACCGATGCTCGTGTGGGAAACGGCGTCGCGCGGGGCCGTCGGCAAAGTCTATCATCCTAGCGATCCGATCGGGTATAGGCGCATGTATGGCAGTGTTTGCACCTCTCTCATTGCCGATGCGTTGGAGCGAACGCAGCGCCGTTTCGCTGTCTGTGCTGACCCACGTGGGTAGCGTGACGTCTTGGCGCATGTCGCGAAGATGACCAGGGGCCGTATCGGCGGGCCGTGCGCGGGGCGGCGGTGGCGACGGGGCTGCCAGTGCGGCAATCCGGTCTTCTGGCGCGCAGACACCGCGCATGCGGCGTTGTTCGCCTCGATCGGCGACGGTATCCGCGGTTGATGAGCGACGGGATCGACTATCCGCGTGCGGCGGACCTGTTCAATGATCTGGAGCCCGATCCGCCCAAGCGCTGGACCGAGATCGGGCCCGGGCTGGTCGTCGCAGCGCTGGCGACGATGGCGGCGGGGTTCGTTGCGGACCATTATAGCGCGCCGCTCACGCTGATGGCGCTGCTCATCGGGCTGGCACTCAACTTTCTCGGCAGCGAGGCACGGATGGCGTCGGGGCTTAGTTTCGCGTCGCGGACGCTGCTGCGCTGGGGCATCGTGCTGGTCGGCGCGCGGGTGACGATTGCGCAGATTGGGGGGCTGGGATTGTTGACGTTGTTCGCGGTGGTGGTGATCCTGCTGGTGACGCTGGCGGCGGGGATGCTGGCCGCACGGGCGCTGGGGCTGTCGACGGCGTTCGGGGCGCTGGCGGGCGGGGCGGTGGCGATCTGCGGCGCGTCGGCGGCGCTGGCGCTGGCGACGACATTGGGCGAGCGGCGGGTCAACCAAGCGCAGCTGGCGCTGGTGCTCGTCGGTATCTCGGCCGCGAGCGCGACGGCGATGTTCTTCTATCCGCTGATCGCGCATGCGGTCGGCCTGTCCGATGCGCAGGCGGGGCTGATGCTGGGCGCGTCGATCCACGACGTCGCGCAGGCGATCGGCGCGGGCTATTCCTTTTCCGACCATGCCGGCGAGGTGGCGACAATCGTCAAACTGACCCGCGTCGCGCTGCTGGCGCCGGTACTGGCGCTGCTGATGCTGTTCTTTCCGGCGTCCGGCGGTGCGAGGACCAAGCTGTCGGTGCCCTGGTTCGTCACCGGATTCTTCGTGGTCGCGGCGATCAATTCGGTCGTGCCGGTGCCCGCGGTGATCGGCCGGTCGGCGCAGACGCTGGCGACCGCCTTCCTCGCCTGCGCGGTGGCGGCGACGGGCATTCGCGCGCCGATGCAGGCGCTGCTCGGCACCGGGATGAAGCCGCTGCTCGTCATCGTGGCGTCGTCGGCAGTCGCGCTGGCGCTGTCGTTCGCAGCGGCATTGATGCTATTCTGAGGCGTGGGAGGGACGAGTCGCATGGATAGCCTGAACGCCTGGTTGGCGAGCCGCACCAGCCGCCGTCGCCTGCTCGGCGTCGCCGCCGCGGCGGGCGTGGCGGTGCCGGCGACCGCGCAGCAGCTGGTCGACCTCCGCCTGCCCGGCGGCAACGGCGAACGGCCGCTGACCGGCGCCTTTCCGGGCAAGGGGAGCATGATCCTGCAGCGCACGCACCCGCCGCTGCTGGAAACGCCGATGGCGGTGTTCGACCAGTCGGTGTTCACGCCCAACGACCGGTTCTTCGTCCGCTGGCACTGGGCGGACATCCCGACCACGATCGACGTCGAGCGGTTCCGTTTGAAGGTGTTCGGCCATGTCGACCGGCCGCTGTCGATCAGCCTCGCGCAACTGCTACGCCTGCCCCGCGTCGAGCTGGCGGCGGTGAACCAGTGTTCGGGCAACAGCCGCGGCCTGTTCCAACCGCGCGTGCCCGGCGCGCAATGGGGCCACGGCGCGATGGGCAATGCGAAATGGCTGGGCGTGCGCCTGCGCGACGTGCTCGACCTCGCCGGGGTGAAGGCGGGGGCGGTGCAGGTCCGCTTTGGCGCGCTGGACAAGCCCGCGGTGCCGGGCGCGCCCGATTTTGAGAAGGCGCTCGCCATCGACCATGCCCGCGACGGCGAGGTGATGATCGCGTTCGGGATGAACGGCGAACAGCTGCCGCTGCTCAACGGCTTTCCCTGCCGGCTGGTCGTGCCGGGCTGGTATTCGACCTATTGGGTCAAGATGCTCGACACGATCGAGGTACTGCCTGCCGCCGACGCGGGCTATTGGATGCAGAAGGCGTACAAGATCCCGACCGCGCCGCATGCCGACGTGACGCCGGGGGCGAAGGATTTCCCGACCGAGCCGATCAACCGGATGATCCCGCGCAGCTGGATGACGAGCCTGCCGGAGGGGCAGGTGGTCGCGCTGGAGCCGTCGATCCCGGTCGGCGGGATCGCGATGGGTGGCGATTGCGGGGTCGCCAAGGTCGACGTGTCCTCCGACGGCGGACGGACGTGGTACCGGACGACACTCGGCCCCGACGAGGGGCGCTACGGCTTCCGGCGCTGGGACGGGCGGGTGCCGGTGCGGCGCGGCGCCAATGCGATCATGACGCGCTGCTGGAACACCAAAGGCGTCGCGCAGCCGATGCGGCCGATCTGGAACCCCGGCGGGTTCATGCGCGGCAACATCGAAACGACGACGATCGTCGCGGCCTGAGGAGGAACGGCATGAAGTCCCTATCCGCCGGATGGATCGCAGGCGGCGTGATCGGCATCGCCGCGATCGCGCTGGTCGTGGTCGGCAGTTCGGGCAGCCGCACGCCGCCCGCCGCTACGCCGGCCATGGCGTCCGTCGCGGCACCGGGCAGCGTCGCGGCGAACGGCTTCACGCTCGCCTCGACCAGCGTCGTGCTGCCGGCGGAGGCGGCGATCTTTCCCGCCGGGCCGCATGCCGACGCGGTCAACGCCAATTGCACCGCCTGTCACTCCGCCAGCATGGCACTGACCCAGCCGGCGCTGTCGGCGGACCAGTGGAAGGCCACGGTCATCAAGATGCGCGAGGTCTACAAGGCACCGATCGCCGAGCAGGACGTGCCGGCGATCCTGGCCTATCTGACCGCGATGCCGGCGCAGAAAGCAGCGCGCTGAGGACCGTCAGCCCGCATAGGCCTTGATGAGGTCGTAGAGATAGTCGCGGCCGGTGTAGACCGCCTTGACCAGCGCGCGTTCGTTGAGGCCGTGGGTGCCATTGCCGTCGGGATCGCCATAAAGGCCGGGCGGGCCATAGACCGGGATGCCGATCGCACCCAGATAGATGCCGTCGGTGGCGCCGGTCGACATGGTCGGGGCGAGGGGGACGCCGGGATAGTATTTCGCCAGCAACGTCTCGGCTGGCTTGAGGATCTGCGGGTTGAGCGGCGGCGGCACGGCGGCCGGGCCGCGATCGTCGGTCTGCGTCACGCTCATGCGGGGATCGTCGATCACCTTCGCCAAGGTATCGCGCACCGCCGCCGCCGATACGCCGGGGAAGATCCGGCAATTGACGTTGACGCCGGCACGCTGGGGCAAGGCGTTGTTGGCGTGGCCGCCGTCGAGCAGGGTCGCGACGCAGGTGGTGCGCAGCATCGAATGATAGCTCTTGTCGGCGTTGACCGTCGCCTCTGCCGCCTTGTCCGTCGGATCGGCGGCGATGGCCATCATCGCCTGCCCCATGGCGTCGCCGCGCGCCTTGCCGGCGATGCGGAAATAGGCGCGGGTCGTGTCGCTCAGCTGCACGGGGAAGTCGTAGGCGCGCAGCTTCACCAGCGCATCGGCGAGTTCGTAGATCGCATTGTCGCGCACCGGCGCGGAGCTGTGCCCGCCGGGATTGGTCGCCTCCACCCGATAGTTGACCGCCGCCTTTTCCCCGACGTGCATGTTGGCGATGACGAGGCGGCCGTTACCGTCCGAGCGGCCGCCGCCGCCCTCGTTGAGCGCGAATTCGGCGGCGATCAGCTCGGGCCGGTTCTTTGCCAGCCACTGCGCGCCATTGAAGGCGGTGCTCGTCTCCTCGCCGCAGGTCAGCGCGAGCTTGATCGTCCGTTTGGGGCGATAGCCGCTTTGCTTGAAGCGGATCATGGAATCGATCCAGACCGCGTCCATCGCCTTCATGTCCTGCGTGCCGCGGCCGTAGAAATAGCCGTTTTCCTCGACCATCTTGTACGGATCGCGGGTCCAGTCCTCGCGCTTCGCGGCGACGACGTCGATATGGCCGAGCAGCAGCAGCGGCTTCGCGGTCGTCGACGTGCCGGGCAATGCGACGACGAGGCCGCCGTCCTTCGGGTGTTCGGGCGTGGCGAAGGGGGTGATCTGCGCGTCGGTATAGCCCGCCGCCTTGAGCCGGACCGCGACCGTGTCGGCGAGCGCGGTGCAGCTGCCGGTGGTGATGCTGGTGTCGGTTTCGACCAGCTCCTGATAGAGCGCGCGGAAGCTCGCCTGATCGGGACGCAATTGCTGCGCCTGTGCGGTGGTGGGTAGCGCCAGTGCCAGCGTTCCCGCCATCCATCGCCACATCTGCATCATCCTGCGTTCCCCATGTCCTGCCTGTCGCCGCACTATGGCGCGACGGGGGGCGAGCGGGAAGCGGGAACCGTCCGCCGCCCGGAGGCCGATCGACATTCGGCGTCAGGCGTCGCGATCGGGCGGGGGGCGCTGGTCGGTCAGGCGCGGCGGGCCCGCGCCCCAGCGGCCCATCAGGGCGCGGACAAGGCCGCCCTTGCGGAAATAGGCGTCGTGCCAGGCGGCGGCATGGCGGCGTCGCAGGCGCCGGTCCCAGTAATAGACCGGGACGATCGCGAGCAGCAGCAGCGCAAGGACCGCGATGGCGGCGTAATCCATGCCCGAGAGATGCCGCCAGACCATGCGCCGTTATAGGCGCAAGATGCGAGCAAACCCAAGCGCCTAAGGGCGGGTCGCCATTCAGTCCCGACGGCCTGCGAACAGCGGTTTCGCGTGCTTCAGGTGCTCACGTACCGGGAGTAGGCTGCGCTTCGAATGGCGATCCCGCCTAGCTGACGATGCGGAACGTATAGCTATAGTCCGTCTGGGGCGCCCCGGTGACGCCCGCGATCCGCACCGTATAGGACGTACCGCGCTGCAGCCCGGCGACGCGCCACTGGACGTTGTTGGCAAGGCCGTAACCGTCATTGTCGCTGGTGACGTCCGACACCGCGAGCGCGCCGGCGGGACCGGTGACGGTGATCGTCGCGCGGCCGAAGCCGACATTGGCATTGGCGCCGAAGGTGCCGGTCGTGCCCGCGACGACGCTGAACGACAGATAGGCGGACAGGTCGAAATAGCGCGCGGGATAGTCGCCCGACGGATAGGCGACATAGGCGGGCAGGCCGGTCGGCACCGGTCCGCCGGCGGCGAAGTTGAACACGCGCATCGACGCGGCGCTGGCGCGGCTGCCATCGGGCAGGACGAGCGCGACACGGCCATAGGAGGTCTTGCCGAGGAAGGGATTGAGGATCCAGCGGCGATGGCCGATCGCGGCGCTGCCGCCCTCGGTCAGCCACAGGCCGAGATAATCGTCCTCGCTGTTGAAGCCAAGCCCGGTGCCCCAGCCGCCGACGAGGTTGCTCGATCCCGCCGCGGTCGAGCCGCCGGCGGTGTAGCAGGTCCAGTCCGCCGAGGGGGTATGGCTGAGCCGCTTGGCGACCGCCATCATCAGCGACGATTCGGCCTCCTGCGTGTCCTCGAAACTGGAATAGGTGACCGCGGGCAATTGGTGCAGCGCGCGGATCGCGTTGAGGCGGGCGAGGAAGTCCGCCTTGACGCTCGCCTTGAGCGTGCCTGCCCGGCAGGTCGCCGCGTCGGGCTGCACGTCGTAGAGCGCGGCGGCGGCGGCGCTCCAGCTGGTCGGCGTCGCGACCGGCGTGGGGGTGGGCGAGGCGGCGGGAACGGGCGTTGGCGTGGCGGTCGCGGTGGGCGACGGCGACGGCGTCACCGTGCTGACGACGGGTACGGCCGCACTGCCGCCGCCGGAATTTTCGCTGCCGCCGCATCCGGCAACGGCGATCAAGGCCGCGAGCGCGGCACCGCATTTCCACTTGGACATCGTCGCCGATTACGCGCGAAGTCGTTAATTTTTCAGAACGAACTGGGCCGGGTATCGCCACGGCGACACCCGGCCCCGACCGGATCAGAAGTTGATCGCGGCGCGTGCGTAGAGGAACCGGCCGTTGAAACCGAACGGCGAGAAGCCGCTGTAGGGCAGGAACTGATAGGTCGCCGGATAGCTGCCGCCGACGCTCGTCGGGCGTAGGCCGAACGGCCGACGATCGGGATAGACGTCGAACGCATTGTCGACGCCTAGCGTCAGCTGCACGCCCTGTAGTTCGTAGCTGAGCGAGAAGTCGGTGATCCACTTCGGGCGCAGCACCTGGTCGTCCGGCCCGAGCGCGGTCAGGCTGGTCGCGTCGGCGCCGAGCGGCGCGGTCGTTTCCGGCGAGATCACCGTGCCGTAGCGGGTGGTCCGTGCCGAGACGCCGACGCCGGCGATCTTGCCGTCGGTCGCCAGCACCACCTTGGTCCGCGGCTGGCCGCGTTCGAAGCGGATGCCCTCGACCCGGCCGAACAGCACGAGGCCCGGGATCTGCGCGAGCGGGCCGAGGTTGTTCAGCCGCTCGTCGATCTCGTTCTTCGTGTAATTGTAGGCCGCCGAGAAATTCCACGCGCCGAGCCCGCCCAGATTGGCGCGATAGGTGGCGACCGCGTCGACACCCTGCGTCGTCGTGTCGAGGCCGTTGATGAAGAAGCGCGCCGCGCCGACGTTGCTGAAGCCGTTCGCCGCCAGCACCGCCTGCACCGCGGCGTTCTGCGCCGCCGTGCCGACGCCCGCCGCGCCGAGGTTCTCGGACAGGACGACGCGGTCCTTGATCTTGATGTGGAAGTAATCGACCGTGACGTTGAAGCCGCGGAACGGATTGAGCGTCGCACCGCCCGAGAGGTTGAGCGACTTTTCGGGATCGAGCGGCTGCGAGCCCAGCGCGCGGGCGACCGGGCTGCTGACCGGCACCGTCGACACGTCCACCGGCACGCCGGCGAGGAAGTTGGTCGAGGTGGTGGTGAAATATTGCTGGTGCAGCGATGGTGCGCGGAAGCCGTTCGACACCGATCCGCGGATCGCGAAGCCCTGTACGAATTCGTAGCGCAGCGCGAGCTTGCCGTTCACCGTGTCGCCGAAATCGCTGTAATGTTCGTAGCGGCCCGCGGCGGTTGCGGTGAGGCCGGTGAACAGGTCGGCATCGAACTCGACATAGCCGGCGAAGCTGTCGCGGTTGACGTTGGTGCGGGCGGAGGCGGGCAGGCCGCCGAACCCTTGCGCGCCTGCCGCGGCGGCACGGCCGGGGAAGGTGCAGATGCCGGTCGTCGTGGCGAACACGCCGCCGAGGACGTTGCAATTCGCCTGCGTCGTCGCGCGGGCGGCCTGGAACAGCGGGCCGGTCTGGTAGGATTGCGGATCGCCCGGCGTGATCTCGTAGATTTCGTGGCGATATTCGCCGCCGAAGGCGAAGGACAGCGGCCCGGCGAGGCCGGCATCGAACTGGCGCGACAGGTCGGCATTGGCGAGCACCTGCGAAAAGGCGAGGCCGCCGGCGTCGAACGAACGCTGGCTCGCCGGCCCGAACGACACGTTGACGCTGTCCTCAGTCCGGTAGTTCAGCTCGTTGCGGCCGAAGCCGAGCGAAAAGTCGCCCTTGAACCCGGCGAGGTCGGCGCGGATGCCGCTGGTCACCGACATGTCGTCGATGTTCGACTGGATCTTGGGCAGATAGCCGTCCGGCGTCAGACCGACAAAATTGCCGTTGGTCGGCGCCGTGCCGGGCAGCAGAACGGAAAAGTCGCGATTGGTCGCGGCCGATTGCTGGCGGAAGTTCGCCGCCGACAGGCCGTCGCGATGGCCATAGGTGGCGAAGGCGTAGAATTCCGCGGCACCGAGCGGGACCGAGGAGTTGATGAGGAAGTTGAAATCCTCCGTCTTCGCATCGCCGAAGCGGAAATCGAGCCGGTCGAACGTCGCCTCGCGCGGGTCGAACGTCGTGCCGGTGGGGCGGATGTAATTGGGCCGCAGGTCGTAGCCCTGGCGATTGGTGAAGTTGCGGTCGCGATATTCGCCGGTGAAATTGAAGAAGCCGCCGTTGCCGACCGGCAGGCCGACGTTGACGCCGAAGGTCGTGTAGATACCGTCGCGCGCCTTGCGCTCGCCCGAGCCGTTCGCCTGGAGGTAGCGCGGATCGGTGGTGTTGAGCACCGGCTGGCCACCCGAGGTGACGAGCCCGTCGAACGCCGACACGCCATCGAGCGTCGTCACATATTTGCCGTAGCTCACCTGCGCCCGGCCGCCCGACGAAGCGGTCTTGAGCTGGACGTTGATGACGCCGGCGATCGCGTCGGAGCCATATTGCGACGAGGCGCCGTCGCGCAGCACCTCGATGCGCTGGATCGCGAGCGCGGGGATCATGTTCATGTCGACCGCCGCGGCGCCGCGACCGACGGTGCCGTTGATGTTAAGCAGCGCCGAGACGTGGCGGCGCTTGCCGTTGAGCAGCACCAGCGTCTGGTCGGGGTTGAGGCCGCGCAGCGTCGCCGGACGGGTGACGTCGGAGCCGTCGGCGATCGACGGCTGCGGGAAGTTGAACGAGGGGACGAGCTGGTTGAGCGTCTTGTTGAGCTCGCCCGTGCCGGACGCCTGCAACGCGCTTTCGGAGATGACGTCGATCGGGACCGGGCTGTCCGAGACGGTGCGGTTGGCGACGCGGCTGCCGATGACGACGATCTGGTTGCCGGCATCATCCTCGGGCGCGGCCTGCGCCTCTGCGGTGGTTTCCTGGCTCGGAGCCGACTGGATGGTCTGTGCCGCCGCCGCATGCGCCAGCATCAGCATCGCCACGGGCAGCGACACGCCCGCGAGCAAGTTTCCACGCTTCATACTATTCCCCTTGTCCCTAAGCGGCTTGTTACCGCGTGGGTCGGCGACACTTTATGTCGTTTGCCGCCCCCGGCAAGTCGCGGGATGTCGCCCCGCGCGTTTGATCGCGACATGTTGCCGTGCTGCAACATGGCGCGCCGGACGATGCGGGCATCAGACGATCGCGTGGGGGACGAAGCGGGCGAGGTCGCGGGTGATGGCGACGTCGTCCTCGCGGATCGACATCGCAACCGGCGCGTCGCCGACGATCCACGATCCGATTACCGGCCGGTGGCCGCCGAAGTCGGGCAGGGGGGCCAGCGCCTGGACGATCGCGCCCTCCTCGCCATAGCCGCCCTCAGGGCCCCGCTCGACCTGTTCGCCGTCGACCAGTTCGATGTCCCAGCCCTCGCGCGAGAAGAACGGCTTGCGCGCATAGCGCGGCCCGATCTCCGCCACCGCCGCGGCATCGTCGGCAAAGGCCGCGGGGAGAAGGTTCGGATGGCCGCGATGCCGCTCCCAGAGCAGCGGCAGCATCGCCTTGTTCGACAGGATCGCCTTCCACGCCGGTTCGAGGAAGAGGGCGCGGGCGGTCGCCAGATGCGCGGCATAGGGTTCGCGCAGCATATCTTCCCATGGGTAAAGCTTGAACAGCGCGGCGAGGATCGTGCCGTCCTCGTCGACGAAGCGGCCGTCGCCGTCGACCCCGATCCGGTCGATCGCGACGAATTGCGGATCGAGCCCCGCCTGCCGCGCGACATCCTCCAGATAGCGGACCGTCTGCCGGTCCTCCTGATGATCGGCGTCGCTGGCGAAATGGAGCAGGCTGCCGGGGGTGAGGATCTGCCTCATCCGGTCGACCAGCGCGTCGTGCAGCCGGTTGAACTGGTCGGCGCCCGCCGGCAGCGCGCCGGACGCGATCATGTCCTCCAGCCACTGCCATTGGAACAGCGCGGTCTCGAAGATGCTGGTCGGCGTGTCGGCATTGTATTCCAGCAGCTTGGCCGGACCGTCCCCGTCATAGCTGAAATCGAACCGGCCATAGAGCGTCGGCGCGCGCGCCGCCCAGCTGCGCGCGATGACGTCGCGCTGGGCGTCGGGGATCGCCAGCCGCTCCATCAGCGCATCGCTGGTCGCCGCCTCGTTGACGAGGTCGAGGCACATGGCGTGCAGTTCGCCGCTCGGCCCCTCGATCCGCTCCTCGACCTCGTCCAGCGAGAAGCGGTAAAAGGCACGCTCGTCCCAATAGCGCGCGCCATCGAGGTGGTGGAAGGTGAAGCCCATGCGCTCCGCCGTCGCCAGCCAGTCGGACCGTTCGGCGACGGCGATGCGCTCCATGTCGAGGGGCCCCTTATTCGCGCGGCAGCGCGCGGGTCGGATCGCCGCCGGACACCCGCGTGGCATCGCCGCCGTCCTTTGGCGCGGCGAGGCGGGCGAGGATGTCGTCGGCGGTGCTCGATCCTTCGAGCAGCCCGGCGTTGCGCAGCTTCGCGTCGAGATCGGCGCCGGTGCGCATGTCCTCCAGCTCGGCGGAGGCGCGGAACTTCTCGTCGCGGATCGCCTGCTGCTCCTTGATCCGCTTCAGGCTGTCCGCCGCGGAGCCCATCGACGAGATCGTCCCGCCATAACTCGCCGCGACGCTCGCCTGCGCCTTCTGGACGCTTTCGTTGGCGCGGACGACCTCGACCTCGCGGCTCAGCGCCTGGATCTTGCCGTCCGACTGTTTGATGATGCCGCGGATCCGGTCCTCCGCGCTGCGCATGTCGGCGATCTGCGGCCCCTTGGTCGCGCCCTCGGTCTCGATCGAGGCCAGCCGCTCCGCGACCTCGCGGGCGAGGTCCATGTCGCCGCGCTGCATCGCGGCGCGCGCCGACGCCTCATATTTGTCGCGCTGCGCGGTCAGCGCCTCGAGCTCCTTCTCGATCAGCCGCCGCTTCGCGGTCAGCGTCGCGAGGTCGTCGCGCGCCTTGCCCTGCGCGGTCTGGGCGTCGCGGATCTGTTGGTCGAGGATCACCAGCGCCCGCTTGTCGACGGCGGCCTGCCCGGCCTCGTGCGCGGTTCCTCGGACGAGAGTGACGAGTTGCTTCCACATGGACATGCGAACGTAATCCTTCAGGCGGCGAATGCGGTGCGCAGGTCACCGGCGGCGGAGATGGCGTTGTCGGCGAGCACGCGCAACTCCAGTGCGACCATCTCGATCGGCGAAGCGGCGGCCAGTTCGCCGATCAGCTCGTAATAGTCGCGCCCGTCGATCTCGGTGATCGCGAAGTTGGAGAGGGGAACGACCTTCTGCGCCTTGAGGAGGAAGCGGTTGAAGGCGTCGACGTCCTGCTGTTCGTCGACCGGCCAGAGCAGCGTCGACACGACGATCTGGTCACCCGCGGCGCTGAGGAAGACGGCGAGGTCGCCGTGTTCGTGCATGGTGACGCGCAGCACGGGCTCATCGCCGGCGACCGCCTCCACCGCGAATTCGTCGTCGAACGCGCGCAACGCCTCCGCCAGCGGCTCGATCGTCCATGTCTCGGCCAACCTAAATTCCTTCATCGCCATAACTTGACACACCATGCACGACCACGCAGCACTTGCAACATGGGGGACCGCGATGGCGATGGTCGAGCGCCCGGGCGTGGCGGAGCAGGGACGGGCGTTTCGGCTGACGGCGGTGCTGCGCCGGCTGTACCTCGCCGCCAGCGAGCTGCATCCCGGCATCCTCGCGGGGCTGCTCGTCGCGCACATGGCGATCAGCTATGCGGCGTTGCGGCTGGCGGGCGAGGGGGAGCTGCGACCCGCCATCGCCTTCCTCTACTGGTATGCGACGACCGCCTCGACGGTCGGCTACGGCGACCTGTCGCCCAAGGGAGATGCCGGCCGGCTGGTGGCGGCATGCTGGATCATGCCGGGCGCGATCGCGCTGTTCACGACCGCGATCGCGCGTGCCTTTGCGGGCCTGTCGCAGCGCTGGCGTCGGCGGCGCATGGGCCTGGGGGATTATAAGGGCATGCAGGGCCATGTCGTCCTGATCGGGCACGAACCCGCCCGCACGGCGCGGATGGTCGCCGAACTGGCGGCGGACGGCCGGCGCGACGTGGTATTGGTCGCGACCGACGATCTGCCCGGCGACGATCCCGCCTTCCGCTACATCCGTGCCGCCAGCCTGACCGCACCCGCCGATCTCGCGCGGGCCGGCGTCGCCGCGGCGTCGCGCATCGTCGTCTTCGCGCCCAGCGATGCCGAGACGCTGGCGGCGACGCTGGCGGTCACCGCGCTCAACGATGGCGCGCATATCGTCTGCTTCCTGCGCGACGGCGATACCGCGCGGCTGCTGCTCGCCCATTGCCCCGCGGTCGAGGTGGTGCTGACGCCGACGGTGGAGCTGGTGGTCAAGGCGCTGAGCGATCCGGGGTCGAGCCGCCTGCTCGCGCAGCTCGCCAGCCACACCGACGCCGGGGCGACGCTCTATGCGCTGCGATCGGCCGCGAGCGGGGCTTTCGACGACGTTGCCGAGGGGCTAAGGACGCGGGGCGCGATCCTCGTCGCCAGTTGCCCGGCCGACGAGAACACGCCACGGTTCGATCTCGACCGCCGGATCGCCGCTGGCGATCGTTTGTTCTACGTCGCTAGGGAGCGGCTCTCGTCATGATCTGGAAGTCCTTGTTCGGCATCGAAAATCGCCCCGCCACGGCGCGGCTGGCGGAGGTGCGCAACATCACGATCGGCCGCACCGTGCGGCTCGACCCGCTTGCCTGGCGGATGCTGGAGGACGGCGGGTTCCAGCTCGATCGCGACACGCTGGAGATCACCGCGCAGGGGGTGGTGCGGCTGGACGACGGCAGCCACGTCCATCGCTTCTATACCGACGACGAACTGATGCTGCAGGCGGTGAGCCAGCAGGCGGACGGGTCGGATGCGGACGATTTCACGCTGTTCCGGTCGTGGACGAGCACCTATCCCGCCGATCGCGCCGGCAAGGAGACGTTCCTGCAGCGGATGTCCCGGCCGCACTGGGAGGAGGCCGGACTGCCGCCGTTCCGCCGCTTCTGGTACGAGGGCGACGATCAGGACCAGCCGCCGGTGCAGCTGTGGGAGGCGGTCTATTACGAACGCGACGCCGATCCGGTCAGCCATATCCGCCAGACCTGCATGCTCTATGCGCGCGACCTGAGGCCGGCGGGCACCGAGCTGCTGCTGGCGCTGGCGATGGAGCCCGAAGGCGGCGACTATACGCATGAGATCATGATCGGCCTGCCGCTCGGCCCGGCCGAATTCTCTGCCTGAGGGGAAAGCATGGACTATTTTACGCACGTCTTCCTGTACGGCGCCGGCCATTTCGTCCTGGCGTTCGGCGTCGCCTGCCTGTTGCTGGCGGTGTTCAAGCGCCTGTACCAGATGTCGACGCCCTATGACGAAGCGGGACTGATCGCGCAGGGCAACGTCGCCGCGGCGGTCGCACTGGGCGGGGCGATCGTCGGCTTCGCGCTGCCGCTCGCATCGGCGCTGACGCAGACCGCCGATCCGGTCGAGTTCGTCGCTTGGGCGATCCTCGCCGGCATCGTCCAGGTGCTCGCCTCGCTGGTCGTGCGCCGGTTCGTGGTGCGCGACATGACCGCCCGGATCGAGGCCGGCAACGTCGCGAGCGGCACCTATCTAGCGGCGACCTCGATCGGCGTCGGGCTGCTCAACGCCGCCAGCATGACCTATTGAGGGGCGGAACGATGGACACCTTGCCACGCCGTCGCATGCGGTCCGCGGCCGCCGGGCTGAGCGCGGTCGGCGCCGCCGCGATGCTCTCCGGCTGCGACCCCAGCCCCGAAGAGCTGTCGCGCAAGCAGTTCGGCCCGCCCACCGAGGTCGCGGCGTTCAACTCGGTCGCCGAATGCGTCGCCACCCGCGACTATACGCAGCAGCAATGCGAGGCGGGGCAACGCGCCGCCGCCAACGAGGACAATCGCACGGCGCCGCGCTTCGCCGACAAGAGCGTCTGCGAGGACCAGTTCGGCAGCGGGTCGTGCCAGCCGCGCACGGATGGCGGCCAGAGCTTTTTCTCGCCGCTGCTGACCGGCTTCCTGATCGGCCAGCTCGCCAATGGCGGCGGCTATCGCTACGGCGGCCTGTATCGCGATCGCCGCGACGACCGGTCGTACACCGGGTCTGGCGCATGGCTGTACAATGGCGGCTATGGCGGGCGTAACTATCGCTATCAGGTCGGTTCGAGCGCGATCACCGCGCCGGTGACGACGTCGCGCATCCAGACGCGCAGCTCGGTGGTGTCGCGCGGCGGGTTCGGTGGGCGCTCCAGTACGCGGGGCGGTTGGGGCGGCTGACGGTCCCGCCCATGGGAGTTGGGCGTGAGGCGATGAGCCGCCCGCCACTGCCGCCTTTCGACGTTGCCGGTGCCACGGACAGGGTCCGCCGCGCGGAGGAAGCCCGGACGGCCGCGATCCGGAGGCAGTTTCGCTTGTCTATACGCCCGACAGCCGATGACGGAACCGCGCCGAGTTCCTGATCGGCTAGCCGGCGTTCCTCCGGCGCAAATCGGCGCGCGACCACGGCTATCGCCTCATCGAGGAATTACGGGCCTTTGCCGGCGACCGGATCGCCGTCCGTTTCGCCTTATGAATGGCATGACGATGCTGGGCAGTGGTCCCGCTCCTACGACAACGCGAATTGGGAGCTCTGCGCGGGAGGGCTGATGCGATGCCGGATCGCCAGCATCGACGACCTGCCCATCGCCCCGGCCGACCGGCTGTTCCACTGGCCTTCCGGCCCGGGGCCGCTCGATCATCTCGGATTGGGCGATCTCGTGCTTTAGCCAGAACGCTGCGCGTGGATGGGTGCACGGATGCGCATACCCAAGGTCGTGGCTGGCACGACGTCGTCTGCCGGTCGCAGCGGTTTCGTCATCGGCGTGGCGGTTGAGCTTCGTCTAGCGGCGCTCGGCGTGCGATCGTCCGCTCGAGCGAACTGTCGCGATCTTGCACGAACGCCGGACCGTTGCGGCCGTTCGTCCGTTCAGCCCCCCTGATCCGCCACCGCTTGATGGACATCACCGACCATGATCGACCATTCCTCGTCCCCCGTATTGCAGCCGGTGCAGATCGGCGATCTGTCGCTGCGCAATCGCATCGTCATGGCGCCGCTCACGCGCAGTCGCTCCGACGATCAGGGCATTCCGCCCGCCTTCGCCGCCGATTATTACGCGCAGCGTGCCGATGCCGGGCTGATTATCAGCGAGGCGACCAACGTCTCGTCACAGGCGGTCGGCTATGCGCTGACGCCGGGCATCTGGAACGATGCGCAGGTCGAGGCTTGGCGTCCGATCGTGCAGGCCGTGCACGATCGCGGCGGCCTCATCTTCCTCCAGTTGTGGCATACCGGCCGCATCTCGCATCCCGATCTGCAAGGGGGCGATCTGCCCGTCGCGCCGTCGGCGATCAGGCCGGTGGGTCGGGCGTTCACCAAGGAGGGGATGAAGGACCATGTGACCCCACGCGCGCTCGAAACGGACGAGATCCCCGCGATCGTCGAGGATTATCGCCGTGCCGCCGCCAATGCCAAGGCGGCGGGCTTCGACGGTGTCGAGGTGCATTCGGCCAACAATTACCTGCTCGAACAATTCGTCCGCGACAGCACCAACCAGCGGACGGACCGCTACGGCGGATCGATCGAGAACCGCCTTCGCTTCCCGCTCGAGGTGGTCGATGCGGTGGTCGGGATATGGGGCGCCGGGCGTGTCGGCATCCGGCTGTCGCCGGCCACGACGATGCCGGGCGAGACGCCGCTCGACAGCACGGTCATGGAGACCTTCGGCACCTATGTCGATGCGCTGTCGCAGCGCGGACTGCTCTATATCCATGACATCGAAGGGGTGACGCAGCAGACGCGTGAGGCAGACGGCGTCAACTTTCCGGCGCTGCGCCGGCGGTTCGACGGCGCCTATATCGCCAACAACCAAT
Organism: Sphingomonas sp. GW821-FHT10F09; assembly: GCF_058809195.1. Taxonomy (NCBI): domain Bacteria; kingdom Pseudomonadati; phylum Pseudomonadota; class Alphaproteobacteria; order Sphingomonadales; family Sphingomonadaceae; genus Sphingomonas; species Sphingomonas sp. GW821-FHT10F09. The sequence goes on along the minus strand of NZ_JBXASI010000001.1, from coordinate 1,602,372 downwards.
ATACGCTCGACCTCGCCGAGACGGTGCTGGCGAAGGGTGACGCCGATCTGTTCAGCCTGGGGCGGCCGTTCCTCGCCAACCCGGACCTTGTCGAGCGCCTGCGCACCGGCGCGCCGCTCGCCGAGGCACCCAAGGACTATTGGTATGGCGGCGGATCGGTCGGCTATTCCGACTGGCCGACGATGCACGGTACGCGCGGCTGACGTCCCATGACATCCGAACCCGCTTTCGCTGACGGGACCATGGAGGCCCGGCACATGCCCTGGATCGATCGTCGACGCGGATAGTGGTGGCTGGCCGGCGGCATCGTCGCCGCGACCGCGCTCGGCACGCGGGCGCTGGCACAGACCGCGGCGTCGGTCCCGGTCGGCGGAACGCTGGCGCTGGTGGAGAAGGGGGCCGGACGTGTCGCCTTCTACGCCCTGCCCGATGGTGCCCGGCTCGGCACGGTGGCGCTGGGCACACAGCCGCACGAGATCGTCGCCGATCGCACCGAACGCTATGCCTTCGTCGGCCATTACGGGGTCGAAAGCTGGAAGGCACCGGGTTCGGGCGGCAGCGTGTTGTGGGTCATCGATCTCGTGCAACGGACGCTCGTCAGGACGATCGACCTGGCGCCGTTCGGGCGGCTGCACGCCGTGCGGGTCGACGATCGCGGCCGGCTGTACGTCCTGTCGGAAAAGGACAGCATGCTGATCCGCTTCGACGATCCGACCCGGGACACGGCGCCGTCGCGATTGATCCCGGTCGGTGGCGCGCGCAGCCATTATCTGGTGGTCCGCAGGGTCGGCGCGCGTGCCTATGTCGCCGATACGCTGAGCGGCGCGGTCATCATGGTCGATTCCGAGGATATGGGCGTGGCGCCGGTGCGCAAGTGGATCGGCACCGCGCCCGAGGGCATGACGCTCAGCCGCGACCAGCGCACGCTCTACGTCATCGACCGACCGAGCGGGACGATCCACGCGCTCGACGCCGCGACGCTGGTCGAGCGGGCGCAGCGGCGCATGCGCGGCGAGGCGGTGCGCGTCGTCACGCAGGCGGATGGCCGGCTGATCGTGTCGAACGTTGCGGACAAGAGCCTGTCGCGGCTCGACCCCGACACGCTCGCCGAGGAGGCGAGGCTGCCGCTCGGCACGGGTGCGCCGGGGCTGAACCTTGCCGGCGACACGCTCTACGCTTCGCTTGAGAACGACCGGGTGGCGATCGTCGACCTTCGCACGTGGAAGGTGGTCGGGCAGTCCGCGACGGGTGCGGCGCCCGACGCCGCGGTCGTCGTATAGCCGCTGCCGTCGCCTGCGTTCGTTGGACGATCGCGGGAGTAGCCTGACAAACCACAGTGTTTGTCGGTCCTCGGGCCGAAACCTGCATCGCGATCGGGAACCATCCGCCTGTGCGGCGCGGTTGCGCCAGACTTTCCGACCAGGAGTTTTACATGACCATTGCATCGGCACTCGGCCTCAGCAGCCGCAAGGTCCGCTACGCCATCGTCGGTCTCGGCGACATCGCGCAGGAGGCCCTGATGCCCGGTGTCTCGCATACCGGCAATTCGGCGATCACCGCTCTAGTGTCCGGCGATTCCGAGAAACTGAAGACGCTGGGCAAGCGCTACGGCGTCAAGCATCTCTACTCCTACGAGGAGTTCCCGGCGCTGCTCGCGTCGGGGGAGATCGATGCGATCTACCTCGCGACGCCCAACTGGCGGCATGCCGAATTCGCGGTGCCCGCGCTGGAGGCGGGTATCCACGTTCTCAGCGAAAAGCCCCTCGACATATCGTCGGCCAAGGCCCGTGAGATCATGGCTGCAGCGACCAAGGGCAAGGCGTTGCTGATGACTGCCTATCGCCTGCATTTCGAACCGGCGACGCTGGACGCGATCCGGCGGATCCGGGCGGGCGAGCTTGGCGAACTGATCGCGTTCACCGCCTGCTTCACGCAAATGGTCGATCCCGCCAACCATCGTGCGACGAGCGGGATCGAGGCGGGGCCGCTGTTCGACATGGCGCCCTATCCGATCAATGCGATCCGCTACCTGTTCGGCGCTGAGCCGCTGGAGGTCGTATCGGCGGTGGCCACGCGGCATCCTGAATCGGGCTTCGGCGATCTCGACGATACGTTCGCGGTGACGCTGCGCATGCCGGGCAGCCGCCTCGCCCAGTTCACCGTCAGCTATTATGCCAATCAGGTCGATATCCTGACCATCGCCGGGACCAAGGGGTCCATCCAGATGGATCCCGCTTTCGGCTTCGGTCAGGGCCTGGCGCACCGCCGCCGCATCGGCGAGACGGACAGCCAGGAGACGTTCAAGGCGACCGACCAGTTCGGCGGCGAGTTGAAGTACTTCTCCGATTGCATCCTCGAGGATCGGAGTCCCGAGCCGGACGGGGAGGAGGGGCTGGCCGACCTGCTGGTGATCGAGGCGATCGTCGAGGCGCTCGCAACGAGGCAGCCGGTCAAGGTTGCGCACATCGGTCGGACGCGGCGGATCGATCCTGATGCCCAGCAGCAGATGTTGCGGCAGGTGTCGGCGCCCGATCCGGTGAACGCCGCGTCGCCGACGGGCGCGTGATCTCCCATCCTGCCGGCGAAAGGGCCAGTCATGTTCGATAAGGAATTGCCGCTCGCGCATCATGCCGCGATCGTTACGGGCGCGAGTTCGGGGATCGGCCTCGCCGTCGCCGAGGCGCTGGCGACGGCGGGCGCGGCGGTCGTGGTCAACTACCGGTCCGACGGCGACAGCGCCGACGATCTGGTCGGGCGTATCGTCGCGCGCGGCGGGCGAGCAATCGCGGTGCAGGCGGATGTGTCGGACGAGGCGCACGTCGTGCGCCTGTTCGATTCCGCGGCCGGAGCGTTCGGGCGGATCGACGTGCTGGTGGCCAATTCGGGCGTGCAGAAGGACGCCGCGATCGCGGACATGTCGCTGGCCGACTGGAACACGGTGATCGACGTCAACCTCACCGGCCAGTTCCTGTGCGCGCGGGAGGCGGTGCGCCGCTTCCGCACGCAGCCGCACGACGGGCGACCGGCGCGTAGCGCGGGGACGATCATCGCGATGAGTTCGGTCCACGAGGTCATCCCCTGGGCGGGGCATATCAACTATGCCGCCGCCAAGGGCGGCATCCGCATGCTGACCCGGTCGCTGGCGCAGGAGGTCGCGGCCGACGGCATCCGCGTCAACGCGATAGCGCCGGGCGCCATCCGCACGCCGATCAACAAGGAGGCGTGGGACAGCGACGCGGCGCTAGAGAAGCTGCTGCGGCTGATCCCCTATGGCCGGATCGGGGAGCCTGAGGATGTCGCGCGGGCGGCGGTGTGGCTCGCGTCGGACGAGGCGGATTATGTCACCGGCACGACGCTGGTAGTCGATGGCGGCATGTCGCTCTATCCGGAATTCCGCGACAATGGCTGACCGACACGGCGTTGCCGCGACAAAGCCTGACGATCGCGGCGATGCGGTCCCGCCGCTGCGTTCCATCGGCGATCACGGCATCATCGGCGATCTGGAAACCGCCGCGCTCGTCGCGCGGGACGGGACGATCGATTATCTGTGCTGGCCGTCGCTCGACAGCCCGACGGTGTTCGCCGATTTGCTCGACGGAAAGGGCGGGGCGTTCGCGATCCGGCCCGAGCTTGCCGATCTGCGGGTGATGCAGCTCTACGTCCCGGATACCAACGTGCTGATGACGCGGTGGATGGCGGAGGAGGGGAGCGCCGAGCTGGTCGACCTGATGCCGCATCCCGAGGCGCGGGTGCATCCCGCCCACGATGCGCGCTGCCTCATCCGGCGGATCACGGTGACGCGCGGGACGATCGCATTCACCGTGCGCTGTGCCCCGCGGTTCGACTATGCGCGCGAGGTGCCCGAGGCGGCGGCGACCGACGGGGGCGTGCGCTTTGCGGGGCGCGATCTGGCGTTGCGGCTGTTCGGGTCGGTGCCGCTGACCTGCGATGGCGGCGATGCGGCCGGCCGCTTCACGCTGCGGGCGGGCAAGAGCGCGTGGTTCGTGCTCGGCGAGGATACGCTCGTCGCGCCTGACGACGATCTGGTCGCGGCTGAGGTCGCGTCCACCACCGGGGCGTGGCGGCATTGGGCATCGCGATCGAGCTACAAGGGGCGATGGCGTGAGGAGATGCTGCGGTCGGCGCTGGCGCTGAAGCTGTTGACCTCGGCGCGGCATGGCTCGATCGCCGCGGCGGCGACCTTTTCGCTGCCAGAGGCGACGGGGGCGGGGCGCAATTGGGACTATCGCGCGACTTGGATCCGCGATGCCTCGTTCACCGTCTATGCGTTCATGCGGCTGGGCTTCATCGAGGAGGCCGAGCATTTCCGGCAATGGGCGGGACAGCGCGTCATGGCGGCGAGTCCCGACGATCCGATCCGCATCATGTATGCGCTCGACGGCAGCGAGGCGGCGGAGGAGCAGGAACTGCCGCATCTGGCGGGATATGCCGGCAGCCGGCCGGTGCGGATCGGCAATGCGGCGCATGCGCAGAGCCAGCTCGACATCTTCGGCGAGCTGCTCGACAGCATCTATCTGTCGAATAAATATGGTGCGGCGATCAGCCACGACGGCTGGCGGCATATTTGCGGCATCGTCGATTATGTAATCGCGCACTGGCAGGAGCCCGATGCGGGGATCTGGGAGATGCGCGGCGAGCGGCGACATTTCCTCCATTCGCGGGTGATGTGCTGGGTGGCGCTCGACCGGGCGATCCGGCTGGCGAAGAAGCGCTCGCTGCCGGCGCCGCTGGTCGCCTGGGCGGAAAGCCGCGATGCGATCGTCGCGGACGTGTGGGCGAATTTCCGCCATCCCGAGCACGGCCACTTTGTGCAGTCGCGCGGCGGCACGGAACTGGACGCGGCGCTGCTGATGATGCCGCTGGTGCGGTTCGTGTCGTCGACCGATCCGGTGTGGCTGACGACGCTCGACGCGATCGGCGAGCGCCTGCGCGACGACGGGTTGATCTATCGCTACTGCAACGCCGACGGGCTGGAGGGCGGCGAAGGCGCGTTTACCACCTGCACCTTCTGGTACGCCGAATGTCTCGCGCGTGCGGGCCGGACCGACGAGGCGCAGATGATCCTCGCCAAGGGGATGGCCTATGCCAATCCGCTCGGACTGTTTTCGGAGGAGCTGGACCGGTGCGGTCGGCCGCTCGGCAACTTTCCGCAGGCGCTGACGCATCTCGCCTTTATCAGTGCGGCCTATTTCACCGACCGGCGACTCGATCCCGGGTATCGCCCGAACTGGCAGCCGTGATCGTCGCGGGGTGAAGGTCGGGCCGATCGTCAGGGGGCGGCATGGGCCTCCGGATTGTCGGCAGATGGGTCTGTTGGGGTCGGGATGAGGCCCGAGTAACGCCTCGCTCGATCCTGGACACAAAACGTCACGGTCGCATGACGGAACGGCAACCGCGGTGGACCCTTTAACCCGGCGACTGCGCCTGACACTCCGGCGCTTATGCGCACGGACGTGACATTATGGCGTTTCCAATCACCATCATTGGCATGGGAGCATGCGGCGTGGCCGCTTTTGCCGAAGCGACCATCCGACTGGCCGCAGCGCGCATACCGGGCGCGGAGCTGCACCTCGTTTCGCGCGAGGACGATCTGGGACCGGGGCTGGCATTTGGTACGGACCAGCCGGGGCATCTGCTGAACACCGAGTCCCGTCTGATGGGGCTATATGCGAACGAGCCACGACATTTCCGCGAATGGTTGAGCCATCGCCGCCCGTTGAAGTCCGATGAGGTCGAATATGCGAGCCGCGCGGAATATGGCGAGTATATCCGTCAGGTCCTTGCCGATGCGCATGAGCGTGCCAGCCGTGCCGGCATTCCGGTGCATGTCTACAAGGCCGAAGCGGTCGCGATCGAAGGGGATCGTACCGCCGCGGTAATCCACCTCAGCGATGGCACGACGATCGACAGCCACCATACGGTGTTGGCCATCGGCACCCCCAAGCCGATCCGGTTCGAGGAGCTCGACGGGCAGCCCGGCTATTTCGATTTTCCATGGCCCGCACGGCTGTTGCGGGACGGCATCCATGCCGGTCAGGACGTAATCGTTCTGGGCAGCAGCCTCAGCGCGATCGATACCTTCGCGACGTTGATGGATCAGGATCACCGCGGCCTGATCCACTTCGTGTCGAAGGACGGCATGTTGCCGCGCGTCGAGATACCGGCACCCGAGGACACCTATCCTCGCCGGTATTTCACACTGTCGGAAATGCGGCGCCTGATCCGGGAGCGGGGGCTCCGCTTCTCGATCGTCGATGTCTTTCGTCTGTTCCGACGGGAGGCAGACGAGGTTGCCGCGGCGCAGGGGGAGCGCATCGACTGGCAGGCGGAGGATCGGACCGATCGGTCGGCGCTGGATCTGCTTCCCGTCGACATCGCCCGGGCGGAGAGCGGCAGGGAGATCTTTCAGCGCATCCTGACATCGGCCCGGTTCGAGGCATCGGAGATGTGGGATCTGCTCGGTCCGCGCGACCGTGATCGCTTCACGCGGTGGCTTGCGCCGCATTTCGCGACCGCGCGTTTCACCATGCCGATGACGAATGCCCGGCGGCTTGCCGCCGCGGCGACGCGAGGGCAATTACGGGTGCATAGCGGCGTGACCGAGACGGTCCGACACCCGCAGGGGCAGGGGTTCGTCTCCCGCCTCGGCGATGGCACGACGGTATGCGCGCCGGTCGTCGTCAATGCGACGGGCACCGCGATGAAGCTGGACGAGATTCCCGACGCGTTGATCGTCCAGCTGGTCGAACGGGGATGGCTCCATCCGCATCCCTCGGGCGGGATCAAGGCGCATCGCCATAGCGGCGCGGTCATCACGCACGATCGGGACGCGCCTCGCCTGTATGCGGTGGGGCAATTGGTCAACGGCGTGCAACGCGATACCAACGCGGTCTGGTTCAACGTGGCATGCGCCAAACGGGTGGTGCAGAACATGCTCATCGAGATGGCGAGCGCGCGCGCATGAACGGCGGGGTGGGCGCCGTGCTGACGCAGGTTCTGCCGTTGTTCGGCGTCATTCTGCTCGCATGGGGCGGGGGCAAATGGATCCCGGGCGCGCCGAAGCTCATTTCCGGCGTGCTGGTTTATGCGCTGATCCCGTTGCTGGTCATCGACAAGGTGTTGCGTGCCGAGCCGGCCGAACTGATGGTCATCCCGCCGATGATGTTCGCGGTCGCCGCGCTGATGGCATTGCCCGCGCGCTGGCTGTCGCAGCGGATCGGCGACGCGTTCGACCCGCAGCTGTTGTCCGCCAGCTTCTCGTTCTTCAACGTCGCTTTCTTCGGCATGCCGATAGCCGGTGCCTTGTTCGGAGAAGCGGCGGTATCGACGATCATCTGCGCGTTCGTCGGCACGGCGCTTTATGGGGATACGATCGGTTATTATCTGGTCGCGCGAACCAAGGAGGGGAAGGCAAAAGCGGCATCCAAGGCTTTGCGCATCCCGTTGTTCTACGCCTTCGTTCTTGCCGTCGTGCTCAAGCTTTCCGGGGTTCAGGCACCGGAACCGATCCGGGGTCCCGCCGACATGGTGTCGACGCTGGTCTCGGTCCTCGGCATGGCAGTGATCGGGTTCAACCTGGCCAAGGTAAAGAGCGGGGATACCGGCGCGCCGGTGCTGGTCCGCATCCTCGCGGTGCGGCAGGTCAGCGCGATCGTGCTGGTCGCGGCTGCGTTGGCCATCGAAGCGACGTTCGTCGGCATATTGGGCCAACGCGAACAGATCCTCGTCGGATTGATCGCGCTGTTCCCGATCGCCGCCAATGTCTCCCTGTTCGCATCGCTCCTCGGCACGCGTGAAAAGGAAGCCGCGACGCTGGTCGCAGTGTCGAGCGTGCTGGCGCTGGTGCTGGTCACCGTTGCCATCGGGATATTGGGTGCGGTCGGACCGAGCCTTCAATAAGCAGGGCACGCTGGGAGCGACGAATCGTCGCGGGATATGCGGGTTGGTCGAACGCTAGAGTACGGTCCGGCGCATCCATATCGCCAGGCAGCCCGTGCATGCCGCAGAGAGCGTGGCAGATATCAGAACGGCCTGGCCCAAGGTTTTGATCATCAACGCCGGTCCCGATTGTTCGACGGTGCGAACGCGTGACCTATGCGGTAGGGTGCAGCGCGAGGACGATAAGCGCATGACGACCCAATCCAAGGCCACGGCAAAGATTCTCCCTGATGCGGCGCGTCGCGCAGCCGCGTTCAGGCGCATGCGGGAAGCCCAGCGAACCGAGGTCGCGGAGGATTACGTCGAACTGATCGGTGACCTGATCGCGATGATCGGGGAGGCGCGACTAACCGATCTCGCGGAGCATCTCGGCGTCAGTCAGGGGACCGCGGCCAAGGTGGTGCAGCGGCTGCAGCGGGAGGGGCTGGTCGAAAGCCTGCCCTACAGATCGATCTTCCTGACGGCGCATGGCGCACAAGTCGCGGCCATGTCCCGGGATCGTCACCGGATCGTGCACGACTTTCTTCTCGCCCTGGGGGTCAGCGAGACTGCAGCGGAAGCGGATGCGGAGGGCATCGAGCATCACGTCAGTCAGGAGACGCTCGACGCGTTCACGCGATACACCAGACTTCTGTCGAGCGGTGATTAGAAGGTTGCCAGTGTTCCATAATTAAGCCTAGGCTAAACATTGTAGCCTTGGTGATATGGGATGGATCATGTTGGTAACAGGCTTGATGGCGCTGACAGCGTCTACCGCCGCATGTCAGGTGCAGGCTGCACCCTCCGAGACATCGGCCTCCGATCACGACCATGCGGAGATCGTCGTGACCGGGCGGAGCGAACGCCGCATCGGATCATCGCAATCCGCCAGCGAGGGCGTCGTTTCGGGCGCCGACCTACGCGTCCGTCCGCTGCTGCGGACCAGCGAACTGGCCGAGGCCGTGCCGGGCATGATCGCGGTTCAGCATTCGGGAGGCGGCAAGGCGGCGCAATATCTGATCCGTGGCTACAACCTCGACCATGGCACCGACTTCAGTATCGCGATCGACGGGATGCCGTACAATCTGCGCAGCCATGCGCACGGTCACGGCTATCTCGACCTCAATGGCCTGATCCCGGAAACGGTCGATCGCATCGCCTATCGCAAGGGGCCTTACCGAGCGAGCGATGGCGACTTTTCGTTCGTCGCAGCCGCATCGCTCGATACGCTGGATCGGTTCGAGCGCCAATTCGCATCGGTGACTGCGGGAAGCTATGGGTATCGCCGGCTTGCGGTCGGCGGCTCCTTCGGCCTCGGACCCGGGACGCTGTTGCTCGCCACCGAGGTGAAGGCGAACGATGGGCGGTGGCAGTTGCCCGAACGGCTGCGCCATGTCAGCGCTTTCGGCAAATATACCGTCGACACCGGCCTCGGGACGTTGCGGGCGAGCGTCTCGCTCTACGACGCGCGCTGGCGCCCGACCGAGCAGATACCGGTCCGCGCCATTGGCAACGCAATTCCCGACCGGTTCGGCACGCTCGATCCGTTCCTGCGCGGCAGCACCAACCGCGAGGTGTTCAACATCGGGTTGAGCGGCGACCGGCTGACCGTGACCGCTTATGCCCAGCATTACCGGTTCGACCTGCTGTCCAACTTCACGTTCTTCCTGAACGATCCGGTCCGGGGCGATGAGCTGGAGCAGGCCGAAAACCGCTGGACCTATGGCGGCCGCATCGCCCGACGGTTCGACGTTGCCGATCGGCTGGTGCTGACGATCGGTGCGGACGGGCAGACCGATCGTATCGGCGATCTCGGCCTTTATCATACGCAGTTCGGCCGGCGGATCGGTACGACCAGTCTGGTCGATGCGACCGAGACGTCGATGGGCGGCTATGCCGAGGCGAACTGGAAACCCGTCGAGCGGATCAGCCTGTCGGCCGGGGCACGGATCGATCATTTCCGTTTCCGGACCACCGCGCGTGCCGGTGCGGGTTTCTCCGGCGCGGTCAACGAGACGATCGGGGTGCCTAAGGGGGGTGTGAGCGTCCAGGTTGTTCGCGGGTGGGCGATCTATGCGAATTACGGGCAGGGGTTTCATTCGAACGCCGTGCGCGGCGTGATCGCGCCGGCCGAGGCGACGCCGGCACTGGCGCACGCGACCGGCTACGAGTTTGGCACGCGGTTCGAGCGCGGCCCGCTGATCCTGTCGATCGACCGCTGGTGGAGCCGCGCGTCGAGTGAGCTGGTCTATTCGGGGGACGACGGCACGGTCAGCCCCACCGGACCGAGCCGACGTCGCGGCTATGAGGTGACCGCCTACCTCAAGCCGGCGCGCTGGCTGGCGATCGACGCAGTGTACGCGACCAACCATGCGCGGTTCGTCGATGCACCGGGGGCGGACCGTATCCCCAACGCGCTGGAGGGAGCGGGCGAGTTCGGCCTGGCGGCGATTCTCGGCCGCTTCGATGCCGCGCTGCGCGTGCGCTATCTCGGGCGGCGGCCGCTGGTCGAGGACAACAGCGTCCGGTCGCCTGCCACCACCGTCGTCAATCTGCGCGCCGCACGCCGGTTCGGCCACGTCGAAGTCACCGCGGAACTGCTCAATCTGTTCGACACCGCACGCGCCGATGCCGACTATCATTATGCGTCGCGCCTGCGGGGCGAGCCGATCGACGGGATCGAGGGTGTCCATAGCCGCACGGTCGAACCGAGGATGCTACGGATCGGCGCGACATTCTCGCTTTGACGGCAGGCGCCGGCAGCCGCTAGCTTCGGCGGAAAGGGGAGGTCGTCATGCGGAGATCGTTGGTACTGGGCGCCGCGCTGTGGCCGGCGGCATCGCTGGCGCAGAGCACGCAGGGCGACGTGCAGGTCACCATCTACAACAGTGGCGTGTCGCTGGTGCAGGACGCGCGGACGCTGACCGTGGCACAGGGGCGCAGCCGTCAGGAGTTCCCCGACGTGTCGGCACAGATCCGGCCCGAGACGGTGACCTTGAGCGGTCCGGGCATCGGCATCGTCGAACAAAATTTCGACTTCGACCTGCTGTCGCCCGACAAGTTGATGGAGAAGGCGGTCGGTCAGGTCATCACCATCGTCCGCACCAACCCGGCGACCGGGGCCGAGACGCGGGAACAGGCGCGGGTGCTGGCGGCGAACGGCGGCATCGTGCTGCAGATCGGCAACCGCATCGAGGTGCTGCGCGACGACGGGCTGCCCGTGCGCGTCGTCTTCGACAAGGTCCCCGACAATCTGCGCGCGCGCCCGACGCTGTCGGTGACGATCGAGGCGGCGCGCGCCGGGCCGGTGCCGGTGCGATTGTCCTACCTGACGCCGGGGCTCGGCTGGACCAGCGACTATGTCGCGCTGTTCGACGAGACAGCGGGAACGATCGACGTGCAGGGCTGGGTGACGCTGACCAACAACACCGGCACGACCTTCACCAGGGCGGACACGCTGCTGGTGGCGGGCAACGTCGGCGGTGGGGCCAACCGCTTCGCATCGTTGGGCGACGGCGCGGCGATCGAGCAGGCCGGCACGGAGACGGGCACGCGCCAACGGCTGGGCGATTTCTACCTCTATCCCCTGGCCGAGCGGACGACGATCGCCAACGCGCAGCAGAAGCAGGTCAGTTTCCTCAACGTGAAGGCGGCGGCGGCACGCAAGGCCTATGAATTCAGCAACGGCTGGCTCGGCGGCAACGACGTGCCACGCAGCGCGGCGACCGCGATCAAATTCTCGACCTCGCGCGCCGGCGGCCTGGGCGACCAGCTGCCGGCGGGCACGGTGCGCGTCTACATGCGCGATGCGCGCGGCGACCCGCAGTTCATCGGCGAGAATCGCATTCCGCACACGCCGATGGGATCGTCGATGGCGATCCGCACGGGCGAGGCGTTCGACGTCAAGGTCAAGGTGGTCGTGACCGAGCGCACTAGATTGTCGAACCGCCGCTGGCGCACGCGGATGGCCTATACCGTCAGCAACGCGCGGGACGTGCCGGTGACGGTCGACCTCGCGCAGGACGGGCTGTGGGGGGATGTCAGGATCACCGATCAGAGCCTGACCGGCGAACGTGTCTCGGCCGACCGGGTGGAATGGAAAGTTCCGGTCGCGGGGGGCGGCACGAGCGAGCTGACGGCAACGTTCGATTCGCGGTATTGAGCGTGCTGCGCCGTTTCTGCCTGCTGCTGGCGTTTGCGTTGCCATCGCCCGCCCGGGCGCAGCCGCACGTCGTGATCTCCCGCGAGGTCGCCGATGTCGCGGTGACGGTGTACCGCGACCCCTATCGCACCGGCGCGATGCAGGCGAACTGGCCGGGCGGCTATGCGCTGATCACCGAAACCCGGACGATCAGCGTGCCGCAGGGCGACAGCCAGATCCGCTTCGAGAACGTCGCCGAGGGCCTGCTGCCGGAAACCGCCATCGTCACCGGCCTGCCGGGCGACGTGCGTGAGAAGAACCGCGACGCGCGGCTGATCTCACCCGCCGGGCTGGTCGACGCCTACCTGAAGCGGCGGCTGCTTCTGCGGCGTACCGACCCGGCGACCGGCAAGGTCCGCGAGCAGACCGCTATCGTTCAGGCCGGGCCGGACGGCGGCGTGATCCTGCAAACCGCGGACGGCGTCGAGGCGCTGCGCTGTTCGGGCCTGCCCGAGCGCATCGTGTACGACGGTGTGCCCGATACGCTGACCGCGCGACCGACGCTGTCGATCCTCACCCGCGCCGGGCGGGCGACGACGGCGACCATCCAGTTGACCTATATGGCGCAGGGGTTCGACTGGTCGGCGAATTACGTGGGGCAAATGGCGGCCGATGGCGGCAGGATCGGCCTGTTCGCCTGGCTGACCGTCGCCAATGGCGGACAGCAGAGCATCCGCGATGCGCGGCTGCAGGTCGTCGCCGGCAAGCCCGCCAAGCGCGAGAATATGCCGCCGCCGCCACCCCCGTCCGCCTGGCTCGACCTGCAATGCTGGCCGGCCGACGTGACGAGCAATCATCCCAAACAGGCGTTCACGCCCTTGCCGCTGCCCGCCGGGCCCGATCTGGCGGCGTTCAATGCCGTCGGCGCCAACGCGCCGGGCAGTTTCGAGACGCGCAGGCAGCGGCGCGCGCGCTGGAAGGCCGAACGCGAGGCGCGGCGCTTCGCCGACGACGGCGGGGCGGATGTCGTCGTTACCGCCAGTGCGGCTCGTCCGTCGTTGCTCCGGCGCGAGCGGTTGCAGTTCGCGGCCATGCCGGCGCCGCCACCGCCTGTGCCGCCGCCGCCGCCACCCGCGCCGGTCGTGGAAATGGCGTCACCGGTCGCCGTCGCGGGCGGCGCGCAGGCGAAGGTCGAGGCACTGGGTGACCTCAAACTGTACCGCGTGCCGATGCGCGTCACCGTCGCTGCGCAGGCGCAGAAGCAGGTCGCGATGCTGGTCCAGCCCAACGCCGCCTTCGAACGTGTCTACGTTCTCGACCTGACCGGAAGCGGCCCGCCGACGCGCGTCGTGCAGTCCGTGCCGTTCGAACTGCGCACCCGCAACGTGGTCACGTCAGGGCTGGGCGTACCGCTGCCAGCCGGTATGGTGGCGCTGTTCGCGCGCGGTGCGCGACGCGACCTGTACGCGGGCGAAGCACCGATCGACGATCTTGCGGTCGGCGAGCGCGTTGCGCTGCGGTTTGGTGACAGCCCCGACGTCAGCTGGACGCGCACCCGCATCGCCGACGCCGGGGGACGGGAGCAATGGCGCGTGGACGTCAGCAACGCGCGCGATGTTCCGGTCAGAATGGAGGTCACGCTTCCGCCGGGGGTCGAAGAGAAACCCGCGGGGGCCGAGCGGCGGGAACAGGGCTGGGTGCTGCCCGTCGACATCATGGCGAATGGCACGAGCAGCATCGGCTACGCGATCAAGCGGTAGAACGGCTCGCCGTGCTGGAAGACAGGTCGAAGCCGCGGTTGCGATCATGAACACGCGGCAGCCTCCGGGGACAGGCGAACTGGTTCGACCTTGCCACGGACGGTGATGAACGCCGATCGGGTGAACGGTCGCGACGTTTCTATCTGACCCGAAACGTCGCGACCGCGCCCTTCAGCCCGTCGCTCGAAACCTTGAGCCGCACGGTTCCGGCGCTTTGGCCGGATCGCAGGATCGCCATGGCGAAACCGTTGTGGAGCGCCTTGCTGTTGCCGGCGAACAGGTCGTCGCTCCAATGGTCGCCATTGTCGACGGCCGCCAGTCTGGCTGCACCGGTCACCGCAAAGGTGACGTTGGCGACTGCGGTGGATACGACGCGTCCCTCGTCGTCGACCGCGTAGACTTTCACATATTGCAGGTCCAGGCCGTCAGCCTTCCAGACCGGATTCTCGGACACGATCTTCAGCGCGACCGCTTTGCCCGTCGTCTCGATCCGGTCGCGCGCGACGATCGTGCCGCCGGTACGGCCGATGGCGGTGATCTCGCCGGCCGCATAGGGCACGTCCTTCCAGTAGATCGTGTTCCGTTTCGTCACGTCCATGGCATTCTTCTGGACGCCGATGGACCTGCCGTTGACGAGCAGCTCGACCTCGTCGGCGTTGGTGTATGTGTAGACGTTGTAGGCCTTGCCAGCCGTGCGGTTCCAGTGTGCCGAGATGACCTTCTGACCGACCATGACGTCGTTCCACATCTTCGCCTCGCCTTCGTTGTCGACGACGCCGATGTGGACGACAGGCTCGTCCATGAAGATGCTCTTCGCGAGCCACGCCTGCGGGAACGGCTCCAGCGCATGATTGAAGAACGAATAGGCCCAGCCTTTCTTCGGCCAGCCGTCGGACTCGCCCCAATATTCGATGGCACCCCAATAAGCGAGGCCGACCATCTTATCGCGGTCCATGCCGAAATAGGGTGCGGCCAGTTCGTTGGTGACCGCCTCGCTTTGATAGACGATCATGTCGGGCGCGTGCTTCAGATACTTCTGGTAGTCGATCCAGACGTAATTGAAGCTCGCCACATCGGTGATGGTCGCCAGCTCTGGCGGAACAATGTTCGCCGGGACGTTGAAGGCGGGGTCTGCCTTGATGATGCCGTTGGCGCGCGCGGGATACATCGCCACCGTCGTCTTCCGTGTCGGATCGTAACGCTTCGCCACGATGTCCATGATCCGATAGGTCGTCTTGCCCCAGTCGCCCGTCGGCCAGTTCCAGCGCTGTTCCTGAAACTGCAGCTCGTTGCCGAAGCTCCACATGATGACGGATGGATGATTGCGGTCGCGCTTGATCCATTCCTTTTCGTTGTCGAACCAGACGTCGTTCCAGGGCGCGCTGCCTGCCCAGGCGGTGGTGCTGCCCCATTTGTCGTAGAGCTCGTCGACGATCAGCAGGCCTTTCTCGTCGGCGAGATCGAGGAACGATTCCGAATAGGGATTATGCGACATGCGGATGTGGTTGAAGCCGAACGCCTTGAGCCGGTCCATCATCCGGGCGATCGACGTTTTGTAGGCGGCGACGCCGACGGCACCCAGATCGTCGTGGTTGGCCACGCCTTTCAGGAACACCTTCCTGCCGTTCAACCGCAGGCCGAAATCCTTGCCGAACTCCACGGTTCGGATGCCGAACCGCTTGCTGAGCCGGTCGATGACCTTGCTGCCGGAGAGCAGCTCCACCTCGGCCGTGTAGAGCGTCGGTGTCTCGATCGACCACAGCTGCGGGGCGGCTACAGTGACCTTGGGCAACGGCACTTCGACCGTGGGCAGATTGCGGGGACCAGGCACGAGAGCCTGACTTGTTCCGACGAGCTTGCCCTGAGGCGAAAACACCCGGGTATGGATCTGCACCGCGTCCTGCCGACCCTTCAGGCCGGCGACCTCGACCTGCACACCGACGTCGGCGCTGGTCGTGCCTACCGTCGGCGTGGTTACGAAGATGCCGTGCCGCGCAATCGACACCGGGTTCCTCACGACGAGATGCACGTCGCGGAACAGGCCGCCGCCCGTGTACCAGCGTGAATTGCCGTCCTTCGTGGAGGCGCGCACGGCGACGACGTTGTCGGCACCGTAGCGGAGGACGTCGGACACGTCGGCTTCGAAGCCCAGATAGCCATAGGCCGTGCCGCCGACCCTTTTGCCGTTCACCCAAACCTCGCCAGAGAGCATGATCCCCTCGAAATCGAGCAGGACCTGTTTGCCCTTCCAGCCGTCCTCGACCCTGAAGGTCTTGCGGTACCAGCCGACGCCGGGCGCCTTGAACCCGCGGCCGCGATTGGCCGTTTTGTCCCACGACTGTTCGATCTGGAAATCGTGCGGCAGATCAAGCTTGCGCCAGCCGCGATCATCGAACGCTGGTTCCTGCGCTCCGGCGACGTCGCCTTGCCGAAAGGTCCAGCCGAAATCGAATATCCGGCTGATCCGGGGCCGGGCGGTCTGATCGTCGCCCGCCGCGGCTGCCATGGCGGAGCAAACCAATGCGACAGCCGCCGCGGAGACCCTGACGCTTTTCATCTGCTTGCCTGCTCCCGATCCGCCTTGCCCTGCATCATTCGCGATTCAGGGCGGCCCGACTGCAAGATGACTGCAATTGCCTGACAAATGCAAGAGGAGATCGTATTGTGAGATGCGTAACCAGAGAATGGACTAAATTCCCGGGGTGCAGCCGACTGTCGGGAAGTCCGGCAGCGGCGATCGGCTTCACCTATTCGACAGGCTTGACCCGCATCGCTCGCGCGATGGCAACGAGCGGGACGGCGAGGCCCGCCCAGGCGACGACGTCGACCGGACCATCGCCCTGCAGCCCCGCGATCAGCGCGATCAGGCTCGCCATGGCCAATAGGATCGGGATCCCGAACGTGCCGCCGGGTCGCCTCATGCCGCGCTCCTTTTGCGGCTTAGCCAGAGGTAGACGCCGCTGCCGAGGACGACGATCGCGACGAGGTCCAGCAGCGCCCACAGCAATTTCATCGGCAGCGCGCCATAATCGCCGAAATGGAGCGGCTGCGACAGGCGCAGCGCCAGCATGTACCAGGGCATCGACGCCATGGCGGTCAGCGTGCCCGCGTGCGCGTCGACGAGCGCTGGGGTGAGCAGCTGGCGGGTCGCCGGCGTCGCGCCCTTCAGCCACACGGCATAATGATGCTCGCTGCTGAACCGCGTGCCGGGAAAGGCGACGAACTGCGGATCGGTGCCGGGCGCGGCCGCGCGGGCGGTGCGAACCGCGGCATCGAGCGGGCCGAAGGCGGCGACCGGCAGCGGTGGCTGCCCCGCATAGGGCCGGGTCAGCGCGGCGAGCTGGTCGGCGCGCCAGACGGCGACCAGTGTTTCCGACAGCGTGTTGACGACCCCGGTCAGTCCGACGACGAACACCCACATCGCTGTGGCGATACCGAGCAGATTGTGCCGGTCGAGCCAGCGGACGCGGCGGTTGCGGGTCGTCCGGATCGCGCCGAACGCCAGCTTGCGCATGAACGGCGCGTAGACGACGATCCCGGACACGATGGAGATGCAGAACAGCAGCCCCATGAAGCCGAGAAAGAGCTTGCCCGGCAATCCGGCGAACATGTCGACGTGGAGCCGCAGGATCACCGCCATGATCCCGCCTTCCTCATCGAGCGCACCGACGACTTTGGCGGTGCGGCGGTCGATCGCGGTGATATGGAGATCGCCGCGCCCGGGCTGGGCGACCTTGCCGGTCGTGACGTTGACGACCGGACGGTCCTCGTCGAAGCTCATGAACAACGGCCGCTCGCCCGGGTATTTGGCCATGGCGGTCCGCACGAAGGCGTCGAGCGGCAGGAGCGGGGCGTCCGAAGGCAGGGCTGCGAGCGGTGGGCGCTCATCGAGCGCCGCGTCGATCTCGTCATGGAAGATCAGCGGCAGTCCGGTCAGGCAGAGCATCAGCAGGAACAGCGTGCAGACGAGGCTGGTCCATTTGTGGATCCAGCACCACGTCCTGACGGTCTGCGTGCGCATCAATATTCGACCGTGACCGACGCCTTGACGGTCCGCGGCTGCCCCTGGAGCAGATAGCCGCCGAACGCCGAGGTCCAGTAGCGGCGGTTGTCGATATTCTCCGCACTGACGCGCAGCGTGACGGGATGCTCGTCGGCGACCAGGATGTAGCGCAGCCCGAGGTCGAAGCGCGTCCAGTCGCTCAGTCGCTGGCGGTTGGTCGTGTCGAGATACTGGCGGCCGGTCTGCACCACGCGCCCGGTCACCGTCGCCGCGCGCAGGAAGGGGGGGATCACCTCCAGCCCCAGATTTACCTGATAATCGGGCACGCCGATCGCGGCGTTGCCGTCGGTCAGGCCGCCCGCCGTGCGGCGCAGCGTCGCGTCGTTGATCGCGCCCCCGCCGATCACGCGGAGCCACGCGACCGGTTCGCCGTTGAAGCCGAGCTCGATCCCCTGGTTGCGCTGGCGCCCGTCGACGACGAAGGTCGTCGCGGCAGGCGCCGCCGGCGTGGGTGTCGCGATGCTGTAGCCGTTGGGCTGCGTCGTGCGGTACAATGCGAGCGTCGCCGTGAGCCGGCGGATCTCCCACTTGGCGCCGATCTCGTACTGCGTCGTTCGATAGGGGGCGAAGACCTCGCCGGGATTGGTGATCGTGCCGTTGGTCGGCGCCGTCGGTCCCTGGACCAGCCCCTCGATCCGGTTGCCGTAGAGCGAAACACTGGCGGTCGGGCGGATCACCACGCCGACGACGGGCGTCGTCGCCGACCGATCATACCGGGTGACCCGGCCGAAATTGGTGCGATTGAAGGTTTCCACCGTCAGCTGCTGCTGCCGGAGCCCGCCGGTCACCAGCACCCGGTCGTCGAAGAGACCGATCGTGTCGGAGGCGAACAGGCTGCCGAACCGGGTGAGCGACGCGCGTGGCGGATTGGCGAGATCGCCGCCGGTGCCGGGGAGATCGACGGGGCGCGGTACGGCGACGGGCGCGTAGATGTTGGTGGGCGTCGTCGTGGCGAAGCCGCCGGTCGCGGTGCGATAGCCGCCCGAGGCGAAGGCGTTACGGTTTTCGGCGATGACGAGCGTGCCGCCGGCGCTGACCGCGTGGCTGGTGCCGGCGAGCGAAAATTTGCCGCGCACGCCGAGCTGTCCGCTTTCATTGTTGTCCTCGCGCGGGACGAACAATCGGGCCTGCGTGGCCGCGCCGGTGGCTGCGTTGGTGACGGTCGGGGTCGCATAGTCGCCGTCCTCGCGGCCGTCGCGCAGCCCGCCCGCCAGATAGGCGGTCCAGCCGGGGGCTACGTCGACCTCGGTACGGGCGAGGACGTATATGTCGCGCAGCTTCGTGAAGGCCCAGGGTTGCGCGTAATTGGCGTCGGCGCCGGGCACGCGCGGAATGGCGAGCGTCGTGTTGGCGAGGCGCACCTGCGGACGCGGCTGATAGGCGCGCTGGTCCTCATAGCCGAAATCGAGGAAGAAGCGGCCCGGACCCGAGCGGAAATCCAGGTCGGCGCCGATGACGCGGACGCTGCGCCGCTCGTCGTCGATCGGCGTATCGCCGTCGCGGTAGACGCCGTTGACCCGGAAGCCGAACGCCTCGTCCGCGCCGAAGCGCGTGCCGACATCGATGTTGCCGCCGACCACGCTGTCACCCGCATAGCTGGCGGTGGCCCGCAGCAGCGTCTTCTCCGCGCGCTTGGGGATCAGATTGATCCCGCCGCCCAGCCCGCTGCCGCCGGGCGCCGCGCCGAACAAGAACGCGCTCGATCCGTTCAGCACCTGGACGCGGTCGTAGAGCTCGGGCGACACTAGCTGGCGCGGGGTGATGCCGTAGAGGCCGTCGAGCGCGACGTCGTCGCCCGACAACGGGAAGCCGCGGATGACGAACAGCTCCGACTGGTTGCCGAACCCTTGCGTGATGCGGACCGAGGGATCGTTCTCCAGCACTTCGCCCAGCGTCTCGGCCTGCTGGTCGAGGATCAGCTGCGCGGTATAGTTGCGGACGTTGAAGGGTGTCTCGAGCGCGGTCCGGTCACCGAGCGCGCCGAGCGCGCCCTCGCTGGTCACCTGCGGCCGCTGCTGCTGCGCGGAGACGACGATGTCCTCGCCGGCAGCGGTCGCCTGCTCCTGCGCCCGTGACGCGGTAGACGCAGAGGCAAGCGCAACCGCGCACGTCGCCCACGAAGCCTTGTTCATCAATCACCTAACCCCCGATTACGCTGGAGGCGCCTATAGGCTATTGCGTGGCGTTCGCAATAGGTGCTTGCTCGTAACCGGCCGTTGCGTCTTACGGCGCGATCGCGGAGCGGAGGGTTCGCAGAAAGGCGGCGGGCGCCTCCACCTGCGGCGAATGGCCGAGATCGTCGAGGCGGATCAGGCGTGCGTTCGGAATGCGCTGCACCGCCTCCTCGGCGGCTTGGGGCACGGTGCGGACCCGTGCGCGCCGATCCTCCGGCGCGCTGTTCGCGCGAAAGGCGGTGAGGTCGCGCTGGCCGATGATGAGCGTGGTCGGGACCGTCAGGTGCGGCAGTTCGGCGGCGACCGGCTGGGTCTGGATCATGTCCGACAGGCGCGCCTGCGCGTCCCGCACATGGTCGCCGTCGGGGCTGGCATATTGACCGGCCAGCATGGCCACCCACCGGTCATAGGCCGGGCGCCAGACCCCGTGGTAATAGTTGCGGAGCTGATAGGCCTTGATCGATGCGGCGTCCGTCTTCGCCTCCTCGGCACGGAGCTGGCCGAGGTCGGTATAGGGGACGCCCTCGCGCAGCGTGTCGTTGAGGCCGAGCGGGTTGACCAGCACCAGCCGCGAGACGCGCTCGGGGTAGAGCATCGCGAAGCGGGCGGCGAGGATACCGCCGGTCGAATGGCCGACGAGCACAACCTTGCCGGCACCGGCCCGTTCGAGAAGCGACGCCGTCAGCGCCGCCATGGCGTGGAAGCTGTACTGATAGCCGGCGGGTTTGGACGATTTGCAGAAGCCGATCTGGTCCGGCGCGACGACGCGATAGCCGGCCGACGCCAGCCCGCGCGCGGTATCACCCCAGGTCGCGGCGCAGAAATTCTTGCCGTGCAGGAGGACGACCGTCGTGCCGTTCGGCGTGGCGGTCGCCGGCCAGTCGAGATAGGCCATGCGCACCGGATGACCTTGCGATTTCGCGTCGAACCAGTGCAGCGGCGCCGGATAGTCGAACCGTTCGAGGTTCGCGCCCAGCGGCACGGTTTGCGCGCCGGCGACGGTCGACAGCATGGCGGAGCACGCGACGGCAGTGAGAAAGCGACGGATCATCGAGGGATAACACCGGTCATCGCGGCGATATCCCTGATGATCGCATGCCTTTCCCGCGAAGGCGCTACGTCAAGCCGAACGAGCGTCAGGTTGTGGCGGGCCGAGGGACCGGCATGTTCGACCGAACCACGGGCGCAGCCGTCGGCGCGTCGCACCGGATTGGTCAGCGGCGAGCGGGCCTAACCGGTCGGTTATCGCGACAGCTCCGCCCGCACGATCGCCGCGCCCGCGCCCAGCGCCTCCAGCTTGCCTCTGGCGACATCGCGCGCCAACGGTGCCATGCCGCAGTTGGTGGCCGGATAGAGCTTGTCCGCGTCGACGAACGTCAGCGCCTTGCGCAGCGTCTCGGCGACCTGCTCCGGCGTTTCGATGCGGTCGGTCGCCACATCGATTGCGCCGACCATCACCTTCTTGCCGCGCACCAGTTCGATCAGGTCCATCGGCACGCGCGAGTTCTGACATTCCAGCGAGATGATATCGATCGTCGATTTCTGCAGGTTGGGGAACGTCCGTTCGTACTGGCGCCATTCCGCGCCGAGCGTCTTCTTCCAGTCGGTGTTCGCCTTGATGCCGTAGCCGTAGCAGATATGCACCGCGGTCTCGGCCTTCAGCCCTTCGGCCGCCTTTTCAAGCGTGGCGATGCCCCAGTCGTTCGCCTCGTCGAAGAAGACGTTGAACGCCGGCTCGTCGAACTGAATGATGTCGACGCCCGCCGCCTCCAGCTCGCGCGCCTCCTGATTGAGGATCAGCGCGAGTTCCCACGCCAGCTTCTCACGGCTGCGATAGTGCGCATCGTAGAGCGTATCGATCATCGTCATCGGGCCGGGCAGCGTCCATTTGATCGGCCCCTCGGTCTGCGCGCGCAGATAGCGCGCGTCATTCACGAACACCGACTTCGGCCGGGACACGGCGCCCGTGACGGTCGGCACGCTCGCGTCGTAGCGGTTGCGGATCCGCATCGTTTCGCGCTTCTCGAAATCGACGCCCTCCAGCTGCTCGACGAAGGTCGTCACGAAATGCTGGCGCGTCTGTTCGCCGTCGCCGACGATGTCGATCCCGGCCCGGCGCTGGTCGTCCACCGCGAGGCGCAACGCGTCGCGTTTGCCGGCGGCGAGCGCTTCGCCCTCCAGCTTCCACGGCGACCAGAGCGTCTCGGGCTGGGCGAGCCAGGAGGGTTTGGGCAGGCTGCCCGCGGTGGTGGTCGGCAACAGTGTCGTCATTCGGGAATACCTTGGATCGCGGGGAAAATCAGAAAGCGCAGCTGTCGGACCATTGCCGGAGCACCGCCGCATGCGGCTTGATGAGATGCTCCTCGGCGAAGCGGCCCTGCTCGGCGGCCAGCCGGCTGCGTTCCTCGCGATCGTAGACGATGCGGGTCAGCGAATAGTCCTGATAGTCGAGGCTGGGACGGTATTGGGCGGATGCGACGGAATTGGCGTTGTAGATCTCCGGCCGGTAGATCTTCTGGAAGGTCTCCATGGTGCTGATCGTGCCCGCCAGCTCCAGCGCGGTATAATCGCCGATCAGGTCGCCGAAGTGATAGAAGGCGAGCGGCGCGACGGCGTGGCGTGGCATGAAGTAGCGCGCCGTCATGCCCATCTTCGCGAAATAGGCGTCGGTCGCGGAGACATCGTCGGTCCGATATTCGAGGCCGAGGATGGGGTGTTCGTTCGCGGTCCGGTGATAGGTCCGGCTGCTCGACACGCTGAGGCAGATGACGGGGCGCTTGGCGAAGCGTTCGCGATAGGCGGCCGAGTTCAGGAAATGCCTGAACAGATTGCCGTGCAGGTCGCCGAACCCATCCGGCGCGCCGCCGCCGGGGTGTCGTTTCAGATGATCGGGCAGCACGACGCTGAAGTCGTAGTCGCGGACGTAGGACGACAGGTTGTTGCCGACGATGCCCTCGATCCGTTCGCCCGCGCGCCTGTCGACGATGGTGGTCTGCAGGATTTCGATCAGGGGGAAGCCATCGGCCTGGTCGACCGCGTCGATCATCAGCGCGGCGGAGAGGATCGTCAGTTCCACCGCATAACGATCGCCGGTCGGATTGTCCCAATGCGCCAGCGAGTTGAACCGATTGTCGATCATCCTCAGCGTATTGCGCAGATTCTCCTGCCGGCGGTCGCCGCGCGCCAGATTGGCGAAATTGGTGGTGGCGCGCGTGTTGTCGGCGGGGCGATAATCCTCGTCGAACGGGATGCTGCTGATCGCGAACGTGAACCCGCTATTGGTCATGAACTCACCTGCACATTGCGGGCGGGTGAGCCAGGAAGAGCGCGCAAGGCACCGGCAAGCCCGCTCGGCGAACGAGCGCCGCGGGCCTTGCGTCAAGCGCGATCCACCGGAGGAACCCCCGTCCGAGGAACGTTATTGCGTCGGAGGCAGGTCTCCTGGCTCACGGGTCAACGCAATGGTCCCGGCCTTCCCGAGCCTCTTGCGAAGGCTCAGTGACACGAAATGGGACCAATGCTCGCCGCTTACAGTTGCGGGGGCAGCGCCGGAATCCGCCCTCGAAGAGCGTCACCGGCTTCCCGTCTTAGCCCCACCGTCATGCCTGAGGTGGGGAACCTCGACCTGTGTCTTGAACACCAGCGCGCCAGCACTGTCAACCGCGATATAAAGGATTCTTTATATGTCACCGGCTCGTCGATCTCCGTCATGAGCGGGGACGATCGGGCATCCGGATCGACCGGCTTACCGAGGCGGGGGGCGTTCCCCGAACAGGCCGTCGAACCAGGTCCGGGCGACGGCGGCGGAGGCGAAGGCGCTGGCGGGAAAGGGCGGTTCCTGTTCGAAATATAGCTGGTCGATGCCGACGCGACGGATCGCCCCGGCCAGCGCGCGCCACGGGACGATGCCGGTGCCGACATCGGCCGGTGCCATTTCGATGACATTGCGCGATATGCCGGCGGCGTCCTTGAGGTGCATCATCGTCACGCGACGCCCGGTGCGCTCCAGCAGTTCGACCACATCCTGCCCGGCGGCAGCGACCCATCCCACGTCCAGTTCGAACGATACGAGCGCCGGATCCGTTTCCGCCAGCAACAGGTCATAGCCGGTGCCGCCGCCCGGCAGCGGTACGAACTCGAAGGCGTGGTTGTGGTAGGCGAGGGCAACCCCCGACGCCGCGAGCCGCGCCGCGCGATCGTTGAGCAGCGCCGCCGCCCGTTTCCAGTCGTCGCGGGTCAATGCGCGCACCAGCCCGTCGAGCACGGCCGGATCGGGGCCGCCCGCCGGCGGATGCAGGAACGCCTGACGCACCTGGTCGGGCAGGGGAGCGATGGCGACGACCGCCCGGTCGGCCCCGAGCGCACGGACGTTCGCCGCCAGCGCCCCGATATCGCCGTCGAGATGCCACGCACCCGGCGTGGCCTGGGGCAGGACGTGGATGGCGGGGCATGTCAGGCCCGCGACCGTGAGCGCGCGGCGCAGTTCCTGCGGCGTCCGTGCGTAATCGCCCGGCAATTCCACCCGACGATAGCCGAGCCGCGCGACCTGCCGCAGCGTGCCGGCAAGGTCGATCCGCGGTGCGTCACCCAGCGTGTAGAGCTGTATCCCCGGCGTCCAGAACCCGGACGCGGTCGCCGCGCGCGTCCCCCGGCCGGACGCGATGCCGGGCAGATCGCATAGGCAACACCCGCCTGTATCGTCCACAGCGCCCCGGGCAGGGAGAAGACCGCGTTGTATCCCATAATCGCAATTGGGGTCGGCAGGCCCCTACCTTCCGCCGCCTTGAGCGCGGAAGTCGCAATGACCTCGAAGACGATAGCACTCGCGAGATATAGCCGTCACCACCAACCAACCACCAACCACTAAGGGCCACATCACTGCACGGTTTAGCTGGTGCAGGGGCCGTCCACCCCATCCCGTCAGCAGACTTCAAAAGGCCTGTTTCAATCCCTCGTTCGAGGTCAAGCTGGACCATCAGGTCGGCATCATCGGCCTTCCTCGTCCCGACACCGGCTTCTGGTCCGTTCCGGCCCCTGTCATGTCACTTTCACGAACCATCCCTAGGTGGCCGAAGGTAAGCGGGTGACGGGGTGACAGGTGGCATTGATAAGCGGAACGATGCCGAAACCAGCGGCACGCCAAGGCGGCGTGGACGAGCGGATACTGCATGATCTGCTACATCGTTTCGCGCTGTCTCGCCTGCGCGATCGGTGCGACAGCGATGACCTGGTGCAGGAGACATTCGTCCGTCTCTACGCCTATCGCAGCCGGCGAACCGTGGAGGATGTCACCGCCTTCTGCCTCGCGGTGGCCGGGAACCTCATCCGCGACCGGTTCCGGCAGTCGAGCCGGCGACCGGAAACAACCGAGATGTCCGATACGATCGTCTGTCCACGGCCGCTTCCCGACGAGATCCTGCTGTATCGGCAGCGCGCTCGCATCCTGTCCGCGGCGATAGCGGACATGCCGCCGCTACGCCGCGAGGTGTTCCTGCGCCGGCGGCTCGACGGCGACGCGGTTGCGACCATCGCGGAGCAGCTCGATCTGTCGCCGGCTGCGATCGAAAAGCACGTGACGCGCGCGCTCTCCGATCTGCGACGGTCACTCGACCGCCATGGGCTGTGCCTTGGCGCAGGGGCATGATGAACCGCCGGAGAAAAATGGATTCGGTGGACCATGATTTCACCCCTGAGCTGACCGAGGCCCTGGCGGACTGGCGCCATCGCGGCCGGCTGTCCGACGACGCGGTGCAGGCGTTGCGGACGCGTCGGCGCCGCGTCGTCGCGGGGGCGGCAAGCGGTGTCGTCGCGGTTCTGCTCGCTGTCGGGCTACCGCATGTGTGGCCGGGGCGAACGCCCGACCGGGTGGCGGCGTTAGAAGCCCGACGGGGCGAGACACGAGCCGTCCGTCTCGCCGATGGCACGATGTTGCGGCTCGACGGCGCGACCCGGCTTGTCGTGCGCTACGGGGAGACCGCGCGCCAGGTGACGCTGTCCGGCGGGGCGGCGTTCTTCGATGTGGCGCACGATCCCGCCCGGCCGTTCACGGTGTACGCCGGCGATGGCATGGTGCGTGTGCTGGGCACCGCTTTCAACGTCGACCGCACCGTCGGCCGCATGGAGGTCGCGGTCTACCGCGGGGCAGTACGTCTTGCCGGGCGTGGTGATGCACGCGGCGAATGGGTGCCGGCGGGTTGGCGCGGTCATGTCGTGCGTGGCCACGCCGGTCCTGCCGTGCGCTTCGACGCACGCACCGACGACATCCGCCAAGGCTGGCTGGACGTCGATGCGTTGCGGCTCGGTGATCTGGTGGCGATCCTCAACCGGCGGTCCGGTCCGATCATCCAGCCACCGCCGGCCCGATTGGCCGATCTGCCGATCAGCGGCCGTTTCAGGACAGATGACGCGCCGTCGCTATTGCGGTCGCTCGGCATGTCCTATGGCTTCGTCGTGACGGAGACGAAGTCTGCACTGATCCTGTCATCGAATTGACCGGAAAAATACTTCGAAATGTCATAAAAATATTTGTGTCCGTAATGATGTAGACTGTCGTCTTCCTTCCGTAACGGCTGCCGTGCAGCCGATCGGGGGAATATAGATGCGACGTTCGACGATGATGAGTGCCGGCGTTTTCAGTCTGGCGATTGCGACCCTCGTGCCGCAAGCCGTGATGGCGGCGCAAATGCCCGCATCCTGGACCGCCCCGGGCGATTTCGCGATCCCCGCCGGCGCGCTCACGCAAAGCATCTCGCTCTATTCGCGTGCGACGGGCATTCAGGTCGTGGTCGCCCCGAGCAATGCGGCGGGACGGAGGGCCGCGGCCGTGTCCGGGCGGCTGACGCCGCGCGCCGCGCTGATCGCGATGCTGCACGGCACCGGGCTGGTGCCGGTGGTCCGCGGCAATCTGGTCGTGCTGTCGCCGCGCGCGGCGCCGGCGCGGGTGATCCCGATCGCGGCATCCGCCCATGAAGCGCCTGAGCCGGTGCAGGATGCGGCGAACGCCCCTGCGCAGGACGAGGGACAGGACATCGTCGTCACTGGTCTGCGCAAGAGCCTGGAAAGCGCGATCGCCGCGCGGCGTGATGCGATCGGGCTGACCGACAGCATCTTCGCCAAGGATATCGCCGCCTTCCCCGACACCAACGTTGCCGAGAGCATCCAGCGCATTCCCGGCGTGCAGATCACGCGCGACGCGGGCGAGGGCCGGCAGATCGCGGTGCGCGGCCTGAATGCCGATTTCACCCGCGTCCGGTTGAACGGCATGGAGGCGCTGGCGACCACCGGCACCACCGATCAGCGTGGCGCGGTGAACCGGTCGCGATCGTTCGACTTCAACATCTTCGCTTCCGAACTGTTCAGCCGGATCGATGTGGTGAAGGCGCGGTCGCCGTCGCTGGACGAAGGCGGCATCGCCGCGACGGTCGACCTGCACACGCTGCGGCCGTTCGACAATCCCGGCTTCCACGTCGTGGCTTCGGGGCAGGCGTTCTGGGCGACGCGCACTGATGATGTCGGTCCGCGCGCCGCGCTCGTGGTGTCGAAGACCAGTGACGATGGCGTTTGGGGCGCCTTGGTGTCGGCCGCCTATTCGCGGCGGCAGGTGATCGAGGACGGTCACCAGACGCTGCGCTGGGCGAGCGGCGGCTGGACCCTCGCCAACGTGTCGCCCGCGATCGATTCGGCGATCCGCGCGCGGCTGAACGGCACCGGTCCCGACCGGCTGTTCTACCCGCGGACGCCGCGCTATTTCATCTTCGATCACGACCAGAAGCGGCTCGGCCTGACCGGGGCGTTCCAGTTCCGGCCCAGCGATGCGCTGCATGTCGATCTCGACGTGCTGTACGCGCGGCTGAAATCGACCCGGCTGGAGTATTTCCTCGACGCCCAATCGTTCAGCCGTACCGATGCGACCGGCATCCGGGAGACGACGATCCGCAGCTTGGTCACGCAGGGCAACGACATCGTCGCGGCAGAATTCGGCAACGTCGACAACCGCATCGACAATCGCCGCGACCGCAACGACACCAAGTTCCACCAGATCGCGCTGACGACGACGTGGAAGCCGACCGACCGGCTGACGGTCGACGTGCTCGCGGGCGTCGAGGGGTCGGACTATACGGTCGACACGCGGACGCTGCAGGCACTGACCAACAACCGCAATCTCGCCTATGATTATCGCCCGAACGATCGTGTGCCGGTGATGACGTACGGTTTTTCGCTCACCGACCCGTCGGCGCTGCGGCTCGACCTGTACCGGCCGCGCATCAACGTCGTCGACAACGACTACCGGATCGGCAAGGTCAACCTCGCCTATCGCGCGAACGACGCGGTGACGGTCAAGGCGGGCGCGAGCTATACGCGCTACATCTTCGGCACCGAAGATTTCGGGCAGGACGTGACGAGCGTGCGCGGCCGGACGATCGCGGACCTGGTGTACGCACGATCGCCCTACACCTTCGGCAAGGCGCTCGACCTGCCTACGGGCGCGCCGCGCGAATGGCTGTACGTCGATTTCGACAAGGCGCTGCCGCTGATCGACCGCAACGCCACTCCGCTGACGCGCAATCGCGAGAACGACCGGCGCGTCAAGGAAGAGGTGCTGGCCGGCTATGCCCAGCTCGACCTGCGCGGCGAACTCGCGGGGATGGTCGTGCGCGGCGATGCGGGTGTGCGCGTCGCGCGGACGCGGACCACCGCGACCGGTGCCGTCGTCGTGGGCGAAGTTGCGCAATCCGTGACGTTCGGGCGGAGCTATACCGACTGGTTGCCATCGGCGAACCTCGTCTTCGAACTGGCCCCCCGGTTGCAGCTGCGCGCCAGCGCCAACCGCAACATCACGCGCCCGACGCTCACCTCGCTGACGCCGGGCGGACAGGTGCAGGTGAATACGCGGACCGTGTCGGTCGGCAATCCCGACCTTGAGCCGTTCCGCGCCGATTCGGTCGATCTCGCGCTGGAATTCTATCCCTCCCGCGACGGCTTCTTCGCGGTCGGCCCGTTCTACAAGCGGATCGACAGCTTCATCACCAATCGCACCACCGAGCAGGCCTATGCCGCGTCGGGCTATCCGGTCGCCTTCCTCGGCAACCAGCAGGTGGCGCGGCCCGAGGACGTCTTCTTCTTCACCCAGCCGGTCAACGGCCCCGGCACGAGCCTGAAGGGCGTGGAGGTGATCGCGCAGCAGGCGTTCACCTTCCTGCCCGGCGTGTTGCGGCACCTGGGCGCGATCGCCAACTACACCTACACCAGTTCGGATACCGACTATGCCCTGACCGCGACGACCAGCGTGCGCAAACCGCTGGTCGGCCTGTCGAAACATTCGGCCAATGCGACGCTGTATTACGAAACGCCGGTCTATGGCGGACGCGCGTCGATCAACTATCGCGACCGCTATCTGACCGCGGTCCCCGGGGCCAACGGCAACGACATCGCCGGGGTCAATGCGGCGACTTATGTCGATGCCTCGCTGTTCTGGAACGTCACGCCGCGCTTCACGGTCACCCTGGAGGGCGTGAACCTGACCAACCAGGCGGAAGACCAGTTCGTCGACAGCTCCGACCGGGTGAGCAGCTATGCGCGCAGCGGCCGGCAACTGCTCGCCGGCATACGGTGGCGGATGTGATCCGCGCCGCTCGCCTGATCGCGCTGGTCGCCGCGACGGCGGCACCGGCGCGGGCGCAGGACACGGCGCTGCGGGTCAACGACATCGTCGCGGTCGGCACGCACAACAGCTACAAGCAGGCGATCCCGTCCGCCGTGATGGCGCGCCTGATCGCGGCCGATCCGCGGGCGGTGGCGCTGGATTATGCGCACCGGCCCCTCACCGCGCAGCTCGACGCGGGGATGCGCCAGATCGAACTCGACGTGTACCGCGACGATGCGGGCGGCCGCTATGCGCGGGCCGGCGACGGTTCCGCCATGGCCGCGCCCGGGCTGAAGGTGATGCACATGCCCGGCATCGACCGGGGCTCGTCCTGCCTCACGCTGGCCGCTTGCCTGCGTGAGGTACGGACGTGGTCCGATGCGCACCCGGATCACGCGCCGATCCTGATCCTCGTCAACGCCAAGGACGAGGCGAGCCCGATGGCGCCCGTCCCCGAACGGTTCGACGCGGCCGGCTTCGACGCGCTTGACACCGAATTGCGCAGCGGCTTGCCCGGCCGGCGCCTCATCACCCCTGACGAGGTGCAGGGAACCAGCCCGACGCTTCGCACGGCGGTGCTGGCGGGGGGCTGGCCGACGCTGGCACAGGCGCGCGGGCGCGTCCTCATCGCGCTTGACGAGGGGCCGGCGAAGGTCGCGCTCTATCGCGGCACGCGGCGCTCGCTGGAGGGGCGGGCGATGTTCGTCAACACCGACGAGGCCTCGCCCGCGGCCGCCTATCTGACGCTCAACGATCCCGTCGCCAACGGAGCAAGGATCGCCGCGGCGGTGCGCGCCGGCTTCCTCGTCCGCACCCGCGCCGACGACGGCACGCGCGAGGCGCGCGACGGCGACACCCGTCGCCGCGATGTCGCACTGTCGAGCGGGGCGCAATATGTCTCGACGGACTATCCCTGGCCGGATCGCCGCCTGGGCAGCTATCGCGTCATGCTGCCGGGCGGGGCGGCGGCCGGCTGCAATCCGGTGCGTGCCGCCGCGCGCTGTAGCGATGGGCCGGTGGAGCGCCTAGGCGGCTATCTCGTCGCGCGGGACCGACCCGATCTGACGCGGATCCTGCCCGGGCCGCCCGCGCCGGGCTCGCCCCAGGCACTGGCGGATGCACGCCGCTTCGTCGCGGCGCGCGCGCTGGCCGGTTCGCCGCGCTGGCGACAGGCGCAGGCCGATGTGTCCGACGACCTGCCGGCCCGTTTTCGCGATGCGATCGGGTTTGCGATCGACGTCGGCCGCACCCCCGTCCTGGTGCGGTTGCTCGCCCGGTTCGGGGCCGACCGCTCCGCAGCCATCGGCGCTGCCAAGCGCCATTGGCATAGCGCACGCCCCTTCATCGGCAACGACCTGCCGATCTGCGAACCGCGCACCGCAGCGCTCGCCGCCAACGGCGACTATCCCTCGGGCCATGCCGCCAACGGGATGTCGTTCGCGCTGATTCTGGCGGAGCTGCTGCCTGACCGCGCCACCATGTTACTCGCGCGCGGTCGCGACTACGCTGACAGCCGCCGCGTCTGCGGTTCGCATTCGGCCAGCGCGGTGGAGGGCGGGCTGCTCGCCGCGGCCGTGCTGGTGGCCGCGGCGCACGGCTCCGCCGACTTTCGCGACGACCTCGCCGGCGCCCGCGCCGAACTCGATGTGCTCCAGCCTGCTGGCCTTCCCGTTCACCCCGCAGAAGACGAACGATGACCCTTGCCAGATCGAAAGCGCGGTCGCGCCGGGCTGGTCTCGCGCTGGCACGAAGCTCGATTGCCATTCGGTACGCTCATCCCCCGTCGTAACCTGGCGATCAGATCGACCGATTGGCCTTCAGAGCGAGGGAAGGGCGCAGGTCGCGTCGAACGTCCACAACCGGGTCCGAGCGGCTCTTGGAAGCGCGTCAGTCTCGTACGATGCCGTGGATCGTCAGTGCGTCGAGCAGTACCTGCACGCGCTGCGGCAGCGTATCCGAGCGCCCCACATAGATGGCGTGGAACGCCTCACGCGGTGGGGGACTGTCCAGCGGCAGCAAACGCACCAGCCGGCCTGCTGCGAGATCGTCGCGGATCGTGAACGCCGCGAGTTTGGCCGGGGCCACGCCAGCGAGGGCAAGGTGGCGGATGCCTTCCCCGTCGTTCATCCGCACCCGACTGTCCTCGCTACGCGCGGGTCGTAGCCAGTCGCCCGAGGCGCGGGGGTAGGAAAAGCCGAGCCGATCATGGAGGGCAAGATCGGCGAGCGTTGCCGGCATACCATTACGCTCGATCCAGTCTGGTGAAGCCACCACGACCAATGTCGTCTCCCCCAACGATCGGGCGATCAGGCCCGAGCTTTCCAGCGGCCCCGCCCTGATGGCGAGGTCCGTGCGATCGGCGACCAGATCGCTGATCGCATCGCTCTGAACGATGTCGATGGCGATATCCGGATAGCGCGCAAGGAATTCCGGCAGCAGTGGCGCCAGCACGTGCGTGACATAGGAGGCACTGCTCGCGATCCGGACGCGCCCCGCGGGCAGCCGCGCACCGCCCGCCTCGCGCTCCGCAGCATCGATCTCGGCGAGGATACCGACGGCGCGGGCGTGAAAGGCCTCCCCCTCGGCGGTCAGCGCCAGCCGCCGCGTCGAGCGCCGCAACAGCCTTGTGCCGAGCCGCGCTTCCAGACGGGCGACGAGCTTGCTGACGGCCGACGGGCTGAGGCCCAGAGCCCGCGCCGCTCCCGAAAAGTCGCCGGCTTCCACCACGCGAACGAACACCGCCATTTCTGCCGCACGGTTCGGTTCCATCGCCATGACTGTTCCCGAGGTTCACAGATGATGTGCCGGCCTTGGCTCTAATTCATCGATGCCCGTCGCGCCATAATGATCGCCATGACATCCTCGCGTCCTTCATTCGCGCTGCTGGCGCTCACCGCCGGTGCCTTCGGCATCGGTGTCACCGAATTCGTGATTGTAGGGCTGCCTGTCGGTGCCGACCTGTACGTCTCGATCGGCGCTGCGGGGTCGCTGATCTCGGGCTATGCGCCCGGCGTGGTGGTCGGCGCGCCATGCCCGACCGTCTGGGCGGTTGCGATCGTCGGTATCGTCGCATTCGCGGTCATCGCGTTGGCGGTGCCGGCGGATCGCGAGGCATCGGAGCGCGCCGACTGGCGGCGCGATCTCCGCGCCCCTGGGCAGCATCCGGTACTGCTCGGTCTCGCCGCCACAATACTTGGTTTTGCGGGCGTGTTCGCGGTCTTCCCCTATATCGCACCGTTGCTGATCGAGCGGAGCGGCTTTTCCGTCGCGGCGATCTCACCGATCCCGCTTTTGTTCGGCGGCGGACTGGTGCCGACGGTGTTTGCAAGCCGTCTCGTCCTGCTCGCGACGGCCGATCGCCCGAAGGGGCTGCTCGCATGACGGCGCTACTTGCTGCGGCGGCGATGCTCGCCGCCCCGACGCAGATCGTGCCGGCGTGGACCGCGAGCCAGCAGCCGGTCTGGGGTAGCGACTTCCTGTTCCCGACCAATGTTCCGTCACGGCTTGGCGGCCGCACGCTACGTCAGGTGGTGCGGCTCGGCATCGGCGGCCGCAACGTTCGCATCGTCCTGGCTAACACTTACGGCAAGCAGGCGATCACGATAACCGCCGTCCATGCCGCGCCCTCCCTCGGCGGCAGCCGCATCGACGGTGCGGCCGATCGCAGCGTCCGCTTCGGCGGTGACGAGGACGTGACCGTCGCTCCCGGCGCATCCGTCACCAGCGATCCGCTTCCGATCGCCGTGGTCGCAGGGCAGGATCTGGCGATCTCGATACGCTTCGATACCGCACCCGCCATCGGGAGTTTCCACTGGGACGGCAAGCGGACGGGCTATGTCCTTGCAGGCCAGCGAATTGCGGATGCCGAACCGCCGGTAGAAACGACGACGACCACCCGCCTGCTGCTCGCCGGCGTGCTGGTCGAGGCGGCGCAGGCGAAGGGTACTGTCGTCATACTGGGCGACTCCATCACCGATGGTGCCGGGGCGACGCTCGATGCGGACACCCGCTGGCCCGACTATCTTGCCGCGCGCGCCGCGCCGGACGGGATAGCGGTGGTCAACGCCGGTATCTCCGGCGCCCGCCTGCTCAGCGACGGGATGGGAGCGAACGCGCTCGCCCGGCTCGATCGCGACGTTCTCGCCCAGCGGGGCATCGCCACGCTGATCCTGGCGCTCGGCATCAACGACATCGCCTGGCCGGGGACCCCGTTCGACCCGAACGCCCCCGCGATGACGTTCGAAGCGCTGGCCCGCGGCTATCGCGCGCTGGCCGCACGCGCGCACGGCGCGGGCCTGCGCGTGATCGGTACGACGCTGCCGCCGTTCGCCGATGCCTTGCCCGACACGCCGCTGCACCCCAGTTACTACAGCCCCGCCAAGAACGCGCTACGCCACCGCATCAACGACTGGATACGACGGTCTGGCACTTTCGACGCCGTCGCCGATTTCGACCATGTGCTGCGCGATCCCGCCCGACCCGACCATCTCGCGCCCGCCTACGACGGCGGCGATCATCTCCATCCCGGCGACGCCGGCAACCGCGCGATGGCCGACGCTATTCTCCTCACCGATCTGATTGAAGGACCGACCTCATGAACATCGACCTCAGCGGCAAGACCGCGCTCGTCACCGGATCGACCGAAGGCATCGGCTTCGGCATCGCGCACGGCCTCGCGAACGCCGGCGCACGCGTGATCGTCAACGGCCGCACGCAGGCGAAGGTGGATGCGGCCGTCGCACGCATCGGCGGCAGCGCACGCGGTGTGGCGGCGGATCTCGCGAGCGTGGATGGACACGAGCAGCTCGTTGCCGCCGTACCGGAGGCGGATATCGTGGTCAGCAATCTCGGCATCTTCCAGCCCGCGGACTTCTTCGACACCGACGATGCGACGTGGGACCGTCACTGGCAGGTCAATGTCATGGCCGGCGTTCGCCTCGCGCGGGCGTATCTCCCAACCATGGAAGCGAAGGGCTGGGGCCGGCTGCTGTTCCTCGCATCGGAATCGGCGTTCAACATTCCCGTCGAGATGATTCACTACGGCGTCAGCAAGACCGCCGATGTCGCGCTGGCCCGTGGGCTTGCCAAGCGGATGGCGGGCACCGGCGTCACCGTGAACTCCGTACTGCCCGGCCCGACGCTGTCGGAAGGTGTCGAGGCGATGCTGGAAGCGGAACGCGCGAAATCGGGCAAGTCCATCGGGGAGGTGGCGGCGGCATTCGTGCAGGAACACCGCGCCAGCTCGATCATTCGGCGTGCCGCGACGGTCGAGGAGGTCGCCAACATGGTCGTCTATCTCGCCTCGCCGCTGGCGTCCGCAACGACGGGCGCGGCACTTCGCGTCGATGGTGGCGTCATTGATACCTTGATGTGATGAGGCCTGCCGATCTCGACGCCCGCCCAGCGGCGGGATCGGCGCGCATGGCGACTGACCAACGTGCAGCCACAGCGTTCCATCGTCTTGAATGAGGCGAACACAATGTTTTCGCTCACAATCAGGCAGAAACGTCTCGGTTGCGCGACTTATCCGTTCCCGTTCGTTGAGGAGCGATGAGCAGCCCATCCATATCCCGTCGCATCCTGATCACCGGCGCCAGCGTCGCGGGCAACACCGTCGCTTGGTGGCTGGGCCGTGCCGGCTTCGACGTCACCGTGGTCGAACGGACACCCGCGTTCCGCGACGGCGGCCAGAACATCGACGTGCGCGGGGCGGGGCGTGAGGTGCTGCGCCGGATGGGGCTGGAGCAGACGGCGCTGGAGCAGGGCACCGGCGAGGAGGGGACTGCCTGGGTCGAGGAGGACGGCAAGGTCGCCGCGCAGTTCCTCACCACCGATACGGGTGCCGACGGGCCGACTGCGGAGATGGAGATCCTGCGCGGCGATCTGGCCCGCCTACTCTACGAACCCGCCCGCGCGCATGCGGCCTACCGGTTCGGCGACAGCATTGTGGAACTTGAACAGGACGATGACGGCGCGAGGGTCACCTTCGCCAGCGGAGCCGTCGAACGATACGACGCCGTCATCGTCGCCGAGGGCGTGGGGTCGCGGACGCGGGAGCTGGTCTTCCCGGGTGAGAACGAACCGCGCTGGATGGACCTGACGATCGCCTATTTCACGATCCCGAGGCAGGCGGACGACGATCGCCTGTGGCGCTGGTACAATGCGCCGGGCGGCCGCAGCGTGTCGCTGCGCCCCGATCGATACGGCACCGCACGCGCCATGCTGTCGGTGCAGCAGCCGCCAAGCGGCGAGCAGGATTGGGACGTCGATCGGCAGAAGGCGTGGCTGCGCGAGCGCTTCGCCGATGCCGGCTGGCAAAGCCGCCGCGTGCTGGACGGGATGGGGGCAAGCGACGACTTTTACTTCGACGTGCTCCGGCAGGTGCGGATGCCGCGCTGGTCGAGGGGCCGCGTCGTGCTCACCGGGGACGCGGCCTGGTGCGCGACGCCGATCGCCGGCTACGGCACGACGCTGGCGGTCACCGGCGCCTATGTGCTGGCGCAGGAGCTGATCCGTGCGACGGATATGCGGGCGGCGTTGGCGGCCTATGAGCAGGCGATGCGGCCGATGGTCGAGGACGCACAGGGCGTACCAAAGCTCGCGCCGCGGCTCGCCAATCCGCACAGCAGGACCGGCATCCGGCTGCTCCACGGCGCGCTGAGCGTGGCGAGCCGTCCCGCCGTGCGCGGCGTCGCCGGCAAGATGTTCGGCGGTCATTCGAGGGACGTCGATCTCTCGCGCTACGACACGCCGACGGTCGACGGATCGCCGAACGCCCCGGACTCCCCTTCACCGGCGGGCTTGTCGCCGCTGCTGGCACTCGGCGCGGTCGGGGTGGTGCTCGGCGCGAGCGCGCTCGTCGGCCGGCGCAACGCGCCCGATCCGTCGCATCCCGGCATCCGCCGGTGGTATCGCCGGCTGGACAAGCCCGGCTATACGCCACCCGACGCGGCGTTCGGCGCGGTCTGGCCGGTGCTGGAGACGGGTCTCGCGGTCGGCGGATATCGCCTGCTTCGACAACCGCCGGGACCGACGCGCAATACGGCGGTCGGCCTGTGGCTGCTCAACACGGCGATGGTCGGCGGCTGGACGCAGCTGTTCTTCCGCGAGAAGCGGCTGGGGGCCAGCGCGGCTGCATCGGGCGCGATGGTCGCCACGGGCGCCGCTTACGTCGCCGCCGCCGCCAGGGTGGACCGGCCCGCGGCCGCCACGGCGGTGCCTTTCGTCGCATGGCTCGGCTTCGCAACGCTGCTGGCCGGGCGTATCTGGCGCGACAATCCGGGGGAGGGGCAATGAAGCGCGTCACGGTCTGGCACGACGGCGGCTGCCCACCCTGCCGGCGCGAGATCGCCCTGATGCGCAGACTGGACACCCGCGGGGCCATCGCGTTCATCGACGCGGCCGGCCCGGTCACCTGCCCGCTCGACCGGACCGAGATGCTGGCGCGATTCCACGCGCGCGAGTC
The DNA here is from genome assembly GCF_058809195.1 of Sphingomonas sp. GW821-FHT10F09. Taxonomy (NCBI): domain Bacteria; kingdom Pseudomonadati; phylum Pseudomonadota; class Alphaproteobacteria; order Sphingomonadales; family Sphingomonadaceae; genus Sphingomonas; species Sphingomonas sp. GW821-FHT10F09. Next base: position 1,565,188 of record NZ_JBXASI010000001.1, on the reverse strand, counting down.
GGGTGGGCCAATGGTATCGGGAGCGGCGGCGTTCGCCGCGATGTGGCGCGTCATTCCGGCGTTACGGCCGCTTGGCGAAGTCGCGCGCAGCCGGTTGGTCCTGCTCGTGCTGGAACGTCTGTACCTGCGCTTCCTTCGCGTCCGGCCGCACCTGCAACGGTGGCTGGCCCGGCGCGAGGTGCGGGCATGAGGCCGACGCCGGCCCCGGTTGCGCCCGGTCAGGAGAGCGTGTGGCGCTATCCCCGTCCCGCCATTGCCGAGTCCAGCGAGCGGTGGGTCCGTATCGCGCATCGCGGCGTCCTCGTCGCCGACACGCGGGCGGGCGTCCGCACGCTGGAAACCAGCCATCCGCCAAGCTGGTATCTGCCGCCCGCGTCCCTGACACCCGGCCTGCTGCGTCGGTCGGAGCGACGCTCGTTCTGCGAGTGGAAGGGGCACGCGGTCTATTGGCATCTGGCGATCGGCGACGAGCTGCTGCGCGATGTGGCGTGGAGCTACCCGGAGCCGACGCGGGCGTTCGCGATGCTGCGCGACCACGTTGCCTTCTACGCCGGGCCGCTCGATCGCTGCACGGTGGACGGCGAGCAGGTGGTCCCGCAGCCCGGCGGCTTCTACGGCGGCTGGATCACGGCCGACCTCGCCGGGCCGTTCAAGGGCGTGCCGGGCAGCATGGGATGGTGACGGCTGCCCTGCCACCGACCTGCGCGATGGGCGGGAAGCGCCGCGCGTGCGGGCGTTGAATGACCCGTTGCGATGCGCTCGAGTTCACGCTTCGCTTCCGCCTCGCTGTCACGCACGATCGCCTCTTCTGTCCAATGAGCTTCACGGTACGCGGCCGTGGCCGGTTCGGGCCTGAACAGACGCAGTCCGCTTGCGTCCACCAGCCTGGGCCGTAAGCCTTCGCTCCGCACCGGTGCGTCGGTCGGGCTGGCATGCTAGAACCGCCGTTATGGCGAAATCTCAAAGCAACGGCACCGTCGATGTCGATGGCGTTCTATATGACTGGCACCTTCAGCGTGAACCGCATCAATCGGATGACGATGGCTGGAAGGGAATGACGATCGGCCTTCACCAGCGCGATGCCAAACGCGAAGCATGGGTGGAGTTCCCGCCGCCCAAGCGGCTTTTGAAGGGCTTGCCGCGCGGTCGTCTTCAGCTCGATGACGCAACGATTTCGCGTTGCGTACGCGCCGCCATGTCTGCCGGTTGGGAACCGATGTCGCGGGGCAAGCCGGTCGTGTTTACGGTGGATGCCGAAGGCAACTGAAACGGCCCGGAACCTTCGAGCCGGGGGAAGTGGGGCGCGGTCACCGGAAAGCTTTCGGCTTCGGAGCGATACAGGTCGATCATCGGGCGAGCGACTGCTTCGTGGTTGCGGCAAGAACGTCCGGCTCCTGCATGACAACCTCCCCGTGCGCCCGACTCCCCGTATCTCCGCATCTGGTGACGATCGCGAACGCGCGCGTCGGCCTTGCGCGGAAGTGCGTTGAAGGTTGTCGCCCGACTTTATACTAGCGCCCGATTGATTGCTTCAGTGCCTCGCGCGCGGCTTCCGTGCGCAGCCGTTCGTACGAAGAAGGATCGTCGGGATTTCTGCGTCACAATGAATTATCGCCATTCCTTCCATGCCGGTAATAGCGCCGACGTCGTCAAGCATAGCCTGCTGATCGCCCTTGTCCGGGCCTTGCAGCGCAAACCGGGCGCGCTGACCCTGATCGATACCCATGCCGGCCGCGGGCTCTACGACCTTGACGGCGAGGAGGCGCGACGCACCGGCGAGTCCGCGCAGGGCGTGTTCAGGGTCTTTGCCGATCCGTCCCCCTTTCTGGACGACTACCGCGCCGCCATACGCACGGTGAACGTCGGGGACGAACCGCGCTTCTATCCCGGCTCGCCGCTCGTTCTTGCGCAGCTTCTCCGTCCGCAGGATTTGCTGATCCTGAACGAAAAACACCCCGAGGATGTCTACGCCCTGCGCGGGGCGATGCGCGACACATCCGCCGCCGTGCATCAGCGCGATGCGTACGAACTTTGGCTGGCAATGCTGCCGCCCCGTACGGCGCGCGGCGTGGTTGTGGTCGACCCGCCGTACGAGCAGCTGGAGGAACGCGCGTGTATCACAGCCACCCTCGCCGCCGCTCACCGCAAATGGGCACATGGCGTGACAGTGATATGGTATCCGCTGAAAGACCGCGCCACGCACGAGCGGTGGAAGCAGCAGTTGCGCAAGCTCGACATCCCGAAATTCCTGTCGGTGGAGCATTGGTTGTACGATGGTGACCAGCCGGGCATCTATAACGGCGCGGGCCTCTACATCGTCAATCCGCCTTATGCCTTCACGGAGGCGCTGCCGTCGCTATTGGACGCTCTGCTGGCCGCGTTGGCGCCGGAGGGCCATCGAGGTGATATTAAAGCCGAGTGGCTGGCCAGGTGAAGTAAACTCACGCTGCCTCTTTTTGCCAAAGGAGACGTAGGCGCAGCGCTGGCTGCTAACTTCATCTCGCGGGACCTACGGCTGTCGGACGTTGGCCGCTAAGCATCGTTGATCGTGCCCGGTATTCACCGGGGAGCAGTGTATTGCAGAATATTGCGAGGAAAACGGCAAAATGCCGCATCGTGAAATTTCACGGCCGCGCATCGAGCGAGCATTGACGGATGTCGGAAGATTGGGGCGGGCGCAGCGACGCGTGAATGTCGCGTTGTGGTGAAGGGGTGGCGAGACGGCGCCGATCGCGCCGTCTCGCCGGCGATCACGCCCCGTGGTCCAACGCCAGTGTCTGCTGGTGCTGGACAACGCGCCACACCTCGTGCTCCAGCCGCCGGATCGTCGACGTGCACCAGGCTTCGTAGCCGGGGCCGCCGTCGCGCTCGGCTCTGACGTGATATCCGATGACGATCAGGCCCTCCTGCGGTCGCGAAACGGTGCGCTCGGTCAGTTCGGCGCGATCCCACACGGGCGTCGCGGCGACAGCGTCGATCGCGGTTTCGCCGTGAAAGGCGAACGGCGGCCGCGGGAGGATCATCACCACCTCGGCGTCGACCTTCTCGCGGTAATTGTCCGGACCTTCGGTCCACAGGCTCTGCTCGAAGCCCCACAGCCGGTTGTCATCCACCTTGCAATCTCCTTCGCGCCATCAAGCGGATGAAGCGGGGCAGGGGTCCGGCGCGGCTTCCTTCCATTCCATTGAAAGGATCGCACCATCAAACCGTGAGAACAAAGAACTAGCGGCTGACGTCGGCTACACTTCGAACGGCGGCGAGTGACGCCCTTTGGATCGGGGTTGTCCGCCACCAACCTTTCGAGCGGCTACTGGCTCAACGGGTTGCCTGCAGAATAACCGCCGTCGCCTCGCGTGGCATGTCCCACATCGGAAAATGGCCGCTGTGCTCGAACCAGTGCAGGGTCGCCGACGGAAACGCCGCGTTTGCCCGGGCGGCCTGCCGGGGCAGGCACAAGCGATCATGCTTGCCCCAGCCGATAACGATGCGCCGCGTCGGATCAGCCGCAGGGCCCGCCTGTTCGGGGCCATTGGCGAGGTTCTCGACCAGTGCATCGAACGTCGGGGTGTCGGTGATGCCGGTCAGCTCCGTGCACACCAGTTCGGGCGAGAGCGCGGAAGGCTTTGCCGACAGCTGGGCGAGCAGCGCGGTGCGCGCCGCGGCGCTGCGGCTGATCGCCGGCAGGCGGGATCGCAGGACACGCAGCAGCCGCGCGGACAAGCCGATGGTGGTACGGAAGAAGGTGCGCTCCCAGCCGCGCCAGAACCCGCCCGGATCGAGCGCGACGACGTTGCCGACCGTTCCCCGCCGCGCCAGTTCCAGCACGATCCGGCCACCCAGAGAACTGCCGACGGCATCGACACCGACGAGGTCATTTGCGATGAGGTAGCGCTCCACGCTGCCGACCAACCCTTCGAAGGTGCCGCTGTCCTGCGCGGCGGGCGTCGCACCATGGCCCGGCAGGTCGATGGCGATGACGGATCGCTCCGCTGCCAGATCATCCAGGATCGATCGCCAGGCCCGCCAGCTACTCCCCAGCCCATGGACGAGGAGCAGGGGCTTGCCGGTGCCGCGGTTGATCTGATGCATAGGAGAATCCAATCCGTTGACACCGCACAACGATCGAACCGGCATAACGGTGGCGGCCGAGCGAGGATGCGATCTGGACCGTGCCGCTTGCGTCTCGAACCTTGGTCGTGCGGCGCCGGCCACTGGGATCCCGTCCGCTTCGATCCGCACGCACGCGCCGTCGGCGATGACATCCGCCCACTCTCGTCGGAGTATGGGCGGCCTAGAAGATCGAAGACCCGGACAGCGCGTGGACGAGTGCATCGACCGCAACGCGGACGCGGGGCGTCATGCCCTTTGCTTCCAGCCAGATGATGTGGATCGGTAGCCTCGGTTGTCGCGCATGCTGGAAAATCGACACCAACTCCCCCGACTGCAATCGATCGGCCACCAGCCATGCAGGCAGTTGCGCAATCCCCATCCCGGCGGTCGTCGCGCTCGCCATGGCCTCGAAACTGGCGAAGCGATGCCGCCCCCTGACGAGAACCCGCTTGATGCCATCCTTGTCGTCCAGGAAATGCCATGGTTCCTCATGGCCCTTGCGCAAATGGGTGATGACCCGATGATCGCCGAGGTCATGGGGCGACGAGGGCGCGGCCCGGTCTGCAAAATAAGAGGATGCCGCACAGATCACCAGATCCTGCACGCCGATCTTGCGGGCGATCAGGCCGTTGCTGTCGGGCAGCGCGCCGATCCGGATGGCAAGGTCGAAGCCTTCCTCCGCAAGATCCACGATCCGGTTTTCGAAACTCACTTCCAGATCGAGCAACGGATGCCGCTCGACCAGTTCGAGCAGGACCGGCAGCACCCATTGGTGACCGAACAGGTCGGGCAGGTTGATGCGCAGCGTGCCCGAAGGCGACGATTTCCGATCGGCCAGCGCCGCCTCCGCCGTTTCCAGTTCGGCGAGCGCGCGCACGCAGCTTTGATAGTAAGCGCGCCCTTCGTCGGTGAGGCTCAGATGCCGCGTCGTCCGGAAGAAAAGCTGCACGCCCAGCCTGTCCTCCAGCCGCGCAACCGCCTTGCTCACCGCCGATTGGGATAGCCCCAGGCGCTCGGACGCCTTGGCGAAGCTGCCCGATTGTTCCGCCTGAACGAACGCCCGGATGCCATTCATTCGTTCGCTGGAGATCATCGGATCCTCGAATTTATGTCCTGCCGGTCGTGATATCATAGCCGGAATCAGACGAAATTTCCATGATACATCGGCGGTCGATCAACGGGCGAATACCCGGTTCCTTCAAGGAGATTGGCATGTCAGTTGCGCACAAGCGGGTCGTCATCATCGGCGGGGGGAGCGGCATCGGCCTGGAGGTCGCGCGGCAGGCAATTGCCCAGGGCGCACAGGTGGTGATCGGTGGCCGGGATGAAGCACGCCTAGCCGCGGCCATCGCCGAACTGGGGAATGGTGCGACCGCCTGTCGGATCGACACGGCCGACAAACCATCGATCCGCGCCTTCTTCGATCAGGTCGGGCAGCTCGACCATCTCTTCATTTCGGCGGCGAGCTATACGCTCGGGCCCATCGATCAGATCAGCGACGAGGATGCCGAAAGCCCGTTTCGCTCCAAATTCTGGGGCCAGTACTGGTCGGTCCGCGACGCGATCCCGCACCTGGCGCCCGACGGGTCGATCACGTTGATGGCGGGTGCGGCCGGTGCGCGGCCGATCAAGGGTATCCCGGCCTATGTCGCCTGCAACAGCGCGATCGAGGGGCTGGCCCGCGCATTGGCGGTCGATCTGTCGCCGATCCGCGTCAACAGCATATCGCCCGGGACCATCGACGGCCATTTGTGGGGGCAGCGCCCTGCCGAAATCCGTGAGGCCGCCTTCGCCAGCTTCCGCGATATATCCGTCGTCGGCCGTCCGGGCACCGAAGGTGAGGTCGCGAGCACGGTCCTGTTCCTGATGCAGAACGGTTTCATCACCGGTTCGACCCTGTATCCCGACGGCGGCTTCGTACTGCGTTGAAGCCAAGGTGATGCTGGGGAAAGGGCAATGACGATGCCGCACATCCGGATCATCACCCCGCATGTCGCGCCGGTGCCGCGGAAACTGGCGGAGGTCGCCGACATCGCCGGGCAGTTCGGCGTCCGCTTCTCCCAGGCCAACATCACGCAAGGCCCGGTGTCGATCGAAAGCGCCTTTGACGAGGCCCTGTGCGCGCCCGGCGTCGTGGCGCAGGCCCTGGTGGCGGCGGGCGAGGGGGCCGACGCCTGTACGCCGTCGAAATTGACCACGATCGGGGAATCGCCGCCCTGGGGCGTGGAATCGCCGCGCGATGTCAGGTTGAACACGCCCTGGCGAAAGGAGGGCAGCAGGGTGATGTTGGGCGTCAGGTTGACGAAATCCTTGACGCTGGTGATCGCTGCCCGTTCGATGGCGTCCGCGGAAAAGGCGGTGATCGTGTCGGGAATATCCTTCAGCCGTTCCTGCCGCATGCGCGCGGTGACCACGATCTCGGTCGACTGAACGTTGGGGTCGTCGACGACCTGTGCATGAACGATTGCCGGCGCAAAAGCCAAGGTCGTCGTCGCCAGCAGCCTTGCGGCAGCTTTGTGCATGCTCCCCTCCCATATCCCGTCGTGAGAGGATGAGGCTAGCACTCGATATGAATTCCGATATCGGGCAATATATCGGATCAATCTATACAAATACTCCATGGTGAGGCCGGGTGTCCGCGCTCGGGATGTGCCGCCAGCGCGGCAGCCGGACTGGTGGTCACGCCGCCGCTGGATCGATCAGGGCTACCCCCACGGTCCCAACACCCCGAGAACGGCAGTGTTTTCTTCCGGCCGACCGACCGTAATGCGCAACCAGTCTGCGAGTGGTGGAAACGGGCGGGCGATGTCGATCCCGGCCCTTGCAAGCGTTGCGCGCAGGTCGGACGCGCGGGGGGGCTCGAAGAACACGAAGTTCGCGCAGCTGTTGGTGCGGCGCCACCCGCGCGCGTCGATTGCCGCTTCGAGCCGTACGCGTTCGCGGATAGTCGCACGCCGAACCGTCTGGACGTACGGCTGATCGGCCAGCGCCGCGGCCGCCGCGGCCAGTGCGGGGCGGCTCAGTGAATGCGGCGCACCGATACCGGCGGCGCGCAATCCACTGGCCAGGGCGACCGGCGCGACGGCATAACCGATCGAGAGCCCGGCCAGGCCATAGGCCTTGGCCAGCGTGCGGAACACCAGCACGTTGCGCCCCGCCCGGACATGGCCGATCGCACTCTTCTCGGCGAATGCGTCATATTCCAGATAGGCCTCGTCGACGACGACCAGTGTTCGCCGCGCCGCGGCTTCGATGAAGGCGTCGAGCGCTGTGTTCTGGTTGGTGGTGCCCGACGGGTTGTGCGGGTTCACCAGCGACACCGCCAGCGTCCGGTCGCCGATCGCGCGTGCCAGCGCGGGAAGGTCGTTCTCGAGGCGTGCGTCGAGCGGCACGGGAATGCCGCGTCCGCCGAGCGGCGCCGCGGAATCGACCAATGCGGTGTAACCCGGTGCCGAATAGACGATCTCGCCACCCCCGGGCCGTTGCCGTGCCAGATACAGTCCGAGCGGTTCGAGAACCTCGCCGATCACGACCTGCGCGGGATCGGCCCGCTCGAGCGTGGCGATCTGTCGGGTCAGCGCATCGACTTCGCGCTGGTCGACATAGCGTTCGATCCCGGTGGCCGCGCGCGCGATCGCGGGGCCGACCTTGGGCGAGGGGCCCCAGGAATTTTCGTTGAGCGACAGCTGCGTCCGGCGCGCTGGGGCCTGTGCTACCGCGGGCAGCGCTGCCGCTGTCGTCACTGCTGCGCTGAGGCTGAGCCATTCGCGACGCGAGAGGATCGGCGCGGTCATCAGAAGCGTACTCCCGTCCGGACGTAGTAGAACGCGCCGCTGAACCCGAACGGCGAGAATTCGCTGTAGGGGAAGGCGCCGAACGTGTCCGCGCCGGTCAGCGCCGCGGTCGAACGGATGTTTTGCGTCGGGTAGACGTTGAACAGATTGTTCGCGCCGACCGTCACGTCGAGTGCGCGGTTGACGTGGCCGGTGAAACTGAAGTCCGTCACCCATTTCGGCTTCAACAGCTGGATCACGTCCACATTGCCCGCCGCCCCGGATTCCGTAGGCAAGGTACGGAACGGCGTGCCGCCTTGCGCGATCAGCGCGACGTTGGCGGCGGACTGGTTGGTGAGCGCGACCTGTTCGACCTTGCCATAGCGCGTGGTGCGCGCGTCGAAGGTGAGCGGACCGACCGACCAGACCGCACCGAGCGCAATCTTGTCGCGCGGCTGTCCACGCTCGAAGCGGACCCGTTCGTTGACGTCGAACAGGCGTGTCGTGATCCCCAGCGCGGTGATCTGCGACGGCGTCGCGCTGACGCGGCGCAGGCGGGTCTGGTTGTAATTGTACGCCGCGCTCAGCCGCAGGTTGCCCCAGTCGCCCAGCGTGGCGCGATAGGCGGTGGTGACGTCGACGCCTTGGGTCCGCGAGTCCACCGCGTTGGTGAAATAGCGCACGCTCGTCACCCCCGGAATGCCGATGCCGGTCAGATAATCGCGCAGGCGTCGACTGCCCGACGCGTCGACGTAGTTGGACGACAGCGTGATCCGGTCGTCGATGTCGATATGGTAATAGTCGGCTGACGCGGTGAAGCCGCCGTTGGCAAAGGTGACGCCGCCGCCGAAGTTGGTGGACTTTTCCGGCTTGAGCGGCTGTGCGCCCAAAGCCTGCGCCAGTGGCGATCCGACGGGCGCGGTGCGGATCAGCACGAACTCCGGGAAGCCGGTGGTGTTGTTGACGATCGTCCGGCTACTGGTGGAGCTGAAATATTGCTGCGCCAGTGCCGGCGCGTGGAAGCCGGTGCCGGCGGAGCCGCGCACCGCAAAGCCCGCGGGCAGTTCGACGCGGGTCGAGGCCTGACCGTTCCAGGTGTCGCCGAAGTCGCTATAGTCTTCGTATCGACCCGCCAGATTGACCTGCCATCCACGCACCGGCTCCGCGGCGATCTCGACGAAACCGCCGAGCGCGCGGCGGTGGGTGTCGACCTCGTCGGCGGGCTGGATTCCGGCGAACCCCTGCGATCCGATCGTGGGGATGCCGCCGATGCCGGGCCCGTCGAGGACGCGCGCGGGGCCGTATTGATAGCTGGCCAGTTCACCCCGGCCGATCCGGTAGCCGTCGCGACGATATTCGCCGCCGATCGCGATCTCCAGCGGCCGCGCGAAGCCGATGTCGACGGCGTTCGAGACGGTCAGGTTCGTCGTCCATTGCGAATTGGCATATTCGCCGTTGTAGAATGCCGTGGGGCTGGCGGTCCCCAGCGTGGCATTCAGCGTGTTTCGCGTCCGATATTCGATCTCATTGCCGCCATAGACGCTCGACAAATCCCATTCCCATCCGCCCACGGCACCCCGCAGCCCGAGTGCGGCGGTATAGTCGGTGCTTCTGGTATCGATGAACGGCAAAAAGCCGTCAGGGTAGAGCGCACGTACATTCTCATCCTGCCCCGCACGCCTGAACGACGCGTTGGAGTTCGCCTTGCTGACGCGGTAGCCGCCGAAACCGTAGAGCGTGATGTCGCCCAGCGGCTTTTCAAGATTGGCGACGACCGACGCGTCCTGAATGTCGCCCTGGTCGGCGAAGCGCCAGACCTTGCGATCGACGGTGGCCTCGCGTGGATCGAGCCGCGTGCCCGCGACTCCGCCCGGCGGGTTCAGCCCGATGCCGGCACCGTAACGCGCGGACAGCGGCTGCGCGACGCCGTTGGGTGAGATACCGAAATAGAACTGGCGCGTGTCGGGTTCGGCGCGGTTGGCGGCCTTGTGATCGCGGTAATAGCCGGTCAGGTTGACGAAGCCGTCCTTACCGATCTTCACACCGCCGCCCAGCGAGGCTTCATAGGTGTTGCCGCCACCGTCGGAGGTCGTGCCCGCGCTGGCGGATCCATGGACCTGCGTGTCGGTACGCAACAGGATGTTGATGACGCCCGCGATCGCGTCCGAGCCATATTGCGCCGACGCTCCGTCGCGCAAGATCTCGATCCGCCCGATGCCTGCGGCCGGGAATTGGTTGAGGTCGGTTGGCGTCGACCCCTTGCCGATCGTGCCGCCGGTGTTGACCCAGGCGGCGGTATGGACGCGCTTGCCGTTGAGCAGCACCAGCGTTTCGTCGGGAGATAGCCCGCGCAGCGACGCCGAATGGATGTGGGTGTTGCCGTCGGGAGTTGTCGGCGTGGCGAAGGCGAAAGACGGTGCGAGCTGACGCAGGATCTCGGTCGTCTCCTGATAGCCCGAGGCACGCAGGTCGTCGCCGCGCAGCCTGTCGATCGGGACGGCGGATGTCGTGACGGTGCGCTCCCCCAGCCGTGAGCCGGTGACGACGATGTCGTCGCCCGGCGCGGGGATCGGTGCCGGCGTGGGGGCAGGGTTGGTGGGCGCGGTGGTCTGCGCGATCGCGGGTGACGCGATCAGGACCGTAGTTGCGAGCAACAAATGTTTCATGAGCCGTCCCCTTTTCGCTTTGCGCGATTACGGACGTGATATTCCTATCTGTGAGGTAGGAATTGATAGAAATCGTTCGCGATGGCCTAGCGTGGATTGGCCTGCGGGGCGGACAGATGAATTACCGCTTGTGAGTCTTGGAGCGTGACGGGGTCGTCTGAAGGTACAACGAGAGGGCGACCACTGGGCCGTAGCTTCTGATCCAAATCGCAGCAGGCAAGCGGGACGGGCAACAGCCTCAACCGGTCGCGCTCGGGTCAGTTCGGCAACCAGGACCGCCAGCTAAGCGGCGGGATCGGCATGCTGGGCGCGGGTGGCGGCTATGCGGCTGGAGGTACCGGTGGCGCCGCCCTCGGTGCCGTCGAGGCTGGCGCACCCGGACGCGCCCGGTGGCGGTCGCGGCGGCCCCGCGGGGAAGGGCCTTCTGGTTGCGGCACGATCATTCGTCGCCGGCTGAACGCGCTGCCGGAGGGGCCACACAAGATCAGCGGCGACGACCGCCACTTCGCGGTGAACTGCCCGGCTGCAAAACCTCTTTCGAAATCCGGCCTGATGCCAGCAACAGCCTAATTGGCGCGAGCGGCGATGGTATAGGCTTTGGCTCTATCGCGACTGCGACGGCGATCATGCGGTCGGTGCTGCTGTTCACCCCGGAGGGGGCGCTCCTGACGATCAGGGGACCGGATCAGCGCGATAGACTAGAGATTACTTAGCAGCCGATCTGCCGAATATAGCGACGCGCATCCAGCGTGAAATGCTGATATATTTAAGGGGTGGTGGACGCACTTGGGCTCGAACCAAGGACCCGCTGATTAAGAGTCAGCTGCTCTACCAACTGAGCTATGCGTCCATGACCGGCCTGTCTGGTGGCGCTTTGGAGAGGCGCCGGCCCCGTCGGGAGGCGGCCAATTAGCAGTGGATTCGGATCATGCAAACCCTTTTTTGCACCGCGGCGATTTTTTGCGTCACCAGCGCACGGTGCGGCGGTTGTGGCGGTCGATCGACATTAGGATGCCGATGCACAACAGCACGGTCATTTGCGCGGAACTGCCGAAACTGACGAGGGGGAGGGGGATGCCGACGACGGGGGCGAGGCCCATCACCATCGACAGGTTGATGGCGACGTAGAAGAAGATCGTCGTGGCGAGGCCCGCCGCGGTCAGGCGGGCGAAGCGGGTGTTCGCCTGCTGCCCGACGTTGACGCCCCAGCGGACGACCATGAGGAAGGCGACGATGAGCAGGCAGCCGCCGAGCAGCCCCCATTCCTCCGCCATGGTCGCGAAGACGAAGTCGGTGTGGCCCTCGGGCAGATAGTCGAGGTGGCTCTGCGTGCCGTTGAGGAAGCCCTTGCCCCACAATCCGCCCGATCCGATCGCGATCTTCGACTGGCTGATGTGATAGCCGGTGCCGAGCGGGTCGCTTTCGGGATCGAGGAAGATCAGCACGCGGTTGCGCTGGTAATCGTGCAGCACGTAGTTGAAGGCCAGCGGCACCGCGATGGCGAGCCCGAGCGCGCCGCCGATGAAGAGCCGCATCGGCACGCCGGCGAGGAATATGACGATGACGCCGCCGCCGCAGACCATCAGCGCGGTGCCGAGGTCGGGCTGTTTCATGATGAGCGCCGCCGGGATGCCGATCAGCAGCGCCGCGGGCCAGATCGCGCCGAACCGCCGGATCTCGTTGGGCGGCAGCATGTCGTAGAAACGCGCGCAGGCGAGCACGATCGCGGGCTTCATGAACTCGGACGGCTGCAGGCGGATGCCGACGTCGAGCCAGCGCTGGCTGCCGCCGCGCACCGCACCGACCAGCTCGACGAGCACCAGGGCGATGACGATGACGACATAGGTCGGCAGCGCGGCGGTGCGCCAGAAGCTGACGGGGACGTAGGAGAGCGCCAGCGCGCCGCCGAGCAGCACGAAGAAGCGGATGCCCTGCGACAGCGCCCAGGGCTGGAGCGAGCCGCCTGCGGCCGAATAGAGCACGACCTGGCCGAACACGCCGATCGCGACGATCAGCCCCAGCACGCGCCACGGCAGGCGGGCGATCGGATCGGGAATGATGCCACCGCGGTTCATGGTTCGGTCCGTTCGGTCGAGCCGTCCTCGGCGACGCTGTTGCCGAGCGGGCTGTCGGGGGCGAGAGCCGCCTGGGTCTGGTTGGCGAGGTCGGTCGCGGCCTCGACCGCGGCCGAATCGCTCGGGACGACGCCGTCGGTCTTGGTGGCGTTGGCGGCGGGCGGGGGCGACTGGGCGGCGCGATAGGCGTCCGCCGTCGCCGTCATCCGCGTCGCGATATCGCCGCCCCAGGTCGGCTCGACCTCCGCCAGGCTCCTGATCGCGCGGTCGCGGTCGAACAGCCAGGTCATGATGTCGCGGCCGATCATCGGCGTGTCGAGGTTGCGCACGGTATGGCCGTTGTGCTCCAGCACCACCGCCGCGGCGTAGCGCGGATTGTCGGCGGGCGCGAAGCAGACGAACAGCGCATGGTCGCGCAGCTTGAAGGGCAATTGCCCGTTCTTGAGCACGCCGGTGCTGCGCCGTTCGGCCATGGTGATGCGGCGGACCTGCGCGGTGCCGGTCTTGGCGGCGAGGCTGACGCCGGGGATGAGCAATCGCGCGGCGCCGCCGGTGCCGCCCTGGTTGACGACGCCGTACATCGCGTCGCGGACGATCGCGAGATGCTCGGAGGCGAAGGGCAGGGCCGGGACGTCGAGGTGGACGTGGTCGCTCAGCAGGCTGGGTTGCAGCGCCCGGCCGGAGGCGAGCCGGGCGGCCATCACCGCCAGCTGCAAGGGATTGGCGAGGACATAGCCCTGGCCGATCGAGGCGTTGATGCCGTCGGCGATCGTCCAGTTGGTCTTGTACTTGCGGCGCTTCCACGCCGAATCGGGGACGGTGCCGTAGCGCTGCGTGGCGAGCGGCAGGTCGAACTTCTCGCCCAGTCCGAGCAGGCGCGCGGTCGGCGCGATCTTGTCGTAGCCGAGCCGACGGACCATCTCGAAGAAATAGATGTCGCAGCTCTGCTCGATCGCGCCCTTGAGGTCGAGCGGGCCGTGGCCGCCGCGCTTGTGGCAGTGGAAGACGCCGGTGCCGACCCGCATCTGCCCCGAACAGAAGATCCGGTCGTGCGCGCCGACGCCGGCGGAGAGCAGCGCGAGGCCGTTCATCGGCTTGACCGTCGATCCGGGCGGATAGAGGCCCTGTGTCACCTTGTTCATCAGCGGCACGTGGTCGTCGTCGGACAGCATCTTCCATTCGAGATGGCTGATCCCGTCCGAAAAGCTGTTGGGGTCGTAGGCGGGCATCGACACCATCGCCAGCATCTCGCCGGTGCGGCAATCCATCACCACCGCAGAGCCCGAATTGGTGCCGAGCCGGCGCGCGGCATATTCCTGCAGGCCGGCATCGATCGTCAGCCGCTGCGTCTTGCCCGGCACATCGGCCCGTGTCGGCAGTTCGGCGACGACCTTGCCGCGCGCGGTCACCTCGACACGCTTCGCCCCGGGCGTGCCGCGCAGCGTCTTTTCGAGCTGCTTTTCAAGGCCGTCTTTGCCGAGCTTGAAGCCGGGGGTGACGAGCAGCGGATCGTGCGTTTCCTTATATTGTTCGGCGTTGGCGGCGCCGACATAGCCAGTGAGATGCGCGACTGCGGCGCCGGCGGGATAGGCGCGGGCGAAACCGCGGGTCGGCGCGACGCCGGGCAATTCGGGCTGGCGCAGGCTGACCGCGGCGAACCGGTCCCAGCTGATGTTCTCGGCGACCTGCACCGGCTGGAACCCGGCCGCGCCCTTCAGGTCGATGCGGATGCGCTCGGCCTCCTCGGGCGGCAGCGCGAGCAGACGGGCGAGCAGGGTGAGGACGCGGTCCTCCTCCTCCAGCCGGTCGGGAATGATGTCGACGCGGAAATCGGTGCGGTTGTTGGCGATCGGCGCGCCGTGGCGATCGACGATCCAGCCGCGGCGGGGCGGGATCATCGTCAGGTTGACGCGATTGCTCTCCGCCAGCAGATTGTATTTCTCGTTCTGCGCGATGGCGAGCCAGCCCATCCGGCCCGCCAGCAGCACGCCGACCCCCGCCTGCGCGGTGCCGAGCAGCCAGGCGCGGCGCGAGAAGCTGTAGGCCTGCATCGCCTCGGTGACGATCTTGGGCGAGCGTCGCATCATTGCGCCGGGCCGCGCTTGCGGTCGATCCAGGCGACCAGCCGCGCCGAGAGGGGGAAGAGCATCACCGACACCATGATCTGCGCCAATAGCACGGTATCGACATGCGCGCCGATGGGCAGTGCGATCCAGCGTCCGATCGCGAGGCAGAAGGCGATGGCGCCGCTGGCGATCAGCCAGTCCTGCCAGAAATCGCGAAACACCAGCCTCTGTTCGATCAGGTCGATCGCGATGAAGCACACGGACCAGAGCAGCACCGCCGAGCCGAGCGGCTGGCCGCTGACCAGATCGTCGAACAGGCCGAGCGGGGCGGCGGCCCAGGGGCGCAGCGCGAACCGGGCGAGCAGCCGCCACGTCAGCAGCATGATGAGGCCGAGCGGCGGCATCAGCGGCAGGCTGGCGACGACCGGAACGACCGCGGTCAGCGCCGACGCGCCGAGCACGCTGCCCCAGGGCAGCGCGCGTGCGCGGCCGGGTGGCAGCGGCGGCTCGAACGGCCGATAATCGATGGTGTTGCGGGTCACCCGGTCGATCACGGGATCAGGGCGCCGCCGGGCGCGGTGGCGGCGGTGGCGGCATCGGCATGAAGGGGCGTTCGACGAGGGCGAAATCGAGCGCGTCGGGGGCGGCGAAGGGGATGGCGACGACGCTGTCGGCACCGGCCCGCTCGACCTGCGCCACCGGCACACCGGGTGCGTAGAGGCCGCCGGTGCCCGAGGTCACGAACATGTCGCCCTTCGCGAAGCGGACGTTGGTGGCGTTGACCGAGCGGATGTCGACGCGGCCGTCGCCGCGGCCGGCGGCGATGGCGGGCATGCCGTCGCGGGTGCGGCGCACCGGCACGAGGCTTTCGGGATCGGTGACGAGCAGTACGCGCGCCGCGATCGGGCCGGTTTCGAGCACCCGGCCGACGAGGCCGCTGGGGCCGCGCACCGGCATGCCGGGCAGCACGTCCTGCACGCGCCCCGCGTTGAGCAGCGCGAAGCGGCGGCCGCTCGATGCGGTCGACCCGACGAGGCGCGCGGTCACCACCGGCTCCGGCGTCCGTTCGCGCACCGCGAGCAGCGCGCGCAGGCGGCGATTGTCATAGGCGACCGTCCGCGCGGTGGTCAGGATCGCGCGGGTGCGCTTCACCTCGGCGCGCAGATCGGCATTCTCGCCATGGACGCGGAACCAGGTGCCGATCGCGCGCGGGACGGACAGGACGGCGTCGGTGACGACGTCCAGCCCGGTCGCGACCGGCGTGGTCAGGCTGGCGACTCCCATGCGCAGCGCGCTGAACGCGGGCGGGTTGAAGGTCGAGACGACGAGCAGCACCGCTCCCACCACCGCGCCCGCCACCGCGAGCACGTAGCCGAGAAACGTCGAATATTGCCGCCGCCGCGAGAAACCCGTGCGACGGTCGCGGGCAGGCGCCATGCGCCGGTCCCCCCGTCTCTTGAGATATGTGCCGTCCGCTTAGCGCATCCGGCGTTCGTTCCAAACCATCCGCGGATCCGGACCGGTCGGCCGAAGCGTGGCGAGGGGCGGCGCGCGCCGCCCCTCGCGCGACGTTCCGGTTCAGCCGGTCTGGAGCACGCCGCGAAACATCGGATCCTCGAGCGCGCGGCCGGTGCCGAGCGCGACGCAGGTTAGCGGATCCTCCGCGACGGTGACGGGCAGGCCGGTCTCGTCGCGCAGCACCTCGTCCAGCCCCTCGAGCAGCGCGCCGCCGCCGGTCAGCACGATGCCCTGGTCGACGATGTCGGCGGCCAGTTCGGGTGCGGTATTCTCCAGTGCGACGCGGACGCCCTCGACGATCGTCGCGACCGGCTCGCTCAGCGCTTCGGCGATCTGGCCCTGGTTGATCTGGATTTCCTTGGGCACGCCGTTGACCAGGTCGCGGCCCTTGATGTGGATGATCTTGCCGATGCCGTCGGCGGGGGGACGGGCGATGCCGACCTCCTGCTTGATCCGCTCCGCGGTCGCTTCGCCGATCAGCAGATTGTGGTTGCGGCGGACGTAGCTGACGATCGCCTCGTCCATCTTGTCGCCGCCGACGCGGACCGAGGTGGTATAGGCGAGGCCACGCAGCGACAGCACCGCGACCTCGGTCGTGCCGCCGCCGATATCGACCACCATCGAACCGATCGGCTCGGTGACGGGCATGTCGGCGCCGATCGCGGCGGCCATCGGCTCCTCGATCAGATAGACCTGGCTGGCGCCGGCGTTGGAGGCGGCGTCGCGGATCGCGCGGCGTTCGACCTTGGTCGAGCCCGAGGGCACGCAGATGACGATTTCCGGCCAGCGCGCGAATTTGCGCGGGCCGTGCACCTTGCGGATGAAGTGCTTGATCATCTCCTCGGCGACGTCGATGTCGGCGATGACGCCGTCGCGCAGCGGCCGGATCGCCTCGATCGAGCCGGGCGTCTTGCCCATCATCAGCTTGGCGTCGTCGCCGACCGCCTTCACCCGCTTGACGCCGTTGATCGTCTCCACCGCCACCACCGACGGTTCGTTGAGCACGATGCCACGTCCGCGGACGTAGACCAGCGTATTCGCGGTGCCGAGATCGATCGCCATGTCGTGGGACATGAATTTGAAGAAGCGGGGAAATGCCATCGGGCGCTGGGTTCCGTGTTCGGGACGCAAAAAGCTCCGCATGATCCGCCGCAGACCGTGTCGGCCATGAAGTTCGTCACGTTGTGCGGAAGGCATCGCGGGATGCGTTCGCTTGGTATAGAGCTTGCGCGGTGTCAATACGCCGTCTGCCCGAACATCTCGTCAACCGCATCGCCGCCGGTGAAGTGGTGGAAAGGCCCGCCAGCGCGTTGAAGGAGCTGGTGGAGAATGCGATCGACGCCGGGGCGAATCGGATCGCCGTTATCCTCGCCGAAGGCGGGCTTTCCCGCATCGAAGTGGTGGACGATGGCTGCGGCATGACGCCGGCCGATATGGCGCTGGCGCTGGAGCGGCATGCGACCTCGAAACTGCCCGACGAGGCGATCGAGATGGTCGCGACGCTCGGCTTTCGCGGTGAGGCTTTGCCCTCGATCGCCAGCGTCGCGCGGCTGACGATCGAATCGCGGATCGCCGGTGCGGAGGGCTGGGCGCGGGTGGTCGACAATGGCGTCGTCGCGCGCGAGGGGCCTGCGGCGCTGCCGCCCGGCACGCGCGTGATCGTCGAGGAACTGTTCGGGCGGGTGCCGGCGCGGCGCAAGTTCCTGCGCAGCGCGCGGGCGGAATATGCCGCCTGTCTCGACGTGGTGCGCCGGCTGGCGATGGCGCGGCCCGACCTCGCCTTCACGCTGGAGCATGACGGGCGGCGGGCGCTGGCGGTGACGCAGGCGGACGACCGGCCGGCGCGGGTCGCGGCGCTGACCGACCGGGCGCTCGCCGACAACGCGGTGCCGATCGACCTGGAACGCGACGGCATCCTGCTCGGTGGGGTGGCGAGCATCCCGACCTACAATCGCGGGGTGGCGGACCATCAATATCTGTTCGTCAACGGCCGGCCGGTGCGCGACCGGCTGCTGATGGGCGCGATCCGCGGTGCCTATGCGGAGATGCTGCCGCGTGATCGCCATGCGGTGGTGGCGCTGTTCCTCGACGTGCCGGCGAGCGAGGTGGACGTCAACGTCCACCCGGCGAAGACCGAAGTGCGGTTCCGCGACCCGGCGATGGTGCGCGGGATGATCGTATCGGGCCTGCGCCGCGCGCTGGATGCGGCGGGCCATCGCAGCGTCCAGCGGCCGAGCGCGGATGCGCTCGCGATGTGGCAGCCGGAGACGCCGGCGAGCCATTCTGGTCCGGGGGAGGGCACCGGCTGGGGCATGCCCGCCGGTGCCGGTCCCGATGCGGCACTCGCTGCGTCCGAGGGGGCGGGGCTGCACCGGTTGTTCGACCGCCGCTCGACTTTCTTCACGGCACCGCCGGCCGCGCGAGCGGAACCGGCCTGGGCGCCGCCGCCGCAGACCGCCGCGCACCCGCTCGGCGTCGCACGCGGACAGGTCGCCAAGACCTATATCGTCGCGGAGGCGGAGGACGGGCTCGTGCTCGTCGACCAGCATGCCGCGCACGAACGGCTGGTGCTCGAACGGATGCGCGCCGCCCTCGCCGGCGGACGCGTGGCGGCGCAGGCGCTGCTGATTCCCGAGGTGGTCGAACTGGACGAGCCCGCCTGCGACCGGCTGGAACAGCGCGCGCCCGAACTTGCCGAGCTGGGGCTGGAGATGGAGCGATTCGGCCCGACGGCGATGCTGGTGCGCGCGACCCCGGCGCTGCTGGGGCAGGCCGACCCGACCGGGCTGGTCACCGATCTGGCGGACGAACTCGCCGCCTTCGATCAGGCGCTGTCGCTACGCGAGCGGCTGGATGCGGTGGCGGGCACGATGGCGTGCCACGGATCGGTACGCGCCGGGCGCATCCTGTCGGTCGCGGAGATGAACGCCCTGCTACGCGAGATGGAGGCTACGCCCCATTCCGGGCAATGTAACCACGGTCGACCGACATGGGTAAAACTGGCCCACGGCGATATCGAGAAGCTGTTTGGACGCCGCTGACCGATGGGGTCAGCAGCCATGCTTCGGCGGTGTACCGGTCGAGGAAGAAGGACACGTGGTCGCGTTCGAGCTTGAAGACGCGGCGGGCCTGCGCGTTCACCAGCGACTTGCCGACGACGACGGCCGCACGGCGCGAGCGGAGCGTCGGCTCCTGCGCCGCGGCGGTGAAGGCGGCCACCACGTCCTGGCTCTGGATGTGCATGCCCGAGCAATCGAGCAGGATGCGGTGCGCGTTCGGCGGACAGGACAGCCCTGCGCGAACATCGAGCGACGCCGTCCGTAGCGCCTCGACGTCCGCACGCTCGAAGAACCCGTCGAGGGTGATATAGACCAGATGCCGCAAGGGATCGGTCGTGATGCTGTAAATCCCGGACATGTATATGTCCGTATTCGACAGGACCTTGCCGAGACGTTAATCCGGTCGGACGGCTTGGGCCAAGGAAAGGATCGTTCATGAAACGGAAACCTTCTGTCGGATCGCGCATTGAGCAGCCAAATCCCGATGAGATAGGCGCCGCCATGAAGCAGATTTTCCCGATCGTCCTCGCCCTGATCCCCCTCGCCGCGGTCGTCGGGGCATGCGTGACCTGCCCCTGACGACAGGGCGATACGACAGACACGAAAAAGCCCGCCCGGAGACGATCCGGGCGGGCTTTTCTGTGTCCACCGAAGCGGCGCGGGGGGTTAGCCCTGCGCCGGCTCCCCGGCGTCCGACTGCACTTCGGCAGTGGCGCCCGGTTCGGCGTTCGGATCATAGTCCTCGACGAAGCCGGCTTCGTCGCGCTCGAACATCGATGCCATGACATCGACGCCGGTCGCCTGCATCTCGGCCTCTTCGGGCGAGCGTGCGACGTTGACCTTGATCGTCACCACGACTTCCGGGTGAAGGGCGACGCGCACCTCGTACAGGCCGATCGACTTGATCGGCTTGTCGAGCACGACCTGGCTCTTGGCGACCTTGTGGCCATCGGCCTCGAGGGCCTCGACCAGATCGCGGACCGCGACCGAACCGTAGAGCTGGCCGGTGTTCGATGCCTGACGGATCAGGGTGACCGCCGCGTCCTTGAACGAACCCGCTTCCTTCTCGGCTTCGCCGCGACGGTTGGCGTTGTCCGATTCGATGCGGGCGCGGTTCGCCTCGAACACCTTGCGGTTGGCTTCATTGGCGCGCAGCGCCTTCTTGTTCGGCAGCAGGAAGTTGCGGGCGAACCCGTCCTTGACCTTCACCACGTCGCCGATGGCGCCGAGCTTCTCGACGCGCTCAAGCAGAATGACGTCCATGTTTCGGACTCCTTACTTAACGACGTAGGGCAGCAGGCCCAGATGACGGGCGCGCTTGATGGCCTGGGCCAGCTCGCGCTGCTTCTTCGCGCTCACCGAGGTGATGCGCGACGGCACGATCTTGCCACGCTCGGATACGAAGCCCTGCAGCAACCGGACGTCCTTATAGTCGATCCGGGGAGCGTCCTTGGCCGAGAACGGGCAGGACTTGCGGCGGCGGAAAAACGGGCGAGCCATTATGCGGCCTCCTCTTCACGGTCACGACGGGGGCCACGGTCCGGACGGTCGCCACGCGGGCCGCCATCACGGCCACCTTCGCGGTCGCCACGGCGCTCGCGGTCGCGCTCCTGCTTGCGCATCATCACGGTCGGACCCTCTTCCAGCTCATCGACCTTGACGGTCATGTAGCGGATCACGTCCTCGTTGATCTGGGTCTGGCGCTCCAGCTCGGCGACGACCGTACCCGGTGCGTCGATCTCGAGCATGACGTAATGCGCCTTGCGGTTCTTGGCGATGCGATAGGCGAGGCTGCGCAGGCCCCACGTCTCGGTCTTGACGACCTTGCCGCCATTGTCTTCGATGATCTTGGTGGCGGTTTCCGCCAGCGCGTCCACCTGCGCCTGTGCCAGATCCTGGCGCGCAAGGAACGTGTGCTCGTACAGAGCCATGCCTTGTCCTTCGTTGGCCGATCGCTGACGCCGCCCCATGCGACGCCCCTCCGGCTGTCTTCTCATGCAATACGAACCGGGGCGGAGAGACTGGCTCTCCACCCCGGATGTGGGCCTCATACTCGCCTGGCGGCGAATAGCAAGGTCATAGGCGGATCAGCGGAACGAGCGCTGGATCACGCGGACCACGGTGCCGTTGTCGCGGACCAGCACCGCGTCGCTGCCCGACCGCGCCCAGTAATGACCGCGCGGCGGCGCGGCGAGGCGGTAGGTGCGATAGTCGCGGACGACGCGATAGTTGGTCGCGCGGTTGCGGTCGAAACGCTGGCCGGCGCGCCAGTTCTGCGGGCCGCGGCGATCGTTGCGCACGATCGTGCGCTGCTTCACGACGGTGCGGCCGTTGCCGTTGTGCTTGACGGTGGTGACGGTGCGCTCGCGCTGCTGCGGTGCGGCCTCTGCGGTGGCGATGGCCATCGGGCTGGCGATCAGCGTGGCGGCGATGGCGCTCAGGATCAGCTTCTTCATGATACACTCCCATTCGGTCTACAGGCGCCGTCTGCCCGGCGTCGAAGGGAGATATGGGCCGCACATGTCGCAGACCTCTCCCGCCGACCCGGTTAAACGGTCGCAAGGTGTCGCAACTCCGCCCGGTTCGTTCAGGTTGCACGAGGGCCGTGTCGGTCCTAGGGGCGCCACCCTGACATAACGGCCTGTCATATAAGGAGAGCGCGATGCGGGCATTCATCTTTCCCGGCCAGGGAAGCCAGGCGGTCGGCATGGGCAAGGCGCTGCGCGATGCCAGTACGGTCGCGCGCGAGGTGTTCGGCGAGGTCGACGAGGCGCTGGGCCAGCATCTGTTCCGGCTGATGACCGAAGGTCCGGCGGAAGACCTGCAGCTGACCGAGAACGCCCAGCCGGCGATCATGGCGAATGCGATCGCGACGTTGCGCGTGCTGGAGCGCGAGGGCGGGGTGCGGCTGGCGGACAAGGCCGATTATGTCGCCGGCCATAGCCTCGGCGAATATAGCGCCCTTTGCGCGGCGGGCGCGTTCGACCTCGCGACGACGGCGCGGCTGCTGCGCCTGCGCGGGCAGGCGATGCAGGCGGCGGTGCCGGTCGGCGAGGGCGCGATGGCGGCGCTGCTCGGTGCCGACCTCGACAAGGCGCAGACGATCGCCGGCGCGGCGGTCGATTCGATCCTGGCGGAGGGGGGCGAGCAGCTGGTCTGTACCGTCGCGAACGACAACGATCCGTCGCAGGTGGTGATCTCCGGCCATCGCGCCGCGATCGAGCGCGCGGTGGCGATGGCGAAGGATCTGGGCGCCAAGCGCGCGGTGCTGCTGCCGGTGTCGGCACCGTTCCACTGCCCGCTGATGCAGCCCGCCGCCGATGCGATGGACGCCGCGCTCGCCGACGTCCGTATCGCCGCGCCGCTGGTCCCGGTCTTCGCCAACGTCGATGCGGTCGCGATCGCCGACCCCGGCGCGATCCGCGTCGCGCTGGTGCAGCAGGTGACGGGCATGGTCCGCTGGCGCGAATCGGTGCTGGCGATGGCCGGCGCGGGGGTGACGCAGTTCGTCGAATTCGGCGGCAAGGTCCTCTCCCCCATGGTCAAGCGCATCGCCCCCGACGTCGCGGCGATCAGCGTCGTGACGATGGACGACATCGAGGATTTGCTTAAGACGGTGTGATCTCGGGCGCGCAGAAAGAAGATTGGTTCACGCGGAGACGCGGAGACGCGGAGAAGAAGTGAGGGACATCGACCAGATCAGCGGTGACGTGCTCGACCTTGCGTTGAGGATGCATCGCGATCTGGGGCCGGGGCTTCTCGAAAGCGTGTATGAAACCGTTCTCGCCGGAAAGTTGGCCGCGATGGGATATTCCGTCGCCCGGCAGCGCCCGATCGGCATCGAGTTCGAGGGCATGCACTTCGATGCCGCCTTTCGGATCGACCTGCTGGTCGATGAGCGATTGCTCGTCGAGATCAAATCGATCGAGCGACTGGCCATCGTCCATGCCAAACAACTGCTGACCTATTTACGCCTCACCCGGCAGCCCGTCGGGCTGCTCATCAATTTCGGTGGCGCGACGCTCAAGGAGGGGGTGCGACGGATCGTCAATGACCATCGCCCCTCCGCGTCTCCGCGTCTCCGCGTGAACAACCTTCTTGGAGACTAACATGTTCGATCTCACAGGTATGACGGCGCTGGTGACCGGGGCGTCCGGGGGTATCGGGTCCGCGATCGCGCAGGCGCTGGCGGGGCAGGGGGCGCGGCTGGCGGTGTCGGGGTCCAATGCCGACAAGCTGGAGGCGTTTCGCGCAAGCCTCGGCGGCGAGCATGTCGCGGTGCCGTGCGACCTGTCCGATGCGGTGGCGGTGGATGCGCTCGTGCCGCAGGCGGTGCAGGCGCTGGGCGGGCGGATCGATATCCTCGTCAACAACGCCGGCGTCACCCGCGACAATCTTGCGATGCGGATGAAGGACGAGGAATGGGATCAGGTGATCCGCGTCAACCTCGAGGCCGCGTTCCGCCTGATCCGCGCGGCGGCCAAGCCGATGATGAAGCAGCGTTTCGGCCGCGTCGTGTCGATCACCTCGGTCGTCGGGCAGACCGGCAATCCGGGGCAGGCGAACTATGCCGCGTCCAAGGCGGGGCTGGTCGGCATGTCCAAGGCGCTGGCGCAGGAACTCGCCAGTCGCAACATCACCGTCAATTGCGTCGCGCCGGGCTTCATCCGCTCGGCGATGACCGACGTCCTGCCCGAGGCGCAGAAGAGCGCGCTGCTCGGCCGCATCCCCGCGGGCGACCTCGGCACGCCGCAGGACATCGGCGCCGCCGTCGTCTATCTCGCCAGCCGTGAAGCGGGTTATGTCACCGGACAGACCTTGCACGTCAACGGCGGCATGGCCATGATCTAGGGACACGATCTATAACGGGCCGAGGGTGGCCGTCGCGGCGGACCCTTAACAGACGCTTGCCACCCGAACCCGCCCGTTCTACGGGCGTTCAGGAACAACGAAACACCCCCAAACGAAGAGGGACTATACCATGAGCGAGACCGCCGACCGCGTGAAGAAGATCGTCGTCGAGCATCTCGGCGTCGAAGCCGACAAGGTGACCGAGGACGCGAGCTTCATCGACGACTTGGGTGCCGACAGCCTCGACATCGTCGAGCTCGTCATGGCGTTCGAGGAAGAGTTCGGGGTCGAGATCCCCGACGATGCCGCCGAGAAGATCACGACCGTGAAGGACGCGATCACCTATATCGACGAGCATAAGGGCTGAGCTTTCAGCTTGCCCGCGCCCGCTGAGGGCCGGATCTGAACGGCTCCCCGTCCCCTGGCTAGAGGGCGGGGGGCCGTTTTTCGTAAGAGCCCCCGGCGGAGCCGGTGGCGACGTGTTTGGACTGGATGGAGTGAAGGGTATGCGGCGCGTTGTCGTAACCGGTTTGGGTCTGGTGACGCCGCTCGGCGCGGACGTCGAGACGGCCTGGGCCAACCTGATCGCGGGCAAATCGGGCGCGGGTCCGATCACGCGGTTCGACGCGTCGGATCAGAAATGCCTGATCGCATGCGAGGTCAAGCCCGCCGATCACCCTTATGGCTTCGATCCCGACAAGCGCGTCGACCACAAGGTCCAGCGGCAGGTCGATCCCTTCATCGTCTATGGCATCGATGCCGCCGGCCAGGCGCTCGAGGATGCGGGCCTCACCGAGATGACCGAGGCCGAGCGGTTCCGCGCCGGCTGTTCGATCGGATCGGGCATCGGCGGCCTGCCGGGGATCGAGAGCGAATCGCTGGTGCTCGCCGAAAAGGGGCCGAAGCGGGTCAGCCCGCACTTCGTCCACGGCCGGCTCATCAACCTGATTTCGGGTCAGGTTTCGATCAAATACGGGCTGATGGGGCCGAATCACGCGGTGGTCACCGCGTGCTCCACCGGCGCGCATTCGATCGGCGATGCCGCGCGGATGATCGCGCTGGACGACGCCGACGTCATGCTCGCCGGCGGGTCGGAAAGCACGATCTGCCCGATCGGCATCGCCGGCTTCGCCGCGGCGCGCGCGCTCAACACCAGCTTCAACGACCGGCCCGAACAGGCCAGCCGCCCCTATGACCGCGACCGCGACGGCTTCGTCATGGGCGAGGGCGCGGGCGTCGTCGTGCTCGAGGAATATGAGCACGCCAAGGCACGCGGTGCGAAGATCTATTGCGAGGTGGTCGGTTACGGCCTGTCGGGCGACGCCTATCACGTCACCGCGCCGGAACCCGAAGGCTCGGGCGCCTATCGTTCGATGGAAATGGCGATGCGCCGGTCGGGCCTCGCGCTCTCCGACATCGACTATATCAACGCGCACGGCACGTCGACGATGGCGGACATGATCGAACTGGGCGCGGTCAAGCGTCTGTTCGGCGACGCGATCGGCGGCCTGTCGATGAGCTCGACCAAGTCGGCGATCGGCCATCTGCTCGGCGGCGCCGGTGCGGTGGAGAGCATCTTCTGCATCCTCGCGATGCGCGACCAGATCGTGCCGCCGACGCTCAATCTCGACAACCCCTCCGAAGGCGCCGAAGGCGTCGACCTCGTCCCGCATGTCGCGCGGAAGCGCGAGGTGCGCGCGGTGTTGAACAATTCGTTCGGCTTCGGTGGCACCAACGCCTCGCTGGTGATGAAGGCGCTCTGATCCGATGCGCAAGGTCGGTTGCCTCGGTCTGTTGATCGGCCTCGTCGCGCTGGTCGCGGCGGTGATGGTGGTGCGCGGCTGGGGCGGCAGTGGCCCGGCGCCGCGCACGCTGACCGTGCAGGTCGCCGAGGGCAGCAGCCTCGCATCGGCGGCACGCGCGCTGGAAAGCGCGGGGGCGATCACCTCGGCCAGCCGTTTCCGGTTGTTCGCGCGCGTGTTCGGCTCGGGCGAGCCGATCAAGGCGGGCGAATATCGCATCCCGCCGCGCACCAGCCCGTCCGACATCCTCAAGATGCTGCAGGGCGGCAAGGTGCTGCAACGGCTGGTCGTGGTGCCGGAGGGCTATCCGTCGGTGCTGGTCCATGATGCGCTGGCGAAGGCGGACGGGCTGACCGGCAGTGTCCCGGTGCCGACGGAAGGGTCGGTATTGCCCGACAGCTATGCCTTCCAGCGCGGCGACACCCGCGCGTCGGTGGTGGCGCGGATGCAGACGGCGATGCGCGATTATCTCGCCGCCGCCTGGGCGAAGCGCAAGCCGGGCATCGCGGTGACGACGCCGCAGCAGGCGATCATCCTCGCCTCGATCGTCGAGAAGGAAACCGGTAAGCCGTCCGAGCGGCGCACCGTCGCCGCGGTCTACGCCAATCGCCTGAAGCGCGGCATGCCGCTGCAGGCCGACCCGACCGTGATCTATCCGATCACCAAGGGGCGGCCGCTCGGTCGCCGCATCCTGCGATCCGAATTGCAGGCGAAGAACGGCTACAACACCTATGCCGAGGCGGGGCTGCCGGTCGGGCCTATCGCCAATCCCGGGCGTGCCTCGATCGATGCGGTACTCGATCCGGCGCAATCGAACGCGCTCTATTTCGTCGCGGACGGTACCGGTGGGCATGTCTTCGCCGACACGCTCGACCAGCATAACGCCAATGTGCGCAAATGGTACGCGATCCGCCGCCAGCGCGGCGAGATGTAGGTCAGGCGATCGCCCGCGGCAGCCAGGCGCTCTGCAGCGCAGCGACCGCCTCGTCCCAGTCGAGGTAGACCCGGCTGTTGTCGGCACAGAGGATGCGGCTGGCCTGTAGCTTGGCGAGCGCCGACCCGGTGACGGTGACGATCGGTCCGTCCGGTATGCCGCACGTCTGCTGCATCAGCGCCTGGATCGCGGAGGTTACCGTCGGCGACTGGATCGGAAAATGGCGCAGGTCGATCAACGTCGCGAAGGGACCGTAGCGCCCGCGCACCTCCCTGGCCTTGACGATCAGCGCGGATGAAAAATCCGCCATCGTCTCCGCCGACCAGAACCCCGCCATCGCGATGTGGAGAACGCCGTCCGCCGGATCGAAACGAAAATCGAACATGACGGCATTCTAGCAAGGCGGGGTAAAGGAACCCTCACCGCAGTCGTGCGGCCGCCCGCGCCTTCGCCTCGACGTCCGCCATCGTGCCGCCGGTCACCCAGCTGCCGCCGACGCAGAGCACCGGTTTGAACGCCAGCCAGTCGGGGGCGGAGGCTTCGGTGATGCCGCCGGTCGGGCAGAAACGGCACTGGTAGAAGGGCGCGGCGAGCGCCTTCAGCGCCTTCAGCCCGCCCGAGGTTTCGGCGGGGAAGAACTTGAAATGGGTCAGGCCAAGGTCGAGCCCGCGCATGATGTCGCCGGCGGTCGCGGTGCCGGGCAGATAGGCGACGCCCGCGTCGAGGATCGGCCGCGCGAGCCGTTCGGTGAGGCCCGGCGAGACGATGAATTCGACGCCGGCGTCGATCACGTCGCGCGCCTGCGCCTCGCTGACGACGGTGCCGGCGCCGACGATCGCGCCCGGCACCTTCTTCATCTCGGCGATCGCCTCCATCGCAGCGGGGGTGCGCAGCGTCACCTCCAGCACCTTCAGGCCGCCGGCGACCAGAGCCTCGGCGAGCGGGCGGGCGGTGGCGGCGTCGTCGATCACCAGCACCGGGATGACGGCGCTGGTCTGCATGATGGTGGCGATATCGGTCATGCCGGATGTCCCTTTACGAATGGTCTTGGGCGAAAGCGGCCGCGGCGCCGAACAGGCCGGGCTGCGGATGGGTGATGAGCTTGACGGGAATGCCCGCCATCAGCGTCTGGAAGCGGCCCTTGGCCTGGAACCGCTGGTCGAAGCCCGAACGGATCAGCTTGTCCTTGATCCGGAGGCCGAGGCCGCCGGCGATCACCACCGCCTTGGCGCCATGCGCCAGCGCGAGGTCGCCCGCGACGGCGCCAAGCGCGAGGCAGAAGCGGTCGAGCGCGGCGAGCGCGATCGAATCGGTGCCCTCGATCGCCTCGGTCCAGATCGTCTTGTCGTCGCGGCTGGGGACGGCGCGGCCCTCCATCTCGGCGAGCGTTTCGTAGATCGCGATGATCCCGGGGCCGGAGCAGATCCGCTCGGCCGAGACGCGGGTATAGGTACGGCGCAGGCGCTTGACGAAGGCGTCCTCAATCCCGTCGAGCGGCGCGTAATCGACATGGCCGCCCTCGGTCGGCAGGACGTGATAGCCGCTGCCGGTCTTGAACACCTGTGCGACGCCGAGGCCGGTGCCGGGCCCGCAGACGGTGGTGACGCCCTGCTCCGGCAGCGGCGTGTCGGGGCCGCAGAGATGCTCGAAATCGTCCGCCGGCAGCTGAGCGACGGCATGGCCGACCGCGCCGAAATCGTTGATGACGGTATAGACGTCGGCGCCGAGCCGCTCGGGGATCAGCGACGGACGGATCACCCAGGGGTTGTTGGTCAGGCGGATGATGTCGCCGGTGATCGGCGAGGCGACGGAGATCGCCGCGGCCTTGGGCAGCGGGCCGTCGTGCCGCGCGGCGAACGCCTGCCATGCGGTCTGCAGGCTGGCGTGCTCGGCGGTCTTGAGCGTCACCGGCTCGCCGAGCGAGACGACGTGGCCGCCCTCCACCTCCGCGATCGCGAAGCGGGCATGTGTGCCACCGATGTCGACGCTGACGAGTTGCATTCTTCTCTCCTAAGCTTGCTCCGTCCTCACCCTTCCGCGGCTTTGCCGCTCCCTCCCTCTCCCAATGGGAGAGGGAAAAGACGCCGCAGGCGGCGAAGGGTGAGGACGCCTACTCCGTTACAGCCCCGCCGCCGCCAGCATCCCCGACGCGCCCTTCTCGGCTTCGTCCGCCAGTCCGCGGAACATGCCGAACAGTTCGCGGCCCATGCCGGTCGCCGCGCCGGGGGCATCGCACAGCGGCCGTTCCAGCCATTCCGCCGGATCGACCAGTGCGTCCAACGTGCCGTTGAGCGCATCGACGCGGATGATGTCGCCGTCGCGGATCTTGCCGATCGCCCCGTTGCCGAGCGCCTCGGGCGAACAATGGATCGCGCACGGCACCTTGCCGCTGGCGCCCGACATGCGGCCGTCGGTGACCAGCGCCACCTTGAAGCCGCGGTTCTGCAGCACGCCGAGCGGCGGGGTCAGTTTGTGGAGTTCGGGCATGCCGTTGGCGCGCGGCCCCTGGAACCGGACGACAACGACGACGTCACGCTCCAGCTCGCCGCGCTTGAACGCCTCGATCACGTCGAGCTGGTCGTGGAAGACGCGCGCGGGGGCCTCGATCACCCAGCGCTCGCGGTCGACCGCCGACACCTTGATGCACGACCGGCCGATATTGCCGGCGAGGATGCGCATGCCGCCATCGGGCGAGAAGGCCTCGGCGACGGGGCGCAGGATGCTGGTGTCGCCGCTGTCGCCGACCGGCTCCCACGCCAGCTCGTCGTCGGCGATCACCGGCTTGTTGGCATAGGCCGACAGGCTGTCGCCGGTCACCGTGGTGATGTCGCCGTGCAGCAGGCCCGCCGACAGCAATTCCCGGACGACGAAGGGCATGCCGCCCGCCGCCTCGAACGCGTTCACGTCGGCCGATCCGTTGGGATAGACACGCGCGATCAGCGGCACCGCGCGGCTGAGGCGGTCGAAATCCTCCCAGTCGATGACGATCCCCGCCGCCCGCGCGATAGCGGGGACGTGCAGCAGATGGTTGGTCGATCCGCCGGTAGCGAGCAGGCCGACCGCGGCATTCACGATCGCCTTTTCATCGACGCAATGGCCGATCGGGCGGTAATCCTTGCCGCGCCAGCCCATGCCGGCGAGCCGATGCACCGCCGCGCGGGTCAGTTCCTGGCGCAGTTTGGTGCCGGGATTGACGAAGGCCGCGCCCGGCATGTGCAGGCCCATCACCTCCATCATCATCTGGTTGGTGTTGGCGGTGCCGTAGAAGGTGCAGGTGCCCTTGCCGTGATAGGCCTGGATCTCCGCATCGAGCAGCTCCTCGCGACCCGCTTTCCCCTCGGCATAGGCCTCGCGCACCGCCGCCTTCGCCTTGTTGGCGAGGCCCGACGGCATCGGGCCGCCGGGGATCAGCACCATCGGCAGGTGGCCGAAGCGCAGCGCGCCCATCAGCAGCCCCGGCACGATCTTGTCGCAGATGCCGAGCAGCGCCGCGCCCTCGAAGGTGCCGTGGCTGAGCGCGATGGCGGTGCTCAGCGCGATCGTGTCGCGGCTGAACAGGGACAGCTCCATGCCGGGATAGCCCTGCGTCACCCCGTCGCACATCGCCGGCACGCCGCCCGCGACCTGCGCCGTCGCACCGACCTCGCGCGCCCAGACCTTCATCAGCTCCGGATAGCGGTAATAGACGGCATGCGCGCTCAGCATGTCGTTATAGGCGGTGACGATGCCGATGTTCATGCCGGTATCGGCACGCAGCGTATCGCGATCCTCCTCGGTCCCGGCATAGGCATGCGCGAGGTTCGCACAGCCGAGCTGCGGCCGCCGCGCGCCATTCTCCCGCTCGCGATCGATCAGCGCCAGATAGGCGGCGCGGCTGTCCTTCGATCGCGCGATGATACGGTCGGTGACGGCGGAGACTTCGGAGTTCATGGCGCGGGTCCTGGGGAGGGGCGTTACGGGCGGCTTACGGCGCCCAGTGGATATCGACGGGTAGCTCCGCATCGGCGAGCACGCGGCCGATCGGATAGGGCGACGACGGCCCCTGATCGATCGCCTGTTCGATGACCGTGCGCTTGTCCTTGCCGGTGACCGCGATCATCAGCGCACGGGCGGTGACGATGCCCTGCCGCGACAGCGTGACGCGCGCGACGGGTGCCTCGGGCGGCAACGGGTCGGGCATCACGCCCAGCATCCGCCGTTCCTTGGGGCCATTGAGCGCCTCGTCGAAATCGGGGCCGGGGAAGATCGAGGCGGTATGGCCGTCGCCGCCGACGCCGAGCAGGCAGAGATCGAGCGGCCAGTGCAGGTCCTGCATCAGCGCATCGGCGGAGCGGCCGGCGGACTTGTAATCCTCGGTCTGCTTGGGGACGATCGGGATGACGCGCGCGCCCTTGGGGATGAACAATTTGCCGAGCTGCGTCACGTTCGACAGCGGATCACCGAGCGGCACGATCCGCTCGTCGCCCGGCACGATCGTCACGCGCTTCCAGTCGAGCTTCGCCTTGGCGAGCTTCTCATAGGCGGGGAAGGGGGTCTTGCCGCCCGCCAGCGCGACGACGGCGGAGCCGCGCGCGTCGATGGCGCTTTCGATGACGAACTGGATATCGCCGGCGACCGCATCGGCCAGCTCGGCGGCGTCGTCATACTCCCACCATTCGATCTCGGTCATCGTAAAGCCTTTTCGTGGTCGGCGCGCCCCCGATAGCCCGGAGCGGCGCGCAAGGTAAGTCGTCCCGCATACGTATGAGGGACATAATCGTGCGATAGAACGGGCGACCGCACGCCCGCGCGTGCGGGGCCGTGCGCCGGAACGATCAATCGTCCTGCCAGGTCACCCCGTCGCGCTCGGTCAGCGCGATCGCGCCCGCAGGCCCCCAGGTGCCGGCCGAATAATGTTTCGGCTTGGTCTGGTTCGCATCCCAGCCGGCGCGGATCGCATCGATCCACGTCCATTGCGCCTCGACCTCGTCGCGGCGCACGAACAGGGTCTGGTCGCCCTCGATCAGGTCGAGCAGCAGCCGCTCATAGGCGATGCGGCGACGCGATCCGGCGAATTCGGCATCGAGGCTGAGGTTCAGCGGCACCTCGCGCAGGCGCAGCCCCTCGCGATCGAGGCCCGGCTCCTTGGTCATCACCAGCAGCTGGATATATTCCTCCGGCTGCAACCGGATCACCAGCGTGTTGGGCTGGAGCAGGCCGCCGCGGCCGCGGAACATCGAATGCGGCACCGGCTTGAACTGGATCGCGATCTCGCTGCGCCGCTTCGCCATCCGCTTGCCGGTGCGCAGGTAGAAGGGGACGCCCTGCCAGCGCCAATTGTCGATATGCGCCTTGATCGCGACGAACGTCTCGACGTCGCTGTCATAGCCCAGTTCGTCGTCATAGCCCTTGACGACCTTGCCGCCGACCGCGCCCTCCTCATACTGGCCGGTGACGGTGCATTGCGGCACCGCTTCAGGAGAGATGGTGCGCAGGCTGCGGAAGACCTTGGCCTTTTCATCGCGGATCGCGGTGCCGTCGTACAGGGCGGGGGGCTCCATCGCGATCAGCGCGACCAGCTGGAGCATATGGTTGGCGACCATGTCGCGCAGCGCACCCGCGCCCTCGTAATAGCCGGCGCGGTCCTCCAGCCCGACCGTCTCGGCGATCGTGATCTGGACGTTGTCGATCCCCTGCGCGTTCCAGATCGGCTCGAACATCGAATTGCCGAAGCGCAGCGCGAGGATGTTCTGGACGGTTTCCTTGCCGAGATAATGGTCGATGCGGAAGATGCGCTCCTCGGGAAAGACCGAGGCGACGGTATCGTTGATCTCCTTGCTCGACCCGAGGTCGTAGCCGAGCGGCTTCTCCAGCCCGACCCGCACCGTGTCGCCCGCCAGACCGACGCTCTGCAGGCCCTTCACCGCCGGTTCGAACAGCGACGGCGCGGTCGACAGATAGATGGCGAGGCCGCCGGACACGTCGCCGACCTTGTCGGCGAGCGCGGCATAGGTCGCCTGATCGGACAGATCGACCGACTGGTAGAAGATGCGATCGAGGAAGCCGCTGAGCGCGCCCTCGTCCTTGCGATCCGCGGGCAGGAACTCGTCGAGCGCCTTCTTGGCGAAGTCGCGGAAACCCGCATCGTCGAGGTCGCTGCGCGCCGATCCGGTGATCGTCAGCCCCTCGGGCAGCAGGCCGTCGGCATGGAGGCCGTAGAGCGAGGGCAGCAGCATGCGCTGGGCGAGGTCACCGGTCGCTCCGAACAGGAGCAGCTTGCCGACGGGATTGCGCTGCATGACGATCCTTTGAACTAGAGGATGAGGCCGGCGAGCGGATCGAGCCCGGCCAGGATGTTGAGGTTCTGCACGGCGGCACCGCCGGCGCCCTTGCCGAGATTGTCGAGCGTCGCGACCAGCCGGACGTGACCGCTGTCGGCATTGCCGCAGACGCGCAGGGTCATCCGGTCGGTGCCGGCATTCTCCTCGATCTCCACCGCCGCGGCATCGCCGGGCGCGACGGAGACGAGCGCGCTGTCGGCATAGGCCGCGGCGAGTGCGTCCTCGACCTGCGCGATGCTGGGGCTGCCCGGCAATTGCTTCAGCGGGAGCGGGACCTCGCCGAGCATGCCGCGATTGAGCCGCGCCACCGCCGGCGCGAAGATCGGCGGATGCGCCAGACCGGCATGGGTGCGCATTTCGGGCAGGTGCTTGTGCGCGAGCGAGAGCGCGTAGATGCGAAATGCGGTGTCGGTGCCGCCGCCCTCGAATTCCGCTATCATCGCCTTGCCGCCGCCGGAATAGCCCGATGTGGCGTTATAGGTCAGCGGCCAGTCGGCGGGGACCAGCCCGGCGCGGACCAGCGGCGCGACCAGCGCGAGGAAGGCGGTGGGATAGCAGCCGGGGTTGGATACGAACCGGGCTTCGGCGATCGCCTGCGCCTGACCTGCCCGCAGCTCGGGGAAGCCATAGGTCCAGCCCAGCGCGACGCGGTGCGCGGAGGAGGCGTCGATGACGCGGGTCGTGCCGCCCTCGACCAGTGCCACCGCCTCGCGCGCGGCATCGTCGGGCAGGCAGAGGATCGCGATATCGGCATCGTTGAGTGCCTCGGCCCTCGCCGCCGCATCCTTGCGCCGCTCGTCGTCGAGCGTGACGACGGTCAGGTCGCTACGCCCGGCAAGCCGGTCGCGGATATCGATGCCGGTGGTGCCGACCGCACCGTCGATGAAGATGGTGACGCTCACGAATCGAAATCCGATACCTTGTCGAGCGCGGTACGGTCGACATAGCCGACCAGATTGGCGCGGATCGCGAGCCCCCAGGCGTGGCGGCCGGCCAGTTCGAGCACCTCGAAGGCGGCGCCCGCCGGCAACTCGGCGACCGGCTCGCTGAGATTGCGATCCGAGAACAGCGATATGGCGTGCAGCGCCCTGGCCTTCAGCGGCGCCGCGTAATGTGGCGCAAACACCTGTTCCGCAAGGCGAACGTCGGCGAGATCGCCGCGCACCGCATGCGTCCGGGGGTCGAGCGTGACCGAGGGGCCGGTAAGGGCGAAGGCCCTACGCGAGGGCTGGCTGGTGCGATCGTGCGTCGCCTTCGCCAAGGAATTGCCCGAACTCTTCAAGAAACTCTGCCCCTTCGGAAGTACGCGCGACGAAGATATTGCGCTTGTCGCTGTCGTCGCGTTGCCGGCGCAGATAGCCGAGCGCACCCAGCCTGTTCAAGGCGCGCGTGACGACGGGCTTCGAGACGTTGAGTGCCCGGGCCAGGCCACGCACGGTATGCGGGCCCGGATTGAGATAGACGA
The DNA here is from genome assembly GCF_058809195.1 of Sphingomonas sp. GW821-FHT10F09. Lineage (NCBI taxonomy): Bacteria > Pseudomonadati > Pseudomonadota > Alphaproteobacteria > Sphingomonadales > Sphingomonadaceae > Sphingomonas > Sphingomonas sp. GW821-FHT10F09. The sequence continues at coordinate 1,530,549 of NZ_JBXASI010000001.1, read as the reverse complement.
GCAGGAGAAGCGCCATCTGGCGATTGGTCAGGTCGGGCTCTCCCGACCGCACGTAATCGACCAGCGCGGTCATCCAGGTCGCAAGCGATTGCGCGGCTGTTCCCACGATCAAATATCCGTTTCTGCACCGTTTTCGGGGCTTTGTTTCGCGGTCATAACGCCCCCGCACCCCGCAGGTTTCCGTTAAATGAACGGCTTTGGGCAATTAGTACGGCATCGGACGGATCGCGGGCCGGGAGCCGCCCGGCCCGGCAAGGTTGATCGCCGGACATCCCTCGCCTATGTGCGCGCCTTCATCCGAAATTCGGGACCGTAGATGTTCACCTTCCTTCTCGTCGTACATGCCATCATCGCCGCCGCGCTCGTGACGGTGATCCTGATGCAGCGGTCGGAGGGTGGTGGCCTCGGCATGGGCGGCAGCCCGTCCGGCCTGATGTCGGCCCGCGGCGCGGCGGACTTCCTCACCCGCGCCACCTCGGTGCTGGCGACGGTATTCGTCTGCATGTCGATCGCGCTGGCGTTCATCGCGGCAAGCCGCCAGACGCAGACGATCGATACCTCGCTCGCCCGCACGCCCCCAGCGGCCCCCGCCGCGGCGCCGCTCGCGCCGGCGCAGGATGCCGTGCCGAACGCCCCCGCCGACAACGGCGCGGTGCCGCTTCAGCGCTAGGCCGACCCACCGTTCATCGTGAATCGCGTGCGGGTAGCCCCCGCGCGCTCTTGTCGTTCGACCCTTTAACACGCTAGGCGATTTCTCCCATGGCGCGGTACATCTTCATCACCGGCGGCGTGGTCTCGTCGCTCGGCAAGGGGCTCATGGCGGCCTCTCTCGCAGCTTTGCTTCAGGCACGCGGTTACCGCGTCCGGATTCGCAAGTTCGATCCCTATCTCAACGTCGATCCCGGCACGATGAGCCCGTATCAGCACGGCGAGGTCTACGTCACCGACGACGGCGCGGAGACCGACCTCGACCTCGGCCATTACGAGCGCTTCACCGGCGTCGCCTCGCGCCAGTCGGACAACGTCACCTCGGGCCGCATCTACAAGACGATCATCGAACGCGAACGCCGCGGCGACTATCTCGGCGCGACGGTGCAGGTGATCCCGCACGTCACCGACGCGATCAAGGCCTTCGCGCGTGCCGAGACCGACGACCTCGATTTCGTCCTGTGCGAGATCGGCGGCACCGTCGGCGACATCGAATCGCTGCCGTTCATCGAGGCGATCCGCCAGCTGAAGAACGAGGTCGGTCGCGGCAATGCGATCAGCATCCACGTCACCCTGGTCCCCTATATCGCCGCCGCCGGCGAGCTGAAGACCAAGCCGACGCAGCATTCGGTGCGCGAACTCGCCGCGCTCGGCGTCCAGCCCGACGTGCTCGTCTGCCGCTGCGAACATCCGCTGCCGCCGTCGGAGCGCGCCAAGATCGCCCTGTTCTGCAACGTGCCGGAAAGCGCGGTCATCCCGGCGCTCGACGCCAAGAGCATCTATGCGGTGCCGCTGCAATATCACGGCGAGGGCCTCGATTCGGAGGTGCTGCGCGCCTTCGGCATCACCCCGTCGTCGGCGCCCGACCTGTCGCGCTGGACCGACATCATGGACCGCCTGACCAATCCGGAGGGCGAGGTGACCGTCGGCGTCGTCGGCAAGTATGTCGGCCTGCAGGATGCCTACAAGTCGCTCAACGAGGCGCTGGTCCATGGCGGCATCGCCAACCGCGTGAAGGTCAACGTCCGCTGGATCGACGCAGAAATCTTCGAGAACGACGATTCGGAGATCGTCAGCCAGCTCGAACCCTGCGACGCGATCCTCGTCCCGGGCGCGTTCGGCGAGCGCGGCGCGGAGGGCAAGATCAAGTCCGTCAAATTCGCCCGCGAGCGCGAGATCCCCTATTTCGGCATCTGCTTCGGCATGCAGATGGCCTGCGTCGAGGGCGCACGCGACCTCGCCGGCATCGCCAACGCCTCCTCCACCGAGTTCGGCCCGACCGACGAGCCGATCGTCGGCCTCATCACCGAATGGATGGGCCGCGACGGGCTGGAGAAGCGCGAGGAACAGGGCGACATGGGCGGCACGATGCGCCTCGGCGCCTATGAAGCCGCGCTCGACGGCAACAGCGTCGTCGCCTCCATCTACGGCGACACGACGATCCACGAACGTCATCGTCACCGCTACGAGGTCAACACCGGCTACAAGGACGCGCTGGAAAAGGGCGGTCTGGTGTTCAGCGGCATGTCGCCCGACGGCACCCTGCCCGAAATCGTCGAACGGCCCGATCACCCCTGGTTCGTCGGCGTGCAGTTCCATCCGGAACTCAAGAGCAAGCCCTTCGACCCGCATCCGCTGTTCGCCAGCTTCATTCAGGCCGCGCTGACGAAGAGCCGGCTGGTCTGACGATAAAAGCCCTCTCCCGGTGGGGAGAGGGCTTCCGGAAAAGCGGTTACGCGGCTTCGGCCACGTTCGCCTTGTCCTCGACCGCGGCCAGCGGCGCGCCGGTCTTGATCGCGATGCTCTTGGGCTTCATCGCCTCGGGCACCTCGCGCACCAGATCGATCACCAGCAGGCCGTCGTTGAGCCGCGCGTCCTGCACGAACACGAAATCGGCGAGCTCGAAGCGGCGTTCGAAGCTGCGGTTGGCGATGCCGACGTGCAGGAAATGGGCGTTGGCCGCCTTGTCGTCCTTGCGCCCGGCGACGAGCAGCAGGTTCTGCTGCGCGGTGATCTCGATCTCGTCGCGTGCGAAGCCGGCCACCGCCAGCGTGATGCGATAGCGATCCTCGGCGAGGCGTTCGAGATTGAAGGGCGGGTAATTCTCCGCCGTCGCGGCGCGCGCGTTGCTTTCCAGCATGTCGAACAGACGGTCGAAACCGATGGTCGAGCGGCGATAGGGGGTCAGGTCGAGTCGCATGTCAAATCCTCCAAAGGAAGCGAGTTGAACGACGGCATCCACGTCTGTGCGATGCCGGTGCACGGCCCGTCATCGGCGCCGCGCTTCACCTATCTGGTTGGTGCCGATCCGGCTTCAAGAGGCAGGGACGCGGAATTTTGCGGTGCCGAAGCCCCGCTTTGCCGCGCCCAAGCTTCTCCCGCATTGAAGATCCCCCGGAACAGTAGAGTTTAGCGGCAAAAGAACCTCAGGGAGCATTGCATGTCGTGGACTCTAGCCTTTCTACTCGCCGGTCAGGCATCGGCCGCCCAGTCCACGCCGCCGCCCCCGCCCCCGCCCCCGCCGTCGTCACCGGCCCAGGCCGTTCCCGCCCAGGCGATCGAGGTGCAGGCCGACGAACCCGCGCCCCTGCCGCCTGAAGCGGCGATCCAGCGCAGCTCGGTCGCCGGCGACATCGTCGTCACCGCCCGCCGCCGCGCCGAGTCGGTGCAGAACGTGCCCATCCCGATCTCGGTCGTCGGGGTGAAGGAGCTCGACAGCACCGGCAGCTTCAACGTCGCGCGGCTCCAGCAGCTGCAGCCGACGCTGCAATTCTATTCGACCAACCCGCGCAATTCCTCGGTCAACATCCGCGGCCTCGGCGCGCCGCTGGGCCTGACCAACGACGGGATCGATCAGGGCGTCGGCGTCTATATCGACCAGGTCTATCTCAGCCGGGTCGCGGTCGCGACGCTCGATTTCCTCGACGTCCAGCAGATCGAGACGCTGCGCGGCCCGCAGGGGACGCTGTACGGCAAGAACACCGTCGCCGGCGCGATCAACATCACCAGCAAGCCGCCCAGCTTCACCTTCGACGGCCGCGCCGAGGTCAGCCTCGGCAATCTCGAATTCAAGCAGGCCAAGGCGTCGGTGTCCGGACCGCTGACCGACGACATCGCGATCCGGCTGGGGCTCACCACCACCGGCCGCCGCGGCACCGTCCGCAACGTCGCGACCAGCCAGTATGTCAACAGCCAGGACAATATCGGTCTGCGCACCGCGATCCTGTGGAACGCCTCGCCCGATCTCAGCTTCACGCTGTCGGGCGACTACAGCCGCCAGAACCCGGTGTGCTGCGCGCAGATATTCGTCCGCGTCGGCGCGACGCAGCGGCCGCTCAACCGCCAGTTCGACGCGCTCTCCCGCGCGCTGGGCTACGAACCGCCCAGCCGCAATGCGTTCGACCGGCTGACCGACCTCGACGCCTCGCTCAACGCGCGCAACATCCTCGGCGGTCTGTCGCTGCGCGGCGAATACAAGCTCGGCTCGGGCACGCTGACCTCGGTCAGCGCCTTCCGCTTCTGGGACTGGCTGCCCGCCAACGATCGCGACTTCACCGGCCTGCCGATCACGACGCTGTCGCAGAATCCGACGCACCAGAGCCAGTATACGCAGGAATTCCGCTATGCGGGCGGCGGCACCAGGCTCGACTATGTCATCGGCCTGTTCGGCTTCTATCAGGACATCCATACCACCGGCACGCAGCGGCAGGGCAGGGCGGCGAGCCGCTGGCTCATCAACCCGTCGACCCGCGACACGAGCGTTCCGGGATCGCCCCTGCTGGCGAACGATCCCTCGGTCCTCGACGGGCTGACCGCGGCGAACGACATCCGCCTCAAGAACTTCTCGGGCGCGGTGTTCGGCAAGCTCAACTGGAAGATCGACGACCGCTTCACCCTGTCGCCGGGCGTGCGCCTCAACTATGACGACAAGGTCGGCAGCTACGTCAGCATCGTCCGCGACGCGCAGGGCAATCTCGTCCCCTATAGCGGCGGGACCGCGCGGCAGGCGGCGCAGCGCGACGCGATCCAGCCGCAGGCGTTCAACGACGAGGCATATCGGGCGTGGAACGTCACCTATGACATCACCGGTTCGTACAAGCCGGCGCGCGACGTGCTGGTCTACGCCACCTACGCGCATACGTTCAAATCGGGCGGCCTCAATCTGAACGGCGTACCGGTCGTCAACGGCGTCGTGCAGACGCAGCTGGCGCAGATCGCGCCCGAAAAGGTCGACCATTTCGAACTCGGCGCCAAGTCGCAATTCTGGGATCGCAAGGCGACGCTCAACGTCACCGCCTATTGGACCGAGATCCGCGACTATCAGGCGGTGGTGAACAACAGCTCGACCTCGACGCTGCGCGGCTATCTCGCCAATGCGGGCAAGGTGCGGGTGCGGGGGATCGAGGCCGACTTCTCGATCCGGCCGAGCGAGCGGTTCACGCTCTACACCAACGGTGCGTTCAGCGATGCGCGCTACCTCGATTTCAAGAACGCGCCATGCCCGCCGGAACTGTCGGGCGGCGGCACCCCGACCGCGGCCAATCCGACGATCGGTGCGCCCGGCCAGCCGGGCACCAACAGCCCGATCGTCTGCGATATCTCGGGCCAGTGGATGCCGGGCATCTCCAAATTCGCCTTCTCCTATGGCGGCGAATACAATCTGCCGACGCAGGTGTTCGGGCAGGATGGCGAGGTCTATCTCGGCCTCGATGCCAGCTCGCGCACCAAATTCTCGTCCAACGCCTCGCGCTCGATCTACACCGATATCGGCGGCTATACGCTGACCAACGCGCGGTTCGGCTTCCGCACCGATGCGGGCTTCAACGCCTTCGGCTGGGTCCGCAACGTGTTCGACACCGAATATTACGAGGTGCTGGCGACGACCCCCGGCAACACCGGCCTGATCGCCGGCAACGTCGGCGACCCGCGCACCTATGGCGTTACGCTGTCGAAGAGCTTCTGACGTCCCGCCGCCGCCCCGTCATGCCTGCCCTACGCGCAGGATGGCGGGGAGGGGGTGCACCCGGCCACCACGTTATCGTGCCGTTCAGGATTGATCTGCGATAGACGGAATTGCCGGACAGGGGGCGCGAATTGGAAGCTCCCTCCCTCTGCCCGGCGCTTTTTGCGGGCAGCCTCCGGGCCGCTAAAACGGCAAACGCCCGGACCGTTGCCGATCCGGGCGCCTGCGTGACGAGAAACCCGTCAGCCCCCTTAGGTCGCATCCCGACACGCGCGTATTTCGCTGCATTGCCGTTCCGCTCTTCCCCGAACCACGGCCGTTGCCTGTGTCTCAGATGAGTGTTTGCTAGGCAGGCGCACCGGCTTTGTCACCGTCAATATGGGGTGCGGTTTTCGATTGGCGGAACCCTGTGTCGAATCCGCAACATTTGTTGCGTGTCGCCCCGGCCTCTCCTAGAGCCTCGCCCCATGATCCTCTCACGCTACGAACGGATGATCGCCCGGCGCTACCTGCTCCCGGGCAAGGGAGAGGCGTTCATCTTCCTGGTCGCATCCATCAGCCTCGTCGCGGTGATGCTCGGCGTTGCCGCGCTCGTCATCGTGATGAGCGTGATGAACGGCTTCCGCGCCGAACTGTTCGACAAGATCGTCGGGCTGAACGGCCATGCCGTCATCCAGAGCGCGGGTGGCCGCCTGCCCGACTGGCGCGAGATCGTCGCGGAGGCGCGGCGCACGCCCGGCGTCACCTCGGCGGTGCCGATGGTCGAACAGCCGCTCGCCGCTACCTACAACGGCCGAGCCGAGGCGGTGCTGGTCCGCGGCCTCGCCGATGCCGACGTGCGCCGGATGATCGGCGGCAAGCTCATCATGGGGTCGCTCTCCGGCATCCGCGCCGGCAACGGCCAGATCGCGCTCGGCTCGCGGCTGGCGGAGGCGCTCGGCGCGCAGGTCGGCAGCGACGTCTCGCTGTTCAGCCCGCAGGGGCAGACCACGCCGTTCGGCACCGTGCCGCGCATCGTCAGCTACAAGGTCGGCGCGATCTTCGAGATCGGCCTGTACGATTACGACAAGGCCTATGTGCTGATGCCGTTGCAGGACGCGCAGACGCTGCTGCTGCTCGGTGACAGCGTCGGCATGATCGAATTGCAGACGACGGACGCCGACCGGGTCGGGCCGATCCTCGCGCCGCTCGCCGACACGCTCGGCGGCAATGCGGTGATCGCCGACTGGCGCAGCATGAACGCGCAGCTGTTCCAGGCGCTGGAGGTGGAACGCGTCGCGATGTTCACCGTGCTGTCGATCATCATCCTCGTCGCGGTGTTCAACATCCTCTCCTCGCTCATCATGCTGGTCCGCGCCAAGACGCGCGATATCGCGATCCTGCGGACGATGGGGGCGACGCGCGGCGGGCTGATGCGCATCTTCATGGTCGTCGGCACGACGATCGGCGCACTCGGCACGCTCGCCGGACTCGTGCTCGGCTTCATCTTCCTCTTCTACCGGCAGGCGGTCGTGAACCTCGTCCAGCTCATCACCGGGCAGAATCTGTGGGACCCCTCGATCCGCTATCTTACCGAACTGCCGTCGAAGACCGACCCGGTCGAGATCGTCATCATCGCGCTGATGGCGCTGGTGTTCAGCTTCCTCGCCACGCTGTATCCGGCGTGGAAGGCGGCGAGCACCGATCCGGTGCAGGTGCTGCGTTATGAATGACATCGCCGACACCGCCCCGGTCGCGGTCCTCCAGACCACGGGCCTGACCCGCAGCTTCACCCAGGGCGGCGAGACGATCCACGTGCTGCGCGGCGTCGACCTCGCGGTCGCACCGGGCGAGATCGTCGCACTGGTCGGCCCGTCCGGGTCGGGCAAGTCGACGCTGCTGCAGGCGGTCGGTCTGCTCGAGGGCGGGTTTCAGGGCTCGATCCGCATCGCCGGCACCGAAGCAGCGAAGCTCGACGCGCATGGCCGCACGATCATGCGCCGCGACCATCTCGGCTTCGTCTACCAGTTCCATCATCTGCTGCCGGACTTCAACGCGACCGAGAATGTCGTGCTGCCGCAGCTCGTTCATGGCGCCGAGCGCAAGCCAGCCGACGATCGCGCGGTGGCGCTGCTGACCGCGCTCGGCCTAGGCCATCGGCTGACCCACCGGCCGAGCCAGCTGTCGGGCGGCGAGCAGCAACGCGTCGCGGTCGCCCGCGCGCTCGCCAACCGGCCCGCGCTGGTGCTGGCGGACGAGCCGACCGGCAATTTAGACGAACATACCGCCGATATCGTGCTGGCCGAATTTCTCCGCCTCGTCCGCGGCGAGGGCTCGGCGGCGCTGATCGCTACCCATAACGAACGGCTGGCGCAGAAGATGGACCGCGTCATGCGCCTCCACGAAGGCGTGCTGTCGTGAGCGCCTGGGGCGAGACGCCGACCCTCACCGGTCGCCACGTCACGCTCCGCCCGCTGGAGCGCTCCGACCGGGACGCGCTCGTCGCGGTCGCGTCGGCGGGCGACCTCTGGGACACCTTCTACGCCAACGTCGCGCAGCTGAAGGACGCGGACCGCTGGTTCGATGTCGCCATCCAGCAACAGGATTATGGCCGGGCCCGCCTGTTCGCGGTCTGCGATCCCGCCGGGCAGGTCGTCGGTACCACGCGGTACCTGCGAATGAACGAAGGTCATCGCCGGCTCGAACTGGGCGGCACCTTTTACGCCAAGGCGGTCCAGCGGACCGGGGTCAACACCGAAGCCAAGTTGCTGCTCCTCACCCATGCGTTCGGGGTGCTCGGCTGCCAGTGCGTCCAGATCCGCACGGATGCGCTCAACCGGCGCAGTCAGGCCGCGATCGAACGCCTCGGCGCGAAGCAGGACGGCATCCTGCGCGGCCACCAGATCATCGACGGCCGGTTGCGCGACAGCGTCGTCTATTCGATCCTCGACCGCGAATGGCCGGGGGTCCGCCAGAACCTGCAATTCCTGCTCGCGAGGCACGCATGATCGCCGATTTCACCGTCAAGGGCGCCGACGGCACCGCCGTGCCGCTCGATCGCTACGCGGGACAGGTGGTGCTGATCGTGAACACCGCCTCGAAATGCGGTTTCACCCCGCAATATGAGGGGCTGGAGGCGCTGCACCGCCGCTACGACGATCGCGGCTTCGCGGTGCTGGCCTTCCCCTGCAACCAGTTCGGCGCGCAGGAACCCGGCGACGCGGCGGAGATCGCGAATTTCTGTTCGCTGACCTATGACGTGACCTTCCCCGTCTTCGCCAAGGTCGACGTCAACGGGGCAGGGGCCGATCCCCTGTTCGAACGCCTGAAAAGCGACGCGCCGGGCGTGCTGGGGTCGAAGGCGATCAAGTGGAACTTCACCAAGTTCCTCGTCGACCGCGCCGGCAAGGTGGTCCACCGCTACGCCCCGACGACCAGGCCCGAACAACTGTCGGCGGACATCGAGGCGTTGCTGTAGCCGCCCCGCCTACAGGGCCGGTGCGGCGAAGGCTGCGGCACCCTTCCGGTGGTTCAGGGCCGCCGCCACCGACGTCACCCCGCCGAAGACGAAGCTGATTCCCAGAATGAACCCGGGCAGCGTCAGTGCCGACCCCGGCAGCGTCGCGAACACGTAGATCGCCAGCAGCAGGTTCACCACGCCCAGCGCGATCATCAGCCCGCGTCCGCGCTTGAAGCGCATGCCCAGCCCGATCTCCAGCGCACCGCGCACACCCAGCCACACCGCGACCATCAGCGTCAGCGACAATGCGCCCGACACCGGGTTGAACGCCATCAGCAATCCGACGACCAGCGACAGCAGGCCGAAGCCGATCGCATAGCCGCGCCCCTCATGCCCCTTGCCCGCGAAACCGGCGGCGATCGACACCAGCCCCGCGGCGATGAAGAACGCGCCGATCACCAGCGTCGCGGCATAGGTCGCCGCGAACGGATTGAGGAAGGCGAGCACGCCCAGCACGACGGACAACACGCCATAGCCCAATATCCAGCCCCATCCGGCGCCCGCCGCCGGCGCGGCGCGGGGATCGATCGATGCGCGGTTGTCCATGAACATGCTCCTCCGTTGAGCGACCGTAACGGAGTTATCCACGACCGGTTCCTGCCCCCGCCCTGTTCGAATCACTGCATGTGCGGTAACACGCGGAGATGGCTCATTCCGGTTTCGTGCCGCTCCGCATTTTCTCGTCCTACACGATGCTCGACGGGGCGATCGAGCCCAAGGCGATCGCCAAACAGGCGAGGGCGATGCGCTTCCCCGCCGCCGGCCTGACCGATCGCAATGGCCTCTACGCCGCCATGGCCTTTTCCGACGCCGCCAAGAAGGACGGCGTGCAGCCGGTGATCGGCACGATGCTCTGCGTTGCGCGGCCGGGGATGCCCGATGGCGTCGCCGCCCCGCTCGACTGGATCGCGCTCTATGCGCAGGATGCGACCGGCTACGACAATCTGTGCGCGCTCGTCAGCCGCGCCCATCTCGATCGCCCGATCGAGCTGGCCGCGCACGTCGATTTCGCGGCGCTCGAAGGGCGCACCGACGGCCTGATCGCGCTGACCGCGGGCGGCGAGGGCGCGCTCGCGCGGCTGATCCACGAGGACCAGCCCGACCGTGCCGCGCACTATCTGGACCGGTTGCAGACGCTCTTTCCCGATCGTCTCTACATCGAGCTCGCCCGGCGCAACGATGCGATCGAGGAGGCCGCCGAACAGGCGCTGATCGACCTCGCCTACGCCCGCGACCTGCCGCTGGTCGCGACCAATCCGTGCTGCTTCTCCGACAGCGCCTTCCTCGACGCCCACGACGCCATGCTGTGCATCGCGCATTCGACCTATGTCGAAAGCGTAGATCGTATCCGCTCCTGTCCCGACGCCTGGCTCAAGCCCGCCGAGACGATGCGCGAGCTGTTCGCCGACCTGCCCGAGGCGATCGAGAACACGCTCGTGGTCGCGCAGCGTTGCGCGGTGATGGCGCCGTACCGCAAGCCGATCCTGCCCAGCCTCGCCGGCGACCGCGAGGGCGAGGCGGCGATGCTGCGCGCCGAGGCGGCGGCCGGGCTGGAGATGCGGCTCGACCGAATCGAACAGCTCGGCACGCAGCCGGCGGACGATCCCGACTGGCGCGAAGTCTATCGCAAGCGGCTCGCGTTCGAGGTCGACGTCATCGTCCAGATGGGCTTCCCCGGCTATTTCCTGATCGTCGGCGACTTCATCAAATGGGCGAAGGACCACGACATTCCGGTCGGGCCAGGCCGCGGTTCGGGCGCGGGCTCGGTCGTCGCCTGGGCGCTGACGATCACCGATCTCGATCCGATCAAGCTCGGCCTGCTGTTCGAACGCTTCCTCAATCCCGAGCGCGTGTCGATGCCCGACTTCGACATCGATTTCTGCGAAACCCGGCGTGGCGAGGTCATCCGCTACGTGCAGGAGAAATACGGCCGCGATCAGGTCGCGCAGATCATCACCTTCGGTAAGCTCAAGGCGCGCGCGGTGCTCAAGGACACCGGCCGCGTCCTTCAGATGAGCTACGGCCAGGTCGACCGGCTCGCCAAGCTGGTGCCGAACCACCCGACCGATCCCTGGGACCTCAAGCGCGCGCTGAACGGCGTGCCGGAGCTCGCCAAGGAATATTCGAACGACAATCAGGTCCGCCGCCTGCTCGACCTCGCGACCAAGCTCGAAGGGTTGCCGCGCCATTCGTCCACCCACGCCGCGGGCGTGGTGATCGGCGACCGCCCGCTCGCGCAGCTGGTGCCGCTCTATCGCGATCCGCGCTCGGACATGCCCGTCACCCAGTTCGACATGAAATATGTCGAGGGCGCCGGGCTGGTGAAGTTCGACTTCCTTGGCCTCAAGACGCTGTCCGTTCTGAAGAAGGCCGTGCAACTGCTTGCGAAGCGGGGCATTTCCGTCGACCTCGATGCGCTGCTGTGGGACGACGAGGCGGTCTACAAATTGCTCCAGAAGGGCGACACCGTCGGCGTCTTCCAGCTCGAATCGGAGGGGATGCGGCGTACGCTCAGCGCGGTCCGCCCGACCAATTTCGGCGACATCATCGCGCTCGTCTCGCTCTATCGCCCCGGCCCGATGGACAATATCCCGAGCTTCGGTCGCCGCAAGCAGGGGACGGAACCGATCGTCTATCCCCATGCCGCGCTCGAACCGATCCTCGCCGAAACCTACGGCATCTTCGTCTATCAGGAACAGGTCATGCAGGCCGCGCAGATCCTGGCGGGCTTCTCGCTCGGCGGCGCCGACCTGCTGCGCCGCGCGATGGGCAAGAAGATCAAGGCGGAGATGGACGCGCAGCGCGCGATCTTCGTCGAGGGCTGCGCGAAAGTGAACCAGATCCCCAAGGCGAAGGCCAACGAGCTGTTCGACTTGATCGACAAGTTCGCCGGCTACGGCTTCAACAAGAGCCACGCCGCCGCCTACGCGCTGCTGGCGTACCAGACCGCCTGGCTGAAGGCGCATCATCCGGAGGAATTCTACGCCGCCTCCATGTGCTACGACATGGCGCAGACCGACAAGCTCTGCATCTTCGTCGACGACATGCGGCGGCTGGGCGTCACCATCTGCGGTCCCGACATCAACCGGTCCGACGCCGAATTCGACGTCGAGGAAACGCCGGACGGCCTCGCGGTCCGCTACGCGCTCGCCGCGCTGAAATCGGTCGGCGAGGGGGCGATGGAACGCCTCGTCGTGGAACGCCGCACCAACGGTCCGTTCAAGAGCATCGACGACCTCGCGACCCGCGTCGACCCGCGGCTCATCAACAAGCGCCAGCTCGAAACGCTCGCCGCCAGCGGCACCTTCGACTGTTTCGACGCCAATCGCGCCGGCATCCACGCCGTCGCCGAGACGATCCTCGCGGTCGCCGCCCGCACGCACGAGGGCAAGACCAGCGGCCAGCACGGCCTGTTCGGTGCCGAGGACGTCGCCGGCGACGCGATCAAGCTGCCGGCGTCCGCGCGCTGGTCGATGGCCGACGCGATGGAGCAGGAGAAGGAGGCGTTCGGCTTCTACTTCTCCGCGCATCCGGTCGATCGGCACGCGCATCTCGCCAAGATGCACGGCGCGCGGCAGTTCACCGCGCTGACCGAATTGCGCATCCCGGAGGATGGCACCCGCGCCGGTGCGACGATGGCGGTGCTGGTCGAGGATGCACGCTGGCGCACCTCCGCACGCGGCAAGCGCTACATGATGGCGACCGTGTCCGACGCGAGCGGCCAGTTCATCGCCACCTGCTTCGACGATTCGGTCGCCGCCGAGCTGGAGGATGCCGCGCGCTGCGGCGGCTGCGGCCTCATCACCGTCGAACTCGATCGCCGCCCCGGCGAGGAGACCCCGCGCGTCTCGATCAAGCGCATCCAGCCGTTCGAATCGCTGGCCTCGATCGCCCGCTTCACCATCGAGGCGAAGGTCGCGCACGCGACCGGTTTCGAGGCGCTGTCCGCCCTGCTCGCCCATCATCGCGGCGCCCGTGGCGAGGTGCGCGCGCGTATTCCCGTCGGCGACGATGGCGAGGCGACGGTGCTGCTCGGCCGCGACTTCCTGCTCGACATGGAACTGGTCGAGACGATCCAGGCGATCCCCGGCATCAGCGACGTCGCGCTCGACCGCGTCGCCTCGCAGCTGCGATCGGTGGGCTGACCCGATGCCGATCGACACCAGCCTGCCGTTCCGCCCGGTCAACATCGCCGTCCTGACGGTCAGCGACACCCGTGGCCTCGCCGAGGACCGGTCGGGCGACACGCTGGTCGCGCGCCTGACCGAAGCGGGGCACGTGCTCGCCGATCGCGTCATCCTGCGCGACGACACCGACGCGATCGTCGCGCAGCTCCACCGCTGGATCGACGACGAGACGGTGGATTGCGTCATCACCACCGGCGGCACCGGCGTCACCGGCCGCGACGTCACCCCCGAAGCGGTCGAGCGCGTCGCCACCAAGATGATCCCCGGCTTCGGCGAGCTGTTCCGCTATCTCAGCTATGCCAAGATCGGCACCTCGACCGTCCAATCCCGCGCCTGCGCCTGCGTCGCGCGCGGCACCTATATCTTCGCGCTGCCCGGCTCGACCGGGGCGGTGAAGGACGGTTGGGACGGTATCCTCAAGGATCAGCTCGACAGCCGGCACCGCCCCTGCAATTTCGTCGAGCTGATGCCGCGCCTGACCGAGCGCTAGGCCGGATCGACATTCAGATGATGGCGTGCCGGAAACCGCCGTTTGCAGGCCGTCACGGCTGAATGTCGATCCGGCCCGGGACGGCCGGTCGGCGTCAGAAGACCGGATCGTCCCCGGGCAGGGCCGAGACGTGGATGCCGCATTCCACCTTGTCCCAGCCGCGCCAGCGGCCGGCGCGGGGGTCTTCCCCCGGCTTGACCTTGCTGGTGCACGGCGCGCAGCCGATCGAGAGATAGCCCTGCGCCTCCAGCGGATGACGCGGCAGGTCGTGATCCTCGAAATAGCCGTCGAGCTGCGTCTTCGACCAGTCCGCCAGCGGATTGATCTTCAAGCGGCCTTCGTCCTCCTCGAACCGCGGCAGCGCGGTGCGGGTGCCGGCCTGGAAGCCCTTGCGCCCCGAAATCCACGCGTCGAACGGCGCCAGCGCGCGGCGGAGCGGTTCGACCTTGCGCATCTCGCAGCAGCCGTCGGGGTCGTAGGACCAGCGCATGCCGGTCGCGTCCTTCATCGCCAGCACGCGCGGGTCGGGGCGAAAGACACGCAGGTCGGTCAGGCCCAGCCGCTCGGACAGCTCGTCCCGATAGGCAAGTGTTTCGCCGAACATCTTCTGCGTGTTGGTGAAGATGACCGGAATGTCCTTGTCGATCTGCGCCACCATGTGCAGCAGCACCGCGGACTCGGCGCCATAGGACGACACCGATGCGATGCGGCCGGCGAGCTCGCCGGTCAGCAGTTCGCGCAGCATGTCCGCCGCGGCGACGCTGGCGAAGCGGATCTGCATCGCCGCCGCATCGGCGGTGGTGAAGGGAGGGGCGACATCGATCGTGTCGAGCGCGCGGCTAGCCATGGCGTAATTTCCAGACGGGTACGGTCGCGTCCGCAGCGGCCTGATAACGATAGTCGTAGCGATCGAGGCTGCGTTGCAGCGCCGCGCCGTCGATCGGGGCTTCGGGTGCGAAACTGTCGAAGCCGCAGCGGCGCATCAGCGGCAACTGGTCGACCAGCACGTCGCCCGCCGCGCGCAATTCGCCGCTATAGCCCGCCTCGCGCAGCACGCGCGCGGCGCTGTAGCCGCGACCGTCGCGGAACGTAGGGAAACTGACCTCGACCAGCGCCAGCTGGCCGAGCTGCGGCAACAGCGCACGCGCGTCCTCTCCCGCTTCCAGACGGACGGCGGTGGCATTGCTCTGGCCCAGGAAGGCGTCGAGCGTCACCGCCGGTTCGTCATGCGGCTCGTCGTCGCGGAAGCGCAACAGGGCATCAACCATAGATCGCCTCCTTGAACGGTTCGAAGCCGACCCGGCGATAGGTGTCGAGGAAGCGCTCGCCCTCGGTACGGACCGCGACATAGGTGTCGGTCACCCGTTCGATCGCATCGACGACGCCGTCCTCGGAGAAACCGGGGCCGGTGATCTTGGCGAGGCTGACGTCCTCCGCCCCCGAACCGCCGAGCGACAGCTGGTAGTTTTCGGTGCCCTTCTTGTCGACGCCGAGGATGCCGATGTGCCCGGCATGATGATGGCCGCAGGCGTTGATGCAGCCGCTGATCTTGAGCTTCAGCTCGCCGAGATCGCGCTGGCGGTCGCGATCGGCGAAGCGCGCCGCGATCTTCTGCGCCAGCGGGATCGAGCGCGCATTGGCGAGGCTGCAATAATCGAGGCCGGGGCAGGCGATGATGTCGGTGATGAGGTCGAGGTTGGCCTCGGCCAGCCCCGCCTCCGCCAGCGCGCTCCACACCGCCTTCAGGTCGCGGATCGCGACATGCGGCAGCACGATGTTCTGCGCATGCGTGACGCGCAGTTCGTCGAACGAATACCGCTCCCCTAAGTCGGCCATCAGGTCGATCTGGTCGGCGCTCGCATCGCCCGGGATGCCGCCCGCCGGTTTCAGGCTGATGTTGACGATCGCATAGCCGGCCTGCTTGTGCGCGACGACATTCTGGTCGAGCCAGACCGCGAAGTCGGGATCGCTGCGGTCGACGTGCGCGTCGGCATCCGCATCGAACGCAGGCGGCGCGAACATCGCGGTGATCCGCTCCAGTTCCGCGCGCGGCGGGTCGAGCCCGAGCTGCTTCACCGCGAGGAATTCCTCCTCGACCTGGCGGCGATACTCGTCGGGGCCAATCTCGTGCAGCAGGATCTTGATCCGCGCCTTGTAGATATTGTCGCGCCGGCCGTAGCGATTGTAGACGCGCAGCGCGGCCTCGAGATAGCTCATCAGGTCGTCCGCGGTGACGAAATCGCGGATCAGATGGCTTATCATCGGGGTGCGGCCCATGCCGCCGCCGACGTAGATCGCCCCGCCCAGTTCGCCGTCCCGCTCGAGCAGCTGGATGCCGATGTCGTGCAGGCGCATCGCGGCGCGGTCCTCGTCCGCGGCGATGACCGCGATCTTGAACTTGCGCGGCAGATAGCTGAATTCGGGATGGAAGGTGCTCCACTGGCGGATCAGCTCGGCCCAGGGGCGCGGATCGGCGACCTCGTCCGCGGCGGCCCCGGCATATTGATCGGCGCTGATGTTGCGGATGCAATTGCCGCTGGTCTGGATCGCATGCATCTCCACCGTCGCCAGCTTGGCGAGGATGTCGGGCGTGTCGGCGAGCTTGATCCAGTTGAACTGCAGGTTCTGCCGCGTGGTGAAATGGCCGTAGCCGCGATCGTAATCGCGCGCGATGCTGCCCAACATCCGCATCTGCCGGCTGTCGAGTGTGCCGTACGGAATGGCGACGCGCAGCATGTAGGCGTGCAGCTGGAGGTACAGGCCGTTCATCAGGCGCAGCGGCTTGAACTGGTCCTCGGTCAGCTGCCCGGACAGGCGGCGTTCGACCTGATCGCGGAATTCGTCGACGCGGGCATCGACGATCGCCTGGTCGTACTGGTCGTATTTATACATTCTGGCAGGCCTTGAGTGCGTGTCCACGAAGCCGCGACGACGCGAAGAAAAGACGATGGGAAGCATCCGCCGCGGCAGCGATCGCAGGCGGCTTCGCCAATTGTGCGTCGGCGCGCATCAGATCACCCAGCTTCCCGCGGACGGATCCGCCGGTTTCAGGGTCAGGTCGGGCCGTACCGTCGGCCCCAGCGCCCGGATCCGGTCCTTGATATGCGCGGGTCGCGGACCGTCCGCGGTCGGCACCGCATCGATCAGATAGGGCACGTTGACGCGGCGGGCGCCTTCCTCGCTGCGCAGGATGCCTTCGCCCTCGCTGCCGACGTCCACCGCATCCTCGACGTGCCGCGACCAGCTGGAACCGGTCCACCAGACGACGTCGCCGGTCGGAAGGTCGTTACCCGTCAACAGCCTCATGCCGCAGTCTCCTCGGCGATCCGCGCCCAGCGGGCGAGCTTGTCCTCGGCATCCGACAGTTCGACGACCTCGCCGACGACGATGATCGCCGGGCTCTGCACCGCCTCGCGCGTCACCATCGGGCCGAGGTCGGCGAGCAGCGTGCGGATCGCGCGGCTGCCCTGCAGCGTGCCGCGCTCGAGCACGGCGACCGGCATGTCGGGGGCGACCCCGTCGGCCATCAACTTGTCGGCGATGTCGGTGGCGGTCGCGACGCCCATGTAGATGACCAGCGTGCGGCCCTGGCCGGCGAGCCCGGACCAGTCCTGCTCGCTCAGCCCCTTGCACTGGCCGGCGACGAAGCTGACCGCGCTCGAATGGTCGCGGTGCGTCAGCGGCAGCATCGCCTCCGCCGCGCAGCCCAGGGCCGCGGATACGCCGGGGATCACCTCGACCGGCAGGCCGGCGGCGCGGACCGCCTCGACCTCCTCGCCGCCGCGCCCGAAGATGAACGGATCGCCGCCCTTCAGCCGCACGACGATCGCGCCCGTCTTCACATGCGCGACGATCAGCGCGTTGATCGCCTCCTGCGGCAGCGTGTGGCGGGCGCGTTGCTTGGCGACCGAGATGCGCTGCGCCGTCGCGGGCGCGATATCGAGCACGCGCGGATCGATCAGCCCGTCGTGGACGACGACGTCGGCGCTTTCCAGCGCGGCGACGGCGCGGACGGTGAGCAGGCCCGGGTCGCCGGGACCGGCCCCGACCAGGATGACGCGCCCGCGGGCGCTGGGATCGAGAAGCGTAGCCATGATCCGGGAGATGGCCCCCGGCCGCCTGCGGGACAAGCCAGCGATGCTTTGCCGCGGGTTAGACGAGCTTTTCCGGCGGTCAGGCGGCCTCGCGCATGTCGAACGCCCGCTGGCATTCCGCCACGCGCGCCATGCGCGTTTCCGCCCAGTCGATCATCGCGCGCAGCGAGGCGAGCAGCTCGTCGCCCAGCGGCGTGATCGCATAGGTGACGGTGACCGGCATCCTTGCCTCCACCGTCCGGCTGACGAGGCCGTCGCGTTCCAGCGAGCGCAGCGTCTGGCTGAGCATCTTCTGCGAGATGCCGCCGATCCGCCGCCGCAACGCGTTGAACCGCGTGTCGCCGTCACCGAGCAGCAGCAGGATCAGCACGCTCCATTTGTCGGCGATGCGATCGAGCAGCTGCCGGGTCGGACAGTCCATCGCGAAGGCGTCGCCGCGCAGGTCGGTTACGCACGAGTGACCAGGTGCCGTGAAAGTGCCGTCTTGCATGATCGGTAGCCATAGACGACCTGGTCACCATTGGAAACCACCGGAGAATTGCAGATGTACGTCACCGTTCTGGGCGCCAGCGGCCGCGCCGGGTCAGAGATCACCCGCGAGCTGGCGGCGCGCGGTCATCGCGTCCGCGGCGTCGCCCGCAAGCCCGAAGCGATACCGGCCGCCGACGGGGTCGAGGCGATCGCCGGAGATGCGTCCGATGCCGCGACGCTTGCGGATCTGGTCCGCGGCACCGATGCGGTCGTCAGCGCGCTGCATTTCGACGTGACGGCGGACACGATCCTGTCCGCCCTGCGGCAGGCGGGCGTCGGCCGGCTGCTGGTGACCGGCGGTGCGGGCAGTCTCGAGGTCGCACCGGGGCAGCGGGTGATCGACGCCCCCGATTTCCCGGCGGAGTGGAAGGATTTCGCACAGGGCGGCATCACGTTCCTCGACGCCCTGCGCGACGAGCGCGAGATCGACTGGACGTTCTTCTCGCCGCCCGCGCTGATCGTCGAGGGGCCGCGGCTGGGGCAGTATCGCCTCGGCAAGGACGCGCTGGTGACCGACGCGGCGGGGCAGAGCACGATCAGCTTCGCCGATTATGCCATCGCGATGGTCGACGAGCTGGAACAGCATCGCCACAGCCGCACCCGCTTCACCGCGGCCTATTGACCGGGCGTCGGCCGCGCGTGCGCCGTCAGGCGTCGCGCAGGCCGATGCCGATATTGGCGCGCGCCGCCTCGGCCTCGTTGCTGACGACCGGATAGGCGCAATAATCCGCCGCATAATAGGCGCTGGGGCGGTGGTTGCCGCTCCAGCCGATGCCGCCGAACGGTGCGGAGGACGATGCGCCGTTGGTCGGGCGGTTCCAGTTGACGATGCCGGCGCGAATGCCCGCCCAGAACCGGTCGTAGAGCGACGGGGTCTGGCTGATAAGCGCGGCCGACAGGCCGTAACGGGTGTCGTTGGCGGTGGCGATCGCCGCGTCGAATTCCTGTTCGCGATAGACCTGCAGGATCGGGCCGAACAGTTCGATGTCCGGGCGCTCGGTGGCGTTGGTCATGTCGATGATCGCCGGCATCAGGAACGGGCGGTCGTCCCGCAGGCGTTCGAGATGCCGGATCGGCCGGCCGCCGCGCATCAGCAGCGCGAGGAAGCTTTCGGTCAACTGGTCGGCGACCTGATTGTCGATCACCGGCCCCATGAACGGCTGTGGATCGTCGTGCGGCCCGCCGACGATCAGCCGGCCGACCATCGTGTTGATCGTCTCGATCAGCGGATCGTAGAGCCTGTCCTCGACGATCAGGCGGCGCGCGGCGGTGCAGCGCTGGCCGGCGGTGGTGAAGGCGGACTGGATCACCAGCACCGCCGCCGAATGCAGGTCGGGCGTGTCCCAGACGATGATCGGGTTGTTGCCGCCCATCTCGAGCGCGAGGATCTTCTCGGGCTTGCCGGCAAAGGCGCGGTTGAGCGCCAGCCCGGTACGTGCCGAACCGGTGAACAGCAGGCCGTCGATCCCGGGATGCTCGGCGAGCGCCTTGCCCTCGGCCGGGCCGCCGATCAGCACACGGATGCACGCCTCCGGCACGCCCGCGGCGCGATAGCAATCGACCAGGAACGCACCGGTCGCGGGCGTCTTCTCGGACGGCTTGAACACGACGGCGTTGCCGGCCAGCAATGCGGGGACGATATGCCCGTTGGGCAGATGCGCGGGAAAATTATACGGACCCAATACCGCCAGCACGCCATGCGGCTTGTGGCGCAGCGCCATCCGGCTGCCCATCGGTGCGTCGAGCCGGCGTTGCGCGGTGCGTTCCGCATAGGCGGTGATCGAGATGTCGACCTTGGCGATCACCGTATCGATCTCGGTCCGCGCTTCCCACAGCGGCTTGCCGGTTTCCCGCGCGAGCAGGTCGGCGAAGGGCTCGTGGCGCTGGCGGACGACATTGCCGAAGCGGCGCATCGTCTCGATCCGCACGGTCAGCGGCAACGCCGCCCAGGCGGCCCAGCCCGATCGTGCGGCCGCCACCTCGGCATCGGCATCGCCGGCCTCGGCACGCCACAGTTCCGCACCCGTCGCGGGTTCGTAGGAGATGATCGCGTCCGTCATGCTTGCCCTGTCTGCCTCCGGGCGCGAGGGTTAGGGGAATGGCGCCATGGCGGCAAGACGGGGCGGCAAGACGGGGCGGCGGGGCAGGCGAACTAGGGCCGAATGTCGATTGGCCCTACGCCAGCGCCTTGCCCATCGCGCGGATCGCATCGACCTTGGCATGCAGCATCGACCAGTCGTCCGTCGCGGCGATCGGCGCCCAGATCGCCTCGACCTCCTCGATCAGCATGCTGCACGGCGCACCCTGCCAATAGGCATGGCTGCGGTCCTTGCGGGGCGCATAGGGCGCCAGCGCGGCGCGGACACCGTCCCATTCCGGGGCATAATCGGCCGGCAGATCGCCGCCGAACACGTCGAAGAAGAATCGGTCCATCGGCACTTCGGTGGTCCGCAAGGCGCGCTCCATCGTCTGGACGAGCGCGCGATCCTCCTCCGGCGAGCGTGGCAGGACGCCGATCCGCCAGAGCAACGCCTCGGTGATCCGCGGCTGATAGCGCGGCCCAAACTGTTCGATCAGCGCCACCAGCGGATCACTCTCGGCGATCAGCCGCAGCGATGCCGCCAGCTGCATCACGTCCCAGTGGATCGCCTCGGGCTGGCGGCCGAATGCATAGAGGCCGGCGTGATCGAAATAGGCGGCGGTGAAGGCGGGGTCCCAGGTCGGCGCGAACCGCCACGGCCCATAGTCGAAGCTCTCGCCGGTCACGTTGATATTGTCGCTGTTGAGCACGCCGTGGACGAACCCCGCCGCCATATAGCGTGCGGCCAGCGTCGCGGTGCGGGTGACGACATGGTCGAGCAGGCGCACCGGATCGTCCGATTCCTCGCCATACAGGTGGTGGAGGACGTAGCGCACCGCGGCGCGCATCCCCTCCTCGTCCTGCAGATAGGCGAGCCGCTGGAAGGTGCCGATGCGGATATGGCCATGGCTCAGCCGGACCATCACCGCCGACCGGGTGGGGGAGGGTTCGTCGCCGCGGGTCAGCGCCTCGCCCGTCTCGATCAGCGACAGGGTGCGGCTGGTGGGGACGTTGAGCGCCTCCAGCATCTCGGTCGCGAGGATCTCGCGCACGCCGCCCTTCAGCGTCAGCCGGCCGTCGCCGAAGCGGCTGTACGGCGTCTGCCCCGACCCCTTGGTGCCGAGGTCCATCAGCCGGTCGCGGTCGTCGCGCATCTGCGCGAAGGTGAAGCCGCGGCCGTCGCCGATGTCGGGATTGTACTGACGGAACTGGTGGCCGTGATAGCGGAGCGCCAGCGGTTGGGGCAGCGTGCCGGGCAGGGGCGCGAACCGGCCGAACGCCTCTGTCCATTCGGCATCGGTCAGCGTGTCGAGCCCGACCCCGGCCGCCGCCCGGTCGTTGCGGAAGCGCAGGATCGTCTGCGGGAAATCCGCCGCCGCGACCGGGTCCCAAAGGGTCGGGCCGAGATCGAGCAGGGCGGTGGCGGGGCGGTATGCTTGCGGGGCGATGGGCATGTGTGGATATGGAGGTCGCCCGCCACCGGGCGCAACCCCGAGGATCTGACCGATGGCCGCCTATGAGAATTGCTATTGGATGTCGGCCGACGGGCTGAAGCTGCATTATCGCCTGTACCCGGGCGACCCGTCGCTGCCGCCGGTGCTGTGCCTGCCGGGGCTCACCCGCAACGCACGCGACTATGACGCGCTCGCCGCCCGGCTGGCGGGTCGGCGGCAGGTGATCGCGGTCGATTTCCGCGGCCGCGGCCGCAGCGAATATGCGAAGGACCCGATGACCTATGTGCCCGCGACCTATGTCGCCGACGTGCAGGCGTTGCTCGGCGAACGCGATATCGCCCGCTTCGTCGCGATCGGCACCTCGCTGGGCGGGATCGTGACGATGCTGCTGGCGCAGGCCGGCGCGGGGATCGCGGCGGCGCTGCTCAACGATGTCGGGCCGGAGATCGACCCCGCCGGGATCAGCCGGATCAGGGGCTATGTCGGCAAGGGCAGCAGCTGCCCGACGTGGATGCACGCCGCGCGCAACCTCGCCGACGCGCATGGCGACGTCTATCCCGACTGGCAGATCGAGGAATGGCTGGCGATGGCCAAGCGCGTCTATCGCCTCAACAGCGGCGGCCGGATCGTGCTCGACTATGATCTCAAGATCGCCGAACCGTTCCGCACCCCCGGGAACGAGACGGGGCCCGACATGTGGGCCGCCCTGTCCGCCCTGCGCAGCACGCCGGTGCTGGTCGTGCGCGGCGGGCGATCGGACGTGCTGGCGCAGCCGGTCGCGGAGCGGATGGTGGCGGCGCTGGACGAAGCGGAGCTGATGACGCTGCCGGGCGTCGGCCATGCGCCGACGCTGGCGGAGCATGCGCTGCACGGGCCGATCGATCGCCTGCTGGAGCGCGCGCAGGCGTGAGCGGCACGGCGGCGGCCGAGCCCGATGGCGCGCCGCGGATTGCCTTCCTCGACATCCTGCGCGGGGTCGCGATCCTCGCCATCCTGCTGATGAACGTCAGCGAGATGGGCGCGTCGATGACCGCCAACTGGTCCGACATCCGCCACATCGGCTGGACCGGCGCGGACCGGATCGCATGGTGGCTGCGGACCATGCTGGTCGAGGGGACGGCGCGCGCGCTGCTGGAGATGCTGTTCGGCGCGGGTATGGTGATCCTGACCGAACGGATCGCGGCGGCCTCCGACGCCGTGATCGCGGTGCCGCTCCGCTATGGCTGGCGCAACATCGTGCTATGGGCGTTCGGCATCGCACATATGGTCCTGCTGCTGTGGCCCGGCGATATCCTCCACACCTATGCGCTTGCGGCATTGCTCGCCTACGCGTTCCGCACGCTGCCGGCGCGAGCCCTGCTGGCGGTGGGCCTGTCCTATGCCGCCTTCACTTTGGTCACCGGCATGGTCGCGATCCACGCTCCGGCCGGGGCGCAAACCGCGCGGATCGCCGCCGATGCCGCCGCCGTCGCCGGCGAGGACGCCTTCGGCCATGGCGACCGCGCGGCGTGGGTCGCGGGGCAACGGCGGGTCGGGCTGGAGCGGCTGGCGCACGACGAAATCGTCTTCGTCTGGGAAGCGGCGGCGACGATGCTGGTCGGCGCGGCGCTGTTCCGCTGGGGCGCGTTGCAGGGCGGCTGGTCGCGGCGGCGCTATCGCTGGCTGCTCGCGGGCGGATACGGCCTCGGCCTGCCGCTCCGCATCTATGGCGCATGGGAGGCGACGCGGTTCGACGGCCGTGTCGAGGTCGCCTGGATCTGGGAGGATATCGCGCGGCTGGCGATGACCTGCGGCCATGTCGCCGCCATCGCGCTCGCGGTGACGACGGTCGCCGGCGCGCGGCTGCTCGCCCCGTTCGTCGCGGCGGGACGTACCGCGCTGACGCTCTATGTCGCGCAGACGCTCATCGTGTCGTGGCTGATCTTCTCGCCGTTCGGGCTCGGGCTGTACGGCGCGTTCGGCTGGGCGTGGCTGATGGCGCTGGCGCTGGCGGTCGACGCCGTGCTGCTCTGGGGGGCGAACCTCTGGCTGCGTCGCTACCGGATCGCCCCGGTCGAATGGGCGTGGCGTTCGCTGGTCGAGGTGCGCCGGCTGCCGTTCCGCTGATGCGTTCTTCCTTGCCCGCCGCGACGCCGCTAGACCCGCGCGCATGCCGCAACCGATCCATATCCTCCACCTCCATTCGAGCTTCAGCCTGGGCGGCAAGGAGGCGCGCGCCGTCCGGCTGATGAACGCCTTCGGCGATGCGGCGCGGCACACGATCGTCAGCGGCGTCGCCGACCAGCTCGGCGCCCGCGCGTCGATCGCCAGGGGCATCCGGTACGAGATCGCGCAGGACGCCCCGTCGCTGACCGGCCGCCCGTCGGTCGCCCGCTACGAGGCGCTGGCGACGTTCATGCGCCGCTTCGACCTGGTGCTGACCTACAATTGGGGCGCGATCGACGGCGTGATGGCGCGGCGGGTGTTCCCCCGGGGCGCCCCGCCGCTGGTCCACCACGAGGACGGCTTCAACGCCGACGAGGCCAGGGGGCTGAAGGTCGAACGCAACGTCTATCGCCGCATCGCGCTGGGCGCGGCGCACGCATTGGTCGTCCCGTCCGAGGTGCTGGAGGGTATCGCCCGCAAGACCTGGAAACAGCCGCCCGCCCGTATCCATCGCATCGCCAACGGCATCGACACCGCGCTCTATGCGCAAAAGCCGGATCCGCGTGCGATCCCCGGCCTCGCCCGCGATCCGAAGGAGGTGGTGATCGGCGCGCTCGCCGGCCTGCGCGCGGTCAAGGACCTGCCGCTGCTCGTGCGCGCCTGTGGCGGCCTGTCGGGCAGGTTCCGGCTGGTGATCGTCGGCGAAGGGCCGGAACGCGACGCGATCCTCGCCGCGGCACAGGCGATGGGGATCGCCGACCGGCTGGTGCTGCCCGGCTTCCTCGACCGGCCCTATCGTTTCGTCGGCGCCTTCGACATCATCGCGCTGTCGTCGAAGAGCGAGCAATTCCCGATCAGCGTCGTCGAGGGCATGGCCGCGGGCCTGCCGGTCGTCAGCACCCCGGTCGGCGACGTCCCCCGCATGGTCGCCGCGGAGAACGCCCCGTTCGTCACCGGCGGCGGCGAGGTGCTGCTCCGCGACGCCTTGCAGGCGCTGGTGCTCAACCCGGACCTGCGCGCCCGGGTCGGCGCGGCGAACCGGGCGAAGGCCCTCGCCGACTATGACGAGCGCGTGATGATCGCCCGCTATCGCGCCCTCTATGCGGAGGCGCTGCGCCGCCCGGGCGCCCTGGGCTGACCGCTCCCCCCGCAGCCCGTCACCCCGCCTGCATCACCGCCAGCTCATGCCCGTCCGGATCGGCGAAGTGAAACCGCCGCCCGCCCGGAAAGGCGAAGATCGGCACCGTCACCCGCCCGCCGGCCGCCTCGATCGCTGCCAACGCCGCCTCGAGGTCGTCGACCTCGATCACTGGCAGCGGCCTGGCGACCCGGTCCGGCGCGGCGTCGAGGCCGACGTCGGTGTCCCCGGTGGTCGTCGCCGCATAATCCGGCCCGAAATCGCTGAACGTCCAGCCGAACGCCGCCGCGTAGAACGCCTTCGCCCGGCCCGCGTCCGTCACCGGCAGTTCGAGATAATTCAACCGTGCCATCGTATCCACACCCCCTTGGTTCTTGCTATGTTCTACATCGCGTCATAGCATCAGGCAATGGCCCAGCCACACGTCAAACGCCCGGTCCGCGGCGCCACCGTCAATGCGGAGAGCCGTCGCTTCAACCTGCCCCGGACCGAGGCGGACGGCGACTGGCTGGATGAACGCGAGGCGATCGACGGCGCACCGCCACCGCTGCGCACCAGCGTCACCGTCGAACAGCCGCGCACGATCATCAGCCGCAACGCCTCGCCCGACATCGGCTTCGACCGCTCGATCAACCCGTATCGCGGCTGCGAGCACGGCTGCATCTATTGCTTCGCCCGGCCGACGCATGCCTATCACGATCTGTCGCCCGGGCTCGATTTCGAATCGCGCCTCTTCGCCAAGCCCGATGCCGCCGCGCTCCTGCGCGCAGAATTGCGCAAGCCGGGCTATGCCGTCGCGCCGATCGCGCTCGGCACCAACACCGATCCGTATCAGCCGATCGAGAGCGACTGGCGGATCACCCGCAGCATCATCGAAATGCTCGCCGAGACGCGCCACCCGCTCACCATCACCACCAAGTCCGACCGCGTGCTGCGCGACCTCGACCTGCTCGCGCCGATGGCGGCGCAGGGCCTCGCCGGGGTCGCGTTGTCGATCACTTCGCTCGACCCGAAGATCGCCGCGACGCTCGAGCCGCGCGCGCCACATCCCGAACGCCGGCTGAAGGCGGTGCGCGCGCTCGCCGATGCGGGCGTGCCGGTCTATGTCTCGATCGCGCCGGTCATCCCGGCGATCACCGACCATGAGCTCGAACATCTCGTCGAGCGCGCTGCCGGGGCCGGCGCGCGCGCCTGCTTCTTCATTCCGGTCCGCTTGCCGCATGAGGTCGCGCCCTTGTTCCGCGCGTGGCTTGACACGCATTTCCCCGATCGCGCTGCCAAGGTGATGGCGACGATCCATTCGCTCCGCGGCGGCAGGGACAATGATCCGAATTTCTTTACCCGTATGCAGGGCGCGGGCCCCTGGGCCGATCTGATGCGCACCCGCTTCCGCATCGCCGTCCGCAAACATGGCCTCGACCAGCGCAGCGCGCCGCTGCGCACCGACCTGTTCCGTCCGCCCGCCGGTCCGCAGGGCGAATTGTTCTGATCTTATCGCCGCGCTAACCAGATTGCGGCATGTACGGCGGCGAATGACCCGGCCCCCTATGACCCGGTACCGCATCTGGCTGATCCTGCTGCTCGCCGCGGTGGCGTTGCGACTGCCCGATCTCGGCAACCCGCTCGTCGATCTCGACGAACAGATGTACCTGCTCGTCGGCCGGCGGATGTGGGACGGGGCGATCCCCTATGTCGACATCTGGGATCGCAAGCCGGTCGGCCTGTTCCTGATCTATGCGGCGACGCAGGCGCTGCCGGTCGATCCGGTGGTCGCCTATCACCTCGTCGCCGGGGCCGCGGCGGTCGCCACCGCCGGGCTGATCGCGGGACTCGTCCGTCGCCTCGGCAGCCCCGCCGGCGCGCTGCCCGCCGGATTGCTCTATCTCGTCTGGCTGGAACTGATCGGCGGGCGGGGCGGGCAGTCGCCGGTCTTTTACAACCTGCTGATCGCCGCCGCCGCCGTGCTGGTCTGGCGCGCGGTCGCCGGGCGGCGGCGCACCGGCGCACTCGCGATGCTGCTCGTCGGGATCGCATTGCAGATCAAGCCGACCGTCCTGTTCGAAGGCGCCTTCCTCGGCATCGCGCTGCTGGTGGCGCATTGGCGCGACACGCGCGCGCCGACCCGGGTGATCGCCGCCGCCGCGCTCTATGGGATCGTCGCGCTGGTCCCCACCATGGTCGCATATGGCGCCTATATCGGGATGGGGCATGGCGATGCGTGGTGGTTCGCCAACGTCGATTCGATCTTCCTCCGCCGGGTGACGCCGCACGACCCGATTGCCGGCCGCCTTGCCGGGGCATTGCTGGTGCTGGCGATCCCGCTCGTCGTCGCCATCCGCGGCCTGATCGGCGCGCCGCGGCCGGCGCGCGGGTTCGTCGCGGCATGGCTGGGTTCCGCGCTGCTCGGCTGGTTGCTGGTCCCGCCCTATTTCAACCATTACGCCCTCCCGTTGCTCGTGCCGATCGCCGTCGCGGCGGGCCTCGCCTGCGATCGCGGCCCGATGCGCCTGCTGGTCGCGATCGGCGGCGCCGGACTACTGCTCATGAGCGGCTATCCGCATCGCGGCGACACCACCGCCGCACGCCGCGACCTCGCCACGCTCGCCGCGGTGATCGCCCGGCACGCCGGTACCGGCTGCCCCTTCGTCTTCGCCGCGCCCCCCGCGCTCTACACGACCGGCGAGTTCTGCCTGCCGACCCGCTATCCCTTCCCCTCGCACCTCATCCAGGCGAGCGAGAATGATGCGATCGGCGTCGATCCGGCGAGCGAGGTCGCCCGCATCCTCGCCGGCAGACCGCCGGTGATCGTCACCGGCCACGCCGTGCGCGACGGCAACGACCGCACGATCCCGCTCGTCGCACGCGCCATCGCCGATCATTACCGCCCCGTCGCGCGGCGCCTCGGCGTCACCGTCTACGCCCGGCGCGACTGATCCGGATCGACAAGCCAAATCATTGATCCTGCTCAATGTCGCGGCCGTGCGAGGATATTCGCGCCGTCACCGGCGTTGACACTTTACCTCGCGAACGACGGGGCTTCGGCAGAACGACAGGAGACGATGATGGCAGAGCAGGACACGCAAGGCGGCATGGATCAGGGCGGCGACGTGAACCGTCAGGACCAGGATCGCGATCAGGGCATCGATCGCCAGCAGAACCAGCAGAACCGCGATCAGGGCGCGGGGCAGGATCCCAATCGCAGCCGCGACGGCGGCGAATCGGGCGCCGGCTATGGCAACCATGGCGAGGGCGGTCAGGACGCCGTCAACGATCGGGACGACGGCAGCGACACCGATCGCCGCTGACGTTCCTTCGAGTCACTACGGACATACGAAACGGGAGCCCCTGCGGCTCCCGTTTTGCGTCTGGCGGCCCGGCGCGATCACCGCCGGCTGGTCATCAGCGGCTGGATGCGCGTCCCGAAATCCTCCACGCCCTGCAGGAAATCGTCGAAGGTCAGCAGCACGCCGCCCGTGTTCGGCACCGCCGCCATCTCGTCGAGCATCCGGGCGACGCTCGCATAGCTGCCGACCAGCGTCCCCATGTTGATGTTGACTGCCCCTTCGGGCGCGGCGAGCTGGCGGACGTTGGTGCTGGCGTTGACCGTATCCTTCGCCCCCTGTTCGGCGAGCCAGGCGATCGCATCCAGATCGACGCCGTCATTGTACAGCCGCCACTTCGCCATCGCCTCCTCGTCGGTTTCGGCGGCGATAATCATCACCAGCACGAACACCGATACGTCCCGCCCGGTCCTGGCGGTCGCCGCGGCGAGCCGGTCGTTGTTGCCGGCGAAGGCGGTCGGCGTGTTCACCCCCTTGCCGAGGCAAAAGGCATAATCCGCCCATTTCGCGGAGAAGGCGAGGCCCTCGTCCGACGATCCGGCACAGATGATCTTCATCTCGCCGGTCGGCTGCGGCCGCACTCGGCAATCCTCCATCTGGTAATAATCGCCCTTGAAGTCGGATACGCCGTCCGCCCACAGTTCGCGCAGGATGTGCGCATATTCGTCCAGCATCTTGTAGCGGTTACGAAAATGCTCGTCGCCCGGCCACATCCCCATCTGCGTATACTCGGGCGGTTGCCAGCCGGTGATGAGGTTCAGTCCGAACCGCCCATGGCTGATCGAATCGATCGTGTTGCACATCCGCGCGGCGAAGGCGGGCGGGATGACCAGTGTCGGGCAGGTCGCGTAGATCTTGATCCGCTCGGTCACCGCGGCGAGGCCCGCCATCAGCGTGAAGCTCTCGAGGCCATATTCCCAGAATTCGGTCTTGCCGCCGAACCCGCGCAGCTTGATCATCGACAGCAGGAAATCGAGCCCGTGCTCCTCCGCCTTCAGCGCGATCGCCTTGTTGAGGTCGAAGCTCGGTTTGTACTGCGGCGCGGTTTCGCTGATGAGCCAGCCGTTGTTGTTGATGGGTACGAAAACGCCGACCTGCATGCCCCTGCTCCCCCGCGATACCGTCCGTCAGCTGTCGAGCCAGTCGAGCAGCCACATGTTGAAATGATCCGCCCGCGTGACGTTGCAGGCATGGCCGCCGGTCGCCATCCGCGCGAGCTGCGCATCCGCGATTCCCGCCGCCAGCCGTTCCGATTGCGCGGGCGGCACCAGCATGTCGTCCTCGCTGACGACGATCAGCGTCGGCACGCGCACCTCGCCCAGCCGTCCCGCGATATCGAACCGCCGCGCCGCCGCGATGCGCCGCTGCACCATCTCCGCCCCCGGGAAATGGGCGAGCAACCGCTCTTCCTCCTCCTGCAGCGCCTCATGGTGATCCGAAATCCACTGCGCCGGATAGAGGAACAGCGGCTGCGCGTGCAGGAACGCCCGCGGCCCGCTGTCGCGCAGCAGCGCGAGGCGCGTGTCGAAACAGCGCGCGCTATGCGGGTCGAGCTTCGCCCAGCCGTTGATGACGACCAGCCGCGCCAGTCGCTCGGGCTGCGACAGTGCGAGCGCCAGCCCGGCCATCCCGCCGATCGCATGGCCGATCAGCGTCACCTGATCGATCCCCAGCGCCTCGAGCAGCACGACCATGTCGCGCGCGAGTCCCTCCAGCGTCAGGTCGCCCGGCACCTCGCGCGCCGATCGCCCGGTGCCGCGATGGTCGTAGACGATGACCCGATGCCGCCTGGCGAGCGCGGCGAGGTTCGGCGCCCAGTAATGCCCCGATCCGCCGAGCCCCGGCGACAGCAGCACCGGCGGCGCATCCTCCGGCCCATGCAGTTCGTAATGAAGCCCCCCAGCCTCGGGCATCAGCCGATATGCGCCACGCTGGCGATCTCGACGAGGCAATCGGCCTTCACCAGATCCGCCCGGATGCAATAGCGCGCCGGCTTCGCACCCGGGAAATACTCGGCATAGACCGCGTTGAACGCGGCGTAGTCTGCGAAGTCCTTGAGGAAGATGTGGTTCATCGCGACGTCGGTCAGGCTGGCCCCCGCCGCGGCGAGCGTCGTCGCGATCGTGTCGAGCACGACCCGGGTCTGCGCCGCCGCATCGCCGGGATGGAGCACCACGCCGCCCTCTCCGAGCGCGAGCACGCCCGACACATAGACGGTGTTGCCCGCCTTCGCCCCTGCCGAATACGGTGCGATCGGCGTCGGAAACTCGGGCGGATTGATCGCGTCGAACGGCATTTTCTACTCCCGGGGCGTCTGGCCGAAGCTGCCGCAGAATGCCGCGACGTCGCTTACCCAGCCGAAGAACTTCTCGATATTGTAGACGCTGGCCTCCTGCATCATCGGCGGGCCGAGGTGATGCGTCGCATCCTCGAGCATGATGCCGAAATATTCGAGGTGGAAGCCGTCGCGCAGCGTCGATTCGACGCAGACGTTGGTGGCGATCCCGACGAAGACGATGTTGCGGATGCCGCGGGCGCGCAGGACGCTGTCGAGCTGCGAATTGAAGAAGGCGGAATAGCGGGTCTTGTGCACCCGGATGTCGCCCGGTTGCGGCGTCAGCGCATCGACCAGCTCGTAATCCCAGCCGCCGCGGGCCAGCAATTGCCCGTGCAGTTCGGGCCGCGCGCGCATCGTCTTGAGCGCGTTGGACTTGTGCCAGTTGGGCGATCCCGGCCCGCCCGCCTCGGCATAATCGGGGTCCCAGCCGTTCTGCAGGAACACCACCGGCATCCCGGCACCCCGCGCGGTGTCGAGCACCGTCGCGATCCGTCCGATCACCCCTGCCGATCCGCTGATGTCGAACCCGGCGATATCGACGTAGCCGCCGTGGCTTGCATAGGCGTTCTGCATGTCGATGACGACCACCGCGGTTTCGGCGGGATCGAGGCGCAGCGCTTCCGGGCGCGCGGGCAGGGTGACGGCACGGGCCTCGTCAGCCCCGGTACGCAGGATCGGTTCGCCATCGGCCATCCGCGCAAGCTGAACCCAACCCGGCGCTTTGTGCAAGTGCGAAATGTTACGCGAGCAAGACGACCGGCGACACCATGATGCGTGCGCCTTGGCCCAAGCATAAAAAAGGGACCCGGAAGCCGTGGCGCCCGGGTCCCCTTTTCAACGTGACGAAAGGCTTATGCCCAGTTCGCCATCTTGCCTTCGAGGTTGGCGCGGACCGCTTCGAAGAACTGCTCGGTGGTCATCCACGGCTGGTCCGGGCCGATCAGGATCGCGAGATCCTTGGTCATCTGGCCGTTCTCGACGCACTCGATGCAGCACCGCTCCAGCGTCTCGGCGAACTTCACCACCTCGGGCGTCTCGTCGAACTTGCCGCGATACTTGAGGCCGCCGGTCCAGGCGAAGATCGAGGCGATCGGGTTGGTGCTGGTCGCCTTGCCCTGCTCGTGCTGGCGGAAGTGGCGGGTGACGGTGCCGTGCGCCGCCTCGGCCTCGACCGTCTTGCCGTCCGGCGTCAGCAGCACCGAGGTCATCAGGCCGAGCGACCCGAAGCCCTGCGCGACCTGGTCCGACTGGACGTCGCCGTCGTAGTTCTTGCACGCCCACACGAACTCGCCGTTCCACTTCAGCGCCGATGCGACCATGTCGTCGATCAGGCGGTGCTCGTAGACGATGCCCGCTTCCTTGAACTTGTCCTTGAACTCGGCCTCGAACACCTCCGCGAACAGATCCTTGAAGCGGCCGTCATAGGCCTTGAGGATCGTGTTCTTGGTGCTGAGATACACCGGCCACTTGAGATTCAGGCCGTAATGCATCGACGCACGGGCAAAATCGCGGATCGAATCGTCCAGATTGTACATCCCCATAGCAACACCCGACGAAGGAAACTGGAACACCTCCTCGTCGATCAGCGTGCCGTCGTCGCCCTCGAAGACGAGGCGCAGCTTGCCCGGGCCCGGCACGCGGAAATCGGTCGCTTTATACTGGTCGCCGAAGGCGTGGCGGCCGACGACGATCGGGTGCGTCCAGCCCGGGATCAGGCGGGGGACGTTCTTGATGACGATCGGCTCGCGGAAGACGACACCGCCCAGGATGTTGCGGATCGTGCCGTTCGGCGACTTCCACATTTTCTTAAGGCCGAATTCCTCGACGCGCTGCTCGTCGGGGGTGATCGTCGCGCACTTCACGGCGACGCCATGCTTCTGCGTCGCCTTGGCGGCCTCGACCGTCACGCGATCCTCGGTCGCATCGCGATGCTCGATGCCCAGATCGTAATAGTCGAGTTCGATATCGAGATAGGGCTTGATGAGGCGCTCGCGGATCCATTCCCAGATGATCCGCGTCATTTCGTCGCCATCGATCTCGACGATCGGGTTCTTCACCTGAATCTTGGCCATTTTCTCGTCCTATGGGAGGGGAATTTGGCGATGCGTCTAGGGACAAGCGGGCAGGGGATCAACCGTCGGCGTAAGTACGTGGCGTCCGAACGTTGTGTTGCATGAACGACACGGGTACACCCCGTGGTTATGCCATCGCTCGAAAAGCCCCCCCACACGCCGCTGCCGACGACGACGGTCAAGTGGCGTTTCCCGTCCGTCCACCCTGAAGGCCATAAATATGCGGCCATAGCGCTGGGCGTCACCCTGATCGCGACGATCATCACCAAGGTGCTGTTCTGGCCGCTGCTCGCGGTCGTCGTCTGGGTGCTCACCTTCTTCCGCGATCCCATCCGCACCACGCTGGTCGGCGATGGTCTCATCATCGCGCCCGCCGACGGGCTCGTCACGATGATCCAGAAGGTGCCGGTGCCCCGCGAACTGATCGGCGACCTCGGCGATGCGCCGTTGACCCGCGTCTCGATCTTCATGTCGGTGTTCGACGTCCACATCAACCGCACGCCGATCGCCGGGACGATCCGCCAGGTCGTCTACATCAGCGGCAAGTTCCTCAACGCCGATCTCGACAAGGCATCCGACGAGAACGAGCGACAGCATATCGTCGTCGAGGGGAGGGACGGCCGCCGCATCGGCTTCACGCAGATCGCCGGCCTCGTCGCGCGCCGCATCGTGCCCTTCGTCAAGCCGGGTGACATGGTCGCAACCGGCCAGCGCGTCGGCCTGATCCGCTTCGGCAGCCGCGTCGACGTGTTCCTGCCCGACGACATCATCCCGCAGGTGACGCTCGGCCAGCGCTCCATCGCCGGCGAGACGGTGATCGGCCGCGTCGGCGGCGTGCCCGTCACCGGTATCGCCCAGTAATGGACCAGCGCGACCTGAGCGTCTCCCCCCGCCGCCGCCTGCCACGCCGCCCGCGCGGTCTGCCGCTGCGCGCCGTCGCCCCCAATGCGGTCACCGCGCTGGCCCTGTGCTCCGGCCTCAGCGGCGTCCGCTTCGCGATCGGCGGCGAATGGCAGAGCGCGGTGGCAATGATCATGGTCGCGGGCGTGCTCGACGGCCTCGACGGCCGTATCGCTCGCCTGCTGCACGGAGAGAGCCGGTTCGGTGCGGAGCTCGATTCGCTGTCCGACGCCATCTCCTTCGGGGTCGCGCCGGCGCTCATCATGTATCTATGGTCGCTCGCCGCCCTGCCGCGATTGGGCTGGATCAGTAGTCTGATCCTCGCCGTCTTCTGCGCACTCCGCCTCGCGCGCTTCAACGCTAAGATCGACGAAACCGATCAGCCGCACAAATCCGCCGGCTTCCTTACCGGCGTCCCCGCGCCTGCGGGTGCAGGCCTCGCGATGCTGCCGATGTACTTCTGGTTCTGGACCGACCATCCGTTTTTCGCCTCGCCATGGCTGGTCGCGCCATGGGTTGCGTTCATCGCGATGCTGATGGTGTCGAGCGTCGCCACCTTCTCATGGACGTCGCTCAAACTGCGTCGCACGGTCCGGTTCGAAGCGATCGCAGGCGTCGTCTTGCTCGGTGCGGCGCTGGTATCGGCACCGTGGCATACGCTCAGCGCGATCTGCGTCGGCTACCTCGTCACTATTCCCTTCAGCATCGCCAGCTACGCGCGGGTCAAGCGGCTGCGCGCAACCGGCGAACGGCCGCGGGGATCGGAGCCGACGCCCAGCGCCTGACGGCGATGCGGCGCTCGGCGGAGGCTAGGTGCGAGAGGGGAGCGAAAGCGGGTTCGGTATTGCCCGACGCGAGGCTAACGATCCGCCGCCATTGCGGCGCAACCGTAATAGCGATTACGCCCACGGCAGCGAGAAACGCACCGACGAACACCAGAACACTGAATGCTGCAACCATCGAACCAACTCCCGGTCAGGTTAGCGAGCAACCTGTGGATAACTCACTAAACCAATGATTTGTCAGTGAGTTCCGCACCTGCGCCGGATTCTTCCGTTTTGGACACTTTACAGTGTCTTAACCAGAACCGGACCGTTCGCGTCCACTGTCTGACCGCTGTATGTTCCACATGTGTTCTCGCTGTCAAGCGGGATCCGGACTCTTGCCTTTGCGCGACCGTTCGGCTAATGGCGCGCCCCTCAACCCCGCATGGGAAGCATCATAGCCCGGTGCGCCGCTCCGCAAGGTGCGACGTCATCCGCTTCCCAGAGGCTCAACCGGAAGGAATTATCCTATGGCGGCACCCGTCGTCACCATGCAGCAGCTCATCGAGACTGGTGCGCACTTCGGCCACCAGACGCACCGCTGGAACCCGAAGATGAAGCCTTACATTTTCGGCGATCGTAACGGCGTTCACATCCTCGACCTGTCGCAGACCGTTCCCCTCTTCGCCCGCGCGCTCGAGTTCGTCTCGTCGTCGGTAGCCGGTGGCGGCAAGGTGCTGTTCGTCGGCACCAAGCGCCAGGCGCAGGATGCCGTCGCCGATGCGGCGCGCCGTTCGGGCCAGCATTTCGTCAACCACCGCTGGCTGGGCGGCATGCTCACCAACTGGAAGACGATCAGCAACTCGATCAAGCGCCTCAAGAGCCTCGAGGAGCAGCTGTCGGGCGACACGCACGGCCTGACCAAGAAGGAAGTGCTGCAGCTGACCCGTGAGAAGGACAAGCTCGAACTCAGCCTCGGCGGCATCCGCGACATGGGCGGCGTGCCCGACGTCATGTTCGTGATCGACGCGAACAAGGAAGAGCTGGCGATCAAGGAAGCCAACACGCTCGGCATCCCCGTCGTCGCGATCCTCGATTCGAACGTGTCGCCTGACGGCATCGCCTTCCCGGTCCCCGCGAACGAC
The DNA here is from genome assembly GCF_058809195.1 of Sphingomonas sp. GW821-FHT10F09. Lineage (NCBI taxonomy): Bacteria > Pseudomonadati > Pseudomonadota > Alphaproteobacteria > Sphingomonadales > Sphingomonadaceae > Sphingomonas > Sphingomonas sp. GW821-FHT10F09. The sequence goes on along the minus strand of NZ_JBXASI010000001.1, from coordinate 1,494,700 downwards.
GACGCCAGCCGCGCCATCCGCCTGTATTGCGAAGCAATCGCCATCGCGGCGACCCGCGGCAACCAGGAGCAGCAGTCGCGCCGTGGCGTCGATCTGGGTGCGCAGGACGTCGCGCCGGACGAGGAGGCGCTGACCGTTCCTACGCCGGCTGCCGAGCCCGAAGCTCAGGCCGCGACCAACGTCGAGGGCGCAGGCGCCGAAGCCGAGCGTCAGATCGACGCGTAACGCCCGTCGTTGAAACGTCATGCGGGCGGGGTAGGGCGGCTATGCCCTTCCTCGCCCGCAATCACATTCGAGTAAAAGGATTACGCACATGGCTGAAGTTACCGCAGCGATGGTCAAGGACCTGCGCGAGAAAAGCGGCGCGGGCATGATGGATTGCAAGAAGGCGCTGAACGAGGCCGCCGGCGACATGGACGCCGCCCTGGACTGGTTGCGCACCAAGGGTCTGGCCGCCGCGCAGAAGAAGTCCAGCCGCACCGCGGCCGAGGGGCTCGTCGGTGTCGCCACCGCGGGCACCAAGGGTGCAGCGGTCGAGGTGAACTCAGAAACCGACTTCGTCGCGAAGAACGACCAGTTCCAGCAGTTCGTCCGCGAAGTGACGCAGATTGCGCTCGCCACTGGTGGCGACGTCGAGGCGCTGAAGGCCGAGACGATGCCGTCGGGCACCAGCGTCGCCGACGTGCTGACCAACAACATCGCGACGATCGGCGAGAACCAGTCGCTGCGTCGCGCCAAGCGCCTCGAAGTGACCAAGGGCGCAGTCGTGTCCTACGTCCACAACCAGGCATCGCCAGGCCTCGGCAAGATCGGCGTGCTCGTCGCGCTTGAATCGGACGCGTCGGACGAGGTGCTGCAGGGTCTCGGCAAGCAGCTGGCGATGCACATCGCCGCGGCCTTCCCGAAGGCACTGAACGAGGAGGACCTCGACGAGGCGGAGATCGAGCGCGAGCGCGCGATCGCGACCGAAAAGGCGTCCGAATCGGGCAAGCCCGCCGACATCATCGCCAAGATGGTTGAGGGCGGCATCGCCAAGTACCGCAAGGAGCACGCGCTGGTCAGCCAGCTGTTCGTGATGGACGGCAAGACCAAGATCAGCGACGTCGTCGCCAAGGCGGGCAAGGACGCCGGCGCCACGATCAAGCTGGTCGACTATGTCCGCTTCCAGCTCGGCGAGGGCATCGAAAAGGAAGCGTCGGACTTCGCCGCCGAAGTCGCGGCCGCTTCGGGCGTCGCCCAGAAGTAAGGCAAGGGGGCGTATTTGCTCCCCCGACCCCTGCCGCCCCGGACGGGCTCCGGGGCGGCACCGGGTGCATGTCCGGTGCATGCCCCGACAAATTCCCGTGCACCGCGCGTCGACGCGTCCAGTCGAGGTTGCTCCTGCGGTGCGCGCGCCCTAAGGTCCGCGCCGCTTTCCCTTACCGTCAGGACCCCATGACCGCCGGCCCCCGCTTCAAACGTATCCTGCTCAAACTCTCCGGCGAAGTGCTGATGGGAGAAGGCGGCCTCGCCATCGATCCGGAGATCACCGCGCGCGTCGCGCAGGAGATTGCGGGCGTGCGCGACCAGGGTTACGAACTGTGCGTCGTCGTCGGTGGCGGCAACATCTTCCGTGGTCTGTCCGCTGCCGCCAAGGGCATCGAGCGCGCGACCGCCGATTACATGGGCATGCTCGCGACCGTGATGAACGCCCTCGCGGTGCAGAATGCGCTGGAGCAGATCGGCGTCGATACGCGCGTCCAGTCGGCGATCCCGATGCAGTCGGTCTGCGAACCCTTCATCCGCCGCCGTGCCGAGCGTCACCTCGAAAAGGGGCGCGTGGTGATCTTCGCCGCCGGCGTCGGCAGCCCGTTCTTCACCACCGATTCCGGTGCCGCGCTCCGCGCCGCCGAGATGAAGTGCGATGCCCTGTTCAAGGGCACCTCGGTCGACGGCGTCTACGATGCCGATCCCAAGAAGGTGCCGACCGCGACCCGTTACGATACCGTGAGCTATTCGACCGTGCTGTCTGACGACCTCAAGGTCATGGACGCCAGCGCGATCGCATTGTGCCGCGACAACAATATTCCGATCGTCGTCTTCAACATCCGGGAGCACGGCAATTTCGCCGCGGTCCTCGGCGGTGATGGTGTCTCGACGATCGTCCAGAGCGAACAGGAGTAGATCATGGCAGCCTATGACAAGGCCGACCTCGAACGCCGCATGGCCGGCGCCGTCGAATCGCTGAAGCACGACCTAAACGGCCTGCGCACCGGCCGCGCCTCCACCGCCTTGCTCGATCCGGTGACGGTCGAGGTCTACGGCAGCCACATGCCGCTGGTGCAGGTCGCCACCGTCTCGGTGCCGGAACCGCGCATGCTGTCGGTGCAGGTCTGGGACAAGTCGAACGTCGGGCCCGTCGAAAAGGCGATCCGTTCGGCGGGCCTCGGCCTCAACCCGATCAACGACGGCCAGACGCTGCGCCTGCCGATCCCCGACTTGACCGAGGAGCGCCGCAAGGAGCTCGCCAAGCTCGCCGGCAAATATGCCGAGGCGTCGCGCATCGCGGTGCGCAACGTGCGCCGAGACGGCATGGACAGCCTGAAGACCGACGAGAAGAAGGGCGTCATCAGCGAGGACGAGCGCAAGCGCCACGAAACCGAGGTGCAGAAGCTGACCGACGCCACCGTCGCCGATCTCGATGCGGCCGCCGCGGCGAAGGAAAAGGAAATCCTGGGTAAGTGAGCCCATCGGCGTCCTCTGCCGCGTCCCTCGTCGCGGTCCCTGATACGGGGCCGGTGCCGCGGCACGTCGCCATCATCATGGATGGCAACGGGCGCTGGGCGAAGGCGCGGATGCTGCCGCGCGTCGCCGGTCACAAGGCCGGCGTCGAGGCTGTGCGCCGCGTCACCCGCGCCGCGCGCGCGCTGGGGGTTGAGGCGCTGACGCTCTATGCCTTTTCCTCGGAGAACTGGCGCCGGCCGGAGGACGAGGTCGGCGCGCTGATGGGGCTGCTCCGGCTCTTTATCCGCAGCGACCTTGCCGAATTGGTCGAGGAAAACGTCCGCCTGCGCGTGATCGGCGACTATCGTTGCTTCGCGCCCGATCTTGTCGCCCTCGTCGATGATGCGGTGGCAAAGACCGCGGCCAACACCGGGCCGATCCTGGTGATCGCGCTCAATTACGGTTCGCACGCCGAGCTGGTCGCGGCCGCGCAGCGCCTCGCGGCCCGCGCCGCGGCGGGCGAGATCGACCCCGCCGCGATCACCGCCGGCAGCATCGAGGCGGAGCTCGACACCGCCGACCTGCCGCCGCTCGACCTCGTCATCCGCTCGTCGGGCGAGCAGCGGCTGTCCAACTTCCTGCTCTGGCAGGCGGCCTATGCCGAACTGCTGTTCATCGACACGCTCTGGCCCGATTTCACAGGCGATACGCTTGCCGACGCGATCGCCGCGTTCGGCCAGCGCCAGCGGCGCTACGGCGGCCTGTGAGCGACACGCCTCCGGCCAAACGGCCGTCGGAGCTTGCGACCCGCACGCTGACCGGCCTTGGCCTTATCGCGCTGGCACTGGTCGCGCTTGCGTTCGGCGGCTTCCCCTTTTGGCTGCTCGCGGTGACCGCGGGCGTGTTCATGATGGCGGAATGGAGCGAACTCCACCTTGCCGAACCCAAAACCAAGCGCCTCGGCCAATACGTGCTGTTCGTGCCGCTCGCGATCATGTGCCCGATCGCCGCGGGGCCCAACTTCTTCGCGCTCGGCCTGCTGGTCGGCGCGTTCTTCTTCCTCACCATCGTCACCCGCCGGCCGCAGCTCGGCCTCGGCGTGCTCTATTGCGGCTTGCCGATCTATGCGTTGCTGTTGATCCGGCATGAGCCCGACGGCATCCGCAACGCGCTTTGGGCGCTGGCGATCGTCTGGGCGACGGATATCGGCGCCTATTTCGCCGGCCGCGGCATCGGCGGTCCCAAGCTTGCGCCGACGATCAGCCCCAACAAGACCTGGGCCGGCCTGATCGGCGGCATCGTGGTGGCGACGCTGGTCGCGCTGCTGATGCAAACCTTCTACCTCCTGCCGTTGCGCTTCGTGGCTGCGACGCCGCTGCTCGCGATCGTCGCGCAGGGCGGCGACCTGTACGAGAGCTGGTTGAAGCGCCGCGCCGGCGTCAAGGATTCGGGCAGCGTCATTCCCGGCCATGGCGGCGTCCTCGACCGGCTCGACGGGCTGGTGCCCGTGCTGCCTCTCGCCGCGCTGCTCGTCGTCGTGCCGCTGGCATTCTGACATGAAAACCGTCACCATATTGGGCGCGACCGGATCGGTTGGTACCTCCACCCTCGATCTCGTTGAACGCGAGCCGGACCGGTTCCGCGTCCGTGCGCTCACCGCCAATTGCGATGTCGCGAGCCTTGCCTCGGCAGCGATCCGCACCCGCGCTGAAATCGCCGTCGTCGCCGACGAAAGCTGCCTGCCCGCCCTGCGTGAGGCGCTCGCCGGCACGTCGACCCAGGCGACGGGCGGCGCGCAGGCGATCTGCGATGCCGCCGCCGGCGCCGACTGGACGATGGGCGCGATCGTCGGATGCGCCGGGCTGAGGCCGGTGATGGCGGCGATCGAACATGGCGGCACCGTCGTCATCGCCAACAAGGAACCGCTCGTGTCCGCGGGCGAGGTCATCCTCGCCGCCGCTGCCCGCTCCGGCGCGACGCTGCTGCCCGCGGACAGCGAGCATAACGCGATCTACCAATGTTTCGACTTCGTCCGGCCCGAGGGCGTCCGCCGCATCATCCTCACCGCCAGCGGCGGTCCGTTCCGCGACTGGTCGCTCGATCGTATGGCGGACGTCACCGTCGAACAGGCGGTCGCGCATCCCAATTGGTCGATGGGCGCGAAGATCAGCATCGACAGCGCGACGATGATGAACAAGGGGCTCGAACTGATCGAGGCCGCGCGCCTGTTCCCGGTCGCGCACGACCGGATCGAGGTCGTGCTCCATCGCCAGTCGGTGATCCATTCTATGGTCGATTACGTCGACGGGTCGATGCTCGCGCAGCTCGGCCCGTCGGACATGCGCGTGCCGATCGCGCATACGCTCGCTTGGCCCGACCGGATGGCGACGCCGATGGCGCCGCTCGATCTCGTCGGGATCGGCCGTCTCGATTTCGAGGCCTGCGACCCCGTCCGCTTCCCCGCGCTGGCGCTCGCCCGTACCGCGCTGGAGGCGGGCGGCGCGCGTCCGGCGATCCTCAATGCCGCCAACGAGGTCGCGGTCGCGGCCTTTCTCGCGCGGCGGATCGGCTTCCTCGAAATTGCCGCAATCGTCGCCGATACGCTGGAGCGTTACGATCCGCCGGCTCCGGACACGCTGGAGGCGGTCCTCTTCATCGACGGGGAGGCGCGACGAATGGCGGACAAACAAGTACAGGGACGTGCTCAGGGGCGTGTAAAGGTCCACGCGTGAAGGATTGCGTAGCTTGATCCAGTCCCCCGGCGTTCCGATGGCCATCCTCGCGTTCCTTTGCGCGATCGGCCCGCTCGTCTTCATCCACGAAATGGGCCATTATCTGGCCGGCCGGCTGTTCGGCGTGAAGGCCGAGGCCTTCTCTATCGGCTTCGGTCGCGAGATCGCGGGCTTCACCGACCGCCGCGGCACCCGCTGGAAATTCGGCTGGCTGCCGCTGGGCGGCTATGTTCGCTTCGCTGGCGACATGAATCCGGCGAGCCAGCCCGACGCGGCGTGGCTGGCGCTGCCTGCCGCCGAGCGCGCGCAGACCTTCCAGGCCAAGCCGCTGTGGCAGCGGGCGATTATTGTCGGCGCCGGCCCGGCGATCAACCTGACTCTCGCCGTCCTCATCCTCGCCGGCTTCGCGCATACCTATGGCGTCGATCGCACGCCGGCGGTGGTCGGCACGGTGATTGCGAGCGGACCGGGCGCGAAGGCCGGCCTGCAACCGGGCGACCGCATCGTCGCCATCGACGGCCGCGGGATTGAGACCTTCTCCGACATCGCACGCTATGCGCTGATCCGGCCGGGCCAGCAGGCGACGGTCCGTATCGAACGCGGCGGCGCCGCCTGCGATCGTCCGCTTGAATTCGGGGTGATCCGCCAGCGCGACCGCTTCGGCAATGACTATCGCATCGGCCGCATCGGCATCGGCAGCGGCGATCCCGTGCTCGAGCCGGTCGGCCTTGCCGCCGCCCCGGCCGCGGGCGTGCGCATGACCGGCGAGATCATCGCAGGCACGCTGGAAACGCTCGGCCAGATCATCAGCGGCCGGCGTTCGATCGACGAACTTGGCGGGCCGATCCGCATCGCCAAGATCAGCGGCGAGCAGATGGCGCTGGGCCTGTCCGCCTTCGTCTGGCTGGTCGCGATGCTGTCGATCAATCTGGGGTTCATCAATCTGCTGCCAGTACCGATGCTGGATGGCGGCCATTTGTTCTTCTATGCGATCGAGGCGATACGCCGCCGCCCCCTTGAACCCAGAGTGCAGGAATGGGCGTTTCGCGGCGGACTGGCGCTCGTGCTGACGCTGATGCTGGTCGTGACCTTCAACGATTTGAGCGCCGTGGGCCTGTGGCAGCGGCTGGCCGGGTTGATCGGCTGACCGGGTTGGGGCAGGGCAGGTTTCTGCGTCTCCCGGTGCATATTGGGTATCCTGACGTATTTGGGGTGGGTTGAGTGACAGCGATGAAGAGTTCCATGTTCGTGGCGAAGGGCGCCGCGCTGCTCGCCGGCACCATGTTGTCGGGCGTGCCCGCTCTGGCCCAGAGGGCGCCTGCACCCGCGCCCGTCGCGACTCCGACGCCCGCGGCGCCGGCCGCGACGCCCGCCCCGGCGCGCACGATCAAGACGCTCCGCGTCGAGGGGTCGCAGCGCATCGAATCTGAAACGGTCCTGTCCTACACAAAGTTGCGTGTCGGCATCCCTTATACCGCGGAAACGCTCGATCAGGCGCTGAAGGATCTGCAGGCGTCGGACCTGTTCGTCGATTTCTCGATCTCCGGCGTCGAAACCGGCGACATCGTGCTGCGCATCCGCGAGAACCCGATCATCAACCGCGTGATCCTCGAAGGGAACAAGGCGCTCAAGAGCGACAAGATCACCAAGGAGATCAAGCTCGCGCCGCGTCAGATATTCACGCGCACCGCGGTCCGCCAGGACGTGTCGCGGATCATCGAGCTGTACCGCCGGCAGGGCCGCTTCGCCGCGGTCATCAGTCCCAAGATGGTGAGCCTCGACCAGAACCGCGTCGACGTGGTGTTCGAGATTACCGAGGGACCGAAGTCCAAGGTCCGTCAGATCAACATCATCGGTAACGAGGTGTTCAACGACGGCAAGCTGCGCGGCGAGATGGTCACCAAGGAATCGCGCTGGTTCCGCCTGCTCTCATCCAACACCTCCTACGATCAGGATCGCCTGAACTACGACCAGCAGAAGCTCCGCCAGTTCTACCTGACGCAGGGCTATGCCGATTTCCGCGTCACCAGCGCGGTCGCCGAACTGACGCCGGACAAGCGCGACTTCATCATCACCTATGTCGTCGAGGAGGGTAAGCGCTACAAATTCGGCGACGTCACCGTCGACAGCGAGATCCGCGATTTCGACAACAAGAAGCTGGCCTCGTCGCTGCCGATCAAAAAGGGCGAATGGTACAACGCCAAGCTGGTCGAGGATTCGGTCGACCAGCTGAGCGAATCGGCCGGCCTGTTCGGCTATGCCTTCACCGACGTGTCGCCGGACTTTCAGCGCGATCCCGAAACGCTGACGATGGGGATGAATTTCCACATTGCGCAGGCGCAGCGCACCTATGTCGAGCGGATCGATATCAACGGCAACACGCAGACGCAGGACAAGGTCGTCCGCCGCGAGATCCGTCTGGCCGAAGGCGACGCGTTCAACAGCTTCCAGGTTAAGCGTTCGCAGGATCGCATCAACAGCCTCGGGTTCTTCCAGGACAAGATGGAGATCAAGCAGAACCCCGGTTCGGCCCCCGATCGCATCGTCCTCGAAACCAATCTCGAGGAAAAGAGTACCGGCGAACTGCAGCTGTCGGTCGGCTATTCCAGCCTCGAACGCTTCATCATCCAGGCCAACATCACGCAGAACAACTTCCGCGGCAAGGGGCAGGTGCTGCGTGCGGGCGTCAACTATTCGACCTATTCGAAATCGATCGAGCTGGGCTTCACCGAGCCCTATCTGTTCGACAAGAACGTCGCGATCGGCGTTGACGTGTTCCGCCGCGATTTCAACTCCTTCAACTATATCGGCACCGACCGCCGCACCACCTATTCGCAGGTGTCGACCGGCTTCCAGGTCCGTACCGGCGTGCCGCTGACCGAATATTGGTCGCTCGCCGGCCGTTACGGCCTGTCCTATGATGAAGTCGGGCTCGACCAGAGCACCTATTACACCGGCGGCCGGTGCGACATCCTCAAGGCGGGCCGCTATCTCTGCGAGGCGATCGGCAATCGCTGGACGTCGTCGGCCGGCTATTCGCTGATCTACGACAGCCTCAACAGCCGCCTGCGCCCGACCGCGGGCCAGCGTCTCAGCTTCAGCCAGGACTTCGCGGGCCTCGGCGGCGACGTGAAATACATTCGCACCCGTCTGGAGGGGTCGAAGTTCGTCAACGTCGGCTCGGGCTTCATCGGCTCGCTGGTCGGCGAGGCGGGCTATATCCACTCGCTCGAGGGCGCACGGCCCGAGGGCGTCGACAAGATCCGCATCACCGACCGCTTCTATCTCGGCGAGCCGCAGTTCCGCGGTTTCGACATCCGCGGCATCGGCCCGCGCGTGCAGCGCCAATATTACACGACCGACACGACCACGGGCAAGCAGGTGCTGGTTACTGATCGCGACCAGCTGGTCGACGATGCGCTCGGCGGCCGCGCCTATTACCTCGTCCGCGCCGAACTGGAGATTCCGCTCGGCGCCGGTGCGCGCGAGCTCGGCCTGCGGCCGTCGGTCTATGTCCAGGCGGGCAGCCTGTTCGCGCTGACCCGGCCGCGACCGACCGCCGACTTCCCGACGATCACGGATGCGGCCGGCAACGTCACCGTGCTGCCGATCCAGCGGCTGCTCACCGACTCGGCGGGCCGTCAGATCTATTACGTGCCGACCAACGCCGCGACCAACGCGGGCGCGCCGACAACCTGCTCGATCGGCTATTCGGCGACGGCAGGCGGCGCCTGCGCCGGCGACACGACCAACACCATCGGCTACGACACGCCGATCACGCCGTTCAAGGAAACCTATTACGCCTCCAGCGCGACGCCGCGCGTCAGCATCGGTGTCGGCGTCAACTGGAATTCGCCTTTCGGCCCACTCCGCATCGATCTCGCCAAGGCGCTGGTCAAGCAGAAGGGCGACGACCCCAAGCTCATTACCTTCAACGTAGGGACGCAGTTCTAATGAAGACCATCACGAAGACTTGCGCGTCGGCGATCGCCGTCGCTTCCGTCGCCTTGCTCGCCGGCACGGCATCGGCGCAGACCGCCGGGATCGCGACGGCACAGGCCGATGCGGCGATCTTCAGCGCAAAGGCGTTCGATGCTGCCAACCAGCAGATCTCGACCACCTACAAGGCGCAGCTGGATCAGGCCGCCGCCGCGCAGACCGCGCTGAACACGCAGCTGCGCACGCTGCTCGACACTAACAAGGACGGCCAGGTCAGCCAGGCGGAAGCCGCCGCCGCCGAAGCGCCGAACAGCGCGATCGGCAACCAGGTCCGCGCCGCGCAGCAGAAGGCGCAGCCCGGCATCGAGGCCGCGCAGGGTCCGGCGATCAAGGCGCAGGCCTATGCGCTCGAGCAGATCGTGAACAAGTACGATCCCGCGCTGCGCGCCGTCGTCGCCGCGAAGAAGATCAGCATCGTCCTCGCCCCGAACGCGATCCAGTTCGCACCGCCGGCGACCGACGTCACCCGCGACATCATCGCCGAGATCGATCGCACTACCCCGAGCGTGCCGATCGCGCCGCCGGCGAACTGGCAGCCGCAGCAGCAGACCGTCGAACTGCTCCAGCAATATCGTCAGCTCGTGTACGCGAACGCCGCCCGTCGTCAGCAGGCCGGCGCGCCCGCACCTGCCGCCGGTACGCCCGCTCCGGCCGCGGCCCCCGCCGCGACGCCGCGCGCAACCCCGCAGGGCCGTTAAGGCGCTATCCGGGTGAGCGAAGACGCACCGCGGACGCTCGGCCCGCTCGATATCGGGCGGGTCATGGCAGCCTTGCCGCATCGCTACCCGATGCTGCTGGTCGATCGCGTCGAGGAGCTGATCCTCGACCGGTCGATCGCGGCGATCAAGGCGGTGACGATCAACGAGCAGTTCTTCCAAGGCCATTTCCCTGGCCGGCCGATCATGCCGGGCGTGCTGATCGTCGAGGCGCTGGCGCAGGCCGCCGGCATCCTCGCGGTCGAAAGCCTCGGCCTCGCCGGATCGGGCAAGCTCGTCTATTTCATGGCGATCGACGGCGCGAAGTTCCGCAAGCCGGTCGAACCCGGCGTGCTGCTCCGGCTCGAGGCGACCTTCGTCCAGAAGCGCGCGAGCGTTTGCAAGTTCGCCGGCGTCGCGAAGATCGACGGCGTGGTGGTGGCCGAGGCGAATTTCACCGCGATGATCGCCGACCCGCCCAAGGCGTGACCGGCTGCCGACTTTGACATTCCGGCGGCGCTCCGTTAGGGGCGCCGCTTCTCTTCCAGGCTGGTCGGAACCAGCCGTTTCAGGAGCGTGTGACGTGAAGAAAGATACCCATCCCGACTACCACATGATCAAAATCCAGATGACCGACGGCACCGTGTTCGAGACTCGCTCCACTTGGGGCAAAGAAGGCGACACGATGACGCTCGATATCGATCCGCTGGCGCACCCCGCCTGGACCGGTGGTCGCGGTCAGCTGCTGGACGCCGGTGGCCAGGTCGCACGCTTCAACAAGCGGTTCGGCGGTGGTCTGACCCTGCGCAAGGGCTGATCCGGTCCGGATTTTCCGGTACCAGCGCGGCTTCGTATACCCGGCCTTAACCATCGCCATCTAGGCCTTGGTTCATGTTCGCAGCGGAATTCGAACCAGCAGACACCAACGGCCGGCGCCGCTCCGCGCGTGCGCCGGTTTCGTTGGATGCGCATATCGGCAAGGGGGTCCGGACCTTGTGCCGGGTGGTCGACATCTCGATTCACGGCGCCCGCCTTCAGACCTATTGCCCGCTCGCCAAGGGCAGCACGATCTGGCTGACCTTGCCCGGCGCGGGCTCGGTCGTCGCCGACGTCAAATGGGCGGACGATTTTTCCGCCGGCTGTCAGTTCAAGCAACCGCTTGAAATGGATGTGTTCGAGCATCTGGTCGAGCTCAACCGCTGACCATGTGATACGCTTCACGAACGAATCGGTGCTTGCTGCAACGCAGCACGGTTCGCTAAGGGGCACGCCATGACCGACACTCCAGCCGCGACCGTCGCGCCGACCGGACCGGTGCCGACGATGTTCGAAGCGATCGTCCGCCAGCTTGCCGTTACCGCCACCTACAACAAGGGCACGGTGACGATAGCCCCCCACATTCTCTACACGCGCCACGGCGAGATCTATGTCGACGCGATCACCGTCGAACGCGACGGCAAACCGCCGCGTGAGGAGAAACTCGGGACGTTCAAGCTGGACGGGCTGGGTGATCCCACGCTGACCGCGCGCGCGTTCAAGCCCAACACCCTGTTCGAACCGGCCGCCGAAAAGTACGAGGGCGTGACGCTGATGGCGGTCGAGCAGGGCTGACCGCCACCAGCGCTGCGGCTCAGCGGCAGCGGACTTGCGACTGGTTCTGATCGACGGCCTTGCCGGCGAGCGCGCCCGCCGCGCCGCCCAGCAGGGTGCCGACGATGCGGCTGCGTCCGCCGTCGATGACGTTGCCCAGGATACCGCCCGCCGCGCCGCCGACGATCAGGCCGGTGGTGCCGTCGCCGCGCTTGCAATAATAGCGCCCGTCGTTGCCGGCATAGACCCGCTCGTCGTTGCTCAGCACGCGTTCGCGATAGTTCGCGCCGGAGCTATAATAGCGCGAGGCGTCATAGCCATTCTCGTCGCGTTCGTCGGCGTAGCCGGCGTCGCGCGGACCGTCATAGGCGTTGGGCACCGGCGCCTGGCGATAGCCGCCCGGACCGGCGCTGCCGCGGCCCGACCGATAGCGGTCGAATTCGGCGCGATAGCGGGCAAGCTCGGCATCGAAGCGCTGCTGGGCGGCAGCGAAGCGCGCATCGTCGGCAGCGGATTGCGCAACCGCTGGCGCGCCGCCGCAGAGCAACGCCGCGACGGCGACGGAAAGCGACAGGGACCTGAACATGAAAATGACCCTCGGAGCGGCCCGGTGAGTCGGGCGTGCGATGGTTATACACTGAAGTCAGGTTGTTGGTTGCTGAATGGTCCCCGATGGCGTTGTGTCGACGGACGCGACGACCGGCGCCGTGGCTGCGGCGGGGGCAGGGCGACGGCCCCCACGAAATCTGTTATGGTTGCCCCATCACCCGATCGTTCCGTAAGCATCTCGTGATGGTGGCCTGCATGGCCGGGCCCTCGCTTACATTCGGAGGAATCCGTGATGGACATCAACTACTTGCTGTCGCGCGAGCAAATCTCGCTGGTCAAGGCGCGTGAGGCGAACTGCCCTGAGGCGCGCGCCGCGCACGCCGGGCTCGCCAGGATGTACGGCGAGGCGCTCGATCGCAGCGCCTTCCCCCACCGCGACGTCGCGGCATCCGTGCCGCATCGACCGGCGGGGCCGCGCCGCCCGGGCAACGCCTGACGTCCTGGCCGCAAGGGGCGGGAACGGTGCCCGTCACCCGATGGTGACGAAGCTGTCCATCACCCGCTTGCGGCCGGCCGCCTCGAAATCGATCTCCAGCTTGTTGCCCTCGATCTCCGCGATCGCGCCATAGCCGAACTTCTGGTGGAAGACGCGCAGGCCCACGGACAGGTCGCTGCGCCCCTTGTTGCCGATGCTGACCGCGCTCGACCGGCTTTCGACGACCCGCGTCGGTGCGGTGCTGAAGCCCGATCCCGATCCGGCGGCACGCTGCCAGCCGGGCCCGCGCCCGGACCCCCGCGCGACATTGGCGAACGGGTCCGCCCGCTCGCTCCAGTTCGCCCGCCACAGGCTCTCGCCGCCCGACATGGTCGTGTCGCTGTCGATATGCTCGGGCGGCAGCTCGCCGACGAAGCGGCTGGGGATGCTCGACGTCCATTGCCCGTAGATGCGCCGATTCGCGGCGTGGAGGATCACCGCGCGCCGGCGCGCACGGGTGATCGCGACATAGGCGAGCCGCCGCTCCTCCTCGAGACTCTTGGTGCCGCCCTCGTCCAGCGACCGCTGCGACGGAAACAGCCCCTCCTCCCATCCGACGAGGAACACCGTGTCGAACTCCAGCCCCTTGGCGGCGTGGATCGTCATGATCGTCACCTGCGGGTCCTGCGCCGCGCCCTCCTTGTCCATGACGAGGCTGACGTGTTCGAGGAATGCGCCAAGCGACTCATATTCCTCCATCGCGCGGACCAGCTCGGACAGATTCTCCAGCCGCCCCGCCGCCTCGACCGATTTTTCGGCCTGCCACATCGCGGTATAGCCGCTCTCGTCGAGCATCTGGCGGGCGAGTTCGGCATGCGGCAGGTCGCGCGCCATGTCCCGCCAGCGCGCGATATCGCCGACGAGATTGCCGAGCGCACGGCGCGCCTGCGGGGTCAGCTCGTCGGTGTCGAGGATGCGCGCCGATGCGATCGTCAGCGGCACGCCCTCGATTCGGGCAAGCTGGTGGATCTTCGCCAGCGCCTTGTCGCCGAGGCCGCGCTTCGGCACGTTGACGATCCGTTCGAAGGCGAGGTCGTCCGACGGCTGGTTGACGATGCGCAGATAGGCGAGCGCGTCGCGGATTTCGGCGCGTTCGTAGAAGCGATAGCCGCCGACGATCCGGTACGGCATGCCGATGTTGATGAAGCGGTCCTCGAACTCGCGCGTCTGATGCTGCGCGCGGACGAGGATGGCGACATCGTCGAGGCTGCGACCGTTGCGCTGGTGCGCCTCGATCTCCTCGCCGACGCGGCGCGCTTCCTCCGGCCCGTCCCACACGCCGAGCACGCGCACCTTCTCGCCCGCATCCAGCTCGGTCCACAGCGTCTTGCCGAGCCGCCCGCCGTTGTTGGCGATCATTCCCGACGCGGCGCCGAGGATATGCGGGGTGGATCGGTAATTCTGTTCGAGCTTGATGACCGTGGCGCCGGGGAAGTCCTTCTCGAACTTCAGGATATTCTCGACCTGCGCACCGCGCCACGAATAGATCGACTGGTCGTCGTCGCCGACGCAGGCGATATTCTTGTGCTGCTGCGCGAGCAGCCGCAGCCAGAGGTACTGGACGACGTTGGTATCCTGATATTCGTCGACCATGATGAACTTGAACCGCTCCTGATACACCCGCAGCACGTCGGCATGCGTTTTCAGGATGGTCAGCATGTGCAGCAGCAGGTCGCCGAAATCGCAGGCGTTGAGCGACTTCAACCGCGCCTGATATTGCGCGTACAATTCGCCGCCGCGACCATTGGCGTAGCGTTCGCTTTCGCCGGCATCGATATCGGCGGGGACCAGGCCCTTGTTCTTCCAGTCGTCGATCAGCCCGGCGAGACTGCGCGCAGGGAAGCGCTTTTCATCGAGATCGGCGGCAACGATCAATTGCTTGAGCAATCGCAACTGGTCGTCGGTGTCGAGGATGGTGAAATTGCTCTGCAACCCGACCAGTTCGGCATGCCGGCGCAGCATCTTGGCACCGATCGCGTGAAAGGTGCCGAGCCACGGCATGCCTTCGACCGCATCGCCGACCAGCCGGCCGACGCGCTCGCGCATCTCGCGCGCCGCCTTGTTGGTGAAGGTGACGCTCAGGATCTCCGACGGCCACGCCTTGCGCGTCCACAACAGATGCGCGAGCCGCGCGGTCAGCGCCGCCGTCTTGCCGGTGCCGGCGCCGGCCAGCATCAGCACGGGGCCCTCGGTGGTCAGCACGGCTTCGCGCTGCGGCGGGTTCAGTCCCTTGAGATAGGGCGGGTCTTGCAGATGGGTGGCGGTATCGGTCACCGGTGAACAGGTAGGGAACGCCGCGCGCGCGGGCAAGTCCGATCCGCCCCGCGGCACTGCCACATCATTGACTTGCCATCGTCGCGCCAGCGAAACGCCACGGCGCTAAGCGCCATCCTGCCGACGAGAGGCGGCCCGTGCACAGCCCGTCCGGCAGAGACGTGGCGGCGGGTCCGGCTCGTCGGACCATCATTCGCAGGAGTGTGCATCATGAAGACCTTCCATCGCGTCGCTGCGGCGGCGCTCGCCCTGTCATGCCTGTCGGCCGGCGCCGCTGCGGCCGAGCAGCGCGAGACGTTCACCATCCGCGTGTCGCATCAGGGCCTCGACCTCGGCACGGCGGCCGGTCGCGCCGGCTTCGACGCGCGCGTGCGTCGCGCCGCTCGCTGGGCCTGCACGATGCGTGGCGCGTCGCTCGAGGCGTATCAGCATGCGGCGCGCTGCACCGACGAACTGCGTCAGGATGCCCGGCGCCAGCTCGCGAAGCGGACCGAAGGCGGCGCGCTGCGTCTGGCCAGCCTGTCGCGCTGATCCGATACGAAGAGAGGGGCGGCTTGCCATGCGGGTCGCCCCTGTTCTTCGCTCCGCGGAGCGTCCCGACGAAAAATCGGGGCAGCCGCGATGCGACCGCCCCGTAGTTCAGGGAGGACCGGTCGACAGGGGAGACGACCGGCACGTCGCTACCCACAGGGGGAGAGGAGCAGCGACATCCCCCATGTAGGAAGGGTTTGTTGCGGACACATTTCACTGCTGTTGCCCGAGGCGATTATTTCGCGCTTAAGCTGGCGATCATGACTCAGCCCGTCGCAAAAGCCTCTCCGCGCCGCATCCTGACCGCCAGTCTGGTCGGCACCGCGGTCGAATTCTACGATTTCTATATCTACGCGACCGCCGCGGCGCTGGTGTTCGGCATGCTGTTCTTCCCGGCGGAAAGCGGCACCGCGCAACAGATGCTGAGCTATGCCAGCTTCGGCCTCGCCTTCGTCGCGCGGCCGATCGGCGCGATCGTCTTCGGGCATTTCGGCGACCGGGTCGGGCGCAAGTCGACGTTGGTCGCCAGCCTGATGCTGATGGGCGGATCGACCGTCGCCATCGCCTTCCTGCCTACCTACGATCAGGTCGGCTGGGTCGCGCCGCTGCTGCTCTGCCTGATGCGGCTGGGGCAGGGGCTCGGCCTCGGCGGCGAATGGGGCGGCGCGGCGCTGCTCGCGGTGGAGAATGCGCCGCCGCATCGTCGCAACACCTGGGGCATGTTCCCGCCGCTCGGCGCGCCGGTCGGGTTCATCATGGCCAACGGCCTGTTCCTGATCCTTGGCCTTGCACTGGACGAGCAGCAATTCCGCGACTGGGGCTGGCGCCTGCCGTTCCTCGTCAGCGCGGTGCTGGTCGCGCTCGGCCTGTGGGTGCGGCTGAAGCTGACCGAGACGCCGGTGTTCCTCGAAGCGGCCGAGGCGGAGGCGCTGCCCAAGGTGCCGATCGCGACGCTGGTCCGCCACCATGGTCGCGCGCTGATCGCGGGCACCGGCGGGGTCGTCGCCTGCTTCGCGCTCTTCTACCTCGCGACCGCCTTCACGTTGGGCTACGGTACCAAGACGCTGGGCTATGGCCGGCAGGCGATGCTCGGCGTCGAACTGGCGGCGATCTTGTTCCTCGCCGCCGGGGTGATCGTCGCGAGCGTCATGGCGGATCGCACGGGCGCGCGGCGGATGCTGGTCATCGGCTTCCTCGGCTGCATCGTCGCCGGGCTGGCGATGGGGCCGATGCTCGGCGCGGGATCGCTGTTCGTGATCTTCCTGTGGCTCGCCTTCGCGCTGTTCGTGATGGGCTTCGCCTACGGGCCGCTCGGCGGCTGGCTGCCGAGCCTGTTCCCCGCCGGGGTCCGCTACACCGGCGTGTCGATGACCTTCAACCTCGGCGGCATCATCGGCGGCGCGCTCGCCCCGCTCGCGGCGGAGGCGCTCGCGCCGCATGGATTGAGCTGGGTCGGCCTGTATCTCGTCGGCGCCGGCCTGCTCAGCCTCGGCGGGCTGGCGCTATTGCGTCAGAGCTGACGGAGCAACGTCAGCCGGGCCTTGCCATGGACGCGGCTGACGTCGACGGCAAAGCCCGCAGGCGCGACCTCTTCCGCCTTTGCCGTCTCGATGCTCACCCACGTCGCGGGCGAGGTCCAGCCGAGCCGAGCCAATTTGTCGAGCGCGACCAGCCCCGCGCCGGTGCCGTAGGGCGGATCCATCATGATGAGGTCGAGCGGCTTGATCGCCGGTCCCAGTGCCATCACCGACCCTGCGCGCACATCGCCGCGCGTACCCAATTTGGCGAGGTTGCCCTTGAGCGCATCCAGCGCCGCGCCGTCCTGTTCGACGAACAGGCACGACCCCGCGCCGCGTGACAATGCCTCGATTCCGAGCGCGCCCGATCCGGCGAACAGGTCGGCGACCGCGAGCCCTTCGAAACTGCCCAGCCGGCTGGTCAGCATCGAAAACAACGCCTCGCGCGTCCGGTCCGCAGTCGGACGGGTGGCGTCGCCCTTGGGCGCGACGAGCGGCCGGCCGCGCCACTGGCCTGCGATCACCCTCATGGGCGGCGCCCCCGCGGCGGGCGGCCGCCGGGCGTGGAGGGCCGTGGCGTGCCGCCGGACGGCGGTCCGTCGCGACGTGGTGGCCGCGCGCCGGGTTTGGGCGTGCGCGGACCTGCGGCACCGGCGCCACCGCTCCGCGGCGCATGGCGATCCGCCGGCGGTCCATCGCGGCGGGGGGCGCGCCCGCCTGGCGGGGCGGCGCGTTCGTCATGCCGGGCGGCACCGTCACGGTTCGATCGGCCGCCCTGACGCTCGGGCCGGGCGGAGACGTCGCCCCGCCCCGTATCGCTGCGCCCCGTATCGCTGCGTCCGCGTGCTTCCCGCGTGTCGGGTGCCGCATCGGGGCGGGTGCGCGTTCGCGCTGCGCGATCGGTGGTGGCGGCGCTGCGGAAGCCGGCCCGCGGCGCCTGACTGCCGCTCCGCTCCGGTTCGCGGCGCGGCTTGAAGGCTTCCGGCGACCGGGCCGGGGTGACCGGGCGGGGCGCCTGTTCGGCGCGGGTCCGCGCCCGGACGGTGCGATCGACCGTCGGCGCACTGCGGAAGCCGTCGCGCGGCGTCTCGACGACCGGCTCGTCCGGCGCGCCGCCCTTCAGCGTGCGGCGGAACGCGACCACCTCATGCTGCTTGACCTCGCCGACTTCGCCCACGGGCAGGTCGCCGAGCACGAACGGGCCATAGCGGGTCCGGATCAGCCGGCTCACCTGCAGGCCGAGGTGTTCGAGGACGCGCCGCACCTCGCGGTTCTTGCCTTCGGTGATGGTGATCTCGATCCAGACGTTGGCGCCGGTCCGCCGCTCGATATTGGCGTCGATCGAGCCGTAGCGGATACCCTCGATCTCGACCCCTTCCGCCAGTTCCTCCAGCTGCTGCTGCGTGACGTTGCCATAGGCGCGGGCGCGATAGCTGCGCTCGACCCCGGTCGAGGGCAGCTCCAGCTGACGCTTGAACCCGCCATCGGTGGTGAGCAGCAGCAACCCTTCGGTGTTGAGGTCGAGCCGGCCGACCGGCACCAGCCGCGGCAGGTCGCGCGGCAGGCGGTCGTAGATCGTCGTGCGCCCCTTCGGATCACGCTCGGTCACCAGCAGCCCGGTCGGCTTGTGATACAGGAACAAGCGCGTCGGTTCGGGCAGCGCGACGGGTTGTCCGTCGACGGTGACGCCCTGCAGCGAACGCAGCACCGTCGCCGGCGTATCGAGCACCGTGCCGTTCAGCGCGACGCGCCCTTCGGCGATCATCCGTTCGACTTCGCGCCGGCTGGCGACGCCGGCACGCGCGAGCAGTTTTGCGATCCGGTCGCCGGTGCGGGGTTCTGATATCTGGGCCATCCCCCGCCCATAACGCTCATTCGTCATGCGCGTGAAAATATTTGCGCCCGGAGCAGCCTGCGCGCGTTATGTAGCGGAGGCGTAACAATGACTGCGCGCCGATCGGAGCGGGCGAATGCTGTTCGGGAAAAAGAAGCGCCAGATCGTGCGTCTGCTCGTCGTCGAGGATGAGCCGTTGATCGCGTTCGACACGGAACACGTGCTGATCGAGGCGAGCTATCAGGTCGTCGCCACGGTCGATCGCGTCGCCGATGCGATCGACGTGCTGCGCTCCGACGCCGGTGTCGATCTGGTGCTGGTCGACGTGCATCTCGCCGACGGTTCGGGGCTGGACGTGGCGCGGGCCGCGGCGGAAACCGGGGTGCCGGTGCTGTTCGTCACCGGCAATTGCCCGGTCGAGGCGACGATGCTGGCGGCGGGGTGCCTCGCCAAACCCTATCAGCAGCGCGACCTGATCGGCGCGATCGAGGCGATCGACGCGCAGATCGGCGGACGCAAGCAGAAGCGGCTGCCGAGCGGCCTGCGCCTGTTCGCGGCGCCCGCCGCCTGATCGCCACGTAGCGGCTGGTCGCTGGCGAAATTGGCGCTAGTGTCCGGCCGATGTTGACCGGCAATAACCTCTATTTCCTGATCGTCGCGGCGATCGCCGTGCTCGTCGTCGTCGCGATGCGCCGCTCGCCCGCGGTCCGCGCCCGGCTCGCGCCGCTGGCGCCCTATGCGGAACGCGGGCCGGTCGCGGTGTTCTTCATGGGCATCTCCTCGGGCCTCGCCTTCACCATGATCGGCGCGACGCTGACCACCCGGCTGAAGCAGGACGGGCTCGACAAGGCGACGATCACCGCCTTCACGCTCGGCTTCCTCGTCTACAATCTGAAGCCGCTCTGGGCATGGATGGTCGACGGCGTCCGCCTGCCGGTGATCGGTCGGCTGGGGCAGCGGGTGTCGTGGATCCTGCTGTCGGGCGTGCTGGTCGCGCTCGCCGTCATCAATCTCGCGCTGGTCGATCCCGCCGCCAATCTGCAGGCGACGATCATCGGTGCGATCCTCGTCGGGTTCGCCGGCGCCACCTACGATATCGTCATCGACGCCTATCGCATCGAAACGCTGGAGCCGGCGCAGATGGGCGTCGGTTCGGGCATGACGCAATATGGGTGGAAGATCGGGTCGGTACTCGCGGGGTCGCTGGCGCTGGTCATCGCGGCGCGGTCGAACTGGCACGTCGCCTATCTCGCCTGCGTGGCGTTCGCCTTTCCGGCGATGATCGTCGCCTTGCTGCGCGGCGAACCGCAGCGGCGGCGCGAGCCGATCCGGCGGCGCGGCCTGTCCGAACTCGGCGCGTCGATCGTCGGGCCGTTCACCGAATTCTTCCGCCGCCACGGTGCCTGGATCATCCTCGCCTTCATCCTCGTCCACAAGATCGGCGATACGCTGGGGCAGCAGGCGCTGCGGCTGATGCTCGACGACCTCGGCTTCAGCAACGACGAGATCGCGATCTACGACGTCGTCATCGGCTTCTGGGCATTCTGGGTCGGGCTCGCGATTGGCGGCGTGCTCTACGCGAAACTGGGGCTGAAGCGGTCGGTGCTGCTCAGCCTCGTGCTGATGATGATCTCCAACGCCAGCTTCGCGCTGCTCGCCGCCGCGGGGCACAGCAACATCGGCCTCGCCGGCGCGATGGCGTTCGAGAACATGTCGAGCGGGATCGGCGGCGTGACCGTCATCGCCTATTTCTCGGCCCTGTGCGATCTGCGCTTCACCGCCGCGCAATATGCGCTGATCTCCGCGGCGGCGAGCATCGTCGGGCGGGTGCTGACCGCGACCACGACCGGGCGGCTGGTCGACAGCTTCGGCTATGTCGCCTTTTACTGGGGAACGACGGTGGCGGCGCTGCCCGGCGTGCTGCTGTTCTGGTGGATGAGCCGGTCGGGCCTGATCGACCGGTCGATCGGCAGCGCGGGGATCGCCGGCGAAGGCGACGTCCGCGCCGACGAGCCGCAGGCCCGCGCCTGACCGATCAGACGCAGATCGGGCGGCCGTCGTCGGCGAAGGCGGTCGCGACGATCGCAGCGCTCGCGAGCACCGCATCGACGCGGCGGACGCCGAGCAGGTCGCCGAGCAGGTAACGTGCCGTCTCGGGCGCCGTTTCGACACGGGCGAGGACGATGAGCATCGTCCGTTCCGCCGCGGTCATCCGCGCGCAGCAGCAGGGCGCGATCGCGATCGTCCCCGCCGCGGTGCCGGCGAGTTCGGCCATCAAGGCACGCATCAACACCAGCGGCCGGCGGAAATCCTGCCCGAAGGCGGTGAACAGGGCGTGGCTCGCCCGCGCATCGTGCAGGCCGTGCGCGCCCATCCGCCGCAATGCGAACAACGCGATCCGCGCATTGGGGCAGGCGGGGAGCGCATAGGGCAGGGCGGCGATCGTGGTGGTGAGTTCGGTCATGACGGCGACTCCAGTGTTCGTCCCCGACAGTCCCGAATCCGCTATTGCAAGTCAATCGCAATTATAACGTCAGTCCGGCGCC
The DNA here is from genome assembly GCF_058809195.1 of Sphingomonas sp. GW821-FHT10F09. NCBI lineage: Bacteria > Pseudomonadati > Pseudomonadota > Alphaproteobacteria > Sphingomonadales > Sphingomonadaceae > Sphingomonas > Sphingomonas sp. GW821-FHT10F09. Next base: position 1,473,195 of record NZ_JBXASI010000001.1, on the reverse strand, counting down.
TCGTCGTTCAGCGCGAGCGCTTCACCGGCAAGGTAGAGCGAACCGGCGATCAACACGACCGCATCACCCTGTACGGCAAGCCGATCGAGCGCGTCCGGGAGGCCATCCGCCGCTTCCCCGGGAAGGCCGCATTCCTCCGCGATCGTGGCCAGCGCCGTGGGCGCGTAATGGGCGTGACCGGGTACGGGCACCGCGATCACCCGCGATACCGCCGGGGCCAGAGCCCGCAGCACTCCGGGCGCATCCTTGTTGGCGAGCATGCCGAGCACGAGCACCACCGGGCGCCCCGCGGCGACCTCGCGCAGCGCGCGCGCGACCGGCTGCGCGGCAGAGGGATTGTGCGCGCCGTCCAGCCACAATGCACTGCCCCCGCCCAGGCGATCGCGGAGCGGACCGGCGCCCAGTCGCTGCATCCGCGCCGGCCAATGCGCCCAGTCGGCGGCGGCACGCATGGCCGCTTCCGGCACATGGACCGCCCCCTGATGCCGCAGCATGGCGATGGCGAGCGCGAGATTGCGTGACTGATGCGGCCCGACCAGCCGCGGCCGATGCGTGACGACGGCGAAACCGCCGTCGCGATAGCGCATCGTGCCGCGCGCGCTTTCGCTCCACCAGCTGTCGTTGCGGGCGACGACCGGCGCGCCGGCATCGGCCGCGACCTGTGCGATCCGGGCGCGGCTGGGTGCCGGATAGTTCATCGTCACCAGCGGCACGCCGGCCTTGGCGATCCCCGCCTTCTCCGCGGCGATATCGACGATCCGGTTGCCCAGGAACGCCTCGTGATCCATCCCCAGCGCGGCGATGCCGGTGACCGCCGGGGTCCGGATGACGTTGGTCGCATCGAGCCGCCCGCCAAGGCCGACCTCGACGATCGTTGCCGCCGCGGGGGTGCGGGCGAAGGCGAGGAAGGCGACGGCGGTCGTCACCTCGAAGAAGCTGGCGCCGCTGCCGTCGCTGCGGTCCAGCACCTCGCGCAGCAGCGCGGCGAGCGTCGCATCGTCGATCAGCCGTCCGGCGATTCGGATACGCTCGTTGAAGCGGACCAGATGCGGGCTGGAAAAGACATGGACATCATGCCCCGCGGCTTCGAGCGCGGCACGCAGAAAGGCGCAGGTCGATCCCTTGCCGTTGGTGCCGGCGACGTGGAACACCGGCGGCAGCGACAGGTGCGGATCGCCCAGCCGCGCCAGCAGCCAGGTGATCCGTTCCAGCCCGAGCACGTCGGCCCCGGGCGACAAAGCCCACAGCCGGTCGAGCTGTGCCTGCACGGCGGGATCGGTGGAGGTGGCGTGGTCCGGCATGGCTCGACCGCTCCCGGTCCGATTCGATCAGGCGGCGCGTGCCGCCGTCAGATAGCCGATCACCGTCGCCAGCTGCTCGCGCAGCTGCTTGCGATGGACGACCATGTCGAGCATGCCGTGATCCAGCAGATATTCCGCCCGCTGGAAGCCTTCGGGCAGCTTTTCGCGGATCGTGCTTTCGATCACCCGCTGGCCGGCGAAGCCGATCAGCGCGCCGGGTTCGGAGATCTGCACGTCGCCCAGCATCGCATAGCTGGCGGTGACGCCGCCGGTGGTCGGGTCGGTCAGCACCACCACATAGGGCAGGCCGGCATCGTGCAGCATCTGGATCGCGACGGTGCTGCGCGGCATCTGCATCAGGCTGAGGATGCCTTCCTGCATGCGCGCGCCGCCCGCGGCGGTGAAGATCACATAGGGCGCCTTGTCCTTGATCGCCGTCTCGACGCCGCGGACGAACGCCTCGCCGACCGCGAGGCCCATCGATCCGCCCATGAAGCCGAAGTCCTGCACGCCCATCACGACGCGATGGCCGAGGATCGTGCCACGTGCGTTGATGAGCGCATCCTGCTCCTGCGCCGACGTACGCGCCGCCTTCAGCCGATCGGAATAGCGCTTCGAGTCGCGAAACTTGAGCGGGTCCTCCGGCACCTTGGGCACCGGCAGTTCGGCGCAGCTGCCGTCATCGAGGATCTGACGGAAGCGCTCCTTAGGCCCGATCCGCTCGTGATGGTCGCACTTCGGGCAGACGTAGAGGTTTTCCTCCAGCTCGCGGGTGAAGATCATCTGCCCGCAGCCCTTGCACTTGTGCCACAGATTCTCGTCCGACGATTCGCGCTTGGCGACGAAGGGAAGGGCGTTGCGGACGTTGCTGATCCAGCTCATGCGGTAACCTTTCGCACGGAGTCGAGCGCTCCGCTCAGCGACTGAACATAGGTGCTGACGGCAGCCGGCGCATCGGCGCCATGTTGCGCGACCAGTTCGACGATCGCCGACCCGACGACGACGCCATCGGCGACGGCGCCGATCGCGGCGGCCTGTTCGGGGGTGCGCACGCCGAAGCCGACTGCGATCGGCAGGTCGGTCGACGCCTTCAGCCGGGTGACCGCCTGATCGATCGAGCCTTGGACCGCCTGCTGCAGGCCGGTGATCCCGGCGACCGAGACGTAATAGAGGAAGCCCGATGCGCCATCCAGCACGCGCGGCAACCGCGTCGCGTCGGTGGTCGGCGTCGCGAGGCGGATCGGGTCGATCCCCCGCGCGCGCAGTTCAGGACCGAGCGCATCGTCCTCTTCGGGCGGAATATCGACGCAGATCACCCCGTCGACGCCCGCATCGGCGGCGGCGGCGGCGAACCATTCGGAACCGCGGCGCAGCATCGGATTGGCATAGCCCATCAGCACCAGCGGTACGTCCGGGTGACGCTGCCGAAAGGCGGTGGCGATCGACAGGATGTCGGCGGTGCGCGTCCCGGCGGCGAGGCTGCGGATGTTCGCCGCCTGGATCGCCGGACCGTCCGCCATCGGATCGGTGAACGGCATGCCGAGTTCGATCACGTTCGCGCCGCCCTCGACGAGCGCGTCGAGGATCGCCCCCGTGGCACCCGGGGTCGGATCGCCGGCGGTGACGAAGGTCACCAGCGCGGGGCGATGCTCGGCGAAGGCGCGGGCGAGCCGCTCGCTCATATCGCCACCCCCAGCGCGTCGGCGACGGTGAAGATGTCCTTGTCGCCGCGCCCGCACAGGTTGGCGAGGATGATCTGGTCGTCGCGCATCGTCCGCGCGCGCTTCGCCACCGCGGCGATCGCATGCGCCGGCTCGAGCGCGGGAATGATGCCCTCGGTCCGGCACAGCAGCTGGAAGGCGTCGAGCGCTTCCTTGTCGGTCGCGTTGGTATATTCGACGCGGCCGATGTCGCGCAGCCATGCATGCTCCGGGCCGATGCCGGGATAGTCGAGACCCGCGGAGATCGAATGCCCCTCGGCGATCTGCCCGTCCTCGTCCTGCAACAGATAGGTCTTGTTGCCATGGAGCACGCCGGGGAAACCCCCTGCAAGGCTGGCGGCATGTTCGCTGCCCTCCAGTCCGTGGCCGGCCGCCTCGACGCCGAGCATCGCGACGTCCGCATCGTCCAGGAACGGATGGAACAGCCCGATCGCATTCGATCCGCCGCCGATCGCCGCGACCAGCAGGTCGGGCAGCTTGCCGGTGCGGGCGAGCATCTGCGCACGCGCTTCCCGCCCGATGATGCTCTGGAAGTCGCGGACCAGTTCCGGATAGGGATGCGGGCCGGCGGCGGTGCCGATGATGTAGAAGGTGTCGTGGACGTTCGCGACCCAGTCGCGCAGGCCCTCGTTCATCGCGTCGGACAGCGTCTGCGCGCCGCTGGTCACCGGGCGGACCTCCGCGCCGAGCAGCTTCATGCGGAAGACGTTGGGCTGCTGCCGCGCGACGTCCTTGGCACCCATGTAGATGACGCAGGGCAGGCCGAAGCGCGCGCAGACCGCCGCCGTCGCGACGCCGTGCTGGCCCGCGCCCGTCTCCGCGATGATCCGCGTCTTGCCCATACGGATCGCGAGCAGGATCTGGCCGATGCAATTGTTGATCTTGTGCGCGCCGGTATGATTGAGCTCGTCGCGCTTGAACCAGACCTGCGCGCCCCTGCCGGGCTCGGCACCCTCGCGCACCGCGGCGCTCAGGCGTTCGGCGTGGTAGAGCGGGCTCGGCCGGCCGACATAATGCTCCATCAGATCGTCGAACTGCGCGGCGAAGGCGGGGTCGGCCTTGGCGGCGCGATATTCGCGCTCGAGGTCGAGGATCAGCGGCATCAGCGTCTCGGCGACGTAGCGGCCGCCGAACTGGCCGAAATGACCGCGGTCGTCGGGCTGTGCGCGGAAGGTGTTGGGGGCGTTCATAGCCGCGTCGCTTTAAGGAAGGCGGCGATCTTGTCCACATCCTTGACCCCCGGCGCGCCTTCGACGCCCGAGGAAACATCGACCAGGGTCGCGCCGGTGCGCGCGACCGCCCCGGCGACATTGTCCGCATCCAGTCCGCCCGACAATGCCCAGGGCAGGGGATGGCGGAAGCCGTCGAGCAGCGACCAGTCGAACCGGACGCCCATGCCACCGGGCAGCGACGCGTCGTCCGGCGTCTTGGCGTCGTAGAGGATCATGTCGGCGGCGCCGGCGAAGCCCTGCGCCGTATCGAGGTCGGCGCTCGTCTTCACCGCGACCGCGGCCCAGATCGCGAGGCCCATGCGCGCCCGGATCGCCGCGACGCGCGCCGGCGCGGTCTTGTGGAGTTGCAGCACGCTCAGCCGGCCGCTCGCGACCGCGCGCTCGACCGTCTCGTCATCGGGATCGACGAATACGCCGACGCGGCCGACATGGTCCGGCACGCGCGCGGCCAGTTGCTCGGCCAGTGCGAAGCCGAGATGGCGCGGCGACGGCGGGAAGAAGACGAACCCGACATGGCCGGCGCCGTGGCGGAGCGCCGCGTCGAGCGTGCCGGGGGTCGAAAGACCGCAGATCTTGGCGTGGACTGGCATGGTTCAGCCCTTCGGCCTTCGCCGCGGCAAACTCAAGCCTCGGCAGGCGTCGGCGCTATAGCGTCGCGCCGATCGCGCGGGCGGCGGCGTCGGGATCGTCGGCCTGCGTGATCGGGCGGCCGATGACGAGGACCGACGCGCCCGCATCCAGCGCGGCGCGGGGCGTGACGACGCGCTTCTGGTCGCCGGCCGGGCCGTTCGCCGGACGGACGCCGGGCACGACGAAGAAGCCTTTGGGCCACGCCGCCTTCGCCGCGGCGACCTCCGCCCCCGAACAGACGATGCCGTCGATGCCGGCCTCGTGCGCGAGCGCGGTCAGGCGCAGCACCTGATCGTGCGCGCTGCCGCCGACGCCGGTCGCGGCGAGGTCCGCGGCATCGAGGCTGGTGAGCATCGTTACGGCGACGACTTTCGTATGGATCGGGGCCGCCGCCTTGGCATCCTCCAGCATCGCACGGCCGCCGCTGGCGTGGACGGTCAGGATCGCGGGTTCGATCGGGCTGAGCGCCTGTACCGCCTTGGCGACGGTATTGGGAATGTCGTGCAGCTTCAGATCGAGGAAGATCGGCAGGCCGAGTTCCGCCATCTCACGCACGCCATGCTGGCCGTGCGCGCAGAAGAATTCGAGGCCGAGCTTGATCCCGCCGATATGCGCGCGGGTGCGGGTGGCGATCGTCCGGGCACGCGCGATGTCGGGCGTGTCGATCGCGACATATATCGGGCTCATACCAGCCGCCCCTCGGGCACCGGGTCGCCCGGCGGATCGCCGATGATCGGCGTGGCGGGCGGCGTCGCGGGCGCAGCGGCGAGCGCCCGGCTGTCCGCCAGCATCCGCTCGCAGGTCGCGAGCCGCTGCCGCAGCCGCCAGCGCACCGTGCCGAGGTAGAGATAGGTCGGCAGGAAACCGATCAGGAAGGTCACCAGCAGCAGCAGCGGCAGGTTCACGTCGGCGATCAGCCCGCTCCACATGTTGATCTGGATACTGGTCCAATTGCTATAGGTGAACAGCGCCGCGACGAAGGCGAGCAGGAACCAGAACAGGATCTTGAGGAACTGCATGCAATACTCCCGAGGGCGACGAGGGTAGCGGCAGGCGGCCGGAATGGCCAGCCTCTGGCGCGGGTCAGCCCACTTCGGTTCGCAGGGTCACGATCAACGCGGCGATCGTGGTCAGCCGCGGTTCCTCTTCGTCGAGGATTGCGCGGAAGGCGGCGCGCTTGATCGCGGCGACGCGGCCGGCCTTCATCCGCACCGTCGCGGGGAGCGTCGACACGCAGATGTCGATCATCCGTTCGGCGCCGTGCAACCGGCCCCACAAATAGTCGTTCTCGCGATAGGCGCGGCTGAAGAAGGCGCCGAAGCTGTTGAACTGGATGCCTTTCAATGTCGCCTCCGCGCCGCCCGAGCGGATCGCCGTGGCGTCGTCCGGCGCGATGCGATCGACCTTGATCGGGTCGAATTCGTCCAGCCCCTCGCCCTGCAGCAGCGGCAGCGTCGCGGTGTCGAAATAGGGGAAGCCGAGATAGGCGAGCAGCAGCGCCCGCCGCGTCGGCCGGTCGAGCGTCGCGAACGCCTCCGCCAGCCGGGTGTCGGTGTCCGCGTCCAGCGCGGTGAGGTCGAGCGTCTGCGCCAGCGCATCGAGCAGCGGCCCCGCATCCGCTTTGCGCAGCCGGCGGACCTGCAACCCCAGATGCGGGTGATCGTCCGCGCGCTGCCGATCGAGATAGGCGGCGAGCGAAGCATAGATCGCCTCGCGCATCGCGCCCGCATCGGTGCCGTCCGCCTCGATCTCGCTCAGCCGGCGCGCCATCAGCCGCAGGCGGCGGATGCGGAACCCGGTGTCGAAGGTGCGCAGGAAATCGATCGTCGCCGCGCTCTCCTTGCCGGAGAAGGACGGCGCGACCCCGCCGAAGCCGCGTTCGGCGATGGCGGCCTCGATCGCCGTGCGGATGCGGCGCCAGCGCTGCTGGCCGGGTTCGCCGCCGACGCGATACAGCAAAGCGGTGATCGCCTCGACGACTCCGCTGAGCTTCAGGTGGCCGTAGGCGGCATAGCTGTAGCCCGCGCGCGTGGCGGCCGCACTCTGTGCGCGGCGGCGCCATGCGACCAGCCGGGCCGGCGTCGGCCGGTCGAGAAACAGGGTGTGGCCGAACAATTGCTCGATCTCTTCCTCGACCGCGGGGCGCAGCGCGGTGACGATTCCCTGCATCCGGTCGATCCGCGCCGACCGGTCGGCGATCGCATCGAGATTGTCGCGGATCGGCTGCTGGCGCGGCAGGTCGCTGAGCGCGCCGAGGATGGTCTGGAAGAAGCCTGGCTTCTCGACGCCCGAGCCGAGGCGGATCTTGATGCCGGGCGAGGGGTCGATGTAGACGAAGCGCCGGTCGATCTCGCGCCGCGCCGGACGTTCCTTGAGCGCGTCGATCGCCGGGCGGAAGGGCGCGTTGGCGAGCACCGATCCGTCGATCAGCACCGCGCGGTCGACCTGGTTGGCGGCGAACTGGCGGGGCAAGGCGCGCTTGAGGAAGTCGGCCCGTTCGGGCCAGGCGATGCCGCGATCCGCCAGCACGCCGTCGAGCTCGCCGACCGTGAACGGCGGGAAGGCGCCGGGAAAGCTCGACGTCGCCCGCGCGGCGAAGGCCAAGTCCGGGATCGCGCCGATCGGGCCGCCGGAGGCATGGTCGGTGAAGCTCAACACGACGCGGTGTTCCGTCTCCATCACCTCGGGCGGCGAATTGAGGCGCAGACGTTCGGGATGGCCGGTGAAGTCGGTGCAGGTGACGAACAGGTCGAGCGGCTGGCCGTCGGGGAGCAGGCGCGGTCCCGCCGCGCTCTTCGCCATCGCATCGAATGCGTCGAGCAGCAGGCCGGTGAAGGTCGCGCCGCCGAAAGGCGGTTCGAACCAGCGCGAGCGGACGAAATGCGACAGCTTGGTGCGGACCTCGTCGCGGGTCGCCTCGTCCAGCGCCTCGACCTTGTCGGCGCTGCGCCCCGCCGCGACCCAGGCGAGCGGCAAGGCCCACATCTTGGAAAAGCGCGACGCGGGCGCCGCCTCCGGATCGATCAGCGCCTCGACATCGGCGGAGGTCAGCCAAAGGTCGGTGAGCGGTTCGAGGCTTTGCCCGGTGGCGATCGCCTGGGCGAGGAAGATGCCGTTGATACCACCCGCCGACGCGCCCGCGATGATGTCGGCGAGCACCCGCACCTTGAGATCGGCGAGCGCCTCGATTTCCTCGATCAGCGCGCGATAGACGCCCTGGCTGCCCCCGGCGGCGGGTTCGCCGGCGTGACAGGCGCGGCTGGCGCGGACCATGCGCCACACCTCCTTGGTGATGCCGTGCATGTAGACCGCGAGGCTGATGCCGCCGTAGCAGACGAGGGCGAGGCGCAGCTCCTTTTCGCGCATCAGGCGGGGGACACCGTCGCCCAGATTGGCAGATGGTCCGACGTTTTGCGCGCGGCGGCACTGGCATGCACGCCGCAATCCGTCACCGTCAGCTCCCGCGATACCATGATGCGGTCGAGCCTACCCACCGGACGGCGCGCATGGAAGCTGGGACCGGTCGTCGCCATCGCATAATCGCGGCAGAAGTCGCGCAGGCAGCCGGCGGCGGCGGTCCATTCGTTGAGGTCGCCCATCAGCACGGTCGGATGCCGGTGGGTCGAGGCATCGACATGCGCCATGATCGCCGCCGCCTGCCGTCGCCGCCACAGCCCCGACAAATCGAGGTGCATGCCGACGACGCGGACGATGCCGGCATCGGTGCGCACGTCCGCCATCACCGCGCCGCGCGGTTCGAGCGAGGGGAGGTGGATCGCCTCCCGGTCGACGACCTGTGCCGATTTGCGCACGAGGATGACGTTGCCGTGCCAGCCCATCGACAGCGCCCGCATGCCGAATTCGACCGGTTTCCAATCGCTGTGTTCGTCGAGCAGATGCGTCGGCAGCACCGATTCGCGCGTGCCGAAGCGGCGGTCCGCCTCCTGCAGCGCGACGATATCGGCGTCGATCTCGCGCAGCACCTCGATCACGCGCTCGGGATTGCGGCGACGATCGAGGCCGATACCCTTGTGAATGTTGTAGCTGGCGACCTTCAGGGAGCGTGAAACCATTGCGGAGGCGTAACGCCGGTCGACGCGATTGGTGCCGGACGAACCGCGCGGTTTGATGGCGAAACGGCGCAAAGTCGCCGGCAAGTCGAGTGCGATCATATGGATAGATGAGCCGGCTTGGCTGCCGTCGCCAACGTGATACCGTGCCGGCGAATCGCATGGGGGCATGTGATTCGGGGGAGACATCATGAGACGGATGGTATGCGCGGTCCTGGCGGCGGTGGTTTCGGCCATGCTGGTTGCTGTTCCCGTGCAGGCGCAGGAGAAGACGGGCATAAAGCCGGGCTTCGAACTCAGGCCGGGAACTGCGCGGATCATCGTGTTGCGCCCGTCGATCAAGGTCGGCGCGCAATCGACCGCGGGGCTGTTCGAACCGAACGCCGACTGGACGGCGCAGGCGCGCGAAAACATCGGTGCGGCACTGGCGCAGGCACAGAACAGTCTCGGCAACACCGTCCGCGACTATGTCGAACCGGTGAATGCCGACCCCGCGATGCTGTCGGAATATCAAGCTTTGTTCGATGCGGTGGCCCAGTCGGTGATCGAATATCAGTTCTTTCCCGGCAATCGCCTGCCCACAAAGAAGCGCGACGGCCAGTTCGAATGGGGCCTCGGCGCCGAGATCGCGCGGCTGCCGGGTCTGGCCGATGCGGATTATGCGCTGTTCGTGACGACCGAGGATCATTTCGGTTCGACCGGGCGCAAGGTGTTGCAGATCTTCGCGGCACTCGCCCGGGTGCCGGTGACCGCGGGCCTCCACAAGGGGTTCGCCGGGCTGGTCGACCTGCGCACCGGCGAACTGGTGTGGCTGAATGCCGATATGCAGATGGGCGGCGACGTCCGCGAGGCGGATGGCGCGCAGAAACGCGTCCGCCAGTTGCTGGAGGGTTTTCCGGGCAAGCCGGCCGAGGCGCCGGTGGCGGTCGCGTCGGCGCACTGACGTGAAGCGGTGGCGGATCGCGGCGGCGGCGCTCGGGTGCGTCGCGATGCCGGTGCAGGGATGGGCGGCGGACAAGGTGCCGCCGTTGCCGCCCTATGTCGCCGCCTATCAGCCGGGCAACGTCGACGAACGCGGCGTGTGGATGATGGCGGACGAGGAGGAACGGCATCTGCGCGACGCCGCCGACGTGATCCGCGACCCCGCGCTCAACGCCTATGTGCGCGGCGTGCTGTGCCGGACGGTGGGGGAGGACCGCTGCAACGCGGTGCGGCTCTACATCCTGCGTGTGCCCGCGTTCAACGCGACGATGAGCGCCAACGGCACGATGACGATCTGGTCGGGCGCGTTGCTGCGGCTGCGCAGCGAGGCAGAGCTGGGCGCGGTGCTCGGCCATGAATTCGGCCATTTCGAATTGCGCCATACCCTCAGCGGCTTTCGCAACCGGCGCAGCGGCAGCGATTTGATGGCCTGGGCGTCGATCCTGATCGCGAACAGCAGTGCCTTGCAGATGAGCACGATCGGCGGCTTCTACGCCTTCGACCGCGCGCAGGAAACGTCGGCGGACATGATCGGCGTGCGCTATCTGGCGACGTCCCGCTATCCCTCCGCCGCCGCGGCCGACGTGTGGGAACGGATTATGGGGGAGGCGGACGCGACCGCGATCGGGCGGCACCGCAAGGCGAACCAGCGCTATGCCGCGGGCTTCTTCGCCACCCATCCCACCAGTCTGGCGCGCGCGACCTATCTGCGCGAGGCCGCGCTGGAGATCGCCGATGGCGGGTCGGCGGCGGGCGATGCCTATCGCGCCGCGCTGGCGCCGTGGCTGCCGACCTTCCTCGCCGATCAGGTGAAGCTCAACGATTTCGGTGGCAGTGAATTCCTGCTCGGACAGCTGGCGGCGGAGGGGTGGACGACGCCGCTGCTGTTCGCCCGCGGCGAATTGTATCGCGAGCGCGGCAATCCGCGCGATCTGGTCAGCGCGGCCGGCTTTTATCAGCAGGCGATCGATCGCGGCGACGCCCCGGCGGAGGCGTATCGCGGGCTCGGCCTGTCGCTGCTGCGCGGCCAGCAGGCCGATCCGGCCAGGGTCGCACTGCGCGAATATCTGCGGCGCAAGCCCGACGCCGCCGATGCCCCGCTCATCGCCACACTGGTTGCTTCATGAGGTTCGTGATGTCTTTTCGCCGCTTCGCCCTGTCCACCGCCGCCGCCGTGCTGCTCGTCACCCCCGCCGTCGCCGGGAACAAGCTGATCCTGCCCGGCGCGCGGATCGCGGTGGCGAAGTCGACGCTGACCGTGCAACCGGCGGCGGAGTGGAACCGGCTCGGCGCGCGGCCGGGCCGCAACGCGGAAACCTGGACGCTGGACGGCGACGCGCTCAACGACCTCACCTTCTATGGAGGGATCGAAAGCGGCAAGACGCTGTTCCGCGAAACCGACAGGAAGAACCAGCCGCTGCCGCAGGTGTCGGCGACGATGCTGGTCACCGACATTCCGGCGCTGGTCGAGAACAGCTATCGTATCGCGCTGGGGACGGCATCGATGAGTATCGGCGCGGTCGAGCCGATCGATTTCGCCGGCGCCAAGGGCGTACGCTTCACCTATGCCTTCGCCCGGCAGGGAGAAACGCTCCGTCGACGCGGGGAGGCGCGCGGGGCGATGATCGGCGGCCGGCTCTACCTCATCACCTATGAGGCGCCGGCGCTGCATTATTACGATCGCAGCCTCGCCGCGGCGCGACAGGTCGTTGACAGTGCGCGATTGTAGGGGAGGTGTGGTGCCGGTTGCAGGAATCGAACCCGCGACCTTCGGTTTACAAAACCGCTGCTCTACCAGCTGAGCTAAACCGGCGTTGGGTCGCCCCATGCGACAAGCGGGGCGACTAGTCCAGAGGGGTCGTGCGACGCGAGCGTCACGGCCGCCGTTCGCGTCGCAGCGCATCCCAATGCGCCAGCCGCTCCTTCAGCCGCGCCTCGAACCCGCGCCCGGTCGGTTCGTAGAAGCGCTGCGGTGCGAGCTCGTCGGGCCAGTAGTTCGCGCCCGAAAAGGCATCCTCGGCATCGTGGTCGTAGGCATAGTCCGCGCCGTAACCGATCTGTTTCATCAACTTTGTCGGGGCGTTGAGGATGTTCGCGGGGGGCATCAGCGATCCCGTCTCCTTCGCCGACCGCCACGCCTTCTTCTGCGCCATATAGGCGGCGTTCGATTTGGGGGCGGTAGCGAGGTAGAGGCAGGCCTGCGCGATCGCGAGTTCGCCCTCGGGACTGCCGAGGAAGTCGTAGGTGTCCTTCGCGGCGATGCACTGGACCAGCGCCTGCGGGTCGGCGAGGCCGATATCCTCGACCGCGGCGCGGGTGAGGCGGCGGAGCAGGTAGAGCGGCTCCTCGCCGGCGGTCAGCATCCGGGCGAGATAATAGAGCGCCGCCTGCGGGTCCGAGCCGCGGATCGATTTGTGGAGCGCGCTGATGAGGTTGTAATGCCCCTCGCGATCCTTGTCGTAGATCGCGACGCGGCGCTGCAGGAAGGTCGACAGGCCGGCGGGGTCGAGCGGTTCGGGCAGGTCGACCGAGAACAGGGTCTCCGCCTGGTTGAGCAGGAAGCGGCCGTCGCCATCGGCGCTGGCGAGCAGGGCGTCGCGCGCCGGCGGGGTGAGCGGCAGGGGGCGATCCTCCAGCGCCTCCGCCCGGTCGATCAATTGTTCGAGCGCGGTGCGGCCGAGGCGTTCGAGGATCAGCACCTGCGCACGGCTGAGCAGTGCGGCGTTGAGTTCGAACGAGGGGTTTTCGGTGGTCGCGCCGACGAGCGTCACCGTGCCGTCCTCGACATAGGGCAGGAAGCCGTCCTGCTGCGCGCGGTTGAAGCGGTGGATCTCGTCGACGAACAGGAGGGTGCGCTTGCCGATCCGGGCGTGGTCGCGCGCCTCGGCGAACGCCTTCTTGAGCTCGGCGACGCCCGAGAAGACCGCGGAGATCGCGACGAAGCGCAGGTCGACCGCATCGGCGAGCAGGCGGGCGATGGTGGTCTTGCCGGTACCGGGCGGCCCCCAGAGGATCATCGACGACAGGCGTCCGGCGGCGACCATCCGCCCGATCGCGCCCTCGGGGCCGGTGAGATGTTCCTGGCCGACGACGTCCGCCAACACGCGCGGCCGCAGCCGGTCGGCGAGCGGCGCATCGGCAGCCGCGGTGTTGGGGGTGGGCTCCGGTTCGAGGCCGGCGAGCAGGTCTGCCATGACGACCAGATAGAGGCGCGCTGCGGTGACGTCACCCCTGCGACCGCCTGCAGGACGATGATGCCCCGACCACCTCGAGCGAAACACTCGCGGTCGGTCGTTCCCAGTTCCGATCGGGTCGGGTGATCTGCGGATCGGGCCATGGCGGGGCGCATACGGGGCTGGCGGGTGGCATAGTCGGGTGCATATCACTGCTCTCGGATAACGACTTCAAAATGGGTTCGTCCGACACGTGCATCAAACGTCATAAAATATATCTTGAGCACTCTTGTGCTGCAGTCTATAAGATATATCTTGATCGCATCGAGATGGGAAAAGGACTCGCGATGTTTGGACATATGGTTGGCCGCGATGGACGCGGCTGCGGGCCGCGCGGCGGCTGGGAGCATTGGGCGGCGCGTGCCGAGGGACGCTTCGAGACGTTTCGCGATTATGGACGCGGCGGTGGAGGCGGCGGCGGGCGGCGGCGGATGTTCGATGGTGGTGAGCTGCGGCTGGTGTTGTTGAAGATGATCGCCGATGAACCGCGCCATGGCTATGAGCTGATCAAGGCGATCGAGGAACTGACCGGGGGCGCCTATGCGCCGAGCCCCGGCATGGTCTATCCGGCGCTGACGATGCTCGCCGAGATGGAGCTGATCGCCGAACAGCCGTCGGAGACGACGCGCAAGCGGTTCGGGGTGACCGAGGCGGGTGCCGCGCACCTGGCGGAGCAGGCGGAGCTGGTCGCGGCGATGCTGGCGCGGCTGGCGGCGGCGGGCGAGCACCGCGCGCGCAGCGACCGCGCGCCGATCCGGCGGTCGATGCGCAACCTGCGCGACGTGGTGATGGAGCGGCTGGAAAGCGGCGATTTATCCGACGACGCGGTGCATGAGGTGAGCGCGATGATCGATGCGGTCGTCCAGAAGATCGAGCGGCTGAAGTGAGCGTCTCCGTCGCACGGGTGCCGACCGGATCGGCGAGCCGCTACCTCCAGCAACTCGCCAAGCACTGGAGCCACCAGATGGAGGTGACCTTCACCGCGGAGGAGGGGACGATCGCCTTTCCCAACGGATCGCGGCTGGAGATGAAGGCGGACAGCGCGACGCTGGACGTGGTGCTGCACGTGCCGGACGGCGAGGACGTCGAGCGGATGCGCGGCGTGGTGGCGAGCCACCTCGACCGGTTCGCGTTCCGCGAAGCGCCGCTGACCTTCGACTGGCGGGAGGGCTAGGGGGCTTCCCCCGTCATGGCGGATAGGATGCGGCACCCGATGACCAGGCGCAACGGAGGAACCCGGGCCGGGTCCGGGATGACGGTGCGCTTTCGGGGCAATCGCGGACCTGGCCTCCCCTCGGGCTTCGACGGTTATCGGCAGGGGTGCAGCTGCAGATAGGTGTCGAGCACGGTCTGGTTGGCGGTGTCCCAGCGATAGCCGTCCGCCCGTGCCGCACCGGCGGCGGCCATGGCATGCTTGAGGGCGGGATCGGCGACGATGCGGGCGATGGCGTCGGCATAGCCGGCGACGTCGGTCGGTTCGACGAGGAAGCCGGTGACGCCGTCCTCGACCAGATCGACCGCGCCGGTCGCGCGCGCGGCGACGACGGGGACGCCCGCCGCCATCGCCTCGGTCGTCACGTTGCCGAACGTCTCGGTGATCGACGGGTTGAAGAACACGTCCATCGACGCGACCGCGCGGCCGAGGTCGTTCCCCGACTGGAAGCCGGCGAAGATCGCGCCCGGCGCCTGTTCGGCGAACCAGTCCTGCGCCGGCCCCTTGCCGACGACGAGCACCTTGTGGGGGACGCCGCGGCGGGTGAGATGTTTGACGACGTCGGCGAAGACGTCGAGGCCCTTTTCCTTCACCAGCCGGCCGAGGAAGCCGATCGCGATCTCGTCGTCGGCGATGCCGAGGCTGCGGCGCCACGCATCGTCCCGACGCGCCGGCTTGAAGCGGTCGTGATCGATCCCGCGCGACCAGATGGTGATCGGCGTGGTGACGCCCCAGTCCCGCAACAGCGCGCCCATGCTCGGGCTCGGCGGCATGACGCGGTCCACCCGGTTGTAGAAGCGGGTCATGATCGCCTTGATGACCGGCTCGACGAAGCCGATGCGATAATAGCGGAAATAGGTTTCGAAGCGGGTATGGAACGAGGCGACGCTGGGGATGCCCTGCCGGCGTGCCCAGCTGACCGCGCCATGGTTGAGCAGGTCGGGGGCGGAGACGTGGACGATGTTGGGCGCAAACGCCTCCAGATCGGCGCGGGTGGCGGCGGGCAGATAGCGCGCCAGCCGATATTCCTCGCGCCCTGCCGGCATCGGGATCGCCGGGACCGAGACGAGGTCGCCAACCGGGGCGAAGGCCGGGCGTTCGGTGGTCGGCGAATAGACGCGCACCGCGACGCCATGGGCGAGCAGGTGGCGCACGAGCAGGTTCAGCGCCTGATTGGCGCCGTCGCGGGTGTAATTGTAATTGCCGCTGAACAGCGCGACACGAAGGTCTGAAGGTTGCATGCTGGCGCGGGCCATAGCGTCGCGAATGTGGCGTGGCTATGTCGGGTGCTTCCACGACGGAGGCTATCTTCATGACCGATCTGTCCGCCTTTCCGATCAGCGAACGCTGGCCGGCACAGCATCCCGATCGCCTGCAACTCTATTCGCTGCCGACGCCCAACGGGGTGAAGGTGTCGATCATGCTGGAGGAGACCGGGCTGCCCTACGAGGCGCACAAGGTCGACTTCGCGCGCGACGACCAGAAATCGCCGGCGTTCCTGTCGCTCAATCCCAATGGCAAGATCCCCGCGATCGTCGATCCCAACGGACCCGGCGGCGCGCCGTTCGGCCTGTTCGAGAGTGGCTCGATCCTGCTGTACCTCGCGGACAAGACGGGCCGGTTCGTGCCGATCGATCCGGCGGGACGCTGGCGGGCGATCCAGTGGCTGATGTTCCAGATGGGCGGCGTGGGGCCGATGTTCGGGCAGGTCGGCTTCTTCCACAAATTCGCCGGCGCGGACTTTGAGGACAAGCGGCCGCGCGACCGTTACGTCGCCGAGGCGGCACGGCTGCTGGGGGTGATGGACGCGGCGCTCGACGGGCGCGACTGGTTCCTCGGCGACGATTATTCGATCGCCGACATTGCAATGCTGGGCTGGGTCAATGGATTGACTGGGTTCTACGGCGCGGGCGATCTGGTCGGGTTCGAACGGTTCGGTAACGTGAGGGCTTGGCTGGAGCGCGGGCTGGCGCGGCCGGCGGTGCAGCGGGGGTTGAAGATCCCGGGGTGATCGGGGGGAGGGCGACGTCTGTCGACGGGGCCCCGGCCGATCCGGCGTAGCCCGCAGTCGGTTTTCTGTTCCCCTCCCGTTCTCGTTGGGCTAGGGTCTCGCGCATGGCAAAACCCCAGAAGCGTTACGTGTGTCAGGCATGCGGATCGGTGTCGCCGCGCTGGGCGGGGCAGTGCGGCGATTGCGCGGAATGGAACACGATGGTCGAGGAGGCGGGCGCGGTGGTGACGCCGTTTCAGGCCAAGCACGACCTGCGCACCGGCGGACGGACCGTGCAGCTGGTCGGGCTGGACGCCGACATCGTGCTGCCCGAGCGGATGGCGACGGGGATCGCCGAACTCGATCGCGCGCTGGGCGGCGGCTTTGTCGAGGGGTCGGCGACGCTGATCGGTGGCGACCCCGGGATCGGCAAGTCGACCCTGCTGTTGCAGGCGGCAGCGAAGCTGGCGCTGGCCGGGCGCAGCGTCGCCTATGTCTCGGGCGAGGAGGCGGCGGATCAGGTGCGGCTCCGTGCGCGGCGGCTGGGGCTGGGCAATGCACCGGTGCAGCTCGCCGCGGCGACCTCGACCCGCGACATCCTGACGACGCTGTCGCTGGGGCCGCCGCCGGCGCTGCTGGTGATCGATTCGATCCAGACGATGCATTCCGACCTGATCGAGGGTGCGCCGGGGACGGTGAGCCAGGTCCGCGCGTCGAGCCAGGAGCTGATCCGCTTCGCCAAGGAACGCGGCACCGCGCTGGTGCTGGTGGGCCATGTCACCAAGGACGGGTCGATCGCCGGGCCGCGCGTGCTCGAACATATGGTCGACACGGTGCTGGCGTTCGAGGGCGAGCGCAGCCACCAGTATCGCATCCTGCGCGCGATCAAGAACCGCTTCGGCGGGACCGACGAGATCGGTGTCTTCTCGATGCAGAGCGAGGGGCTGGAGGAAGTGTCCAACCCGTCCGCGCTGTTCCTGACGCAGCGCGACGAGGGGGTGACGGGGACGACGGTGTTCCCCGCGCTGGAGGGGACGCGGCCGGTGCTGGTCGAGATCCAGGCGCTGGTCGTGCGGCTGGCGAGCGGGGCGACGCCGCGGCGCGCGGTGGTCGGCTGGGACAGCGGCCGGCTGGCGATGATCCTTGCGGTGCTCGAGGCACGGTGCGGGCTGAGCTTTTCCAGCGCCGAAGTCTATCTCAACATCGCCGGCGGCTATCGCGTGCAGGACCCGGCGGCGGACATGGCGGTCGCGGCGGCGCTGATCTCGGCGCTGTCGGAGCGGCCGGTGCCGGTGGATGCGGTGGCCTTCGGCGAGGTGGCGCTGTCGGGCGAAGTGCGCCCGGTCGCGCATGGCGCGCTGCGGCTGAAGGAGGCGGCGAAGCTGGGGTTCGAGCGGGCGCTGGTGCCGGCGGCGGTGGCGAAGGACGACAGCCCGTTGCGGCTGACGGGGTTTCGCACGCTGGGGCAGTTCGTGGACCATATGCTGGGGCGGGGGTGAGGCGCGACCCGGTTCGCTCCGTCAGCGATCGGATGGCGATCTGCATGCCCGGGACTAGCCGCAGCGCCCGTGCATCCCTATTCCCCCCATCATGGGGCTGACCGCACTGGACATGATCGTACTCGTCGCCGTGGGCGGCGCGGCATTGATGGGGCTGAAGCGCGGCTTCGTTACCGAGGTGCTGTCGCTGTTCGCCTGGGTGGCGATCGTCGCGATGCTCAAGCTGTTCCACGTCGCGCTCGCCGCGCGGCTGTCGGGCGTGATCGGCACGCCGTCTGGCGCGGCGGTGGCGGCGTTCGCGGTGATCGCGGGCGGCACCTATCTGGGCGGCAAGCTGGTCGCCAATGCGATCGGCAAGCGGACGCGGCAGTCGATCCTGGGGCCGGTCGATCGCGCGCTGGGCTTCGGCTTCGGCGCGTTGAAGGGGCTCATCATCGCCAGTCTTGGCTTTCTGGTCGCGGCGCTGCTGGTCGATACCGCGCGCGGTGGGCCGGCGCGGCGACCGGCATGGATGACCGATTCGCGCAGCTACAATCTGCTCAACGCGACGAGCGCGGGGATCGCCGATTTCGTTGACCGCCGCCGGCGCGGCCAGCCGGTGTTCGGCTCGCGGCAAAGCCTCGAGCGACCCGACAATGCGAGTGGCCAGCCATGAACGCCCCCCTGTACAATGCCGAGATCCTGCGGCTGGCGGCGTCGATCCCGCATCATGCGCGGCTCGAACATGCGGCGGCGACCGCCGAAAAGCGCTCGCCGATCTGCGGCAGCCGGGTGACGGTGGACGTCGGCGTCGACGACGATGGCCGGGTGAGCGAGGTCGGGCTGCTGGTCCGGGCCTGCGCGCTGGGGCAGGCGTCGTCGTCGCTGCTCGCCGCGCAGATCCTCGGCAAGACGCCCGAGCAACTGGCCGACGCGCGCGATGCGCTGACCGCCTGGCTGGCGGGGGAGGGCGCGATGCCGGACTGGCCCGGGATCGGCGTGTTCCAACCGGCGCTGACCTATAGCGCGCGACATCCCTCGATCCGGCTGGCGTTCGAGGCGGCGACCGAGGCCGCATTCGCTGCCCGCGAGGCACGCGCGCATGCATGAGGCGGCCGAGGGCGTGTCGATGCTGCGCGACGGGATGATCCTGCTCGGCTTCGGCCTCGCCTTCGTCCTGTTGTTCCGCAAGCTGGGGCTGGGTGCGACGCTGGGGTTCCTCGTCGCGGGCGCGGTGGTGGGGCCGCATGTGCTCGGCCTCGTCGGCGATGCCGAATCGAAGATGGGCATCGCCGAACTCGGCATTACCTTGCTGCTGTTCGTCGTCGGGCTGGAGCTCAATCCGACGCGGCTGTGGCGGATGAAGCAGGAGATATTCGGGCTGGGGCTGTTGCAGGTCGTCGCTTGCGGCCTCGCGATCACCGCGGTGGTGTGGGGGCTGGCGCGCTTCTCCGTCCCGGCGGCGTTCGCGCTGGGCTTGCCGCTGGCGCTGTCGTCGACCGCGCAGGTGCTGCCGATGCTGCAATCCTCGGGCCGGATGCGGACGCCGTTCGGGGAGCGGGCGTTCTCGATCCTGCTGTTCCAGGACCTGTCGATCGTGCCGCTCATCACGATCGTCGCGGCGATGAGCCGCAATCCCGCGGACGCCAACGGCCCGCCGGGGTGGTTGCTTGCAGTCTATACCCTGCTCGCGGTGGCGGGACTGATCCTTGCCGGGCGGTTCCTGCTGCGGCCGCTGTTCCGGCTGATCGGCAATCTCGGCGAGCGCGAGATGTTCGTGTTCGCCGCGCTGTTCACGGTCATCGCCAGCGCGGCGCTGATGGAATCGCTGGGGCTGTCGACCGCGCTCGGCGCGTTCATCGCGGGCGTGATGCTGGCGGACAGCCCGTACCGGCACGAGCTGGAGGCGGATGTCGATCCGTTCCGGTCGATCCTGCTCGGCCTGTTTTTCCTCGCCGTCGGTATGCTGCTGAACCTGCAGGCGATCGCTGACCGGCCGCTGTTCGTGCTGTCGATGGCGCTGGCGCTGATCGCGACCAAGACGGCGGTCATCACCCTGATCGGCATGGCGTTCAAGATGACGTGGCGCAGCGCGCTGGCGCTGGGGCTGCTGTTGAGCCAGGGCGGCGAATTCGGCTTCGTGCTGTTCGCGCAGGCGCAGGCCGGGTTCCTCGTCGCACCGGAGGCGGCGAGCCTGTTCGGGGCGATCATCACGCTCTCGATGGCGACGACGCCGTTCCTGATGGGCGCGACCAAGCGGTTCCGCGAGGAGCCGGTCGCCAAGGACCAGGCGCGCGACGGGCCAAAGGCGGACGGGGCGAATGCGATCATCGTCGGCTATGGGCGGTTCGGCCAGACGGTCGGCCAGATGCTGCTGGCGCAGGACATTCCGGTGACGCTGATCGACACCGATATCGAGATAATCGACATCGCCGGGGAATTCGGCGCCAAGGTCTATTATGGCGACGGCACCCGGGTCGACCTGTTGCGGCAGGCGGGCGCGGCGGAGGCGGAGCTGATCCTGTTCTGCATCGACGGCGACCAGATCGAGCCGGACACGCTGGAGGGCGTGCACGAGGCGTTCCCGGACGCTGCGATCTACGTGCGCGCCTATGACCGGCGCTCGCTCATCAAGCTCAAGAAGACGTCGGCGGTCTATGTCGTGCGCGAGGTGCTCGAATCGGCGGTGAAGATGGCGCGGGTCGCGATGCGCGACCTCGGCATCGCCGGCGCCGACATCGATCGCGCCGAGGAAAAGTACCGGTCGCGCGACAAGGAACGGCTGCGCATCCAGATCGAGGCGGGCGACATTCGCGCGGCGCGGTCGATGGTGGCGGAGCAGCAACCCTGGGGGAACGACCCGCGATGATCCTCGGTATTCTGGCGGCGCTGTCCGGCGCGATCGCAGTCGCGGCGGGCGCGTTCGGCGCGCATAGCGCGAGCGGCGTCGCGCAGGAATGGCTGAAGACCGGCGGGCAGTATCAGCTGATCCATGCGGTCGCGGCGCTGGTGGCGTTGCGGATGAACGCGCCCGGGGCGGGCTGGCTGTTCGTGGTCGGCGGCGCGCTGTTCGCGGGGACGCTCTACGCGATGGCGCTGGGCGCGCCGCACTGGCTCGGCGCGATAACGCCGATCGGCGGCGCGGCGCTGATCGGCGGATGGCTGTGGCTGGCCTGGACGCTGCGGCACTGATCCTGCCGGTCGCCGGCGCCGCGTGGCGTCAGAGGCGCAGGTGCAACCGTTTCATCATCAGCATCACCGCATCCGTATCGCGTCCGAGCTTTTCGGCGATGCGGTCGATCGTATCCCCGGCACCGAGCGCCTGACGCAACGCGGTGATGTCGCCCTGCGTCCAGCGGCGATGGACGGGCGGCAGATCGGCGGTGTCCATGCCGTCGTCAGGCCTGCGCACCGGTGGCCAGATCGGCCAGCGCACGCTCGACCCGGGCGAGGCCGACATCGCTGGCGATCGCCAGATCGAGCGGGCGGGCGCCGAGCTGGGGATGATCGGCGTTGAGGAAGGCCATCACCCGATCGCGGTCGCCCAGCGTCGTCCAGGCGAGCGACATGACGCGGGCCTGTCGTGCGGCGTCGAGCCGCGGCATCGGCGGGCGCGATTTGCGGAAGACGCGGCCGGGCTTGCTCCGGACGGCGGGAACGGCGTCGTCGACGGGCGTGCTCAACTGACGCGCGCCGCGGACATGGCGGAGCCGCCGCTCGCCGCACGCAGGCGGGCGATGCGGGTCGCATAGCCGGCGGTCAGGCCACGATGTGCCGCGCGTGCTTCGCTGGACGATGCGTCGGTCGACGCCACCAGCGACAGCTGATGACGATGGAAGAGATAGTTGAGATCGATGATGCATCTCCCGGCCGTAAGCGGGAGCACGATGGTCTCTCAGCCGGAGGCGCCTACGATCGGTTGCCTGCGATGGATCGCATATAGGCGCGGACGGGGTCGATGATAAGGGCGCGATGCGGGTGCGCCGCGGGATGCGACGCACGCGATCGTCATTTGCGGATCGTGACCATGGCGACGGGATTGTCCTTGGTCGAGGCGTTGGCGGCGATCGTCTTCGCCTTTTCCGCCTTGGGTTTGCGGACTTCCTTGTTCGACTTGCGCTGGCTTTTGGCCATCGGCTTCATCCTTCGGGGCGGAACGCCCGCGCCGGGTCTACACCCCCAGCCTGCGATCGCGGCACGAATAGCGCGCGATCACCGCTTCCGGCGGCAGGCATCCGAGCAATAGACGACATTGTCCCAGTCCTTCGCCCATTTCTTGCGCCATGCAAACGGGCGTTCGCAGGCGGGGCAGATCTTTGTCGGCAGGTTCTGCTTGGCGATGCCGTTGGGCATCAGCGTGGCTGCGCGTCGAGGAAGGTCTGGACGTCGGCGAGGTCGACGCTCTTGTCGAGATAGGTTTCGCCGATGCCGCGGGCGAGGAGGAAGGGGAGGGTGCCCGCCGCCATCTTCTTGTCGTGGCGCATATGGTCGACGAGCGTCGCGCCCGATGCGGCGATGCCGGCCGCGGCGAGGCCGTCGGGCAGGCCGACGTGGCGCCAGTGCTCGGCGACGCGATCCGCGTCCGCGGCGGGGCAGATGCCCTGCGCGGCGGAAAAGGCGAAAGCGAGCGCGCAGCCAGCCGCGACGCCCTCGCCGTGGATCAGGCGTTGCGAGAAGCCGGCTTCGGCCTCCAGCGCATGGCCGAAGGTGTGGCCGAGGTTGAGCAGCGCGCGGGTGCCGTTGGTTTCGTGTTCGTCGGCGGCGACGATCCGCGCCTTGGCGGAGACGGCGTGCGCGATCGCATGGTCGCGGGCGGCGGGGTCGCCGGCGATCAGCGCGGCACCGTTGGCCTCGCACCAGAAGAAGAAGGCGGGATCGTCGATCAGGCCGTATTTGACGACCTCGGCATAGCCGGCGCGAACCTCGCGCGGGGGCAGCGTGTCGAGCACGTCGGGGTCGATCAGCACCATGGCGGGCTGGTGGAAGGCGCCGATCAGGTTCTTGCCGGCGCGGGTGTTGATCGCGGTCTTGCCGCCGACCGAGCTGTCGACCTGCGCGAGCAGCGTCGTCGGGATCTGCACGAAGCCGCAGCCGCGCTTGAGGATGGCGCAGGCGAAGCCGATGAGGTCGCCGATCACGCCGCCCCCCAAGGCCACGACATGATCGCCGCGTTCGATGCCGAGGTCGAGCAGGCGGTCGCACAGTGCGGCGAGCTGGCTCCAGCTCTTGGTCGCCTCTCCCGGGGGCAGCACGATCGCCTCGCTGCGCACCCCGGCCTCCGCGAGCGCGGCCTGCAGCGTCGCGCAATGCGGGCGGACGTTCTCGTCGGTGACGATCGCCATCGTGCGTCCGCGGGCAAGCGGTGCGAGGTGATCCGCCGCGCGGGCGAGCAGGCCGGCCGCGATCAGGATGGGGTAGCTGCGATCGCCGAGCGCGACCTCGATCCGGCGGGTCATGCCCCGGCGACGTCCCCGGCGGTATCGGGCGCGCGGTCGAGGCCGATCGCCGTCAGGATCGCGTTGACCGTGGTTTCGTGCGGCGATTTGTTGCTGGTGATGTGGATATGCGCCTCGGCGTAAATCGGGTTGCGGATGGTGGCGAGCTCGGCGAGTACCTGTCGCGGGTTGCGGCCGCGCAGCAGCGGACGGGTATCGCGGCGTCCGACCCGCTCGGCGAGCACGTCGGGATGCGCGTGCAACCAGACCGCGGTCGCCTCGGCGAGGATCAGCGCGCGTGTGTCGTCGTTGATGAACGCGCCGCCGCCGGTGGCGATCACCTTTGGCCGGCCGTCCATCAGACGGGCGATGACGCGGCGTTCGCCGTCGCGGAAATAGGGTTCGCCGAACCGTTCGAAAATCTCGGCGACGGTCATGCCGGCCGCCTCCTCGATCGCGGTGTCGGCGTCGACGAAGGGCAGGCGCAGCCGCCCGGCGAGGCGGCGGCCGACGGTGGACTTGCCGACGCCCATCAGCCCGACCAGCACGATGGGCCGTTGCCGCGCGGACCGGTCGGGGCCGGCGATGGGGGGATGAGCGCTTTGCAACATGGACAGGGGCGCTATACAGCAGGTGAGGACGGGGCAAAAGCTCCGGTCGCGTTTTCGTCTTCCAAGGTACGCTATGTCCCGCTTGCTGCTCTCCGTCATCGTGCTCCTCGTGGTGGTGGTCGGCGGCCTGTTCCTGCTCGCCGGGCGGGCATCGGAACGGCCGCAGACCCATGTCGAGAAGGCCGTGACGCTTGCGAACCTCAGCTAAGGCGCGGGGGACGCTCTTCCTGCGCTGCGGCGTTGCCGCGGTTGCCCTGATCGCGGCGGGCCTGTCGGCCTATGGCCCGGCGAGCGGGCAGGAACGTCCCGAATCGATCCTGCCGCCGGGCTTCGGCGAACCGGCGAGCCAGCCGGCGCCGCGGACGACGGCGACGCCGCGCCCCGGGGCCAGCGCGCCTGCGCCGGTCGGTACGGCCGTCCCGGCGCCGGCTGCGACCGGCTTCGTGCAGCCGCTGCCCGGCGACACCCCGACGCCGGTGGCGAGCACGACACCCAGCCCGACCCCGACGGTCGATCCGGCGGTGCTGGCACAATATGAGATGCCGGACTTCGCGCGCCGGTCGCTCGACCAGGTCGGCCCCGCCGGCCCGCGCGAGGGCGCCCTGACCGCGGACGCGTTCCGTGATGCGGACGGCCCGTTCGTCGAGGCGCTGATGCGCCGCGTCGCCGCGCCGCTGCCGTCGCGCTGGCTGTCGATCCTGTTGCGCCGGACACTGGTGGCGCGGCTCGACACGCCGCTGCACGTCAACGGCGCGGATTTCGCCGCCGAGCGGGCGTGGCTGCTGCTGCGGATGGGCGAGGCGGTGGGCGCGCGCGCGGTCGTGCAGAGCGTCGACAACGCCCATTACACGCCCAAACTGTATCAGGTCGCGATGAACAGCGCGCTGGCGACGGGCGATCCGGCGGAATTGTGCCCGATCGCCGATGCCGGGCTGGCGGTGACGCGCGAGCGGGGCTGGTCGCTCGCGCAGGCGATGTGCGCGGGGCTGGCGGGCGAACCGGCGCGGGCGAAGGCGCTGATCACCGTCGCCCGTCGCCGCAAGCTGGCGACCGGCATCGACCTGCAACTCGCGCAGAAGGTGGTCGGCGCCGGCCCCGGCGGCGGGCAGGCGGTGACGATCGAATGGGCGGGCGTCGATACGCTCAACGCGTGGCGGTTCGGGCTGGCGGCCGCGACCGGCGTCACCATCCCCGATTCGATGCTCGCCACGGTCGGGCCGCAGACGCGCTATTGGTATGCGCTATCGCCGGGCATCCCGCTCGCCGACCGGCTCGCCTCTGCCGAGGCGGCGGCGGCGCAGGGCGTGCTGTCCGCGGCGGCGCTGGTCGACCTGTACGGCGCGGTCGATGCCGCGAACGACATGCCGGGTGCGGCAACCGGCGCCGCGAACGAGTTGCAGACGGCCTATACCGGCACGGACATCAACGCGCGGCTGACCGCGATGCGCAGCCTGTGGGGCAATGGGGATCGCACGGCGGACAAGGCACCGGCCTATGCCCGGCTGGTGCTGACTGCGCGTGCCGCGGCGCGGTTGCCCGCACGGCAGGGTATCGAGGATGCGCGCTATCTGGTCGCATCGATGCTGACCGCGGGGCTGGACCGCAGCGCAGCGCGGTGGCGGGCGGCGGTGGACGAAGGCGGTGACGCATGGGCGATGATCGCGCTCGCCGATCCGGATGCCGGCGGCCGGCTGAGCTATCGCGCGCTGTCGTCCTACACCGGGCGTGGCGATGCGGCGTTGAAGCAGCGGCTGTTCTTCGCCGGGCTGGCGGGGCTGGGGCGACTGTCCGCCGAGGATATCGAACGCGCCGCGGCGGCGCTGGACGTGCGGATCGGCGCACAGAACAGCTGGACGCGCGCGATCGACCGCGCCGCTGCCGAGGGGCAGCAGGGGACGGTGGTGCTGCTCGCGGCGATCGGCATGCAGTCGCCGGCATGGCGCGGCGTGCCGCCCGCGATGCTCTACCGGATCGTCGGCGCGTTGCGCTTGGTGGGTCTGGAGGGCGAGGCGCGGATGATCGCCGCCGAGGCGCTGGCGCGGGTGTGACCATGGCCCCGGACCGCACGGCGATCGAGCGGTTCCTCGAGATGATGGCGGCGGAATCGGGCGCGGCGGCCAACACGCTCGCGGCCTATCGCAGCGATTTGACGCTGGCGTCGGTGGCGCTGGAGGGCAGGCTGGTCGCGGCGGACGCGGCACGGTTGCAGGCGCTGGCCGAGGAGTGGCGCCCGCTGGCGCGCAGCACGGTGGCCCGCAAATCCGCGGCCTTGCGGCGGTTCTATGCGTTCCTGATGGACGAGGGCCATCGCGCGGACGACCCGGGCAAGGCGTTGCCGCGGCCCGGCACCGCCCGCGCACTGCCCAAGGTGCTGAGCCATGCCGACGTCGACCGGCTGTTCGCGACGATCGCGGACCGCTCCGGGCGTGCGCATCCGCTGCCGGGCGACCTGCGGCTCGCGGCGCTGGTCGAGCTGCTCTACGGATCGGGATTGCGCGCGACCGAGCTGGTCAGCCTGCCGCGCAACGCGATCCATCCCGACCGGCCGTATCTGATCCTGAAGGGCAAGGGGGGACGCGAGCGGCTGGTGCCGATCTCCGATCGCGCGCGGGCGGCGGTCGCGGCATGGCGGGCGCATGTCGCTGCCGACCGCGTCTGGCTGTTCCCGTCGGGTAAGGGCCATCTGTCGCGCATCCGCCTGTATCAGCTGATGAAGGCGCTGGCGGCGGACGCGGGCATCCCGCCCGACCGGGTGAGCCCGCACGTGTTGCGCCACGCCTTCGCCACGCATCTGCTCGCCGGCGGGGCCGATCTGCGGGCGCTGCAATCCATGCTCGGCCACGCCGATATCGCGACGACCGAGATCTATACGCATGTCGACGCCAGCCGGCTGGTCGAGCTGGTCAACACCCGCCATCCGCTCGCCGACCCGCCCTTGCGTTGACGGGACGCCGCGGCGCCCGTAACCGGCGCGTCATGGCGAGCTTTCTCGAATTTGAAAAACCGATTGCCGAGCTGCAGGGCCGGATCGACGAACTCCGGGCGACGGCGGCGGACGGCACGATCGATATCGGCGCGGACCTGGCGCGGTTGCAGGCGAAATCGGACAAGCTGTTGCGCGATACCTTCGCCAAGCTGACCCCGTGGCAGAAGACGCAGGTCGCGCGGCATCCCGAACGGCCGCATTTCAAGGATTATGTCGCCGGGCTGTTCGACGAGTTCGTGCCGCTGGCGGGCGACCGCGCCTTCGCCGACGATCAGGCGATCATGGGCGGCTTCGCGACGTTTCGCGGGCGCAAGGTGATGGTGCTAGGCCATGAGAAGGGCTCCGACACCGCGACGCGGCTGCGGCACAATTTCGGCATGGGCAAGCCCGAGGGTTATCGCAAGGCGATCCGGCTGGTCGAACTGGCCGACCGATTCGGGCTGCCGGTGGTGACGCTGGTCGATACGATGGGCGCCTTTCCCGGCATCGAGGCCGAGGAACGCGGTCAGGCCGAAGCGATCGCGCGCTCGACCGAGGCATGCCTCGCGGCGAGCGTGCCGGTGATCGCCGCGATCGTCGGCGAAGGCGGTTCGGGCGGCGCCGTCGCGCTGGCCGCGGGCAACCGCGTGCTGATGTTCGAACATGCCATCTATTCGGTCATCAGCCCCGAAGGCTGCGCCTCAATCCTGTGGCGCACCGCCGACAAGGCGGCCGATGCGGCGGAGGCGATGCGGGTGACCGCGCAGGACCTGAAGACGTTCGGCGTGATCGATACGATCGTGTCCGAGCCCCTCGGCGGCGCGCACCGCGATCCGGCGGAGGCGATCCGCCTGCTGGGCGATGCGCTCGCGACTGCTCTTGATTCGCTCGACCATCGCGACGCGACCACGCTGCGGCAGGAACGGCGCGACAAGTTCCTGGCGATGGGCAGGCTGTAACGGCCACGAAAAAGGGCGACGGAACCGGAGTTCCGCCGCCCTTTAGCTAAATCGATCGTGTCGGTGATTAGCCCGCCGTGTTCATGTTCGACGAAACATTGTTGAACGTCTTGGTCAGCTTGTTGCCCAGGCCCTGCATCGCAGCAATGGCGGCGACGGCGATCAGCGCCGCGATCAGGCCGTACTCGATGGCGGTCGCGCCCTTGCTGTTCTTGATGAACTTGCGAATCGTCTGCATTCCGGTCTCCATGTTCGAAACTTCAATCACCCGGCTGAACCGGTGAACCGGAGCAGCGACGGCAGATGTACGAGGCCAAGGTTTCCAAAGATTTAAGCCGGATATGGTTTTTTGCCGGCCGCCTGCGGTCAACCGGCGGCCTCGACCTTGCTGCTGACGTTATTCCACATGTTGCTATTGGCGTTGGCGACCTGCTTCAGCGCAACGACCATGACGATGACGATCAGCGCGACGATCAGCCCATATTCGACCGCGGTGGCGCCGCGCGCATCGCGCAGTGCGGGGCGCAACCGGCCGGACAGGCGACGAAGGATCGAACGCGGGATCATGATCGGGCTGGATAACGGGGAAGGCTTAAGGAATGGCTGACGACACAACGGCTTGGTCGATGGCGGGTGCAGTGCGATTGTTGCCGGTGGTGGCCGCGGCGCTGGTCGATCGGCAGGGGCGGGTGCTGTTGCAGCGCCGACCGCCGGGCAAGCAGATGGCCGACCTGTGGGAATTTCCCGGCGGCAAGATCGAACCGGGCGAGGCCCCCGAGGCGGCGCTGGTGCGCGAACTGGCCGAGGAACTGGCGATCGATGTCGATCCCGCGGCGGCGACGCCGCTCACCTTCGCCAGTGCGGGCCTTGGCGACCGGCATCTGCTCCTGTTGCTGTATCTGGTCCGCGACTGGCAGGGTGAGCCGCAGCCGCTGGAGGCGAGCGCGCTCGCCTGGGTGCATCCGTCGGCGATGCACGACCTCGCGATGCCGCCCGCCGACGTGCCGCTGGTCGCGATGCTCGAGCGCCTGTTGTGAAATCCCGGGCCCGGATCACGACAATCGACGGTTGACGGGTCGCGCAAAACCGATCATCTGCGCGCCTCCCGACGTCGAGGCCCGATGGCGGAGTGGTGACGCAGAGGACTGCAAATCCTTGCACCCGGGTTCGATTCCCGGTCGGGCCTCCATTCTTGTCCGCGATGCGGTCAGGCGTCGCTCTCGGAACGGATCGTCACGCGGTTGCGGTCGCGGTGGAGCAGCATCGGGCGCATCCGGATGCCGAGGCAGATCACCGTCGGCCAGAACAATGTGTTGAGGATGTCCATGGTGGTATCCTCCCAGCGCCACGAGCCGAATTGCAGCCGGTCCATGACTTCGTTGAACGCTTCGGCGAGGACGACGATCGACCAGGGGACGAAGCTGCCCAGCGAGCGCCGGGTGAGGATGCGGGCGATCATCAGCACCGCCATGCCGGCGTGGATGTGCAGGATGGTGTCGGGCAGGCCGGTGCCGTCGCCGATCCAGTCGATGAATTGATGATAGGTCGCAGGAATCATGCGCGCCCCTTAAGCCGTGGCGGCGGTGCTGGCCATCCGCACCGTTCCTTCGCTTGGCGCGGGACGATGCGCACGATACAAGCCGCTTTGTCACGAAGTGTATTGCGCAGCTAATACGGTTGTGCGAGAGGGGTCATCATGAACATCAGCCTCGATAACAACAATCTGGACCGCACGGCGTCGGAGACGATGCGCCATGCGATGGTGTCGAGCCAGTTGCGCACCAATGCGGTCAGCGACCAGCGTATCCTGGTCGCGATGAACACGCTACCGCGCGAGGATTACGTGCCCGCCGAAGTCCGCGGCATCGCCTATCGCGATACGGCGCTGCCGGTCGCGGGCGGTCGGGCGATCAACCTGCCGATGGTCACCGGCCGGCTGCTGACCGAAGCCTATCTGGAACGCGGCGACCGCGTGCTGCTGATCGGCGCCGCGGGCGGCTATACCGCCGCGATCCTCGCCGAGATCGTCGCCGAGGTGGTCGCGGTCGAGGAGGATGCGGCGCTCGCGGCGCTGGCACGCGAGGCGCTGGCCGGCACCGCGAACGTCCGCATCGTCGAGGCGCCGCTCGCCGCGGGCGCCGCGGATCATGGTCCTTATGACGTGCTGGTGATCGACGGCGCGATCGAGCATGTCCCGGACGCGCTGGTCGGTCAGGTGAAGACCGGCGGGCGCGTCGTCACCGGGCTGGTCGAGAATGGCGTCACCCGCCTTGCCACCGGTCGCAAGACCGATGGCGGGTTCGGCCTGTCGGCATTCCTGGACAGCGACTGCATCGTGTTGCCGGGCTTTGCGGTGCCGCAGGGTTTCAGGTTCTAGTCTATGCGTAGCGGGGGGATGATGCGGGGATTGTTGCTGGGCGGCGCGGCGCTGGCGGGGCTCGCCGCGCCCGCGGAGGCGGAAACGCTGCGCGAGGCGCTCGCCAAGGCCTATGCATCCAACCCGACGATCACCGGACAGCGCGCGGCCCAGCGCGCCACCGATGAGACCGTGCCGATCGCCCGCGCCAGCGGCCTGCCGGGGGTCAACGCCACCGGGTCGGTGACGGACAACTTCCTGCAGGCGAATAACAACTTCCTCAATCCCGAGCGCAACGCGGCCGGCGGGCTCAACCTGTCGGTGCCGATCTTTCAGGGCGGGGCGGTGAAGAATGCGGTGCGGGCGGCGGAGACGCGCGTCGATGCCGGTCGCGCGACGCTGCGCGGCACCGAGGCGACGACCTTCACCAACGTCGTCGCCGCCTATATGAACGTGATCCGCGACGAGGCGGTCGCGTCGCTCAACCAGCAGAACGTCCGCGTGCTCGAGGTGAATCTGCGCGCCAGCCGCGACCGGTTTCAGGTCGGCGACCTGACCCGGACGGACGTCGCGCAGTCGGAGGCGCGACTGGCGCTGGCGCGTGCGCAATTGCAGCAGGCCGAGGCACAGCTGATCTCCAGCCGCGAGAATTATATCCAGATCGTCGGCACGCCCCCGGTCGCGCTGGAAGAACCGCCGATCCTGCCCAATCTGCCCAATTCGCCCGCCACCGCGGTCGGCGTCGCGCTCGACAACAATCCCAACCTGATCGCGGCGCGCCGACAGGCGGATGCCAGCCGCTACGATATCAACGTCGCACGGGCGAATCGATTGCCGCGCGTGTCGGTGGTCACCGGCGCCAACTATTTTAATTACCTCGGGTCGCTGCCCGTCGCGAGTATCGCCCCCAACTCGGGCACCTCGGCGTCGGCCGGCGTCCAGCTGACGTTGCCGCTGTTCCAGGGCGGTCGCCCGGCAGCGCAGGTGCGGCAGGCGCAGGCGCAGCGCAGCCAGGCGCTGGAGAATGCGACCGCGACCGAACGCGCGGTCATCGCGCAGGCACGGTCGGCCTATGCCATCTGGCAATCGTCGCAACAGGTGATCGCATCGTCGGAGACGGCGGTGAACGCCAACAAGCTGAGCCTCGAGGGCGTGCGCGCCGAGAACAGCGTCGGCACGCGGACGATCCTCGACATCCTCAACGCCGAACAGGAATTGCTCAACAGCCAGGTGACGTTGGTGACGGCGCGGCGCGATGCCTATGTCGCGGGCTTCGCACTGCTCGCGGCGATGGGCAATGCCGAGGCGCGCGATCTGGGGCTGGAGGGCGGCGCGCTCTACGATCCGGTGGCGAATTACCAGCGCGTGCGCCACCGCATCAACGATTTCGACAGCGATCCGGAACCGGTGCCGGTCGCGGTCACGACCGCGCAGACGCCGGCGCAAACCGCTGCGGTGTCGCGTCCGCTCGACCCGATGCTCGATACGCCGGTTGACAGGAGCCCCGGGTTAACCACAGGTGCGTCTTCGCCGAACCGACAGTGATCTGCCGGGACCGGTCACGGAAAAGGGCAGGGACGTCAGGGCAATGGGGGATATGAGCGCCGAACCGTCGATGGAGGAGATCCTCTCGTCGATCAAACGCATCATCGCCGAGGAGGGTGAAGGCACACAAGCGCGCAGCCGCCGTCCGCGCGCCGTGCCGCAGCCGATCGAGCCGGAACCCGAAGAGGTGCTGGAACTGAGCGACCCGATTCCCGAACACCGTTTCGAACCCGAGCCGGAGCCCGTCGCGCCGCGTGTGCAGGCGGCCGCGCCGCAGCCCGCGGTCCACAAGCCGGCAGCGCCGCAGCCGATCGCAGCGCCGGCTGAAGCCGCGCCGCAACCGACGCGCGCGGCACCCGTTCAACCCGCGATGACCGAAGAACCGATCCTGTCCCAGCGTACCGCGGCCGCCAGCCTCGGTTCGCTGGAAACCCTGAGCAAATTGCTCGTCAAACCGGAGCCGGAGAGCGACGGTACGCTCGAGGGGCTGGTGCGCGAGATGCTGCGCCCGATGCTGCGCGACTGGCTCGACACGCATCTCCCCGACATGGTGGAGACGCTGGTCGCGCGCGAGATCGCGAAGATCACCTCGCAGATGCGCTGAGCCGCCGATCGCCGCGCACCGTCCCTGGGCCCACGCCGGGCGGGCGGTGCGCGGCGGCACGGCGTTGCCCCATGCCGACCGACGTGCTTAACCTGCCGCGCATGAAGACCTTTCTCGTCGCGAGCCTGCTCGCCACCGCCGCGCTGTCCGCCGCTCCCGCCTCCGCCCGCCAGCTCACCATCGACGATGTTTCCATGCTCAGCCGCGTCGGTGCGCCGAGCGTGTCCGCGGACGGCAGGTGGCTGGTCTGGGCGCAGCGCGAAACCGATCTTGCCGCCAATCGCGGTCGCTACGACCTGTGGCGGCTCGACCTGTCGCGCAAGAATGCCCGGCCCGAACCGTTGCTCAACGAGGCCGAGGTCAACGAGATCGATCCGCAGATCGTCGGCGCGACCGTCTATTTCAGCTCCGACAAGGGTGGCGACGATGCGATCTGGTCGGTCCCCGTCACCGGCGGCGCGCCGCGCAAGCTGACCGGCTTTCAGGGCGGCTTCGGCGGGTTCAAGGTCGCGCCCACCGGCGACCGCATCCTCGTCTGGGCGGATCGCAAGCCCAACGCGCCGAGCCTCGCGCCGGCGCTGGAGAAGAAGGACCCCAATGCCGGTGAGGGCCGCGTCTACGACCGGATGTTCGTGCGCCACTGGGATCGCTGGGTCGACGGTACGCATTCGCAGCTGTTCGTCCTGCCGCTGACCGCGGCGGGGGCGCCCGGCGACGGCGTCGCCATCGGTCACGGCATCTACGGCGATGCGCCCTCGCGTCCGTTCGGCGGCGGCGAGGAGGTGTCGTGGAGCGCGGACGGCCGGACGATCTACTTCGCACTCCGCATCGCCGGGACGACCGAGCCGCTGTCGACCAACCTCGACATCTGGTCCGCGCCCGCCGACGGATCCGCGGCGCCGGTCAACCTGACCGCGGCCAATCCGGCGACCGACAATCTGCCGACGGTGTCGCCGAATGGGCGCAGCCTCGCCTGGTTCGCGATGAAGCGGCCCGGGTTCGAGGCCGACCGGCAGGTGCTGATGCTGCGCGATCTCGCCACCGGGCAGGTGCGCGCGCTGACCGAGGGCTGGGACCGGTCTGTCGGGTCGATCGCCTGGTCGCCCGATTCGCGGCGGATCTACGTCACCGCGCAAGACACGCAGGAAAATCCGCTGTTCGCGGTCGATCCGGCGAGCGGCAAGGTGACGCGGCTGACGCAGGCGGGCCACGTCTCCGCCGTCGTGCCGACGGCGAAGGGCGTGGTGATCGCGATGAACAGCCTGACCGCGCCCGACGATTTCTACGCCGTGTCGGGCAGGGGCAAGCCCGCGCGGCTGACGCAGGTCAACGCCGCGAAGCTTGCCGGGATCGACATGCCCACCGTCTCGCGGTTCAGCTTCACTGGGGCCAACAACGACACCGTCTGGGGCTATGCGGTGAAGCCCTATGGCAGCACGGGTAAGGTGCCGGTCGCGTTCATGGTCCATGGCGGGCCGCAGGGATCGAGCGACAACAGCTGGTCGTACCGCTGGAACCCGGCGGTGTTCGCGGGCGCGGGATACGGCCTGGTCGCAGTCGATTTCCACGGCAGCACCGGCTACGGCCAGGCGTTTACCGACGCGATCAGCAACAATTGGGGCGGCTGGCCGCTCGACGACCTGAAGGCCGGGCTCAAGGCGGCGACGGACCGGTTCGGCTGGCTCGACGGCAACCGCGCCTGCGCGCTCGGGGCGTCCTATGGCGGCTATATGATGAACTGGATCGCGGGGCAGTGGCCCGACCGGTTCGACTGCATCGTCCAGCACGACGGCGTCTTCGACGCGCGCGCCATGGCGTATGAAACCGAGGAACTCTGGTTCGACGAATGGGAGCATGGCGGCAAGACCTATTTCCAGGACCCCGCGGCCTACGAGAAGTGGAACCCGGTCCATTACGTCCAGAACTGGAAGACGCCGATGCTGGTCATCACCGGCGAGAAGGACTTCCGCATCCCCTATACGCAGGGGCTGGCCGCGTTCACCGCGTTGCAGCGCCGCGGCATCCCGTCGCGCCTGCTGGTCAACCCCAACGAGAACCATTGGGTGCTCAAGCCCAAGAATTCGCGGCAATGGTATCGCGAGGTGATCGGCTGGATGGACCGCTGGACCGTGGCGCAGTGACGATGCGCAGGGGGTGACGAACCGCACGCACCCCCGCTAAGGGGCGGGGATGACCGAGCTCGCCAAGACCTTCGACCCCGCCGCCATCGAATCGCGCTGGTACGACCATTGGGAAGCCGAGGGGCTGTTCCGGCCGGACCGTCCGGGTGCGGAGCCGTGGACGATCGTCAACCCGCCGCCCAACGTCACCGGCTCGCTTCACATCGGCCATGCGCTCGACAACACGCTGCAGGACATCCTGACGCGGCATGCGCGGCTGAAGGGCAAGGACGCGCTCTGGGTGGTCGGTACCGACCATGCCGGCATCGCGACGCAGATGGTGGTCGAGCGGCAGATGGCGCTCCGCCAGCAGAAGCGCACCGACTTCACCCGCGAGGAATTCGTCGCGAAGGTGTGGGACTGGAAGGCGGAGAGCGGCGGCGAGATCACGCGCCAGCTCCGCCGTCTGGGCTGTTCGATGGACTGGGCGAACGAGCGGTTCACGATGGACGAGGGCTTTTCGAAGGCGGTCCTCAAGGTGTTCGTCGAGCTGCACCGCCAGGGGCTGCTCTATCGCGACAAGCGTCTGGTGAACTGGGACCCGGGCCTCGGCACCGCGATCAGCGACCTCGAGGTCGAGACGCGCGAGATCAAGGGCCAGTTCTGGCATCTGCGCTATCCGCTCGACGACGGATCGGGCTTCATCGAGGTCGCGACGACGCGGCCCGAGACGATGCTCGCCGACATGGCGGTCGCGGTGAACCCCGAGGATGCGCGCTATACCGCGCTGATCGGGCGACACGTGCGCCTGCCGATCACCGGCCGGCTGATCCCGATCGTCGCCGACGACCATGCCGATCCCGAACTGGGGTCGGGCGCGGTGAAGATCACGCCGGGGCATGACTTCAACGATTTCGAGGTCGGCCGCCGCGCCGGGATCGAGGCGCGCGACATGCTCAACATGCTCGATGCCAAGGCGCAGGTCGTCCAGACCCGCGACGGCCTGATCCCCGACGAGCTGCTCGGCCTGACGACGGCGCAGGCGCGCAAGGCGGTGGTCGCGCGGCTCAAGGCGGACGGCTACCTGATCCCGCACGTCGACAAAGATGGCGCGGAACATGACGCCGAGCCGCGGACGATCCAGACGCCTTATGGCGACCGGTCGGGCGTGGTGATCGAACCGTGGCTGACCGATCAGTGGTATGTCGATGCGGCGACGCTGGCGAAGCCCGCGATCGAGGCGGTGCGGTCGGGCGCGATCCAGATCGTGCCAAAGACGTGGGAGAAGACCTTCTTCAACTGGATGGAGAACATCCAGCCATGGTGCGTCAGCCGGCAATTGTGGTGGGGCCATCAGATCCCGGCATGGTTTGGGCCTGCTCGACCAGACATTGAAGCTCCCGTGCAGCAGCGGGGGGAGATGAAAATTTTTAGCGCTAAAATTTTCGTTGCGGTGACGGAAGAGGAAGCTCTTGCGCAGGCTGCTGAATACTACGGTCCGGAAATTGGAGTCCAAGCTCAGGGTGTAAATCCCAAGGAAGATAATCGAGCTGTTGCAGGAAATACGGTTGAGATTTGGCGCGATCCCGACGTGCTCGACACGTGGTTCTCCTCGGCACTCTGGCCGTTCGCGACGCTGGGCTGGCCGGAGAACGGCGATACGGCGCTCGGCGGACGCTACCCGAACGACGTCCTGATTTCCGGCTTCGACATCCTGTTCTTCTGGGATGCGCGGATGATGATGCAGGGCATCCACTTCATGAAGGATGTCCCTTTCCGGACGCTGTACCTCCACGGGCTGGTGCGCGCGGCGGATGGCGCCAAGATGTCCAAGTCGAAGGGCAATACCGTCGATCCGCTCGGGCTGATCGACACATACGGCGCCGATGCGCTGCGCTTCTTCATGGCGGCGATGGAAAGCCAGGGCCGCGACATCAAGATGGATGAGAAGCGGGTCGAGGGCTATCGCAACTTCGCGACCAAGCTGTGGAACGCCAGCCGCTTCGCCCAGGCGAATGGCATCGGCGGATCGACCACGCTGGAGGCGCCGGGGGCTTTGCTGGCGGTCAACAAGTGGATCATCGCCGAGACGGTGCGGACGGTGCAGGCGGTCGACCTCGCGCTCGCCGACTACCGGTTCGACGGCGCGGCGAATGCGATCTACCAGTTCGTCTGGAGCCGCTTCTGCGACTGGTATCTCGAACTCATCAAACCGGTGTCGGTCGGCGACGAGCGCGGGGTGATCGATCCCGAGAGCAAGGCGGTCGCCGGCTGGGTGCTCGACCAGATCCTCGTGCTGCTCCACCCGTTCATGCCGTTCATCACCGAGGAACTGTGGCATGCGATGGCGCCGCGGACCCACGACCTGATCGTCGCGCGATGGCCGATGGCGGATGCGCGCAGCCTCGATCCGGCGTCGGAGCAGGAGATCGACTGGCTGATCCGGCTGGTCGGCGAGATCCGCGCGGCACGCACCGAGCTGAACGTGCCGCCGGGTGCGCGCCTGCCGCTGTACGTGCGCGACGCCGGCACGCAGACGGCGGATCGTCTGGCGCGCCAGTCGGCGGTGCTGGCGCGGCTCGCCCGGGTCGAGCGCGCCGACGGCGACGCCACCGGCGGCGCGGCGCAGGTCGTGGTGGACGAGGCGACCTTCGTCCTGCCGCTGGAGGGCGTCATCGACCTCGATGCGGAACGCACGCGCCTGACCAAGGCGATCGCCGCGGCGGAGAAGGAGCGCGACGGCCTCGCCGGCCGCCTCGGCAATCCGAGCTTCGTCGAGCGCGCCAAGCCGGAAGCGGTCGAGAAGGCGCGGGCCGACCATGCCGACAAGGCCGCGGAGGCCGAGCGGCTGTCGGCGGCGCTGGCGCGTTTGGGGTAGGTGGCGCGTCGACCCGCGGACCGCGCGGACCAACCTTTCCGACCCCTGCGCTCTGACCGATAGGATGCCGACGTGCCGAAACCGCAGCGCGACCTGACCTCCGGTGCGATCGGCGGCACCTTGCTGGCCTTTGCGCTGCCGACGCTGGGGTCGAACATCCTCCAGTCGCTCAACGGCTCGATCAACGCGATCTGGGTCGGGCGCTTCCTCGGCGAGGGCGCGCTGGCGGCGACGTCGAACGCCAACATCATCATGTTCCTGATGTTCGGCGCGGTGTTCGGCTTCGGCATGGCCGCGACCATCCTTGTCGGGCAGAGCTTCGGCCGCCGCGATGTCGAGGGCGGGCGCCGCGCGTTCGGCGCCGCGATCGGGCTGGTGCTGGCGGGATCGGTCGGGATCGCGATCCTCGGCTGGCTGTTTTCGGCGGAGATCCTGCGCCTGCTCGCCACGCCCGGCGATGCGATGGCGCTGGCTGAGGCGTATCTTCAGGTCATCTTCCTCGGCCTGCCCGCCTCGATGCTGCTCGTGCTCGTCATGATGGGGTTGCGCGGCACCGGCGATTCGCTGACGCCCTTGTGGTTCATGGCGCTGAGCGTGTTGCTTGACAGCGGTCTCAACCCATTGCTGATCGCCGGGATCGGGCCGTTCCCGCGGCTCGGCATCGCCGGCTCGGCCTGGGCGACGCTGATCGCCAACCACCTCGCGCTCGCCGGCCTCGTCGCCTATCTCTATGCGAGGGACCTGCCGATCCGCCTGCGCGGTCACGAGCTTGGCTGGATCCGGCCGGGACGCGAACTTGCGGGCACGATCGTCCGCAAGGGCCTGCCGATGGGCGCGCAGATGCTGGTGATGTCGTCGGCGGGGCTGACGATGGTCGGGCTGGTCAACCGGCAGGGTGTCGATACCGCGGCGGCCTATGCGGTGTCTCAGCAATTGTGGACCTATATCCAGATGCCGGCGCTGGCGATCGGCGCCGCGGTCAGCGCGATGGCGGCGCAGAATATCGGCGCAAACCGCTGGGATCGCGTCGCCAGCATCACCCTCTTCGGCGTGCTCTACAATATCGCGCTGACCGGCGTGATGGTCGCGATGGTTATCCTGTTCGATCGGCAGGTGATGACGCTGTTCGTCCCCGATACCAGCCCGGCGCTGCCGATCGCGCGCCATATCCAGCTGATCGCGAGCTGGAACTTCGTCGTCTTCGGGGTGACGATGGTGCTCTTCTCCACCGTCCGAGCGAACGGCGCGGTGCTGGCGCCGCTGCTGTTCCTGTTCATCTCGATGTATCCGGTCCGCATCGGCTTCGCGCTCGGTGCGCGCGGCTGGCTGGGGGTGGATGCGCTGTGGTGGAGCTTCCCGGTCGGATCGGTGGTCAATCTGGCGATGGCCGGGCTCTATTATCGCTACGGCAACTGGCGGCGCGGCAATCTGGTCGTCGCGCCCGATGCCGAGGAGGCGCACGAACACAGCCATACGGTGGCGGAGCCGGGCGGGCGGTTGCAGCCGAGCGGCTGAGCGCGGTCGTCATCGACCTCCTGCCGGGAGAGGACGCGTCCTGTCAGGCCGGGACCATCACCTCGATCACCCCGGCAGCGACCGTCGCCGTGACCGGGGTATGTGCCAGCACCTCGCCGTCGATCGAGATCGGCATCGACGGCCGCGTATCGATCTTGAGCGACTTGCCTGCGAAGGTGACCGTGTCCTGATGCCGCGAATCGTGGCCGAAGAAGCTTGCCGCCCAGTTCTTCGCCAGCGTCCTCTTGTAGCGACCGGTCACCGCCTGCACGACGATCTCACCCGAATTGATGCTCGCCTCGTCCACCAGCCAGGTGCCGCCGTGATACGGGCCGTTGCTGATCCGCACCTCGACCACGCGCATCGTCTTCACCGCATTGCCGTCGTCGACGGTGAGAATGAATGGCTTGAAGCGAGCAAACTGCCACGTCGCCCAACCGAGATAGCCGATCCGCCCCAGTATCTTCTTGAGGCCGTGCGGCACCGTCTCGGCGATCTGCGGGCTGATTCCCATCGCGGCGCAATTGGCGAAATAATCCTTGTCGATCATGCCGAGGTCGATGCGCTTGGGCCGGCCGGTGCGGATCGCCTCGACCGCGCCCTCGACGTCGAGCGGCAGGCCGAGCGTCCGTGCGAAGCTGTTGGCGGTGCCGAGCGGCAGGACGCCCAGCACGACCCCCTTGCCGACGAGTAGGTCGACGAGACCGCTGACCGTGCCGTCGCCGCCGCCCAGGATCACCAGCTGCGGCTTTTCCGCCAGTGCGGCGTTGACCGTCCGTTCCAGATCCTCGGGATCCTCGACCGCATGCGCATCGACCGGGAAGGGCAGGCCCTTCATTGCCGCGCAGGCGCGCTTGAACAGCTTCTGTCCCCGGCGCGACTTGGCGTTGACGATCAGAGCGGCAGACGTGAATTGGGTCATGGGGTTCCGATCGGTTACGCCTGCGCAACGCTTGGCAAGTGCGCTGCGATCCCTCAAAGCCGCCGCACATCTACAAGTGGATACGTCATGACCGCTGCCTATCCCGCGCTGCGCCTGCGCCGCACCCGTGCCTCCGCGTGGAGCCGCCGGATGCATGCCGAAACCGTGCTGACGCCGGCCGACCTGATCTGGCCGCTGTTCATCGTCGAGGGCGAGGGCGTCGAACAACCGATCGCCAGCCTGCCCGGCGTATCGCGCTGGTCGGTCGACCAGATCGTCGCCCGGGCCAGGGAGGCGCGCGACCTCGGCATCCCGTGCATCGCGCTATTCCCGTACACGCCGGCGCATCTCAAGACCGAGGACGGACGCGAGGCGCTCAATCCCGACAATCTGATGTGCCGGGCGACGCGCGCGATCAAGGATGCGGTGCCGGAGGTCGGCGTGCTGACCGACGTCGCGCTCGATCCCTATACCAGCCATGGCCATGACGGTCTGGTCGATGCGGCGGGCTATGTCGTTAACGACACGACCGCGGACCTGTTGATCCATCAGGCAGTCAACCAGGCGCGGGCGGGTGCCGACGTGATCGCGCCGTCCGACATGATGGACGGCCGCATCGGCATGATCCGCGCCGCGCTGGAAGGCGAGGGCGCGCATAACGTCCAGATCATGAGCTATGCGGCGAAGTATGCCAGTGGTTTCTACGGCCCGTTCCGCGACGCGGTCGGCAGCCGCGGGCTGCTCAAGGGCGACAAGAAGACCTATCAGATGGACGCCGCCAACGCCGAGGAAGCGTTGCGCGAGGTCGCTCTCGATCTGGCCGAGGGCGCGGACAGCGTCATGGTCAAGCCGGGGCTGCCCTATCTCGACATCATCGTGCGGGTGAAGCAGCAATTCGCGGTGCCGGTGTTCGCCTATCAGGTGTCCGGCGAGTATGCGATGCTGGAGGCGTCGGTCGCAGCGGGCGCCGGCGAGCGCGACGCGCTGGTGCTCGAAACGCTGATGGCGTTCAAACGCGCCGGCTGTTCGGGCGTGCTCACCTATCATGCGGCGCACGCGGCGCGGCTGCTTAACGCATGATCGCGACGGCGCGCCTGACCCTGCGGCCGTGGCGCGACTCCGATCGCACGCCGTTCGCCGAAATCAATCGTGATCCGGCAGTGACGCGGTGGCTTGGCGGCCCGAAGGACGCTGCGGACAGCGATGCGATGGTCGATCGCCAGCGGGCGATGCAGGCCGATCGGGGGCATTGTTTCTGGGCGGTCGAACGCCGCGACGACAGCCGGTTGATCGGCTTCTGCGGCCTGCGGATCGGCGGTCATTCCGGCACGCCGGTGCGTGACGAGCTGGAGATCGGCTGGCGTTTCGCAGCGGATTGCTGGGGGCAGGGCCATGCCCGCGAGGCGGCGGAGGCGAGCATCGCCTGGGGGTTTGCCAACACGGATCGTGCCCGGATCGTCGCCTGGACCGTTCCCGGCAACGCGCCGTCCTGGGGCCTGATGTTGCGGCTGGGCATGACCCCGCGGCCGGAGCTTGATTTCGATCACCCGCAATTCGCCAGCGGTCATCCGCTCTGCCGTCACGTCGTCTATGCGATCGACCGGGCCGGATGAGCGCGATGGTTTCAACCCGCGCCTACCGGATCACGTTCGTCGGCACGATCCTGACGGGATCGTTCCTGCTGTTCCTCGTTCAGCCGATGGTCGCGCGGATGGCGTTGCCGCGGCTGGGCGGGGCGCCGGCGGTGTGGAATTCGGCGATGCTGGTCTACCAGACGCTGCTGCTCGGCGGTTACGCCTATGCCCATGCGCTGGCGCGGATACGGCCGTGGGTGCAGGCGGCGGTGCATCTCGGCGTGCTGCTGCTCGGCGTGATCTGGTTACCGATCGGGCTCACCCTCGGCGACGGGCCGGCGGCGGTGACCCCGGCGCTGTGGGTTCCGTGGCTGCTCGGCGCGTCGATCGGGCCGCTGTTCTTCGCGGTGTCCGCGCAGGCGCCGCTGGTGCAACGATGGTTCAGCATCGCCAGCCGCGGCGGCGACCCCTATGCGCTCTATGCCGCATCCAACCTGGGCAGTTTCGGCGGGCTGATCGCCTATCCCTTGCTGGTCGAACCGCTGCTGCCGCTGCGCCAGCAGAGCTGGCTGTGGACCGGCGGCTATGTCCTGCTGATCGCGCTGGTCGCGCTGTGTGCGCTCCGCCTGCCCCGCGCCGCGACCGGCGAAACCGCGCGGCCGACCAGCGTGCCGGCGACGCGCGCCCGGGTATTGCACTGGATCGTGCTCGCGCTGGTGCCGTCGGGGCTGATGCTGGCAACGTCGACCTATATCACCACCGATATCGTCGCGATGCCGCTGCTGTGGGTGCTGCCGCTCGGCCTGTATCTGCTCAGCTTCACCATCGCCTTCGCCGCCAATCGCGAGATCGCCGACCTGCTGACGCGGATCGCGCCGATCACCATCCTGCTGTTCGGCGGGATCATGATCGGCGGCGTCAGCCAGATGCCGCTCGCCAACCTCGGCATCGCGCTCATCCTGCTCTTCATGGTCTCGGTCGCCCTGCACACGCGGATGTACCGGTTGCGGCCCGATCCCGACCGGCTGACCGGATTCTATCTGGCGATGGCGTTCGGCGGTGCGCTGGGCGGGGTGTTCGCCGGACTGGTCGCGCCGGTGGTGTTCGACTGGACCTATGAATATCCGATCCTGATCTTCGCAGCCGGGCTGCTGGTGCCGCAGGTCTATCTGACCGCCGGTATACGCCGTCTGTGGATGACGCCGTCGCGGCGGCGGATCGCGCAGGGCGTGATCGTCGCGGTGCTGCTGCTGTTCGCAGGGCTCACCTTCCGGGGGCCGCCGGAAATGTTCGGCGACGGTCATCAGGGGCTGACCTTCATCGCCATCGCGGCGATCGGGATCGTCTCGGTCGGCGCGCGCTGGACCTATGCGCTGATCCTCGCGGTGACGCTGGTGATCTTCGGCGGCTGGCGTGCGGTCGAGCTGTCGCTGGAGACGGGTGCGCGGACGCGGAGCTATTTCGGCGTCTACACCATTCGCGACCGTACCGGCGTGCGTGAGCTCGATCATGGCACCACCGTCCACGGTATCCAGTTCACCGGCAATCCGGTGCTCGAACGGCTGCCGACCACCTATTATGCGCCACCGTCGGGCATCGGACAGGCGATGGGGGCGCTCGACCGGCTGTACGGCCGCGGCGCCCGGGTCGGCGTCGTCGGGCTGGGGACGGGGACGCTCGCCTGTTATGCGCAGCCGGGGCAGCGCTGGCGCTTCTACGAGATCGACCCGGCGGTGATCCGCATCGCGCGCGACACCGGCCAGTTCACCTATCTCAGGAACTGCCTGCCCGATCCGGTCATCCGGATCGGCGACGCCCGCCTCAGTATCGAGCGCGATGCACCGGCGAGCCTCGATCTGCTGGCGCTTGACGCCTTTTCCTCCGATGCGATCCCGATGCACCTGATGACGCGGGAGGCGTTCGCGGCCTATGCGCGGGTGCTGCAGCCGCGCGGGCTGCTGCTCGTCCATATCTCCAACCGCTTCCTCGATCTGGAGCCGGTGGTGGCGGCGCTTGCCGCGGATGGCGGGTGGCATGCCGCGAAGCTCTATTACCAGCCGCCGAAGTATACAGCGGTCGCCTCCGCGAGCCAGTGGATCGCGGTATCGCGCGATCCGGCGACGCTTGCGGCCTTGACGGCAGGTGACCCGCAATGGGCGCCGCTGACCCGTCGGGCGGGGCTGACGGCGTGGACCGACGATTATTCGACGATCCTGCCGCTGCTGAAGTGGAAACCCTAGGCGGCGGGAAGCGCGGCGTGCAGCCGGTCGATCGTCGTGCCTTGCCGCTGCGCCTCGGCGGCGATCCGGTCGTGCAGGGCGGCGAGCGACGGATAGGCGGGCAGCAGCCGGGCGGCGCGGTCGCTGGCGATCTGGTCGGCGTCGGTCAGCAGCGACGAGGTCTGCGCCCGCCAGTCGTCGAGCTGCGCGAGCGCGGTCTGCGCATCGAGCCATGCATCGCTGCCGACCGGCTTGCCGCGCGCGCGTGCACCGGCCGCCTCCGCCTTGGCGGCATCGGCCGCGAATCCCCTGGTCGTGCCGTCCAGCGACCGGCCGAGC
Source organism: Sphingomonas sp. GW821-FHT10F09 (assembly GCF_058809195.1). Taxonomy (NCBI): domain Bacteria; kingdom Pseudomonadati; phylum Pseudomonadota; class Alphaproteobacteria; order Sphingomonadales; family Sphingomonadaceae; genus Sphingomonas; species Sphingomonas sp. GW821-FHT10F09. Next base: position 1,429,304 of record NZ_JBXASI010000001.1, on the reverse strand, counting down.
GCGACGATCCGTGCGTCGAGCGCCGGATCGGGCTTGGCTTCGACGATCGGCACCTCGGGTTCGGCGAAGCCCAGTTGCTCGACCGCGCGCGGGGCGAGCGAGGGATAGGCCGTCGTGTCGCGCGTGCACCCGGCGAGCGAGAGGGCGACGAGGGCGAGGGGCGCGGCGGTTTTCATGAATATGCGTCTATGGGAGCCAAGAAAATGACGCAACGCACTTGCGCCTTCCCAAGCGTCTGCTATCAGCGCGCCTCCGATGTGCGCCCGTAGCTCAGCTGGATAGAGCATCAGACTACGAATCTGAGGGTCGGACGTTCGAATCGTTCCGGGCGCACCAGGAATTCCCCCGCTTCAAGCCTTTCGCTTGGCGGGGGTTTTCGTATCCGGCGTACGCGGCGCGCAAGCGGTCCGACGGTTTTTGCACGGGCGACGGGGTGGCATCGCCGGGCCGGCACGTTAGACCGTCGGCATGATCCGCCGCATCCTCTCCGTCTTCGAACCCTTCATCCTGATGCTGCTCGGCACGGTGCTGCTCGCCAGCCTGTTGCCGGCGCGCGGGCAATGGGCGGTCATCGCCGGCTATGCCGCCGACATCGGCATCGTGCTGCTGTTCTTTCTCCACGGCGCCAAGCTGTCGCGCGCGGCGATTTGGGAGGGGGCGCGCAACTGGCGGCTGCATGCGGCGGTGTTCGCCACGACCTTCATCGTCTTTCCGCTGCTCGGCATCGCCTTTTCCAACATGCCGGGGCTGGCCGGGCCGGTCGCGTCGGGGCTGCTGTTTCTGACGCTGCTGCCGTCGACGGTGCAATCCTCGATCGCCTTTACCGCCATCGCCCGCGGCAACGTCGCCGCCGCCGTGTGCAGCGCATCCTTCTCGAACCTCATCGGTATCATCCTCACCCCCGCCCTCGTCGCGCTGCTGATGCACGGTATCGGCGGGCAGGGGGGCGGCATCTCGCTGTCGGCGGTCGAATCGATCGTGCTGCAACTGCTGGTGCCGTTCGTCGCAGGACATCTGCTGCGGCCGTGGATCGGCGGTTTCGTGGCGCGGCAGAAGACCTTGCTGACCTTCGTCGATCGCGGTTCGATCCTGCTCGTCGTCTATACCGCCTTCGGTGCGGCGGTGGTCGAGGGCCTGTGGACACGGGTATCGGGGCTGGACCTCGCGCTGATCGCGATCGTCTGCATCCTGTTGCTCGGCATCGTGCTGGCGGTGACGTGGTTTGCCGGGCGCGCGCTCGGCTTCACCCGCGAGGATGCGATCGTGCTGCTGTTCTGCGGGTCGAAGAAGAGCCTCGCCTCGGGCGTGCCGATGGCGGGCGTGCTGTTCCCGGCAGCGCAAGTCGGCGCGGTGCTGTTGCCGGTGATGCTGTTCCACCAGATCCAGCTGATCGCCTGTGCGGTGATCGCCCGCCGTTACGCCGATGCGGCGAGCGTCGCCGAGGGCGAGGCTATCGCGTAGCGGCGATCGCGGCGAGGACCTGTTCCGCCAGTTCCGGGCGGCAGATCAGCAGGTCGGGCAGCAGCGGGTTGGCGCAATTGTAGACGAGCGGGCTGCCGTCGATCCGCGAGGCGTGAAGGCCGGCGGCGAGCGCCACCGCGGCCGGCGCGCAATTGTCCCATTCATACTGGCCGCCGTCGTGGAGGTAGATGTCGGCGCGGCCGTCGACCACCGCCATCGCCTTGACCCCCGCCGATCCCATGCCGACCCGCGTCGTCGCCAGCGCCACGCCGACGCGCTCGACCATGTCGGTCGCGCGGGTGCGGCTGACCACCATCCGCGGCGGCATCGCGCAGGCGCGCGCACCGCAGGCGGCATCGGCCGTCGTGTAGATCCGCCCCGTCGTCGGCACCGCGACCGCGCCCACCGCCGGCCGGCCGTCGATCGCCAGCCCGATGTGGACCGCCCAGTCGTCCAGCCCCTCGGCATAGTCGCGCGTGCCGTCGAGCGGATCGACGATCCAGACCCGTTGTGCCGCGCAGCGAGCGGTGTCGTCGATCGATTCCTCGGACAGGATGAAATCGTCCGGCCGGGCGGCGCGCAGGCGGTCGAGGATCAGCGCGTTCGCCTCGCGGTCGCCGGCGTCGCCCAGTGCCTTGCCCTGTTCGGTGCCGCGGTCGCGGATCGCGAGCAGCAGCGCACCGGCTTCCTGTGCGACGCCACGCGCCAGATCGACGTCGCTCTGCTCAAGGGCGGTCACAGTTCGAAACTCCATACGCCGAGCACATGCTCGACGATCCGTTCCGCCGCAGCTTCGGCGGTTTCGGAACGCGTGTCGATGCGGATCTCGGGACGCTCGGGCGCTTCGTACGGACTGGAGATGCCGGTGAAATGCGCGATCTGGCCGGCCCGTGCCTTGGCATACAGGCCCTTCACGTCGCGCGCCTCCGCCGCCTCGATCGGCGTATCGACGAAGATCTCGACGAATTCGCCCGCGGGCATCAGGCCGCGGACCATGTCGCGCTCGGCACGGAACGGCGAGATGAAGGCGGTCAGCACGATCAACCCGGCATCGGTCATCAGCCGCGCGACCTCGCCGACGCGGCGGATATTCTCGATCCGGTCGGCGTCGCTGAAGCCCAGGTCCCGGTTGAGGCCGTGACGCACATTGTCGCCATCGAGCAGGAAGCTGTGGCGGCCGAGCGCATGCAGCTTCTTTTCGACCAGATTGGCAATCGTCGACTTGCCCGAGCCCGACAGACCCGTGAACCAGAGCAGGCGGGGCGACTGGCCCTTCTGCCGCGCATGCGCCTCGCGCGTGATGTCGACCGACTGCCAGTGGACGTTCTGCGCGCGCCGCAGCGCGTGGTGGATCATGCCCGCCGCGACGGTGGCGTTGGTTTCGCGGTCGATCAGGATGAAGCCGCCGAGTTCGTGGCTGTCGGCATAAGGCGCGAACACGAGCGGCGCGTCGGTATAGACCTCCGCCACGCCGATGTCGTTGAGCGCCAATGTCTTGGCGGACAAATGCGCCTGCGTGTTGACGTCGACGACATGGCTTGGCGGCTGCACGGTCGCGCCGACCGTGCGCGTGCCGAGCTTCAGCCAATAGCCGCGGCCCGGCACCAGCGCCGTGTCGGCGAGCCAGACGATCGTCGCCTCGAACTGATTGGCGGCTTCGGGCGGGGCATCGGCGGCCGCGATCACATCGCCGCGCGAACAATCGACCTCGTCGGCAAGCACCAATGTCACCGCCTCGCCCGCCACGGCGCCGTCGCGGTCGCCGTCCAGCGTGACGATCCGCGCGACCGTCGTCGTCTTGCCCGACGGGACGATACGCACCGTATCGCCGACGCTAACCTGCCCACCGGCGATCGTGCCGGCGAAGCCGCGGAAATCGAGGTCGGGCCGGTTGACCCATTGCACCGGCAGCCGGAACGGCCCCGCCGCGGCGCGATCGGTATCGACCGGGATCGTCTCCAGATGCGGCAGCAGCGCCGGACCGTCATACCAGGGCATCGCGTCCGACCGCGTCGTGACGTTCGCGCCGCTCAGGCCCGATAGCGGGATGGCGGTGAAGGCGGCGATACCGATGCTGGCGGCGAACTCGGCATAATCGGCGACGATCGCATCGAACTTTGCCTGGTCGTGGCCGACCAGATCCATCTTGTTTACCGCCAGCACGATCTGGCGGATGCCGATCAGGTGCGCGAGAAACGAATGGCGCCGCGTCTGCGTCAGCACGCCCTTGCGTGCGTCGATCAGGATCACCGCGCAGTCGGCGGTCGAGGCGCCGGTAATCATGTTGCGGGTATATTGTTCGTGGCCGGGGGTGTCGGCGACGATGAACTTGCGCCGGTCGGTCGCAAAGAAGCGATAGGCGACGTCGATCGTGATGCCCTGTTCGCGTTCGGCGGCAAGGCCGTCGACCAGCAGGGCAAAGTCGATATTCTGCCCCTGCGTCCCGACGCGGCGGCTGTCGGCCTCCAGCGCAGCGAGCTGGTCCTCGAAGATCGTCTTGGAGTCGTACAGCAGGCGGCCGATCAGCGTCGACTTGCCGTCGTCCACCGACCCGCAGGTGATGAAGCGCAGCATCGTCTTGTGCGCATGCGTGTCGAGATAGGCGTGGATGTCCTCGGCGATCAGCGCATCGGGGGTATAGGCGGTCATCAGAAATACCCCTCGCGCTTCTTCTTCTCCATGCTCGCCGCCTGATCGTGATCGATCGCACGGCCCTGCCGCTCGCTGGTGGTGGTCAGCAGCATCTCCTGGATGATCGCGGGTAGCGTCGCCGCCTCGCTCTCGACCGCGCCGGTGAGCGGATAGCAGCCGAGCGTGCGGAAGCGGATCGAGCGTTCGACCGGCACCTCGCCCGGATGAAGGCGGAAGCGGTCGTCGTCGACCATCAGCAGCATGCCGTCGCGCTCGACCGTCGGCCGCGGCGCGGCGAAATAGAGCGGGACGATCTCGATCCCCTCGGCAAGGATATATTGCCAGATGTCGAGTTCGGTCCAGTTGGAGATGGGAAAGACGCGGATGCTCTCGCCGCGGTGGATGCGGGCGTTGTAGAGATTCCACAATTCAGGGCGCTGCGCCTTGGGGTCCCAGCTCTGACTTGCCGAGCGGAACGAGAAGATGCGCTCCTTCGCCCGGCTCTTCTCTTCGTCGCGGCGGGCACCGCCGAAGGCGACGTCATAGCCGCCCGCCTTCAGCGCCTGCTTCAACCCCTCGGTCTTCCACAGGTCGGTATGGCGGCCACCATGGTCGAACGGGTTGATGCCCGCGGCCACCGCGTCCGGATTCTTGTGGACGATCAGGTCCATCCCGGCATCCGCCGCCGCCTTGTCGCGCAGGTCGTACATCGCGCGGAATTTCCACGTCGTATCGACATGGAGCAGCGGGAAGGGCGGTCTGGCCGGAAAGAAAGCCTTCTTGGCAAGGTGCAGCATCACCGCCGAATCCTTGCCGACGGAATAGAGCATCACCGGGCGTTCCGCCTCGGCGACGACTTCGCGCAGAATGTGAATGCTCTCGGCCTCGAGCCGCTGCAAATGGGTAAGCCCGGTCATGACGTTGCAGATAAGGGCCCCGACGGGGGATGCGACGAACTTATCCTTGGGGGCGCTTCTAGTCTTCCTGCCGCCGCTCTACCGCGTCGAGCAGGACGCCGCCGACCATGAACACCGCGACCGGGCAGCAGGCGAACAGCAGCCAGCCGCCGACGCCGGGATATTGCTGCAGATAATGCACGCCGCGTTCCACCGCGCCGAGGCCGAGGCCGTAGATGATGAGGAAGGCCTCGAACTTGGTCTTGATGGTGAAGAGGCGCTTGATCCGGGTCCACATGCCAAACGGTTAAGCAAGCCGCGGACCAATGGCGGAAAACCGTCGTTTGCGGGTTAGCGGACGTGGTTAATCGTCAGGTAATCCGACAGGTCGAGCGCGTCGAGCAGCCGGGCATGCGCCGTCTCGATGGCCCGGACCAGCGCCGGATCGCCGAGCTCGGCCGGATCGATCGTCTCGGGCCACCATTGCCGCACCACCGCGCCGATCGCATCGAGCCGTGCCGCGTCGACGAGAAAGCGCGGATCGATCGTCGCGGGGTCGGCGACGACGCGCAGACGCAGGCAGGCGGGGCCGCCGCCGTTCGCCATCGACTGGGTGACGTCGACCGTTTCGACCCGGCGTATCGGCCCGTTGCCGGCAAGGTGCCGTTGCAGCCAGCCCCAGACCGCGGCGTTGGCGCGCGCTTCGGTGGGAACGATCAGCGTCGGTCCGGCCGCGGTCGACACCAGTTGCGCGTTGAACAGATAGGAGGCGATGGCATCGGCGAGGCTGACTGCGCTCGCCGGCACCTCGACGATCTCGACCTCGGGCAGCAGCCGGGTGAGGTCGTCGTAAAATCCTGCCTTGTCGGCAAAGGCCTGTTCATGCGCGAACAGCACGCGTTCGTTGGCGACCGCGACGACGTCGTTGTGGAACGCCCCCGCGGCGATGGCGTCCGCGGATTGCTCGACGAACAGGGTGCGGGCCGGATCGAGCCGATGGGCGCGGGCGATCGCCGCGCTGGCCTGGGGATGCTGGCGGGCGGGAAACGGCCCGCCGGGGAGGGTATAGACGAACACCTCCACCCCCGCGGCATCGTGCGAGGCGGCGAGCCGCATATGGTTGGCCGCCCCCTCGTCGCCGAACGGCGCGGGCACCGGGCCATGGACCGCGAAGGCGTCGTCGGCGAAGGCGGTGCGCAATTGCGCGAGCGTCTCCGGCCATTCGTGGCTGCGGTGCGGCATCGTCATCAGATTGGCGACCGACAGATGGCAGCGCCCGTCCGCGGTATCCGGCGCGGGCGAGACGGTCGCGGCATTCGCCGCCCACATCGCCGAGGCCGACATCGCCTGCGCCTGCAACAGCGGCGACGCCCCGGCATGTGTCGTGGCGAGCGCCGCCAGCCAGCGATGGTCGGGCCGGCGGTGCGGCAATAGGATGCCCTGCACCAGCCCGAGCGCCAGATTGGCGCGCATCTTGTCCAGACCCTGCAGCGCCGCAGCGCGCGGCTGCGACACCAGGCCGGCATGCGCGGTCGCCGCCAGATTGCCCGCCGACAGACCGGCATAATTATGGCTCGGCCCGACGATCCCGTCGAAGTTGATCTCGGTCAGCATCGCGGTCACCAGCGCGGGACGTGGAGGACAACGTCGTCCTCCGTCACCGCCAGCGTGTCCGCGCAGCCGCGCGACAGGACGATGCCGTCACCCACCTCGCGCACCAGTCCGAAGGCGCAGCGGAACGCACCCAGCCGGCCCACCGCGACCAGCGATTCGCTGCCGCCATCGCTGTCGATCGCCACGATCGACTGCTCGCGCGCCTCGGTGATCGACCGCACCTGATCGGTGCGTGCGGTCATCGTCGGGCCGCCATCGAAGATGTCGACGTAATTCTCGTAATGGAACCCCTCGTTCTCCAGCATCCGCATCGCCGCGCGGCCGCTGGGGTGGGGCAGGCCGATCGCGGACCGTGCCGCCTCGGACAGCATCGCGGTATAGATCGGGTGCTTGGGCATCAGGTCGGCGATGAACTGGTGACCGTTGGTCGCATTGAACTGGTCCGCGTCCTGGAAATTCATCCCGAAGAAGCGCCCGGCGAGGCCGTCCCAGAACGGCGATCCGCCCGCCTCGTCAATAATCCCGCGCAATTCGGCGAGGATACGGTCGGCGAAGCGTGCGCGGTGCGCGCGAATGAACAGGTAGCGGCTGCGCGCCAGCAACAGGCCGAGCCCGCCGGCACGCTCGCCGGGATGCAGGAACAGCCCACCGACCTCGCACGCCCCTTCCAGATCGGTGGTCAGCGCCAGCATCTCGGCGCGGAACGTGCGCGCCAGTTCCCTGCTGTGCTGGGTCAGCGTGCCGAGACGATAGGAATAGAAGGGATGCTGCTGGCCGACCTGCGTGAACAGCTGGCAGGTGCCGCGCACCTCGCCGGTGGCGGCGTTCTCCAGCATCAGCACGAACAGTTCGTCCGTCACCGGCCCGTCGGATCGTGCGAAGGCGGCGCCGCTGCGGTCGAGCTTGGCGCCGAGCGCCTTGCGATCGGGCGGGAGATTGGTGAAGCCACCGCCGGTCAGCTTCGCCATTTCGTAGAGGTGCTGGAGGTCGCCGGCACGGGCGGCCCTGATCCGGAAAGTCATGGCCGTCCTTTGGCTGCGATGCGGCTGATGGTGAGCGCCGACAGCGCGGCGCGTTCGGCAAGGCTGGCGACGATCATATATTCGTCGGGCGAATGGATCGCGCCGCCGCGTACCCCCATCGTGTCGACCACCGGGACGCCCGCGGCGGCGATATTGTTGCCGTCGCAGACCCCGCCGGTCGCGCGCCAGCCGATGGTGAGGCCAAGGTCGGCACCCGCATCGGCGACCAGCCCGAACAATCGCTCCGCGCCGGCGTCGATCGGCTTGGGCGGGCGGTTGAAGCCGCCATGCACGGTGATGGCGACGTCGTGCGCGGCGCCGATCGCGGCGACGGCGTCGTCGATCGCCGCGCGCGCCTGTGCGATCGCGGCTGCGGCGACGGGGCGGAAGTTGATGCGCAGGATCGCCAGATCGGGCACGACATTGTTGGGGCCGCCGCCGTCGATCCGCGCCGGATTGACCGCAAGTTCCGGGCCGCGCGCGTCGGCGAGCCGTACCGCCAGCGCTGCGGCGGCGACGATCGCGTTGCGGCCGTCGTCGGGGTTGCGCCCGGCATGCGCGCTGCGGCCGCGCACGAGAATCGAGAAATTGCCGGTGCCGCCGCGCGCGCCCGCCAGCGTCCCGTCGGCGAGCGCGGGTTCGTAGGTGAGCGCCGCTACCTTGCCCGCCGCGGCGCGTCCGAGCAGCGCGGCGGACGACAGCGAACCGGTCTCCTCGTCGGCGTTGATGACGACCTCATACCCCAGTTGCGCGGCGGCCGGCGACGCCTCGATCGCGGTCAGTGCCGCCAGCATCACGGCGAGGCCGCCCTTCATGTCGGCGGTGCCGGGTCCGTTGATCGTGCCGTCGTCGCGGACGGTCAGCGTCTGGAACGGGTGATCGACGGGGTAGACCGTGTCCATATGGCCGGTGAACAGCATCTGCACCGGTGCCTGCGGCCGCACCGACAGATGCAGATGGCGGCCATGCTCCAGCGTCGCGACGCTCCCGTCCGCGCCCATCGCCTGCACCGGCTCCGCCTCGACCAGCGCGATCGTGCCGGGCAGGGGGGAGAAGGCGTCGCCGAGCAGGGTCGCCATCCGCGCGACGCCGGCAAGGTTGCGCGTGCCGCTGTTCACCGCCGCCCAGCGCTCGACCTGATGCAGCATCACCGCCTGGTCGATCTGGTCGACCAGCGCGCGTTCGTTGTCGGGCAATCCTCTCATTGCGCCGATGCTAGACGAAGCGGCGGGCGGGGGGAACCGTCGGTCCCCAGGGCAGATCGACATTCAGATGATCACGTGCCGAAACCGCCGTTTGCAGGCCGTCAGCGCTGAATGTCGATCGGCCCTAGAAGCTGTAGACCAGCGAGGCACGACTGGTGGTGTCGGTCGACACCGATCCCGCCGGCGGCATGCTTTCATACTGGACGTTGTAGGACAGCGCCGCGGAGAGCGGGCCGATCAGCTTGGCGTTGACCGCGGTGGTGCCGCTGAGCGTCGAGTTCGAGCTTTGCACATAGGCCGCGGCATTCTGCGTCACCGACAGGCCGGGCAGCAGCTTCCAGTTGAACGCCAGCGTGCCGCGTGCGGCGACGTTGCTCTGTTCGGTCTGGTCGGTGAACGCGGTCTGGCGGAAGGCGGGGCCGAGTTCGACGTCGAGGCGGATCGCCGGCGACTTGATCGCGCTATAGCCGACCCCCGCCGATGCCGAATAACGATTGAAATAACCGAGAAACCGGTCCGCCTCATATTGCGCGGCGCCATAGACGTAGAGGCGGTCGTCGATCTTGTAATTGGGTTCGTAGCTGGCAAGGTAATGTTCGCGCGTCGTGATATTGGCGTTTTCCTGATAATCCGCCTGCGCGTGGAATTTGTGGCGCCATTGGAGCCCCTCGCGCGTCAGGTCGAGCACCGCCGAGCCGCCCTTGCTGTCGGTATTGCCGGTGGTGATGTAGCCGCCCAGTTCGGCGCGACCGCTCCACAGGTCGAACATGCTCGCCTGCCGGATCGTCGTCTGCCGCGCCTGCGCCCGGTCGTTGCGCCATTTCTGTGCGATGGCGAGCACCGCGTCGGCGCTCGCCGGGTCCGCGAGGCGCGCGTATTTCACCACCACCGAGACATCGCCGTCGTTGCCGCTGTCGATCGCCGCGTCCAGCATCGAGCGGATCGCCGCGGGGATCGGCACGCGGCTCTCGTCGGGCGCATCGTCGGCGGCAGCGGCAACGGACGGGAACGAGGCCAGCAGGGCGGCGATCAGGGGGAGGAGAGCACGCACGCCCGTGGCTCTACCGCCTGCGTTTGCTCAGGAAACCCCAAAACGCCTCAGGTCGTTTCGTCTGCGGCGAGATGAGGCGCGAATGCGGCGAGCACGTCCTCGTACAGGGCACGCTTGAACGGCACGATCATCGCCGGCAGGTCGGCCGGATCGCTCCACCGCCACGCGCGGAACTCCTGGTGCGCAGTCGCGATATCGACGTCGCTGTCCTCGCCGAGGAAGCGGAACAGGAACCAGCGCTGGCGCTGGCCGCGCCATCTGCCCTTCCACACCTTGCCGATCATATCCTCGGGCAGGTCGTAGAACAGCTCGTCGGGGGCCTCGGCGATCAGGGCGACATGATCGGGCGCGACGCCGGTTTCCTCACCCAGCTCGCGGATGGCGGCGGTATAGGCGTCCTCGCCGGGATCGATCCCGCCCTGCGGCATCTGCCAGGCCTCCAGCGTCGAATCGATCCGCTGGCCGACGAACACCTGACCCGCGCGATTGACCAGCATGACGCCCGCGCAGGGGCGATAGGGCAGGTCGCTCATGCCCCCGCCGCCTGCGCCATGACCCGCGCACCCTCCGCCTCGCCGATCGCATCCTTCAGCGCCGCGAGATAGCCGGCGACGTCGCCCGCACTGGACGGGATCGCCTTGCGCAGCGTGACGAAGCCGTGAACGTTGCCGATCGCCTCGCGGAAGGTGACGGGGACGCCGGCCTGCACCAGCGCGGCGGCATAGGCGCGGCCCTGGTCGCGGATCGGATCGAGGCTGGCGGTGACGATCACCGCGGGCGGCAGCCCCTCCAGCCGGCCGATCAGCGGCGATCCGCGGCTGTTCGCCACGTCGGCGGCATAGGCGTCCGAGAACCACAGCATCGTGTCGCGGGTGAGCAGGAAGCCATCGGCGAATTCGTCGAACGAGGGATAGGGCTTCGACGTGTCGGCGGCGGGATAGATCGGTGCCTGCACGATCACCGGCACCGCGGCGGGCCGGTCGCGCAGGTCCATCGCCGCGACGATCGTCAGCGTGCCGCCGGCGCTGTCGCCGCACAGCACCAGCCCGGTGACGCTGCGGCCGAGGTCTGCCGGGCTGTCCGCCACCCAGCGCGCCGCCGCCTCGCAATCGTCCGGCGCCGCGGGCCAGCGATCCTCCGGGGCGAGCCGATAGTCGACCGAGACGACGGGCAGGTCGAGCACGCGCGCCATCTCCGCGCAGAGGCTCGCATGCGTGTCGATATTGCCGATGACGAAGCCGCCGCCGTGATAGAAGACCATCGCGGGCCCCGGCTCGCGGCGCTCGCGCGCGTCGAACAGGCGGGCGGGGATCGCGCCGGCGGGGCCGGGGATCGACAGGTCGCGGATCACCGCCAGATCGCCCACCGGCACATCGGCGACGTCCTTCATGGCGGTGAACACCTGCCGCGCCGCCTCCGGCGTCATCTGGTGCGTGCGCGGTCCGGGCATCGCATTGAGATAATCGAGGAATCCGCGGACGTCGGGGCGGACGTAGGGCGTATCGGTCATGCGGTTCTCTCTCCAGTGGCGCTTGGGTGGCGCCGGTTGCGACCCTAATTAGGTGGCGTGATCGCGATCGTCCATCATCCCGCCTATGTCGCGCCCGCTCCGGCGCGCTCCACCTACCGCTGGAACAAGAACGGCCTGATCCGCGACCTGCTGCGCGCGCAGGGCGATCGGGTGGCGTGGCATACACCCGAGCCGATGCCGGCGGCGTGGCTGGAGGCGGTGCACGACGCCGATTACGTCGCCGAGGTGCTGGAGGCGCGCGTGCCTGCGCCCAAGACGCGGCGGATCGGCTTTCCGGTGACGCCGGAGGTGGCGGCGCGGGCGCAGGCGGTGCCGGGCGGCACGTGGCTGGCGGCGCGACTGGCGCTGGAGCATGGCTTCGCCGCGAACACCGCGGGGGGCAGCCACCATGCGCTCAGCGATACCGGCGCGGGCTATTGCGTGTTCAACGACCTTGCCGTCGCCGCGGTGCGACTGATCGAGGAGGGCAGCGTCGACCGACTGGTGGTGGTGGATTGCGACGTGCATCAGGGCGACGGCACCGCCGCTTTGCTCGCCGGCCGACCGGGGATCGCGACCTATTCGATCCATGCCGAAAAGAACTTCCCGGCGCGCAAGGCCCGCTCGACACTGGACGTGCCGCTGGCGGACGGGCTGGGCGACGATGCCTATTGCGCGATGCTGGCCGAGACGCTGGCGCCGTTCCTCGCCGAGCACCGGCCGCAGCTGATCCTGTATCAGGCGGGGGTCGATCCCTTTGCCGGCGACCGGCTCGGCCGGCTGTCGCTGACCCTCGACGGGCTCGCCCGGCGCGAGCGGCTGATCGCGCGGCTGGCCGCGGGGGTGCCGCTCGCGAGCACGGTCGGCGGCGGCTATGGCGACGACGCGCTGGAGATCGCGCACCGCCACGTCGCCGCGATCCTGACGCTGGGCGAAGCGTTCGCCGACGCACGGGCGCGCTGACCCGGGCGCGCTTGGCCCTTTCCCATTCCGCCAAGCTGCGGCATGAGCGCGCCCGACATGCCCCGGGACACAGTACAGCAACGCGCGCTCGCCCCCGTCTTCCACCGTTTCCTCGACCGGATCGATGCCGGACTGGCGACTGGGGGGATCGAGGCGCGCCTGCCCGACGGCACGCACCGGCTGCTCGGCGGGCGCAAGCCCGGGCCGGTGCCGATCGTCACGCTGCATCGCTGGCGCGCCTTGGTCCGGCTGGCGACCGGCGGGTCGGTTGGCTGGTATCGCGCCTGGGCCGACGGCGACTGGTCGAGTCCCGATCCCGTGCCGCTGTTCGACCTGTTCATGCGCAACCGCGTCGCGCTCGCCGGGACCGCGCGGGCGGGCGGGCTGTCGAAGCTGCTGCTGCGCGGCTGGCATGCGCTGCGCCGCAACGACCGCGACGGATCGCGCCGCAACATCGCCGAGCATTACGACCTGGGCAACGATTTCTACCGCGCATGGCTGGACCCCAGCCTGACCTATTCGAGCGGGATCTTCGAGACCGGCGATACGCTCGCCACGGCGCAGGCGCGCAAGCTCGCCGCGGTCCTCGACCGGACCGGGACGGCGCCGGGTGAAACGATCCTGGAGATCGGCTGCGGCTGGGGATCGTTCGCCGCCGCGGCGTCGGCGGGGGGACGCAACGTCCACGCACTGACGCTGTCGACCGAGCAGAAGGCGGCGGTCGACGCCATGGCGCTGCGCGGCGTCACGGTGGCGCTGACCGATTATCGCGACGTCGCCGGAACCTTCGATGCGATCGCGAGCATCGAGATGGTCGAGGCGGTCGGCCAGGCCTATTGGCCGGTCTATTGTGACACGCTGGCGCGGCTGCTGAAGCCAGGCGGCCGTGCCGCGATCCAGTATATCAGCATCGCCGACGACGTGTTCGAACGCTATGCGCAGGGCGTCGACTTCATCCAGCGCTACGTCTTCCCGGGCGGCATGCTGCTGTCCGAAAGCCGGTTCCGCAGCCTGTGCGAGGCGCGCGGGCTGGCGTGGACCGACCATCACAGCTTCGGCCTCGATTATGCGCAGACGCTGCGCCACTGGCGCGAGCGGTTCGACAATGCCGACAAGGCCGGGCAATTGCCCGTGCGGCTGGATGCGCGGTTCCGCGATCTGTGGCGCTATTACCTGATGTATTGCGAAGGGGGTTTCCGCGGTCGCGGCATCGACGTCGCGCAGGTGACGTTGGTCCGGCAGGGCTGAGCCGCCGGACCCGGATCGTCAGCCCACCCGCTCGCGATGCCCGGCGCTGAACCCGGCGATCGCCAGCGCGACGATCCGCTCCGCCACCGTCTCGGGCGGCTTGACCGATGCCGGATCCTCGCCCGGATAGGCGCGGGCGCGCATCTTGGTCCGGGTCGCGCCCGGATCGAGGATCGCGGTGCGGATGCCGCTGATGTCGCTCGTCTCGTCGCCATAGGCGCCGAGGATCGTCTCGAACGCCGCCTTGGAGGCGCCATAGGCACCCCAATAGGCGCGCGCGTTGCGGCCGACGCTGGAGGTGACTCCGATCACCTTCCCCGCCGGGGCCTTGCGCAGCATCGCGTCGAACGCCTGGATCATCGCGACCTGCGCGCTGACGTTGAGCGTCAGCACCTGCGCCAGCTCCTTGGGATCGATCGCGGGCACCGCGGCGAGGCTGCCGAGCATGCCGGCGTTGAGCACCAGCACGTCGAGCGCCTGCCAGCGTTCGCCGACCGCCGAGGCCAGCCGCGCGATGCTGTCCGTCTGCGTCATGTCGAGCGGCGCGATCGTCGCCGATCCGCCGGCATCGAAGATCGTCTCCTCGACCGCCTCCAGATCCTTTGCGGTGCGGGCGGTGAGCACGACATGCGCGCCCGCCGCGCCCAGAGCGATGGCGGTGGCGGCGCCGATGCCGCGGCTCGCGCCGGTCACCAGCGCGAGTTGGTTTGCAAGTGGCTTGGTCATCGGTGGTGCGTCAGTTGACCCGCTCGGCGAGCATCGCGAACTGGTCGACGGTGACGCTGTCGTCCTGGTCGGTCAGCGAGGTCGGATAGTCGCCGGTGAAGCAGGCGTCGCAATATTTCGGGCGGATGTCCGCGCGCTTCGCCTCGCCCAGCGCCTTGTAGAGGCCGTCGATCGAGACGAACGACAGGCTGTCGGCGTGGATGAAGTCGGTCATGCCGCCGACGTCGTGCTTGGCGGCGAGCAGCTTGGCGCGTTCGGGCGTGTCGACGCCGTAGAAGCAGCTGTGCCGGGTCGGCGGGCTGGCGATGCGCATATGCACCTCCGCCGCGCCGGCATCGCGCATCATCTGCACGATCTTGAGGCTGGTGGTGCCGCGCACGATCGAATCGTCGACCAGCACGACCCGCTTGCCCTTGATGAGCGCGCGATTGGCATTGTGCTTCAGCTTGACGCCCAGATGGCGGACCTTGTCGCCCGGCTGGATGAAGGTGCGGCCGACGTAATGCGAGCGGATGATGCCGAGTTCGAACGGAATGCCCGATTGCTGGGCGTAGCCGATCGCGGCGGGGACGCCCGAATCGGGCACCGGGATGACGAGGTCCGCCTCGACCGGCGATTCGATCGCGAGCTGCGCGCCGATCTCCTTGCGGACGGTATAGACCGACTGGTCGCCCGCGATCGAATCGGGGCGGCTGAAATAGACCCATTCGAAGATGCACGGCCGCGGCGCCATCGGCGCGAACGGGCGAATCGAGCGGACCTCCCCGTTCTGGACGATGACCAGCTCGCCCGGTTCGACCTGCCGTTCGAAGGTCGCGCCGCAGACGTCGAGCGCGACGGTTTCGGAGGCGAAGATCACCGCGCCGTCCAGCTTGCCCATCACCAGCGGCCGGATGCCGAGCGGATCGCGGCAGGCGATCATGCCCTCGGGCGTCATCACGACGAGGCTGTAGGCGCCCTCGATCTGCTTCAGCGCATCGATGAAACGGTCGAGCAGCGTGCGGTAGTTGGACGTCGCGACGAGGTGGATGATCGTTTCCGTATCGCTGGTCGACTGGAAGATCGAACCGCGCCGGATCAGCTCGCGACGCAGCTTCATTGCGTTGGAAATGTTGCCGTTATGCGCGACCGCGAAGCCGCCGCTGGCCAGTTCGGCATAGAGCGGCTGGACGTTGCGCAGCGCGGTTTCGCCGGTGGTCGAATAGCGGACGTGGCCGACCGCCGATTCGCCGGGCAGCGCGCGGATCACGTCGTCGCGGTCGAAATTGCCGGCGACATGGCCCATCGCGCGATGGGTGTGGAAATGATGGCCGTCGAAGCTGCTGATGCCGGCGGCCTCCTGCCCCCGGTGCTGCAGGGCGTGCAGGCCGAGCGCGACGAGGGCCGCAGCGCTGTCGCTGCCGGATACGCCGAACACGCCGCACTCCTCGTGCAGTTTGTCGTCGTCGAAGGGATGTGTGGTCAGCATGGTGGCGGGGGCTCACTTCGTGCGGGTGGCCATATAGAAACGCATTCCGCGTTTGTCGCCTGCTTGTAACACGGAAAAATCGAACCGTTCCGCGATTGCCGCGTTCTGGGCGCCCACGAGGAGAGATCGCATGGCGAAGGATCACGGCGCGCAGATCAAGGACGACGGGCTCTGCGACGAATTGCGAAAGCAGGGGGCATCGAAGCAAAAGGCGGCGCGGATCGCCAATGCCAAGGCGAACGGCTCGCTCGACCATCGCGGCGACCGGCTGGAGGAGCGGACCAAGGCCGACCTGTTGAAGGAGGCGCGCGACATCGGGATCGCGGGGCGCTCGACGATGGACAAGGCGGCGCTGGCGAAGGCGATCCGCGGGCATCGGTGACGGTCCGTCACTGCGTCATCGATAGGCTTGAACCACTTCGGGCCTCCCTCTCCTTTCGGGGGGAGGGGGAGGCCCGTTGCACGGTGACGATGCCTATTTGGCCGGCGGGGTCGGTGCCGGAGCGGGGGCCTGCTCCGGCTTGCGCCGGACGCCGCCGAGCACCTCCGTGTCCCGTGCCGCGGGCGTCGCGGTCAGCAGCACCTGCTGCTTCATGCACTCGCGCCGGTCGACGCGCTTCGCCTGCGCACAATTCCACAGCATCTTGTCGATCCCCGCATCGCGGTCGCGATAATAGCTGAAGGTCATCGTCGCGACCTGTTCGGGGGAGAGCGGCAGGCTGGTCGGGGTCGCCGCGGCATCGGACCAGGCGGAGAATTTGCAGACCTTGCGCGACGCGCAGGCATGGGTGGCGATCAGCGGATAGATGCCGGGCAGCGCGTTGGCGGGCAGGGTGACGAGCAGGCTGTCGGGGTCCGCCGCGCCGCCGGTGACCGGTGCCGCCTCGGGCGGGGCAGGCTCCCCGTCGAGCAGGCCGAGCGCGGCCGATGCCTCGAACAGTGCCGCATCGGCATCCGCCATCGCGACCGCGGTCTTGTGCGCGTCCGACAGCGGCGCAAGCTGCGCGATCACCGGCTCGGACGAGCTGACCGTGCGGTTGAATGCGGGCGGGGTGCCCCACCAGCCGGTCCAGCGAAAGAACAGATGGCTGTGCACCGCGACCACCTTGTCGAGGCTCGCCTGCCAATAGGGCACGACCCAGTCGGTATGGTAATGCGTCGCATAGCCGACCGGCCGGTAGACCGAGCCGTTGAGCGCCAGCGTCGCGACGTCGCGGGCGCGGCGCCATGCGTCGCCGGTGGGCGTCCAGCGGGTCAGCGCATGGTCGCAGCTGAAGCTGAACTGGCAGCCGGTGCTGCGTTCCTCGCCCTCGAAGATCACGCCGCAGACGGTCTTGGGAAAGGCGGGGTGGCGCAGCCGGTTGAGCACGACCTGCGCGACCGCGCGTTCGCCCTCGCTGTCGTCGCCGGCCTCGTACAACACGCCCGCCGCCATGCAGTCGAGCGCGCGGGCGCGATCCTCCTCGCTCCCCGCGAAGCGGAACGGCCGCGCCGGCGGGTTGGGCAATGTCGAGAACGGCACGCCGGCGTTGAACGCCTTGGCATCCTCCGGCGACAGGTCGACGAATTCCACCGGCTCGACCGGCGGCAGCTCGGCCGCCGGCACGACGCGGCGCGGCAGGACGAGGCGCTTGTGCGCCGGGACGGGCATCGCGGGCGGATGGGTGACGATCAGCGCCGGAACGGCGACCGCTATCGCAGCGGTCGCCGTCAGCACGGCACGCAGCCACGTCGGGCTGCGCGCTTCGGGGGTGATGCTCACTGTTCGGGCAGGAAGTCCGGGACCGACAGATAGCGTTCGCCGGTGTCGTAGTTGAAGCCGAGCACGCGGACGCCATCGGGCAAATCGGGCAGCTTCTGCAGGATCGCCGCCAGCGTCGCGCCGGACGAGATGCCGACGAGCATGCCCTCTTCCGCTGCGGAACGGCGCGCCATGTCCTTGGCGACCGCGGCGTCGACCTCGATCACGCCGTCGAGCGCCTGGGTATGCAGGTTGCGCGGGATGAAGCCGGCGCCGATGCCCTGGATCGGGTGCGGGCCGGGCTGGCCGCCGGCGATGACGGGCGATGCGGCGGGTTCGACCGCGAACACCTTGAGATCCGGCCAGTGCCTTTTCAGCGCCTCGGCGACGCCGGTGATATGGCCGCCGGTGCCGACGCCGGTGATGATGACGTCGATCGGCGTGTCGCGGAAGTCGTTGAGGATTTCCTGCGCGGTCGTACGGACGTGCACGTCGATGTTCGCGCCATTCTCGAACTGCTGCGGCATCCATGCGCCGGGCGTCTGGTGGACGAGCTCGAGCGCGCGTTCGATCGCGCCCTTCATGCCCTTCTCCCGCGGCGTCAGGTCGAAGGTCGCGCCATAGGCCAGCATCAGCCGGCGGCGCTCCAGCGACATCGATTCGGGCATGACGAGGACGAGCTTGTAGCCCTTCACCGCGGCGACCATCGCGAGGCCGACGCCGGTGTTGCCGCTGGTCGGCTCGATGATCGTGCCGCCGGGCTTGAGGTCGCCGTTCGCCTCCGCCGCCTCGATCATCGCCAGCGCGATGCGATCCTTGATCGAGCCGCCGGGGTTGGAGCGTTCGGATTTGATCCACACTTCGGAATCGGGAAACAGCTTGGACACGCGGACGTGCGGCGTGTTGCCGATCGTTTCCAGGATGGTTCTGGCCTTCATGGCTTGGCTTCTCCGTGTTGGGGTTCGACCTGTAACATGTCGGGGGGATCGAAGGTCCGCGCCCGTTTGAGCTCGGGGAACAGACGCGCCCATAGCAGGGTGACGCAGATCGCCGCCACGCCGCCGAACGCGACCGCGCCGACCGGGCCGAGCAGCGAGGCGAGCAGGCCGCTTTCCGCCTCGCCGAGCTCGTTCGAGGCCGAGATGGTCAGCTGCGACACCGCGCTGACCCGGCCGCGCATCGCGTCGGGGGTATGCAGCTGGATCAGCGACTGGCGGACGTAGACCGACACCATGTCCGCGCCACCCGCGACGATCAGCGCCGCGACGCTGAGCGGGAAGGAGGTCGACACGCCGAAGGTCAGGATCGCCAGCGCGAAGACGATCACCGCGACCAGCATCTTGACGCCGACGTTGGAATTCATCGGCCGGAACGAGAACCAGATCGCGGTCGTCGCGGCCCCGATGCCCATGCCGGCGGCGAGCAGCCCCAGCCCCTGCGCGCCGACATGCAGGATGTCGCGGGCGTAGATCGGCAGCAGCGCGGTCGCGCCCGCGAGCAGCACGACGAACAGGTCGAGCGTGATCGCCGCCAGCACCAGCCGGTTGTTGGCGACATACTGGAAGCCGTCGAGGATGCGGGCGAGCGGCCGGCGATCCTTCTGCGCCGGGGGCTGCGGCACCGGACCGATCGTGAACATCGTGACGAGCGCGAGGACGAACAGGCCGGTGATCGTGGCATAGGCGACGTCGGGGTGGATCGCGTAGAGCAGGCCGCCGACGCTCGGCCCGGCGATCGACCCGACCTGCCATGCGATCGAGGAGATCGCGATCGCGGTCGGCAGGCTCTCGCGCGGCACCAGATTGGGGGCGAGCGCCGAATAGGCGGGACCGGTGAAGGCGCGGGCGATGCCGATCAGCACCGCCGCCCCGAACAGGAACGGCAGCGAGAGGTCGCCCAGATAGGTCAGCACGCCCAGCATCGCCGCGACGATCCCGATCAGCGCCGTCGTGGCGCGCACGATCCAGCGTCGGTCGACGCTGTCCGCGACGAGGCCGGTGATCGGGGTGAGCAGGAACAGCGGCACGAACTGCGCCGCGCCGATCATGCCGAGCATGAAGGCGGATCCGCGCACGTCCATCGTCTCGCGCGCCAGGCCATAGACCTGCCAGCCGATGACGATGGCGAGCGCGGTCTGCGCGATCGTGCCGGACAGCCGCGACAGCCAGTAGCGGCGGAAGTTGGCGATACGGAACGGATGGGTGGCCATGTCGCGCGAAGCTTTGGCGCGGGAGCGGGGGAAGGGCAACATAGTTGGTCTATCCATCGCCGATGATCCGTGCGGTTCCGCCGCGGACGTGTCCCGCCCGGAAACGCTACGTCACAGCCAACGTGCGCCAGGGAATTGATGTTCTGGCGGAACCCGGCCTATAGGCTGCGTCACATCCCCAGGACCGTTGAGGTATTACGTGGCCAAATCGCCTGCTCCTCCCGCCGTACCGCTCAGCAATCGCGAGCGTCCCGCCGATCCCAAGCCGTTCGAGGCGAACAAGGAGCAGTTGCTCGACTTCTACAAGCACATGCTCCTGATCCGCCGTTTCGAGGAAAAGGCGGGCCAGTTGTACGGGCTCGGTTTCATCGGCGGCTTCTGCCACCTCTATATCGGTCAGGAAGCGGTCGCGGTCGGCCTGCAGTCGGCGCTGGACGGCGACAAGGATTCGGTCATCACCGGATATCGCGACCATGGCCACATGCTCGCCTATGGCATCGATCCCAAGGTCATCATGGCCGAACTGACCGGCCGGGCCGCAGGCATCAGCCGCGGCAAGGGCGGGTCGATGCACATGTTCTCGACCGAACATAAATTCTACGGCGGCCACGGCATCGTCGGCGCGCAGGTCAGCCTCGGTACCGGCCTCGCCTTCGGCCACAAGTACAGCAACGACGGCGGCGTCTGCCTCGCCTATTTCGGCGATGGCGCGGCCAACCAGGGCCAGGTCTACGAGAGCTTCAACATGGCGGAGCTGTGGAAGCTCCCGATCATCTTCGTGATCGAGAACAACCAGTATGCCATGGGCACCTCGGTCAATCGCGCCTCGGCCGAGGACCAGCTGTATCGCCGCGGCGAAAGCTTCCGTATCCCCGGCATCCAGGTCGACGGCATGGACGTGCTGGCGTGCCGCGGTGCCGCCGAGGAGGCGCTCGCCTGGGTCCGCGCCGGCAAGGGGCCGGTCATCCTCGAGATGAAGACCTATCGCTATCGCGGCCATTCCATGTCCGACCCCGCCAAGTACCGCAGCCGTGAGGAGGTGCAGGGGGTTCGCGACAAGTCCGACCCGATCGAGCACGTCAAGAAGCTGCTGGAAGCCGAGGGCGTCACCGAGGCCGACCTCAAGTCCATCGAACAGGAAATTCGCAAAACCGTGAACGAAGCCGCCGATTTCGCCGAAGGCACGCCCGAGCCAGACGAGGCCGAGCTGTATACCGACGTGCTGGTGGAGAGCTACTGAGATGGCGATCGAGATCAAGATGCCCGCGCTGTCCCCCACCATGGAGGAAGGCACGCTCGCCAAGTGGCTCGTGAAGGAAGGCGATACCGTCAAGTCCGGCGACATCATGGCCGAGATCGAGACGGACAAGGCGACGATGGAGTTCGAAGCCGTCGATGAAGGCATGATCGGCAAGATCGTCATCGCCGAGGGCACCGACAATGTGAAGGTCGGCGACGTCATCGCCGTGCTGCTCGAAGAGGGCGAAAGCGCCGATGCGGCGACCAAGGACGACAGTCCGAAGTCCGACGCCAAGGCGGACGAGCAGAAGCCCGCCGATGCGGTCGAGGATTCGGCGCATCCGGCGCAGGAGAAGGTCGAGACCGGCGCCCGCCAGCTGTTCGACGCCGCGAAGAACGACGGCGTCCAGGACCCGGCGATCCCCGAGGGCACCGAGATGGTGAAGACCACCGTCCGCGAAGCGCTGCGCGACGCGATGGCGGAAGAAATGCGAAAAGACGACCGAGTCTTCGTAATGGGCGAGGAGGTTGCGCAATACCAGGGCGCCTACAAAGTCACCCAGGCCCTGCTCGACGAGTTCGGCGACCGCCGCGTCATCGATACGCCGATCACCGAATATGGCTTTGCGGGCGTCGGCACCGGTGCGGCGATGGGCGGCCTGAAGCCGATCATTGAATTCATGACGTTCAACTTCGCCATGCAGGCGATCGACCACATCATCAATTCGGCGGCCAAGACCAACTATATGTCCGGTGGCCAGATGCGGTGCCCGATCGTGTTCCGCGGACCCAACGGCGCAGCGAGCCGCGTCGGCGCGCAGCACAGCCAGAACTATGCGCCGTGGTACGCATCCGTCCCCGGCTTGATCGTCATCGCGCCGTATGACGCGGCCGACGCCAAGGGCCTGCTGAAGGCGGCGATCCGGTCCGAGGATCCGGTCGTCTTCCTCGAGAACGAGCTGATGTACGGCCGGTCGTTCGAGGTGCCCAAGCTCGACGATTACGTCCTGCCGATCGGCAAGGCGCGGATCATGCGCGAGGGCAAGCACGTCACTTTGGTCAGCTATTCGATCGGCGTCGGCCTCGCGCTCGAAGCCGCCGAGACGCTGGCGGGCGAGGGCATCGAGGCGGAGGTGATCGATCTGCGCACGCTGCGTCCGCTCGACAAGCAGGCGGTGCTGAAGAGTCTGGCCAAGACCAACCGCCTCGTCGTGGTCGAGGAAGGTTGGCCGACCTGCTCGATCGCATCGGAAATCACCGCGATCGTGATGGAAGAGGGCTTCGACGACCTCGACGCACCGGTGCTGCGCGTCACCAACGAGGACGTGCCGCTGCCCTATGCGGCGAACCTGGAGAAGAAGGCGCTGATCGACGCCAAGAAGATCGTCGCGACGGTCAAGAAGATCGTCTGACCCTGCATGACCGGCGGGCGTTGTCGCCCGCCGGTCATGACCGTATCACGTCGCGCTCAAATGCGCGGCATCGCACAACCGCTTCGCTGCCGACGTCATGCTGGTGCCGTTGAGCAGCGTCTGGGTGGCGCGGTCGCGCACCGGAAACGTCTGCACCGCGCGCAACTCACGATTGCCCATGAACAGCGCCGCGACCAGCGGCGTATAGGTGTAGCGCACCTCCGCGACGATCAGCGCGCCGCCGGTGACCGGGATCGTGCCAGCGGTGTCGGTGGCGGCGGGGCCGCTGGTGGTGATGCCGTATTTGAGCGCCGGTCCCGTCTTGCCTGTGTCTTCCGCACCGTAGATCGACGTGACGTTCTTGGCGCCGAAGCACCGCTGCCACGTGATCTTGTAGCCCGCGTTGCTGCCGCTCTGGCCGTTCGCCTCGATGTCGCTGATGATGACGCGGCCGCGTTCGCCGAACTTGATGCCGGTGCCCGAGAAGCGCATGCCCACCATGACCTCGTTGACGTCGGTTTCGTCCATCGAAATGCGGACGCGCGCGGCATTGTCCGCCGCGAGCATCGCCATCTGGTTGATCCGCAACGTGACGATCGCGAGATTCGCGGTTTCCGCACCCGCCAGTCCCACCGTGAGCAACAGCGGCAGGCCATAGGCGAATTCGATCAGCGCCAGCCCCGACCGGTCGCGGGCGAGGCGGCGCAGGCGCGTCAGGGCGTGGGGCGGCGTCATGAGCATCGGATCACCACCTGCTGCGCGCCGAAGGGCTGGTTGCGGATCAGCGTCTTCGCCGTCGCGGTGACGTCGTTGCTCCAGCCGATTGCCCGCCAGATCGGGAACAGCCGCGGCACGTCCACCGAGACGGTGTAGTAGACGATGTCGTCCGCGGTCCCCAGATTGTCGCCGCCGCCGCCGGTCGCGTCATAGCGGCCGTTGCCGTTGCGATCCTCGTAGCAATCGGTCGAATTGTAGGTGCCGACCGGCGCGGTATCGCCAGTGATCCGCTCGCCGCCGCCGACCGCGGAGAAGTTGAAATAGCTTTGCGGCGTCACCACCACGGCGTTCGGATCGGTACGCGAATTGACCGGCAGGACGGCGCGGACCTCGTTGTCGATCATCGTCACGATCTGCGCACGGGTCCGGTCGCCGACGGTCGCCTTGCGCGCCGCCTTCTCGAGCGCGCCGGTGACCGTCGCGCGGAGATAGCCCTGATAGCCAAGATCGAGCGACCCCATCACGAGCGTGAGGAACGGCACGAGGACGATCGCGAATTCGGGCAGCGTGGCACCCCGCCGCTCGCGCAACAGGCGATGGAATAGGCGGATCATCATTGCGACAGCCGCAATCCGCCGATCGTCTGCGCGATCTGCTGGAAGCGCGTCTTGAGCGCGGCGGAATTCGACGCGAGCGACCAGTGTGCGGCATCGCTCGCGCAGTCCTGCAATTCCTGAGGCATGGTGCTGATACCAAAGCCTACGACCCAGACGGTGAAACCTTTGCTTTTCATCGCGTTGCAGATCATGCTCGTTCGGCGCTTGTGAATAGCCTCCAGACCCGTTTCGTTGGTGCTCGTCGGGGCGATACGGCCATCCAAGTTATTGATACCCCATGGGTCGTTGGCGTTTGGCTTGGTGTCCAATGTTCCATCTGTCATGAACACGATATGCCGGGAAATCTGGAAGCCACCCGGGCCCGTGGAATCGGCATTGGTCGCAGAGAAAATCCCGCTTTGCGACAAGAACCGCCCGCCCCAAATGAGCCCGATATCGTGGTAGGTTCCACCGACAGCGTTGAGGGAGTTGACATACGATTCGAATGAGGCGGATAGCTTCGTCGTGGAACTATAATCCGATTGGTACTGGGTCAGAGAAGATGCCTCGCGAGGACAGGCGGCATACCCCAAATTGATCCAACCTGACCCGCGACCCAGCCAATAACCGTTCCGCTGATACTGCAGCTGCGGCAAATACGGCTTCCAGCGCGTCTCGGTGCTGGTTGGTACCAGGTCGATATTCAAATCGTTCGCCCCGCCGGTGTCGTCCAGTGCCGTTGTCGACGTGATTGTGTTGACCGTCTGCGCCTCTTCGATACATCCGCCCCACGTCATCAATTGGTCGGTCGTGGTCGTATAATAATATCCGTTATCGTTCGTGC
Source organism: Sphingomonas sp. GW821-FHT10F09 (assembly GCF_058809195.1). NCBI lineage: Bacteria > Pseudomonadati > Pseudomonadota > Alphaproteobacteria > Sphingomonadales > Sphingomonadaceae > Sphingomonas > Sphingomonas sp. GW821-FHT10F09. The sequence continues at coordinate 1,404,751 of NZ_JBXASI010000001.1, read as the reverse complement.
CCGGATTAATGTTGGGCGTCGTATCCGGCGCATAGCCGCTGAAATATGCCGGATTTGTGGCAGTGCTATTCTGAACGATCTGCGACACGTCCCAAGATTTCTGCTGATATATCCACGACAGGAATTTCTGCTGCCACGTCACCGACCGCTGGGTGGTCTCGTTGCTGGTCGTCGTGTAACTGCCGTCGGCATATTGCAGTCGGCAAGAATTAGTGTTCCGCGCATAGCGGTACTTGCGCATCGTCTTGGACGTGGGTGTACTGTAGGTGGTTGTCTGGGAGGAATCGGGGTAGATAACGGTTTCCGTCGAACCGGATGTTGCCCCCGGTGATCCCGTGGCCGTTGTCTCTGCCGGCGGAGCGCTCTTATTCGAGCAGTTGGGATCGCTATCGCTCGTGGTCGCCGGATAGGATCCGTATGCCTTGTTGAGGTTAGCCCATGCGCCATAGCTGGGGGCGGAATCCGATGACCCTGCCGGCGTCCGGGCACTCTCCGGGCCATAGGACGTCGCATAATATTCGTCCGACAGCTTGGCGACGCGAGTCTGATACGGCACCAACTCCGAAGCGCCGCCGCCGGCTATATAACTTGCATTCAACTTATAGACGATCTTGCCGACGTTGACGTTACTGGAATAAGGCATGAAGCCATATCGAATCCGGCCGGCGCCGGTCGCCGTACCAGGACCTAAGGCGCTGTAGAAATCCTTCACAGCTTGCTTCAATCCGGCGATTTTTGATTGGGTATCTGTACTGCTGGCGGGATCGTTCATCGACCCCGTCACATCGAGCACGAACATCACGTCGGTGTTGGGCACCACCAGCGTCGACTGACAGGTAACGTTAAGCGTGACCGTGTTGTACCCGAACATCTTCATGATCGTCATCGGCACCGCGAGCGATACCGCGCCGGCCACCGTCCCCACAGCGCCGCGCGTATAGGTCGGGACCGGGGTGCCGGCGGAATAGGCGTTGTCGGGGAAGTTGAACTTGAAATAATTGACGGCGATCTTGCGTTCGTTGTCCGACAGCGTGTTGACGTCGGCCATGGTGCGCCGGGCGGCAAGTGCGCCGGCGTCGCAAGCCTGCTGCAACCGCGTGTTGGTCATGTAGAGGCGGCTGAGGTCGATCGCGCCGCCAATCATCGCCATCAGCGGAAAGATCGCGGCGGCAGTCATCGCGAGGACATTGCCCCGTCGATCGTCCGAGAGTCGGCGGAACACGCGCCCAACCTCCGCCGTCGACCTGCACAAACCTCTACCCATGACGTCCTTTGCCTGACTGCGATCGCTCCCGACCACCGCCGTCATGCGCCGTAGCCCTCTCAAATCACGTCAAGAAATGTGCTTAACGGGCATTCACCATGCTTTGCCTGGCGCGGGGCAAGGCGCTTGCACGATCGCTGCCCGCAGGGCAGCGGGGCAGGATGAGCGACGACCTTCCCGCCGACCGGCACCTTGCGATCAGCCTAGCGGCGCCGCGCCTGCGCCCCGCGATGACCGCGCTGCTGACGCTCGACCAGCGGCTAGCGGGCATCGTCCGCACGACGCGCGAGCCGCTGGTCGGGCAGATGCGGCTGACGTGGTGGCATGAGGCGCTGGGCCGGCTCGATGCTGCGCCGGCGCCGGCCGAGCCTCTGCTGCAGGAGATCCAGCGGACTTGCCTGCCGCTCGGGTTGACGGGCGGCGACATCGCCGCGCTGACCGACGGATGGGAGGCGCTGCTCGATCCGTTGGAGGAGGCGGGGATCGCGACCTATGCCGCGGGGCGGGGCGGTCGCCTGTTCACGCTGCTGGGGCGGGCGGCTGGCGAGGACCTTGCGGCGCTGGTCACAGCGGGCGAGGGCTGGGCGCTCGCAGACCTGTCGACGCACGTGTCGCAAGTCGCCGTTGCGGAGCGGGCGCGATTCGCGGCACAGGAGGCCTTCGCTCGTGGTTTCGCACAGGCATGGCCGAAATCCTTACGGCCGATCGGCGTACTGGCGTTGCTCCAGATGCTTGAACTCGAAGGCAAAAGCCCGATCCGCAACTTCGCGCGGGTTACCACTTTCCGGTTGACGGGTCGCTGAACACTTGCGCCGCGGGATCGCAGTGCTAGCCTGACTGCAATCGTGGGGGCGGTGAGATGTGGCGATATCTGGCAGGGGGTGGCGCGTTGCTGGCGGCGGTTGCGGCGGGCTTCGTCTTTCTCGGCGGCGATGCCGGCTCTGGTCCGGCCCTGCCTGTGCAACCGCAACGCGCCGTCGCTGCGGCGGATGCGCCGGTAAGCGAGGGCGACGTTCCCGAAGCCTCGCCCGCGACGCGCGAGGAAAAGCGCTTCAACCGCTACGACAAGGATCGCGACGCCAGCATCACGCGCGACGAATATCTCGCCGCGCGGCGCAAGGCGTTCGCGAAGCTGGACGTCAATGGCGACGGCCGGCTCGATTTCGACGAATGGGCGGTCAAGGCGACTGCCAAATTTGCCGCGGCGGACCGTGACAAGTCGGGCGCGATGAACGCGGCCGAATTCGCCACGACCGCGGTCAGGCGTAAGGCACCGGCTCGGGCAAAATGTCCGCCGCAACCGGCTCAGTCGGACGAGGGCTAAGCCATTCGGCAAAGGCGGCGCGGGCGCGATCGGTGTACATCCGCTTGCGGTCGGCCTTTTTGGTGCGGCCCTCGATCGGCGGCATCAGGCCGAAATTGACGTTCATCGGCTGATAGGTTTCCGCCACCGCGGCGCCGGTGATGTGATGCAGCAGCGCGCCGAGCGCGGTCATCACCGGCGGCGGTGCCAGCGTTTCGCCGGCCAACTCCGCCGCGGCGAAGCGCCCAGCCATCAGCCCGACCGCAGCGCTCTCGATATAGCCCTCGCAGCCGGTGATCTGACCGGCGAAGCGGATGTTCGGCCGGTTCTTGAGCCGCAGCGTCGGGTCGAGCAACTCGGGGGAACGGATGAACGTGTTGCGGTGGAGGCCGCCCAGGCGCGCGAATTCGGCATTCTGCAGGCCGGGGATGGTGCGGAACAGGCGGACCTGTTCGGCATGTTTCAGCTTGGTCTGGAAACCGACGATGTTCCAGAGCGTCCCCTGCGCATTGTCCTGGCGTAGCTGCACGACGGCATAGGGCCAGCGGCCGGTGCGCGGGTCGTCGAGCCCGACCGGCTTCATCGGGCCGTAGCGAAGCGTATCGACGCCGCGCTCCGCCATGACCTCGATCGGCATGCAGCCCTCGAAATAGGGCGTGTCCTTCTCCCATTCCTTGAACTCGGTCTTCTCGCCGCCGACCAGTCCGGCATGGAAGGCGAGATATTCCTCCTTGTTCATCGGGCAATTGATGTAATCGTGCCCAACCTCCGGTGAAGACAGCCCCCCGCTGTCTTCAGTCTGCCCGGAGGGCAAACGGCCCGATGTTCCCTTGTTCCAGCGCGACTGGAACCAGGCCGTGTCCATGTCGATACTGTCGCGGTGGACGATCGGTGCGATCGCGTCGAAAAAGGCGAGGGCGTCGCTGCCGGTCGCAGCACTGATTCCGGTCGCGAGGCCCGCCGCGGTGAGTGGCCCGGTCGCAATGATCGCCGGGCCGTCGGGCAGCGCGTCGATCCGTTCGCGGACGATGGTGACGTTGGGATGCGCCTCCAGCGCGGCGGTGACGCCGGCAGAGAAGTTGTCGCGATCGACCGCGAGCGCCGATCCCGCGGGCACCCTGTGGATGTCGGCCTGCGTCATAATGAGCGAGCCTAGCCGACGCATCTCCTGATGCAGCAGCCCGACCGCGTTGCTCTCCGCATCGTCGGAGCGGAAACTGTTGGAACAGACGAGCTCGGCGAGCCCGTCGGTGTGATGGGCCGGGGTCGCCTCGCCGCTGCCGCGCATCTCGGACAGACGAACGTGATAGCCAGCCTCGGCGAGCTGCCAGGCGGCTTCGGACCCGGCGAGGCCGCCACCGACGATGTGAATGTCATACTTCATGGTATCGCCTCTAGGCGGCTTGAGCGCTATAAAACAGCCGGTTCGCGCCATCGTACCAGTCGTCGCGCGATCAGCGCCACAAGCCCGCCCGCGAGTGCTCCACTGCCAAGGCTCCCAAGCCTCGTCACATCGAGGGCCGGCCCCGCAGCGGCCCCGCCGGCAGCTCCGATCACGCCCCATATGGCGGGGTTACGCCAGACCGCCCATCTCGTTCCAAGCCACCCGCCCAGCCATATCAGCGCGCCGATGGGCGGACCGGCCAGCACCAGTCCGAAGATAATTGCGATTGGCAGAAGGAACAGCAAGGCCGCGGGCAAAGCTCCGTTGGCATGAACGAGGGCCGCGTCCATCACCAGACATGTATAGATCGGCCCTGCCGAAAAGGCCGCCGCCGCCCATGCGATACCTCGGCCCTCGATGATCGCGGTCGATTGCATCGGCCTCGCTCCCACCTACGTTGTCGTTATGACGACAATTTATACCATCGGCTACGAAGCGACAACGATGGCTGACTTCCTTGCGGCGCTGACCAACGCGGGGGTCGAACGCGTGATCGACGTCCGCGCGCTGCCCTTGTCGCGCCGGCCCGGCTTCTCCAAGTCCAGCCTCGCCGCCAGCCTGGCCGAGGCGGGCATCGACTATGTCCATCTCAAGGCGCTCGGCACCCCCAAGCGCGGGCGCGACGCCGCCAAGAAGGGCGACGTGGCGACATTGGAGGCGGTGTACGACGACCAGCTTGCTTTGCCCGAGGCGCAGGCGGCGGCTGCGATCATGCTCGGCCTCGCCGAGGAGAGGCCGAGTGCGCTGCTCTGCTACGAACGCGATCCGCAGCATTGCCACCGGACGCTGCTGCTCGATGCGGTGGGCGAGGGGGCGACGGTGGTGGACCTTTACGCCTGACGTCGGACGAGCCGGCCCGCGACGGCCGAGACGAGGGCGGTCGGGATCGCCAGCGCGGCGCAGAAGGCGACGCCGACGATCCAGGATTCGGCAGTACCGGCATTGAACCACATCACCGGCAGCTGCGCGAAGGTGACGATCACCCCCGCCAGCCACGCGCGACTGCCGAGGCCCACGCCGCCGAGCGCGGCGATCGCCAACGACAGGGGATACCACAGCCGCCAATAAGGCGCGGCGTCCCAGGGTTCGGTGACGCCGCCGGTGCGGCAGACCAGCTGCCAGTAGAGCGCGCCGACCACCGCCAGCAGAACGATCGCGAGCGGGCGGGGCATCCGGTCAGACGATCGTGCCGGGGTTGGGAACGTCGCCCAGCCGCCGCACCCGCCGGATGCGCGGTTCGCGGTCTAGGTCGGCCTCGGCGCGGATCGACTGGCGCAGTTCGTCGCGCTTGGCGTGGATCGAGGCGATCACCGGCCCCATCGCCACGCCGAGGTCGACCAGCACCGCCTCGGACAATTGCAGCGAGCTTTCCAGCGTTTCCGGCACCGCGTCGGTCACCCCCGCCTTGTAGAGTTCGGCGGCATGGCGCGGATCGCGCGCGCGGGCGATGATCGGCAGGTCCGGTGCGAGCGCGCGCATGCGTCGCGCCAGCCGCACCGTCAGCACCGGATCGTCCATCGTCAGGATCAGCGCCCGGGCGCGGGCGAGGTCGAGCCGGTCGACCAGTTCGTTGCGCGAGATGTCGCCGAACAGCACGGGATAGCCGCCGCGCCGTGCCTCGGCGACGGTGTCGATATCCGCCTCGACCGCAATGAAGCGCTGATCGTGGACGGTGAGCATGTCGGCGACCATCCGCCCGACGCGGCCGAACCCGATCAGCACCGTGCCGGGACCATCGCCGCCGTCGTCCGGGGGCAGGCCGTCGCCGGCGATGCTGCCCTCGATCCCGCGCGACAGCGATTTGCCCGCCTTGGCGAGCAGCGGCGTGATCGTCAGCCCGATCGCGGTCACCGTCTGCCAGAAGGCGGCGGTGGACGGCAGGATCAGCTGTGCCTGCGCCGCGGTCGCGAGCACGATCAGCGTCGTCTCCGACGGGCTGCCCATCAGCAGGCCGGTTTCCGCCGCGGTGCCGCGCCCGGTCTGGGCGACGCGCAGCAGCAGATAGGTCACCACCGCCTTGACCCCGACCACCGCGACCACCGCGATCAGGAGCGACGACCAGTTGGCCACCACCTCGGCGAGGTTGACGCTCATGCCGACGGTGATGAGGAACACACCGAGCGCCAGCCCCTTGAACGGCGCGGTCATCACCTCGACCTCGGTGTGATATTCCGTCTCCGCGATCAGCAGGCCGGCGAGCAACGCGCCGACGATCGGCGACAGGCCGGCCGCGGTGGTGGCGACGCTGGCGACGATGACGACGAGCAGCGATGCGGCGAGGAACAGTTCGGGGCTCTTGGTCCGCGCCGCCTGCGCGAACAGGCGCGGCAGCACCAGCCGGCCGCCGAGGTACATGACGACGACCGTCGCTGCCCCACGCAGCGCGACGCCGGCGATCCCGACCCAGCCTTCGTCGGTCGCGGTCGGCGCCATCGCACCCAATGCGAAGATGATCGGCACCAGCGCCAGATCCTCGAACAGCAGCATCGCGAAGGCGCTGCGCCCGACCGGGCTCGTCGTGCCGACCAGCGGCAGCACCAGTGCGGTCGACGAGAGCGCGAGCGCGAGGCCGAGGCCGGCCGAACCGCCCCAGTCCTGACCGAGCAGGTGCACCGCGATCGCGATCAGCACCGCCGACCCGATCAGCTCCGCCGGCCCGGTGCCGAACACCTGCGCGCGCATCGACCACAATCGCTTGAACGACAGTTCCAGCCCGATCGAGAACAGCAGCAGGATGATGCCGAATTCGGCGAAGGGTTCGATCGAATGCGGATTGGATATGGTGAGATAATAGAGCCACGGCGCCCGGTCGGTCAGCTGGCCCAGTCCGAACGGCCCGACCAGCATTCCCACCAGAATGAAGCCGATCACGGGGCTCACCCGGAATCGCGCAAAGGCGGGGATCACCAGCCCCGCCGCCCCCAGGATCACCAGCGCATCGCTGAAGCCTGCATTATCCAGTCCGATCGCCATGCACGGACCTTAGAGGCCGGCTGCGACAAAAGTCAGCCCTTGATCGACAGGCGACGGCAAACCAAAGCTTCACGATCGACGGCACCAGCACCAGCGTCGGGCGGCGGCCCGGGCGTTCAGGCGGCGACCAGCCGGTAATCCTTGAACTGGTCGCGTAGCGCGGTCTTGAGCAGCTTGCCGGTGGCGGTGTGCGGCAGGCTGTCGACGAACACGACCGCATCGGGCAACCACCATTTCGCCACGACGCCTGACAGATGGGCGACGATCTCATGCTCGCCCACGTCGCTGTCCGGTTTGCGGACGACGATCAGCAGCGGGCGTTCGTCCCATCTGGGATGCGCGATCCCGATCGCCGCCGCTTCGGCGACCCCGGGGCAGCCGATCGCGGCATTTTCGAGGTCCACCGAGCTGATCCATTCGCCGCCCGATTTGATGACGTCCTTCGACCGGTCGGTGATCTGCATCGTGCCGTCCGGGTGAATCACCGCGACGTCGCCGGTGTCGAACCAGCCGTCCGCATCGATCGCCTCCGCCTCGGCGCCGAAATAGCGCTTCACGATCCACGGCCCGCGGATGTGCAGCCGCCCGGCGCTGCTCCCGTCGCGGGGCAGGTGGCTGCCGTCGTCGCCGATCACCGTCAGTTCGATGCCGAACGGGATCTGACCCTGTTTCATCAGGAAATCGAGCTTGCGATCCTTTGGCCAGTCTTCCCAGCCGAGCGGCGGCGCCCCCGCGGTCGCGACCGGCGAGGTTTCGGTCATCCCCCACAGGTGTTTCACCTCGACACCCATATCCATCAGCCGCTCGATCATCGCGCGCGGCGCCGCCGACCCGCCGATCGTCGCCAGCCGGAGCGCGCGCGGCGTGTCGCCGGTCGCGTCGATATGCGCGAACAACGCCAGCCATACCGTCGGCACGCCCGACGAGATGGTGACGCCCTCGCGGTTCATCAGGTCGCAGAGCACCTTTGCGTCGTTCACCGCGGAAAAGACCAGTTTCGCCCCCGCCAGCGGCGCGGCGAACGGCGTGCCCCAGGCCGCGGCGTGGAACATCGGCACCACCGGTAGCAGTACCGACGCCGACGACAGCGACAGGACGGCGGGGGACACGACCAGCATCGCGTGCAGCAAGGTCGAGCGATGCTCGTACAACACGCCCTTGGGATGGCCCGTCGTGCCGCTGGTGTAGCAGAGCATGCATGGTTCGCGCTCGCCGCCCTCGACCCAGGCGTAATCGCCGTCCTCCGCCTCGATCAGCGCGCGGAAGGTGCCGGGGCCGTCGCCGTCCATCACGACATAATGGTCGATCGTCGTCCAGCGATCGCGCAATCGGTCGACGATCGGCTGGAAGGCGCGGTCGTAGAACAGCACGCGGTCTTCGGCATGGTTGGCGATATAGACGAGCTGGTCGTCGAACAGGCGCGGATTGATCGTGTGGATCACCCCGCCCATGCCGATCGCGCCATACCAGGCGGCGAGGTGGTGGCCGTGGTTCATCGCCAGCGTCGCGATCCGGTCGCCGGGCCTGCAGCCGAGCCGTTCGAGCGCCTGCGCGAGCCGCCGCGCGTCATGCGCCACGCCGCGCCAGTCGCTGCGGGATTCGGTGCCGTCGGCCCAGCGGGTGACGATCTCGCGGGCTCCGTGCTCGCGCGCGGCATGGTCGATCAGCGTCGATACCCGAAGTTCGAAATCCTGCATCCCGCCGAGCATCGCTTCCTCCTAAGAACAGGGCGCTGATCGCGCCTCCTCATCGGTGAAACCATACCGGACGCATCAGCGAGGGCAATCCCGTGCGCGTGATGAATGATTGCCGCGGGCCGGCGTTGCTCCGGCGAGGGAGCGGGCCTAGGCTTGCAATGCCTCAGAAGGAGCGGGTGATGACCCTTGCATGGCTGGCGTTGGTCGCAGCCGCGCTGCTGCCCCCGATCGGCGGGATCACGCCGCCCGACGGCACATTGCTGGTCGGCATGGACATCGCGCCGGCGTCCAGGGGCCGCGCGCAGACGGACGTATACCGCATCGCGAGCCCGCTGCCGCCGGCGGCGTTCCGCGCCGCTTATGCCGTCGCGGCGCGCCGGGCGGGCTATGAGACGTCATCGACCGCGCGTATCCTGGTCGGCCGGCGGCCGGCCGGGGGCGGGTTCCGCCTGGTGCTGCGGCCGAAGCGCGAGGGGAGTGCGGGGGTGATGACGGTCGTGCAGCAACCGTGACACGCCGCCGAGATATCCGTGCCTCCCGCGCGGACCGGCGGGGAATCAGTTCGTCGAGACGGTGGTCGACTGCGGGCTGACGCTGCCGTTCACCGCGATCGCCGTCGCGGTCGGGCGCGCGGCGACGCGCACCGCGGCGGCACCCGGCAGGCCGGGGAAGCGCGGCCACAGGCCCTGCGCGAGCGCGGAGCGGCTGACCGAGGCCTTCCGCCCGCCCTGCGCCTCGTACATCCAGTAATTGCGCAGCACCGTCGTCACATAGCCGCGCGTCTCCCAATAGGGGATGCTCTCGATATAGAGCAGGGGATCGCCGTTATCGTGGACGATCGCATTCCAGTCGCCGACTGGTCGCGGGCCGGCGTTATAAGCGGCGATCACCTTGGGCAGCAGTCCGCCGGTGACGCCCGCCATGTCGCGCAGCCGCTCCAGATGCCGCTGGCCGATGTCCATGTTGGTCGCCGGCCGGGTCAGCGCCGACTTGTCGAGCGGCAGGCCCTTTTCGCGCGAATAGTCTGTTGCTGCCGCGGGCATGATCTGCATCAGGCCATAGGCGCCGGCGGGGCTGACCACCTTGTTGCGGAAGCCGCTTTCTTCCAGCGTGTGGGCGTAGACGAGCGCCTTGTCGACGCGCCAGCCGCTCGACGGGGTCCAGTTCGGCGTCGGATAGCGTGCCTCCGCGGTCGCGACGACACCCTGCGGACAATTGTGCGCCAGCCACACCGTCGTCGCTGGCAAGCTCAGCGCCTCGGCGACGCGAACGAGGCTGCCGAATTCGGACGGATCGCCGATCCGCGCCTGCTGCCGCACGACGCTGTCGGCGAGGTCGGTTTCGCCGATCTCCGCCAGTGCCGCGGCGACGCGGATGTTGGGCCGCTTGTCGAGCCGCGCCCAGTCCGCTGCGACGACCTGCGTCGAGGGCTTGCCCTTGTCCTTGATGAGCAGCGCCTGACGCGACAATTGGCCGTAGAAGCTCTCGGAGAATTGCGCCGCCGACTGCAGCCGCGCCTGCACCCTGTCGGGCCGGCCGCAGACGATGTCGGCGCGCGATGCCCAATAGAGCGCCGCCGCGCGCAGATCGACGTCGGTCGCCCGGGCCGCGACGCCCTCGAAACCACTTTCCGCCGCGGCGCAGTCGTTCTGCCGCCACGCCGCCAGCGATCCCGTCCAGCGACCCTGCACCGCCCAGTCGCCCGCGCCGTTCGCCGCCTTCGCCGCCATGCTGCGCGCGCTGGCGTCGTCGCCGGTCAGGAAATACATCCAGGCGACCTTCGCCTGCCATTCGGTCTGCGCCTCCGGCGTCAGCCCCTGCGTGCCGTCGAGCAACGCCTGTGCGTCCAGCGCCATGTCCGCCTTGACGAACGGCTGCATCTTCGTCGCGAGATCGGCGGCGATCTCGTCGCTCTTCGTCGCCTTCGCGCGCACCCGGCGGGGGGCGCCATCCTGCCAGATCAGCCGCTGTGCCTGGGGCAGGGGGGGCAGTTCGCTCGCACCGCGTGCCTTGGCGAGCCGGGCGAGGTCGGCCGCCTGCGGCAGTTCGGGTGCCTCGTTGAGCACCGCCATCAGCGGTTCCAGCTCGATCCGCGGCGATCCCTTGGCGGTGTAGAGTTCGGCGCGGGCGATGGCATGCAGCGGACCGGGCTTCATCGCGTCCAGCCCGATCTGCGCATCCTGCCACTTGCCGTCGCGGATCGCCTGGAACACCGCGCGATAGCCCTCGCGCTGACCGGCATCGAGCTGGTCGGGGATGCGATCGGGGGTGCCGGTCGCCGCCAGCCTGGCGTCTCCCGCAGGGGCCGCGGACGGGTCCGCGCCGGCGGGCAGCGCCGCCATCATCATCGCGGCCGTTCCAAACGTCAGCGCCAGCTTGCGGGTCACGCGGATACTCCCCCCATCAGCAATTGCAGATCCTTCCAGGCTTCCGCCTTCGCCGCCGGCTTCTCGATCAGGAAGCGCGGATGAAAGCTGGCGACCACGCCGGTTTCACCACGTCTATGGTTAAACGGGTGTAAAGATCCGCGCGTCCCCGGCATTTCCGCCCCCAGAATGGCACGGCTCGCCGCATTGCCGAGCAGGAGCAGCCGTTTGGGCGCGACGAGGCCGATATGGTGTCGCGAAATCTCGGCCAGCCGTGCCTCGACCTCGCGCGGCATCCGCCCCGCCACCGGGCGCCTCGCGCACACCGCGGCGAGGTGGATCGTCTCGCGCGACAGGCCGATCGCGGCCAGCATCCGGTCGAACAGCGCGCCGGTCTGGCCCGTCATCAGCATTCCCGCCGCGCCATCGTCCTTGTCCGGACAATCGACCAGCACCATCACATTGGCGTCCGCCGGACCCGATGCGGCGATCGACACCCCGCGCCATTCGACCTCCGGTACCGCATCGCCCAGCCGCCATGCGATGAAATCGGCCAAGGTGTCGGGTAGCGCCGCCGGCACATGCACGGGCACGGCCGGGAGCAAAGCGGTGAACGCCACCGGTGCCGCCATCGGTTCGGCCAGCCAGTCGCGGGGGGCATCCTCGACGAGCACGTCGACGCCCGCTTCCTGCCACCAGTCGAGCGCGCTTGCAGCGCTGCTCATCCAGTCGAGATGTTGATCGGCCCCCACGCATTCCCTTTTTCTGTAGGTTGACGTTTTCGTCAACTTGTCCGATCGCGGTTCGGAGACGAGACGTTGTCGCCCTGCGCCTGAACGCTTTTCAAGCCGCCGACAACAGCAAGAATTGGTCCCGCGGGAGTGGAATGATGTCGACACGTGAATCGATGCCCTATGACGTGGTGATCGTCGGCGCCGGCCCTGCGGGGCTGTCCGCGGCGATCCGCTTCAAGCAGGTCGCGGCCGAACAGGGCGCGGACCTTTCGGTCTGCGTGCTGGAAAAGGGCTCGGAGGTCGGCGCGCATATCCTGTCGGGGGCGGTGATCGATCCGCGCAGCCTCGACGAGCTGCTGCCCGACTGGCGCGAGCAGGGCTGTCCGTTGGCCGAGGTGCCGGTGACGGAGAACCATCACTGGGTGCTGACCGCAACGGCGAAGCGCACGCTGCCGGAATTCCTCACGCCGCCGTTCATGCACAACAAGGGCACCTATACCGGCAGCCTCGGCAATCTGTGCCGCTGGCTGGCGGGCAAGGCCGAGGAACTGGGCGTCGAGATCTTCCCGGGCTTCGCCGCGGCGGAGATCCTGTTCGACGAACAGGGCCGCGTGAAGGGCGTCGCCACCGGCGACATGGGCGTCGCCCGCGACGGCACGCACAAGGGCGATTATACGCCGGGACTGGAGCTTCATGCCAAATACACCTTCTTCGCCGAGGGCGTGCGCGGCCATTTGACCAAGGAGGTGATCCGCACCTTCGATCTGGCGAAGGATGCGCAGCCGCAGGTCTATGGCCTCGGCATAAAGGAATTGTGGGATATCGATCCCGCACTGCACAGCCCCGGGCGGGTTATACATACGCAGGGCTGGCCACTCAGCGACGACGCCAATGGCGGCAGCTGGCTGTATCATCAGGCGAACGGGCAGGTGAGCCTCGGCTTCGTCACCTGGCTCAACTACAGCAACCCCTATCTGTCGCCGTTCCAGGAGATGCAGAAGTGGAAGACGCATCCCGAGATTGCGGCGATCCTCAAGGGTGGCAAGCGCGTCTCCTATGGCGCGCGTGCGATCAACGACGGCGGCCTGCAGTCGATCCCAAAGCTGGTCTTCCCGGGTGGCGCGCTGATCGGCTGTTCGGCGGGCTTCCTCAACGTGCCGCGGCTGAAGGGCACGCACGGCGCGATGAAATCGGGCATGATGGCGGCGGAGGCCGCAGCGGACGCGATCCTGTCGCAGCGCGAGCATGACGAACTGGTCGCCTATACGGTGGCGTTCGAGGCATCGTGGCTGCACAAGGAGCTGTCGGTCGTCCGCAACGTCGTGCCGCTCGTCAAGAAGTTCGGCGATTTCCTCGGTTCGGGTCTCGCCGGCGTCACCATGTGGCTCGAGCATTTCGGCATCAGGATGCCGTTTACAATGAAGCATCATCCCGACCACGAGAGCCTGTGGCGCAAGGACATGGTCAAGCCGCCGATCTATCCCAAGCCCGACGGTGTGCTGACCTTCGACCGCCTGTCCTCGGTGTTCCTGTCGAACACGAACCATGAGGAGGATCAGCCGGTCCACCTGACGCTGAAGGATCCCGACGTGCCGGTCGAATACGACCTGCCGATGTACGACGAGCCCGCGCAACGCTATTGCCCCGCCGGCGTTTACGAGATCGTGGGTCAGGATACCGGCGACCCCAAGTTCGTCATCAACGCGCAGAATTGCGTCCACTGCAAGACCTGCGACATCAAGGACCCGACCCAGAACATCAACTGGGTTGTACCCGAGGGCGGTGGAGGCCCGAACTATCCCAACATGTAAGCGTCTGTTCCTCGCATCGGTCCTCAGCCTTGGTGCGATCGCGCCGGCGGGGGCCGATACGTCCCGTATCGCCGATTATCTGAAGGCGCGCGCCGCCGATGCGGACGGCCATAGCGCGATCGCCGCCGCAGGGTACGCCCGCGCGCTGGCCGGCGCGCCGACCAGCACCGCGATCGCCGCCCGCGCCTATCGCGAGGCGCTGGCGACGAACGATATCGCGCTGGCGACGCGCGCCGCCGCGGTGCTGCGCGGCACCACCGATGCCCCCGCCGACCTGCCGTTGCTGCCGCTCGCCATCGCCGCCGCGCGCAACGATGCCGTCGCGGCGGAACAGGCGGTCGGCGCGCTCGCCGCGACGCCGCTCGCGGTGCTCGGCCCCTCGTTGCGTGCCTGGATCGCTTATGGTCGTGGGCAGAACCCGGCGCCTGCGCTCGCCTCCGCCGGCGCGGGTAAGAACCCGGTCGCCCAGCGCCTAGCTGCCGAAACCGCCGCGTTGCTCCAGATTGCGCGTGGCGATGTCGACGGCGGATTGGCGGCGGTGCAGGCGCTGCGCGAAACCGGATCGCCGATCGACCTGCGCCTGTCCGCGGCGCAATTGCTGTTCGGCAATGGCCATGCCGATCGGGCGCGCACGCTGCTCGCGGGCGGCGATCCCGTCTTCGCGGCGCTGCGGCAGGGAACGCCGGCGAAGCCGACGCTCGGCTTCGGCGTGTCGCGGCTGCTCGGGCGGATCGCCAGCGATCTTGCCGAACAGGATGCGCCGACGCTGTCGATCGCGCTGTCCCGGACCGCATTGATCGCCAGCCCCGCCAACGACCGTGCGCGGCTGCTCCTCGCCTCGGCGCTCGCCAAGGATGGCGCCACTGCGCTGGCGCTGACGACGCTGGACAAGATGCCGGCCGCCAGCCCCTTCGCGACAACCGCGGCGGCGGCGCGGATCACGATCCTCGCCAATGCGGGCCGCGACGACGAGGCGCTGGCGCTCGCCCGCAGCGCCGCGACGCGCGACGGTGCGACCGTCGCCGACTGGCAGACCTATGCCGACCGGCTGACCAATGCGAACCGCCATGCCGACGCCGCCGCCTGGTATCGCCGTGTCCTCGATGCCGATCCGGCGGAATGGACCGGCTGGCTGCAATATGGCGGTGCGTTGGAACAGGCGGGCGACTGGCCCGGCGCGCGGGCGGCGCTGCAGAAGGCGGTCGCCATCGCGCCGCGCGAACCGCTGGCGCTCAACTATCTCGGTTACGCGCAGGCGGAACGCGGGATCGACGTGCGGGAATCGATCGCGATGCTGGAACGTGCCCGCGCGCTCAAGCCTGACGATGCGTCGATCGCCGACTCGCTGGGCTGGGCCTATTTCATTAACGGCGATACCGCGCGGGCGATGCCGCTGATCGAGCGCGCTGCCGCGGGCGACCCGATCAACGCGGAGATCGGCGAACACCTCGGCGATCTGTACTGGACCGTCGGCCGCCGGTACGAGGCGCGCTACGCCTGGCGCGCCGCCGCGCTGACGGCGGTGGCGGCCGATCAGGCGCGCCTGTCCACCAAGATCGTCCAGGGATTGCCCGCCAAGTGATCGTCGAACGCGCCCCCGCCAAGATCAATCTCGCCCTCCACGTCCGCCATCGCCGCCCGGACGGGTATCACGAACTGGAGACGCTGTTCGCCTTCGCCGCCGATGGCGACACGGTGACGGTGACGCCGGCGGCGATCGACAGCTTCGCAATCACCGGTCCCTTCGCCGCGGCGCTGCATGCGCCCGTCGATGGCGCGGGGAATCTGGTCGAGACGGCGGCGCGTGCCTTTTGCGACACCTTCGACGTCCGGCAGGGCCATGCGATCACGCTCGACAAGCATCTGCCGATCGCCAGCGGCATCGGCGGCGGCTCGGCCGATGCCGCGGCCACGCTCCGCGCGCTCGCAAGGCTGCACGCGATCGCGCCCGTGGACCCCCGCCTGTTCGTCATTGCCGAACGCCTCGGTGCCGACGTTCCCGCCTGCCTGCTCGGGCGCACCACGCTCGGCACCGGCAAGGGTGAGGCGCTGATCCCGGTGCAGGGGCTTGCCGGCACGCCTCTGCTGCTGGTCAACCCCGGCGTCGCGGTGTCGACCGGTGCGGTCTTTGCCCGCTGGGACGGGGAGGATCGCGGCGGCATCGCGGGCGAAGGCGACCTGCTCGCCCGCGCCATCGCCGGCCGCAACGACCTCCAGCCAGCCGCGCTGGCGCTGGCGCCGCTGATCGCCGACGTACTGTCGGCGTTGGAGGGGGCTGACGGCGTGCGGCTCGCGCGTATGTCCGGCAGCGGCGCCACCTGCTTCGCGCTGTTCGACGACGCCGGCGCACGCGACTCGGCGGCGGCGGCGATGCCGCAATGGTGGACGCTCGCCACCACGCTGACCTAGGACGACGGGTCCAACCTGTTCGATCGTCGACAGAAGTTCCCCTCTTGTTCCGCAGGAACAAACATCGTACATAGCGAACAGACGCGTTGCCCCGATGGCGCGCTTGCTCTAGCGAGGGAAGCTCCCGATGGCCGCCAATCTGAAAGTGATCGATACCGGCATGGCAACCGCATCCACCGACCGCCAGAAGGCGCTCGACGCCGCCCTGGCCCAGATCGACCGTGCCTTCGGCAAGGGCTCGGCGATGAAGCTCGGCGCGAAACAATCGATGGAGGTCGAGACGATCTCCACCGGATCCCTGGGGCTCGATATCGCGCTCGGGGTCGGCGGCCTGCCGCGCGGCCGCGTGATCGAGGTCTATGGTCCTGAATCCTCGGGCAAGACCACACTTGCGCTGCACGTCATTGCCGAGGCGCAGAAGGGGGGCGGCACCGCCGCCTTCGTCGACGCCGAACATGCGCTCGACCCGGTCTATGCCAAGAAGCTGGGCGTCAACATCGACGAACTGATCGTCTCGCAGCCTGATACGGGCGAACAGGCGCTGGAGATCGTCGACACGCTCGTCCGCTCCAACGCGATCGACGTGCTGGTGGTCGATTCGGTCGCCGCGCTGGTGCCGCGCGCCGAAATCGAGGGTGAGATGGGCGACAGCCACGTCGGCCTGCAGGCGCGCCTGATGTCGCAGAGCCTCCGCAAGCTGACCGGCTCGATCAGCCGTTCGCGCTGCATGGTGATCTTCATCAACCAGCTGCGCATGAAGATCGGCGTGATGTACGGCAATCCGGAAACGACGACGGGCGGCAATGCGCTCAAGTTCTACGCCTCGGTCCGTCTCGATATCCGTCGCACCGGTGCGATCAAGGACAAGGAAGAGGTGACCGGCAACGCGACCCGCGTGAAGGTCGTCAAGAACAAGGTCGCGCCGCCGTTCAAGCAGGTGGAATTCGACATCATGTACGGGGAGGGTATCTCCAAGATCGGCGAGATTCTCGACCTCGGCGTCAAGGCAGGCCTCGTCGAGAAATCGGGTGCCTGGTTCAGCTACGACAGCGTGCGCATCGGCCAGGGCCGCGAGAATTCGAAGACCTATCTGCGCGAGCATCCGGAGATGGCCGACCGCCTCGAAAAGGCGATCCGCCAGCGCACCGAGAAGGTCGCCGAAGAGATGATGACCGGTCCGGACGCCGAAGACGACATCTGATGCGGTCGCATCCTGTCGGGATACGAAAAGGGGCTCGCCGGGAACGGCGGGCCTTTTTCGTGGCGAGCGCTGGTGACGCCTGATTGGCGGTGAACCGCCATGTCGTTCGGTCTGTCATGCGGGCTATATTCCGGCATCCATGGTGCTGCCGGGGCGGAGGATGTCGGGGCGCATCGATATTCATGCTCATCGCCGCGTGTTGGAAAAGGTTTTGGTGTTCGCGCGAAGGCGCCGAGGACGCGGAGGTGTTTCGTGCGTGGCCGCGTGGCCGCGTGGCCGTGATGTTTCGATGCGATGACCGGAAAGGCCCTTGTTTTGCCGAGTGCGACACCTCCGTCTCGGCCCGAACTGTCTTCTGTCGCTAAAGAAAGCCCCGAAGCCGAATGTCGATCCGGATCAAAGCCGGACCGATGGTCGCCGGGTTAGCTCGAACAATTGTTATTCAGCGTGGATGCCTGGATCGGCCCCATCGTGCCCGTTGGCGGGAATCCGTGCACATCGACCTCGCAAACTGGTATCGACATGCTGGTGCCATGGATTTCCGTCTGCGCGCAAACGACGGACATGCGCTGGTGTCGCCTGATATCGTTCGGCTCTGGCGGTGAAGCGTATTGGTGTGATCTTGGAACGCCCGCAACGATCGTGTCCCTGACCGGAACAGTGCGCTGATGATTCGTTCGATAGCCGAAGAGGGCGACACGTTCCTCCAACGGGTGACGTGCAACCGTCTTGCATTGCGCGAACTAGCCTTGGTTCTGCATGTGTATCCCCACCAACCCCGGAGAGCCTGCTTGCTGGCGCCGCCTTCCCCGTTACCCTGTTTGGAGCCCCTGCGATGACCTCCGCCTTCGACTGGACAGGCCGCGTCGGTCAGACCTGGGCGACCGAATGGGAGCGGACCGACCGGTCCTTCGCCGGCCTGACGCCGCACCTCGACGCCGCGATCCTTGCGTCCGCGCCGGCCGGCGCGTTTCGCAGCCTCGATATCGGTTGCGGCGCAGGCTCGACCAGCCTCGCGCTGGCTCGTTCCCGCCCGGAAGCGAGCGTCACCGGCGTCGACCTGTCTCCCGAACTGGTCTCGGTCGCCGGTGGTCGCGGAGCAGGGCATGGCAATCTCGCCTTCCGCCTCGGCGATGCGACCGACGTCGCCCGGACGCTGGCGCCGCTCGACCTGCTGGTGTCGCGCCACGGCGTCATGTTCTTCGCGGACCCCGTCGCCGCTTTCACCGACTTGCGGGCGGCGAGCCGACCGGGTGCGGCCTTGGTCTTCTCCTGCTTCCGCGACCGCGCCGACAATGTCTGGGCGTCCGACCTCGTCGAAGAGGTCGCCGGCATTCGCCCGCCGGTCCCGACCGGCTATGCGCCCGGCCCGTTCGGCTTCTCCGATCCATCGGTCACCGCCGCCATCCTCGAACACGCCGGCTGGACGATCGGCAGCCACGCCCGTGTCGATTTCAGCTATCTCGCCGGCGAGGGCGACGATCCGGTGGCGGACGCCGCCGCCTTCTTCCGCCGTATCGGTCCGCTCGCTTCCATGCTGCAACAGACCGCCGATCCCGTCACGCTGGACGCGCGGCTCAAAGCCGTGCTGGAACGTTATCGCACCGGCAGCACCGTCGCCTTTCCGGCGTCGGCATGGATCTGGCGGGCCACCGCCTGACAAAGGGAGAGAGCATGATCGTCGTCCACCATCTCGAAAACAGCCGGTCGCAACGGGTGCTCTGGATGCTCGAGGAACTCGGCCTCGACTATCGGATCGAGCGCTACGAGCGCAATCGGACGACGATGCTCGCGCCGCCCGAACTGAAGCGCGTGCATCCGCTCGGCAAGTCGCCGGTGATCGAGGACGATGACGGCACCGGTCATGTCGTCGCCGAAACCGGCGCGATCGTCGAATATCTGGTCGAGAAGGCAGACGGCCGCCTCGGCCCGCCCGCGCATCGCGATTCGGCGCTGCGGTATCGGTTCTGGCTGCATTATGCGGAAGGATCGATGATGCCGCCGCTGTTCCTCAAGCTGGTGCTCAGCCGCATTCCATTGATGGGCAAGCCGGCCATCAAGCGTATCCAGCCGATGATCGACGTCCACCTCGATTACGTCGAATCGGAACTGGCGCAGCGTCCCTGGTTCGCGGGCAATGAGATGACGGCCGCCGATATCATGATGAGCTTCCCGATCGAGGCGGCGCGCAGCCGGGCGGGGCTCGACGCCTCGCGCCCGGCGACGATCGCCTGGCTGGAGAAGGTTCACGCCCGCCCGGCCTATCAGGCCGCCCTCGCCAAGGGCGGCCCCTACGCCTACGCGTGACGCCCCCGCTGCCGATCAGCGGAAGCTGGTCGGCGCGGGCGGTTCTGGCACATGCGACGGTGCCCGCGGCGGATCGATCTCGGCGGGTTCGCGGGGATCGAATCCGCCCTCCCACTTCGCCACCACCGCGCTCGCCACCGCATTGCCGATCACGTTGGTCGCGGTGCGGCCCATGTCGAGGAAATGGTCGATCGCGAGGATCAGCAGCAAGCCCGCCTCCGGAATGTCGAACACCGGCAGCACCGCCGCGATCACGACGAGACTGGCACGCGGCACCGCGGCGATCCCCTTGGACGAGATCATCAGGAACAGCAGCATCGCGATCTGCGTCCCCAGCGGCATGTCGATGCCATAGGCCTGGGCGATGAACATCGACGCGAACGTCACGTACATCATCGATCCGTCGAGGTTGAACGAATAGCCCAGCGGCAGCACGAAGCTGGCGATCTTCGGCGGCACCCCGAACCGGTCGAGCGCCTCCAGCATGCGCGGATAGGCGGCCTCCGACGAGGCGGTGGTGAACGCCACCAGCAACGGTTCGCGGATATAGCGGACGAGCTCGCGGATGCGCGGCCCGATGAACAGGAAGCCGATCCCCAGCAGGATCGCCCACAGGATCATCAGCGCGAGGTAGAAGCTGCCCATGAAGAAGGCGAGCTGCCCGATCACCCCGGCGCCGCGCTCGGCGAGCGTCGCGGTGACGGCGCAGAACACTGCGATCGGCGCGAAGCGCATGACGTAGTCGGTGATCTGGAGCATGATCGCGACCAGCGCCTCGACCGCGCGGACCAGCGGCTTGGCGACGTCGCCGACCGCGGTGATCGCGACGCCGACAAAGATCGAGAAGACGACGATCTGCAGGATCTCGTTGGTCGCCATCGCCTCGATCATCGACGCCGGCACGATATGGGTGATGAACTTGGCGAGGCTGAACGCGTCGGTCGACACGCCCGCATCCGCCCCGACCGGCGGCAGCGGCAGGTTGATACCGACCCCCGGCTGGATCGCGTTGACGAGGATCAGCCCGAGACCGAGCGACAGCAGGCTGGCGCAGACGAACCAGCCGATCGCCTTGGCGCCGACCCGCCCCAGCGCCGCGGTGTCGCCCATCTGCGCGATGCCGCTGACCAGCGTGGCCAACACCAGCGGCGCGATGATCATCTTGATGAGACGCAGGAAGATCGTCGTGCCGATCGAGAAATAGCCGGCGATCGCCTTCAGCCGCTCGGCAGCGACGGGGGTGCCATCGTCGAGCCATCCGTTGATCGCCAATCCCGTGACGATGCCGAGCAGCAGGCCGATCACGATAAACACAGTCAGCCGCTTGGCCATGCACGCACTCCCAAATTTGCCGGCAGGGAAGGGGATTGCGGGTCCAGGGTCAAGCGCCCTATCGATCTGCGATGGTCGTCTCCCCCTCCCGCCGCACGTTGCTCGCCGGTTTAGCCGCGATACCGCTGCTGTCTACCGGCGTGCTGCGTGCCGCCGAACCGGACCTGTCCGACCTGCGCGATATCACGACCGGCGCGGTGCCGATCGGCCCGGACGAACGCGCCCGTCGCCTGTCGCGCGCGCAGGCGCTGATGCGCGCGAACGGCATGGGCGCGGTGTTGATCGAGCCCGGATCGTCGATGGTCTATTTCACCGGCGTCCGCTGGGGCCGCAGCGAACGCCCGACGCTGGCGATCCTGCCCCGCGAGGGCCAGCCGCTGATCGTCACGCCCTTCTTCGAGGAACCCTCGGTCCGCCAGACGCTGGCCGTTCCCGCCGAGGTGCGGGTGTGGCAGGAGGACGGCAATGCCCTGGCGATCGTCGCCGCCTGGCTGAAGGAGCGCCGCCTCGACCGCCTGCCGATCGGCATCGAGGAGACGACGCGCACCTTCATCCCCGCCGACCTTGCCCGCTTCGCGCCGGCCATGCGTCAGGTCAGCGCCAACCCGGTCGTGCGCGGCTGCCGCATGGTCAAGACGCCGGCCGAGCTGACATTGATGCAGACGGCGACCGACGTGACGCTGGCGGCCTATCGCTGGCTCGCGCCCCGGATCGAAACGAGGATGACCGGCACGGAGATCGGCGCGCTGATGACCGCGGCGACACGCAGGCTTGGTGGCGACCCCCAGTTCGCCCTCGCCCTGATCGGTCCCGCCGCCGCGCTACCGCATGGCAGCCGCGAGGTGCATCGGATCGCGCCCGACCAGATCCTGTTGATGGATTGCGGCTGTACCGTGCAGGGCTATCAGTCCGACGTGTCGCGCACCTGGGTGCCGAAGGGCCGCGCCACCGCCGACCAGCGCAAGGTCTGGGCCGATGCCGCTCGCGGCCAGCAGGTCGCGCTGTCCGCGGCGAAGCTCGGCGCCAGTGCGGGCAGCGTCGACGATGCGGTGCGGGCTTATTACACCGCGCTCGGCTACGGCCCCGACTACAAGCTGCCCGGTCTGTCGCATCGTACCGGTCACGGTATCGGTATGGACGGGCACGAACCCGTCAATCTCGTCCGCGGCGAACCGACGCGACTGGCGCCCGGTATGTGTTTCTCCAACGAACCCGGCATCTATCTGCCCGGCCGCTTCGGCGTCCGGCTGGAGGATTGCTTCCACATGACCGCGGAGGGACCTAGCTGGTTCAGCACCCCGCCGACGTCGATCGATGCGCCACTGGCATGAGGGCAGCGCTCGCCGATGCGGGCTTTGTGCTATGGCCGGGGCGGATCGACGCGGTCGGCCGCGCTGAGATCGAACGGCTGTTTGCACAGTTGATGGTCGACCGGCCAGGACTGCGGATCGATCCGGCGATCTGCGATGGCCTTGCCGCCTTTCGGGCGATCCGGCCGGCGTTGCGCGATCTGCTCGGCCCGCGGGCGAGGCCGGTCCGCGCGTTGCTGTTCGACAAGCGCGATGGCGCGAACTGGGCGCTCGGCTGGCATCAGGACCGCACGATCGAGGTCGCCGAGCGGATCGACGTCCCCGGCTACGGTCCATGGACGGTGAAACAGGGCCGCCTGCACACCGCGCCGCCGATCGAGCTTCTCGCCACGATGCTGACCATCCGCATCCACCTCGATCCCGTCGGGCAGGACAATGCGCCGTTGTGCGTCGCGCCGGGGTCCCACCGGCTCGGCTATGTCGCGGAGGAAGCGATCGACGGCGTCGTCGGCCACTCTGGACACGCGGTGTGTCTGGCGGAAGCGGGCAGCGTCTGGTTCTATGCGACGCCGATCCTCCACGGTTCGGCGCGCGCGGCATCCGGGTCGCGACGCCGCGTCCTGCAAATGGACATCGCGGGTTGCGATCTGCCGGGTGGTCTGCGCTGGGCGGCGGATGCGCAACGAACGGCGCTTGAGGGCGGGCCGTCTCTCGCCTAAGTCGCTACCGCTATGACCTCGACCAACGACATCCGCCGCGGCTTCCTCGACTATTTCGCATCGCAGGGGCATACGATCGTGCCGTCCGCGCCGCTCGTGCCGCAGAACGACCCGACGCTGATGTTCGTCAATGCGGGGATGGTGCCGTTCAAGAACGTCTTCACCGGGCTTGAATCACGCCCCTATGTCACGGCGACGAGCAGCCAGAAGTCGGTCCGCGCCGGCGGCAAGCATAACGACCTCGACAATGTCGGCTATACCGCGCGCCACCATACCTTCTTCGAAATGCTCGGCAATTTCTCGTTCGGCGATTATTTCAAGGAACAGGCGATCCATCATGCCTGGACGCTGCTGACCGGTGTCTGGGGCATTCCGGCCGAGAAGCTGACCGCGACCGTCTATCACACCGATGACGAGGCGCACGCGCTCTGGACGAAATATCTGCCCGACGAGCGGATCATCCGCATCGCGACGAAGGACAATTTCTGGGCGATGGGCGACAGCGGCCCGTGCGGCCCCTGTTCGGAGATCTTCTACGATCACGGCGCCCATATCCCCGGCGGCCCTCCCGGCAGCCCGGACGAGGATGGCGATCGCTTCGTTGAGATCTGGAACCTCGTGTTCATGCAATATGAGCAGGATGCCAACGAGATCGTCGGCGAGCTGCCCAAGAAGTCGATCGACACCGGCATGGGGCTGGAGCGGATCGCGGCGGTGCTGCAGGGCGTCACCGACAATTATGACACCGATACGTTCAAGGCGCTGATTGCGGCCTCGACCTCGCTGACCGGCACCGATGCGGAGGGGCCGCGCAAGGCGTCGCATCGCGTCATCGCCGATCATCTTCGTTCGTCCGGGTTCCTCGTCGCCGACGGCGTGCTGCCGGCGAACGAAGGCCGTGGCTACGTGCTGCGCCGGATCATGCGGCGTGCGATGCGGCACGCGCATCTGCTCGGCGCGAAGGAACCGTTGATGCACCGGCTGGTCCCGGCGCTGGTCGCCGAGATGGGCGCCGCCTATCCCGAGCTCGTTCGCGCGCAGCCGCTGATTGAGGCGACGCTGCGGCAGGAAGAGACGCAGTTCCGCAAGACGCTCGACAAGGGCCTGAAGCTGCTCGATGAGGCGACCGCGGGAATGCAGACCGGCGACACGCTCGCCGGCGAAACCGCGTTCCGTCTCTACGACACGTTCGGCTTCCCCTATGATCTGACCGAGGATGCGCTGCGCGAGCGTGGCCTGTCCGTGGATCGCGCCGGTTTCGACGTGGCGATGGCCGAGCAGAAGCGCGCCGCCCGCGCCGCATGGAAGGGCTCGGGCGCCAAGGCGTCCGACGATCTGTGGTTCGACATCGCCGAAGAAACCGGCTCGACCGAATTCATCGGTTATAGCGCCGACGTCGGCGAGGGCGAGGTGGTCGCGCTGGTCAAGGATGGCGCGCGCGTAAATCGGGCCGGCGCCGGCGACAGCGTCGCGATCATCGTCAACCAGACGCCCTTCTACGGCGAAAGCGGCGGACAGGTCGGCGATGCCGGCACCATCTCCACCGAGGCGGGCCTGCGTGCGCAGGTCGGCGAGACGTCGAAGCAACTCGGCCGCATCTCCGTCCATCACGCCAGCATCGAGGCGGGCGAGATCAAGGTCGGCGATGCCGTGAGGCTCCAGATCGACGTGGCGCGCCGCGCGCAGATCCGCGCCAACCATTCGGCGACGCATCTGCTGCACGAGGCGTTGCGTCAGCGGCTCGGCACGCATGTCGCGCAGAAGGGCTCGCTCGTCGCGCCCGAGCGCCTCCGCTTCGACGTGTCGCATCCGGTCGCGATGACGCCGGCGGAACTCGCCGATGCGGAAGCGGCGGTGAACGCGCAGATCCGCGGCAACGGCAGCGTCACCACGCGGCTGATGACCCCGGACGAGGCGATCGCCGAGGGCGCGATGGCGCTGTTTGGCGAGAAATACGGCGACGAGGTCCGTGTCGTGTCGATGGGCAGCGAGGACGGCGGCAAGACCTATTCGGTCGAGCTGTGCGGTGGCACCCACGTCAATGCGCTCGGCGATATCGGCCTGTTCAAGGTGGTGAGCGAGGGCGCGGTGTCGTCCGGCGTCCGCCGCGTCGAGGCGCTGACCGGCGAGGCGGCGCGCGCCTATCTGACCGCGCGCGACGACCGCCTGCGCGAGGCAGCGACCGCGCTGAAGACGACGCCCGACGAGGTGCCGGCGCGCGTTGTCGCGCTGCTCGACGAGCGTCGCCGGCTGGAGCGCGAACTCGCCGAGGCGAAGAAGGCGCTGGCGATGGGCGGCGGCAGCGGCGGCGCGGCGGCAGGTCCCGAGGATATCGGCGGCGTCGCGTTCATCGGACAGGTGCTCGACGGCTTCGAGGCCAAGGGCCTGCGCGGCGCGGTCGACGACGCCAGACAGCGCCTGGACGGATCGGGCATCGCGGTGATGGTCGCGGTCAACGACGGGCGTGCCTCGATCGCGGTCGGGGTGAGCGACGACCTGACGGGCCGTTTCAACGCGGTCGATCTGCTCCGCAAGGCGGTGTCGGTGCTCGGCGGGCAGGGTGGCGGTGGCCGGCCCGACATGGCGCAGGGCGGCGGACCGGACGGGTCGAAGGCGGCCGACGCGGTCGACGCGATCCGCGCTGCGCTGGCGGAGCAGCCGCTGGCGGCGTGAGGCCGGGCCGGGGTGTATGGGAACGGACTGTGATCCCATCACCCATTTGAAATTATGGCGGCTGAAACAGAAACGGGAAGGGCGCTAACCCTCCCCGTATCGTCGTCGAACGCGAACCGCTTACTTGGGTGCGGCGCTGCTCGTCGTGGCGTTCGCACTCGCCCCGGCGGTGGCGGCGGCCAGCTGGTCCGCGGTGATGCCGGCGATCACTTTGCCACTGGCGTCAGCCGAGAAGCCCGCGATCGGCAGCTTGACGTCGCCCTTGGTGGTGGTGAGCGTCACGAACTGCGCGTCCGCCGACTTGATCGTGCCTAGCGGCGCGCCCTGCAGGCCGGACACCGCCGTGCCGGGGACAAGCTTCGCCTTCACCGCGGCCTGCGCCTGAGCCTGCGAACTGGCGACCGCCGCGTCGAGATCGGCCTTCGTCATCGCCATCGCGAAGCCCTTGTCGGTCTTCCCGATCGACGCGGGGGGAACCGGGACTTGCGCGGTGCCGGTGTTGAGGATCACGGCCTGGGGCGTGATGCTGGCAACGGTGCCGAGCGACACGCCGGCGCTGTCATAGATCGTCGCGCCGACCGTCGGGGCGGTGGCGGCAGAGGCGGCAGGCGCTGCGGCGCCCGGGGCCGGCGTGGCTTGCTGTGCCAGAGCCGCGGCGGGCACCATCATCAGGCTGCCGATCGTCAGGGCTAGGGTACGCATGGGGATTCTCCATCTTCTGTCGTTGTGACAGGGAAACGATGGTATGTCCGATGCGGTTCCGCCCGCCCTGATCGGCGAGCGGAGTTCCTAACGGGATCAGCCGGTTACGGGTAAACGGACCGTCCCGTCCTCGGCTCGTCTCAGCGGCGAGTAGGCAATCACCGTTTCGAGCAGCAGCGGCTCGTACAGATGCGGGAACAGCTGGCCGCCGCGCGATTCCTCCCATTTGAGCGATTCGCCGAAGCTGCCCAGATCGACCGCGGCGACGTGCAGGTCGCTTTGCCCCGCGAAATGCTTGTCGACGGTTTCGGTCAGCTGCGCCGCGGTCGACATGTGGATGTAGCCATCCGCCAGATCGACCGGCGCGCCCGCAAAGCTGCCTTCACGCTCCAGCGTCGCCATCTGCTCGGCGGTCAGCACCTTGTAGGCGGTGGTGGGAAGGTCGCTCACGCCTCGTCCTCCCCGTCGTCCGTCTCGTCGACTGCCTCGTCCATCGTCTGCGGCCCGGTGCCGTCGTCGACGATCAGCGCATCCTCGGCCGGCGAGGCAGGCGCATCGCCAAGCTCCTCGGCGACGATCGCCTCGGCCTCGTTCTCGGGCTCTTCCTCCTCGTCGATCCGGGCGGCGGAGACGACATGCTCGTCCTTCGCCACGCTGAACAGCGTCACGCCCTGCGTGTTGCGCCCAGTGACGCGGACGTCGCCGACCGACATGCGGATCAGCTTCGCCTGATCGGTGACCAGCATCAGCTGCTCGCCCGAATGCGCGGGGAAGCTCGCGACGACCGGCCCGTTGCGCCCGGCCGAGACGATGTTGGTGATGCCCTGGCCGCCGCGGTTGGTGCGGCGATATTCATAGGCCGACGTCCGCTTGCCGAAGCCGTTCTGGGTGACGGTGAGGATGAATTCCTCCGCCGCCTCGAACTCCGCCATCCGCTCGGGGGGCAGCGCGGCTTCGCGCTCGCCCTCCTTCCACGCCGCGGCCTTCAGATATTGCTCGCGCTCCTCGGTGGTCGCCGCGAAGCCGCGCAGGATCGACAGGCTGATGACCTCGTCGTCGCCGATCAGGCTGACGCCGCGCACGCCGGTCGAGGTGCGGCTCTGGAATTCGCGGACGTCGGTCGCGGCGAAGCGGATCGCCTTGCCGTTGCGCGTCGCCAGCAGCACGTCGTCCGTCTCGGTCAGCACAGCGACGCCGATCAGCTTGTCGTCGCTGCCCTCGTCGAAGCGCATCGCCAGCTTGCCGTTGGTCGGGATGTTGGCGAACGCGTCCATCGCGTTGCGCCGCACCGTACCGTTGGCGGTCGCGAACATGACGTGCAGGTCGCCCCAGCGCGTCTCGTCCTCTGGCAGGGGCAGCACGGTGGAGATCGTCTCCCCCTCGGCGAGGGGGAGCAGGTTTATCATCGGCCGGCCGCGCGTCGCCGGTCCGCCCTCGGGCAGGCGCCAGACCTTCTTGCGGTAGACCTTGCCGTGGTTGCTGAAGAACAGCACCGGCGTGTGCGTCGAGGTGACGAAGAGCGAGGTGATCGCATCCTCTTCCTTCGTCGCCATGCCGGCGCGGCCCTTGCCGCCGCGCTTCTGCGCGCGGAAGGCGTCGAGCGGAGTACGCTTGATATAGCCCTGCACGGTGACGGTGACGACCATCTCCTCGCGCTCGATCAGGTCTTCGTCGTCGATGCCGTCGGCCGCCGCGGCGATCTCCGTGCGGCGCGGCGTCGCGAAGATCGAGCGGACGTCGACCAGCTCCTCGCGCATCACCTCGTAGAGGCGAACGCGATTGCCGAGGATCTCGAGCAGCGCGGCGATCGAATCGGCCAGCCCCTTGAGTTCCTCACCGATCTCGTCGCGCCCCAGCGCGGTGAGGCGATGCAGGCGCAGGTCGAGGATCGCGCGAACCTGCGTGTCCGACAGCGTGTAGCCGTCGCCCGCCTGCGTGCCCTCGACCGCCTCGACCAGACTGAGATAGGGCGCGATCTCGGCGATCGGCCATTCGCGCGCCAGCAGCGCGGCGCGGGCTTCGGCCGGGCTGCCCGAGCCGCGGATGATTCGCACCACCTCGTCGAGATTGGTGACCGCGATCACCAGGCCGAGCAGGATGTGGGCGCGGTCGCGCGCCTTGTTGAGCTCGAACTTCGACCGGCGGGTGATGACCTGTTCGCGGAACTGGACGAACGCCTGGATGATGTCCTTGAGGTTCAGCGTTTCCGGCCGGCCGCCGCGGATCGCGAGCATGTTGGCGGGGAACGAGCCCTGCGCCGGCGTGTGCCGCCACAATTGGTTGAGCACCACTTCCGGCGTCGCGTCGCGCTTCAGGTCGATGACGATGCGCACGCCTTCGCGGTTCGACTCGTCGCGGATGTCGCTGACGCCCTCGATCCGCTTGTCCTTCGCCGCCTCGGCGATCTTCTCGACCAGTGCGTTCTTGCCCTGCTGGAAGGGGATGGCGGTCAGCACGATCGAGCGCCGGTCGCCGCGGCTCTCCTCGACGATGTGGCGCGAGCGGACGATGATCGAGCCGCGGCCGGTATGGTATGCCGAGCGTGCGCCCGCCTTGCCGAGGATGATCGCGCCGGTCGGGAAGTCCGGCCCCGGCACGATCTCGATCAATTCGTCGATCGTGATCGCGCCATTGTCGATATAGGCCAAGCAGGCGTCGATGACTTCGCCGAGATTGTGCGGCGGGATATTGGTTGCCATGCCGACGGCGATGCCGCCCGCGCCGTTGACCAGCAGGTTGGGGAAGCGTGCCGGCAACACCTGCGGCTCGCGCTCGCTGGCGTCGTAGTTCGGCTGGAAATCGACGGTATCCTTGTCGAGATCGTCCATCAGGTAACTGGCGGACCGCGCCAGACGCGCCTCGGTATAGCGCATCGCGGCGGGCGGATCGGGGTCCATCGAGCCGAAGTTGCCCTGACCGTCGATCAGCGGCAGCCGCATCGCCCAGTCCTGCGTCATCCGCGCCAAGGCGTCGTAGATCGACTGGTCGCCGTGCGGGTGATATTTACCGATCACGTCACCGACGATGCGCGCGGACTTGCGATATGGGCGGTTGAACAGGAAGCCGTTTTCCTGTGCGGAGAACAGGATGCGCCGGTGCACCGGCTTCAGGCCGTCGCGCACGTCGGGCAGCGCGCGCGCGACGATGACGCTCATCGCATAGTCGAGATAGCTCGTCTTCATCTCATCGACGATGGAGATCGTCGAGATGCCATCGTGATGGGAGGGGGGTTCGGCGAGTGTGGTCTCGTCGGCCAAGGCAATACGCTTTCGGATTGTTACAGATGTGTGCCGATCCTGTAAGCCGCCGTGACGCGAAAGTCACGCGCACGTACGCACCTGCGCGTACGTGCGCGTGGGGGCTCACAAAGCGCGGGCGACGCTCACTTCTTGCAGGCGGTCTTGCCGGCGTTGCCCGCCTTCCCGCAATCATAGGTCACGGTTTTGCCGGTGCTGGTCTTGACGGTCACCATCCGCCCCTTGGCCGCGGTGGTCGGTTTCGTCGTCGTCCGGGTCGCGACGGTCGGCTTGCCGATCACGGGCCTGGTGGTCGTGGTGGTGCGGCTGGTTGCGGTCGTTCGCACGGCCGTCTGACCACCGGTAGCAAATGCGGCGGACCCGCAGCACAGCGAGGCGGCGGCGAGCAGGGCGAAGGGCAGGGATCTGGTCATGGGATCATCTCCACCGGCGGACGCGGCAGGGGCCGCGTCGTCGTGAGGACGGGGTGCGCCGATGCGACTGACGGGGAAGTGGCCGGACCATGACGTTTGCGTCATTTCCGCCGGGCCGCGATCAGGGCGCGACCTCCTTTCCCTCGAAATCGAACAACCGGCCGCTGTCCGTGACCTTCAGCCCGTCGATCACGTCGAGCAGCTGCGATGCGGCGCGATCGGGCGCGAACAGGGTGCCGGGGCGGACGTTGCCCTGGAACGGCCTCGAGAGCGCGGTATCGACCGTGCCCGGGTGCAGTCCGACGACGATCGCGCGATCGTTGCGCCGCTTCTCCTCGATGCTCAGCGTCCGGACCAGTTGGTTGAGCGCCGCCTTGGCCATGCGATAGCCGTACCAGCCGCCCAGCCGGTTGTCGGATATGCTGCCGATCCGTGCCGACAGCACGGCGAATACCGTGCGGCCCTGCCGGGGCATCAGCGGCAGCAAATGCCTGGCGACCAGCGCCGGACCGATCGCATTGACCGCCAGCGTCTTGGCGAGCCACGCCGCGTCCAGCTCGCGATAGCTCTTCTCGGGCGCGCGGTCGCCGTCGTGAAGCAGGCCGGTGGCGACGATCACCAGCGACGGCGCGGGACCAGCGGCGATTCGCGCGGCAGCAGCGGCGACGCTCGCTTCGTCCTCGATGTCGATCGACGCCTCGCCCGACCGCGACAGCGCATGGACGACGTCATAGGCGCCCTCGTCGACGATCGCCTCGCACACCGCCGCGCCGATCCCGCCGGACGCGCCGACGATCACCGCGCTGGTGCTGCCGCCGCTCATCGCGCGAACCGCCATTGGTCGGCGGTGCTGGCGTCCGCGTCATAGGCATAGCCGGCGCTGTCGAAGCCCTTCATCGCCTCGATATCGGTGATGCGATGCTCGATCATCCAGCGTGCCATCAGCCCGCGTGCCTTCTTGGCGTGAAAGCTGACGAAGCGATCGCCGTCGCGAAAGTCCACCGCGACGACACGGATCCCGGCGGGAAGCCTGCCGTCGACCGCCGCCCAATATTCCTGGCTGGCGAGGTTCAGCACCACGCCCGAGCCATCCGCCACGACGTCCTCGGCCAATGCCCCGGCGATCCGGTCGCCCCACCAGTCGGTCAGCTTCTTGACCCGCGGCGCCCAGCGCGTCCCCATCTCCAGCCGATAGGGGCGCATCAGGTCGAGCGGCCGCAGCAGGCCGTAAAGTCCCGACAGCATCCGCAGATGATCCTGCGCGAACGGCAGCGCCTCCGGCTCCAGCGTGCCGGCATCGAGCCCGGTGTACACGTCGCCGGCAAAGGCGAACAGCGCCGGCCGTTCGGGCGCGTCGGCGAAATCGCGGAACCGGTCGGCGTTCAGCTTCGCCAGCGCGGGCGAGATATGCATCAGCTCGGACAGCTTTTTCTGGGTCAGATGCGATGCCGCCGCCGCTAGCCTGTCCGCTTCCGCCGCGAAGCGCGGCGTCGTCGGCGTCAGGTCGGGCAGGGGCGTCTCATAGTCGAGCGTCTTGGCGGGGGAGATAATCGCGATCATCGCCACCGCCGGTAGCGGTCATGGCGGGCGCGTTCAATCGTCGTTCAGCGGCCCTGCGCCATGCAAAACGCTCCATCGCTTTGCTTGAATGGCCCGCGACGGACCGTTAGAGGCCTGCGAACGTTAGCGGCAGCGATGTCCCTACTTGTTGGAGAGAGAGTTAGCATGAAGACCCTTTCGAAGCTCGCGCTTGCCGCGGTGCTGGCCACCGGCGTGAGTGGCCTTGCGATCGTCGCTCCCGCGGCGGCCAAGGACAAGAAGGAAGAGCAGGCGGCACCGGGCTTCAAGCTCAGCAAGCCGGTGCAGGCGATCGCCTTCCAGGCGCAGGAAGCGATCAAGGCGCGCACCCCCGCCACCGCCGAGCCGCTCGTCGCGCAGATCGAAACCGCGGCGACGACCGACGACGACAAGTATATCGCCGCCGCGCTCCGCTACGACCTTGAGAACACCAAGCTGGCGATCGCCCAGGCGGCCAATCCGAAGGCGCCGCTGGACGAGACCGTCCTCGCCAAGCCGCTCGACGCGCTGCTGACCGCCAAGTCGACGCCGGCCGCCGATCGTGGCCGCTATCTGTTCCGCCGCGGCCAGCTCGCCTACAACAGTGGCCAGTATCCGGTGGCGACGCAATACTTCACGCAAGCGAAGCAGGCCGGCTATTCCAGCCCGGATTTCGACCTGCAGCTCGCCAAGGTGAAGGTGCAGGCGGGTGACACCGCAGGCGGCCTCGCCGACCTCGACCGGTTCATCGCCGCGCAGAAGGCGGCTGGCCAGCCCGTGCCGGAAGCCTATTACCGCTTCGGCATCGCGACGGCGAACGGCAAGAAGATGGCGCCGGAAACGCTCGCCTGGATGCAGAAGTATGTGGCGGCCTATCCGAATGCCAAGGTGTGGCGCGACGTCATCCTGCAATATGCCTTTGCGCAGAACAGCCTCGCCGCGCCCGACAAGGCGCAGAACGTCGACCTGTACCGCCTGATGCGCGCCGCCGGTGCGATGCCGGACCAGGCGATGTACGAGGATTACGCGAAGAGCGTCTACGATCGCGGCAACCCCTATGAGGCGGCCGCGGTGCTGAAGGAAGGCATGGCGGCGGGCCGGATCCCGGCGTCGAGCACCTTCTCCAAGGGGCTGCTGACCGCCGCGAACACCGCGATCAAGGCGGAAGGTTCGCTCGCCAACAGCGAGAAGCAGGCGCTGGCGGCGAAGGACGGCAAGATCGCCGCATCGACGGGCGACGCTTACCTTGGCCAGAACAATTATGCCAAGGCGGCCGAACTCTACCGTGCGGCGCTCGGCAAGGGCGGTGTGGATGCGAACGAGGTGAACACCCGTCTCGGCATCGCGCTGGCGCGGTCGGGCGACAAGGCCGGTGCGCAGGCGGCGTTCGGTGCCGTCACCGGCAATCCGCGTGCGGGCATCGCGGCGCTGTGGACGACCTGGACGCAGGTCGGTTCGTCGCCGGCCGCGGCGGCTGCTCCGGCAGCGTAATCGGGCTCGATCATACAAGGAAAGGGGACGGTCCGGAAACGGGCCGCCCTTTTTCGTATCGGTCAGTCGATGATGACGGGAATCCCCGACGTCGACTTGGCGGTGCGGATGGTCAGCGACGTCTTCACGCTGGCGACATTGGGTGCCGGCGTCAGGTGGGTCGTCAGGATTTCCTGAAAGCTCTTGAGATCGCTGGCGACGATCTTCAGGATGAAGTCGATTTCACCGTTGAGCATATGGCATTCGCGAATCTCGGGGATTTCCGCGACATGCGCCTCGAACGCGGCGAGGTCGTGCTCGGCCTGGCTGCGCAGGGACACCATCGCGAAGACGGTGATCGGAAAACCGAGGCTGGCGGGATCGAGATCGGCGTGATAGCCGCGGATCACACCCGCCTCCTCGAGCGCGCGGACGCGACGCAGGCAGGGCGGGGCGGTCAGCCCGACGCGTTCGGCCAGCTCGACATTGGTCATCCGCCCGTCCTGCTGCAGGTGGGCGAGGATCTGACGATCGATCCGATCGAAGGACATTGCGTAGGAAACTCCGGAAACAGGCCGATCGAAGGCGGCGTAATCCCTTAATCATAAGAAAATTGCGGCGCAACGCAATTGTCCCACTATGCGACGTGGCGATCGGGTCGCACAAATGAGCGGTTTCCACCGTGAGTCCCCGTCGATAAGGACGGGCGACGCTTATCGTCCGGTAAGCGGCCCTGCGGGAGTTGATGTGCGTTTCGACGACAGCCTGAAAACCGTGCTCTCGGCCGATATGGAGAGTGGCTTCGGCGCGCAATCCGCGTGGCGGCAGTTGATCGACCTGATGGGCCGCGGACGCATTCCTGCCGACGAACCGTCGCTCGCCCGCCTGCGCCTGTTGCGTCAGGCCGTGCCGGTCACGGTGCGATCGGCGAGTGCGCGAGCGCTGGCCTTCGCGACCCCGCCCGCGCCGCTGATCGCCTTCTTTGCCGAGGACGTCATTGCCGTCGCCGCACCGGTGCTGCGCACCGCGCGAATGGACGACGCCGCCTGGCTGGCGCTGTTGCCGCGCCTCGATCCGCACGGCCGCGCGCTGCTGCGCCACCGCCGCGATCTGCCCGCGACGGTGACGCGCGGGCTGGAGAGCTTCGGGCCGACCGACTTCATCCTTCCCTACGACCCGCCGGTCGCCGCCAACGACGAGGGTATGCCGGCCCCCGCGTCGCTCCCCGACGCGACGCCCGCGATCGTCGCGGAGCCGGCGCCCCCCCCGGCGCTCGCCGCTATCCCCGCCGCACCGCCGGAACCGCGCCCGGTCGCCGACGGCGGCTTCCAGATCGCCGACCTCGTCGCGCGGATCGATGCGTTCCAGCGCCAGCGTGTCCCCGACGCGCCGGCGTCTCCGTCCGATCTGCCCGAGCCGGGTAGCGCGGCGACCAGCTTCCGGTTCGATACCGATGCCCATGGCGTGATCTGCGCCGTCGATGGCGTCTCGCGCGGCACGCTGATCGGCGCATCGCTCGCTTATGGCGCGCCGCAGGGCGACGTACGGATCGATGCGGTCATCAACGGCGCGCTGCGGCAGCGCCAGCGGTTCGCGGGTGCCCGCCTCGATATCGGCGGGCGGTCCGACGCGGCGGGTGCGTGGCGGGTCACCGGCACGCCACAGTTCGATGCCGCCACCGGCCGCTTCACCGGCTATGCCGCGATTGCGCGCCGTCCGCGCCGCGACGAGGACGTCGCCCCCGCGCCCCGCAAGGCGGCGTCGGATTCGCTGCGCCAGCTCGTCCACGAACTGCGCACGCCGACCAACGCCATCGCCGGTTTCGCCGAGCTGATCGAGGCGCAGCTGCTGGGGCCGGTCGCCCCCGTCTATCGCCAGCATGCCCTGACGATCCGCGATCAGGCCGCGAGCCTGCTCGGCGCGATCGAGGACCTCGACACCGCGGCGCGGATCGAGGGCAAGGCGCTCGAGCTACGTGCCGGCCCGATCGCGATCGAACCGATGCTGGCGCGGATCGCACAGGATCTGGAACCGCTCGCGACGCTGCGCGGCACCGCGCTCGATATCCATCCGATGGGGGATCACGCCGCGCTCGCCGACGACCGTGCTGTCGAACGGCTGCTGTCGCGTCTGCTCGCCGCGCTCACCGCGGCTGCGGTTGCAGGCGAACGGATCGACATCGCCGAGGCGCCGGCGCCGGCCGGTCAGGTTGCGCTCTGCTTCGCGCGCCCGCAGTCGCTCGGTACGGGCGGCGAGGACGTGCTGCTCAGCATCGACGGCGACACGCCCGACCATGCCGAAGCCGGTGGCGGCGCGCCCCTGCTCGGCACCGGCTTCGCGCTGCGGCTGGCGCGCAATCTGGCGCGCGAACTCGGCGGCGAGCTGATCTTCGGCGAGCATCTCTTGACACTGCGGCTGCCCGCCGCCCTAGATGACGCGGTGGGGCAGGCGACCAACTGATCGTGGCGGACGGCGCCGTAACGCCATATCGGGCGCCGCGGCCGGCATCGGGCGATCTGATCCGCTGGCCGGCGACATTCGGCAAACGCTTCATCGTCTTCGTCGACGTCGAGGAGGAGTTCGACTGGTCGGCGCCGCCCGATCCGCGTAACCGGTCGGTCACTGCGATGCACGCGCTGCCAGCCGCCCATGCGCGTTTCGCCGAACGCGGCATCGGCCTTATGTGCATGGTCGACCATCCGGTCGCCAGCGATCCCGCCGCGGTCGACATCCTGAAGGCGATCACGGCGGACGGCCGGTCGTCGATCGGCGCGCAGCTGCACCCCTGGGTGACCCCGCCCTATGCAGCGCCGCAGCCGGGGGACAGCTATGCGGGCAACCTGCCGCCCGCGCTGGAGGCCGCGAAGCTCGACGCGCTGACCGACCTGTTGCGCGACACCTTCGGCACGCCGCCGCTCGCCTATCGGGCGGGGCGCTACGGGATCGGCCCGGCGACGGCCGCCATGCTCGCCGCCCGTGGCTATCGCGTCGATGCGTCGGTGCGGGCGCGTTACGACTATAGCGCGGATGGCGGCCCGGACTTCACCGCGATCGGCAGCGTGGCGTATCGGATGGGGTCGCTGATCGAAGTTCCGCTGACGACGATCTTTACGGGACGCCTGCGCCGGGCCGGTCCTATGCTTCACCCGCTGCTCGGCCGGGTATCGCATGCGCGTGGCCTGTTCGCCCGATCGGGTCTGTTGCAACGGATCGCGCTGACGCCGGAGGACATGCCGATCGACGATGCGCTGGAGGCGGTCCGGATCGCGATCGGCGAAGGCGAACAGCAACTGCTCAGTTTCTCGTTCCATTCGCCGTCGCTGGAGCCCGGCCACACCCCCTATGTCCGCAGCGCGTCGGACCTCGCGGCTTTCTGGGTCTGGTGGGAGCGTATGTTCGCCTGTCTCGACCGGTTGAAGGTCGCCCCGGTCGGTATCGATGCGCTGCTCGCTGCGGCCGATGCGCCTCGCTCTGCGATGTGATGGCTCGCTACGCGACCTGTCGGACAGTTGATGGCTTTCGATCTGCGCTTCCAGCCAGTCGAGTGCTAACAACAACTTAATGCTGCGACCCTCGGATACCGGATCCTTTGCCGCTCGTCTTTGCGAGATGGCCTCGGATGGCCGCGCGATGCAGTGACTTCAAATTGTAACGCGGCTTCATCCTTAGCCATTGCCGATTTCGCTTGTGTTTTTGCTCGATTGTGCCATGGGTGACGCTCACTTTATGAGGGGGGACCATCATGGTTGCCAAGTATCTGATGGCTGCAGCTGCAGCCGCTCTCGTCGTGGCGCCCGCCGCGGCTGCTCCTGCGAACCCCGCAGCGAGCCTGTCGGTGGCCAAGTCGGTTCGTACCGGTTCGGTGTCGAAGAAGAGCAACGAGCTCGCCGGCGGCGGCATCATCATCGCGCTGGTCGCGGCGGCTGCGGTCGTTGCGGGCATCGTGATCGTTGCCGACGACGATAGCGACAGCAACTAAGTATCGCAGGCGCCCGGCGGAGTTCCCAAGACGCTCGCCGGACACTGGAATACGCAGGCAAGGGGAGCTTCGGCTCCCCTTGTTGATTCCGGAACTGGTCGAGGGCGATTATCCTGCGGCGCCATATGCGGGATAGCATGCGTAACATGCGCGCCCCCGCCGACGTGAATGGGCTGCTAGCGACGCCATCACCCGCCGCGCAGCCGATCTGACAGCGTGCGCCTATTGAACGCCCGCCGTCGTCTTCACCACCGCGCCGCGATGCATGACGAACCGGACCCGTTCCAGCCGTGTCACGTCCTGTAGCGGCGACCCTGCCACCGCGATGATGTCCGCGGTCTTCCCCGGCGCGAGCACACCGATATCGTCGCGTCCGAGCAGATCGGCCGCCGCCACCGTCGCGGTGGCGATCGCCTGCGCTGGCGTCAGCCCGTTCCTGACCAGCAACGCGAACTCGGTTGCATTGTCGCCGTGCTTCGACACGCCGGTATCGGTGCCGAAGGCGACCTTGACCCCCGCCGCATAGGCGCGCCTGTGGCTGGCCGCCATCGCTGCCGCCGCCGCTTCCGCCTTGGCGATCGTCGCGGGCGGCAGCGCCCCGCCGCGTGCCTGCGCCAGTGCGGCGACCGGCGCGATCTCGGTCGGCACCAGATAGGCGCCCTTCGCCTTGAACAGGCGGATCGTCTCTTCATCGAGGAAGGTGCCATGCTCGATCGAATCGACTCCGGCCTCCAGCGCGGCTCGGGTCCCCTCCGCCGCATGGCTGTGCGCCGCAACCTTGCGGCCGAGCGTATGCGCGGTTTCGACGATCGCGCGCATCTCCTCCGGCGTCATCGCCCGGCCGAGCCCACCGCTGACGTTGGACAGCACGCCGCCGGTTGCCGC
This sequence comes from Sphingomonas sp. GW821-FHT10F09, assembly GCF_058809195.1. Classification (NCBI taxonomy): domain Bacteria; kingdom Pseudomonadati; phylum Pseudomonadota; class Alphaproteobacteria; order Sphingomonadales; family Sphingomonadaceae; genus Sphingomonas; species Sphingomonas sp. GW821-FHT10F09. The sequence goes on along the minus strand of NZ_JBXASI010000001.1, from coordinate 1,366,945 downwards.
GAACTTGATGACGCGCGCGCCGAGCGCCACCTGCGCGCGCACCGCACGGCGGCAATCGTCGGGGCCGTCGCAGACATTGACCTGTCGCGCATGAGCGAGGCCGGCGAATTCCTCGGCCAGCCCGTTGCCGCCATCGCCATGCCCGCCGGTGACCGACAGCATCTCGCCGGCATTGGTGATCGTCGGCCCGTCAACGGTGCCGGACTCGATGGCGTCGCGCAGCGCGCGGATGCCACGCGGATCGCCACCCAGATCGCGAACCGAGGTGAAGCCTGCCGCCAGGGTCGTGCGCGCGTTTGCTACCGCGGTCATTTCATCATCGAATCGATCCCGCGTCATCGCCTCCAGCCGCGCGCGCATCGGATCGCCGCCGATGCCCCACAGATGCACATGCATGTCGACCATGCCCGGCAGCACGAACGCATCTCGCAGATCGACCAGCATGGCGCCGGCCTCGGGCGCGACGAAGCCGTCGCGGATCTCGGCAACCTTGCCATCGCGAACAATGACGGTGCTCGCCCCGCGTGGCGCCTGACCCGGCCGGTCGAGCAACGTCCCTGCCTGGATATAGGTGGTGCCGCCCGTCCGATCCTGCGCCGCGGCCTGCAGAGGCGCAGACATGGCCGTCGTCGTCGCCAGTGCCGCCAGAAATGTCGTGAACATGGTATCTCCCCTATTGGGGGAGATGCTTGCCGATCCGCCGGCCGCTGGCAAGCGACGGCGCGGCGCCGCGCGTTACGATCTGTTCGATATTGTGGTCGGGGAGACAGGATTCGAACCTGCGACCCCCTGGTCCCAAACCAGGTGCGCTACCAGCCTGCGCCACTCCCCGACGGGTCCGCCGTCATCGATGCGGATGCGCGAGCGGCGCATCGGCGAAGAACCGCGGACGGGAGGGCAGTAGATCGCGATGCGCGTTCTGGCAAGCCGTGCAATGCACCGATCCGGTCTGGCGATGCACCTTTCCGCAAACGCGGAACGGGCCGGGGATGGAATGGTGGGCCCGGCAGGACTCGAACCCGCAACCTAGCCGTTATGAGCGGCCAGCTCTAACCATTGAGCTACAGGCCCCACCGTGCCGCGTTCGCTAGCGCACCCATCGCCAAAGAAAAAGCCACCGGTTGGGCGCCGATACGGAAAAAGGGACGCCTCCCGCATGGGAAGCGCCCCTTTTCGGATCGTGCGACAGCATGATCGGCGCGCCGGGCGAGGCCCGGCGCAGCGCGATTACAGGTTGTCGGCCTTTTCCTCAGCCGCGTCACGGACGTTGTCCGCAGCCGCGTTGATGTTGTCGGCCTTGTTCTCGAGCACGGCTTCGGCCGTCGCGTTCGAGGTGTTGTCGGCCAGCGCGTCGATGTTATCGGCCTGCGCTTCGAGGTTGTCCGCCAGCAGGTCCGCGTTGTTCTCGACGGCAGCGGCTTCAGGCGACTTCGAGCAGGCAGCGACGGACATCAGGCCGGCGGCAGCGAGAACGAAAGCGATCTTCTTCATTCGAATGCTCCCAAGCAAAGCAAAAATCGCGGCCGGCCCGATCGCCGTCGCGAGACAGCCCAAATACCGCACGACTCCCCCCGGTCAATCACCAAATTCATCCGGGGGTCATCTGCGGCCATCCTTGAGACGCTCAACGACGCGGCGTGACGGGGCCGATATCCTCCGGCGCGTTGGCAACGACCGCGAGCATCGTCGTCCAAGCCGCGACGTTCTGGCGCAATTGTTCAGGGTCGATCCGGTCGAGCGTATCGTCCGGCGTGTGATGCGTATCGAAATAGCGGGTACCGTCCTGGTTGAGGTCGATCGCCGCGACGCCCAACGCCAGCGTCGGGCCGACGTCGGTGCCGTCGCCGCCGACGCCAGCGCCGCGCGCGATGCCGAGCGGGGCGAGCGCGGTCTGCAACCGGTCGGCGATCGCCGTGGCGCCCTCCGGCAGGTTGACCTCGAACCGCCAGATGCGATCCGCGCCGAAGTCGCTCTCGCCGGCGGTGGCATGACGCTCGCCGCCATGGACGCGGGCATAGTCCTTGCCGCCATAGCCGCCCGGCTCTTCCGCGCCGAACCAGACGACGCGGATCGTCCGCCGCGGCTTCGGCCCGTCGAGGATGCGCTTCGCCGCCGCGGCGGTGATCGCCACGCCCGATGCGTCGTCGATCGCACCGGTGCCGAGATCCCAGCTGTCGAGATGTCCGCCGATCAGCACGATCCCCGCCTTGGGATCGCTGCCGGGCACTTCGGCGATGACGTTGCCAGACGTGCCGGTCCCGGCGAAGCGCGGGGTCAGCACCAGCTTCAGCGTGATCGGTTTGCCGCGCTCGGCCATGCGTTCGAGCAGTTCCGCGTCGGGCACGGACAGCGCGGCGGCGGGGATCGGTGCGACACCCGCGGGGAAGTTGGTGCCGCCGGTATGCGGGTTGCGGTGATGATCGGTGCCGATCGACTTGATGACCACCGCCGCCGCACCCAGCTTCGCCGCCAGCGCCGGTCCGACGAAGCGGGCAGGGCCATAGGCGCCGTAGCTCGATCCGTCCTGCGTCGGCCGCATCGCATTGCCGATATAAACGATCTTCCCGCGCACGCTGTCGGCCGGCGCGTTGGCGAGTTCGCCATAGCTCCGGAACACCACGACGGGTGCGGTCAGGCCGGCGGCCGGCGTCGCGCCCGAATTGCCCAGCGCGACGAGCTTCAGCTTCTGTGGGAAAGGCGCGACCACCTCCGCCGTCTCCTCACCGCGCAGCCACACCGGCATCTGATAGGTTTCGACGTGGACGTTCTTGAACCCCAGTGCCTTCAGCCTGGCGACGCTCCACGACCGTGCCCGGGCCTCCGCCTCGGTCGCCGCGAGCCGCTGCCCGATCTCGGTCGTCAGCCCTTCGACGATGTCATAGGCGACGTCGTCCTTCAGCGCCGCATCGCGCAACGCCGCGACCTTCGGATCGACGGGAGCGGGCAGGGGCGGCGCGACGCGCTGCGCGGCCGCGGAGGCCGACACGGCGGTCGAGGAGGCGAGGGCGAGGAGCGCAAGCGCGAGGCGGGTCATTCGGTCAATCCCCTTGGCATGTTCTGATCGCCACGGTGTGAGCGATGGCGGCGTCCGGCACAAGCGCCGGGCATTTGCACCGGGCCCTCGCGCTCGCTACATGCGCGGACAGATTTTCCCGTCCGTATCGATCAGGAGCGCGTGCCGACCATGGCCGTCCAGTACACCTACGTCATGAAGGGCCTGACCAAGACCTTCCCCGGCGCGAACAAGCCGGTGCTCAACAACATCCACCTGCAGTTCATTCCTTCGGCGAAGATCGCGATCATCGGCCCCAACGGCGCCGGCAAGTCGACGCTGATGAAGATCATGGCGGGTATGGACCCCGACTTCACCGGCGAGGCCTGGGCGGCCGAAGGCGTGCGCGTCGGCTATCTCGCGCAGGAGCCTCAGCTCGATCCGACCAAGGACGTCATGGGCAACGTCAAGGACGGCGTGCGCCCGGTCGCCGACCTCGTCGATCGCTTCAACGCGATCTCGGCGGAGATGGGCGATCCCAAGGACGACACCGACTTCGACGCGCTGATGGAGGAGATGGGCGATCTTCAGGGCAAGATCGACGCGGTCGACGGCTGGACGCTCGACAACCAGCTCGAGGTCGCGATGGAGGCCCTGCGCTGCCCGCCGGGCGATGCCGACGTCTCGAAGTTGTCGGGCGGCGAGAAGCGCCGCGTCGCGCTCTGCAAGCTGCTGCTCGAAAAGCCCGACATCCTGCTGCTCGACGAACCGACCAACCACCTCGACGCCGAAAGCGTGTCGTGGCTGGAAAACTACCTGAAGGAATATACCGGCAACGTCATCCTCGTGACGCACGATCGCTACTTCCTCGACAATGTCGTCAATTGGGTGCTCGAACTCGATCGCGGCCGCTATTACACCTACGAATCGAACTATTCGGGCTATCTCGAGAAGAAGGCCAAGCGCCTCGAGCAAGAAGAGCGCGAGGAAGCCGGCAAGCAGAAGGCTATCGCCGACGAGCTCGCCTGGATGCGCCAGACCCCGAAAGCCCGCCAGACCAAGTCCAAGGCGCGTATCCGCGCGTTCGACGAGCTGATGGCGAAGCAGGAGAATCGCGTCGCCGGCAAGGCGCAGATCCTTATCCAGCTGCCCGAGCGTCTCGGCGGCAAGGTGATCGAAGCGAAGGGCCTGACCAAGGCCTATGGCGACAAATTGCTGTTCGACGGCCTCGACTTCACGCTGCCGCCGGGCGGCATCGTCGGCGTCATCGGGCCGAACGGCGCGGGCAAGTCGACGCTGTTCAAGCTGATCACCGGTCAGGAGCAGCCCGACAGCGGCACGATCGAGGTCGGTTCGACGGTCAAGCTCGGCTATGTCGACCAGAGCCGCGACGATCTGGATCCCAACAAGAACGTCTGGCAGGAAATTTCGGACGAGCTGGAGGTGTTCCGCTTCGGCAAGCAGGAACTCGGCACGCGCGCCTATGTCGGCGCGTTCAACTTCCGCGGGCCGGACCAGCAGAAGAAGGTCGGCCAGCTGTCGGGCGGCGAGCGCAACCGTGTCCACATGGCCAAGATGCTCAAGGAGGGTGGCAACGTCCTGCTGCTCGACGAACCGACCAACGACCTCGACGTCGAGACGCTGCGCGCGCTCGAGGAGGCGCTGGAGACCTTCGCGGGCTGCGCCGTGGTCATCAGCCACGATCGCTTCTTCCTCGATCGCCTCTGCACGCACATCCTCGCATTCGAGGGCGACAGCCACGTCGAATGGTTCGAGGGCAATTACGAAAGCTACGAGGAGGACAAGCGTCGCCGCATGGGCGACGCCGCCGATCGTCCGACGCGCCTCGCCTACAAGAAGCTGACGCGCTGATCGTTACCGCGGCGGGAGGGCACCCAGCGTGACCCTCTCGCCGCGGATCGACGTGATCCCCGGCTGGTATACCGGCTTCAGCCCCGCGCAGCGCTGGATGCGATCCGGAAACAGCTTGGCCGCGTCGGCGCAGGTGATCTGGATATCGAAGCTGCGCGGCATCGTCTTCGAACACACGGTCGCATCGGATGCGATCGTGCCGCCGCGGATGATGTCCACCGCATGCGTATCGCCGTCACCGCCGTTGCGGCGCATGCGGATACGGTCCTTCTGCGTTTCCAGATCCTTGAACAGCGCCAGCTGCGTGTCGACGCAGATGCGATAGACGTTCGCATCGGTCATCGCATCGTTGAGCGTCACGAGCGCCGGCATCTCACGCAGGGTCTGGCGGAACGGATCGTCCTCGTTCACGAACATTCGGCGGATGGTGGATACGAAGGCGTCGTCGGCCTTCATCCGGCGGATCTGTTCGATCGTATAGCCGCTGCGCGCGCCACTGAGGTCGGCGACGCGGGTTTCGAGGTGCTGGATTTTCGACGTCAGATCGGCGTTCAGCGTGGTCAGGTCCGCCACCGCCTTCGCCTTTTCCGCCAGCACCGTCCGGTAACCGATATCGGTCTGATACATCAGCGTTTCGCTCCGGATACGGTCGCCGAGAAACCACGTCGCGCCGAACAGGATCGCGGCGGAGCCGGTCACCTTCAGCACCCCCATCTTGAATTCCGATCCCTCCGATCCGCCAAGGAAGCGGTAGATCAGCGCCGCGACCGATACCGCGGCAAAGAAGGCGATCAGGCTGGATGGAAAATGCGTCCCCCAGGATTCGTTGGCGATCGCCATCAGCAGAGATGTGGAAAAGCCGAGCAGCAGTGCAAGACAGATGACGACATCTTCGATCTTTAGTTTCATCGTTCCCCCGAACCGGCACGTCAGGCTACGTGCAGGATCGACACTGCCCGCAATCGGGCGGCGTCGGGACGAAAACATATCCGAAACGGTCGTAAATCCTGCGGGATCTGGCGCCGAACCTGCGAGATCGGGCGGACCGTCCCGTTTCCGGTTGAAAACCTTTGGATCGGTTCTACGTGCGTGTCTGGTTACAGGCGGGCGCGGACCCGCATGCAAGGGGAAGAAGCGGGGTTGGCGGTGGTCGAACGATCGCCCGGCGGGGATGAACCTCCCGGTGCCGGTGAACTGCAATATCGGCTGCAACAGCAATCGGTCCTCGCCCGGTTCGGGATCGAGGCGCTGCGCGCGCGCGACCTGCAGCCGATGCTGCAACGCGCGGTGGAGCTGTGCGCCGAGGGGATGCGCTCGCGCTATTGCAAGTTCCTCGAGCATAGCACCGACGAAAACGTGCTCCTCGTCCGCAACGGCGTCGGCTGGCGCGAGGGCGTCGTCGGCGGCACCGAGATGCGCGCGGACCTCGGTTCGCCGGCGGGCTATGCCTATCACACCGGCGAGGCGGTGATCTCCAACCACCTCGAGAATGAAACCCGTTTCCGCACGCCCGCCTTCATGGCGGACCACAATATCCGTCGCGCGATCAACGTCCTGGTCGAGGCCGGCGGCCGCCGGTTCGGCGTGCTCGAGGTCGACAGCCCCGACGAGGGCAAGTTCGAGGCGTCCGACCTCGCCTTCATGCAGGGTTTCGCCAATCTGATCGGCGTCGCGATCGAACGGCAGGAGGCCGAGCGCCGGCTCAACCATGCGCTGGAGCATCAGGAACTGCTGACGCGCGAGGCGAGCCATCGCGTCAAGAACAGTCTGGCGATGGTATCGGGACTGCTCAACCTGCAGATGCAGGCCGATCCCGACGAGCGCATCACCCGCCTGCTCGGCGATGCGCAGGCGCGGATCACCGCGATCGCACAGGCGCACGACCGGTTGTGGCGCGGCGAGCAGGTCGGCATCGTCGCGCTCGACGATCTGATCGGCGGTATCGTCGAGCAGTTGCGCGAACAGGCGCCGCTCCACGCCATCCATTGCGATATCGCGCGCGTCCAGATCAGCGCCGATTCGGCGATCCCGATCGGCCTGCTGGTCACCGAACTGGTCACAAATGCGATTAAATACGCTTATGACGAGGGCGGCGAGATCGTCGTCGCGATCGCCGATCGCGCGGGCGAACTGCACCTCACCGTCAGCGACCATGGCCACGGCCTGCCGGCCGGCTTCGATCTCAAATCGGCCTCGCGGCAGAGCCTCGGCATGCGCATGATCGCCAGCCTCGCGCGCCAGTTGCGCGGCGAGCTGGTCTATGCGGATGCCGGCCCCGGCACCCGCGCGCTGCTGGTGATGCCCGATCCGCGGGCGAGGTGACTACAAGCGGTCGGTCGCGACGGTCAGGCCGGGAATGGTGACTGCGTCGATCGGCTGACCGAAGGCGATCTGGCGCGTTTCCGCATAGGCCTCCCCCTCGGGCTTCCACATCTGGTGGATGACCTCGCCCTGCACGTCCACCACCCAATATTCCGGGACGGACGCGGCGGCATAGATGGCCAGCTTTCGGCCTAGATCGTTGTCCAGCGTCGAATCGGCCACTTCGACCACCATGGCGAGCGAGGCGAGGGGGATCAGCCCGTCCCCTTCCGGTTCGGCCGTCACCGCGATGTCCGGTTCGGTGACGTTATGTGGCGGCATCGCCACCGATCCTTCGACCAATGCCTCCAGCGCGCTGTCGATGTCGGTCAATCCGCGTGACATGAGCAGGTACAGTCGCGACTTGATCCGCGCATGGGGACGATATTGCGCGTTCATGAAGACGACCTCCCCGTCCAGAAGTTCGGTCTTGCCATAGGTGTCGAAGGCCCCCGCCGCGTCCAGACGCACATAGTCGTCGATGCGCAGCTTGACCCGCTGCGGGGCCGTGACGAGAGACGACATCTTGGTCATGTCACCATCCTATCACGCCTCCGCCTCTAGCGCACGCGCTTGACGAAGACCCCGCTCTCGCGGCGTTCGGACTGGAAGTTCGGCACCGCCAGGATCAGGTCCGACAGGCGCTGGTAGCCGTAGTTGCGCGTATCGAAGCTCGACCGGTTGCCGGCCAGCTGGCCCATCGCCGACAGGCTGACATAGCCCTTTTCGTCGCGTTTCACCGATTGATAGGCATCGATCAGCAGCGCGATCAGCTCGGGATCGATCGGCTTCTTGGTCTTGGGGGCGCTCGCGATCGATGGCGGCAGCGAATCGCCGATCGGCACGTCGACGCTGGCCGGCTTGGCCGCCACCGGCGCCATCGCCTCCGCCTTCGCCTCGCTCACCAGCGCGCCGACGTCGATGAAGCGCGTGCACGCCTGTTTGAACGCCTCGGGCGTTTTGGCGTTGCCGAAGCCGTAGACCGGGATGCCGTCCTGCCGGATGCGCATCGCCAGCGGCATGAAGTCGCTGTCCGACGACATGATCCCGAACCCGCCGATCCGCCCGCGGAACAGCAGGTCCATCGCATCGATCGTCATCTTCATGTCGGTGGCGTTCTTGCCCTTGGTCAGGTCGAACTGCTGCTGCGGCTCGATGCCGTGCTTGACCGTCATGTCGCGCCAGCCCTTCAGCGCGGGCTTCGACCAATTGCCGTAGACGCGGCGGATGTTGACGGTGCCGAGCTCGGCCAGCACGGTCAGGACGGGATCGATCGCGTGCCAGGACGCATTGTCCGCGTCGATGAGCAGGGCGATGTTGCGCATAGTATCTTCCATGCGCGCGAACCTCGCGGCCCGATCGCCGACGGTCAACCGCTAAGCATGGTCCTGGCGTCACTTCGCGCGATCGTCAGCCGGCGGGATAGGTGACCGCGACCACCTCATATTCCTTCTCGCCCGCGGGCAGCGTGACGCGGCGCAGGTCGCCGACGGTCGCACCGCGCAGCGCCCGCGCGATCGGCGCGTTCCACCCGATCCGCCCCGCGCCGGCCTCCGCCTCGTCGTCGCCGACCAGCGTCAGCACGCGTTCGGCATCATCCTCGTCCGCGATCGTCACCGTCGCGCCGAACCATATTCGCGTCCGGTCCTGCGCCTGCGCCGGATCGACCACCTTGGCCGCCTTCATCCGCTTCGACAGCCAGCCGAGCCGCCGGTCGATCTCGCGCAGTCGCTTGCGGCCGTAGATATAGTCGCCGTTTTCCGACCGGTCGCCGTTGCCCGCCGCCCAGGCGATCGTCTCGACCAGCGCGGGCCGCTCGGTGCCGAACAATTGTTCGTACTCCGCGCGCAGCGTCGCATAGCCCGCCGGCGTGATGTAATTCGGTCGCTGCTCCACGGATCAGCCCGGCCGCTTGCCCAGATACCAGCTGAGGTTCGCGGGGCCCCGGCTCTTCGCCCGGGCGGGATTGATGAGGTCGTAGACGACCGCATTCTCCAGCACGCGCTGCACGTAGTTGCGCGTTTCCTGATACGGGATCGCCTCGATCCAGTCGACCATGTCGACGCCGCCGGTGCGCGGGTCGCCGTTGGCACGCAGCCATTTGTTCACGTTGCCGCCGCCCGCATTATAGGCGGCGATCGCCAGCGGATAACTGCCGTAGATGCCGAAGATCCGCTGGAAATAGCTCGATCCCAGCATGATCGACAGATTGGGATCGCTGGTCAGCGAGGCGGGGTCGTAGGAGATGCCGATCTTGCCCGACTGTTCCCGCGCGGTAGCGGGCATCAGCTGCATCAGCCCGCGTGCGCCGGCATGGCTGACCGCGGTCTTGTCGAACTGGCTCTCCTGCCGCGCGATCGCATGGATCAGCGTCCAATTGTCCTCGTAACCGGTCGGCACGCTCACCGTCGGAAAGCCCGTCGCCGAATAGTCGGACAGGCCGTTCTGCATCGCGCTGCGCCCGACCATCACGCCCAGGTCCGGCCGGTTGATCTCGCGCGACAGTTCCGCGGCGAGCAGATGATCGGTGTCGCTGGTCGCCTGCGCGGCGATCTGCCGGACGAAGGCGGTCTGGTCCTGCCACTGGCCGATCATGCCCAGGAACCGCACCGCGCGCACCGTCTCGCGCGCCGCGAACGCCTGCCGCACCGCCGGGGCGATCGCCGGCGATCCGATCGCGGGCGGTGCGACCAAAGGCTTGCCCGTCCGCTCGAGCGCCAGTTGCCCATAGAATTGATCGCGATAGCCGCCGGCGCGCGCATAATAGCCCGCCGCCTCCGCCGCCTTGCCGGCAGCCTCCGCCGCGCGCCCGGCCCAGTAAAAGCCCTTGGCCCGCGTCTGCGGCGACTGGCTGCCGCGGCCGTAGCGTTCGAACATCACCATCGCGTCGGCGGGTCGCCCGAGCGACTTCATCGCGACCTGCCCGGCCAGCCAGGCGAGGCTCGTGTAATCGTCGCGCTCGCCATAGGGCTTGGTCGAGACGTCGGTCCCGGCGGGATAGGCATCGTCGACCTGCCGCGCGATGTCATAGGCGAGCTGATACTGACCGTCCGCCTGCGCCGCGCGGGCGTTGACCAGCAGCACCTCATACCATTTCTCGACGTCGCCCGGCCGGCTGGCGAGCGCCCGCGGCCGCGCCAGCCACGACCGCGCGGTCGGCGACGCGCCGGTGTTGCGCAGCCAGGTCGCGCGGTCGGCGACATAGCCGGGATCGCTCGCATATTGGTCCTGCGTCCGCATCGCGAGATCCGCGGCATTGGCGGCGTTCGACCGGAACGCCAGTCGCGCCTCGAACGCCGGCCGCCGCGCCGGGCTGGTATAGGCGATCTGGCGGGCGGCGACGCCGGTCGCATTCTGCCACAGCAGAGCGTCCATCCGGGCATCGTGATCGTCGGGGGTCAGCGCGCCGGCGAAGCCGGTCAGCACCGTCGCCTCGTCGTTCGCCGACAGTCCGCCCTTGCGCCACGCCGCCCGCGCCGCCGCCTGCGCCTCGACCGTCCGTCCGGTCGCCTGCAACGCCCGTGCCTGCGCGACCAGCCCCGCACCGCTCTGCGGCGCGAAGCGGGTGAAATAGGCGATGGCATTGGCGGGCGCGGCGTTCACCGCCTGCTTTTCTGCCGCGCGGCGGTTGGCGGGCTCGCCGGGCCAGCCGGGATGCGCCATCAGGAACCCGGCATAGCTGTCGAACGGCAGCGCATCGGTCTGCTGGATCGCCTTCCACTGCGCGATGGCGGCGGCGATCGCCCCATCCGCCGGGCTCTGGGGCGCGCGCGGCGACATGTTCGCCATCTGCGTGCGATACCGGTCGAGCTGGTCCTGATCCGCCGGCGCCTGCGGCACGGGCTGGACCTGCATCTGGAGGGGAGCCGCGGAGACCCCGGCGAAGGTGGCGAGAAGAAGTCCGATCGGAAGCGTGGCTGGGTGCATGTGGACATCATACGGCCTCCACCCGTATCTGTCCTGAACGAAAACCCGTCCCGGCGCAGCAGGAGCGCGAATTACCTCATGTTTTCAGGTTCCATCCCCGCCCTCGTCACGCCGTTCACCGCCGACGGCGCGTTCGACGAAGCCGCCTATCGCGCGCTGATCGACTGGCAGATCGCCGAGGGCTCGTCCGCGCTCGTCCCCTGCGGCACCACCGGCGAGGCAGCGACGCTGACCGCCGACGAACATTTCGCCATCGTCCGCGTCTGCGTCGACCAGACCGCGGGCCGCGTGCCGGTCATCGCCGGCGCCGGATCGAACGACACCGCGGTCGCCGCCGCCAACATCACCCGCGCCCGCGATGCCGGCGCCGATGCCGCGCTGATGGTCCCGCCTTATTACAACCGCCCGGGCCAGGAGGGGATCTACCAGCATTTCGCCAGGCTGGCGGAGACGGCCGAACTGCCGATCGTCCTCTACAACGTCCCCGCCCGCACCGTGACGGACATCCAGCCCACGACGCTCGCCCGGATCGTCAACGCCTTCCCGAAGGTGTTCGTCGCGGTGAAGGACGCCAGCGGCGCCATCGCCCGCGTCTCCGCGCATCGCGACGCCTGCGGCCCGGATTTCGTCCAGCTGTCCGGCAACGACGACATGGCGCTGGCGTTCAACGCGATGGGGGGCAGGGGCTGCATCTCCGTCTCCGCCAACGTCGCGCCGCGCCTGTGCGCCGACTTCCAGGCGGCCTGCCAGTCCGGCGATTATGCGGCGGCGCTGGCGTTGCAGGACCGGCTCTACCCGCTCCACGACGCGCTGTTCACCGACGCATCCCCCGGCCCGGTCAAATACGCCATGACCCGCGTCCGCCCCGGCTTCCCCGACGGTATCCGCCTGCCGATGACCTGGCCATCGGACGCCTCGCGCGCCGCGGTCGACGCGGCGCTGGCGCATGCCGGCCTGATCTGAAATCCTGCCCGGTACGGGGAGGGGGACCGTCCGCTCGAGCGAAGGGTGGAGGGGGCCCGCCACCCGGTACGACGTCAACGCCCGTATCGGGAGGAATGAAACGCCCCCGCTTCCCTTGCCCCCCATCACCCCCTACATCGCCCCGACATGTCGCGTCCCAAACCCGCCACCTTCGACAAGAAGAAGATCGTCGCCGAGAATCGCAAGGCACGGTTCGAATACAGCATCGATACCGTGTACGAGGCGGGCATCGCGCTCACCGGCACCGAGGTGAAGTCGCTCCGCTTCGGCGAGGGCAGCATCGCCGAAAGCTATGCCGAGGTGCGCGACGGGTCGGTCTGGCTGGTCAACGCCAACGTGCCCGAATTCAGCCACGGCAACCGCTACAACCACGAGGCCAAACGGCCCCGTAAATTGCTGCTTCACGAACGCGAGATAAACAAGCTCCACGGCGCGGTCGCGCGCGAGGGCATGACCCTCGTGCCGCTCAGCGTCTATTTCAACGGCCGCGGCCGCGCGAAGGTGGAACTCGCCCTGGCCAAGGGACGCAAGGACCACGACAAGCGCGCCGCGATCAAGGAGCGCGAATGGAAGCGGGAAGCCGGACGAATCATGCGCGATCGGGGCTGATGACGTCCCCGGCTCCGGGCATGGTCCACAAGAGTCTCGCCTGGTGCCGGCGCAACATGCCGACGCGGGACTCGATGGAATCGAACCGGTTGCTGCGGCCCGTCGCCCATCGCGTGATGGAGCCGGGCCTGTGGCGCTTCAATCGCCGTTCGGTGCCGCGCGGCGTCGCGCTCGGCATGGTCGCGGGGTTCCTGTTTCCGGTCGCGCAGATCGCCATCGCCGCCCTGTTCGCGCTGCCGTTCCGCGCCAACGTGCCGGTGGCAGCGCTGACCACCTTCATCACCAACCCGTTCACCACGCCGTTCCTGTGGTTCGTCGCCTACAAGATCGGTACGTGGCTGCTGCGCAGCGACGCGCCCGCGATCACCCAGCCCGTCACCGAGGCCGCGACCGGCTGGCTGCAATGGCTGACCGGCGCGCTCCACTGGCTGTGGTCGCAGGGGCCGGCGTTCGGCCTCGGCCTCATCGTCCTCACCACGGGTTGCGCGATCCTCGGCTATGCGCTGTCGGCGCTCGGCTGGCGGCTGTGGATCGCGCGCAAATGGCGACATCGTCACAATGGAAACCATATTTGACGAGGCGTTCTAACCGGCTACAACACCGGCCATCCCGAGTCTGAATCTTCCGTCTTTTCCTTCTAAAGGGCCATTCATGCGCAAACCGGTTCTCGCCGCTCTTCTGCTCGCCTCCGCCGCATCCGGCGTCGTCTACGCCCAGACCGCCACGCCGGCCGCCCCCACGGCGAAGTCCGTGCCGGGCAAGCCGCAGCTCGGCGATTTCGGCGTCGACCTCACCGCGATGGACAAGGCGGTGCTGCCGGGCAACGATTTCTACAATTACGTCAACGGCGCCTGGATGGCCCGCACCGAGATCCCGGCCGACCGGTCGAGCTGGGGCGGCTTCGCGATCCTGCGCAACCTGTCCGACGAGCGCACCCGCGCGGTGATCGAGGGCTCTGCCGCCAATCCGGGCAACGATCCCGTCTCGGCGAAGATCGGCGATACATACGCGAGCTTCATGGACGCGCCCGCGATCGAGGCTGCCGGTGCCGCACCGCTGAAGCCCTATCTCGCGAAGATCGCCGCGATCGCCACGCCGGCCGATCTCGCCAAGGCGTTCGGCGAGGCGACGATGCACGGCATCGACGTGCCGATCGGCGCGGGCGTGCAGCAGGACCTCAAGGACAATACCGTCTACGCCGTCTACCTCGGCCAGGGCGGCATCGGCCTGCCGGACCGCGACTATTTCCTCAAGGACGACCCCAAGTTCGCCGAGGCGCGCACCAAGTACGTCGCCTATATCGCCGACATGCTGCGCATGGCTGGTCAGCCCGATCCGCAGGGCTCGGCACAGCGCATCTTCGATCTCGAGAAGAGCATCGCGCAGGTCCATTGGGAGCGCGCCGAACTGCGTCAGGTCGAAAAGGGCTACAACCCGATGCCGGTCGAACAGCTCGCCACCGCGATGCCCGGCTTCGACTGGAAGGCGATGCTCGCCGCACAGGGCCTCGGCAGCCAGACCCGCGTCATCGTCGGCCAGCCCTCGGCGCTGACCGCAACCGCGAAGATCGTCGCGGCGACGCCGCTGCCGGTGTGGAAGGAATATCTCGCGTTCCACACCATCTCGAACGCCGCACCGCTGCTGTCGTCCAACTTCGTCAACACCCAGTTCGCCTTCTACGGCACGACGCTGTCGGGCACGCCGCAGCTCAAGGAGCGCTGGAAGCGCGGCGTCGATCTCGTCAACGGCAGCCTGGGTGAGGCGGTCGGCCAGATCTACGTCCAGAAATATTTCCCGCCCGAGGCGAAGGCCAAGGCGGACGAACTGGTCCGCAACCTGATTTCGGCGATGGATGCGCGGCTCTCCCGCCTCGAATGGATGGCGCCGGCGACGAAGCTGAAGGCGCGCGCCAAGCTGGCGGCGTTCACGCCCAAGATCGGCTATCCGGACAAGTTCCGCGACTACACCAACCTGCGCGTGGTGAAGGGTGACGTGCTCGGCAACGCCGATCGCGTCGCGGAGTTCGAATACAAGCGCCAGCTCGACAAGATCGGCAAGCCGGTCGATCGCAGCGAATGGTTCATGACCCCGCAGACGGTCAACGCCTATGCCAATCCGCTGATGAATGAGGTCGTCTTCCCGGCGGCGATCCTCCAGCCGCCGTTCTTCGATCCCAACGCCGATCCGGCGGTGAACTATGGCGCGATCGGCGCGGTGATCGGCCACGAGCTGAGCCACCACTTCGACGACCAGGGCCGCAAGTTCGATCCGAAGGGCAATTTCTCCGACTGGTGGACCGCGGAGGACGTCAAGCGCTTCAACGCGCTGACCGACAAGGTCGTCGCGCAATATGCCGCCTACGAGCCGATCCCGGGTAGCCACGTCAACGGCCAGCTGACGCTGGGCGAGAACATGGCCGACCTCGCCGGTATCAACGTCGCCTATGACGCGTACAAACTGTCGCTGAAGGGCAAGAAGGCGCCGGTGCGCGACGGCTTCACCGGCGACCAGCGCTTCTTCATGGGCTTCGGGCAGGTTTGGCAGACCAAGGCGCGCGAGGCGTCGATCAAGAACCAGCTCACCACCGATCCGCACACGCCGGGCCAGTGGCGCGCCTATGTGGTCCGCAACCTCGACGCCTGGTATCCGGCGTTCAACGTGAAGCCGGGGCAGAAATACTATCTGGCCCCCGCCGACCGCATCAAGATCTGGTAAGGCCCCGGGTCCGTCCGCCCGTCACCCCGGCACCAGGCACGGGGTGACGGGCGACCTACGGCAAAAGGGTAGCAAGGGTCCGTATGCCTCGTGCATGCATGCGCGCGCCTCTACCCGCCAAACCAATCGCTTGACGGCGGGCGCCACATCCCGCGATGACGGCGCCGACATGGCGTCCCTTCCGCTCCCCGCCGGCCTCGACCCGAAGCGTGCCGCGATCCTCGTCGCCGGCGGGGCGACGATCGCCGCGGCCGGCCTCGTCCTGTTCCTCGTCGGCAGCATCGCCGTCGCTGCCGGCTTCCTCGGCGTCGGCATCGTCGCCACCGGTGCCGTCATCGGCTGGCGGCTGCTGCGCCAGCAGGCCACGGCCGAACCCCATGCGATCGACTGGGCCTTCACCCGCGCCGTCGCGCAGGCGAGCGGCGATGCGGTGGCGATCACTGATCGCGCCGGTCGCCTCGTCTGCGCCAACGACGCATTCGAAACGCTGTTCGGCGGCTTTCCGACGCCGCCCGGCCTGCCACTGGAAGGCGACGGCGTCGCGCTGCTCGGCAACGCCGGCCGCATTGCATGGCGGGACGGCAGCGGCGAGATCGCGGGCCTCGTCATCGGCCGCCACCGCATCACCGCGCATATCACCCGCGCCGGCGACGACGGTGACATGCTCGTCTGGCGCTTCGTCGTCCTCCAGCGGCAGGATCTCGCCGCGTCGACCGAGGCGCTGATCGGCGGCGCGACCGGCGACCGGCTCGGCGGGGCAGGGGTGATGGCGGCACTGATCGGCCCCGACGGCCGCGTCCGCGCCACCAACCGCGTGCTCGCCGAGCGCGCGCTGGGGGCGGTGGGGCCGATCGACGGGCGCGACTTCGCCCGGTTGCTCATCACCGACAGCCGCGGCCTCGTCCGCTTCGAACGCGAGGGGCTCGACGGTACGCCGCTGCGCGTCGTCCAGATCCCCTTCATGGACAGCGAGGACGCGCCCGTGCTGGTCGCGCTGCTCGACGACGAGGATACCGCCCCGGCGATCGGCGCCAGCGCCTCGGCGCATGTCCGCAGCCTCGTCAGCCTGATGCCGTTCGGCATGGCGCTGGTCGATCGCGAGGGGCGCTTCCTGCAGATGAACGACGCCTTCATCCGCGCCGCCGGCGTCGATCCGCATGCGCCGCCGCTCTACCCCGGCGACCTCGTCGTGCGCGAGGACAAGACCGCGGTCGCCGATGCGATCCGCCGCTTCGCCGGGGGGGCGACGCATTCCTCGGACATGGCGGTCCGCCTCAAGAGTCATCCCGAAGAACCGGTCGCGCTCACCATCGCCGGCGCGCGTGGCCTCGGTGATGCCGCGGTGCTGCTCAGCCTCAAGGACAATAGCGAGGAAAGCCGGCTGAAGCGCGAGGTGGCGCAGGCGACCAAGATGCAGGCGGTCGGCCAGCTCGCCGGCGGCGTCGCGCACGACTTCAACAATATCCTCACCGCCATCATCGGCCATTGCGACCTGATGATGATGCGCCATTCGCCCGGCGACAGCGATTACGACGACATCCAGCAGATCCGCACCAATTCGAACCGCGCCGCCAGCCTGACCCGCCAGCTGCTCGCGTTCAGCCGCCAGCAGACGCTGCGCCCGCAGACGCTGCAGCTGCCCGATGTCGTCGCGGAGGTGTCGAACCTGCTCAAGCGGCTGATGGGCGAACAGATCACGCTCGACGTCACCCACGGCCGCAATCTGGGGGCGGTGCGTGCCGATCCAGGCCAGCTCGAACAGGTCGTCGTCAACCTCGCGGTCAATGCGCGCGACGCGATGCTGACCCACAATCCGCGCGGCGGCGGCACGCTGACGATCCAGACCAAGGCGGTGACCGCCAGCGAGGTGCGCGCGATGGCGTCCGACATCCTGCCGGTCGCCGATTACACCGCGCTGGTCGTCACCGACACCGGCGGCGGCATCCCGCCCGAAATCCTGCCCAAGATCTTCGAACCCTTCTTCACCACCAAGGAGGTCGGCAAGGGCACCGGACTCGGCCTGTCCACCGTCTATGGCATCGTCAAACAGTCGGGCGGCTGGATCTTCGCCGATTCGCGTCCCGGTCAGGGCGCGACCTTCACCATGTACCTGCCCGTCCATGCCGCGGGAACGGTGACGCGGCCGCCGCTCGCCCGGCCGCCCGCCAAGCCGGTCGAGATGTGGGGCACCGGCACCATCCTGTTGGTCGAGGACGAGGATATGGTCCGCGCCGTCGCCGAGCGCGCGCTGACGCGGCAGGGCTATACGGTGATGACCGCGGAGAATGGCGAGGCCGCGCTCGACCTGCTCGACCGGAACGGACGCCCCGACCTGCTCATCAGCGACGTGGTGATGCCGACGATGGACGGCCCGACCATGGTCCGCCATGCCCGCGACCGCTATCCCGACCTGCCGATCATCTTCATGTCGGGCTATGCCGAGGAGCAATTGCGCAAGTCGATCGACCTCGACAACGTCGCCTTCCTGCCCAAACCGTTCAGCGTGCAACAGCTCGCGGAGGCCGCACGGGACGTGCTCGTCGGGCGCTAGGGCCGGTCGTCGCACCACCCGACCGGTACAGACCGAAAACAACATGTTGGCATTGCGCAACAACCGCGGGTAAGGGCCATGGATGGCTGCTCCGACCCAGATCCTCATCGTCGAGGACGAACCGCTGATCGCGATGATGCTCGAGGATTTCCTCGAGGTGCTCGACAAGACCGCCGTCGGCACCGTCGACAGCGTGGCGACCGCTTTGGCGCGGGTCGAGGATGGCGGCATCGACGCCGCGATCCTCGACGTCAACCTGCGCGGCGGTGAGAAGAGCACCCCCGTCGCCGAAGCGCTCGCGGCGCGCGACATCCCGTTCGTCTTCGCCACCGGCGGCAGCGACGACAGCGTCGACGCGCAGTTCCGCGACCGGCCGGTGTTGCAGAAGCCGTTCACCATGGACGGGGTCGCAAGGGCGCTCGAAGCGCTCTGAGCGAAAATCTGGCGTAACAGACTTGCGTCGCGGGCTTCGCCGACGCAATAGCCTGTCGCCATGACCCAGTTCGACAAGACCCGCCTGCCGAGCCGCCACGTCTCGGTCGGCCCGGAACGCGCTCCGCACCGCAGCTATTACTATGCCATGGGCATCGGCGAGGAGGATATCGCCAAGCCCTTCGTCGCGCTCGCCAGCGCCGGCAACAATTCCGCGCCGTGCAACACCACGCTCGACGCGCAGGCCGATGCGGCACAGGCCGGCGTCATCAACGGCGGCGGCATGCCGCGCCGCTTCAACACGATCACCGTCACCGACGGCATCGCCATGGGCCATCAGGGGATGAAGGCCTCGCTGGTCAGCCGCGAGGTCATCGCCGATTCGGTCGAGCTGTCCGTCCGCGGCCATTGCTACGACGCGCTGGTCGGCTTCGCCGGCTGCGACAAGTCGCTCCCCGGCATGATGATGGCGATGCTGCGCCTGAATATCCCTTCGATCTTCGTCTATGGCGGATCGATCCTGCCCGGCCGCTTCCACAACCGCGACGTTACCGTCGTCGACGTGTTCGAGGTCGTCGGCAAATATGCCGCCGGCGCCTGTCCGTTGTCCGAGGTGCACGAGCTCGAAAAGGTCGCCTGTCCCGGCCACGGTGCGTGCGGCGGCCAGTTCACCGCCAACACCATGGCCTGCGTCGGCGAGGCGATCGGCCTCAGCCTGCCCAACAGCAACATGGTGCCCGCGCCCTATACCACGCGCGAACAGATCGCCGTCGCCGCGGGTGCACAGGTGATGGAGCTGGTCGCGAAGCAGTTGCGCCCGCGCGACATCTGCACGCGCGAGGCCTTCATCAATGCCGCCCGCGTCGTCGCCGCCACCGGCGGGTCGACCAACGCCGCGCTCCACCTGCCCGCGATGGCGAGCGAGGCGGGGATCGACTTCGACCTGTTCGACGTCGCCGAGGCGTTCAAGTCGACGCCGTACATCGCCGATCTCAAGCCGGGCGGGCAATATGTCGCGAAGGACATGTACGAGGCAGGCGGCGTCTACATGCTGATGAAGACGATGCTGACCGGCGGCCTGCTCGACGGCAATTGCATGACGGTCACGGGCCGGACGCTGGGCGAGAACATCGATCAGGTGACGTGGAACCCCGACCAGAAGGTCATCTACGACGTGCAGACGCCGATCAGCCCCACCGGCGGCGTCGTCGGCCTGCGCGGCAGCCTCGCCCCCGATGGGGCGATCGTGAAGGTCGCCGGCATGCACCGCCTCCAGTTCGAAGGGCCGGCGCGCGTCTTCGATTGCGAGGAGGATTGCTTCGCCGCGGTCGAGGCGCGTTCGATCAACGAGGGCGAAGTCCTCATCATCCGCTACGAAGGGCCGAAGGGCGGCCCCGGCATGCGCGAGATGCTGTCGACCACCGCCGCGCTCTACGGCCTCGGCATGGGCGAGAAGGTCGCGCTCATCACCGATGGCCGCTTTTCGGGTGCGACCCGTGGTTTCTGCATCGGCCACGTCGGTCCCGAAGCCGCGGAGGGTGGCCCGATCGCGCTGGTCGAGGACGGCGACACGATCCGGATCGACGCGGAGGCGGGCACGATCGACCTCGTCGTCGACGATGCCATCCTCGCCACGCGCCGTGCCGCATGGCAGCCGCGGGTGAACGATTACGGATCGGGCGCATTGTGGCGCTATGCCCAGAACGTCGGACCCGCATGGCAAGGCGCCGTCACCCATCCCGGCGCGAAGGCCGAAACCCACGTCTATGCCGACATTTGATCGCAGCCGTGCGGCGGGGGCGTTCCTGCTCCTCGCCGCATGCAGCGATCCCGCGACGCAGACGGCCGACACCAACGTCCTCGCGCAGGTCGAGGCCGAGCAGGCCAAGGCTGCCGAGGACGACGGCAACATCCTGTGCGCGCGAGGGCAGGGCGCGCTCCAGCGCACCTGCACCGTCGAACAGGCGCAGGGCGACCGCGGCCTGATCCTGACCCTTCGCCACGCCGACGGCGGCTTCCACCGCCTGCTCGTTACCAGGGACGGTCGCGGCGTGGTCGCGGCGGACGGCGCCGAACCGGCGCAGGTCACCATTCCCGACGCGCGGTCGATCGACGTCGCGATCGGCGACAGCCGCTATCGCCTGCCCGCGACGATCAAGGGCGGCGCATGATCCCGATCGCGGGCCAGCCGATCCTGACGGCGGCCCGGATGCGCGCCGCCGAAGATGCCGCGATCGCCGCCGGGGCGTCGGTCGCAACGCTCATGGACCGCGCGGGGAAGGGGATCGCGCAGGCCGCCCGCCGCCTCGCCGCGGGTGCCGAGATCCTCGTCCTGTGCGGCCCCGGCAACAACGGCGGCGACGGCTATGTCGCTGCGGCCGCCCTGCGCGCCGCGGGCCTGTCGGTGCGGCTGGCAGCCAGCGCCGATCCGCAGACCGACGCCGCCCGCGATGCCCGTAGCCGCTGGAGCGGCGCGATCGAACCGCTCGATCAGGCGCGGTCCGGCCCGATCCTGATCGACTGCCTGTTCGGCACCGGCCTCACCCGACCGCTGCACGGCGCCATCGACGCGCGGCTTGCGGGCCTCGCACAGGCGGCGCGGATCGTCATCGCCGCCGACCTCCCCAGCGGCACCGATGCCGACACCGGCGACGCTCCGCTCTGGGCCCGGCAGACGCCTGCCACCCTCACGCTTGCGCTCGGCGCGCTCAAGCCCGCCCACGTCCTCCACCCCGCCGCCACGGCCTGCGGCGCGATCCGGCTGATCGACCTCGGCCTCGATCGCCCCGACGACGTCGCCATCGCCGCCGCTCCGCTGCTGCCCAAGCCCGGCCCCGAATCGCACAAATACACCCGCGGCATGGTCGCGGTGCTCGCCGGCGCGATGGAAGGGGCCGCGCGTCTCGCCGCCATCGCCGCATTGCGCAGCGGCGCCGGCTATGTCGCGCTCTACGGCGGCAGCGGGCAGGGCGGCCCCGACGCCATCGTCCACCGCCCCTACGATCCCGAGGCCCTGACCGACACGCGCATCGGCGCCATCCTGATCGGCCCCGGGCTCGGCCGTGACGACGAAGCCCGCGCGCGACTGACGGCACTCATCGAAGCCGACACCCATACGCTCGTCATCGACGGCGACGCGTTGCACCTGCTTGACCCGGATGCGCTCGACGGTCGCTTCCATCCGGTCGTGCTCACCCCCCATGCCGGCGAGTTCAAGGCGCTGTTCGGAACGCCTGCCGGATCTTTGCTCGATCAGGCCCGCACCGCCGCGGCCCGTGCGAAGGCGATCGTCGTCCTGAAAGGCCCGACCACGATCGTCGCGGGCGCCACCCGCACCCTCGTCCACCCCGCCGGCAATGCCTGGCTCTCCACCGCCGGCACTGGCGACGTCCTTGCCGGGACGATCGCCGCGCAACTCGCGCATCCCGGCGCCGATCCGCTCGCCGCCGCCAGCGCCAGCACCTGGCTCCACGCCCGCGCCGCGGCATTGTGCGGCCGAAGCTTCATCGCCGACGACTTGGCAAATGCGCTCACCCCGGCCAGAGCCGGCGCATGACTTCAGACAATAGGATCCTGCGTGTCGCGGCTCGCGGCGACGGCGTCACCGCGGATGGCCGCCACGCCGCCTTCGCCGCCCCCGGCGACCTGCTGGGCGAGGACGGCACGCTCACCCACGGCCCGCACCATCAGGTGCCGCCCTGCCGCCACTTTCCGGAATGCGGCGGCTGCCAGCTCCAGCACCTCGACGACGAATCCTACGCCGCCTTCGTTACCGATCGCGTCGCGAGCGCGCTCGACGGGCAGGAGCTATCGGCAGCGCTGCGTCCGCCGCTCGTCTCCCCCCCCAACACCCGCCGCCGCGCGACGCTGCACGCGGAGGGGAAGGGTGGCCGCGTCACCCTCGGCTTCACCGCCGAGAAGAGCCACGACATCGTGGACATGCGCGAATGCCACATCCTCGCGCCGGATCTGTTCGCGGTCGTCGCGCCGCTGCGCACGCTGTTGCAAAAGCTCGGCTTCAAACGCCGCGGCGACGTCCACCTGACCCTGTCGGATCAGGGGCCGGACGTGATGGTCACCAACCTCACCGCCGACGGCCTCGCCGCTGCGGAAAAGATCACCGACTTCTGCGAACGCCACGCCATCGCCCGCTTCACGCTCGACAGCGGCGACGGCCCCGAAACGCGCTGGGAGCCGCAGCCGGTGACGATCACGCTCGGCGGCCACCCGGTCCCGCTGCCGCCCGCTTCGTTCCTGCAGGCGACGCAGGAGGGCGAAGACGCGCTCGTCGCCGCGATGCGCGAGGCGACCAAGGGCGCCGGTACGATCGCCGACCTGTTCGCCGGCCTCGGCACCTTCACCCTCGCACTCCCGGCGCGCGTCTATGCCGCAGAAGGCGCCCGCGATGCGCTCTTTTCGCTCAAGGCCGCTGCCGGCAGCCGCCAGATGCAGGTCTTCACCGAACACCGCGACCTCTACCGCCGCCCGCTGACCGTGGTGGAGCTCGACCGCTTCGACGCCATCGTCATCGATCCGCCCCGCGCCGGTGCCCGCGATCAGACCGAAGCGCTCGCCGCCTGCCAGTCGAAGGTCATCGGCTACGTCTCCTGCAACCCGTCGAGCTTCGCCCGCGACGCCAAACTGTTGATCGACGGCGGCTGGCGGATCGACTGGATCCAGCCCGTCGGCCAGTTTCGCTGGTCCACCCATGTCGAACTGGCGGCGCGTTTCGTGCGGTAAGCTGGATTCACGCGAAGACGCTAAGACGCGAAGAGGTTCATCTAGCGGTGACCGCAGCGATCGGAAGACGCACCACGGCATGGGAAACATGCTGCGGATGTTTCAGTCGCAACACCTTCGCGCCTTCGCGTCTTCGCGTGCACATATCATCGGCCTGAAAAGAAAGATGGTTCGCGCGGAGACGCGGAGACGCGGAGAGTCGCGCCCGCGGCCGGGTCACCGTTCTTCGCCGACCTTCCGGTCACGGCAACCGCACGCGCCGACGCCTCCCGATCGCGCGACCTGCGCCCAGAGCGGGATCGTCGCGCGTCTGCGCGATACTCAATAGACCGCCGACACGAAGAACAGCCCGTCCGGCGGCGCGTTCAACCCCAGTCGCGCCCGGTCCCGCGCCTCCAGAGCGACCCGCACATCCTCTGCCGACCAGCGCCCCATGCCGACCAGCGCCAGACACCCCACCATCGAACGCACCTGATGATGCAGGAACGACCGCGCCGCCGCCCGCACCGCGATTCGCTCGCCGATGCGCTCCACGGACAGGACGTCCAGCGTCCGCACCGGCGAATCGGCCTGACAATGTGCCGATCGGAACGTCGTGAAGTCGTGCCGGCCGACCAGCATCGCCGCGGCCGCCGCCATCGCCGCGTCGTCGAGCGGCTGCGGCACCTGCCACGCCAGCCCCGCCTCCCACGTCAGCGGCGCGCGCCGGTTGACGATCCGATATTCGTACGACCGCCCCAGGCACGAGAAGCGCGCATGCCAGTCGTCGGCGACCGCGACGCACTCCAGCACCGCCACCGGCGCCGGCCGCACCCGGGCGTTGAGCGCCTCCATCAGCCGGAACGGCGCGATCGGCTTGGCGATGTCGACATGCGCGCGCATCCCCAGCCCGTGCACACCCGCGTCGGTCCGCCCCGCCGCATGGACCGCGGCGCGCTCGCCGGTGACGAGGAACACCGCCTCCTCCAGCGCCGCCTGCACGCTCGGCCCGTGCTTCTGCCGCTGCCAGCCCATGAAGGGGCGGCCGTCATATTCGACCCGCAGCGCGAATCGCGTCAACGCCCGCCCTCGTTCAGCGGCGTCCCCGATCGCACCGGAAAGCCGCGCAGCATCTCGTCGGCCGTGGTCACGCCGCGCCCGGCGCGCTGCACCAGCGTCGGCCGGATCGCCCCGTCCCCGCAGGCGATGGCCAGCGTCGCATCGACGGTCGTCCCTTCGCCGCCCGGAAAGCTGAACGGCAAGACGTCGGCGGCCAGCACCTTGACCCGCTCGCCCGCAACCTCGAACCACGCGCCCGGCGCCGGGTTCACCGCGCGCACCAGCCGCTCGACCGCTACCGCGCTCTGCGTGAAGTCGATCCGTGCCTCCGCCTTGTCGATCTTGGCGGCATAGGTGACGCCGTCCGCCGGCTGCGCCACCGCCGGATGCGCGTCCGGATCGGCCAGCACGGTCACCATCAGCCGCGCACCCAGCGCCGCCAGTTCGCCGGTCAGCTTACCCGCCGTCTTGCCCTCGACCGCGACGCGCCCCTCCAGCCGCACCGGCCCGGTGTCGAGCCCGGCCTCCATCTGCATGATCCCGACCCCCGTCTCGGCATCGCCGGCGAGGATCGCGCGCTGCACCGGCGCCGCTCCCCGCCAGCGCGGCAGCAGCGATCCGTGGACGTTGAGGCAGCCGAGCCGCGGCGCATCCAGCACCGCGCGCGGCAGGATCAGCCCATAGGCCGCCACCACCGCCACGTCCGCGTCCAGCGCCGCGAATGCCGCCTGCGCCTCCGCGTCCTTCAGGCTGACCGGATGCCGCACCGCGATCCCCAGCGCCTCCGCCCGCGTCTGCACCGGCGAGGCGACCGTTTCGCGCCCGCGTCGCCCGCCGGGGCGCGGTGGCTGGCTGTACGCTGCCACGACGTCATGCCCGGCCGCCACCAGCGCCTCCAGCGTCGGCACGGCGAAGTCGGGAGTTCCCATGAAGATGATCCGCATGGGGATGCCTTCAACGCGCTGGCGGGCGGGCGCGCAACCCCCTATCTGTTCCGAATATGGCGTCTCCCGAAATCGAAGCCCTGACCCAGGCGCTGGCGCGTCTTCCCGGCCTCGGCCCGCGCTCGGCCCGCCGCGCCGTGCTCCACCTGCTCAAGAAGCGCGAGGCGGCGCTCGGCCCGTTGCGCGCCGCGCTCGAGGCGGTCGACGAACGGCTCGAAACCTGCGCCGTCTGCGGCAACGTCGATACCGCCAACCCCTGCGCGATCTGCGCCGATCCCCGCCGCGACCAGCGTGCGCTCTGCGTCGTCGAGGAGGTCGCCGATCTCTGGGCGCTCGAACGCTCGCGCCTGTTCCCCGGCCGCTTCCACGTCCTCGGCGGCCGCCTGTCCGCGCTCGAGGGCATCCGCCCCGAGGATCTCGCGATCGACGCCCTGGTCGCCCGCATCGAGGCGGGCGGCATCGACGAGGTCGTGCTCGCGATGAACGCGACGCTGGAGGGGCAGACGACGGCGCATTACCTCGCCGACCGCATCGAACGCTTCCCGGTCCGCGTCACCCAGCTCGCGCACGGCCTGCCGGTCGGCGGCGAGCTCGACTATCTCGACGAAGGCACGCTGGCGCAGGCGCTCAGGGCCCGCCGCCCGGTCGCCTGATCCGGTCAATCTTGACGGCAAACGCCTCGCGACCTAGCGGACGGCCGCATGGCAGTCCTTCCCATCGTCGAAGTCCCCGATCCGCGCCTGCGCCTGATCTCCAAGCCCGTCGC
The DNA here is from genome assembly GCF_058809195.1 of Sphingomonas sp. GW821-FHT10F09. Classification (NCBI taxonomy): domain Bacteria; kingdom Pseudomonadati; phylum Pseudomonadota; class Alphaproteobacteria; order Sphingomonadales; family Sphingomonadaceae; genus Sphingomonas; species Sphingomonas sp. GW821-FHT10F09. Next base: position 1,341,014 of record NZ_JBXASI010000001.1, on the reverse strand, counting down.
GGCGATCACCGAAGAGACGCGCGCGTTCGTTCGGGACATGATCGACACGATGTACGATGCCAACGGCATCGGCCTCGCGGCGATCCAGGTCGGCGTCGACAGCCGCATCCTCGTCATCGACCTGCAGGACGAGAAGGACGAGGACGACAAGCCGGTCAAGGCGCCGCACGCCTATATCAACCCCGAAGTCCTGTCGGTCAGCGAAGAGACAAGCACCTACAACGAAGGCTGCCTGTCGATCCCCGAACAATATGCCGACGTCGCCCGCCCCGCCGCCTGCCGCGTCCGCTGGCAGGACGAACAGGGCGCGACGCATGAGGAAGACCTCACCGGCCTGCTCGCCACCTGCATGCAGCATGAGATCGACCATCTCAACGGCGTGCTCTTCATCGATCATATCAGCCGCCTGAAGCGCGACATGGTGATGAAGAAGCTGACCAAGCTGCGCCGCGGCTGATCGGCCGCCGGCCCGCATTTTTCCCCTGTCCCCGGCGGTCCGTTCGACCTATGTTCCCGTCGTAACAAGGGAACGCCATCGTTGGATCAGTCGCTCATCATCGCCGTCCTGGCGCTCGTCGCCGGCCTCGTCATCGGCTGGCTGCTCGCCAACCGCAAGGCCGGCACGCTCGCCGCCGACCTCGCGGTCGCGCAGAGCAAGGCCGCCGACGCCGAGCTGATCCGCCAGACCCGCGACGCGGTCGAGCGCGAGCGCAACGACGCGATCCGCGACCTCGCCGCGCTGCGCGCGCAGCACGAGGATCGCACCACCGCCGCCGAATCGCTCCGCGGTGAACTCGTCCACATCCGTGCCGATCGCGACGCCGCCCGCGCCGATCTCGCGACGATGCGCGCGCAGCACGAAGCCTTCGAGGCGCGCCTCGCCGACATGCGCGAAGCGAAGGAGCTGATGGCGACGCAGTTCAACGACCTCGCCAACAAGGCGCTGACCGACGCGCAAAAGGCGTTCCTCGACCGTGCCGAAGCCCGCTTCCGCCAGTCCGAGGAACTCGCCGGCACCAACCTCAAGTCGCTGCTCCAGCCGGTCAACGACCGCCTGCTCCGCTACGAGGAGGGCGTCGCCAAGGTCGAGGCCGAACGCCGCGACGCCTTCGGCGACCTCAAGGGCCAGATCGAACAGATGCGGCTCGGCCAGGAGCGCGTCTCGGGCGAAGCCGCCAAGCTCGTCAACGCGCTGCGCAACGCCCCCAAGGCGCGCGGCCGCTGGGGCGAACAGCAGCTGCGCAACGTGCTCGAAAGCTGCGGCCTCGCCGAACACACCGATTTCGCGATGGAGGTCAGCGTCGCGGACGGGGAGGGCGGGCGCCTGCGGCCCGACGCGATCGTCACCATTCCGGGCGGCAAATCGCTCATCATCGATGCCAAGGTATCGCTCAACGCCTATCAGGACGCGTTCGGTGCAGTCGACGATGCCGATCGCCGCACCGGCCTCGCCGCGCACGCCGCCTCGATCCGCGCGCACGTCGCCGGCCTGTCCGCCAAGAGCTACTGGTCGCAGTTCACCGACGCCCCCGATTACGTCATCATGTTCATCCCCGGCGAACATTTCCTGTCCGCCGCGCTCGAATATGACGCCGACATCTGGCAGTTCGCCTTCGACAAGCGCGTCCTGCTCGCGACGCCGACCAACCTCGTCGCGATCGCCCGCACCGTCGCGGCGGTCTGGCGGCAGGAGAAGCTGGCGACCGAGGCGCGTGCGATCGGCGCATTGGGCAAGGAACTCTACGACCGCTTGGCAAAGGCCGGCGAAGACCTGCGCAAGGTCGGCAGCGGCCTCACCACCGCGGTCAACAATTACAACGGCTTCGTTTCCAGCTTCGAAAGCCGTGCGCTTGTCTCGGCGCGCAAGTTCCGCGACCTCAACATCGAACCGGGCGCGCGCGAGATCTCCGTCGTGGAACCGGTCGAGGCGATGGCGCGCTATGGCGACGAGGCGCTGCGCCTGTCCGACGCAGCAAAATAGGAGACGACCGGATGCGCGGCATGCACGCTGGCGATGTCGTCATGGATGGTGACGGCCGCATATCCGGGATGATCGCGGGCGACGTGATCGTGAAGTCGGGCTGCGACGTCCGCATCAGCGGCATGATCGCCGGCGACGTCATCGTCGAACCGGATGCCAGCGTCCGCATCACCGGCATGGTATCCGGCCGGATCATCGATCACGGCGGCCGGATCCGCGTCTCCGGCATGGTCCGCGGCTGACGCCACCCGATGGCGGCGAGGCTAGGCGGCTAGGCCTCGATCGGCATAGGAAGCATCGCCCCGCAGCGCCCTGACGACCAACGTCGATTGGCCAGGCGTTATCCTACAGCCGGATGACGGCGTAGCACCGGTCGCCACGCCCCTTCTCATCGCTGCCACCCCGATCATCGCCAAAAACGAAACGACAGGCCCGGATCGTTTCCGTCATGGTGTTCATGTCGTCTATGTTGCGGACGCCGCCACGCGCTGCTGTGCCAGCACCTCATAGGCCATCACCGCCGTCGCCACCGCGGCGTTCAGGCTGTCCGCCTTCCCCAGCATCGGGATCTTGACCAGCAGATCGCAGGCCTCGGCATAGTCCGCCGGCATGCCCTGCGCCTCGTTCCCGGTCAGCAGGAACGTCGGCGCCTCGTAGTTTGCGCTTCGATAATCGTGCTCCGTATCGAGGCTCAGCCCCACCAGCTGCCCCGGCCCCTGCCGCAGCCAGGCGAGGAAGGGCGCCCATTCGCTCTTCACCACCGGGATCGTGAACAGCGCGCCCATGCTTGCGCGCACCGCCTCGACCGAAAAGGGATCGACGCATTCGCCGATCAGGATCAGCCCGCCCGCGCCGACCGCATCGGCGGTGCGCAGGATCGTGCCGAGGTTGCCGGGATCGCGCAGCCGTTCCGCGACCAGCCAGATGCCGGCCGTCGACCGGTCGAGGTCGTCCAGCCCGGCGTCGAATTCGTCGAACACGCCGACCACCGCCTGCGGATTGTCCTTCCCCGACAGCTTGGACAGGATATCGGGCGTCGTCTGGATCGATTCGCCGCCCGCCAACTCGACATCGATCGACAGCGCGTGGACCAGCGGATGGTCGGCATTGCCCGCGGCATAGAAGAGGATGCTCGGCAGCCGCCCGGTATCGCGCGCCTCGGTCAGGATGCGCAGCCCCTCCGCCATGAACTGGCGCGCGCCGCGGCGATGCTTCTTGTCGCGCAACTCGCGCGCATATTTGACGAGCGGGTTCGAAAAGGCGGTGATTTCACGGGGCATGATCGCTTGGCCTTCGCGCCAGCCGCAGGCGGACGCAAGGCCAAAACGATCCGACCGGCCGGCGTCGTTCGGCCGGCGGTACGTACCGCGATCAATCCTCGCCGAATTTCGCCTCGACCAGTTCGACCAGCGCACCCACCGCCGCCTCGGCGCCGTCGCCCGTCGCGCTGATCGTGATCTCGTCGCCCTTCGCCGCGCCGAGCATCATCAGCCCCATGATCGACGTGCCGGTGACCGCACCGTCATCCTTGCGGACCTGCACCTCGCACGGCTGGCTGGAGGCGAGGGTGACGAACTTGGCACTCGCCCGCGCATGCAGGCCGCGCTTGTTGGTGATGAGCACCGTGCGCGCGATCTCGCTCACGCCGCCGCCTCGCCCAGAACCTCGGACGCGACTGAGATATATTTCCGCCCGGCCTCGCGCGCCGCCGCGACCGCCTCGACCACCCGCATCGCCTTGCGCGCCGATCCGAGACGGATCAGCATCGGCAGGTTCATCCCCGCGATCACCTCGACCCGGCCGCGCTCCATCAGCGAGATGGCGAGGTTGGACGGCGTGCCGCCGAACAGGTCGGTCAGCACGATCACACCCCGTCCGCCGTCGACCGCGGCGATCGCCGCGGCGATGTCGGCGCGGCGCTCCTCCATGTCGTCGTCGGGACCGATGGAAATCGTCGCGATCCGCTCCTGCGGGCCGACGACATGGACCATCGCGGTCACGAACTCTTCGGCGAGCCGTCCGTGCGTCACCAGAACGAGGCCAATCATCTCAGATACGTTACTCATTTGCTGGCCGGCGGCCCCTCGAGCGAGTCCTGCGGCGCGGCCCCCAGGTCGCGATGCGTGATGGTGGGCGAAAAACCCGCTGCGCGCAACCGCGTACCCAGATGCTCCGCAACATGGACCGACCGGTGTCTCCCTCCGGTACAGCCGATCGCGACGCTGACGTAGGATTTCCCCTCCGCGCGATAGCGCGGGATCAGCAGTTCGAGCAGCGCGCCGATCTGTTCCATCGCCGCCGGATAGGCCGGATCCCCGGCGACATAGGCGGCGACCTCCGGGTCCAGCCCCGTGCCCGGCCGCAGTGCCGCGTCCCAATGCGGATTGCGCAGGAATCGCATGTCGAACACCAGATCAGCGTTGCGCGGCAGGCCGCGCGCGAAGCCGAACGACTGGATCGACAGCACCGGCGCATCGCGGCCCGATGCCGGAAACGTCGTGCGGATCTGTTGCGCCAGCGCGTTGGCGTTGAGATCCGTGGTGTCGATCAGCCGGTTCGCCCAATCGCGCAGCGGGCGCAGCAGCTCGCGTTCGCGGGCGATGCCGTCCTGGGCCGGGCGGTCGGGCGCGAGCGGATGCCGGCGCCGCGTTTCGGAATAACGACGCTCCAGCTCGGCACCCGAACAGTCGAGGAACAGCATGCCGACGTCGAGGCCGTGGACCGACCGCAGCGTGCGGATGCGCTCGACGATCCGCTCCGGCACGAAATCGCGCGTCTGCGTGCCGATGCCGATCGCGAGCGGTTGCGATTCGTCCGAACGCCCCGCCGACAGCGGCGCCTCGAGCAGCCGGTCGAGCAGCACCAGCGGCAGGTTGTCGACGACCTCCCACCCCAGATCCTCCAGCGTCTTCAGTACGGTCGACTTGCCGGCCCCCGATAGGCCGGTGACGAGCAGGATGTCCTTGGTCATGCCGACGCCTTCATGCCGGGGTGGCGCCGGGCTGGCGCAACGCCCATTCGATCTTGAGCGGCGTGGAGGCATGGAAGGCCTCGAACGCCATCTCGCGCACGACGACGCCGGCAAGGCGGCGCTGGCGCCGTTCGGGCATCCGCATCGGCTCGACGCCGAGCCGCACGATCAGCGCGACCGGCACGTCCTCGACATGGTTCATCGTGACGATCCCGAGCCCGCGCACCTCGATCTGCCCGCGGATCGTGCCGGGCGCGCGGGCCAGAAGCTGCCCGTCCCTGCGCACCAGCAGGGTCTGGTCGTCGCTGACCAGCACCGCGCCGCGATCGATCAGGCGCAGCGCGAGGTCGGACTTGCCCGTCCCCGACTGGCCCTCGAGCAGCACGGCACGACCGTCGATCGCCACGCTGGTCGCGTAGAGGGTTTCCGATGAGAGAGTGGCCATGGCTCCGTACCGTCTAGGGGCCGTCGGCAAGCGGCAGTCGGACGACGAAGCGCGCCCCGCTCAGCCGATCCTCGCGCGATTCGACGGCGATGCTGCCCTGATGCGCCTCGACGATGGTTCGCGCAATGGCGAGGCCGAGGCCGGAATGCTGGCCGAACGCCTCGCTCTCGGGACGGATCGACTGGAAACGGCGGAAGATCGCCTCGCGCGCCTCCTCCGGCACACCCGGCCCCTCGTCCTCGATCCGGACGACGATATCGCCGCCCTCTCGCCCGACGGCGATCGCGATCAGCCCTTCGTCCGGCGAAAAGGACAGCGCGTTGTCGATCAGGTTTTCGAACACCCGTTCCAGCCGCGCGCCCTCGCCGACGGTGACCAGCGCGCCGCCCTGATGGTCGAAGCGTAACCGCACGCCGCGCTCGACCTCGCGCGCGATCCGCTGGCCGACCAGCGCATCGATCATCGCCGCGACGTCGAGCGGCTCGAACTTGGCGCGGCTCAATTGCGCGTCGAGGCGGGAGGCTTCGGAGATGTCGGTAATCAGCCGGTCGAGCCGATGGACGTCGTCGCGGACGACCGCCAGCAGCCGCGCCTGCAATTCCGGATCCCTGACCGCGCCCAGCCCCTCCACCGCCGACCGCAGCGAGGCGAGGGGGTTCTTCATCTCATGCGTCACATCGGCGGCGAACGCCTCGGTCGCGTCGATCCGCGCCCGCAGCGCGAGGCTCATGTCCGACAGCGCGCGCGCGAGACTGCCGATCTCGTCGCGACGCGAGGGCAGGCGCGGCACCACCACTTCTCGCGCGCGACCGAGCCGGACGCGCACCGCCGCCCGCGCGAGGCGCCGCAGCGGCCGCACGATCGTCCGCGCAAGGAACAGCGACAGCAGCACCGACACGATCGTCACGACCAGCAGCACGAGGCTGAGCCGGAATCGCTCGATCCGCACCGTCTGCGTGATGTCGCGCGCGTTGACCGTCGTCATCACCACCCCGCCGGGCAGCGGCGCCGCCGCGGTGATGACCGGGGTGCGGTCCGGCGCCCGCCACACGCTCGCCGAGGGGCGGCGTTGCCGCCAGGCGGCGGCGACGTCGGGCCATTGCCGCCCGTCCTTGCGCTCGCGGTAGAGCGGCGGACGCTCGGCGCCGACGACCGTGTCGATTCCGGCATCGAGGAAACGCGCGACCGTCTGGTCCCATTGCTGCTTGTCGGGGTCGAGCAGGACGGCGTTGTACATTCCCAGAGCGCGACTATCGACCACCGTCCGCCCGTCGGCGGCGAACACCCGCAGCCGCGCGCCGGTATCGTCGGCGAGCCGCGCGATTAGGTCGTCGCGCTGGTCGGCGCGGACCATCGCCAGCGCCTCCCCGATCAGCCGCGCCTCGCGGCTCGCCTGCGCGACGCGCCCGTCGACGATCCGGCTGCGGTAGGAATCGAGGTAGAAGAAGCCGCCGGCGAGCAGGAGCAGCGCGAAGATGTTGACCGCGAGGATACGCCGCGTGAGCGAAATCTGCCCCGACCAGCGCAGCGCTAGGTCGGCGCCCTCCAGCCGCGGTTCACTCCTCGGAGAATCGGTAGCCGGCGCCATACAATGTCTCGATCGAATCGAAGGTCGGGTCGACTTGCCGGAACTTGCGGCGCAGGCGCTTGATGTGGCTGTCGATCGTGCGGTCGTCGACATAGATGTCGTCGTGATAGGCGGCATCCATCAGCTGGTTGCGCGTCTTCACGATGCCGGGCCGCTGCGCCAGCGTTTCGAGAATCAGGAATTCGGTGACGGTCAGTGTCACCGGTTCGTCGCCCCAGGCCGTCCGATGCCGCGCCGGGTCCATCGACAGGCGCCCGCGCACCAGCGGCCCCGCCCCGGCGGCATCGCTTTCCTCGACAGGCGAGGCGGCGAGTTCGGTCCGGCGCAGGATCGCCCGGATTCGCGCGATCAGCAGGCGCTGGCTGAACGGCTTGGCGATGTAATCGTCGGCGCCCATCGCGAGGCCGAGCGCCTCGTCCAGTTCGTCGTCCTTGCTGGTCAGGAAGATGACCGGAATCTGGCTCTTCTCGCGCAATCGGCGCAGCAGCTCCAGCCCGTCCATCCGCGGCATCTTGATGTCGAATATCGCCAGATCGGGCGGATTGTCGGTGAGCGCCTTCAGCGCCGTCTCGCCATCCGAATAGACGCGGGTCAGAAACCCCTCGGTCTGGAGGGCGATCGAAACGGATGTCAGGATGTTGCGGTCATCGTCGACCAGCGCAATCGTCGCCGTCATGCGGGGAAAAGCCTCAGGCCCATGATCGCCCCGCGGTAGGGCAAAGCGGGCGCCGGCTCAACCGCCCGTCGACCGCGGTACCATGGGTTGCCGCCCGGGCGGTTTGACGGCCGCAGCCGTGCCGCTTATGCCGGCCACATCGCCGGCGTACGTGCAGACCCTCCCCAGGATGCGTGCGTAAGGCCGTAACATTGGGAGGATGTTTGTGAACGAGCGCATTCCGCACGCCGGACTGGCCGCGCAGGGTATCGAGACCCGCGCCGATCTGCACTGGAATCTGGTCACAGCTCGGCTGGTCGAGGCCGCGGTCACACGTGGCGAGGGCAAGCTGTCCGCCGATGGGCCGCTGGTCGTCGAAACGGGCCAGCACACCGGCCGCTCCGCGCAGGACAAGTTCATCGTCCGCGATGCCGGGACCGAGGATACCGTCTGGTGGGGCAAGTCCAACAAGGGGATGAGCCCGGCGCATTTCGCTGCGCTGAAGGCCGATGTCCTCGGCGCCCTCCGCGACCGGGAGCATCTGTTCGTCCAGGACCTGTACGGCGGATCGCAGCCGGAGAACCGCGTCCGGGTACGCGTCATCAACGAACTCGCCTGGCACAACCTGTTCATCCGCACGATGCTCGTCCGCCCCGAGGAGCATGAGCTCGCCGGGTTCGAGCCGGAATATACGATCATCGACCTGCCGAGCTTCCGCGCCGATTCCGCCCGGCACGGCACCCGCAGCGAAACGGTGATCGCGGTCAATTTCACGGAGAAGCTGATCCTGATCGGCGGCACCAAATATGCCGGCGAGATGAAGAAGTCGGTGTTCGGCCTGCTCAACTATCTGCTGCCGACCACCGGCGTGATGCCGATGCATTGCTCGGCCAATATGGGCGCGGACGGATCGACTGCGGTGTTCTTCGGCCTGTCGGGTACCGGCAAGACGACGCTGAGCGCCGACGCCAGCCGCACGCTGATCGGAGACGACGAGCATGGCTGGTCCGACACCGCCGTCTTCAACTTCGAGGGCGGCTGCTACGCCAAGATGATCCGCCTCTCCCGCGATGCCGAGCCTGAGATATTCGCGACCACCAAGCGCTTCGGCACCGTGCTTGAGAACGTCGTGATGGACCCGATCACCCGCCAGCTTGACCTCGACGACAACAGCCTCGCCGAAAACAGCCGCGGTGCCTATCCGATCGACTTCATACCGAATGCCTCCGCGCAGAACATAGGCGGGGTGCCGAGGAACATCGTGATGCTCACCGCGGATGCTTATGGCGTGCTGCCGCCGATCGCGCTGCTGACGCCGGATCAGGCGATGTACCATTTCCTGTCCGGCTATACCGCGCGCGTTGCCGGCACCGAGATCGGCGTCACCGAACCGGACGCGACCTTCTCCACCTGCTTCGGCGCGCCGTTCATGCCGCGCCATCCGTCGATCTACGGCAATTTGCTCAAGGAGCGGATCGCGAAAGGCGGCGTCCATTGCTGGCTGGTCAACACCGGCTGGACCGGCGGCAAATACGGCACCGGCAACCGCATGCCGATCAAGGCGACGCGTGCACTGCTCAACGCCGTGCTCGACGGCAGCCTGCAGGATGCCGAATTCCGCACCGATCCCAATTTCGGCTTCGCGGTGCCCGTGGCGGTGCCGGGCGTCGATCCCGCGATCCTCGACCCGCGCGAAACCTGGGCGGATCGTGCTGATTACGACGCGACCGCGGCGAAGCTCGTCGATCTGTTCGTGGAGAATTTCGCGCAGTTCGCCGAGCATGTCGACGAGGGCGTGCGACAATCCGCGCCCCGCGTCGCCGAAACCGCCTGACCCCACCCAGTCATGACCGGGCGCCGAAGAGGCCCCTGTCATGCCGTTTCCCCGATCCGCTTCTTCCTCTACGACCGCCGACATCGCGGCGAGTGGTGGGGGGGGGGCTGCTCGCCGCCACCCTGCCGCCCGCGGCATGGAAGCACGAGGCGCATCTGGCCGCAGCGCCTGGCTGATCCGGATGTGCGGGCGTTTGTGTCGGCGCGGCCGCCGGACGAGCCGCTGGTCGATACGGTGAACGCGCTACTGGCCGCGCCATGCGGCGCGCGGGCTTGGCCGCTGCGCACCTATACGCGCGAACGGCTGACGTCGGTCGCGGCGCGACGGACCTATCTTGCCCCGTGACTGTCACGCCAGCATCGCACGATCGACCCCGCCGCGTCACAATGCGGGCGCAAGTCGCCGCCGACGGGCAACGGGGCAACGGACGATGACGGGCGAGACGCAGAAGGCGGTGGCCGCCGCGATGCAGCGGCACGGGCAATTGTCGAAACAGGGGCTGCTGGAACGCGCCTTCACCTGGGCGTTTCGCGGGCTCGTCTATGCGCAAATCTGGGAGGATCCGGTCGTCGACATGGCGGCGCTGGCGATCACGCCCGACTGCCATGTCGTGACGATCGCTTCGGGCGGGTGCAACGCGCTCTCCTATCTCACCGCCAATCCGGATGCGATCACCGCGGTCGACCTCAACACCGCGCATATCGCGCTCGGGACGCTGAAGCTCGCCGCGGCGCGGCACCTGCCGGATCACGCGAGCTTCCTGCGCTTCTTCGGCAATGCGGCGAGCCGCGACAATCTGCATGCCTATCAGCGCCATATCCGGCCGCACATCGGCGAACCAACCCGCCGATATTGGGAGGGTCGCGACCTGATCGGCCGGCGCCGGATCAGCGTGTTCGCGCACGGCGTCCACAAGCGTGGCCTGCTGGGCCGCTTCATCGGCGCGGCGCATCTGCTGGCGCGGCTGCATGGCGTCGACCCACGTCTGCTTCTGGAGGCGCAGACGCTGGAGGAACAGCGGATCATCTTTGAACGCGACGTCGCGCCGGTGTTCGACCGGGGCCTCGTCAAATGGCTGACCGATCAGCCCGCATCGCTGTTCGGGCTCGGCATTCCGCCCGCGCAATTCGATGCGCTCGCCGGTGACGGGCGGATGGCCGACGTGCTGCGCCAGCGGCTGGAAAAGCTCGCTTGCGATTTCCACCTCACCGACAATTACTTCGCCTGGCAGGCATTCGGCCGGCGCTATGGCGAGGGGCCATCCGCACCGCTGCCGCCCTATCTGCAGGCGCAGCATTATGCGTCGGTGGTGAACCGGATTGACCGGATCGTGCTGATGCACGCCAACCTCACCGATCATCTGGCGACGCTGCCGGTCGCATCGTGCGACCGCTACGTGCTGCTCGACGCGCAGGACTGGATGACCGACGCGCAACTGGAGGCGCTGTGGACACAGATTACCCGCACCGCCCGACCCGGCTCGCGCATCCTGTTCCGGACGGCAGGGGAGGCGGACATCATTCCCGGCCGTATCCCCGACGCGATCCTGTCGCGCTGGCGCTATCAGGCTGAGGCCTCGCGCGCGTTCACCGCGCGAGATCGCTCCGCCATCTACGGCGGGGTCCACCTCTACATCCTCGCGGAGGCGTGAGGTGGATCACGCCGCCCGCATGGACCGCATCTATGGCGTGCAGCGTCATATCTACGATCTCACCCGCAAATATTATCTGTTCGGTCGCGATCGCCTGATCGACGAGCTGGACGTGCGTCGCGGCGATACGGTGCTGGAGATCGGCTGCGGCACCGGCCGCAACCTGATCCGCGCGGCACGGGCGTGGCCGGAGGCGCGCTTTTACGGCCTTGACATCTCCGAAGCGATGCTCGCAACCGCACGCGCGAAGATTGCGGCGGCCGGGTTGTCGGACCGGATCATGCTCGCGCAGGGCGATGCGGCCGGGTTCGACGCGGTTGCGCTATTCGGATCGGCGCGGTTCGATCGCGTTCTGTTCAGTTACACGCTGTCGATGATCCCGCCATGGCGCGCGGCGCTGGCGCAGGGTCTGGCGATCACCGCCGACACCGGCCGCATGACGATCGTCGATTTCGGTACCCAGTCCGGATGGCCGCTGGTCTGGCGGAGATCATTCCTCGCCTGGCTCAACCGGTTCGGGGTGAGGCCGCGGGGCGATATGGGAATGGAAATCGCCGGGCTGGCAGATCGTCATAATCGCCGCGGGGAGACGGAAATCCTGTGGAACGGTTATGCGTGCAAGGCCGTGGTCTACTGATCGACGCGGTACAGCCTCAGCGGTCGACCAGCCCAGTCGCCGGCATCGGCCCGTCGCCCCGCTGGAAGAATTGCTCGACGATATCGCGTGCCAGCCGTGCCGGCTTCAGCGTTTCCGCATCGAGGCAGCACCAGCTCGACTTGACCTCGGCGAGCACCTCTTCGCCACGGCGGATGACGGTGTCGTAGAAGGCGCGCGCGCCCTGCACCTTCTCGAGCAGCACCGTCGCGATCACGTCGTCGCCGAGGAAGGTCGGCTTGCGATAGGTGATTTCATGCTTCAGCGCGACCCAGAGGTGCGCCGTCACTGCCTCGGCCGGCGCCAGCTTCTGCCAGTGGCTGACCACCGCATCCTGCACCCACTTCAGATAGCTGGCGTTGTTGACGTGCCCCATGAAGTCGATGTCGGCCGGATCGATGCCGATCGGATATTGGTGGGGGATACTCTGCGTCACACCATGCAATATAGCATGTCGGGCGTCGTCTGGCACCTGCCAAGCGGCGATAGAAATCATTTAGCCGTCGATCGGCTCGACCACGACCAGCCCGCCGCGCACCGCGACAATCCGCACGCGGTCGCCAGCCGCGGCGGCCGGGCCATCGGCGGGCCAGGACCCGTCGCCGATCCGCACCCGGCCACCGTTCGCATCGATCGCGACATCGACGACGACGGTCTGGCCGATCATTCGCGCTGCCCGGTCGTTGAGCTGCGGATCGCTGCTGGCGACGGGAAAGTCGACGTACCAGCGCCGGCCGACCGCTACCGTCACCACGCTCCACACCGCAAAGGCGGCGATCTGCGCCTCCACCGGCATATCCGGTACCACCAGCACCGCCAGCCCCACCACCGCAGCAGCGATGGCGAGGAACACCGCAAAGACGCCGGGGATCAGCAGTTCGGCGATGCCGAGCGCCAGCGCGGCGATCAGCCACGCACCGCCCGCCCCGCCGATCGCATCCAGCGTCACGTCTGCGGCAGCTCGAACGGCCCGCGCTTCGCGTCCGGCTTGGGCGACGACGGGGCAGGGGCCTTGCCGAGCGCGTCCTTGGCGAGTTCGCCGATCCCGCCCAACGTGCCGATCAACTGCGTCGCCTCGACCGGGAAGAGGATCGTCTTGGCATTGGGGCTGGTCGCGAACTTGCCGATCGCCTCGACGTACTTCTGCGCGATGAAATAGTTGATCGCCTGCGTACCGCCGCGCTCGATCGCCTCGGACACGACCAGCGTCGCCTTGGCCTCCGCCTCGGCGGCACGCTCGCGCGCTTCCGAATCGCGGAAGGCGGATTCCTTGCGCCCTTCCGATTCGAGAATGCGCGCCTGCTTCTGGCCCTCGGCGCGCAGGATCTCCGACGCGCGCGTGCCCTCGGCCTCTAGGATGTTGGCGCGCTTCTCGCGCTCCGCCTTCATCTGGCGGCCCATCGCGGTGACGATGTCGGCAGGCGGGCGGATGTCCTTGATCTCGACGCGGGTGATCTTGACGCCCCACGGCACCGTCGCGTGATCGACCACCGACAGCAGCCGCGCGTTGATCTCGTCACGCTTCGACAGCGTCTCGTCGAGGTCCATCGACCCCATCACCGTGCGCAGGTTCGTCGTCGTCAGCTGGAGCAGCGCGACATACAGGTCCGACACCTCATAGGCGGCCTTGGGCGCATCGAGCACCTGGAAGAAGACGACGCCGTCGGTGGAGACGATCGCATTGTCCTTGGTGATGATCTCCTGACCCGGGATGTCGATCACCTGCTCCATCATGTTCACCTTGCGGCCGACGCGATAGAAGAAGGCGGGGTAGAAGTTGAAGCCCGGACTCGCGGTGGTGGTGTAGCGGCCGAAATGCTCGATCGTATATTGATAGCCCTGCCGGACGATCTTGATGCTGGTGAACAGGTAGAACAGCACCAGAAGCAAGGCGAATGCAGCGATCGTGATACCCATATGGCCTCCGCCGGCACGATTCCCCCGTGCCGTCATGGGTGCATAGCACACCCGCAGCGCCGACACAGCGCGTCCGCCCTCTAGCGCTCGCGCCGCACTGCGGTTACATGGCCCGCCACTTCTCCCCTCCCACGAGGAACGGCAACTTGAATATCCGGCTCGGCCTCACCTTCGACGACGTCCTGCTCGTACCAGCCGAGTCCGACATCCTGCCGAGCACCGCCGACACGCGCACGCAGCTGACGCGCGGCATCGCGCTGAATATCCCCATCCTTTCCTCGGCCATGGACACCGTTACCGAGGCGGACATGGCGATCGTGATGGCGCAGCTGGGTGGCATCGGCGTGCTGCATCGCAACCTGTCAATCGAGGAGCAGGTCGCCGCGGTGCGTCAGGTCAAGCGCTTCGAGTCGGGCATGGTGGTCAACCCGATCACGATCGCGCCGACCGCGACTCTGGCCGAGGCGCAGGCGCTGATGGCGCATCACAAGATCAGTGGCATCCCGGTGGTGGAGAGCGACGGCAAGCTGGTCGGCATCCTCACCAACCGCGACGTCCGCTTCGCCGGCAACCCCAAGCAGCCGGTCGCAGAACTGATGACGCACGATGATCTCGCCACCGTCTCGACCGACGTCGGGCAGGAGGAGGCGCGCGTGCTGCTCCACCAGCGCCGGATCGAGAAACTGCTGGTCGTCGACGATGCCTATCGCTGCGTCGGTCTCATCACCGTCAAGGATATCGAGAAGGCGGTGACCTATCCCACCGCGACCAAGGATGCCGCCGGCCGCCTGCGCGTCGCATCGGCGACGACGGTCGGCGACAAGGGGTTCGAGCGGACCGAGGCGCTGGTCGATGCCGAATGCGACCTGATCGTCATCGATACCGCGCACGGCCACAACCGCGATGTCGCAAGGGCGGTCGAGCGGGTCAAGAAGCTCAGCAATTCGGTGCAGGTCGTCGCCGGCAACGTCGCGACCGGCGAGGCGACGCGTGCGCTGATCGATGCAGGGGCGGACGGGATCAAGGTCGGTATCGGCCCCGGATCGATCTGCACCACCCGTGTCGTCGCCGGCGTCGGCGTGCCGCAGCTGACCGCGGTGATGGACTGCGCCGAGGCTGCGGCGAAGCATGGCGTTCCGGTCATCGCCGACGGCGGGCTGCGTACTTCGGGCGATCTCGCCAAGGCCCTGGCCGCGGGCGCATCGACCTGCATGGTCGGCTCGCTGCTCGCCGGCACCGAAGAGGCGCCGGGCGAGACGTTCCTGTATCAGGGCCGCGCCTACAAATCCTATCGCGGCATGGGCTCGGTCGGCGCGATGGGTCGCGGTTCGGCGGATCGCTATTTCCAGGGCGATATCAAGGATCAGATGAAGCTGGTGCCGGAGGGGATCGAGGGGCAGGTCGCCTATAAGGGCCCTGCCAAGGACGTGATCCACCAGCTGGTCGGCGGTATCAAGGCGGCGATGGGCTATACCGGATCGGCGACCATCCCCGATCTCCAGAGCCGCGCGCAGTTCGTCCAGATCACCGGTGCCGGCCTCAAGGAAAGCCACGTCCACGACGTGACGATCACGCGCGAAGCCCCCAATTATCCGACCCGCTAGGTGACGCCCGCCGCGCGCACGCAGGCTGCGATCGAACTGCTCGACGAGGTGATTGCGGCCGCCCGCGGGGGCGGGGCCGCGGCCGACACGCTGATCGCGCGCTATTTCGCGACGCGGCGCTATGCCGGATCGAAGGACCGGCGCGCCGTGCGCGAACTGGTCTATGCCGCGATCCGGCGCGCCGGCGAGATACCCGCGTCGGGTCGGGCCGCGATGCTCTCGGTCGCCGCCGACGATGGTGACGTCGCGACGACCTTCGACGGGTCCACCCATGGCCCGGCGCCGATCGCGCCGGACGAAGCGATCGCCGCCGGCGGGGTCGTGCCCGCATGGCTCGCAGAGGCGCTCGGCCGGTCGGACATCGCCCCCGATCAGCAGGCGGCGCTGATCGAGCGCGCACCGCTCGACGTCCGCATCAACCGGCTGGCGGCCGACACGGCGGCGATCGAGGCACTCGGCGGTGTCGCCATCGCCGGCCTTGCCGATGCGCTCCGGCTGCCGTCCGGGACCAATGTCGATCCGCTCGCCGGGCAAATCGAGGTACAGGACGCCGGCAGCCAGATCGTCAGCCTCGCCGCCCGCGCCGTACCCGGTCAAGCGGTCGTCGACCTGTGCGCCGGCGGCGGCGGCAAGACGCTCGCGCTCGCCGCAGCGATGGCGAACGAGGGACGCATCCTTGCCGCCGATATCGATCGCGGCCGACTGTCCCGGCTGGCGCCGCGGGCGGCCCGCGCCGGCGTCACGATCGTCGAGACGCGACTGCTCGATCCCCAGCGCGAAGCCGATGCGTTGAGCGACTGGAATGCGCTCGCCGATTGCGTGCTGATCGATGCGCCCTGTTCGGGCACCGGCACGTGGCGCCGCAATCCCGAGGCGCGGTGGCGGCTCACCCCCGACCGGCTAACCCGGTTCGTCGCACAGCAGCGCCATGTGCTGGCCATCGGCGCGCCGCTGGTCCGCCCTGGCGGCGTGCTGATCTATATCGTCTGCTCGCTGCTCGATGCCGAGGGGGCGGAGCAGGTGGATGCGTTCCTCGCCGACCACCCCGGCTGGGTCGCCGAACCGCTCGACTTGCCCGCAGGCAATGCGCGGGGGCAGGGCCTACGCCTCGATCCGCTGCACCACGGCACCGACGGCTTTTTTGTCGCGCGCCTGATAAGGCCCTGCTAATCCTCGCTGCGATGCCCCGAGTGGAGACCTTCATGCGCGTTACGTCCGTCGCCATCGCCGCAGCACTGACGCTGGTATGCGTCTCCACCTCGTTGAGCGGCCAGCGACCCGACACCCAGATCGATGCCCGCTCGCTGCAACTGCTGGCGGAGGGGCGTGCCGCGCGTGCGGCGGGCAATCTCGATGGCGCGACCGACCTGCTCGAAACCGCGCTGGCGGTCGATCCGCGCAACCGTCAGGCGTTCGTCACGCTCGCCGAGGTGGCGGAGACCCGCGGCCTGCCCGGCAAGGCGATCCGCCTCTATCGCGAGGCGCTGACGCTGGAGCCGAACGACGTGGCCGCTTTGCGCGGGCAGGGCGAAGCGCTGGTCGCCAAGGGTGCCGTCGCAGTCGCCAAAGGCAATCTCGCCAAGATCCGCACGCTCTGCAAGGCGGGTTGCCCCGAGGCGAACCAGCTGGCGGCGGTGATCGCCAAGGGGCCGCCGGTCACGACCGCGCAAGCCGACACGAAGGCGCCGGAGACGAAGCCGGTCGTGAAGGAATAGCGGTCGCCTCATCGGCGTTCTCAGGAACGAGCGTCCGATACAGCCGGTCGCCTATCGATGCCCCACGTCGCGCGCCAGGGCGACGAATTCGGCGACGCTGACCGTTTCCGCTCGCCGCGTCGCATCCACCCCGATCCGCGCCAAAGCGTCGAGCGCGCCCGGCACCCCCTTCAGGCTCTGGCGCAGCATCTTGCGGCGTTGGCCGAAGGCTGCGGCGGTGATCCGCTCCAGCACCCGCACGTCGACGCCCTCCGGCGCCTCGCCCGGCACGATATGGACCACCGCCGACATCACCTTCGGCGGCGGCGTGAAGGCCGAACGGTGCACCGGCATCGCGATCCGGGCCGACGAGCGCCACTGGCTCAGCACCGCCAGCCGGCCATAGGCATCGTCTCCGGCGGAGGCGACGATCCGATCCGCGACCTCCTTCTGGAACATCAGCGTGCAGGATTGCCACCACGGCTGCCATGACGACGTCAGCCAGCCGACGAGCAATGCGGTGCCGACGTTATAGGGCAGGTTCGACACGATATGCGGTCGCCCCGAAAACAGCGCCGGCGCGTCCACAGCGAGCGCGTCGCCCTCGATGACGTGGAGCTTGCCGGGATAGGCATCGCCCAGTTCCGCGAGAGCGGGGATGCAGCGCCGGTCGCGTTCGATCGCGGTCACCTGCGCCCCCGCCGCCAGCAGCGCGCGGGTCAGCCCGCCGGGCCCCGGTCCCACCTCCAGCACCTCGGCGCCATGCAGATCGCCCGGCACCGCCGCGATCCGTGCCAGCAGCTGCCCGTCGAACAGGAAGTTCTGCCCCAGCGCCTTGCTGGCGTTGAGTCCGTGTTTCGCGATCACCTCGCGCAGCGGCGGCAGCGCGCCGCCCACGGGAGCCACGCTCATGCCGCGGCGCGGCGGTCCGCCGCCTGACCCGCCATCGCGATCGCCGCGATCATCGCGCCGGGGTGGGCCCGATCCTGGCCGGCGATGCCGAAGGCGGTGCCGTGATCGGGCGACGTGCGCACGATCGGCAGGCCCAGCGTGATATTGACGCCCTCGTCGAAGTGCAGCGTCTTGATCGGGACGAGCGCCTGGTCGTGATAGCAGCACAGCACCGCATCATAGCCGGCCCGCGCGCGGGCATGGAACAGCGTGTCGGCGGCGAAGGGGCCGGTCGCGTCGATGCCCTCGGCGCGGAGCTGGGCGATCGCGGGCGCGATCAGGTCGATCTCTTCCCGGCCGATCGCACCACCCTCGCCGGCGTGCGGGTTGAGGCCGGCGAAGGCGAGGCGCGGCGCGGCGATGCCGAAATCGCGGCGCAGGCCCGATGCGGTCGCGCGACCCTTCGCGACGATCAGCTCGATCGACAGCAGCGACGACACCTGTGCCAGCGGCACGTGCGCGGTGATCGGCACCACACGCAGTGACGGCCCCGCGAGCATCATCACCGCATCCTCCGCCGCCACGCCGCAGCGTTCGGCGACGAACTCAGTCTGGCCCGGCTGGTTGAAGCCGATGCCATAGAGCTGCGCCTTCGACACCGGTCCGGTCACCAGCGCATGGGCCGCCCCCGAGCGGACGAGATCGATCGACCGTTCGAGCGCCTGCAACGCCGCGCGTGCGCCGTGGATGTCCGGCTCGCCGGGCGTCACCGCGCCGGCATCCGTCACGCTGAGGACGGGCAGGGCGCGGTCGAACACCGCACCCGCGTCATCGAGGCTGTCGACCGCCTCGACCGGCCCGCTCCACACCCGTGTCACCACATCGATATCGCCCACCAAGGCGAAGGGCGGCAGGCTGCGCAGCGTCCGCACCGCCCAGCTCTTGGCGATGATCTCGGGCCCGATCCCGGCGGGATCGCCCATCGGGATCGCGAGCGGGGCGGCGAGGCTCATGTCAGCGATACTCGATCACCGCGTCGCGACGCAGATCGCGCAGCTTGCTCTGCGCGCGCAGATTAACGCGCTGCTGTTCGAGCTGTCCCTGGATCTGCGCGGCGCCCGGCACCGCCGATTGCTGCGGATCGTCGCGGCCGCACAGCACCAGCGCGCGGACGCCCTCGGTCGGCGAACCGAACGGCGGGGTCGACTGGCCGACCTGCAGCTTCACCATGATCTCCTGCAACGGCACCGGCAGATCGCGGATGCGGATCGAATCGTTGTCGACCACCTCGGCATTGATCGTCGCGGCGACCTTTTCCACCGTGCCGCAGCCCTGGATCGACTGGACCGTCTTGGCGAAGGTCGCGGCGCGCGCCTGTGCCTGCGCCTGCGTCGTGCCGGCGGGGAATTGCACGGTCAGCTGCTTCAGGCTGAGCTTGGCGTCGCGCGGATCGGCGGCACCGATGGTGCGCTTGTCGGTGAGGTACAGGATCGAAAAGCCGCCCGGCGTCTCGATCGGACCCGCGACCTGGCCGACCTGCATCTGCGTCGCCGCATCGGCGAGCGGCTGCGGCAGCGTCACCAGCCGGATCCAGCCGAGATCGCCACCGACGCCGCGCGTCGAGGCTTCGGAATAATTGCGCGCGAACAGTTCGAACGGCTGCTGCGCCTTCTGGATCTCACCAATGATCTGCTTGGCCTTGGCGAACACCTCCGCCCGGTTGCCATCGTTGGCACTCAGGTAGATTTCGCGAAGGTTGTACTCTTCGGTCCCGCGCGACGCCTCGATCCGCTTCTGGATCGCGGTGACCTCCTCCTCGCCGACATTGACGAACGGCTCGATCTTCTTGCGCAGATAGCGGCTCCAGACCAGCTCGCCCTCGATCGCGCGGCGCAGCGAACGCTCGGACGATCCCGCCTTGCGCAGGGCGACGCGCAGCTGCGGCACGGTCATGTTGAACCGCTTGGCGAGACCCGCCTCGCTCTGGTCGAGCTCGGCCGCCGAGATCGTGACGTCGGCGGTCTTCGCCTCCTGGATCTGCAGCGTCTCGTCGATCAGCTGACGCAGGATCTGGAGCTTGAACTCGTCCATCTGCTCGGGCGCCGGCGCGCGGCCGCCGTTGTTGAACACGGTGAGCGCCAGCCGCTGGTCGACGTCGGTGCCGGTGATGACCGTATCGTTGACGATCGCGGTCGGCTTGCGGACGTTGGGATCGAGTTTGCCGAAGATCTGAAGGTTGGTGGGGATGTTGAGGTTGGTTTCCGGGACCTGGTTGTCGCGCACCGTCTGCGCCACCGCACCGGTGCCGAAAGCCGCCAAGGCGACCCAGCCCGACAGGCGTGCGATGCGGGCGTTGCGTCGAATGTTGTGCGTCACGTTGTTCCGTTACCCCAAAGCTCGGGCGCGCACGACGGAGCGCCCTCTTGTCCCGGTCTTGCCCCGATCCAGCTGAACTGCGGCTTAGCGACCGAGATTGGTCAACGCCAGCGTCAACAGGAAGCTGTTACCCGAGCGCGCGTCGCCGGTGTCCTGGTAATCGCGGCGCCACGTCGCACCCAGCCGGATGCAATCGTCCTCATATTGCACGCCCAGCCGGTGGCGGATCGGATCGAACCCGTCGGACAGCGACAGCGGGTCCTCGCTGCGGTCGGTGAGGTCGAACACCGCGGAGCCGAACACCGACCAGAAGCGCGCGAACTGTACCCGTCCGGCGACGCGCGCCTCCTCGCGATCCTGCAGATCCTCGAAGGCGGGGAAGATGTTGCGGTTGAGCCGGAGATAGCCCGCCAGGATATAGGTGGAGCGCGAGCCGACCGTGGCGTCGATCTCGTTACGGCGAACCGCGAACCCGTCCTTGTCGAGGCGATAGCGGTGGGTGAGGGAGACGAAGTCGCGCACCCGCAACGTCGTGCGGCCGACGTAATCGGAAAAGCGATCGCTCAGCCCGGTGCCGTCGGGCAGGATCGTCGGCCGCGTCGACAGGCGATAGCTCTGGCCGATCACCGTATCCAGCGTCATGCCCGGCAGAGCCAGCGCCCATTCGGCGCCATAGGTGACGCGGCTGCTATCCTCGAACCGGTCGTAGCCGGCGAAGCGATTGAGCGCGAACAGGTTCGAATCCTCGAGGTCGACCGCGCGCGCGTCCTCGTTCGGCACGTCGAGGTTGGCGATCTTCGGCGACGCGACGATCTGGACCCGCGGGGTCAGTCGCTGCGTGCCGCCCAGGAACTGCCCGATGAATGGCCATTTGACGTCGGCCGCCAGCGCGCCGATCGCGCGTGTCTGGAATCCCTCGTTGCCGCGATAGCTGACGATCGAGGTCAGCAGCGAATCGTTGGTGTTATAGGCGTCGGCGCGACCATAGGCGGTCAGCGTCACCTCCTGGCCCCAATTGGTCAGGCGGCGCAGATCCCATTGTCCCGCTACGAAGGCGCGCTGCGTATCCTGACCCGCCGTCCGGGTGATCGCCAGCGTGTTCGCCTGCAATTGCAACTTGCCGCCGCCGAGATCGATCCGTTTGCGGAAATCGAGCTGCGGCAGAGCGATCGGCTGGTTGCCCTGCGGGTCGTTGACCCGCAACGTCTGCACGTACCAGCCGGTCAGCGCGAAATAGGTGTTGGGATCGATCCGCTCCAGCGCCGCGGTCGTGCGCAGCCGGTCGTCGCGCGAGATGTCGTAGCGGCGCAGGAAGGTGCGATCGCTGGCGATGCGGGCCGATCCGCTGATGCTCCAATAGGGCGACAGCTGATAGCGGGCGATACCGTCGATATAGCCGCGGAAGGCACGTTCGGTGTCGGTCGGCGTGATCGTGTTGAGGTCGTCGCTCCGCCGGCTCTCGGTGCCATAGGCGGTGACCCGGAACGCGCCATGCGTGCCGAGCGCCTCGTACCGCGCCTCCATCATCGGCAGCACGCGGGTGAAGATGTGCGGGGTCAGCGTCAGCCCCTTGTTGGGCGCCAGCCGGAAATAATACGGCGTCACGAACTCCAGCCCGTTGACCCGGTCGAGCTGGAAATCGGGCGCGAGCAATCCGCTCTCCGACCCCTTGCCGACCGGCATCGAAAAGGCGGGCAGCGGCAGCGCGGGCAGCCCGAACAGGTGGAACTGGCCGCCGCCGAAGAAGACGCGCTCGCGTTCCGGGCGATAGGTGATGCGCACCGCCGTGATCTTCCACGACGGTTCCTTGGGGCAGCCGTCCGACGTCGACACCGCGCACGGCGTATAGGCAGCCTTGTCGAGCTGCATCGTCCCGTCGGGCAGGCGCGTGCCGCGCTCCGCCGCCATCCGTCCGCCCTGTTCGAGCACGACGAGCATGTTGTCGACCATGCCGTCCTTCAGCGAATCGGTCAGCTCGATCGAATCGCCGTAGGCGACGTCGCCCTGCGGGTTGGTCACCGCGATATTGCCGGTCGCGACGACCTGGCCCGTTTTGCGGTTCCAGACGACCTTGTCTGCGCGCAGGCGGTCGCCCTGCCGGAACATGCGGACCTCGCTCAGCGCGGTGACGATATCGGTGTTGGTGTCATATTCCAGGCTGCCGGCGCTGAACTGCACCTGATCGTCGGCTGCCGGGGCGGTGATCGCCGGATCGCTCGCCGCGGGCGGTGCCACCGGGCGGTTCTGCAGATCCTGCGCCGCGGCGGGCATGGCGAACAAAACCGCGGCGATCGCCGTCGCTGACGCACAGCCGGCCAGAAGGTCGAAACGCAACACGATGATTCGAACACCCTTTCGGCGTGACCGGTGCCGCCCTGAACGGCACCCCACTCTTCCCGCCTATCGCATCACCGGCGCGCCGCCGCAATCGTTGTGCTTCGGCCCCCGGAACCCTAGATCGCTTGCCTGTCTTTCAGTTCAGGAAGTCCCGTTTCATGCACATCGCCTTTTCCCCCACCGCCGCCACCGCGCCCGCGATCCTCGCGCTGCCGGTGGAAAAGGATCTCGCCGGCCGCGCCGGCTGGCCTGGCGTCGGGGAACGGCATCAGGCGCAGGCAAGTGCCGCAGCCCGTGCCGCCCGTTTCGACGGGGAGGCCGGCGCGATCGTCGAGCTGTTCCTGACCGAGGGCGACGGCGCGTCGCACGCACTGCTGGTCGGCGTCGGCTCCGGCGGCGAGGCGGACTGGGAGAAGGCGGGCGGCGCGCTGGTCGCGAAGCTGCTGCGGTCGGGGGCGACCGAACTGACCGCCGATCTGTCCGCGGCAAGCCCGACACCGAAGGCCGCGGCACGCTTCGCCGGAGCCGCCGCCCAGCGCGCGTGGCGGTACGACCAGTATCGTACCACCTTGCCCGAGAAGCAGAAGGCGACGCTCGCTTCGTTCACCATCGTCGGCGCACCCGAGGGTGCCGATGCGGCATGGGCCGATCAGGACGCGCTGACCAAGGGGCTGGAGCTGACCCGCAACCTCGTCGCGGCACCGCCCAACATCCTCTATCCGGAGAGCTTCGTCGAGCAGGTCCGCAAGGACGTCGAGGGCCTCGGCCTCGAGATCGTGGTCGTCGACGAGGCGGAGATGGCCCGCCACGGCATGGGCGCGCTGCTCGGCGTCAGCCAGGGTTCGGTGCGCGAGGCGCGCATCCTCGCGCTCAAGTGGAACGGGGCGGGCGAGGGCGACCCCTCGCTGGCGCTGGTCGGCAAGGGCGTCACCTTCGACACCGGCGGTATCTCGCTGAAGCCGGGCGCGGGCATGGAGGACATGAAGTGGGACATGGGCGGCGCCGGTGCCGTCGCCGGCACGATGAAGGCGCTCGCCGGCCGCAAGGCGAAGGTCAACGTCGTCGGCGTCATGGGCCTCGTCGAGAACATGCCCGACGGCAATGCACAGCGCCCAGGTGATGTCGTGACGTCGATGTCCGGCCAGACGATCGAGATCCTCAACACCGATGCCGAGGGCCGGCTGGTGCTCGCCGATGCGATCACCTGGACGCAGAAAACGTTCCGGCCGAAGACGATCATCGACCTCGCCACGCTGACCGGCGCAATGATCGTCAGCCTCGGCAACGAATATGGCGGCCTGTTCGCGAACGACGATGCGCTCGCCGACAAGCTGCTCGCCGCGGGCCTGGCGACCGGCGACAAATTGTGGCGCTTCCCGCTGTCGGACACCTACAACAAGCTGATCGACAGCCCGATCGCCGACATGAAGAACGTCGGCCCGCGTGGCGCCGGCTCGATCACCGCGGCGCAGTTCATCCAGCGCTATGTCGATGCGGGCGTGCAATGGGCCCACCTCGACATCGCCGGCATGGTGTGGAGCGACAAGCCGGGCGCGACCTATGACAAGGGCGCGACGGGCTATGGCGTCAAGCTGCTCGACCGGGTCATTGCCGAGCATTTCGAGGGCTGACGGCCACTGGAGTCGACCGGCATGGCGCGCTACCACGGTGCCATGCAGGTCGACTTCTATCATCTCACCGCCACCCCGCTCGATCGCGCGCTGCCGCAGATCGCCGCGAAGGTGGTGGAGAGCGGTGCGCGCCTGCTGATCGTCAGCGCCCGCGACGAGCAGCGCGCGGACCTCGACCGCCTGTTGTGGACCTATCGCCCCGACAGCTTCCTGCCGCACGCGCAGGCCGGGGCCGGCGACGACGCGCTCCAGCCGATCCTCATCGCCCCGGACGTGCGCCCGGCCAATCAGGCCCGCCACGTCGCACTGGTTGACGGCGAATGGCGCGACGGAGCGCTCGATTTCGATCGCGCCTTCCACTTCTTCGAAGACAGCCACATCCAACCGGCGCGTCAAGCATGGCGCGACCTCGGCGCACGCGAGGGCGTCGAGCGCCGCTACTGGAAACAGAATGACGCCGGCCGCTGGGAGCAAGCCGCCTGAGCGCGCCGCGCCGTCCGAACCGGTTGCAAAGGCAGTCACCCCCGACTAGGGCGGCGCCACTTCAAAACCTGCCACAAAACCACAGGAGCCCGTGACCATCATGGCCGCGAACCGTACCTTTTCGATCATCAAGCCCGATGCCACCCGCCGCAACCTGACCGGTGCGGTCACCAAGATGCTCGAGGAGGCCGGCCTGCGCGTCGTCGCTTCGAAGCGCATCCAGATGACCCGCGACCAGGCCGAGGGCTTCTACGACGTGCATCGCGAGCGCCCGTTCTTCAACGACCTCGTCGAATTCATGATCTCGGGTCCGGTCGTCGTGCAGGTGCTCGAGGGCGAGAATGCGATGCAGCGCAACCGCGACATCATGGGCGCGACCAACCCGGCGAACGCAGAGCCCGGCACGATCCGCAAGGAACTCGCCGAATCGATCGAGGCGAACACCGTCCACGGTTCGGATTCGGACGAGAATGCCGAGATCGAGATCGCCTATTTCTTCCAGCCGAACGAAATCGTCGGCTGATGACCATGTGGCGGCTGCGGCGTGCGTCCCCTGCGGATGCGCCCGCGGTCGCGCTGGTGGCGGGGGCAAGCTTCCTCGACACCTTCGCGGGTATATTGGCCGGCGCCGACATCGTCGCGCACGTCACCCGCAATAGCTCGGCGGCGCAATTCGCCGCCTGGAGCATCGATCCCGACAGCGTCGTGACGCTCGCCGAACATCCCGATGGTGGAGCGCCGGTCGGCTATACGCTGCTGACGGATCCGGAATTCCCGATCCCCGTTGGCGCGGGCGATATCGAATTGCGCCGTATCTATACGCTGCCGCTGGCGCAGGGCACCGGTCTCGGCAAGCTGCTGATGACACGGGCGATCGGCGATGCCCGCGCAATGGGGCGGAGCCGGTTGCTGCTCGGCGTGCTTGGCCGCAATGCCCGGGCAAGGGCGTTCTACGAGCGGCAGGGCTTTGTGATCGCCGGCCGCCGCCAATATCGGGTCGGCGCGACGCTGTGCGACGACTTCATCTACGCTTTGCCGCTGTAGGCGATGCCCCTCCCTCCGCGGGAGAGAGGGGCCTGATACGGGTTACGCGGCCGGCTTGAACGTGCCGTCGTCGTCCATGACGTGCAGCACGCCGTCGGCGATCGCGAAATAGGCGCCGCGCAGCTTCAGCGAGCCGGCCTCGACGCGCTCGGCGACGAACGGGAAGGTCATGAGGTTCTTGAGGCTGACGCGCACCGCCTCATGCTCCATCTCGGTCTTCGCTTCGGGGCTGTCGCCGAACTCCGCCTTCACCTTGTCGCGTGCTTCGTCGAGCAGGCCGACCCAGTCGGAGATGAACCCGCCTGCGCCATGCTCGGCATTGGCGAACCCGCCGGACAGCGCCGCTGCGCAACCGCCGCACGAGCCGTGGCCGAGCACGACGACTTCCGGCACCTCGAGCTGCGTCACCGCGAATTCGATCGCCGCGGAGACGCCGTGATAGCCCTTCGACGTCTCATAGGGCGGCACCAGATTGGCGACGTTGCGCACCGCGAAGATCTCGCCCGGCGCCACGTCGAAAATCTGCATCGGGTCGACGCGGCTGTCCGAACAGGCGATCACCATGACCTTGGGGCTCTGGCCGCGGCCGAGCTCTTCCCAGCGCTCGCGCTGTTCAATCCAGCTTTGCTCGCGGAACCGGCCATAGCCCTTAACCATGTCGGAAAAATCGGTCATGCGTCCTCCAGAATCGTGTCGATTTGGGTGCATAACGCATGTCGGCGATGGAGTTGCCGGCTGATGTCGGCGCGAAAAGCTTTCTCACAAAACTCATGACGGTTGTTCACAATAGGGGGAATCGCTATCTCGCGCCCATGAACGAGATGACGCCGCTCGCCCGCCCCGAAGGCCTGCGCAAGCCCGACTGGATTCGCGTGAAGGCGCCGACCAGCGCCGGCTTTGCCGCGACGCGCGAGCTGATGCGGTTGAAAAGCCTGACGACGGTCTGCGAGGAGGCCGCCTGCCCGAACATCGGCGAATGCTGGTCGAAGAAACATGCGACCGTCATGATCCTGGGCGACACCTGCACCCGCGCCTGCGCCTTCTGCAACGTCAAGACGGGCATGCCGCGCGCGGTCGACCCGATGGAGCCCAACAACGTCGCCGACGCCGCGGCGCAGATGGGGCTGGAGCATATCGTGGTGACCTCGGTCGATCGCGACGACCTGCCCGACGGTGGGGCGAAGCAGTTCGTCAAGGTGATCGAGGCGATCCGCCGGTCCAACCCGCGCACGACGATCGAGATCCTGACCCCCGATTTCCGCAACAAGCATGAGGCTGCGGTCGAGGCGATCGTTGCGGCGCGACCGGACGTCTACAACCACAATCTCGAAACCGTGCCGCGGTTGTATCCGACGATCCGTCCCGGCGCGCGGTACTATGCGTCGATCCGCCTGCTGGAGAGCGTCAAGAAGCTCGATCCGTCGATCTTCACCAAGTCCGGCGTGATGCTGGGTCTGGGCGAACAGCGGCTCGAGGTGCATCAGGTGATGGACGACATGCGCTCGGCCGACATCGATTTCCTGACGATGGGCCAGTATCTCCAGCCGACGCCGCGTCATGCGAAGGTCGAGGAATTCGTCACGCCCAAGGCGTTCGACAGCTATGCCGCGATCGCGCGTGCCAAAGGCTTCCTGCTGGTCGCATCCTCGCCGCTGACCCGGTCGAGCTATCACGCCGGCGACGATTTCGCGAAGATGCGCGCCAACCGCGAGGCGAAGCTCGGCAAGACGCAGGACGTCCGTGCCTAAGCACGCCGAAACCCGCCATCTGCCCTACACGCCGGAGCAGATGTTCGACATGGTCGCGGACGTGAAGCGCTATCCGGAGTTCCTGCCCTGGGTCAGCGCGATGCGCGTGCGCCAGGACAGCGACACCGCGACGCTCGCCGACATGATCGTCGGCTTCAAGGGCCTGCGCGAAACCTTCACGTCGAAGGTGGAGAAGGCGCGGCCCGATCACATCCACGTCGAATATATCGACGGGCCGCTCAAATATTTGCACAACGACTGGCGCTTCCGCAGCGAGGAAGGCGGCTGCGCGGTCGATTTCGCGGTCGATTTCCAGTTCAAGAACCGGATGTTCGAGATGCTGGCCGGGCAGGTGTTCGGCGTCGCGCTGCGCCGGATGATCGGCGCGTTCGAGGATCGCGCCAAGGTGCTTTACGGCAACAGCAGTTCCAGCGCGACCAGCGCCGCCTGAAGGCGGATGCCACCGCGGCCGAGGTCACCGAACATCTTGCGATCGGCATGGACGTCCGAAGGATCTCCGCCCTTTTCGGCGCGGGCGAATACGACCGTGCCGACCGGCTTCTTCTCCGATCCGCCGCCCGGCCCGGCGATGCCGGTGATCGCGACCGCGACGTCGGCCCCGCTGTTGGCGAGTGCACCCTGCGCCATGCTCCACGCCACCGCGATCGAGACGGCGCCGAAGGTTTCCAGCACGTCGGAATTGACCTTGAGCAGCTTCATCTTTGCTTCGTTCGAATAGGTGACGAAGCCGGCCCCGAACACGTCCGACGATCCCGGTATTTCGGTGATCGCCGCCGCGACGAGACCACCGGTGCAGCTTTCGGCGAGCGCGATCGTCCGCCCCGCGGCACGGTTCACCTCGACAACATGCGCGGCGGCGGCAAGCAGTTCGGGGGGCAGCAGCGTCTCGGTCATCGCAACGCTTCCGCACACAGCGGCAGGTCGGGGACGTTGATCGCCTTGCCCTTCGCCTTCTCCGCCTTGAAATAGCGCAATGTGGTGACGATCACGCCCGCGGTGTTCGCGGGCGGCAACGGTGCGAGCTGCGTCACGAACCGGTCGATGGTACCGCAATCGGCAGGATTGATCCGCCCGACCAGCACCGGCGCGAGCGCCGCGGTCAGCAGTGGGCGTGCGAATTCGGACTGGAGCAGCGAATCGATCATCGGATCGGACAGCTTGACGATCGCCGCCCGCGCGTTCGGCCACGCGCGGTTGGCGGCGTCCTGATACTTGGCGAGGAAATCGCTGTCGGTCCGCCGCAACAGGCTGCTCGGGGGCAGCCGCGTCGCGCAGACGATGCCGGTCTGCTGGACGATATCGGGCAGCGCGACCAAGGTCATCGCCTCCGCCTCGGGCGTCGTGATGCACCGCGTCTGCGCTTGCGCGGGGCTGGCGAGCAACGCGACGGCGGCGATCAGCGCCCTCATCGCGGCAGGCTCACGGTCGCGACCGCCTGTGCCGCAATGCCTTCGCCGCGGCCGGTGAAGCCCAGCCGCTCGGTCGTCGTCGCCTTGATGCTCACCCGGTCCGCGCTCAGCCCCAGCAGGTCGCCGATCCGCGCGCGCATCGCCTCCCGATGCGGCCCGATCTTCGGTGCCTCGCAGATCAGGGTCAGATCGACGAAATCGATCCGACCGCCCTTCTCGGCGATCAGGCTGGCGGCATGCTGCAGAAATTGAGCGGAATCGGCGCCCTTCCACTGCGGATCGCTGGGCGGGAAGTGCGTTCCGATATCGCCCGCAGCGATCGTGCCGAGCAATGCATCGGTCAGCGCGTGAAGGCCGACGTCGGCGTCGCTATGCCCCGACAATCCCTTGTCGTGCGGGATCAGCACGCCGCCCAGCCACAATTCCTCGCCGACCTCCAGCCGGTGGACGTCGAAACCGGACGCGCTGCGCGTCTCCCATGCCACTCTGGCTTCGGCCGCGGCAAAATCGTCGGGATGCGTGACTTTATCGAGCATCGTATCGCCCTGCACCAAAGCGATCGTCCCGCCAAGCCGTCGCACCATCTGCGCGTCGTCGGTCGCCTCCTCGCCCGTCGGCCAGCCGTCATGCGCCGCCCGCAGCGCGCCGAGACGGAACCCCTGCGGCGTCTGCACGCGCGACAGGCCATCGCGCGGGACGACCGCTCCGTCGCGCACCAGCGTATCGGCAACGGCGAGCACCGGCATCGCGCCGTCATCCGTCTCGAGCGCCGCCAGCACCCGGTCGATGACGCCTGCGGGAACGAACGGGCGGGCGGCATCGTGGACGAGCACGCGATCGGCCGCGATCGCCGCCAGTCCGTGCGCTACCGACTCGCGTCGCGTCGCGCCGCCGATCACCGTCCGCACCGGTCCCAGCGCGGCCGTCGCCATGTCCTCGGCACTCTCGGCAATCACCACCACCACCTCGTCCACCGCAGGATGTCCAGCGAAGGCCGCATAGGCATGTGCGATCAGCGCCTTGCCCGCCAGACGCGCATATTGTTTGGGAACCGCGCCGCCGGCGCGCGAGCCACTGCCCGCCGCCACGATCAGCGCCACCGTGCGTGGTCGATCCGTCATCGCCGCCGCCTAGCGCAGCCATGCCAACCTTGCCAGAGCGGTGAGAAGCGGGTAGGGGTCTGCCCAATTTTCAGGCAGATCATGGCTCACCTCACGCCCATCCAGATCGGTCCCGTGCGGATCGACAGCCCCGTCGTGCTGGCCCCGATGACCGGCGTCACCGACATGCCGTTCCGGACGCTGGTGCGCCGCTATGGCTCCGGCCTCAACGTCACGGAGATGATCGCCAGTCAGGCGGCGATCCGCGAGACGCGGCAGTCGGTCCAGAAGGCGGCGTGGCATCTCTCCGAAGAGCCCGTGTCGATGCAGCTCGTCGGCTGCACGCCCTATGAGATGGCGGAGGCGGCGAAGCTTGCCGAGGATCGCGGCGCGGCGATCATCGACATCAACATGGGCTGCCCGGTGCGCAAGGTGACCAACGGCGACGCCGGATCGGCGCTGATGCGCGACCTCAAGCTCGCCGCGCAGCTGGTCGACAGCGTCGTGAAGGCGGTGAAGGCGCCGGTGACGCTCAAGATGCGGATGGGCTGGGATCTCGACAGCCTCAACGCACCGGAATTGTCGCGCATCGCGCAGGACCTCGGCGTCCAGCTCATCACCGTTCACGGCCGCACCCGCAACCAGATGTACAAGGGGAGCGCTGACTGGCGCTTCATCCGCACGGTCAAGGACGCGGTCAGCATCCCGGTCATCGCCAACGGCGACATCTGCACGATCGAGGACGCGGTCGCCGCGCTCGACCAGTCGAGCGCGGACGGCATCATGATCGGGCGGGGTGCCTATGGCCGGCCGTGGATACTCGGCCAGGTGATGGACTATCTCGCGACCGGCACGCGCCGGCCCGATCCGTCGCTCGACGAGCAATATCGCGTGATCGTCGAACATTATGACGCGATGCTCGACCATTATGGCGACGTTACCGGCGTCAACATGGCGCGCAAGCATATCGGCTGGTACACCAAGGGGCTGACCGGTTCGGCCGAGTTCCGCAATGCGGTGAACCAGCAACCGGACGCGCGAACGGTCAAGCGCATGCTTGCCGATTTCTACGCGCCGTATCGCGACCAGCCGCCCGTTCAGCAAGCCGCCTGACCGCACTATGGCCGGTCGTCCGGGGTTCGCCGAGCTGTTCGCCGCGCTGCCCGTGGCGGTCGTCGTGGTCGATCCCGACGACCGCATCGCGCATGCCAACGCGCTGGCGGAGCAATTGCTCAACCTGTCGGAACGGGTGATGCTCGGCCAGCCGCTCGCCGCGATCCTGCCGCCGCCCGCCGCAGGCGACCGGCGCGAGGGGCAGGGGATGGCCTTTTACGATACCGAGATCGCGACCCCGCACGGCCCCAAGATCCGCGTCGATTTCGTCGAGGCGGTGGTGCCCGATCATCCCGGCTGGCGCGCGATCACGCTGCATACCGCCGCCAGCACGCGCGGCCTCGGCCCTAGCGCGCGGGGTGCGAGCGCGCGCGCCGCGAGCGGGGCCGCGGCGATGCTGGCGCATGAGATCAAGAACCCTCTGTCCGGCATCCGCGGTGCCGCACAATTGCTCGGCGCGGGCGAACTGACCACGCTGATCGTCACCGAAGTCGATCGCATCGCCGCGTTGATCGACCGGATGCAGGATTTCAGTGACACCCGCCCGCTGGAGGTCGCGCCCGAGAACATCTATCCCCTGATCGGCCACGCCCGCCGGCTCGCGCTCGCCGGCTTCGCGCGCGGCGTCGCGATCGAGGAGCGGTTCGACCCGTCACTGCCTCCCGCAGCGATCAACCGCGACGCGCTGCTCCAGATCCTCATCAACCTGTTGAAGAACGCCCGCGAAGCAGCTCGACTGGAACGCAATCCGCGTATCCTCATCACCACCGCCTATCGCCATGGCATGTCCGTCGCCGCCCCGGGCAAGCCGCGCGTGCCGCTGCCGATCGAGATATGCGTGATCGACAACGGCCCCGGCGCCCCCGCCGACATCGTCGATCACCTGTTCGACCCGTTCGTATCGGGGCGGCCGGAGGGGCAGGGCCTTGGCCTCGCACTGGTCGACAAGCTGATGCGCGACATGGGCGGCATCGTCCAATACGCACGCGAAGGAAGCCCCGAGATGACGATCCTGCGCCTGTTGCTGCCACGGGCGGTCGCCGCATGACCCGTATTCTGGTGGTCGACGACGACGCCGCGATCCGGACCGTCGTCGCGCAGGCGCTGCGCCGTGCCGGTCATGAGGTGCAGACGGCGGAGACGCTCCAGCAGCTCGACCGCGCGCTGGCGACGCGGGTGCCGGACGTGCTCGTCACCGACGTCATCCTTCCCGACGGCGACGGCATCGAACGCGTGAAGGAGATCGGCCAGCGCCTGCCGCAGCTGCCGATCATCATTCTTTCCGCCCAGAACACGCTGACCACCGCGGTCCGCGCGGCGGAGGTCGGCGCCTATGAATATCTGCCCAAGCCGTTCGATCTCGACGACCTGACCCGCGCGGTCACCGGCGCGCTCGCACGGGGCGCCGTGATGCCGCAACCGGAGGCGGGGGAGGACCCGGCGCTGCCGCTGATCGGTCGCTCGCCCGCGATGCAGGACGTCTACCGGATCATCGCGCGCGTGCTGTCCAACGACCTCACCGTGCTGATCTCGGGCGAATCGGGGACTGGCAAGGAACTCGTCGCCCGCGCGATCCACGATCTCGGCGCGCGCCGTTCGGCGCCGTTCGTCGCGATTAACATGGCCGCGATTCCGCGCGAACTGATCGAGGCCGAATTGTTCGGCCACGAACGCGGCGCCTTCACCGGCGCGGCGGTGCGCAATGCCGGGCGGTTCGAACAGGCGGCCGGTGGCACCCTGTTTCTCGACGAGATCGGCGACATGCCGATGGAGGCGCAGACGCGGCTGCTCCGCGTGCTCCAGTCGGGCGAGTTCACCACGGTCGGCGGCGCCCGCCCGCTGCGCGCCGACGTCCGCGTCGTCGCCGCCACGAACCGAGACCTGACGCAACAGGTCGGTTCCGGGCAGTTCCGCGAGGACCTGTTCTACCGGCTTAACGTCGTCCCCATCGCGCTGCCCGCGCTGCGCGAACGGCGGCAGGACATTCCGCTGCTCGCCCGGCATTTCCTCGAAAGCGCCGCGTCGCAGGGTTTGCCGCGGCGCCAGCTGAGCGACGAAGCCCAGGCCTCGCTCGCCGCGCACGACTGGCCGGGCAACGTCCGCGAGCTCGAAAATCTCATGCGCCGTCTCGCCGTGCTCGCCCGCGACGAACTGATCGATGCGCCGACGATCCGCGACCTGCTCGGCGCCCCCGGCACAGCGGGCGGGGAGGCGGCGGATCCCGGCATCGCCGAAGCCGTCCGCCATCTCGTCGAAAGGATCGCCCGCGAGCGCCCCGATGCGCTGGAGGACGGCAGCCTCTACGACCGCGTCATCGGCGAGGTCGAACGGCCGCTGATCGAGACGATGCTCGCCCGCCATGGCGGCAACCAGCTGCGCGCCGCGCGTGCTTTGGGCCTCAATCGCAACACCTTGCGCAAGCGGCTCGACACGCTGGGGATCAGCGCCCGCGGCGACGAATGACGCGCGCATAGGGCGGGGCGCTCGTCCGACCGTCACCACAAACCATCGCCAACGGCAAATTATGTGGTTTCCGTGCAACAATCCGCGTTGTACGTAAGTCGCAATGAACGCGGGACCAACGCCCGATCTGACGGACACTCCACTGGAACGCCGGCTGCGCATCACGCCCGCGGTGGAAGCGTTCGTGGTGGCATTGGCCATCGGGATCGCCGCGACCACCTATTTCATTATCGCCGGCAGCAACCGGCCGCAGGTGCCACTGTCGCCCCCGTCGATCGCCGCGCTGCTCGTCGCGAACCTCGTACCGGGCATCGCCCTGCTGATGCTGGTCGGCCGCCGGATCGCACGCAGGCGCGCCGCCGCGTCGCTGGTCGGGGGGGAGGGCGTGCTCCACGTCCGGCTGGTGGCGATCTTCTCGATCATCGCCGCCGTTCCGGCGCTGCTGGTGACAATCTTCGCCTCGCTGCTGTTCCAGATCGGGACGGAATTCTGGTCCTCCGATCGCGCCAGCGGCATGCTGGAAAATGCGCGGACGTTGGTCGGCGAGAATTACCAGCGCGAGGCCGATCGGGTCGTCGCGCAGGTGCAGGCGATGAGCGGCGACCTTTCTGCCGAGTTGCGTATCCATGCGGTCGACAGCAAGGTCTTCCAGCAAGTGCTGCTCGTCCAGACCTATCGGCGCGAACAGTCGGAGGGCATGATCATCCGCCGGGGAGAGGTCGATCCGCTGATCGTCCTCAACCCCTATGATCGGCCGCTGCAGAATATCGTCACGCCGGCGATGGAACGCGCGCTCGATGCAGGCCGATCCTATGTCCTCGTCCGCAGCGGCGATCGGATTGGGGCGGTCGTGCCCCTTGCTTATGGCAAGGGCGCCTATCTCTATTCGGCGCGCATCTTCGATCCGCAGCTCGCCAGCCAGATCCGGCGCGGCGACGCGATTATCCGCGACTATCAGAGCCTGCAAAGCCGGTCGCGCGCGCTCCAGTTGAAGTTCAACGCGGCGCTGCTGCTCGCGTCGCTGTTCGTCGTCGCGATCGCCGTCTGGGCGGCGCTGGCGGTGGCCGATCGCCTCGTCCGCCCGGTCACCGAACTCGTCCACGCCGCGCGCAAGGTGGCGACGGGCGATCTTACCGCGCGCGTCCCCGATCCGCGGCGCAAGGACGAGGTCGGCACCCTCGCCAACGCCTTCAACCAGATGACCGTGCGGCTGCAGGAGCAGACCAGCGCACTGGTCACCGCCAACGATCAGCTCGACAATCGCCGCGCGCTCATCGAGGCGGTGATGGCGGGCGTGTCGGCAGGCGTCATCGCGGTCGCGGAGGACGGCACGGTCCGGATCGCCAACCGCTCGGCGACCGAATTGATCGGATCGGGCGACGACGGGCTGGTCGGCCACCCGCTGACCTCGATCGCGCCCGAACTCGCCGATCTCGTGCAGGGGCGCGAGCGCGAGGCGATCGTTCAGGTCGTCCGCAACGGCGAGCCGCGGACGCTCGCGGTGCGTATCGCCCGTACCGATTCCGGGCCGATCCTGACGTTCGACGATATCACCCAGCAGCTGCTCGACCAGCGCCGCGCGGCATGGTCCGACGTCGCGCGCCGGATCGCGCATGAAATCAAGAATCCGCTCACCCCGATCCAGCTCGCCGCCGAACGTCTCCAGCGCCGCTACGGCAGCAAGGTCGATGCCGACGACACGACGTTCGCACGCCTGACCGACACGATCGTTCGCCAGGTCGGCGACCTGCGCCGCATGGTCGATGAATTCTCGTCCTTCGCCCGCATGCCCAAACCGGTGTTCCGCGAGGAATCGCTCGTCGAGATCGCGCGCCAGTCGCTCTTCCTGCACGAGGTCGCGCATCCCGGCACGCGCTTCGAGCTCGACCATACGATCCCGGCGCCGGCGCTGGTCTGCGACCGCCGCCAGCTCAGCCAGGCGTTCACCAACATCGTCAAGAATGCGGTCGAGGCGATCGAAAGCAAAGGCAGCGAATGGGGATCGGTCACCATGACCGTGCGCGAGGACGGCGACGTGACGATCGTGGAGGTCGCCGATACCGGCGTCGGCCTGCCGCCCGACCGCGACCGGATCGTCGAACCCTATATGACGACGCGGGCGAGGGGGACCGGCCTCGGCCTCGCCATCGTCAAGAAGATCGTCGAGGATCATCACGGCGTCATGACCTTCGCCGACCGCGACGGTGGCGGCACCGTGGTTCGCATGACCTTCGATGCCGCCGCGCTCGCCACCCTCGACCAGGGCGCCGCGGCACCCGAGCCTGCCGAGGACGGCCAGCTCGCAGCACTCACACGCAATCGGAATTAGTATATGGCGCTCGACATCCTCGTCGTCGACGACGAAAAAGACATCCGCGAGCTCGTCGCGGGCGTCCTCGAAGACGAGGGCTATGACACCCGTTCGGCCGCCGACAGCGATGCGACGCTGGAGGCGATCGCCACCCGCCGCCCGTCGCTGGTGCTGCTCGACGTCTGGTTGCAGGGCTCGCGCCTCGACGGGCTCGAACTGCTCGACGAGATCAAGCGCCGCGATCCCTCGATCCCCGTGCTGGTCATCTCCGGCCACGGCAATCTCGACACCGCGGTCGCGGCGATCCGCCGCGGCGCCAGCGACTTCATCGAAAAGCCGTTCGAGGCCGAGCGATTGCTGCTGCTCGTCGCCCGCGCCACCGAAACCGAGCGTCTTCGCCGCGAGGTCGCCAGCCTGCGCGTCTACGCCGGCCGGGAAAGCGACCTCACCGGCAGTTCCGGGGCGATCAACGGCGTCCGCGCCACGCTGAAGCGGGTCGCCGCGACCGGCAGCCGCGTGCTCATCATGGGCCCCGCCGGCGTCGGCAAGGAGGTCGCGGCCCGCCTGCTCCACGGGTGGAGCAACCGCGCCCAGGCGCCTTTCGTCATCGTCAGCGCCGCGCGCATGACGCCGGAACGGGTCGAGGAAGAGCTGTTCGGCGTCGAGGAAAGCGGCGACCTCGTCCGCCCCGGCCTTCTCGAACAGGCGCACGGCGGCACCCTGTTCCTCGACGAAATCGCGGACATGCCGGTCGCGACACAGGCGCGTATCCTGCGCGTGCTGACCGACCAGAGCTTCAGCCGCATCGGCGGCACGCGAATCGTCAAGGTCGACGTTCGCGTCGTCTCCGCCACCTCGCGCGACCTGACCCACGAGATCGCGGAGGGGCGGTTCCGCGAGGATCTCTATTACCGCCTCAACGTCGTGCCAGTGCTGATCCCGGCGCTGTCCGAGCGGCGCGAGGACATTCCCGCGCTGGTCGAGCATTTCATGGCTCATTATGCCGCCGACCGCCGCGTGCCGACGCCGGAGATCGCCGCGGACGCAATGGTGGCGCTGCAATCCTATGACTGGCCGGGCAACGTCCGCCAGCTGCGCAACGTCGTCGAACGCACGATCATCCTCGCGCCCGGCGACCGCATCGGCCGCATCGACCTCGACCTGCTGCCCGCCGAGGTGCTCGGCGATCAGGGCGATCTGGGCAGCGGGGGCGGGGGCGCGATCATGGGCGCGCCGTTGCGGGAGGCGCGCGAGACGTTCGAGCGCGAATATCTCCGCGTCCAGATCCGCCGGTTTTCGGGCAACATCAGCCGCACCGCCAGCTTCATCGGCATGGAGCGGTCGGCATTGCACCGGAAGCTCAAATTGCTCGGCATCACCGACATGCGCGAGGATTGACCGCTGGACGTGGAGCACCTTCGTTCATAGATGGACGTAGCCGCCCGGTCAGGGCGGCATCCGACGCCGGGAAACGGCGCGATTGCGGGCAAACGGCTCGCCAATAACACGAAAGGCTCGTCATGGCCGAAAAGCAAGGGTCCCTTCAGGACCTGTTCCTCAATGCCCTCCGCCGCTCGAAGACCCCGGTCACCATGTTCCTGGTGAAGGGCGTCAAGCTTCAGGGCATCGTCACCTGGTTCGACAATTTCTCGGTATTGCTGCGCCGCGACGGCCAGTCGCAGCTGATCTACAAGCATGCCATCTCCACCATCATGCCGTCGGGTCCGATGGATATCGCCGCGATCGTCGATTCCGTCGGAGAAGCGCAGCGCAAGCAGCCGCTGTTGCAGGAGATCTTCCTCAACGCGGTGCGCAAGTCCGAAGATTCGGTGACGATGTTCCTTATCAACGGCGTCATGCTGCAAGGTCAGATCGCCGGATTCGACCTGTTCTGCATGCTGCTCCAGCGCGAGGGCATGGCGCAACTCGTCTACAAGCATGCGGTATCGACGATTCAGCCGGCGCGGGCGCTCAATCTCGCCGATGAGGGCGAGACGGAAGACTGAGCATGAGCACCGGCTTCAATCGCGATCGGGACGAATTCGCGCGCGGTGGGCGTGCGCTGATCGTCCTGCCGGATCAGGGCGACGCGCATCGCGACGCCGACGCCCGGCTGGACGAGACGGCGGGCCTCGCCGCGGCGATCGGGCTGGTCGTGACCGACAAGGTCGCGGTGCGGGTGCGTGCGCCCAAGCCCGCGACCCTGATCGGCAGCGGTCAGGTCGAACAGCTCGCGGTCCAGGTCCGTCAGGACGAGGCGGATCTCGTCGTGTTCGACGCTAGCCTGACGCCGGTGCAGCAGCGCAACCTCGAAACCGCGCTCGAAGCCAAGGTGATCGACCGTACCGGGCTGATCCTCGAAATCTTCGGCGAGCGCGCGGCGACGGCCGAAGGGCGATTGCAGGTTGAACTCGCCCACCTCGATTATCAGGGCGGTCGTCTGGTGCGCAGCTGGACCCACCTCGAACGGCAGCGCGGCGGCTTCGGCTTCCTCGGCGGCCCGGGCGAAACGCAGATCGAGGCGGATCGCCGGTTGATCCGCGACCGGATGGCGCGCCTGCGCCGCGAACTGGAGCAGGTCAGCCGCACCCGTGGCCTCCATCGCGACCGGCGCCAGCGCGCACCATGGCCGATCATCGCGCTCGTCGGCTACACCAACGCCGGCAAGTCGACGCTGTTCAACCGGCTGACCGGCGCGCATGTCATGGCCGAGAACCTGCTGTTCGCCACGCTCGACCCGACGCTGCGCCAGATCGCGCTACCCGGCATCGACAAAGCGATCCTGTCGGACACCGTCGGCTTCGTTTCCGACCTGCCGACACAATTGGTCGCCGCATTCAAGGCGACGCTCGAAGAAGTGGTATCCGCCGACCTGCTGATCCACGTCCGCGATATCGCGCATCCCGATACCGAAGCGCAGCGCAGCGACGTCGAGGCGGTGCTCGACGAGATCGGCGTGTCCGAGATGACGCCGCGGTTCGAGGCGTGGAACAAGCTCGACCTGCTCGACACCGAACGGCATGATGCGATGCTCGCGGAAGCCGATCGTCGCGACGACGTCGTGGCGCTCTCCGCACTCAGCGGGGAAGGGGTCGATGCCCTGATCGAGCAGGTCGCCGGCAAGCTGACCGCCGGCCACCGGCGCTACTGGATCACGCTGGAGGCCGGCGACGGCGCCGGTGCGGCGTGGCTTCACGCGCATGGCGAAGTGCTCGGTCAGGTCAGCGAGGAGCTCGAAACGCAATATGAGGTGCGGCTCGCCGAACGCGACTACGAACGTTTCCTGCAACGCTAGCGGCGCTTAACCTGCTGCCAGAGCGCTTCCTGGGCGTCGAGGGTCAGTGTCGGGAAATCAGCGCCGGCAAGCTTCTCCATCGCTCGGAAACGGCGCTCGAATTTGGCATTGCCCGATCGCAGCGCCGCCTCCGGATCGATCCCCAGATGCCGCGCCCAGTTGACGACCGCGAACAGCAGGTCACCAACCTCTTCCTCGATCTCATCCGAAGGCGCCGCGGCAACCTCCTCGATTTCCTCGTGAACCTTGGCACGGGACCCGTCGGCGTCGGGCCAGTCGAAGCCGACACGGGCGGCGCGTTTCTGTAGCTTCACTGCGCGCATCAGCGCCGGCAATCCGGTAGCGACGCCGGCCAGCGCGCTGGTATCGTCCTTATCCGTCCGCTCCGCGGCCTTCAGTTCTTCCCAGCCGGGACTGTGATCGGCAGTGCCGAAGATATGCGGATGGCGTCGTTCCATCTTGTCGCTGATCGCGGTCACGACGTCGGCCAGCGTGAAGGCACCGGCTTCCTCGGCAATCCGGCTGTGGAATACGACCTGCAACAGCAGATCGCCGAGCTCGTCCTTCAAATCGTCGGCATCGTCCCGGGCGATCGCGTCCGCCACCTCGTAGGCTTCCTCGATGGTATAGGGTGCGATCGACGCCCAGGTCTGCGCGACATCCCATTCGCAACCGTCCCGGGGATCGCGCAACCGCGCCATGATCGCGACGATCCGATCGATCACGACAGCCCCCTTCCGCACTCACCATCAAAACCGATAATATGCATTATGTAAAATTCTGATGGTGGTGGGGTTCAAGGATCAGCACGTTTCCCTCGACCCGCCACGACTTCAGCTTGGACAGGAAGTTCATGCCAAGCACGTCGGTATCGCCGAACGCCGGCGACACGACGACGCCCAGATCGCGCGCGGCGATATCGCCCAGTCGTAATTCCCGCACCGTCGCGGTCTGCGCGCTGATCCGTCCATTGGCGGTGTTGAGGACGATCGGGAACATGCTCTTGGTCAGGTCCAGCGATGCCGCCTGCGCGGTCCGCGTCGACACGGCGGTGACCGTCGCGCCGCTGTCGACCAGCATTCGCCGGGACACCCCATCCAAAGTCACGCGCGCCCAGAAATGGCCGTCCGGCGCCATCCGGATGCGCGTTTCGCGGCCGACGACATTCTGGTCCTCCAGCTTCAGCATGCGCGCGACGCGCTGGAGATACGGATCGAACTTCTCGCGCTGGCTCACCACCATCAGCAGCAACCCGGCGATGATCGCCCAGCTCGCCAGCGACAGCAGCACCCGCAGGATCGGCACCCGGCGCGCGATCAGCGCCGACACCGGCAGGATGAGCAACAGCAGATAGAGCAGCGTATTGCCGCCCAGGTCGATCGTCATGGCGCGAATTCTAATCCGTCATAGCCTGGCTCGACACCGGCGGGCAGCATCGCCACCAATGTCGCATAATCCATACTATGGTCCATGTGTATGAAGGCTGACCGACGCGGCGCCAGCTCCCCGATCCAGTCGAGGACGGTCGGCACATCGGGATGGGTCGGATGCGGCGCATAGCGCAGCGCGTCGACGATCCAGACGTCCAACCCCGTGTAGAGCGCCCGCATCGCCGGCGTCAGTTCATGGAAATCCGTGGCATAGCCGACGTTCATGCCACCTGCCGAGAAGCGCAGCCCGGCGGAGGTGATGCTGCCATGCGGCTGGTCGACGACGTCGATCGTGATCCCGCCGATCGTCAGGCGATCGGGCAATTCCGCTGCATCGACCGTCAGCGGATATCCTTGCCGACCCGCGAAGACATAGGTGAAGCGCGTCTTCAGCGCCCCCAGCGTCCGCGACCGGGCAAACCCGCGCACCGGATGACCCAGAGCGTGGAAGATCTGCCGGACATCGTCGATGCCATGGCAATGGTCGGCATGATCGTGCGTCCAGATGATCGCATCGACCGCAGCGACGTCCGCGGCGAGCAGCTGCTCGCGCATGTCAGGGCCGGTGTCGACCAGAATGCGCGTGCCGTCGTGCTCGACGAGCAACGAGGCGCGGGTCCGACGGTTGCGCGGTTCGGCAGGGTCGCACGCCCCCCAATCGTTCCCGATCCGCGGC
Organism: Sphingomonas sp. GW821-FHT10F09; assembly: GCF_058809195.1. Classification (NCBI taxonomy): domain Bacteria; kingdom Pseudomonadati; phylum Pseudomonadota; class Alphaproteobacteria; order Sphingomonadales; family Sphingomonadaceae; genus Sphingomonas; species Sphingomonas sp. GW821-FHT10F09. The sequence continues at coordinate 1,299,691 of NZ_JBXASI010000001.1, read as the reverse complement.
ACACCGGACGAGGTGCCGGAGCCGAGGATGCGGACCTTCATTGCGGCGTCCCTCGCTGCGCCTTGTCGAACAACGCAAAAAAGTTATCCACAGTCCGCGCCGCCAGTTCCTCGATCGGTTCGCCGCGCAGCTTGGCGAGGAAGGCGGCGGTATCGGCGACGAAGCCCGGCTCACCCTGCTTGCCGCGGTTCGGCACCGGCGCGAGGAACGGCGCGTCGGTTTCGATCAGCAGCCGCTCGATCGGCAGCCGCGCCGCGGTGTCCTGCAGATCCCGCGCATTCTTGAACGTCACGATCCCTGAGATCGAAATATAGAAACCGAGGTCCAGCGCGGCGTCGGCGAACGTGCCGCTGGCGGTGAAACAATGGATGACGCCCTTGTAGGCCCCCTCCTCCATCTCCTCGCGCAGGATGGCGAGCGTGTCCTCCTCGGCGTCGCGGGTGTGGACGATCAGCGGCAGGCCGGTGGCGCGGCAGGCGGCGATATGCGTGCGAAAGCTCGCCTGCTGCCGAACGCGGTCGGAATGATCGTAATAATAGTCGAGCCCCGATTCCCCGATGCCGACGATCCGCGGGTGCACCGATCGTTCGACCAGCCGCGCGGTATCGATATCGGGATGCTGGTCGGCCTCATGCGGGTGGATGCCGATCGACGCCCATACGTCGGGCTCCCGCTCGGCGGTGGCGACCACCGCATCCCATTCGCCCTCGCGCGTGGAGATGTTGAGCATCGCACCGACGCCGCGCGCCCGGGCACGGGCGAGCACCTCGCTCTGCTGTTCGAACACCCCCTTGTAGTTGAGGTGGCAATGGCTGTCGGCGAACATCACGCCTCCACCACCGCCGGCATCTCCAGCCGCGGAAAGACCGGCGACGGCGGTGCGATGACGAAGCCAGACGCGGCCTGCCGCGCATACCAGCCATCGTCGTCGACCGCCGCATGGTCGCGCTCCGTTGCGCCGATCTGGTCGAGCACCTTTGCGGCGGAGTCCGGCACCACCGGCAGGATCGCGATCGCCAGCATGCGGATCGCACGCACCAGCGTCCCCAACACCGCATGCATCCGATCGGGATCGGTCTTGCGCAACGCCCAGGGCGCCTGCGCGTCGATATACTGGTTGCAAGCGAAGACGCCGCGCATCCATGCCTCGATCCCCTGGCTGAGCAGCAGGTCGCCGAATGCGGTCTTGAACCCGGCGCAGGCGACGACGACCTCTTCGATCAGCATCGCATCCGCGGGGTCCGACCGGCCGGCATCCGGAAACGCGCCGCCCAGGTTCTTGGCGATGAACGACAATGTCCGCTGCGCCAGATTGCCGAAGCTGTTGGCCAGCTCCGCATTGACTCGCGTGACGATCGCCTCGGCTGAATAGCTGCCGTCCTGCCCGAAGCTGACCTCGCGCAGCAGGAAATAGCGCACCGCATCGACCCCGAAGGCATCGGTCAGTTCGTCGGGGCTGACGACGTTGCCGACCGACTTGGACATCTTCTCACCGCGATGGAGCACGAAGCCGTGCGCGAAGACCTGCTTCGGCAGCGGCAGGTCCGCCGACATCAGGAACGCGGGCCAGTAGACGGTGTGGAACCGCGTGATGTCCTTGCCGATCAGATGCAGATCCGCCGGCCAGAAGCGGGCCATTGTGGCGGCATCGTCCGGATAACCTGCACCGGTCAGGTAGTTGGTCAGCGCATCGACCCAGACGTACATGACGTGACCGGGGCTGTCCGGCACCGGCACGCCCCAGTCGAAGCTGGTCCGCGACACCGACAGGTCCGACAACCCGCCCTCGACGAAGCGCATCACCTCCTTGCGGCGCGCCTCGGGACGGATGAAGTCCGGGTTCGCGGCGAAGAGATCGAGCAACGGCTGCTGATATTTGGACAGACGGAAGAACCACGTCTCCTCTGCGGTCCATTCGACCGGGGTGCCCTGCGGCGAGAGCTTGACGCCCCCTTCCCCCTCGACCAGTTCCTTTTCGTCGTAAAAGGCTTCGTCGCGGACCGAATACCAGCCCTCGTAGCGGTCGAGGTACAGGTCGCCCTTGTCGCGCATCGCCCGCCAGATCGCCTGGCTGGCGGCATAATGCTCCAGCTCCACCGTGCGGATGAAGCGGTCGTAGGAGATGTTGAGCGTGTCCGCCATCGCGCTAAAATGCGCCGACATCTCATCCGCGAAGGCGCGCGTTTCGACGCCGCGCGTCCGCGCGGTCTGCGCCATCTTCAGCCCGTGTTCGTCGGTGCCGGTCTGGAAGCGGACGTCGCGCCCAGCCTGACGCTGGAACCGCGCGATCGCATCGGCGCAGATCATTTCATAGGCGTGGCCGATATGCGGGCGCCCGTTCGGATAGTGGATCGCGGTGGTGATGTAATAGGGATCGGCCATGCCGCGCGTCCTAGTCGATCGATCCCGTGAGGTGAAGCGGCGTCAGCGCAGCGTCGCGACGATCGCCGCCATCTCGAACACCGTCGCCTGCGCATCGAGCGACAGGCCGAGCGCCGCGCCCGCGAGATCGCGTGCCGCGGCCTGCGCATCCAGCGCCGTCTTGAGCCGCATGCCCGACCGGCTCCGCGCCTCGTGCGCGATCATCGCCGGCACGCGATCGAGGAAAGCCTCGTACCGCGCGGCATTGCCCTTCCCCGCCAGCGCCTTGGCCAGCGCGGCGCGGCGCGCGTTCATCGGATCGCCGTCGCTCGCGATGCCGGCGATGGCATTGTCCAGTGCGTCGATGTCGAGCCCGGCATAGCGGATCGCACGGCCGGGCGCGCCCTCCCCCGTCCGCACCAGTGCAGCAATCTCGTCCGCCTCCGCATCGGGCAAGGCACCGCGCAGCGCTTTCGCCATCTCGCCCTCGTCGAGCGTGGCGAAGCGCAGCACGCGGCAGCGCGAGCGGATCGTCGGCAGCAACCGCCCCGGCGCATGGCTGACCAGCAGGAAGATCGTTCCGGCCGGCGGTTCCTCGAGGTTCTTGAGCAGGGCGTTGGCGCCGTTGCGTTCCAGATCGTCGGCGGCATCGATCATGACGACGCGTCGCGCGCCCATCGACGGCGTCGTCGCGAACATCGGCTGGAGCGAGCGGACCTGCGCGATCGTGACGCTACGCGCGATATCCTGATCGGGTTTCTCGGCATCCTTGGGCAGACGCCGCAGGACCCGCAGATCGGGGTGCGACCCGGCATCGACCAGCGCCCGCGTCGGATGCCCCTCCGGCACGATCAGGCCGGGCGCGGTGACGCCGGTCGCGCTCGCCTCGGCGAGCATGCGCAACGCCGCCGCCTGCGCGAAGCTCGCCTTGCCGACGCCCTCCGGTCCGACCAGTAGCCACGCGTGATGCAATACGCCGCTGCGCAGGGCCGCGGTGAAGGCGGCATGCGCATCGGCCTGGCCGAAGAGTTCGGTCATGGCCGCACGAGGCCCCGGTCGGTCGCCATCACCCGAAGAGCGAGGTCAGCCCTGCCCAGGCACGGCCGAAGAACCCGGCTTCGCTCACATCCTCGGCAGCGACCAGCGGCAAGCGCTGTTCGGGCATCTCGGGCGACTTCACCACCAGATCTGCGATATGCTGCCCTGCCTTGATCGGCGCGCGGATCGGCCCTTCGTAGACCACCTTCGCGCTCATCTGCGGCACCGCACCGGCGGGCAGCGTCACCGTCAGCTGCTTCGGCGCCACCAGCCCGACGCTGCTCGCGCTGCCCATCTGCACCTCGGCGGTCGACACCTGCTTGCCCTGCGCGACGACCGGCTTGGCCTGCCATGCGCGGAAGCCCCATTCCATGAAGCGCACCGACTCCTCGGCGCGGCCATTGGACGAGGTCAGCCCGGCGACGACCATGACGAGACGGCGGTTGTTCTGTTCTGCCGATCCGGTGAAGCCATAGCCCGCCTCTTCGGTGTGACCGGTCTTGAGCCCGTCAGCACCGGCGACGCGGCCGAGCAGGGGATCGCGGTTCGCCTGGGTGATGTCCGCGCCCGCGCCCAGCGTCTTGCCCCAGGTGAAGCTGCGCAGCGAATAGAAGCGCTTGTAGAGGTCCGGAAAGTCCTTGATCGTCGAGGTCGCCAGATGCGCCAGATCGCGCGCGGTGACGTAGGTAACGCCATTGTCAGGCCAGCCGTTCGACGTGCCGAAATGGCTGTTGGTCAGGCCGAGCTTCTGCGCCTGCTGGTTCATCCGGTCGGTGAAGGTCTGTTCCGTACCCGAAATCCCCTCCGCCAGCACGACGCAGGCATCGTTGCCCGACAGCGTGACGATGCCCTTGAGCAAATTCTCGACGCTGACGCTCTCGCCGGTCGACAGGAACATCGTCGAACCCGCCTGCGGACCATGCCAGCGCTGCCACGTCTCGGGCCGGACGGTGAAGGTCTGGTCGAGCTTCAGCTCCCCCTTCTTGATCATGTCAAACGCGACATAGACCGTCATCATCTTGGCCATCGACGCCGGCGGCATGCGGCGATCGGCGTCCCGCTGGTACAGGACCGCGCCCGACGACAGATCCTCCATATAGGCGATCGGCGCGGTCCCCTGGAACTGCGGTGCGGCCGCGACCGAGGGGACGGCCAGCGCAACGATGGCGAGCGGAGCGGCGATCAGCTTGTTCATGACGTCGTCTTTGACTTTCCGGGGACGTGTAGCGGGAATGGAGCAGGCATAGCGCCGCAAGCGCGTGGCGTCAGCCCTCTACCGCATCGGCGAGCAGGCCGACCGACAGCGCGTAGAAATTGGAGCAGTTGTAATCGAGGATGACGCGGTAATTGCCGGTCAGCAAATAGGCGGTGGCGCCCGGACCGTCGGGTTCGATCAGCGTCGCCAGCACGCCGTCCGCCGGCCAGGCCCTGCCCTGCGGCACGACGCCGGCCGCGCGCCATTCGGCCATCGTCCGCCAGCGGCTGTGGCGTTCGAACACGCGCGGGCAGCGCGGCGAGACGAGCCGGTTGGCAATGTCCGACCGATCGAACCCGGCAGGCACGGTGACCGCGACACCCCAGGGCTGGCCCGGACGCCAGCCGGCGTTCTGGAAATAATTGCCAATCGAGGCGAGCGTATCGGCAGGACTGGTCCAGATATCGGCACGCCCGTCGCCATCGCCGTCGCGCGCGAGGCGGAGGTAGACGGAGGGCAGGAACTGCGGGTTGCCGGTCGCCCCCGCCCAGCTGCCAACCAGCCGCTCGCGCGGGATGCCGCGGTCGAGGATCTTGAGCCCTGCGACGAATTCGCCGGCGAACAGGCTGCGCCGTCGCCCTTCATAGGCAAGGCTGGCGAGGCTGCGCAGCAGGTCGAAATTGCCGGTATAGGCGCCGTAATTGGTCTCATGCCCCCAGATCGCGACCATGATCGATTCGGGCACGCCCGTCTCGCGCTCGACCTGCGACAGCCGCGCGCGCTGCGCCTGATAGGTCGTCCGCCCGCGGCCGATCCGCGCCGCATCGACATGGCTCGCCTTGTACGGCGCGAACGGCGGGGTGGCGGTGCTGCCCGGATTGCCCGGCTGCGCGCGGTCGAGCTGGATCGTGCGCTCGCTGAGCGTCAGCGTCGGAAACACCGCGTCGATCGTGCGCTGCGAGACGCCCGCCGCTTCCGCCTGCTGGCGCAGCGTCTGTAGATACGCCTGGAACCCCGCCTCGTCCTGCGCCGCCGCCGGGCTGGCCGAAGCCAGCGCCAGCGTCGTTGCCAGAATACCGGCCCGCAAGCCCCGTGTCATTTGCCCCCACATGCCGATCGTGGTGCCACAGGGGGGCGGAGACGGGAACCTCTTATCGTCGCAGGGCTTGCACGGGCAGCCGCGGTGCGACTATCCGGGGCCAACCACGGAGAGATGGCCGAGTGGTTTAAGGCAGCGGTCTTGAAAACCGCCGTAGGTGGAAGCCTACCGTGGGTTCGAATCCCACTCTCTCCGCCACTTCGGCCCCCAACTGGGCTCCCAGATAGTCGGCACGAAGTCGCATCGACCCGCGCGGTTCGGAGGCCTGCGAACATCGCGCGCACTCAGCGACTCGTTTGGCGAAGGCTGGTCCCCCAGACCAGCAAGGCGACGGCGCTGAAACCTGCACCCAGCATCGACACGCGGGACCATCCCGCGCGGGCATAGGCTGTCGTGGAAGCGATCGCCCCGATGGCGCTGCCGATGGAATAGAACACCATATAGCCCCCGACGAGACGGCTGCTCGCCTCGGGATGACGGTGGAACAGAATGCTCTGATTGGTGACGTGAACGGCCTGCACGGCCAGATCGAGCAGAACTATCCCGGCGAGGAGGAAGAGCAACGATACCGGCAGCATCGCGATCAGCGCCCATGACGCCAGTAAGATCGCGAGCGACACTCCCGTCGTCCATTGCCCGAAACCCCGATCCGCAAGCCGGCCTGCACCCGCTGCGGCGATCGCCCCTGCCATGCCGACGAGGCCGAACACGCCGATCTGCGTATGGGAATAGGAAAATGGCGGGGCACCGAGCGGCAGGAGCAGGGCGGTCCAGAAGGTGCTGAACGACGCGAAGATCAACAGCGCCAGCAGGCCGCGAACCAGCAATATACGGTCGCGCAGGAACAGGACGGGGATCGACCGCAAAATGGCGGCGTAGCTTTCGGTGCCGCCCGGCGACAGCTGGCGCGGCAGGACGCGGATCAGCAGTCCGACCATTACCGCCGTCAGAATGGCGGAGGTCAGATAGACCGCGCGCCAGCCACCGAGATCGGCCAGCGATCCAGCGATGACGCGGGCGGCAAGGATGCCGATCACCACGCCGCTCGTCACCACGCCAACCGCCCTGCCACGCTCTTCGGCGGTCGCCAGTATCGCCGCGAAGGCCACCAGGATCTGCACGACCACGGCAAGCACGCCCATCGCCACCAGACTGGCGAACAGGATCGTTTCGTGTCTCGCCGTCGCGACGGCGACCAAAGCGAGGACCAATAAGATGCATTGGCCGACGATCAGCCGTCGGCGGTCCACCAGATCGCCAAGCGGGACAAGGAAGATCAACCCGAGCGCATAACCCACCTGCGTCAGCGTCACGACGAGACCGACCACGGACGGAGAAATGCCGAAATCCTGCGCGATCGAACCGAGCAACGGCTGGGCGTAATAGACATTGGCGACGCTGAGGCCTGCCGCGACCGCGAAGACCAACGTGGCGATCCGCGATAGTCCCCCGCCTGTTGCGCGACGCGCCCCATCTTCGTTTCCGTGCTGCATCGCTATTCCATCCGTGGATCCCACCCGGTTCCATCTTAAGACTGCTTGTGCGAACGCAATTCCAGTTCTATTTTAGAACCGGATTTGCCGCATGGGGATCGACGATATGGTCAAGCGGGTCAGCCAATGGGATGCAGGATGTCCGGTAGCGCGCGCGCTGGATGTCATCGGCGACTGGTGGTCACTGCTGATCATCCGCGACGCCTTCGACGGCGTGAGGCGCTTCAGCGCGTTTCAGGCGGGGCTCGGCATCGCGAAGGGGGTGCTGGCGACGCGGCTACGCGACCTGACCCAACGCGGTATCCTGGAGATGGCCCCCGCATCGGACGGCAGTGCGTACCGGGAGTATGTCCTGACGGAGAAGGGGCGTGGCCTTTTCCTCGTTATTGTCGCGCTGCGTCAATGGGGCGAAGGCCATCTCTACCGCCCTGACGAACCGAAATCCTCACTGGTGGACATCGAAACAGGCGCTCCGGTCGCCCGACTGGAACTCTTCGCAAAGGATGGGCGGCCTTTGGAGTGGAACGATACCCTGGTGCGGAAAATCGAGGACCACTGATTGGAGGCCGCCGGCAGGGAATATTCAAGCAGTAACGTGAGTCGATCACCGAGCTGTCAGAAGGTCAGCGAACACCTGGCTCGTGCTGGACTGCGTTACCACGATCGAGCGTAGGCTAGGTGCCCATTGGTCCCCCTTCCCTGCGGCTCCGCGCCTCGACCGCGTTCGCGGATCAAACGTCGGCCCAGGGCTGCAACACCACCTTGCCTGCCGTCTGGCGGCCTTCGAGCAGGCGATGCGCTTCGGCGGCCTGTGACAGCGGCAGGACGGTGTTCACCTGAAGCGCGATCCGCCCGGAGACGATCAGTCCGAAGATCTCGCTCAGCATCGACTGGATCACGTCGGGGAAGGCCGAATAGGCGCCGACGTAGAAGCTCGTCAGCGTGTGGTTGGCAACGATCAGGTCCCACGGATCGATCAGGCTCGTCTTGCCGCTCGACTGGCCGACGAAGATCATCCGGCCGAACGGCGCCAGCGCCCGGAATGCCTCGGCGACATTGTCGCCGCCGGCGGTTTCGACGATGATGTCGACGCCTTTGCCGTCGGTCAGCGCGCGCACCTGATCGGCCCAGTCGGGGGCGGTATAGTCAACGGTCGCGTCCGCACCCAGACGCTGGGCGATGGCGCGCTTTTCCGGGGTGCTGGCGGCGGCGATGACCTTGCCGGCGCCGTAGATCTTGGCGAGCTGCACCGCGAACGAGCCGAGGCCCCCGGCCGCCGCCTCGATCAGCACGGTTTCACCGGGCACCAGCCGGGCCGCATTGCGCAGCACGAGCGCCGCGGTCAGGCCGTTGGCCATCATCGCCGCGGCCTCAACCGGCGCCACGCCCTCGGGCAAAGGCACCACGATCGCCTCCGGCACACACAGATACTGCGCATATCCTCCCGCTCCGGTAACGGCCAGCACGGGCATCCCGACATGCAGCGAGGTCACCGCCTTGCCAACCGCGGTGATCGTCCCGGCAATCTCTGCACCGAGCGTAAAAGGCAGCGGCGAGGCTTCCGGGTAATCGTCTCCCCGCCGGCGCATGACATCAGCGAAATTGACCCCCGTCGCCTCGACCCGCACCAGCACCTCATGGTCCTGCGGCGTCGGCTCGGGCACGTCCTCATAGGTCAGAACGCCGGCGTCACCCGTCGCGTGAAATCGAACGGCTTTCATGCTATTTCCTTGAGATGCGGTGATAGGTTGAGACGATAAGGTCCGTCGGGGCCCCGAACTACGCCAGCCCGAACTGCTTGTGCAGCACCCGGTCGAAGACGGATTGGGGAAGGAACCGGCGGGCGAATGCGCCCTGCTTCGCATCCTTCCCGGACGGGTAGCGTAGCCTCGGGTTCGGGGCGGTCGCGGCGCGGACGATCGTCGCCGCGACGTCCTGCGCACTGCCGGCATTGGTGATCGCCTGATCGTACGCGGCGAGATACGTCGCACGGATCGCATCATAGTCGGCCATCGGTTTGTCCGACGAGACGGTGCTGGTCTCGAACGCGGTCCGCGTCGCGCCCGGCTCGATGACCACGATCCGCACGCCGAACCCGCGCACCTCATGGTCGAGCGATTCGGAATATCCCTCCAGCGCATGCTTGGTCGCGGAATAATAAGCGTTGAACGGCGCCGGGATCAGCCCGAGGCCCGACCCGATGTTGAGGATGCGCCCCTGCCCCTGTCGGCGCATGATCGGCAGGACCGCATTGGTGACCCTAACCACGCCGTGGAAGTTGGTCTCGAACAGCGCGTGGACCTGCGCGATCGAGCTTTCCTCGGCCGCTCCCGTCACGCCGACACCCGCATTGTTGACCAGCAGGTCGATCCGCCCCTCGCGCTGCACCAGTTGCGCGATCGCAGCGTCGACGGACGCGTCGTCGGTCACGTCGAGCGCGATCAGGGGAAACGCCCGGTCCCCCGCCTCCGCCCCGCGCCGGCTGGTGCCGTAGACCGCATAACCCGCTGCCAGCAGCTGCAATGCCGCCGCTTCGCCGATTCCCGACGATGCGCCGGTTACGAGCGCCACTTTCTTCGGTGTTTTCATGTGGATATCCCTCAAGCGCTGGTGATGAAACCCACAGGGCGGCCCCCGCATATGGTCTCGATGCGTTTATGATGTCATCCATAATCAAACTCGTCAACAAGTTTGATTATGGATGACATCAATGTATAGGGACAGCTGTTGGAAACGAGGTCCCCGATGAAGATCACCAAGGCGCAGTCGCAGGAGAACCGGGCGCGTATCGTCGACACGGCGTCGGCCATGTTCCGCGAGCGGGGCTATGACGGGGTGAGCGTGGCGGATCTCATGGGGGCGGCCGGGCTCACCCATGGCGGCTTCTACAAGCATTTCGGCTCGAAGGCCGACCTGATGTCCGAGGCGGCGGCGAGCGGCGTCCTGCAGATCCTCGGTCAGGCCGGCGGCGGTGACATCCGCCAGTTCATCGACTTCTATACGTCGAGGGAGCACCGCGACGGTCGCGGTGCCGGCTGCACGATGGCGGCGCTGTCCGGCGATGCCGCGCGCCAGTCGGGCGATATCAAGGCGACGTTCGCCACCGGCATCGAAAGCATTCTCAACACCGTGGAACGCGGCGGCATGCTCGGCGACGGGGAGCAGCACCTGGTGCGGGCGACGGCGATCGATATGTTCGCGCACCTACTCGGTGCGGTCGTGCTGTCGCGCGCCTGTCCGGACGATTCGCCGCTCGCCGATGAGATCCTGAACGTCTGCCGGGCGAAGGTGCTCGAATCGCTGCCGCCGGCGGCCACCCACTGATCGGTACCGACGCGCCACCGCAGGGCTTGGCCCGCGGTGGCGGCGCCCGTCACTTCTCCGTGGTCGCCGTCTTTGCCGGCCCCATCAGCTTCTGCGCGAAATAGGTCATCTGAAGCGCCTGCAACCTTGCGCCCTGCTCGATATCCGCATCGCCCGAATGGCCGCCGGCGGTGTCCTCGTAGAACAGATAAGGCAGCCCATATTCCTTCAGGCGCGCTGCAAACTTGCGCGCGTGCTGCGGGCCGACGCGGTCGTCCTTGGTCGTCGTCCAGATATAGGGTTCGGGATAGGCGACGCCCTTGCGGATATTCTGGTAGGGTGAGATCGTCTGGAGGAACGCCTTTTCCTCCGGCACGCTCACCGATCCATATTCGTCGACCCAGGACGCGCCCGCGGCGATCTGTTCGTAGCGGATCATGTCGAGCAGCGGCACCTGGATCGTCACCGCCTTCCACAGGTCGGGGTGCTGGTTGAACTCGACGCCCATCAGCAGCCCGCCGTTCGACCCGCCATAAATGCCGAGCGTCTGAGGACTGGTCAGCTTCCGCGCGAACAGGTCTTTCGCGACGCTGGCGAAATCGTCGTAGATCACCTGCCGCTTGGTCTTGCGGCCGGCGTCATGCCATTTCGGCCCGAACTCGCCGCCGCCGCGGATGTTGGCGAGGACATAGCTGCCGCCGCGCTCCAGCCACAGCTTGCCAGTCGAGGCGTTGTAGCTGGGCAGCATCGGCAGTTCGAACCCGCCATAGGCCGTCATGATCGTCGGCGTGGTGCCGTCGAGTGCGACGCCCTTCTTGTGGACGATGAAATACGGCACCTTCGTCCCGTCGGTCGAGGTCGCCTCATGCTGCTCGACCACCAAGCCGCTCGCGTCGAACTTCGCCGGCAACGTCTTGACCGGTCGCGCCGCCGTCGCCGCGGCGGCATCGAGCGGCAGCAGCGTCGTCGGCGTCAGGAAGCCGGTGACGGTCAGATAGGCATGGTCGCTCTTGTCGTCGGCGCTGGCGACGCCGAGCGAGGCGTTGTCGGGCAGCGCCACCGGCCGCGACGTCCAGCCCGCCGTACCGGGCGTATAGATCGCCGCACGGCCGCGGACATTGTCGTTGTAGATCAGGACGACATTGCCTTTCGTCGTCACCACCTCGTCGACCGACTGGCGCGGCGTCGGCGCAAACAGCACGGTCGGCCGGATCGCATTCGCCTGCACGTCGGCGAGCGACGCGGAGGCGACCGCACCGGCCGGCACCGCGCCCCAGGGGTCGCTGGTCTGGAACAGCACCTGCCCGGCGACCATACCGGCCGGGAAGGTCCGCGCCGGAATGTCGAGCTTCTTCGTCCCCTGCGGCGTCCAGACATGCGTCTCGCCGCCGAAGAAGGTCGTGCGCCGCTCGATCGCGACCAGCCGGTTGCCCTGCCCGTCGGTGATAACGCCGGCATAGGTGCCGAGCTGGTCGGTCAGCTGCCCGCGGAAGATTTCCTGCGCCTGTTCGAGCGGCTGGCCGCGCTTCACCAGCTTGACGACGAAGGGATAGCTCGACGCGGTCATCGTCCCCTGCCCCCAATCGCGGCTGACCAGCAGCGTGTCCTTGTCGAGCCACGCCGCGCCCTGCTTCGACTTGGGCAACGCGAAGCCGCCGTCGACGAACCGGCCCGCGGCGAGATCGAACTCGCGATAGCTGATCGCATCCTCTCCGCCTTCGGACAGCGCCACGAGGCAGAACCGCTCGTCGGGCTGCAGGCAGGATGCGCCCTTCCAGACCCATTTCTTGCCCTCCGCCTGCGACAGCGCGTCGAGGTCGAGCACCGTCGTCCATTGCGGCTGCGCGGCGGCGTAGCCGGCCTCGGTCGTCCAGCGCCAGATGCCCTGCGGATGATCGGCGTCGCGCCAGAAATTATAGATGCGGCCGAACAGCTGGTTCGGCATCGGAATGCGATCCTTGGCGGATGCGATCGCCAGCGCCTCGGCATAGAAGGTCCGGTAGCGCGGGTCGGATTGCAGGCGCGGCAGCGTCTTCGCATTCTCTGCCTCGACCCAGGCGAGCGGCTTGCTGCCGTCCTTGTCCTCGAGCCAGATATAGGGATCGGTGTCGGTCATGGTGGTCATGTCAGGCTTCATTGGGGCGGGCTTCAGTTGGGCGAGCGCCGGGCCGGCGGCAAGCATGGTGGAAGCGATCAGCAGCGTACGGAGGATCATCGGTGGGCATCTCCCTGGATACGCCAGTCTTGCCGGCCAAAGCGTTGCGGCGCAATGCATGCCGGCAGAACGCGACACGCGCAGCGACGAGGCGGATGACGGGCAGCCGGAAACGCAGGTTTCGCTACGGCGACCCGTCCCTAGAACACCGCCTTCGCTTCCGGCTCGCCCATCATCTGCTGGCGGACCAGCGGGATGGCGGGGCCGCCGTAGCTCAGAAACTGGTCATGGAACGCCTTCCACGCCTTGCGCCCCCCGCGCGAGGCGGTCCAGTCGTCGCGCAGCTTGCGGATCATCAGCTTGCCGAGCGTATAGTTGAGATAGGCGGGATCGTACGTGCCGCGCGCCGCCTGCTGGCGCGAATTGCCCTCGTCCTGATAGCATTGCTCGCGGAACATCTGCAGGCTCTGCTCCTGGGTCATGCCCCGCGCGTGCAGGCCGATCGCCGACAGGAACCGGCAGTCGCGCAGCAGGGCGTTGCTGATCTGGCCGATATGCGTCTCGGCATCGCCCTTGTTGAGCCCCGCCTCCCACATCATCTCCTCGGCATAATGCGCCCAGCCCTCGGCGAACGCGTAGCCGACGAAGATCCGGCCGAACATCGATTGCGACCGGTTGGCATGCAGGAACTGGAGGAAATGCCCCGGCATTACCTCGTGGATGGAGGTGAACAACAGATCCTTCTTGCCAGGCACGAAGGCATCGCGCGTTGTTTGGTTCCATGAGGGGTCGGGAGGGGAAATGTAATATACCGAGGGGATGTTCGTCTCGAACGGCCCGGCGGGATCGATATAGGCGGAATTCTGCCGGTTGTAGGGCGGGCTTTCCTCGACCTTGGCCTCTTCGGTGCCGGGGATCGAGACGAGGTCGTTCTTCACCACGAACGCGCGCAGCGTCGGGATCTGGCGGCGGGCCTCGGCGACCGGACCGTCGGCGGCCTTGTTCGCGTTCATCCGGTCGATGCACTCGGGGATCGTCCGGCCTTTGGCGAACAGCCGGCACGCCGCCGCGAGCGCGTCCTGATTGCGCTTCAGGTCGGCGCGACCCGCCGCCTCGAGCGCATCCAGCGAGGTGTCCACGCCCTCGGTCGCGCGCACCATCCGCTGGAAGCGATCCGCGCCGAGCGCGAAGTCGCCGGTGGCGGTCGCCCGCTGGCTCGCCAGCCATGTGCCGAGGTCGCGCATCGCGCCGCTCGCCGCGGTGGCGGCCTGCGTCAACTGGTCCTGCAGCGCCGGATCGGCGACGCCCGCGAACGCCTGCTTCGCATCGCCGACATAATAATCCGCGAAGCCGTTGAAGCCCGCCACCCCGTAATCGATGTACGACCGCGGCATCGGCGTCTTCAGATTGGCGCGGATATTCCCCGCCGCCGCCGGCACGCGCTGCAGAAAGGCGATCAGCGCCTTCATCCGCGTCGGCGCATCGGCATAGGGCCGGGCGATATAGACGTTCGGGTCCAGCCCGCCGCCGACGTAATATGCGGGATTGCCGTGCGGCTGGTCGGCATCGTCGAGCCAGAACATCTTCCCCTCGGCGACGCGGATCAGATAGTCGCGCTCGAACCGCTCCTCGGGCTTCAGGTCGGCGTCGCCGAACGCGCGGGCGCGGTCGATCGCCTGATGCAGGAATTCCGACTGGCGCTTCAGCCCCGCCGCGCTCCAGTCCGGCAACTGCCCGTCGAAGTCGTGGCGGCCCTGATAGACCGCATTGGCGGGATCGAGCTTGAACCAGCCCTCGACGAAGCCGTCGCGGAACTGCGCCCAGTTGCTCGGCCGCGCCGGGGTGGCGGCCGCCGCCGGTGCGGCCTCGTTCGATGCGGCCGGCTTGCCCGGCGAACAGCCTGCCGCGGCCATGGCCAGCAGCGACGCCGTCAGGATGATACGCATGTCCTACTCCTCGATTCGATCTTGCCGCCGATGCTGACAGCCACGCCGCCGGAATGCCACCCCGCCCCGGCCCCCGGGGCGACCCGGCAAGGAACGGCCGTCCGCCGGCATCGTTGACGCATGGTAAACGCCTGCAAGGACTTACCATCATGCCTTATGTCAAAACCCGCGATGGCACCGACCTGTACGTCAAGGACTGGGGGTCGGGGCGCCCGGTGATCCTGCTACACGGCTGGCCGCTCTCCGCCGACAGCTGGGACCCGCAGATGATCGCGCTGGCCGATGCGGGCTTCCGTGCCATCGCCTATGACCGGCGCGGCTTCGGGCGGTCCGGCCAGCCGTGGAACGGCTATGATTACGACACACTCGCCGACGACCTCGCCGACGTCATGGCGGCGACCGGCGCGGACAGCGACGCCGCGATCGTCGGCTTCTCGATGGGCGGCGGCGAAGTCGCGCGCTACATGAGCCGCCACGGCGGCAAGGGCGTGGTCGCCGCCGGGCTGGTCGCATCGGTGGTGCCGTACATGCTCAAGACCGAGGACAATCCCCACGGCACGCCCGAGGAGACACTCGCCGGGATCGGTCAATCGATCCAGAAGGACCGCGCGCATTTCTTTCGCGATACCTTTTTCAAGCAGTTCTTCGGCGTCGGCGTCATCAGCCATCCGGTCAGCGACGACGTGCTCGACTGGGCGACGACGACGGCGATGCAGGCAGGCCTCAAGCCGACGCTCGCCTGCGCGCAGGCATTCGGCCACACCGATTTCCGGCCGGATCTCGCCGCCTTCTCGGTGCCGACGCTCATCATCCACGGCACCGACGACGCGACGGTGCCGATCGATGCCGCCGGGCGCGCCGCCTCGGTGGGCATCGCGAACAGCCAGCTGGTCGAATATGACGGCGCGCCGCACGGCCTGTTCGCCACCCATGGCGACCGGTTGACCAGCGACCTGCTCACCTTCCTCGGACGGTAGGGAAAGGCGGCTGGCATCTTGGCCGCCGCGTGATTAGTCAGACCCGCGGGTGCCGCCAGAGCGCCCGCGGTTTTGAGTCGAGGATGCGTGATGACCGATCCAGAAATCTATCCTATCAGCGGCGACTGGACCAACGCCAGCCTCGATCCCAAGCGCTACGCCGAACTGTACGAGGCGGCGGCGAGCAACCCGGGCGGCTTCTGGCTCGATCAGGCGACCAAGCGGCTCGACTGGATCAGCGCGCCCACGATCGCCGGCGACTGGTCGTTCGCCAAGGCCGACTTCCACATCAAATGGTTCGAGGACGGCACGCTCAACGTCGCCGCCAATTGCCTCGACCGGCATCTCGCGAAGCATGGCGATACCGTCGCGATCATCTGGGAACCGGACGAGCCGGGCGAGGATGCGCGCCACATCACCTATCGCGAATTGCATGCCGAGGTCTGCCGCTTCGCCAACGTGCTGAAGGGCCAGGGCGTGGTGAAGGGCGACCGCGTCACCCTCTACATGCCGATGATCCCCGAGGCGGCCTATGCGGTGCTCGCCTGCGCGCGGATCGGTGCGGTCCATTCGGTGGTGTTCGGCGGCTTTTCCCCGGATGCGCTCGCCGGCCGGATCGAGGATTGCGGGTCGAAGATCGTCGTCACCGCCGACGAGGGCCGCCGCGGCGGCAAGCGGATCAAGCTGAAGGCGTGCGTCGACGAGGCCGCGGCGCGTGCGCCGGGGCTGGAGAAGGTGATCGTCGTCAGGGCGACCGGTGCCGATGTCGCGATGGGCGACCGCGACGTCTGGTATCATGACGCCGCCGCCGGCGTTGCTGCCGATTGCGCGCCCGAACCGATGGCGGCGGAAGACCCGTTGTTCATCCTCTACACCAGCGGATCGACCGGCAAGCCGAAGGGCGTGCTGCACACCTCGGCGGGCTATCTGCTCTGGGCGGATTTCACCTTCAAGACCGCGTTCGACTACAAGCCCGGGCAGATCTTCTGGTGCGCCGCCGATATCGGCTGGGTCACCGGGCACACCTACATCCTCTACGGCCCGCTCTCGAACGGCGCGACCACGGTCATGTTCGAAGGGCTGCCGACTTGGCCCGACGCCAGCCGCATCTGGCAGGTCGTCGACAGGCACAAGGTCAATGTGTTGTTCACCGCCCCGACGGCGCTCCGCGCGCTGATGAAGGAGGGCGACGACTACGTCCGCAAGACCGACCGGTCGTCGCTGACGCTGCTGGGCTCGGTCGGCGAACCGATCAATCCGGAGGCGTGGCGCTGGTATCACGACGTCGTCGGCGGCGGACGCGCGCCGATCGTCGATGCCTGGTGGCAGACCGAGACCGGCGGCATCATGATCGCGCCCGTGCCGGGTGCCGTGCCGATGAAGCCGGGGTCCGCATCGAAGCCGATGCCCGGCGTCGCGCCGCAACTGGTCGACGATCAGGGCAGCGTGCTGGTCGGTGCGGCGCAGGGCAATCTGTGTATCACGCAGAGCTGGCCCGGCCAGATGCGCGGCGTGTGGGGTGATGAGGAACGCTTCTTCCAGACCTATTTCACCACCTATGAGGGCAAGTATTTCACCGGCGACGGCTGCCGCCGCGATGCGGACGGCTATTACTGGATCACCGGCCGGGTCGACGACGTCATCAACGTCTCGGGCCATCGCATGGGCACTGCCGAGGTCGAGAGCGCATTGGTGCTGCACGAAGCGGTGGCGGAGGCGGCGGTCGTCGGGATGCCGCACGACGTCAAGGGCCAGGGCATCTACGCCTATGTGACGCTCAACGCCGGTCGCGACGGCTCGGAGGATCTGCGCAAGGCGCTGGTCGGCTGGGTGCGGCAGGAGATCGGCCCGATCGCCACGCCCGACAAGCTGCAGTTCGCGCCGGGGCTGCCCAAGACGCGATCGGGCAAGATCATGCGCCGCATCCTGCGCAAGATCGCCGAGAACGACGTCGCCAGCCTGGGCGACACGTCGACGCTCGCCGATCCTGCGGTGGTCGACGATCTGGTCGCGAACCGGGTGATCTGATCCCTCCCTCCCTTGAAGTGAGCGGCGTAGAACGGCTAGGCACGCGGCGCATCTCGGGGGGACGGCACGCATGACCATCGCAAGCAGGCTGGGCTGGATCGTTCTCGCGCTCATCGGCGCAGGCGCGCTCGCCGTGATCGCGACCGCGCGGGGCGAGGCGATCAGCGCGATCTGGATCGTCGTCGCGGCGGTATCGGTCTATCTGATCGCCTATCGCTTCTATGCGCTCTACCTTGCGAAGGTGGTGGTCGGGATCGATCCGTCGCGCCCTACACCCGCGATGCGGCATCCCGACGGGCTCGATTTCGTTCCCACCGACCGCCGCGTGCTGTTCGGTCACCATTTCGCCGCCATCGCCGGCGCCGGGCCGCTGGTCGGACCGGTGCTCGCCGCGCAGATGGGCTATCTGCCGGGCATGTTGTGGCTGCTCGCCGGCGTCGTGCTGGCCGGCGCGGTGCAGGACTTCATGGTGCTGTTCCTGTCGATGCGGCGCGACGGGCGCTCGCTCGGCGAACTGATCCGGATGGAGATGGGCGCGGTGCCGGGGACGATCGCGCTGTTCGGCGCGTTCATGATCATGGTCATCATCCTCGCCGTGCTGGCGCTGATCGTCGTGCGTGCGCTGGCGGACAGCCCGTGGGGCATGTTCACCGTCGCCGCGACCATTCCGCTCGCGCTGATGATGGGCGTCTACACCCGCTGGATCAGGCCGGGGCGGATCGGCGAGGTGTCGTTGCTCGGCCTCGTCGGGCTGATCCTCGCGATCGTCTACGGACAGGATATCGCGGCATCGGCGACCTGGGCGCCGTGGTTCACCTACACGCCGGTGCAATTGTGCTGGATCCTGATCGGCTATGGCGCGATCGCCTCGCTGTTGCCGGTGTGGCTGCTGCTCGCCCCGCGCGACTATCTGTCGACCTTCCTCAAGATCGGCGCGATCGCGGCGCTGGCGATCGGCATCATCGTCGTCGCGCCGCCGATGCGGATGCCGGCGCTGACCCGTTTCGTCGACGGTAGCGGCCCGGTCTGGTCGGGGTCGTTGTTCCCCTTCCTGTTCATCACCATCGCCTGCGGCGCCGTGTCGGGCTTCCACGCGCTCATCGCCAGCGGCACCACCCCCAAGCTGATCGCCAGCGAGGGCGATGCCCGCTTCATCGGCTATGGCGCGATGCTGATGGAAAGCTTCGTCGCGATCATGGCGCTGGTCGGCGCGTCGATCATCGATCCGGGCGTCTATTTCGCGATGAACAGCCCGGCGGCGATCGTCGGCACCGACCCCGCCAGCGCCGCTGCGGCGGTGACCGCGATGGGCTTCCCGATCACCGCCGATACGATCGCGTCGACGGCGAAGGACGTCGGCGAAACGACCATCATCAGTCGTGCGGGCGGGGCGCCGACGCTGGCCGTCGGCATGGCGCATATCTTCAGCAACCTGATCGGCGGGCGCGCGATGATGGCCTTCTGGTATCATTTCGCGATCCTGTTCGAGGCGCTGTTCATCCTGACCGCGGTCGATGCCGGCACACGCGCCGGCCGCTTCATGTTGCAGGACCTGATCGGGCTGGCGGTGCCGGGCTTCCGCAATGCGACCTCGTTCGTGCCGGGGCTGGTCGGCACCGCGCTGTGCGTCGCGGCTTGGGGGTTCTTCCTGTATCAGGGCGTCACCGATCCGCTGGGCGGCGTGAACACGCTGTGGCCGCTGTTCGGCATATCGAACCAGATGCTCGCCGCGGTCGCGCTGGTGCTGGCGACGGTCGTGCTGTTCCGGATGAAGCGCGAACGCTATGCCTGGGTCACGATCCTGCCCGCGTCGTGGCTGGTCCTGTGTACGGTGACGGCCAGCCTCATGAAGCTGTTCTCTGGCGATCCGCGCGTCGGCTTCCTCGCGCACGCCAGTCGCTTTTCCGATGCGGCGGCGCGGGGCGAGGTGCTGGCGCCGGCCAAATCGCTTGCCGAGATGGGCCGGGTGGTGATGAACGACCGGATCGACGCGGCCCTGTGCGCGCTGTTCCTGGCGGTGGTGGTGTCGATCATCGGTTACGGCATCCGCACCTGCCTGATCGCGCGGCGCCTCGACGGGCCGAGCACGAGCGAGATTCCCGCGCTGGCGGTGGCGGCGGAATGAGCGTCGCCGGCCTCTGGCATGGCCTTGCCGCGACCGGCCGGCTGATGGTCGGCGTGCCGTCCTACCGCGCCTATGTCGAACATATGGCGGCGACGCACCCGGACCAGCCGGTGATGAGCGAGGCCGCGTTCTTTAGGAACCGGCAGGAGGCGCGATACGGCGGGCGCAACGGCGGGCGTTGCTGCTGACGCGCAGCGCAAGGGACGGCAGTGACGCCGGGCGGATCAGCCCAGCAGCAGGAACGTCATCGCGCAGATCGACAGCGCCGCGCCGCTCGCCGCGCACAGCATGCCGAACCCGCATTGGCACAAGGTCGGCTGATACCGGTCCATAGCACCTCTCCTCTATCCACCGCTCTGTCGGCGGCGGAGGAGAGGCTAACACAGGCCGATCCGGATGCAACAGGCTTCAGTCCCGCTCGCGCCGTTCCTGCTCGTCGAGCGCCGCCAGCATCCGGGTCATCATGCCCGACAGGATCGTCTGCTCCCCGGCGTCGAGCACCCCGAAGACGCTGTCGATCAGTCCCTGCCGCAGCGGCTCCGTCTCGCCGATGACGCGCCGGCCCGATTCGGTGATCGACACGCGCTTCACCCGCCGGTCGTGTGCGTCCGGCGCGCGCACCACCAGCCCGTCGCGTTCCAGCCCGTCGATCGCCTCCGTCACCGTGCGCGGCGCATTGTCGAAGAATTCGGCGATGTCCGCAGCGCGCGCCGGCCCGCGGCGATCGAGGAAGAGCAGCAGCTTGGTCCGCGCCAGCGACGCGCCCTGATCCGCCATCCGGCGGTTCATCAGGCGGTGCATCCTCAGGAAGAGGCTGAAAACGCTGGAGGCGAGCTGATCGGGTGCGGACATATGTGAGGACCCTCATTAAATGGTCTTGCACTATGCTGCAAGTGCGAGCATCTACGCCGGCATTCCTGACCGATGAAGATGAAGCGCATGGCCGAACACGAGCAACAGCCGGACGATCGCAGCGAAGCGACCGACGATTCGCCGGCAAAGGCATCGCCGCTGAAGAAGCGAAGGGTCCGCCTGATCCTGCTGCTGGTGCTCGCCGCCGCGGTGATCGGCGGGGTGCTGTGGTACGTCCGCTACCAGAGCGTCGGCAAGTTCATGCAGGGCACCGACGACGCCTATATCCAGGCGGATGCGGTGACGATCTCGCCCAAGGTGTCGGGCTATGTCGATGCG
This sequence comes from Sphingomonas sp. GW821-FHT10F09, assembly GCF_058809195.1. Taxonomy (NCBI): domain Bacteria; kingdom Pseudomonadati; phylum Pseudomonadota; class Alphaproteobacteria; order Sphingomonadales; family Sphingomonadaceae; genus Sphingomonas; species Sphingomonas sp. GW821-FHT10F09. Next base: position 1,278,780 of record NZ_JBXASI010000001.1, on the reverse strand, counting down.
GTGTTCGTCGCCGACAACCAGCAGGTGAAGGCCGGCGATCCGCTGCTCCGCATCGACGCCCGCGACTATCGCGCGCAGGCCGCGCAGGTCGAGGCGCAGATCGACGTCGCCCGCGCCAATGCCGATGGCGTCCGGGCGCAGATCCGCGAGCAGCAGGCCGCGATCGACAAGGCGCGCTCCGATCTCGCCGCCGCGCGCAGCGATGCCGCCTTCGCCCATGCCGAGGTCGTCCGCTACCAGCCGCTCGCCGCTTCGGGCGCCGAGACCCGCGAGAAGCTGTCGCAGCTCGTCAATCAGGCGCGTCAGGCCGACGCGCAGGTCGCCGCCGCCAGCGCGGCGCTGACCAGCGCGACCCGCCGCGTCGGCACGCTGCAGGCGCAGGTCGCGCAGGCGCAGGCGCAGGGCAAGGCCAGCCGCGCACAGCTCGACGCCGCGCAGGTCAATGTCGGCGCGACCATCCTGCGCGCCAGCATCGACGGCCGCGTCGGCGACAAGACGGCGCGGATCGGCCAGTTCGTCCAGGCCGGCACCCGGCTGATGTCGGTCGTCCCGGTCCAGCAGATCTATATCGAGGCCAATTTCAAGGAAACGCAGCTCGGCCTGATGCGCGTCGGCCAGCCGGTGACGCTGGAGGTCGATGCGCTGCCCGGCGTCGAGATCCGTGGCCATGTCGAGAGCGTCTCGCCCGGCACCGGCGCGCAATTCTCGCTGTTGCCGCCGCAGAATGCGACCGGCAACTTCACCAAGATCGTCCAGCGCGTGCCCGTCCGCATCGCGCTCGATGCGGGCCCCGAGACGCGCAAGCTGCTCGTCCCCGGCATGTCGGTCGACGTCACCGTCGACACCCGCTCCGCCAAGGGATCGGTGCAGCGGATCAGGGACGAACAGGAACGGCATAACGAGCGGCGCACCCGATGAGCGCGGCGGCGGCCCCGGCCGGCCGCGGCGCCGCGACGGCTCACGCCGCTCCGCCGGAAAAGGCGGATCTCGGCGCGTGGCTCGCGGTCGCCGCGGGCAGCCTCGGCGCGCTGATGGCGACGCTCGACATCTCGATCGTCAATTCGGCGCTGCCGGTGATCCAGGGCGAGATCGGAGCGAGCGGCACCGAGGGCACCTGGATCGCGACATCCTATCTGGTCGCGGAGATCATCATCATCCCGCTCGCCGCCTGGCTGGAGCGGGTGCTGGGGCTGCGCACCTTCCTGCTGATCGCATCGGTGCTGTTCACCGCCTTTTCGGTGGTCTGCGGCCTGTCGACGACGCTGACGATGATGATCATCGGGCGCGCCGGCCAGGGCATCACCGGTGGCGCGCTGATCCCGACCGCGATGACGATCATCGCGACGCGATTGCCGCGGTCGCAGCAGCCGATCGGCACCGCGCTGTTCGGCGTTACCGCGATCCTCGGCCCGGTCATGGGGCCGCTGATCGGCGGCTATCTGACCGAGAACGTCAGCTGGCATTACGCCTTCTTCCTCAACATCCCCGTCGGTGCGGTCCTGCTCGTGCTGCTGCTCGTCGGCCTGCCGCATCAGAAGGCGCATCTGGGCGAGCTGCTCAAGGCGGACTGGCTGGGCATCGCCGGACTGGCGCTCGGCCTCGGCGGCCTGACCGTCGTGCTCGAGGAGGGGCAGCGAGAGCAATGGTTCCAGTCGGCGACGATCATCAAGCTGACCGTGCTGACCGTGTTCGGCCTCGGCATGCTGTTCGCGGGGCAGTTCATCGCGGAGAAGCCGGTGGTGAAGCTGCGCCTGCTGCTCGACCGTCAGTTCGGCAGCGTCGCGATCATGGGACTGGTGCTCGGCATGGTGCTGTACGGCAGCAGCTACGTCATTCCCCAGTTCCTCGCGGCGATCGCCGATTACAACGCGCTGCAATCGGGCAAGATCGTGCTGCTCAGCGGCATCCCCAGCCTGTTGATGATGCCGCTGGTGCCGCTGATGATCCGGCACCTCGATATCCGCGTCGCGGTGGGATCGGGGCTGCTGCTGATGGCGATGAGCTGTCATCTCGATACGACGCTGACCGCGGAGTCGGTCGGCAGCGCCTTCACCGATTCGCAGCTGCTGCGCGGCGTCGGTACGATCCTCGGTTTCGTCTTCCTCAACCAGGCGGCGATCGCGTCGGTCCGGCCGGAGGAAGCGGGCGATGCCGCGGGGCTGTTCAGCGCCGCGCGCAACATCGGCGGGTCGTTCGCGCTGGCCGGGATCGCGACCCTGCAGGACCAGCGCAGCTATCTTCACAGCCGCCGCATCGACGAGGTGCTCAACGCCAATTCGGTCGCGGTGCAGGATTATGTCGCCGGCATGGCGCAGTCGCTCGGCAGCACCGCGACCGCGCTGCAATCGCTTGGCGGCACCATCCAGCGCGAGGCGCTGGTGATGACCTATAACGACCTGTTCTGGCTCCTGTCGGTCGGCATCTGCTGTGTCGTGCCGCTCGTCCTGTTCCTCCGCCCGCTGCCGCAGGGCGGCCCCGTGGCGATGCATTGAGGCGATGATGCGTACCCTCCCCCTCCTCTCCCTCGCCCTGCTTCTCGGTGCATGCACCGTCGGCCCGAACTATGCGGGGCCGCCGCAGACGCTGTCCGCCACGCCCGGCAAAAGCGGCTTCGTCCGCGGCGGCCGGAGCGCCGGCCCCGCCGCGCCGGGGGTCGCCGACTGGTGGACGCAGCTGAACGATGCGACGCTGAACGACCTCGAAGGCCGCGCGCTCGCCGCCAATCCGAACATCGCGGTCGCGCAGGCGCGGCTGCGGCAGGCACGCGCCTCGCTGCGGCTGGAACGGGCCAACCAGGCCCCCAGCGCCAATGCGTCCGCGACCTATCTGCACGCCCGCGTGCCCGGGCTTGATCTCGGCAACACGCAGACCGCCGGGGACACCGGCGCCAGCGCGGTCGACGTCTACAATCTCGGCTTCGACGCGAGCTGGGAGGTCGACCTGTTCGGCGGTCGCAGGCGCTCCGTCGAGGCGACGCGCGCACAGGCGCAGGCGGCGGAGGCGAATGTCGCCGACGCGCAGGTCAGCCTGACCGCGGAGGTCGCGCAGGCCTATGTCAATCTGCGCGACCGGCAGCGGCGGATCGACCTGGCGCGGCGATCGGCACAGATGCAGCAACAGATGCTGACGCTGACCCGGCAGCGTTTCGATCGCGGTGCCGCCTCGGCCCTCGACGTCGAGCGGCTGAGCGGACAGGTGGAGGCGACCAACGGGCAGATCGTGCCGCTGCAGGCGGAGCTCGAGTCCTATCTCGACGCGCTCGCCGTGCTGACCGGCGCAGAGCCCGGGACGCTCGATACGATGCTCGCCACCGTGACGCCGGTCCCGTTGCCGCCGGCGCAGGTCGCGGTTGGCGATCCCGCCGCATTGTTGCAGCGACGTCCCGACATCCGCGCGGCGGAGCGGCAGCTCGCGCAACGCACCGCGCAGGTCGGCGTCGCCGATGCGGCACGGTTCCCGCGGCTCAACATCCTCGGGCTGATCGGGCTCGGCGGCACGCAGCTGTCGGACATCAGCCCGGACAAGCTGCTCGGGGTGGCAGCGCCGATGCTGCAATGGAATTTCCTCGACTTCGGCCGCAACCGCGCCCGCATCGATCAGGCCGAGGGGCAGCGCGACGAGGCGGAGGCGCAATATCGGGGCGCGGTGCTGAGCGCGTTGCGCGATGCCGAAGATGCGCTGTCGCGCTTCGGCCATCGCCGCGAGACGGTCGCCAGCCTGATGCGCAGCAAGGCGAGCGCGGATCGCGCCGCGGCGCTGATGCAGCAGCGCTTCCACGCCGGCACCGCGACGCTGATCGACACGCTGGATGCCGAGCGCAGCCGGGTCGCCGCCGACCAGAACCTCTCGTCCGGCGTCGCCGGGCTGACCGGCGATTACGTCGCCCTACAAAAGGCGCTGGGGCTGGGATGGAGCGCGCCGCAGCCCGTGCCGGCGCGGTGAACGCGAACTGTTGACGCCGCAAGGAATGATGTGCGCGTAAGGCATTGATCGCGCCTCCACATTCTGGAATGGCCCTTCCGTGCGTCATGCCCGTCGCCTGAGGAAGTAAGCCGATGAGCATCGTTGTCCGGACCTTGTCGGAGCAGGTCTTCGCGATCGTGCGCGAGCGCATCGTCGACGGATCGATCCGTCCCGAAGCCGCGATCCGTCAGGATGCGCTGGCGGCCGAATTGGGTGTCAGCAAGATCCCGCTGCGCGAGGCGCTCGCCCGGCTGGAGCATGAGGGGCTGATCCAGGGGCAGGCCAATCGCGGCTATTCGGTGCTGCCGCTGTCGGCCGAACAGGCGGACGAGATCTACGGATTGCGCCTTGCGATCGAACCGGCCGCCGCGGCGGCGGGCGCCCTCGGGGCGGACACCGCCGCGCACCGCCATGCCGAGGCGGCGCTGGCCGCGCTGGAGGATGCGCGCGACAGCACCGCCAGCGAGATCGCGGTGCGCCACCGCCAGTTTCATCTCGCGCTGGTCCGCCCCGCCGGCCGGTCGTTGACCACCGACCTCGTCGAGCGGCTGGCGATGCTCGCCGAACGCTATGTCATCGCCCATATGCAGCCCGATGGCCGCTACGCCCGCGCCGACCGCGAGCATCGCGACATGCTGGGCGCGTGGATCGCGGGCGATGCCGATGCGGTGGAACGGGGGATGATCCAGCATCTCGCCTCGACCCGCGCCGACCTTCAGGCGGAACTGCGCGGCCGGTAAGGGCTGCCGCCCGAAGCGGATGTCGTGGGAAAGGCGGATATCGCCGGATCGTTGTCGCGGGATGGTATCGCCGCGGAAGATAAATGGTCGGGGCGACAGGATTCGAACCTGCGACCCCCACACCCCCAGTGTGATGCGCTACCAGGCTGCGCTACGCCCCGACCGACGGGACCGTCGGCCAAGCGGCCATCGATCCCGGAGCGGGGCCTGTAGGCGGGTCGGTGCGGCGATGCAAGCCGCCTTTGCATCATCGACGTTCGACCGCCCGGCGGCCGCGTCGCGGCGTTGCGCGAAACCCCAAGCGATGCTAGCGCGCGGCGCTTCAGGTGCGGGGGGATTTCTCCTGCCGATCAGCCATGCACGGATCAGATGTTCATCTCCCCAGCCTATGCCCAGACCGCGGGCGGCGCCGCCGAAGCCGGCGGGTTCGCCTCGCTCATCAGCTTCGCACCGCTGCTGCTCATCTTCATCGTCTTCTACTTCCTGATGATTCGCCCGCAGCAGAGCCGCATGAAGGCACTGCAGGCGGCGGTCGCGGCGGTCAAAAAGGGTGACAGCGTCGTCACCGCCGGCGGCATCATCGGCCGCGTGACCAAGGTCGAGGACACGATCGTCGAGGTCGAGATCGCGCTCAACACGCGAATCCGGGTGGTCAAGGCGACGATCGCCGAAGTGACCAGCCCGAATTCGAAACCGGCGAACGACTGATGCTGGACTTCCCGCGTTGGAAGGTGGTGTCGATCTGGGCGGTGCTGGCGGTGCTGTGCGCGCTGGCGATCCCGACGTTCCTGCCTGAATCGACCACGGCGAACTGGCCGTTCCACCCGCGCGTCAACAAGGGCCTCGACCTTGCCGGCGGCAGCTATCTGATGCTGGAAGCCGATACGCAGGATCTCGCGAACACGCGGATCGAGGCGCTGCGCGAGCAGATCCAGGGGACGATGCGCAACGGCACGCCGCGGATCCTGATCGGCGACATCTCGACGCGCAACAACCAGATCAGCTTCATGCTGCGCGATCCCAGCCAGGTGGACGCGGCGCGCGAGCGGCTGCTCGGCATCACCGGCGGCGGTGCCGGCATGACCGGCCAGCGCGAGTGGGACATCCAGGTCGTGGACTCGAGCCGCTTCGTGCTCAGCCCGACGCAGGCCGGGATGAACGAGGCGATCAAGACCGCGATGGAGGACGCGACCGACGTCGTCCGTCGCCGCATCGACGAACTCGGCACGCGCGAACCGACCATCGTCCGCCAGGGCGACAACCGCATCCTCGTGCAGGTGCCGGGTCTCCAGAACCCGCAGGCGCTCAAGGACCTGCTCGGCAAGACCGCGCGGCTGGAATTCAAGCTGGTCGACACGACCGCGACCAACCCCGCCGACCTCGTGAAGGGCATCGCCCCGATCGGCAGCCAGGTGCTCCCCTATCCGGGCAATCCGTCGGGCATTCCCTTCATCGCGGTGAAGCGTTCGGTCATCATCTCCGGCGACCAGCTCGCCGATTCGCGGCAGGCGTTCGACCAGCAGACCAACCAGCCGAACGTGCAGATCACGTTCAATGCGGTCGGCGGCAACCGCTTCGCGCGGGTGACGCAGCAGAACACCGGCAAGCCGTTCGCGATGATCGTCGACAACAAGGTGATCTCCGCCCCGAACATCAACGAGCCGATCCTCGGCGGCAATGCGGTCATCAACGGCGGCTTCACCGTCGAGAGCGCCAATCAGCTCGCGATCGCGCTGCGCTCGGGCAAGCTGCCCGTCGCGCTGAAGGTGATCGAGGAATCGACCGTCGGACCCGATCTCGGCGCCGATTCGATCCGCGCCGGCATCCTCGCCTCTGCGGTGGCGGTGGCGCTGGTCGTCGCGTTCATGTTCGTGACGTACGGCCGGTTCGGGCTCTATGCGAACCTCGCGGTCGTCATCAACGTGTTCGTCATCCTCGGCGTGCTCGCGCTGCTCAACGGCACGCTGACCTTGCCCGGCATCGCCGGCTTCGTGCTGACGATCGGTACGGCGGTGGACGCCAACGTGCTCATCAACGAGCGCATCCGCGAGGAACGCCGCCGCGGCCGCAGCGTCGTCCAGGCGGTCGAACTCGGCTACAAGGAAGCCAGCCGCACCATCTTCGAAGCCAATATGACGCATGCCATTTCCGGCATCATCATGTTCATCCTGGGCTCCGGCCCGGTGAAGGGCTTCGCCGTCGTGCTGCTGATCGGCATCGTCACCTCGGTCTTCACCGCCGTCACGTTCACGCGCATGCTCGTCGCGCAGTGGATCCGGCGCGAGAAGCCCAAGACGATCAACATCTGAGGCGAAAGGCCAAGACATGCGCCTCCTGAAAATCGTACCCGATCATACCAATATCGACTTCGTCTCGCTGCGCGGCTGGGCCTTCGGGCTCACCCTGCTGCTCAGCCTGCTCGCGGTCGGGCTGACCGGCGTGAAGGGCCTCAACTTCGGCGTCGACTTCGTCGGCGGCCTGATGATCGAGGAAAAGTTCGCCAGCCCGCCCGACCAGGACAAGGTCCGCTCGGTCGTCGACAGCCTCGGCGTCGGCGAGGCCGCGCTCCAGCAGCAGGGCGGCCCGCAGACGCTGGTCATCCGCCTGCCCGTGCAGGAGGGCGCCGACGAGGGCGCGACCAACGCCGTCGTCAAGAAGGTGGAGACGGCGCTGGGGCAGGCCTTCCCCGGCGCGACCTTCAGCCGCTATTCGACGGTGTCGGGCAAGGTGTCGGGCGAGTTGATCCGCAACGGCGTGCTCGCCGTCGTGCTCGCGGTGCTCGGCATCGGCCTGTTCGCGATCGTGCGGTTCGAATGGCAGTTCGGCGTCTCGACCATCGTCGCGATCGTCCACGATCTGTTGATGACGGTCGGCTTCTTCGCGCTGACGCAGTTCGAATTCGACCTCAACATCGTCGCCGCGGTGCTGACCATCATCGGCTATTCGATCAACGACAAGATCGTCATCGACGATCGCATCCGCGAGAACATGCGCCGCTATCGCAAGATGGAGATGCGCGAGATCATCAACCTGTCGGTCAACGAGACGCTGCCGCGCACGGTCATGACCTCGGTCACGATCCTGCTCGCGCTGGTTGCGATGCTGGCGCTGGGCGGCCACGTGCTGCGCGGCTTCACCGCCGCGATGATCCTCGGCATCGTCGTCGGCACCTATTCGTCGATCTACGTGTCGTCGTCGTTGCTCATCACGCTCGGCCTGCGCGCCGAGCCGGAGGGCATCGACAAGCCGCGTCGGGGCGGCGTCGACAATGCCGAGCGCGTCGGCCCGCGGGAGGGCTGACGCGATGCGGATGGAGCGGGAGCAGCAGGCCGGCGGACCGATCGTCCGCGGCTTTGTCGGCAACGGCTTTCGCGTCGATGACGAGAGGGTCTATCGCGCGCTGCTGCTGACGCCCGAGACGGCGGTGGAATGGTCCCCGCCGCCGCTCGCCGCCTTGACGCTGGCGGCCCTGCAGCCGCTGATCGACCTCAAGCCGGAGTTCGTGCTGATCGGCACCGGCACCGCGCTCGTGCGCCCGCCGGTCGCCCTCGTCCGTGCGCTCGAAGACCGCGAGATCGGCGTGGAGGCGATGGACAGCCGCGCCGCCGCGCGTGCCTGGGGCGTGCTGCGCGGCGAGGGCCGCATCATCGGCGCCGCGCTCTATCCCCTGGACGCCTGACCCCGGCGTACCGTCCTGCGGCGGCCCCGCGCGACCAGCCCGGTGAGGTGATCGACCAGCGCGGCGCGATTGGCCTCCCAAGTGAATGCGGTCGCCGCGGCACGTACCGCCTCGGGCACGGGCGGGTTCGCCAGCACGTCGGCGATACCCACTGCGATGTTCGCCGGATTGCTCGCGACGATCCGCCCCGCATCGCGCGTCCGCACCACCTCGCGCGCACCGCCGGCATCCGAAATGACGATCGGCGTACCGCAGGCCAGCGCCTCCAGCCACGCGTTGGCGAGCCCTTCCGACGTCGAGGCGAGCGCCATGACGTCCGCCGCCGCGACGATCGCCGGCAGGTCCGCATGCGCGACGCCGCCGAGCAGCCGGACCCGGTGCCCCACCCCCAGCTCCGCCGCCAGCGCCACCAGCCGCGCGCGGTCGGGCCCCTCGCCCGCAATCGCCAGCGTCGTACCGGGCAGCGCCGCGACTGCGCGCAGGACGAGATGATGCGCCTTGCGCGGGATAAGGTTGCCGAGCGACAGCACCAATGGCCCGTCGACGCCCATCGCGACCTTCGCCGCGCGGCGATCGACCGGACGGAAGCGGTCGAGGTCGACGCCGGTGTGATGGACGCGGATGCGCTCGTGCGGGATGCCGATCGACGCCATGTCGGCGCGCATCGCCGCGCTGACCGCCAGCACGCCATCGGCCGCCTGCCCCGCCGCGACGACCTGCGCCGCGGTCGGACCGGTCGTCCCCCAGTGATGGATGTCGGCGCCCCGCGCCTTGATCGATACCGGCACGCCGTAGCGCGTGCCGAGCGCCACTGCCGCGGGACCGTCGGGAAAGAAGAAGGATGCGTCGATGACGTCGAACGCAAAGTCGCGGCGGATCGAATCGAGCAGCGGTTCGAGCGCACGGAGCAGATGATGGACGTGCCAGCGCCCGCCGACGCCCGGAATGCTGGTGAAGCGCGGCCGGAACACGTCCAGCCCGCGCCACGTCTCGCGCGCGGGCAGCGTCAGCTTGTCGCCATGCTGGATCAGCGCCAGCGGTCCCGGCGGCAGGCCGACCGGCGCCACCACCTTGACCGCAACGTCCGCGGACGCCGCAAGCCCGGCGGTCTGCCGTTCGACGAAGATGCCGAAATTGGGCCGCGTCGCGTCCGGAAACAGGGTGGAGAGCGTCAGGACCCGAAGCATGCGCGGCGACGCTAGCGCATCGGGGTTAACGCTTCCCCACCCCGGATCGTCAGAGTCGCGCGGTGCCGGGATAGGCGAACAGCAGGTCGGCGTCGGCGCCGGTCGTCACCGTCTCGGTGCCGGTGACGGTGACGCATTCGCCCGCCTTGAACGCGACGCCCGCGACTTCGCCCGATCCGCGGATCGGCACCAGCCACCCGGTCTGCCCGTCGGCGAGCGCGACGTCGCGCGTCCCGCCCGTCCAGCGTTCCAGCACGAACTTCGGCCCCTCGACGAGGATGTCGCGCCCCTCGCCCGCCGGCCCCGGCGAGGTGATCGGCTGGTAGGGCGTCAGGTGCGACACCGCGACGCCGTCGTCGAGGTGCAACTCGCGATCGCTGCCGTAATCGTAGAGGCGATAGGTCGTCTCCGAATTCTGCTGCACCTCGATCAGCGTCAGCCCGGCACCGATCGCGTGGATCGTGCCCGACGGCGCATAATAGAAATCGTCGACCTTGATTGGCACCCAGTCGAGGTCGTCCTCGATCGAGCCGTCCTGCGCATCGCGACGCAACTGGTCGGCGGTCATCGGCGCCTTCGGCCCTAGCGCGATCGTCGAATCGGGTTTCGCCGCGAGGATCGTCCAGCATTCGTCCTTGCCGCGCGGCAAGCCGCGGGCATGCGCCTGTTCGTCGTCGGGATGGACCTGCACCGACAGCTTCTGGCCGGTGAACAGATATTTGATGAGCAGGTCGGGCGTCGTGTCGCCCGGCTCCTGGAACCAGATTTCGCCCACCGGCTCGCCGTCCTTCGGCGCATCCTCGAACCCGAAGCCCAGGTCGTGCCGGCCCCACGGCTTTTCGACGCGATGGGTGTGGAGCAACGTAGCAGGCATGCGGGTCCTTTCGTGATCGAAACCAGTGAGCGCCAACGTGCGACGGAAGGGATTGTTCGCAAGGCCGGGCTTACGCTAAGAGCCTTAGCCGATGCGTACCCCACAGTCCAAGGCGCTTGCCGCAGCGCTGATCGCCGTCCTCGCGCTTCCCATCGCGGGCTGCGCCCGCAATCGCGCGAAATCCGACCTGCCCTATGTCGCCCGCGACGTCGGCACGCTCTATTCGACCGCGCGCAAGCGGCTCGATCAGGGGCGGTACAAGGAGGCGGCGGTGCTGTTCGACGAGGTCGAGCGCCAGCATCCCTATTCGGTCTGGGCACGCCGCGCGCAGCTGATGAGCGCGTTCAGCTATTACCTCAACCGAGATTATACCGAGAGCATCCAGTCGGCGCAGCGCTTCCTGTCGGTCCATCCGGGCAACCGCGACGCGCCTTATGCCTATTACCTCGTCGCCCTGAGCTATTACGAACAGATCCGCGACGTCACGCGCGACCAGAAGATCACGCTGCAGGCGCTGAATGCGCTCGGCGAGCTGACCCGCCGCTATCCGAACACGCGCTACGCCTCCGACGCCCGGCTGAAGATCGATCTCGTCAACGATCACCTCGCCGGCAAGGAGATGGAGATCGGCCGCTTCTACGAGACGCGCGGCCAGTGGCTGTCGGCGACGCTGCGCTTCCGCACCGTCATCGACAAATATCAGACGACCACCCACACGCCCGAGGCGCTGATGCGCCTGACCGAGAGCTATCTGTCGCTCGGCCTGCCCGACGAGGCGCAGAAGGCGACCGCGGTGCTCGGCGCGAACTATCCCGACACGCCATGGTACGATCAGGCCTACAAGCTGATGCAGAAGCATCCGCCGCAGGCGGTCGCACCGATCCCGCCGGGGCAGCAGATCGTGCCGGTCGGCACGCCGGGCGCACAGACGCTGTCGCTGCCGGGCGAATCCGGTACCGCGACGCCCAAGGCGGAAGCGCCCGCGCCGCCGACCCCGGTCGCGCCGAGCGGCGGCACCGTCGGCGCGCCATTGCCGACCACGGAAACGCCGACGACCTGACGGAACGGGCCGGCGCGTGCCGCCCGTCCGCACTTTCGCGCGGAAACAGAACATTTAAGGATCAACATCGCCGCAAGGCGCGCTATACCGGCGGCGATGCTGACTGCGCTGTCCATTCGCGATGTGGTGCTGATCGAGGCGCTCGATCTGGAATTCGGTGCGGGGCTCGACGTGCTGACCGGCGAGACCGGTGCGGGCAAGTCGATCCTCCTCGACGCGCTGGGCCTCGCGCTCGGTGGTCGCGGCGAGACCGGTCTGGTGCGGCACGGCGCGACGCAGGCGGTCGTCACCGCCACCTTCGATCCTCCGACCGGCCCGCTCGCGGCGGTGCTCGACGACAATGGCGTCGAGATCGAGCCCGGCGAACCGCTGCTGATCCGCCGGATCGTCAAGGCCGATGGCGGCAGCCGCGGCTTCGTCAACAACCAGCCCGCCGGTGCCGCGCTGTTGCGCGAAATGGCGCCGATGCTGGTCGAGATCCACGGCCAGCACGGCGATCGCGGCCTGCTCAATCCGCGCGGGCATCGCGCGCTGCTCGATGCGTTCGGCCGCGTCGATCCGGGCGACACCGCCCGGGCCTGGGCGACGTACCGCGCGGCCGAGGCGCAGCTTGCGGCGGCGCGGGCGGAAATCGAAACCGCGGCGCGTGACCGCGAATGGCTGGAACATGCGGTCGGCGAACTCACCGCGCTCGCCGCCGAACCCGGCGAGGAAGAGGCGCTCGCCGACAAGCGCCGCGGCATGCAGCGCGCCGAGAAGGTCGCCGACGATCTCGCCGCGATCGATACGTATCTGGAAGGGTCCGACGGCGGCCTCGCCCGCTTGCGCCAGGCGGCGCGGGTGCTGGAGCGGGTCGCCGCCGACCATGCCGCGCTGGCCGAAGCGCTGGCGGCGATCGACCGGGCGGTGATCGAGGCGTCGGCGGCGGAGGACCAACTGGCCGAGGCGCGGCGCGACCTCGCCTTCGATCCCCGCGCGCTGGAAGATGACGAGGCGCGGTTGTTCGAATTGCGCGGGATGGCGCGCAAGCACCGCGTCCAGCCGGACGATCTCGCGGCGCTGACCGAGGAGCTTCGCACCAGGCTCGAGCGGCTCGACGCGGGCGAGGGCGGAATCGCCCTGCTCGAAACCGCGGTCGCCGCGGCGCGCGCCGATTACGATGCCGCCGCGGACGTGCTGTCGCAGCGCCGCCATGCCGCCGCCGAGCGACTCGACGCGGCGGTCGCGGGCGAACTCGCGCCGCTGAAGCTCGACGCCGCGCGGTTTCGCACCGTCGTCATCACCGCGCCGCAGGACGGCTGGTCGTCGCACGGCAAGGACCGCGTCGAGTTCGAGATCGCGACCAACCCCGGCGCCCCCTTCGCACCGCTCGCCAAGATCGCGTCGGGCGGCGAATTGTCGCGCTTCATCCTCGCGCTCAAGGTGGCGCTGGCCGAAGAGGGCGGCGCGGCGACGATGATCTTCGACGAGATCGACCGCGGCGTCGGCGGTGCCGTCGCCAGCGCGATCGGCGAACGGCTCGCGCGCCTCGCGGAGCATACCCAGTTGCTCGTCGTCACCCATTCGCCGCAGGTCGCGGCGCGTGGTGCCGAGCATCTGTTGATCGCCAAGAGCCACGACGGCACGGTCACCCGCACCGGCGTCCGCGTGCTCGGTGAGGCGGAACGCCGCGAGGAGATCGCGCGCATGCTGTCGGGTGCGACGGTGACCGACGAGGCGCGCGCGCAGGCGGAGCGGCTGCTGGAAACGGCATAGGCCGGACCGGTACCTGTCAGGGCCGACCTCCTCCATGATCGCTCCGCCATCCGGACATGGTCCGGGGTGACGGAGCCGCGCGTCGGTCAGAGCGTGCCGGTGCCGCCGGTCGCCCCGAACACGCTGCCGCTGGTGAAGCTGATCGCCGGGTCCGCCAGCGCCACGTAGAGCCCGGCGAGTTCGACCGGCTGGCCGGCGCGGCCGAGCGGGGTGTCCTGCCCGAACTCGCCCATCTTGCCCGGCAATTGCCCGCCCGCGACCTGCAGCGGCGTCCACACCGGTCCCGGCGCGACGGCGTTGACGCGGATCCCCTGTTTGGCGACCTGCTTCGCCAGCCCCTTGGTGAAGATCAGGATGCCGCCCTTGGTGGTCGCATAGTCGAGCAGTTCCTCGCCCGGATCGACCGAATTGACGGAGGCGGTGTTGATGATCGACGCGCCCGGCTTCATCAACGGCAGCGCCGCCTTCGAAAGGTGGAACATCGCATAGAGATTGGTCTTCATCGTCCGGTCGAACTGTTCGGCGCTGATCTCCGCGATCGATGCCTTCGACTGTTGATAGGCGGCGTTGTTGACGAGGATGTCGAGCCCGCCGAGCTCGCGGTCGGCACGCGCGATCAGGTCGCGGCAGAACTTTTCGTCGGTCAGGTCGCCCGGGATCAGCACGACCTTGCGCCCCTCGCCGCGGAGCAGCCGCGCGAGGTCCTGCGCGTCCGGCTCCTCGGTTGGATAATAATTGATCGCGATATCCGCGCCCTCGCGCGCGAAGGCGATCGCCGCAGCGCGACCGATGCCCGAATCGCCGCCCGTCACCAGCGCCTTGCGCCCGGCGAGCCGGCCTGATCCGCGATAGCTCGTCTCGCCGCAGTCCGGCACCGGCTTCATCTCCCGCTGCAACGCCGGCCATTTCTGCCGCTGCTCCGGGAAGGGCTGGCTGGTGTATTTCGTCTGCGGGTCGGACGCGGGCGCCGGGGTTTGCGCGAAGGCCGGCGCCGCGGCGGCAGCCACGCCGGCGACGGCGGCGCCCTTGAACAGGTCGCGGCGATTGGTCTGGTCGGTCATGGCGGAGGCTCCCGGGATATCTTCCCCACAATCGTCCGCAGGGCCGGATGGTTCATCTGCGCCGGACAAATGATGTGACTTGCCAATTTCATGCCCGGCCGCAAGGGGAGCGGCGATGACCGCTCGCGATATCGAATCCCGCATCGCTCTGGCGATGCTGCCGCTCGGCGCGGTCCTGACGCTGATCTCCGCGGTCGCGCTGATCGGTGCCATCGGCTTGGCGGGGATGCTGCTTTGGTGCTGGCCGGCCGATGCGGGCTGGTGGCTGACGTGGACCGCGGCCGCTGCGATCGCCGCGCTATACGTGCTTCGCAGGGGGATCGAGACGATGAGCACCTTCGACTGGCGCACGGCGGTCGCGCCGCTGGTCGTCGGTGCGGTGGTGGCGTCCGCCTGCCCGTTCTGGTGGCTGTGAGGCCTTGCGGGACCGCCATGCTCTCTCCTACCCCGGCGGCATGACCGATCTGCCGAAGACGCCCCAGCAGGCTGCCGACGAACTGGCGGCGCTCGCCGAAACGATCACCCATCACAATCGGCGCTATCATACCGAGGATGCGCCGGAGATTTCGGACGCGGACTATGACGCGCTCGTCCGCCGCAACAGCGCGCTGGAGGCGGCGTTTCCCGATCTCGTCCGCGCCGATTCGCCGAACCGGCAGGTCGGCGCCGCCCCCGCCGCGCATCTGGCCAAGGCCCCGCATGCGCGGCCGATGACCAGCCTCGACAATGCCTTCGCCGACGTGGACGTCGGCGAATTCGTCGGCCGGATCCGGCGCTTTCTGAAGCTCGCCGACGACGAACCGGTCATGCTAACCGCAGAACCCAAGATCGACGGCCTCTCCTGCTCGCTCCGCTATGTCGATGGCGTACTTGATCAGGCGCTCACGCGCGGCGATGGTCGCATCGGCGAGGACGTTACCGCCAACGTCCGCCACATCCCCGACATTCCGGCGTCGCTGCCCGATGCCCCTGCCGTGTTCGAGATCCGCGGCGAGGTCTATATGGCGAAACCCGCATTCGCCGCGCTCAACGCCCGGCTGCGCGACGAGGCAGCGGACCCGGCTAAGGCGCGCCAGTTCGCCAATCCGCGCAACGCCGCGGCGGGGTCTCTCCGTCAGAAGGATCCGCAGGTCACCGCCGGCCGGCCTTTGCGGTTCTTCGCCTGGGGCTGGGGCGATCACAGCGCGCTGCCCGCGACGACGCAGGCAGACATGATGCAGCGTATCCGCGCATGGGGGTTCCGCGTCGCCGACGACGATCTGGTCGCCGCGGTCCGCCCCAATATCGCCGAGGCCGGCGATGCAGAGGCGGCGCTCGGCACCTATCGGGCGATCGAGGCGCAGCGTGCCGACCTGCCGTTCGACATCGACGGCGTGGTCTACAAGCTCGACCGGCTCGACTGGCAGGAACGGCTCGGCACGGTTGGCCGCGTGCCCCGCTGGGCGATCGCGCACAAGTTTCCCGCAGAGCAGGCGCAGACCACGCTGGAGCGGATCGACATCCAGGTCGGCCGCACCGGCGCGCTGACCCCGGTCGCGCGGCTGGAGCCGGTGACCGTCGGCGGGGTCGTCGTCACCAACGCGACGCTCCACAACGCCGACGAAGTTGAACGGCTGGGCGTCCGCGAAGGTGACCGCGTCATCGTGCAGCGCGCCGGCGACGTCATCCCGCAGATCGTCCAGAACCTCACCCCCGACGTCGATCGCCCGGCATGGCCCTTCCCCCGCACCTGCCCCGATTGCGGATCGGCCGTCGAGCGCGAGGAGGGCGAGGTCGTCTATCGCTGTACCGGCGGCCTGATCTGTCCGGCGCAGCGCGTCGAGCGGCTGATCCATTTCGTCTCGCGCCATGCGTTCGACATCACCGGGCTCGGCGCGACGCTGATCGAGGCGTTCTTCACCGATGGGCTGATCCAGGCACCGGCCGATATCTTTCGTCTGAGCGAGGAGCAACTCGTCGCGCGCAAGAAGGACGGACGGGTATGGGCGGCCAACGTCATCGCCGCGATCGAGGCACGGCGGACCATTGCGCTCGACCGGTTCCTGTTCGCGCTCGGCATCCGCCACGTCGGCGAAATCACCGCGCGCGACCTCGCCCGCCGCTATCGCTCCGCGCGTGCGCTGGGCGCGATGCTGCGCCACGCCGTGTTCCTCCACCACCAGACGCAGCCTGCGATCGGCGAGAGCGACCGCAAGTTCGTCCTGCGCCGCGACAAGCTGCTGGTGACGGCGATCGAGACGCCCGGCATCGGCCCCGAAGTCGCCGGCGCACTGATCGGCTTCTGCGCCGAACCCCACAACCGCGCCGCGGTGTTCGACCTGCTGCGCCAGGTCCGCCCGGCGGACGTCGTCTGGGAAACGCGTGCCTCGCGGGTCAGCGGCAAGACACTCGTCTTCACCGGCAAGCTCGAAACGCTCAGCCGCGACGAGGCCAAGGCGCAGGCCGAAGCGCTAGGTGCCCGCGTGTCGGGATCGGTTTCCGCCAAGACCGACATGGTTATCGCCGGCGCCGATGCGGGGTCCAAACTGAAGAAAGCCGGCGACTTGGGGGTGGAGGTCATCAGCGAGGCGCAATGGGCTGAAATCGTGGCCGAAACGGTGTGATCTGGCGTTTAACGGCATCGACTGGCGCGACGATCAGGGCCTGAAACCGTGGCGTTTTTGCAACGCACAAAAAGGGAAGAGTCGCTGTCGTCGTTGCGGCCTCGCCAATGTCACAAACTCGCAATATTCAAGACCCATGGGCCGCGGCAACGGCAATAAGACGAGCCGCGACTTCAGAGCATGATGCTCAAAGGGGACTAGATCAGATGCGTATGACATTCGCCTGTGGCGTGGCCTTTGCCGCGCTCATGATTCCGGGCGCGGCCTTTGCCCAGTCGACCGGTTCCGCCGAAGCCGACAGCGTCGGAACGACCGACATCGTCGTCACCGGCTCGCGTGAGGCGGGCGTCGGCGGCGTCGACGTCCCCAACACGTCGAAGAACAAGCAGGTCCTGACCCAGACGTTCATCTCGCGTCAGACGCCGGGACAGACGGTCAACGACATCATCAATCAGCTGCCGGGCGTCAGCTTCCAGAACAATGATCCGTTCGGTTCGGCAGGCGGCACGCTCACCATCCGTGGCTTCGACGGCAGCCGCATCAGCCAGACGTTCGACGGCATTCCGCTAAACGACACTGGCAACTATGCCATCTACTCGAACCAGCAGCTCGACCCCGAATTGATCGAGCAGGTCAACGTCAACCTCGGTTCGACCGACCCCGATTCGCCAACGGCCTCCGCCTCGGGTTCGACGGTCAACTACCGCACCCTCATCCCCACCGACGAGTTCGGCGCGCGGATGGTCGGGTCAATCGGCGATTACAGCTTCTTCCGCGTGTTCGGCATGGTTAATACCGGCGTCTTCACGCCCTTCGGCACCAAAGCGTGGTTTTCCGGGTCGAGTGCGACCAACGACGTTGTGTTCAACAATTTCGGCAAGATCAACAAGCAGCAGTATAACGCCAAGGTCTACCAGCCGATCGGCAGCGGCAAGGACTTCGTTTCGGTTTCGGGTCACTACAACCAGAACCGTAACAACTTCTTTGGTTCGGCGCCGCTGCGCTACGACACGAATGCCTTTTCGTCGACCGGCGGGGCAGGCGCAAATGCTGCCGCTCCAGTCCTCGTGACGGGAGCACCTCGCGTTGCAGGCACCAGCAACCTCAGCCGTTTCCCGAACAGCCGCGATGAACTGCCGTACTCGGTCGGTCGCTGCCAGATCGACACGCCGCAGGCTGGCGTCGCCGACACGCCCGCGATCGTCAACATCCCAGGTGCGTCGAACAACGGCAACGGCTGCGGCACGACGTTCGACGAACGCTACAATCCGTCGAACACCGGCAACATCCGTATCAACTCGCGTTTCTCGCTGACGGACAAGCTGACGCTGTTCGTTGACCCCAGCTATCAGTATACGAAGGCGAACGGCGGTGGCACGGTTACTGCGCGTGAGACCGGTTTTACCCGCACGACGGGTGTGCCGATCGCAACGCCACAATACGGCTTCATCGGTGGCCAATATTACTTTGGCCGCGACCTGAACGGCGATGGCGACGTACTCGATCAGATCACGCTGCTCGCGCCGAGCCAAACCGAAACCAATCGCTACGGTGTGATCGCGTCAATGCGTTACGATTTCTCGGAATCGCAGAGCATCCGCGTCGGCTACACGCTCGACTATGGCCGTCACCATCAGACGGGCGAGCTTGGTTATCTGCAGGCCAACGGCGTGCCGTTCGACGTGTTCCCCGTCAACAACGGCATCGCTGCGGTCAACGGTGGTATCGTCCAAAAGCGCAACCGTCTGTCCAAGGCGATCCTGAACCAGGGCTTTGCACAGTACATCGGCAATTTCTTCGATGACGCTCTGCGTATCGAAGCGTCGCTCACGGGCAAGTGGTTCAAGCGTGATCTCACGAACAACTGCTTTGTCACGGGTGCCAACGGCAATCTCGATTGTCTTGCCAGCCCGGCGCAGAACGCCGCCTATGCGGCAGCAAACCCCTATGTCGTGGGCGGAACGGCAGCCGTTCCGACGATCACCGGCTATGCGGCTCCGCAGCAGCGTACGTATAAGTACGACAAGCTGCTGCCTGCCGGCGGACTGACCTACACTGTCAGCGGTGCCTTCTCGATCTTCGGCAATTATTCGAAGGGTATTCAGGTTCCGGGTACGGACAACCTGTATCAGGCATTCTACTATCCGCAGAACACCACCCCCGCGAACCCGACGCCGGAAACGACCGACAACTTCGACGCCGGCGTGCGTTATCAAAGTGGCCGCATCCAGGCATCGGTCGGGCCGTGGTACACCCGCTTCCAGAACCGCCTGGCAAGCGCGTACGACATCGATACCCAGCAGACGATCTACCGCAACCTCGGTCGGGTCGATAAGTATGGCGTCGATGGCAGCCTGTCCTATCGTCCGATCAACGAGCTGCTGCTCTACGTCTACGGTTCGTATCTGAAGTCGGAGATCAAGAACGACGTCGAGATCGGCCGTTGCCCGACGACTCTGACGGCAGCGAACACGACCGCAAACTGCACCGTCGCAGGCGCTCCAATCCTGGCGCAGACTGCCGGCAAGCGTGAATCGGGTGCTCCGGTCTACACGTTCGGTGGCCGTGTGCAGGCGACGCTTGGCCCGCTTGAGCTCGGGGCGCAGGCGAAGCGGACCGGCCGCCGCTACGTCAACGATCAGAACCTGGGCAACTTCGCCTGCACGGTCGCGCTTGTGAACAACGTCTGCCCGACCGTCAGCAACGTATCGGCGGCCTATACCGGCACGCGCGGCATTCAGTACCAGACGTATGACGCTTTCGCTTCGGGTTACACCGTCGTCGATTTCGACGCGCGGCTGTCGCTCGACTGGGCCGGCATCGGTGGCAACAACAAGACTTACCTGCAGCTCAACGTCGTGAACGCGTTCAACAAGTTCTACGTCGGCGGCTTCACCGGCGGTCAGACGCTCAGCGTGAACAACACCATTCCGTTCGTGCAGATCGGCAGCCCGCGGGCATTCATCCTGTCGCTGAACGTCGGTATCTAAACAAACCCGTTCGTCGATTGACGGGCCGCCGCTCCCCTTCGGAAGCGGCGGCCCTTCTTTTTTGCACCCTTGGCCCGGCGCGTGTAGAGACCGCGGCGACATGGCGACCCTTCCCGCCCCACACCGCCCGGCGCTCAACGTGCGTCCGTTTTTCGAGAACAAGAGCCGTGCGTTCTGGACGTTGCAGGCGGTCGGCTGGACCGGCTATCTGCTGCTCCGCGGCGCATCGACGCTCAGCAACCTTTCGCTCGACGCGATCATCCCCGTCCTGTTCGAGGCGATCGTCGGCTATTGCGTGACGCTGCTGCTCTCGACCTTCTACGGCTATTTCCGCAGCCTGCCGCGCGTCGCGGGGCTGGTGCTGACGATCGTCGCCTTCGCCTTCGCGACATTGTTCTCGGCATTCCTCGATGCGTTCACCTGGTCGCTGATCCAGAACGGGCAGCCCGGCGTCACCCTGCCGCGCATGCTGGTGTCGTTCTACGTCACCTTCACCGCGCTGTTCGGCTGGTCGGCGCTGTATTTCGGGATCAATTTCTATCTGATCGTCGAGGATCAGATCGACCAGATGCAGCATCTGGAGAACCAGGCGTCGTCCGCACAGCTGGCGATGCTGCGCTACCAGCTCAACCCGCATTTCCTGTTCAACACCCTCAATTCCATCTCGACGCTGGTGCTGCTCAAGCAGACCGAGCGGGCGAATGCGATGCTGAGCCGGCTGTCGTCGTTCCTGCGGTATACGTTGGCCAACGAACCGACCGCGCACGTCACGGTGGCGCAGGAGGTGGAAACGTTGAAACTGTATCTCGAGATCGAGAAGATGCGGTTCGAGGAGCGGCTGCGGCCGAAGTTCGAGATCGACCAGGCCGCCGAACGGGCCCGCCTGCCCTCGCTGCTGCTCCAGCCGCTGGTCGAGAATGCGATCAAATATGCGGTCAGCACGCAGGAGGAAGGCGCCGAAATCTGCGTTCGCGTGCGGCTCGCCGGGGATCGCGTGCAGATCGGCGTATCCGACACCGGACCGGGTTTGCAGGACGGTCGTCCGATGCCAAGCCTTTCAACCGGCGTAGGTCTCCCCAATATTAGGGAGCGGCTGGTGCAGGCTTATGGCCCGGACCACCGTTTCGAGACGCGTACCGCGCCGGCTGGAGGCTTTTCGGTGGAGATCGAGATCCCCTTCCAGCTCGACGATCTGAGTAGAGAGGCCGCATGACGATCAGAACCATCCTGGTGGACGACGAACCACTCGCGATCCAGGGCCTTGAGCTCAGGCTCCAGGCACATGATGACATCGAGATCATCGAGAAATGCTCCAACGGCCGCGAGGCGATCCGGGCGATCAAGACGCACAAGCCCGACCTCGTCTTCCTCGACATCCAGATGCCCGGGTTCGACGGCTTTTCGGTGGTGCAAGGCCTGATGGAGGTCGAACCACCGCTGTTCGTGTTCGTCACCGCTTATTCCGACCACGCGCTGCGCGCGTTCGAGGCGCAGGCGGTCGACTATCTGATGAAGCCCGTCGAGGAAGCGCGGCTGGCCGACACGATCGAGCGGGTGCGGCAAAGGCTCAGCGAGAAGCGGGGCGTCGAAGAGGTCGAGAAGCTGAAGGAGGTGCTCGCCGAGCACGCGCCGGAAGCCGCGGCGGACATGGTCGACGGCGGCGATGCGGTCAGCGCCAATCGCTTCGAAAAGCTCATCAACATCAAGGATCGCGGCCAGATCTTCCGCGTCGACGTCGACACGATCGAGCGGATCGACGCGGCGGGCGATTACATGTGCATCTACACCGGCGACAACACGCTGATCCTGCGTGAGACGATGAAGGATCTGGAAAAGCGGCTCGACCCGCGGCGGTTCCAGCGGGTGCATCGCTCGACGATCGTCAATCTTGATCTGGTCAAGCAGGTGAAGCCGCACACCAATGGCGAGTGCTTCCTGGTGCTCGATTCGGGTGCGAGCGTGAAGGTCAGCCGCAGCTATCGCGACGTGGTGGCGCGGTTCGTCCACTGATCGCTGGGGCGGTCCTCCCCTTGAGGACCGCCCTGGCGGACTAGATCGAGCGACGGCCGGTGAAGAGCTGGACGAGGCCGACGATGATCGCGATCACCAGCAGGATGTGGATCAGGCCGCCGGCGACGTGGAGCGAGAAGCCCAGCAGCCAGAGGATCAGCAGGATAACGGCGATCGTCCACAACATCGTACAGGGTCCCTTCCCGAGCGCCTGACCGACAGGGCCGGCGTCGGGCAATAAAACGTTACGGAGGCGATGCGAGTTCCGCCGGGCGCGACGAAGCGCAACCGATCAGGCGGACAGGATCGCCTGCGCCCGCGGAGCCAGCCAGTCGACGGCGGCGGCGTGAATGCCGGGTGCGGCGACCATCACCCCGAATGCGGTCGGGTTCGGCTTGTTGTAGCGCAGCGGCGCACCCACGGCATCGGTGACGGCCGCGCCGGCCTCCGCCGCGATCACCGCCGCCGCGGCGATATCCCATTCGTTGCCCCAGCGCAGCGTCGCGACGAGGTCCGCCTCGTCCGCCGCCACCATCGCCATCCGCAACGCGATCGAATTGGGCTTGTGGACCATGGTCAGGTGACGGTCGATCTTCGGCAAGGCGTCGGTCGGCACCCGCGCGCCGTCCAGATCGATGCGGTTGCCGGCGCGCAGCGGCACACCGTTGCGCTGCGCGCCCTGCCCCACGGTCGCGGTCCACCGCTCGCGGCGCGCGGGAGCGTCGAGCACGCCGATCGTCGCGCGGCCATCTTCGACCAGCGCAATGGATACCGCCCAGCCCTCGCGCCCGCGGATATAGTCGCGCGTGCCGTCGATCGGGTCGACGACCCAGACCTGCGCCTGCGACAGCCGCCCGGGACTGTCGACCGTCTCTTCGGACAACCAGCCGGCATCGGGGAGCAACCCCTCCAGCCGCGCACGCAGCATACGGTCGACGTCGAGATCGACCTCGCACACCGGGCTGCCCGGCGTCTTCTCCCAACGCGAGAAATCGGTACGCCAGCGAGCGAGCGCCATCTGCCCGGCCTCATGCGCGACCTGCGCTACCGCTGCGGTCAGATCGGCGCGCGGATCAGCCACCCGCGACGGTCATCCCGTCGATGCGGAGCGTCGGCACGTTGGTGCCGTAGCGGAACTCCAGATCGTTGGCCGGCGTCAGCGCGCGAAACATATCCTTGAGGTTGCCGGCGATGGTGAATTCCGCGACCGGCCCGGCGATCTGTCCGCCCACGATACGGAAACCCGCCGCGCCGCGACTGTAATCGCCAGTAACGCCGTTAACGCCCTGGCCGATCAGTTCGGTGACGTAGACGCCGTCGGCGATGTCCTCGATCAGCGTCGCGACGGGGACCGCGCCCGCCTGCATGTAGAGGTTACTCGGCGACACGCCGGGGGAGCCGCCGACGCCTCGGGCGGCGTGGCCGGTCGGTTCGAGACCGAGTTGGCGGGCCGAGCCGCTGTCGAGCAGCCAGGTTTCGAGCATGCCGTTCTCCACCAGCGCGACCGGCGACACCGGCAGGCCTTCGCCGTCGAACGGCCGCGAGCGCAGGCCGTGCGGGCGGTGCGGATCGTCGCGGATCGTGACGCCGGATGCGAAGACCTGCGTGCCGAGCGCTTCGAGCAGGAAGCTGGTCTTGCGCGCGATCGCCTGCCCCGAGATCGATCCGGTCAGATGACCGAGCAGCGACGCGCCGACGCGCGGGTCCATGACGACGGGCATCGGCCCGCTGGTGACGCGGCCGGGATTGATCCGCGCCACCGCACGTTCGCCGGCGCGGCGACCGATCTCCTCCGCGCTTTCGAGGTGCGCGCGCTTGCGGGCGGCGTGATGCGCGTAATCGCGCTCCATCCCGGCCGCGGCATCGCCGGCGAGGACGCTGGCCGAAAGGCTGTAGGCGGTGGCAGCATAGGCCCCGGCGAAGCCGTGGCTGGTCGCCAGCGCCCAGACCGAGCGCGACGCGCTCGCGCCGCCGCCTTCGCTGTTGGTGACGCCGGGCACCGCGCGTGCAGCATCCTCGGCCGCCAGTGCGAGTTCGCGCAACTCGGTCGGCGTCAGCGTGCCGCCGTCGTCGAGATCGAGCAGCGGCGGCGCGCCGTGCATCAGCCGATCCTGCGGGGCGAGCCCCGACCAGCGATCCTCCGGCGCCTCGCGCGCCATCGCCACCGCGCGCTCGACCAGCGCGGCGACCGCATCGTCGGAAAGGTCGGAGGTCGACACGCTCGCCGAGCGGCGACCGACGAAGACGCGCAAGCCGAGTTCCTCGCTTTCGGACCGGCCGACGTCCTCCAGCACGCCGAGCCGGACGGACAGATCGATCGAGGCATCGGCGGCGAACACGGCATCGGCGGCATCCGCGCCGGCGCTGGTGGCACGGGAAACGATATCGGCGGCGCGATCCCGCGCCTGATCTGGGGTCAGCATCGCCCCGACTTAAGGGCGTGGCGCCGGCGATGCTAGGCCCCGCGCGCGATCGAATCGTACCGGCGTCACAGCGACGTGCCGACGACCGCGCAGGCGAGGAACATCAGCAGGCCGGCGAAGCGGTTGCTGCGAAAGCGGTCGAGCGGGTTGCGGCCATCCTCGGGACACAACGTCGCGACCTGCCAGCCGAGATGCGCGGCGATCGGCGCCAGCGCGAGCAGGGCGAGCGGATCGGGTCGCACCAGCCAGAGCGCCGCGGCCCAGAAGGCGATGGCAGCGGTGTAGAAAGCCGCGGTGCCGCCCCTGACATGCGCGCCCATTCGCAGGGCCGACGAGCGGACGCCGATCAGGGCATCGTCCTCGCGATCCTGCAACGCATAGATGGTGTCATAGCCGATCACCCAGGCAATGCAGCCGGCGTAGAGCAGCCACATCGGCAGCGAGAGGTCGCCGGCCACCTCGCTCCACCCGACCAGCGCCGCCCAGGAGAAGACGAGGCCGAGCCACGCCTGCGGCCACCAGGTGATGCGCTTCATGAACGGATAGGCGGCGACCGGCGCGATGCTGGCCAGCGATACGATCGCCGCCAGCGCCTGCAACTGGACGAGCACGACTAGGCCGACGAGGCACAGGACGGCTAGCCACGCCCAGGCGAGCTTCAGCGAGACGAGGCCGCTGGGGATCGGCCGTGCCCGAGTACGGGCGACCTGCGCATCGAGGTCGCGATCGACGATATCGTTGTAGACGCAGCCCGCACCGCGCATCGCGATGCTGCCTGCGAGGATCCACAGGATCAGCGGCCAGCGCTGCGGAAGGCCGCCGGCCAGCGCCACCGCCCACGCTCCCGGCCAGAACAGCAGCCACCAGCCGATCGGCCGGTCGAACCGGGCGAGCAGCGCCAGCCCCCGCAGCGAGGACGGCAGGCGGGCGACGAGGCCGCGGTGTTCGCTGTCGGGGACGATCTCGGCTGACATGCCCTGCCTTTGCCGCGGGGCGGGCCTTGGCGGCAAGCGGGCTTTTCGAGCGGGTTGGGCTTTTGCCTCGCTATCGCCGCGAACTTGCGGCACTCGCAGGTGATGATCGGGTTATCGGTAGCCGTCGGACGGTTCGTGGAGGCGCTGTTCTGGGCGATCCTGCGCGTCGCGGGGGTGGTGACCGTTGCGGTCGTCGCCGTGGCGGCGGCGGCCGTGCTCGCCTGGATCGTCGCGCGCAAATTATGGGCGCGCCAGAAGCGCAAGGGAGAGCGACCATGACCGCGACACCGGCCTGGCCGCCGCAATCGACCCCGCGCCTGTTCGTCGAGCAGCCGCTCGCCGCGGGGCCGCTGCGGATCGACGGGCCGGCGGCGCATTATCTGGTGTCGGTGATGCGGATGGCGGCGGGCGATCCGGTGAAGCTGTTCGACGACGTGACCGGGGAATGGCTCGCCACCGCGGCGCAGGTCGGCAAGCGCGACCTCATTGTGGACGTGTCGACACTTCTACGCCCGCGCGAGCCGGTGCCGGACGTGTGGCTGTGCGCGGCGCCGCTGAAGAAGGGGCGGGTCGACTGGCTTGCGGAAAAGGCGTGCGAGCTCGGCGTCGACCGCCTGGTGCCGGTCATCACCCAGCGTACGATCGTCGACCGTCCGAAGACCGAACGGCTGCGCAGCCACATGATCGAGGCGGCCGAGCAATGTGCGCGCACCGCTTTGCCGAGCCTCGCGGAGCCGATGAAGCTCGCCGCGCTGCTGCGCGACTGGCCGCGCGATCGCCACCTGTTCTTTGCCGACGAGGCGGGTGGCGCCCCGGCGATGGAAGCGATGCGCGCCCATCCCGGTCCGGCGGCGATCCTGATCGGGCCGGAGGGCGGCTTCACCGACGCCGAGCGGCAGGCCATTCGCGCGCTGGAACAAGGGGTTGCGATCAGCCTCGGGCCGCGGATCCTGCGCGCCGACACCGCAGCCGCAGCGGCGGTATCGCTATGGATGGCGGCGAACGGCGACTGGTAGGAAGTCTGGCTGGCGTACCCGCTGATCCGCGCGTAAGGGCGCGCTCATGACGACCAAGACCGAAAGCGCCAAGGACTCGCCGATCATCGAGTCGCGGGACCAGCTGATCGCCAGTTTCGCCAGGGGTGAAAAGCCGCGCGACCGCTGGCGGATCGGGACGGAGCACGAGAAGTTCGTCTATCGCAACCGCGATCATGGCGCGCCGAGCTGGGGCGAAGCGGGCGGCATCCGCGCGCTGCTGATCGAGCTGCAGCAACATGGCTGGCAGCCGGTGGAGGAAGGCGGCAACCTGATCGCGCTGAACGGCGCCGACGGCAGCGTCAGCCTGGAGCCGGCGGGGCAGTTCGAGCTGTCGGGCGCACCGCTCGACAATCTGCACCAGACCTGCGCCGAGACCGGCCGGCATCTGGAACAGGTGAAGGCGGCGGGCGAAAAGCTGGGGATCGGCTTCCTCGGCCTCGGTATGTGGCCCGACAAGCGCCGCGACGAGCTGCCGATCATGCCCAAGGGGCGCTATGCGATCATGCTGCGCCACATGCCGCGCGTCGGCAGCATGGGCCTCGATATGATGCTGCGGACCTGCACGATCCAGGTGAACCTCGACTATGCGTCCGAGGCGGACATGGTGAAGAAGTTCCGCGTCGGGCTGGCGTTGCAGCCGCTGGCGACCGCATTGTTCGCCAATTCGCCGTTTACCGAGGGGAAGCCCAACGGGTTCCTGTCGTATCGCAGCCACATCTGGTCGGACACCGATCCGGCACGCACCGGCATGCTGCCGTTCGTCTTCGAGGACGGCTTCGGCTACGAACGCTATGCGGACTACATGCTCGATGTGCCGATGTACTTCGTCTACCGCGAGGGGCGCTATATCGATGCGGCGGGGCTGTCGTTCCGCGACTTCCTGAAGGGCGAATTGTCCGTCCTGCCGGGCGAGAAGCCCAGCCTCGACGATTGGAACGACCATCTGTCCACCGCCTTCCCCGAGGTGCGGCTCAAGACGTTCCTCGAGATGCGCGGCGCCGATGGCGGGCCATGGAACAAGATCTGCGCGCTGCCGGCCTTCTGGGTCGGGTTGCTGTACGACGACGCCGCGCTCGATGCCGCCTGGGATCTGGTCAAGGACTGGAGTCTGGAGGACCGCCAGACGCTGCGCGATGCGGTGCCGAAGCTGGCGCTCGACGCGCCGTTGCCGGGTGGCAGACGGCTGGGCGATATCGCCGGCCAGGTGCTCGACATCGCCCATGCCGGACTGGCGGCGCGCGGGCGCGCCAATGCGATGGGCGACAACGAAACCGGCTTCCTCGACCCGCTGCGCGAGATCGTGCGGTCGGGCAAGGTGCCCGCACAGGTGCTGCTCGACCGCTATAACGGCGAATGGGCGGGCGACCTCAACCGCGTCTATGACGAGGCTAGCTTCTAGGAGTCAGTCCAGCCCGAGCGCGGCCTTAGCCACCCGCTCCAACTCAGGGTCGAGCGGCAACGGGGTCATGTCTACATGCGCTTCGAGCTGGTCCGCCACCGCGGTTAGTGCGTGGATGCGCGCCGATTTCTTGTCGTTGCCGTTGATGACCACCCAGGGCGCGCCGCCGGTATCGGTCCGCGCAAACATGTCGTGCATCGCCGACAGATAATCCTCGCGGCGGGAGCGGTTGCGGTAATCGTCGAGCCCGGTCTTCCAGCGCTTCCACGGGTCGTCGAGTCGGTCCTTGAGCCGCCTGTCCTGCTCCTTTTGCGAAACGTGGACGAACAGCTTGACGAGGGTCGTGCCGCTTTCGACCAGTTCGGCCTCGAAGGCATTGATCTCGTCATAGGCGCGGCGCCATTCGTCGTCGCTCGCATATTTCTCGACCCGCTCGACGAGGACGCGGCCGTACCAGCTGCGATCGAAGATCGTGATGTCGCCCGGTTCGGGAAGGCGGTTGCGGAAGCGCCACAGGAAGTCCTGCGCCTTCTCGACCGCGGTCGGTGCGGCGATCGGATGAACCTCGAAATGGCGCGGGTCCCATTCGGCGGTGAGGCGCTGAATGATACCGCCCTTGCCCGCCGCATCCCACCCTTCGAGCATGACGACGGCGCGGCGACCGTGAATGATATGCGCGACGAGGATCCGCTCCAGCCGGTCCTGCACCGCGGCGAGATCGCGCTTGTAATGCCCCTTGTAGGGTTTGTTCTTCTCGAAATCGGCCAGATCGATCACCACGCGCTCCTCATCCTTCGTCGGGCACATGAACGTTCCACGCGCCGCGTGGGCGCAGAACGAACCAGTAATAAGCGGCGGACCCGAGGATCTGCATGGCGGTCATGATGAGGCCGGGGCGCCCCTCCTCGGGATCGAGCCAGCTCGTCCACACGACATAAGCCAGCGCGATCAGCGTGATGACCGGCGCGAGCGGATAGAAGGGCATGCGATAGCGCGCATGCGCGGTCGCGCCACTCCGCCGCCCGACCATCGCCGCGACCGCGATGCCGGCATAGATGGCGACGAGCCCGGTGCCGCTGAGCACCAGCAGCAACGTCAACGGCAGGAAGCAGCATGCTACCCCCACCCCGCCGACGATCAACGTACCGATCCACGGTGAGCCGAAGCGCGGGTGGATCTGCGTCATCCAGCGATCGAGCGGGCGGCCCCAGCTGCCGTCGCGTGCGGTGCCGTAGAAGAAGCGCGAGCAAGCGAGGATACAGGCGATGATCGCGTTGACGATCGCGATCACCACCCCGACCGCGATCGCATCCGCCAGCCAGCCCCGCCCCCGCATCCGCGCGACGAGGCCGAACGGATCGTCGGCGGTAAGCAATGCGTGAAGGTCGGGCGCGCCCATCAGCACCGCCACCATCGGCACGATTTCGAACAACAGCGTGAGGACGAGGCTGGCTAGGATCGCCCGGGCGATCAGGCGGGAGGGTTCGCGCATCTCTTCGCCGAAATAGACCGCGGCACCATAGCCGTTAAGCGCGAAGATCGCGATCGACGTCGCCAGTCCGATCGCCGCGGGCGATGCGGGGACCAGCGAGGCCGCCTGCGGCATCATCGGCGCGGTCAGGAACGCCGCGAACGGGCGGACGCTGTCGCTCCAGCCGAGCACGACGATCGCGACCAGCGCCAGCACCTCTCCCAGCAGGAAGAGGCCGGTGACCCAGGCGTTGATACGGATCTGCAGCAACGCGACGAGGGTCGAGGCGGCGACGACG
The DNA here is from genome assembly GCF_058809195.1 of Sphingomonas sp. GW821-FHT10F09. Classification (NCBI taxonomy): domain Bacteria; kingdom Pseudomonadati; phylum Pseudomonadota; class Alphaproteobacteria; order Sphingomonadales; family Sphingomonadaceae; genus Sphingomonas; species Sphingomonas sp. GW821-FHT10F09. Next base: position 1,249,256 of record NZ_JBXASI010000001.1, on the reverse strand, counting down.
GCGACCGCGACCGGCACCTCCGGCAAGCCGGGCCAGACCGTCGACAGCACCGCGCTGATCCCCAGTCCGGCGACTGGGGGAAAGAACAGATTGTTGAAGACGTTGACGCCGAGCATGACGAAGCCGGCGAGTGGGCCGAGCGTCTTGGCGACCGCGACATATTCGCCGCCCGCGACCGGCCAGGCGCTCGACAGTTCGGCATAGACGAAGGCGGTGGCGACGCAGACGATCCCGGCGAGGATCATCGCCCAGATCGCCCCCGTGCCGGCGACCTGCAGCATGCCCGGGATGATGACAAAAACCGAGGATGCCGGCGTCGCGACCGACAGCGTCAGGAACAAGACGCCGGTGACGCCCAGGCTGCGGACGAGCGGGGTCGGCGGCTGGGGCTGCATCAGATCGTCTAACATCGTCCCCCGCGTCTAGCCCCGCCGGGGTAGTGACATGGTTAACCCGGCGGGGGAAGCGGGTCGGGCGCGCCCAGGCCTTACCCGGCCTTGGGCGCCTCGACCTGCGGGGCGAGGCGCAGGTTCAATTCCTTGAGCTGTTTCGGCGTCGCGAAGTTGGGCGCGCCCATCATCAGATCCTCCGCCTTCTGCGTCATCGGGAAGACGATCACCTCGCGGATGTTGGGTTCGTCGGCGAGCAGCATGACGATGCGATCGATACCGGGAGCCGAACCGCCGTGCGGCGGCGCGCCGAACTTGAAGGCGTTGATCATGCCCGCGAAGTTCCTATCGACGTCCGCCTGCGTGTAGCCGGCGATCTCGAACGCCTTGTACATGATCTCCGGCCGGTGGTTCCGGATCGCACCCGACGACAATTCGACGCCGTTGCAGACGATGTCATATTGATAGGCGAGGATGTCGAGCGGGTCTTTTGTTTCCAGCGTGGCCATCCCGCCCTGCGGCATCGAGAAGGGGTTGTGGCTGAAGTCGACCTTCTTGGCGTCCTCGTCATATTCGAACATCGGGAAATCGACGATCCAGCAGAATTCGAAGCGGTTCTGGTCGATCAGTCCCAGCGTCTCGCCGACGCGGGTTCGCGCGAGCCCGGCAAGCTTCGCCGCCTGCCCTTCCTTGCCGGCGGCGAAGAACAGGCCGTCGTCCGGGCCGAGGCCGAGCGCATCGGCCATTGCCGACATCTTGTCCTCGCCATGGTTCTTGGCGATCGGGCCGCCCCATTCGCCACCCTTGCGGGTCGCATAGCCGAGGCCGGCGAAGCCTTCGGATTGCGCCCAGGCGTTCATGTCGTCGAAGAACTTGCGGCTGCGGTCGGCGGTACCGGGCGCGGGGATCGCGCGGACGACGTCGCCGGCCTCGACGATCGAGGCGAAGCGGCCGAAGCCCGAGCCGACGAACTGTTCGGACACGTCGCTGATGAGGATCGGGTTGCGCAGGTCGGGCTTGTCGTTGCCATACTTCAGCATCGACTCGCGGTAGGGGATGCGCTTGAACGGCAGCGCCGACACCTGCCGGCCCTTGCCCTGCCAGTCGGCGAATTCCTCGAACACGCCGTGCAGCACGGGCTCGATCGCCTGGAACACGTCTTCCTGCGTGACGTAGCTCATCTCGAAATCGAGCTGGTAGAATTCACCCGGGCTGCGGTCGGCGCGTGCGTCCTCGTCGCGGAAACAGGGCGCGATCTGGAAATAGCGGTCGAAGCCGGCGACCATCAGCAGCTGCTTGAACATCTGCGGCGCCTGCGGCAGCGCGTAGAACTTGCCCGGATGGACGCGGCTGGGGACGAGATAGTCGCGTGCGCCCTCGGGCGACGAGGCGGTGAGGATCGGCGTCTGGAATTCGGTGAAGCCCTGCCCGATCATGCGTTGGCGGATCGAGGAGATGACCTTCGACCGCAGCATGATGTTCTGGTGCAGCCGCTCGCGCCGCAGGTCGAGAAAGCGATAGCGCAGGCGGATATCCTCAGGATATTCCGCGTCGCCGGCGACGGGCATCGGCAGTTCCTGCGCATGGCTCTGCACCTCGATCGTGTTCGCCACGACCTCGATCTCGCCGGTCGGCAGGTTCGGGTTGGTCGCCTCGGGCCCGCGCGAGACGACCTCGCCGGTCACGGTGACGACCGATTCGACGCGCAAGCGCTCGAGCAGTTCCATCGTCTCGGTGCCGGCTTTCGCGACGATCTGGGTGATGCCGTAATGGTCGCGCAGATCGACGAACAGCACGCCGCCATGGTCGCGCTTGCGATGGACCCAGCCCGACAGGCGAACGGTGTCGCCGACGTTGCTCGCGGTGAGCGCGGCGCAGGTGTGGGTACGATAGGCGTGCATGGTCGTTTTCTTCCGGCAAGATGCGGGCTGTATGATGGGCCGGCGCTTCCCTCCCCATCCCCTCTTTGTCAACCCGCGCCGCTATGGCTATGGACAGGCGATGCATATCCACCCGTTGATTACAGACAGCGCGACCCTCGCCAATCTGTGTGCCCGCCTCGCCGAAGCCGACTTCATTACGGTCGATACCGAATTCATGCGCGAGAGCACCTATTATCCGGAACTCTGCCTGATCCAGATCGCCGACGTGAACGAGGCGGCGGCGATCGACCCGATGGCGCCGGGACTCGACATGACGCCGCTGCTCGAGCTGCTGACCGAGAACCAGGACGTGCTGAAGGTCGTCCACGCCGGCGGGCAGGATATCGAGATCATCTACAATCTGACCGGCAAGACGCCGCATCCGCTGTTCGACACGCAGGTCGCGGCGATGGCGCTGGGGCAAGGCGAACAGATCGGCTATTCGAACCTGGTCGACAGCTGGCTGGGCATCGTCGTCGACAAGGGCGCGCGCTTCACCGACTGGGCGCGGCGGCCACTGGACGCGCGCCAGATCGAATATGCGATCGGCGACGTCACCCACCTCGCCAAGATTTTCCCGATGATGCTGGAACGGCTGCGCAAGACCGGACGCGGCGTGTGGCTGGACCAGGAGATGGAGCGACTCGCCGATCCCGCCAATTACGCCAACGATCCCGATCAGGCGTGGAAGCGGGTGCGGATTTCCGGGCGCAAGCCCGAGGTGCTGGGGCGGCTCAAGGCGCTGGCACGCTGGCGCGAGCTGGAGGCACAGGGCAAGGACCTGCCGCGCGGACGAATCGTCAAGGACGAAACGCTCGGCGACCTTGCCGGCCATCCGCCGCGCAAGCAGGCGGACCTCGCCAAGGTGCGCGGTCTGTCGGCGACCTGGGCGTCGAACGATATCGGCGGGCGGCTGATGGCGGCAATCGAATGCGCGATGCCTCTATCGGGCGACGAGCTGCCGCCGCGCGACGACCGCAAGCCGGGGCTGGGCAAGGACGGCGCGCTGGTCGCCGACCTGCTCAAGCTGCTGCTCAAGATCCGCTCGCGCGACATCGACGTCGCCTCGCGGTTGCTGGCGCGGTCCGACGAGCTGGAGGCGCTGGCCGCGGGGGTCCGTACCGGCCTGCCGATGCTGGAGGGCTGGCGCTACGACCAGTTCGGGCGCGATGCGGTGGATCTTGTAGAGGGTCGTCTGGGTTTTGCCGTCAAGGGCGGCAAGCTCAAGATGACGCGGACGGAGGATGTGGCATGATGCGGGCGATATTGGTGACGGTGCCGGTGCTGATCGCCGGCTGTGCGACGATGCAGCCGCCGATGGCGGCGCGGGGGCCGTGTGTGGTTGATGGGCGGGTGAAGATGCAATTCGCCGGCGTCAAGTTCCGCGAACGGATGCGGCCCGAGATCGAGATTGCGGCAAATGCGGCGATGTCGCGCGTGCTGCGGCCGGACGATGCGGCGACGATGGACTTCCGGGCGGAGCGGCTGAATATCCTGCTGGACGACGGCGGGCAGATCGACGGGCTGCGCTGCGGGTGATCGCAGACGGGAGAGGAAGGGCGCCTGGCGCAGTCCACTGTCCGCGCGAACCCGCCTTCTTTACCCGGCAGTCGCCACCACCGCCTTCCGCCTGAGGGCCGTCGCCAGGGCCGCGTGGCGGCGTTCGACCGTCTCGGCGTAGAGCGCGCGATCGCTGTCCGATAATGCCAGCGCGACCTGCCCCGGCCGAAGGGCCAGCGTCGCGCGTTGCAAGGGGCCGGCAAGGCCGCCGCTGAAGCGCTGGCCGAGCCGGATCGCGAGGCCCCATTGGATCGCCAGTGCGATCTGGCCGGCGTTGGCGAGGCCGGTGAGGACCGGATGGGGGACGATGCTGCCGCCGAGGCTGGTGTGCAGCGCCTGCGCCAGCATCGCGCGTTCGGCGATGTCGATCGCCACCCAATTGCCATGCAGCGCGATCTCGAACCCGCGTTCGTCGCGGAATTCCGGATTGGCGCGCCAGCCGGTGTCGGCGAGCAGGCAGGCGGCGTGGCGGATGCGGACCAGTTGCGGATCGTCGTCGGCGAACAGCGGCGCGATCCAGTCGGCGAGCAGGTCGCCATGCTCCGGGAAGCGCCCCAGCAGCCGCCCCTCTTCGCGGGTGGCGACGATCAGCGGATCGAGCGCGCGCGTCGGCGCATCGAGCGCGGCGTGGAGCAGCCCTTCGCGCAGGCCCGAGCTGGACGCGATCGCGCTCCCCGAGCCGAGTTCGCGCATCACCACGGCGAGCAGGGCGGTGGCATCGCCGAGCTGCCCGGCGCGAACCGACGACATGCCGGGCACTGCGCGCAAACGCTGTTTCGACAGATGCGCGATGCTGCGCCCCAGTCGCCCGACGGTCTCGGGTGCCAGCGCATAGCCATGGATGATCGGCAGCGGATAATGCGTCAGGCTCATGTCGAGCCGGGCGAGCGCGCGCCATGATCCGCCGACCATGTAGAGCGGCAGGCCCCTGCCCCGCCCGGTCCAGCCCGCCTCCTGGATCAGCCGGGTGACATGACGGTCGAAACCGGGGCCGCGCCCCTGCCGCAAGCCTGCGATGCGCAGCACGCCCAGCGGAAAGGACACGCGATCGGTGACGGTGCCGGCGACGACGCGGACGAGTTCGAGGCTGCCGCCGCCGAGATCGCCGACGATCCCGTCCGCATCGGGGATGGCGGAGAGCACGCCCATGCCGGACGCGGTCGCCTCCTGCTCGCCGGAGAGCAATTCGACCTTGAGGCCGAGGTCGCTCGCCGCCTCGATCAGGCGCTGGCCGTTGCTGGCGTCACGGACCGCGGCGGTGGCGACGGTGCGCAGGCGCGCGTCCATCTCGCGCGCGACCGCGGCGAAGCGGCGCAGCGCACCGACCGCGAGCCTGAGGCTGTCGGCGTCGATCGCCCCGGTCGCGGCGAGGCTGCGACCGAGGCCGGCCATCACCTTTTCGTTGAACAGGGTTGCCGGTACGCGCGGATGCCCCTGATAGACGACCAGCCGCACCGAGTTGGAGCCGATATCGATGATGCCGGTGCGGGGATAGGCGCTGCTCATCGCGACCGTCCTGCCGTCACGCCTCGCCACGAAGCGGCGTCGGGGTGGCGGGGACGGCGAGGCAGGGTGGGGAGGACCATTCGCGGCGTTGTGGCGGGTTCGGTGGTGAGCAACAACCCGCTATCGCCGCCGTCGCAGGGCCAGCGTCGGCACCGCGTCGCTTTCCGCCAGCGCCGTGCCGCGTCCGGACAGTGACGGATTGGTCATGAAATAGCGATGAAGGTTGAACGGCTTGTCCCCCGGCACCTCGCGCACGTAGCGGCCGTCCGGTTCCAGCTCCCAGCTCTGTTCGCTGTCGATCAGGTTGGCGACCATCACTTGATCGAGCACCTGGTCGTGGACGGTCGGATTTTCGATCGGCAGCATATATTCGACGCGGCGGTCGAAGTTGCGCGGCATCCAGTCGGCCGAGGAGATGAACACCTGCGCGCCGTCGTTGGGCAGCGCGGCGCCGTTCCCGAAGCAGAAGATCCGGCTGTGTTCGAGGAAACGCCCGATGATCGACTTGACCCGGATATTCTCCGACATGCCCGGCACGCCGGGGCGCAGGCAGCAGATACCGCGGATGATGAGCTCGATCTCCACCCCCGCGCCGCTCGCCTCGTACAATTTGTCGATGATCGCGGGGTCGACCAAACTGTTCATCTTGGCCCAGACCGCGCCCTCCTTGCCGGCGCGGGCGTTGGCGATCTCGACGTCGATCAGGTCGAGCAGTTTCTGGCGCAAGTCGCGCGGCGAAAGGCTCAGCTTGGTGATGTCGGTCGGTTCGACATAGCCGGTGACGTAGTTGAACATCTGCGCGGCGTCGCGACCCATGCGCGGGTCGGCGGTGAAGAACGACAAATCGGTGTAGATGCGCGCGGTGACCGGATGGTAATTGCCGGTGCCGAAGTGGCAATAGGTGCGGAACTGCCCCCCTTCGCGGCGGACGACCATCGACACCTTGGCGTGCGTCTTCCATTCGAGGAAGCCGTAGACGACCTGCACGCCGGCGCGTTCGAGCGCGCTCGCCCACAAGATATTCTGTTCTTCGTCGAAACGGGCGCGCAGTTCGACGACGGCGGTGACCGACTTGCCCGCCTCCGCCGCGGCGATCAGCGCGTTGATGACCGCGGGCTGCTTGCCGGCGCGGTACAGCGTCTGCTTGATCGCGATGACGTCGGGGTCGAGTGCCGCCTGCTTGAGGAAGGCGAGGACGACGTCGAACGTCTCATAGGGGTGGTGGACGACGATGTCCTTCGACCGGATCGCCGCAAAGCAATCGCCGCCGAATTCGCGGATCCGTTCGGGAAAGCGCGGGACGAAGGGCAGGAACTTGAGGTCGGGGCGATCCTCGTCGATCACCGCATCCAGATCGCCGATGCTGAGCAGATTGCCGCTTTCGGTGATCGTCGCATCGGCGCCGCCCAGCTCGTTGCGGAGCACCTGTGCGAGCGCATCGGGCATGCCGGTTTCGAGTTCCAGACGGATGACGCGTCCACGCCGGCGGCGCTTGATCGCGTTGGCGAAATAGCGGACGAGATCCTCCGCCTCTTCGTCGATCTCGATATCGCTGTCGCGCAGCACGCGGAAGGCGGCGGCACCGACCAAAGTATAGCCGGGGAACAGCACCGGCGCGAACCGCTTGAGCAAGGCCTCGATCGAGACGTAGCGGGCTGGCTCCCCCGGCAGGCGGACGAAGCGCGGCGCGCTCGCCGGGATCATCACCAGCTCGCGCACCGGCTCGCCGTCCGAATCGCGGACGACGTCGAACATCACCGACAGCCCCTTGTTGGGGATGAACGGGAAGGGATGCGCGGGGTCGAGCGCCTGCGGGGTGAGGATCGGGAAAATCTGTTCGCGGAAATGCGTTTCGAGCCATTCCGCCGCCTGCGGATCGACCTCGTCGCGGCGCAGGACGTGGAGGCCGGCTTCGTCGAGCAGCGTGCGCAGGTCGCCCCACACCGCCTGCTGGCTCGCCATCAGCGCGTCGGCTTCGGTGGTGATCGCCGCAAGCTGCTGACCCGGCGTCAGACCGTCCGACGAGCGGCGATCGACGTCCTTCATCTGCTGCCCCTTCAGGCCGGCGACGCGGACCATGAAGAATTCGTCGAGGTTGTTGCCCGAGATCGACAGGAACCGCAGCCGTTCGAGCAGCGGATGCGCCGGATTGCACGCTTCCTCGAGCACCCGGCGGTTGAACGCCAGCCACGACAGTTCGCGGTTGAAATAGCGATCGTTGATCTCGGGAACGAAGGGATCGTCGTCGGCCGCGGACAGGTGCGAAAGGTGAGCTGGGCGTGTCATAATCAGGTCATAGGCAGGAACGGTTGCGGTTGCGTGACGATCCCGGCCGCGGTCAAAACTGTTCGGGCGAGCGGAATCGACAGGCGCTTGCGGCTTTCCAGCACCTCCTGATCCAGCGCATCGACGACGCGCTGGACGACGATATGGCTGCGTTCGATCCGGGTGCTGAGCCACGTCACCAGATCGGGCCGCGCATCGAGGCCCCGACGCTGGAACAGATGGTCGAGCAGCGCCGCGATCAGTTCGTCGTCGGGCGCGCCGATCGCGGCATGCGGGCTGGCGGCAAGGCGCGATTTCAGGTCGGGCAGGCGCACCCCCCAGGTCGGCGGCAGCGCGTCGGCGACGATGACGAGCGGGCGATGCTCCGCCTGCGCCTCGTTCCAGGCGTGGAAGATCTGCGCCTCCGGCACGTTTTCGGCGTCGTCGATGATGCTGCCGTTGCTCTTGGCGGCGAAGATGCGCGCGAGCAGGCTGCGCCCCGATTTGCGCGGGCCGGTGAGGACGGCGGCCATGACCGGCCATGTCGCCCAATGTTCCAGCGTCTGCGCGGCACGCAGGTTTGAATTGGTGATGAGGAAGGCGTCGTCCCTGGGGTCCGCCGGCCACCCCAACGGCAGCGCGAGCTGGCTGGTCATGCGGGTTATCCTGCGGGCTTTTCGTCGGACGGCAGGTTGGGCGGCAGCAATTGCGGCGCGCGTCGGATGCGCAGCGTCTGGCCCGACCCCGTCACCTGATAGCCGCGCACCTCCAGTGCCGCGCGGAGCGCATCGGGGTCGCCGTCATAGGTGACGCGCATCAGCGACAGGCCGCCGAGCGCGAGGCTGGTGGTGGTCGCGGAGCGGACGCCGGCGATCCCGCGGATCAGCCCTTCCGTATTCGCGACGGCGCTGGCGCCCGGCGTGTCGAACTGGACCGTGATCGCGATCCCGGCATTGGCGGACGCGGTGTCGCCGACGATCTCGGCCAGCGTCTCGCCGCCCGCGGTGTCGTCGATCGCGTCGGGATCGATGACCGGTTCGGGCTCGGGCGGCGGCGACAGCGTCGGATCGAGGCCGAGCGCGCCGCCGCGCAATGCCTGCTGGAACAGCGCGTCCATCCGCGCGACGCCGGTATCGAGCAGTTGCGGCAGGCCGGCCGCGCTGCCGACGCGCAGGGTGAAGCTGCCGATCAGGTCGTTGTCGGGGCCGTGGCGCGCCTGGAACACGCCGATGACCGGGCCGCCGGGATAGCTGCGGTACAGCCGCACGACCGGGATGAGGATATCCGCGGCGCCATATTGGTCGATGATCGTCCGCCACCAGCCGCGCCCCGGCCGGGATATCTGGCCGGCGTTGAGCAGCAGCGAATCGGCGCCCGTGCCCGACGGGCGGACATAGTCGATCGCACTGTTCCCGGTGCGGAATCGCGCCCACGCCTGCTGCCAGTCGTTGCGCTGTTCGAAGACGGTCTCGACCCCGCCGGACACCTGCAGCGGCACGAGCAGCATCGGCCGCGACCGGTCCGAATAGGCGCTGATCCCCAGCACCGAGGCCGCGCGGCCGCGATCGAACAGCACGCCGAGCCGGGCGATATACCGCGTCGGGCCGATCTGTTCATGTTCGACGACGATGCCGGACACGAGCTGGTCGAGCGTGCCGTCGGACACCAGCCCGCCGCCCGCACCCAGCCGGCGGGAGAGCTGGACCCAGGCCTTGCGCTGCGCCAGCCGCCAGCCGCCGAGCCGTGCTGATTCGGCGGTCTTTGCGGCGACGTCGACGCTGACGCCGCTGACCTCGAAATCGCCCGAACTGTCGACCGGCGCGACGCCGCGGCCGCCCTCGATCTGCGCATAGGCGCCCGCGCCGAGCAGCAATGCGGCACCGGCCAGCGAGGAAAACAGGGTACGGACACGCATCGTTGCGCCTTTTGGCGAAGCGGCGCCGGAAAACCAAGCAGCTTGTGTACCGCCGCGCACCGTGCGGGGAAGGATTGCCACCGCGCGCCACAAACTTTAGCAGGCTGGCCGGATGAGCAACCCGCCATCCTCCCCCACCCCGGCCTCTCCGTCAGCCTCCGGCGACCAGTCCTACACCTATGCCGATGCCGGCGTGTCGATCGCCGCGGGCAACGCGCTGGTCCGCGCGATCGGACCGCTCGCCAAGGCGACGCGGCGCCCCGGCGCGGATGCGGAACTGGGCGGCTTCGGCGGCATGTTCGACCTCAAGGCCGCCGGGTTCGACGACCCGCTGCTGGTCGCGGCGAACGACGGCGTCGGCACCAAGCTGAAGCTCGCGATCGAATGGGACCGGCATGAGGGCGTCGGCGTCGACCTCGTTGCGATGTGCGCCAACGACCTGATCGTCCAGGGCGCAGAGCCGTTGTTCTTCCTCGATTATTACGCGACCGCCAAGCTCGACAACGCGATCGCCGAGCGGGTCGTCGCCTCGATCGCGGAGGGCTGCCGTCAGGCGGGATGCGCGCTGATCGGCGGCGAGACGGCCGAGATGCCCGGCATGTATGCCCCCGGCGATTACGACCTCGCCGGCTTCTGCGTCGGCGCGGTCGAGCGCGACCGGGTGCTGACCGGGCGCGAGATCGGCGCGGGCGACGTCATCCTGGGCCTCGCCTCGTCGGGCGTGCATTCCAACGGCTTCTCGCTCGTCCGCCGGCTGGCGACGGATCGCGGGTGGAAGCTCGACCGGCCGGCGCTGTTCGATTCGGACCGGCTGCTGATCGATATCCTGATGGCGCCGACGCGCATCTATGTCGCCAGCCTGCTGCCGCTGCTGCGCGCGGGCGACATCAAGGGGCTGGCGCACATCACCGGCGGCGGCCTGCTCGAGAATATCCCGCGGGTGCTGCCGGGCGACGCGCATGCGGTGATCGACGCCGATGCATGGGAGCAGCCGCGGCTGATGGCATTCCTGCAGGCGCAGGGCGCGATCGAGCCCGAGGAGATGGCGCGCACCTTCAACTGCGGGATCGGGATGGCCGTGGTCGTCGCGGCGGAGCGCGCCGACACGGTCGCCGCGGCCCTGCGCACGGCGGGCGAGACGGTGCATAGGATCGGCACGGTCGAGGCGGGGCCGCGCGGCTGCACCGTCCGCGGTTCGACCGAGACGTGGAGCGCGCGCGCCGACTGGACCGCGACGCATGAGGGCTGAGGCGGCGTGAAGACCGTCGGCATCCTCATCTCCGGGCGCGGATCGAACATGATGGCGCTGGTCGAGGCCGGCATCCCGGTCGGGCTCGTCGCCTCGGACAAGCCCGACGCGGCCGGGCTGGCATGGGCGGAGGCGCGCGGCATCGCCACCTTCGCCCTGTCGCCCAAAGGGATCGGCAAGGCCGCCTATGAGGCGCAGATCGACGCCGCTTTGCGTGCGGCGGGATGCGACCTGATCGCGCTCGCCGGTTACATGCGGCTGCTGTCGGACGATTTCGTCGCGCGCTGGCGGGGGCGGATCGTCAACATCCACCCCTCGCTGCTCCCCAAATACAAGGGGCTCGACACCCATGCCCGCGCGATCGCGGCGGGCGATGTGGTGGCGGGCTGTTCGGTCCATGTCGTCACCGAGGAACTCGACGGCGGCGCGCTGCTGGGACAGGCCGAGGTGCCGGTGCTGCGGGACGATGGACCCGAAACCCTGGCCGCACGCGTTCTGGCGGCCGAGCACCGGCTCTACCCGCAGGTGCTGAAGGAGTTCGCCAGCCGATGACCCCTGCCTCTTCTGCACTGACCCGCGTGCGCGAGATCGCGTTGCTGCTGCCCGAGGTGGAGGAGCGGCCGAGCCACGGCCAGCCGACCTTCTTCGTCGCGGACAAGTCGTTCGCGCAGGTCCGGGAGAACCATCATGGCGATGGCCTCAACGTCGTCTGCGTGCGGACCAGCGGGACGGACGAGCAGGCGATGCTGATCGACGCGGCGCCCGACACCTATAGCCGGCCCGCCTATCTGGGGCCGTCGGGCTGGGTCGGGGTGACGCTGGACGGCGATCCCGACTGGGCGCTGATCGAGGACCGGATCGCGCGCAGCTGGGAACTGGCCGCGCCGCGCCGGCTGCTCGAGGCGGGCGGCCGATGAGCGAGACGAAGGATCAGGCACAGACGCGCCGCCGCTGGATCACGCTGGCGGAGGTGGTGGCGGTCGCCGGCGTCGTGATCGCCGCACTGACGCTGTACGGCAACTGGCAGGAACGCCGCGACGCCGCCGCCGACAAGGCCATCGAACAGGCGAGCGCAAGCCGCGACAAGACGCGCTTCACGCTGCGCGGCACGGTGGCCAGCGACAAGAGATCGATCGTGCTGGCGCGCGAGGAAGCGCATCCGCTGGGCGACATCCGCGTGACCTTCCCGACCGCGCTCGGCGTGGCGCCGCAGGATTCGGTGACGCAGACGATCGAGGCGGGCTGGTTCGACGACGCGTTGCGCAAGGCGACCGACGGCGGCGCGGACGAGCGGACCGGCCGGCTGCCGGTGCTGATCCGCTACACCTATTTCACCGACGACCAGCCGACGACGCGGCAGGCGATCTACGATCTGGTCTGGAAGACCGAGGGGCAGATGCTGCGCGGGCGGAAGGTCGAGTTGCTCGACCTGCGATTGCGCGAAAGCGGCGGCAGCCAGGCGCGCGTCGACGCCTTGTGGGCGAAGGCGCTCTAGCGGGCGACCATCCAGCGCAGGAAGCGCGGCACCGCGCCGCGCCGGTCGATCCAGTCGCTGTAGTCGCGATAGACGGGGTCGAGCCCCAGATGGCGTTCCTCGGTGCGGGCGCGCCAGTAATAGATGCCGCTGACGACGCCCATCAGCGCGGTCGCGCGGACGGCGTCGATCAGGCTGCCGGTGGTGAGGATCGGCAGCGTCGACAGCCACCAGAACAGGTTCTTCGACAGATAGGCCGGGTGGCGCGACCAAGCATAGGGGCCGTGCGTCAGGATGCCGCGATGCGTGAGGTTCGAGAAGCGCAACCCGAACGCCACCGTCGCCCAGGCATAGATCGCGGTCAGCCCGACCAGTATCGCACCCCAGACGGCCATCAGCAGCGGATGGCCGGCAAACCAGTCGGTCCATTCCTGCGTCCCCGGATGGTAATCGAGCGGACCGCCCGCCTCCATGAGGATGAATGGCGGATAGCACATCAGCGCCGCCGTCCATGCCGCGGCGAACGGATTGGCGCTGCGGATATGCGCATCGAGCGGGCGTAACGTGAGGATATAGCCGACGGTCGCGAAGGCGACGTCGATGACGAACATCAGCGCGATCAGCCAGTGCGCGCAGGCGACGGGATCGCGCAGCGCCGACAGGTCGCTGCGGACGAAGCCGCCGAAATTGCCCGGCACCACCGCCAGCATGAAGGCGAGGAAGAACGCCTTCACCGCCCAGCTGCGCAAGTGACCGTGGATCGCCGTGCGGTCGACGCCCTGCTGCCCGGTCAGCCATGCGCCCAGATGCCATGCCCCGTCGCGCGGCTCGACCAGATGGCGGTCAAGCCACAGCACATAGGGGACGGCGACCACCGCGACGACCGGGATCGTCCAGCTGAAACACCACATGGCGAAGGCGAAATTGCCCTCCCAATAGAAGCGCCCGACGCCATAGACGATCGCGATGCCGCCCCAGGTGACGTAGAGGCCGGCGAGCTTGGTCAGGCTGACGTCGCGCGTCTCGGCCAGCGGGCGCGTCAGGCTCCAGTCGATCCCCGTCGTCGGGCTGCGATGGACCTTGTCGACGAGCAGCGACCAGCCGACCATCGGCACGCCGCATGCAATCAGTCCGACGAGCGCCGCATAGGGACCGTCCATGCCGACCGCGCAGGCGATTCCGATCCAGGCGGCCAGCCCCGCCAGCCCGGCAAGGCCGACGCCGTGGCTGACCGCGGAGCGGGGCCGTGGATCGGCAGCGGATCGGGCCGCCAGCGCAGGATCATGATACATGCGCGCCCGTCTAGCCGACGAACGGTAAGCAAGTCGTGAACCATGCGCCCCGGCGGAACAGGTGCTTGCACCTGCCCGCCGGGGACGGTAATGGCGCTGACGCACGGCGTGCGCGGGTATAGCACAATGGTAGTGCAGCAGCCTTCCAAGCTGAATACACGGGTTCGATTCCCGTTACCCGCTCCACCCGCCGCCCGGTGGATCGCGCTTGGGGCCAATCGACATTCAGCCGTGACGGCCTGCAAACGGTGATTTCGCGTGCTTCCGGTGCTCACCTACCGAAAGTGCGCTGTGCTCCGGGTCACGCAAAACCACCGTTTTCGGCACGTCATCATCTAATTGGCGATCGGCCCTATTCCTTCGCCGTTCCCGGTTCCGCCATCTTGCGATGCTGTTCCGCGAGGATCGCGTTCGGCGTGATGTTGGCGACCGCCGACTGGATCTTGTTCTTCCAGCCCGACACGACCGAAGCCTTGCCTGCCATCAGCGCGTCCCAGCCGTCCTTCGCAACATCGGCCGGATCGCTCTTGTTCGGATCCGAACCGACGTCGGTATCGAGCATGTCACCGCGTGCGAAGAATTCGGTGTCGACCGGCCCCGGCATGAGGTTGGTGAGCGTGACGCCATCGGCGTCCTTGATCTCGTTCTGGATCGCCGCGACGAAGCTGTCCACGAACGCCTTGGTGCCGTTGTAGACCGCCTGGAAGCTGCCGGGGATGTAACCGGCGATCGACCCGGTCACCAGCACCCGGCCGGTGTTGCGGGCGACCATCGGCCCGAGCACCTTCTGGAGCAGATAGGCGGTGCCGGTGATGTTGGTGTCGACCACCGATCGCCAGTCGCGCACGTCCTGGTCGAGGAAGGCATGGCCGAGGCCGTGGCCGGCATTGGCACAGAGCAGATCGATCTGTCGCCCGTTCGCCGCCTCGAGCACCCGGTCGACGCCCTCGATCGTCGACAGGTCCGCCTCGATCGCGGTCACCGTCGTGCCGAATTGTTCGAAGTCGTTCGCCGCCGCATTGATGAGCGCCTCGTCGGCGACGACGATGAGGTCGTAGCCGTCCTTCGCCGCCAGCGTCGCCAGTTCGAAGCCGATGCCGGTCGAGGCACCGGTGATGATCGCAAGTTTGTCAGCCATGGTTCGATATCCTTCAGGCGGTGGCGGTCATGCCGGGCTTCAGCACGATCTTCGTCGTTTCGTTCTGGTGGTTCTTGAACAGGTCGTAGCCCTTGGGCGCATCGGTCAGCGGCATGCGGTGCGAGATGAGGAATTCGGTGTCGATCTTCCCCTCCATGATCGCGTTGAGCAGGCCGGGCATATAATGCTGGACGTGGGTCTGGCCGGTCTTGAGCGTCAGCCCCTTTTCCATGAACGCGCCGAGCGGGAACTTGTCGACGAACCCGCCATAGACCGCGGGCATCGACACGCGTCCGCCCTTGCGGCAGGCGATGATCGCCTGTCGGATCGAATGCGGGCGATCGGTGCCGAGGAAGGTCGACGCCTTGATCTGATCGATGATGTTGTCGACGAACATGCCGTGCGCCTCCAGCCCGACCGCATCGATCACCGCGTCGGGGCCGATGCCGCCGGTCATCTCCATCAGCGCCTCGTAGGTCGCGCTTTCCTCGAAGTTGATCGTCTCTGCGCCGAACCGTTTGGCCAGCTCGAGCCGATGCGGAAAATGATCGATGGCGATGACGCGCTCTGCGCCCATCAGGAACGCGGACTGTACCGCGAAGAGCCCGACCGGGCCGCAGCCCCAGACCGCGACGGTGTCGCCCGGCTCGATCTGCGCATATTCTGCCGCCTGCCAACCGGTCGGCAGGATATCGGACAGGAACAGCACCTTGTCGTCCTCGACGCCGTCGGGAATGACGATCGGACCGACGTCGCTGAACGGCACGCGGACATATTCCGCCTGACCGCCCGCATAGCCGCCGGTCATGTGGCTGTAGCCGAACAGGCCCGACATCTCATGGCCGTACAGCTCCTGCGCGATATCCTGATTGTCGGCGGGCAGGCCGTTGGGGCAGGCCGAATATTGGTGCTTGCCGCAATGGTAGCAGCTGCCGCAGGCGATGGTGAACGGCACCACGACACGCTGCCCCTTCTTCAGCGTCGACTTCGCGCCGACCTCGACCACCTCGCCCATGAATTCGTGGCCGAGGATGTCGCCCGCCTGCATCGTCGGGATGTAACCATCGTAGAGGTGCAGATCGGATCCGCAGATCGCGGTCGAAGTGACCTTGATGATGCAGTCGCGCGGGTTGACGATCTCGGGATCGTCCACCGTATCGATGCGGACGTCGTGCTTTCCGTGCCAGGCCAATGCTTTCATAGCCCCATCTCCTCAAATTGTGCGGGGTTCATCGCTGGCGTGGCGATCTCGCCGGTTTCCATCAGCTGCTTGAAGCGGCGCAGGTCGCGGCGCGCCTGGATCGCGGGTTCGCGCTGGAACATCTTGGCGATCACCTTGCCGATGACGCCGCCCGGCGGATCGTAGGCAATCGTCACCGTCACCACGGTGCCTCGGTCGCCGGCCTCGCGAAACTCGACGCGGCCGGAATTGGCAACGTCGGCCCCGGGTTCGGAAGTCCAGGCGATCAGCCGGTCCTGCTGCTCTTCCGTCACGCGCGCGTCCCACTGGACCTTCGCACCCGCCGGCGCCTTGACGGTCCAGTGCGAATGCGTCGGGTCACGCACCTCGATCGCGATCACATTTTCCATGAAATGCGGCAGGTTCGCGAAATCGCGGAAATAGTCGTACAATTCGCTCGCGGGGCGGTTAATCGTCACCGATCGCGCGACAACGGAAGAGCCCTGCCCCCCGGTCAGCGATTCGGTCACGGTGTCGGCGACGCCGCGTCGTTTCGACGTCGCGGCAGGCGCATCGTCATGGGCTTGGGTCATGCGGATCTCCCTTGGGAAGACCTCTAACCCGGCGCAGAGCAGCCCGTTCCAGTCGTTACGCGTGCAGATTCAACTAGATAAGCCTAGTTTCTACGATCCGACGGCAGAATGGCCGATAACTGGGGAATGGTCGGTGACCGATCGGGCCGCACCCTTCCCGGTGGCGCGGGAAGGTGGTGGACAGGGCTGGATTCGAACCAGCGTACGCTTGCACGGGCAGATTTACAGTCTGCTGCCTTTAACCACTCGGCCACCTGTCCGGATGCGAGTTCGCCGAAGCGAGGCGGCCTATTGGCGAAGCGAAACGCGGCTGTCAACGCCGCTTTCCGCCAAATCGCGGATGCTTGCGCGAAAGCCGGACGCCGCCTAGCACCCGGACGACACACCACCGGGGACATCGATGCGCCACCTGCTGCTTGCCACTGCCGCCCTCGTCGTCGCGACGCCTGCCCCGGCGCGGGATCGCGCCACCCCCGACGCCGCGCAGGATCGCGCCGCCATCGCCACGATCATCGATCAGGGGACGAACCACAGCCAGGTCGTGCAGACCGTGCAGCATCTGACCGACGTGATCGGCCCGCGCCTCGCCAATTCGCCCGGCGCCCGCACCGCGGAGGCGTGGACGGAAGGCCAGCTGCGTGCCTGGGGGCTGAAGAACGTCCGCAAGGAAGGCTTCGCGTTCGGCCGCGGCTGGTCGATCGAACGGTCCAGCGTGCGGATGATCAGCCCGCGGCCGATCCAGCTGACCGCCATCCCCGTCGCCTGGACGCCCGCCACCACCGGCACGCTCACCGCGCCGGTGATCGTCGCGCCGATCGCCCGCGAACGCGATTTCGCGAAATATCGCGGCCAGCTGCGCGGCAAGATCGTCATGGTCACCCTGCCCCGCGCCGCCGGCGACCCGACCGAACCCGCCTTCCGCCGCCTGACGGGCGAGGATATCGGCAAGCTCGACCAGTTCCAGCAGCCCAGCTACGATCCCGCCGCCGCCGATCGCCGGATGAAGCGGCTGGACTATACCAAGAAGCTCGACGCCTTCCTGAAGGAAGAGGGCGCCGTGGCGGTGGCGACGATGTCCTATCGCGACGGCAAGCTGGTGCATGGCGAAGGCTATCTGTTCGGCGTCGGCGATACCGCATCGCTGCCGGCGGTGCAGATCGCGCAGGAGGATTACCTCCGCCTCGCCCGGCTCGCCAAGACGGGGCCGGCGCCGGTGCTGGAGATCGTCAGCGACGTCCGCTTCGACGACAGCGACGTGAACGCCTATAACGTCATCGCCGAAATTCCCGGGACCGATCCCAAGGCGGGGTACGTCATGGCCGGCGCGCATCTGGACAGCTGGGTCGCGGGCGACGGCGCCGCCGACAACGCCGCCGGCTCCGCCGAGGTGATGGAGGCGGCGCGCATCCTGTCGGCGAGCGGCGTGCGGCCGAAGCGGACGATCCGGTTCGTGCTGTGGGGCGCGGAGGAAGAGGGGCTGCTCGGCTCGGCCGCCTACACGCGCGCGCACCTCGCCCGCCGCGGCACCGGAGCGCAGCCCGCCGGCGTCGATTACGGCTTCGCCTATCGCTGGCCGATCGTGCCGCTGCCCGGCCACGGCGAGCTTGCCGCCTATTTCAACATCGACAACGGGTCGGGCAAGCTGCGCGGACTCTATGCCGAGAACAATCCGGCCGTCATGCCGATCTTCCGCGAATGGCTCGCGCCGTTCGCCTCGATGGGGGCGGGCAACGTCGTCGCGCGCCAGACCGGCGGCACCGACCATGTCAGCCTGCAACAGATCGGCATCCCCGGTTTCCAGTTCATCCAGGACCCGCTCGATTACGGCAGCCGCGTCCATCACAGCTCGGTCGACACGTTCGATCATCTGAAGCCGGAGGATCTGCGCCAGGGCTCGATCGTCCTCGCCTCCGTCCTGCTTTCCGCCGCCAATGCCGACAAGGCATTGCCCCGCCCGCCGCTGCCGACGCAGCCGGTGGTCACCGATCCCTTTGCCTATAGCGATACCAATGATGACTGATCCTGCTTTCACCGCCTGCCTGCCGGGCGCCAATTGATGGCGCGCAAGGGCCATCGCCCGTCGACGGGCACCGCCAACCGTCCCAAATTCTGGGGCCGCCACCCGGTGACGGCGGCGCTCGCCAACCCCGATCGCGTCGTGCGCAAGATCTGGGGCACGCGCGAGGCGCTGGCGTCGCTCGACATTCCGTCGACCCTGCCCGTGGTCTATGCCGAGGCGCCCGACCTCGGCCGGCTGGTGCCGGCGGATGCGCCGCATCAGGGCCTCGTCGCCGAAGTCGAGCCGCTGGAGGACAGCTGGCTCGCCGACCTGCTGATCGCGGGCAAGGACGACCAGCGGCCCTTGGTGGTGCTCGACCAGGTCACCGATCCGCACAATGTCGGCGCGATCCTGCGCTCGGCGGCGGCGTTCGATGCGCTCGGCATCGTCACGCAGGACCGCCATGCGCCGCCCGAAAGCGGCACGGTCGCCCGCGCGGCCTCGGGCGCGCTGGAGACGGTGCCCTGGGTGCGCGTCGTCAATCTGGCGCGCGCGCTGGAGGAGATCGCCGAGGCAGGCTTCTGGCGCATCGGCCTGACCGGCCATGCCGACCAGACGCTGGCGCAGGCGATGGGTACCCAGCGCATCTGCATCGTGCTGGGCGCGGAAGGCGAAGGCATGCGCCAGAATACCGAGGCGCATTGCGACGAACTCGCCAAGCTGCCGATCAGCGAGAAGGTCGAAAGCCTCAACGTCTCGAACGCCGCGGCGATCGCGCTCTACGCGGTCGCGGCGCGCTGATCCTGCCGTCACCCCGGACCGGTTCCGGGGTGACGGCAGCGACGATCAGTCCTCGCCGGCGATCGTCACCTTCAGGCCGTCGAGCGCCGGCGTCATCTGCAACTGGCACGACAGGCGCGACGTCGCGTTGCGTTCGTCGCTCGAATCGAGCAGGTCGTCCTCGTCCGGCCCCATCGGCGGCAGTTTGTCCGCAAATTCCGGGTCGACATGGACGTGGCAGGTGGCACAGCTGCAGCACCCGCCGCACAGCGCCAGCAATTCGTCGATACCGGCGTCGCGGATCACCTCCATGACCGACAGGCCAGCCTCACCCATGATCTCGCGTTCTTCCCCCTCACGCGTCACGACGATAAGCTTGGGCATGTCAGTCTCCGATCAAGTTGCAACCGGCCATGCCGCGCCCCGCGCCGGGGATCAAGCATGGGCCTGACCGCGGAACAGATCCGCGTCGCAATGGATGCACTCGCCGCCGCCGAACCCGCCTTCGCCGAAGGGCTGTCGCGCGTCGGCTATCCGCCGCCCCGCATCCGCGAACGCGGCTATGCGACGCTGCTGCGCACGATCCTCGGCCAGCAGGTCAGCGTCGCGTCGGCCGCCGCGGTCTATCGCAAGCTCGAGGGGCTGGTCGGCGATCCCGGCGATCCGCACACCATCCTTGCCGCCAGCGACGAGACGCTGCGCGCCGCCGGCCTGTCGCGGCAGAAGGCGAGCTACGCCCGCAGCCTTGCCGAGGAGGTGACCAGCGGCCGGCTCGACCTCGACGATCTGCCCGCCGACGACGAGGCGGCGATCGCGCAGCTCGTCCGGGTGAAGGGGATCGGCCGCTGGTCCGCGGAAATCTACCTGCTGTTCGCCGAGGGGCGCGCCGACATCTGGCCGGCCGGCGACCTCGCCGTGCAGATCGAGGTCGGCCGCCTGCTCGGCCATGACGAACGGCCGTCCGAAAAGCTCACCCGCGCGCTGGCGGAGGCGTGGCGGCCGCATCGCGGCGCGCTCGCGATCTTTACCTGGCATCATTACGGCGCCGGGCCGGATACGGATGCCGCGCCGGTCTGACCGGACGGTCTGACATAGGCTAGGCATTCGCCGCTTTTGGGTTTGCCCCGCCCGTCGGCTTCGTCCAGAGATCGGCGCATGACGACAGCCACGCCGACGACTGCCGCCCTTCCCGCTTATTCCCATCCCGCCTCGCTCGGCGGCAGCCACCGCAGCGTCGCCGTACCGGTCGGCGCCACCGGCTGGCGACGGCTGGGTGCGTTCATGGGGCCGGGCTTCCTCGTCGCGGTCGGCTATATGGACCCCGGCAACTGGGCGACCGACATCGCCGGCGGATCGGCGTTCGGCTATACCCTGCTGTCGGTCATCCTGCTGTCGAACCTGATGGCGATCGTGCTGCAGGCGCTGTCGGTGCGGCTCGGCGTCGCCGCCGGCCTCGACCTCGCGCAGGCGTGCCGCGCTTATTATTCGAAGCCGGTGTCGCTCGCCCTGTGGGTGCTGGCGGAGATCGCGATCATCGCCTGCGACCTTGCCGAGGTGCTCGGCACCGCGATCGCGCTGAAGCTGCTGTTCGGCATGCCGCTGGTCTGGGGCGTGGTGCTGACCGCGCTCGACGTGTTCCTGATCCTCGCGCTGCAACGCTTCGGCTTCCGCAAGATCGAGGCGTTCATCCTCGCGCTGCTGGTCATCATCGCCGGCTGTTTCGCCTATGAGCTGTTCCACGCAAAGCCCGACATGGGCGCGCTGATGACCGGCTTCATCCCCTCGCCCGGCATCGTCACCGACCCCGCCAAACTCTACCTCGCGATCGGCATCCTCGGCGCGACGGTGATGCCGCACAACCTCTACCTCCACTCCTCCATCGTCCAGACCCGCGCCTTCGCCCATACCGACGAGGGCAAGGCGGAGGCGGCGAAGATGGCGACGCTGGACAGCACGATCGCGCTCGGCCTTGCCTTCGTCATCAACGCTGCGATCCTGATCGTCGCCGCCGCGGTGTTCCACACCGCCGGCCGCACCGAGGTCGCCGAGATCGACGAAGCCTATCGCCTGCTCGCGCCGATGATGGGCGTGGGGGCGGCGAGCGTCGTGTTCGGCGTGGCGCTGCTCGCCTCGGGCCAGAATTCCACGGTCACCGGCACGCTGGCGGGCCAGATCGTGATGGAGGGGTTCCTCAACCTGCGCCTGCCGGTGTGGCTGCGGCGGCTGGTGACGCGGCTGCTGGCGATCGTGCCGGCGGTGATCGTCGTCGGCGCGTCGGGCGACAGCGGCGCGACGCAATTGCTGGTGCTGAGCCAGGTCGTGCTCAGCCTGCAGCTGCCGTTCGCGGTGGTGCCGCTGGTGCTGTTCACCGGCCAGTCCCGGGTGATGGGCCGCTTCGTCAGCCCGGCGTGGCTGCGGCTGCTCGCCTGGGGCATCGCTTCGGTCATCATCGCGCTCAACTGCACCTTGCTGTTCGGCATGCTGTGATCCCGATGCGGACGTTTTGGCAGGTGACTTTCGCTGCCGGGCGTCGTCTATTGCGCCTTCCTCTTGCTCCGGACATGCCGTGACAGACAGCCCAGCCGCCGCCTCCCCGACCGCTTCCAGCAACGAACTCGCCTCCACCATCGTCGACACGCTCGTCCACCGCATCGGCAAGGATGCGCAGGCCGCACGGCCGCACGACTGGCTGGCGGCGACGATCCTGACGCTGCGCAACGAGATCATCGAACGCTGGATGGAATCGACCAAGGCGGCGCATGCCGCCGGGGCCAAGCGGGTCTATTACCTCAGCCTCGAATTCCTGATCGGACGGCTGCTGCGCGATGCGCTGTCGAACCTGCGTCACAACGACGAGGTGGCGGCGGCGCTCGCGACGCTGGGCGTCGACCTCGCCGAGATCGAGGAGATCGAACCCGACGCGGCGCTGGGCAACGGCGGGCTCGGTCGCCTTGCGGCCTGTTTCATGGAGAGCCTCGCGAGCCTCGACCTGCCGGCCTATGGCTATGGCATCCGCTACGTGAACGGCATGTTCCGCCAGAGACTGGACGACGGCTGGCAGATCGAGCTGCCGGAAAACTGGCTGGCGCACGGCAACCCCTGGGAATTCGAACGCCGCGAAAGTGCCTATTTCGTCGGCTTCGGCGGCGAGGTGACCAGCGTTGCGGAGGGCCGCGTCCACTGGTCGCCGGCGGAGGCGGTGGAGGCGGTCGCGTTCGACACGCCGATGGTCGGCTGGCGCGGCAAACGGGTCAACACGCTGCGGCTGTGGAATGCGCGCGCGTTCGATCCGATCAAGCTCGACCAGTTCAACGCCGGCGATTTCGAGGGTGCGCTCGCCGGACAGATGCGCGCCGAAACGCTGACCCGCGTCCTCTATCCCAACGACAGCACGCCCGCCGGACAGGAGCTGCGGCTGCGGCAGGAGTATTTCTTTTCGTCGGCGTCGATCCAGGACATCGTTCGCCGGCATATCCAGTATTTCGACGATATCCGGACCCTGCCCGACAAGGCGGCGATCCAGCTCAACGACACCCATCCCGCGGTCGCGGTGGCGGAGCTGATGCGGCTGCTGGTCGACCATCACGAGCTGACGATGCCGGAGGCATGGGACATCACCCGGCAGGTGTTCGGCTACACCAACCACACGCTGCTGCCCGAGGCGCTGGAAAGCTGGCCGCTGCCGCTGTTCGAACGGCTGCTGCCGCGGCACATGCAGATCGTCTATGCGATCAACGCCAAGCTGCTGCGCGAGGCGCGCGGCGTCGAGGGGATCGACGATCGCGCGATCGCCGCGATCAGCCTGATCGACGAGGGCGGCGAGCGGCGGGTGCGGATGGCGAACCTCGCCTTCGCGGGCAGCCACAGCGTCAACGGCGTCGCCGCGCTGCACACCGAATTGATGAAGAAGACGGTGTTCGCCGATCTCCACCGCCTCTATCCCGACCGGATCAACAACAAGACCAACGGCATCACCCCGCGGCGCTGGCTGCAGCAATGCAACCCGGGGCTGACCGGGCTGCTAACTGACGCGATCGGCCCGGATTTCCGCGACGATGCGACCAAATTGACCGCGCTGATTCCTTTTGCCGACGACGCATCATTTCGGGAGCGTTTCGCCGCGGTGAAGCGTTCGAACAAAGTGACGCTCTCGACCTATATCAAGGAAAGCATGGGGTTGACCCTCGACCCCGATGCGATCTTCGACGTCCAGATCAAACGCATCCACGAATACAAACGCCAGCTGCTCGGCATCGTCGAGACGGTGGCGCTGTACGACCAGATCCGCAGCCACCCCGAACGGCAATGGACGCCGCGGGTGAAACTGTTCGCGGGCAAGGCCGCGTCGAGCTATCATAACGCCAAGCTCATCATCAAACTGGCGAATGACGTCGCCAAGCGGATCAACGCCGATCCGGCGGTGGGCGACCTGCTCAAGGTCGCGTTCGTGCCGAACTACAACGTCAGCATGGCCGAACGGATCATCCCCGCCGCCGACCTGTCCGAACAGATCTCGACCGCGGGCATGGAGGCGTCGGGCACCGGCAACATGAAGTTCGCGCTCAACGGCGCGCTGACGATCGGCACGCTCGACGGCGCGAATATCGAGATCAAGGATCATGTCGGCGACGACAATATCTTCATCTTCGGCCTGACCGCCGACGAGGTCGCCGAGACGCGCGCCAGCGGCTATCGCGGCCGCGACGTGATCGAGGGGTCGCGCGAGCTGGCGCAGGCGGTCAACGCGATTCGATCCGGCGTGTTCTCGCCCGACGATCCCGGCCGGTACACCGGGCTGATGGACGGCCTGTACGATCATGACTGGTTCATGCTGGCGGCCGATTTCGACGCTTATGCCGCCGCGCAGCGCGACGTCGACGCCAAGTGGAACGACACCGCCGCCTGGGGCCGGTCCGCGGTGCTCAACGTCGCCAATATGGGCTGGTTCTCGTCCGACCGGACGATCGGCGAATATGCAAAACAGATCTGGGGTGTCATGTGAAACCACCGCGTGGCGCCATCGCCGCCTTGCTCGACGGGCGCCACGACGATCCGTTCTCGCTGCTCGGCGTGTTCGCCGGACCGGGCGGCACCTTCGCGCGTACGTGGATACCGGGGGCGGAATCCGCGGAGGCCCATGACCTGGATGGTGCATCGCTCGGGCCGCTGACCCGTGTCGGCACCGACGATCTGTTCGAGGGGATCGTCACCGGGGCGCCGCAGCCGGTGAAGTACCGCGCGCAGGGCTATGGCGCGGAATGGTGGGTGACCGATCCGTACAGCTTCGGGCCGGTGTTGGGACCGACCGACGATTATCTGATCGCGGAGGGGTCGCACTTCCGCCTCTACGACAAGATGGGCGCGCATCTGATCGAGCATCAGGGCGCATCCGGCGTGCACTTCGCGGTCTGGGCACCGAACGCGCAGCGCGTGTCCGTGGTCGGCGACTTCAACGACTGGAACCACGCCCGCCACGTCATGCGCCGGCGCAGCGACGTCGGCGTATGGGAGATCTTCGTTCCCGACATCGGCGCCGGCCGCAGCTACAAATTCGCGATCCATGGCCCCGATGGCCAGTTGCAGCCGCTGAAGGCGGACCCATACGCCTTCGCCGCGGAACTGCGCCCCAAGACCGCGTCGATCACCACCGCACCGCCCGCGCATGTCTGGGGCGACGCTGCGCATCGCGACATCTGGTCGAAGGTCGATCCGCGCCGCGTGCCGATGAGCATCTACGAGGTGCATGCGGGCAGCTGGGACAAGGACGAGAACGGCTGGTATCTGTCGTGGGACGCGCTCGCCGACCGGCTGATCCCCTATGTCGTCGATATGGGCTTCACGCATATCGAGTTCATGCCGATCAGCGAGCATCCCTATGATCCGTCATGGGGATACCAGACCACCGGCCTCTATGCGCCGTCCGCCCGGTTCGGCGATCCCGACGGCTTCGCCCGGTTCGTCGATGGCGCGCATCGTGCCGGCATCGGCGTGCTGCTCGACTGGGTGCCGGCGCATTTCCCGGTCGACGCGCATGGCCTGACCCGCTTCGACGGCACGGCCCTGTACGAGCATGAGGACCCGCGGCTCGGCTTCCACCCCGACTGGAACACCGCGATCTACAATTTCGGACGGCGCGAGGTGCGCTCGTTCCTCATCAACAACGCGTTGTTCTGGCCCGAACGCTATCATGTCGACGGCCTGCGCGTGGATGCCGTCGCGTCGATGTTGTACCGCGACTACAGCCGCGAACCCGGCGAATGGATCCCGAACGAACAGGGCGGGCGCGAGAATTGGGAGGCGGTCACCTTCCTCCGCGACATGAACCGCGCGGTCTACGGCAAGCAGGACGGCGTGTTCACCGTCGCCGAGGAATCGACCAGCTGGCCGGGCGTGTCGACGCCGGCGTTCGAGGAAGGACCGAAGGAAAGCCTCGGCTTCGGCTTCAAATGGAACATGGGCTGGATGCACGACACGCTCCAGTATTTCGCGCGCGAGCCGATCCACCGCCGGCATCATCACGGCGAAATCACCTTCGGGTTCGTCTATGCCTTCGACGAGAATTTCGTCCTGCCGCTCAGCCATGACGAGGTGGTCCATGGCAAGGGGTCGCTGCTCACCAAGATGGCCGGCGACGACTGGCAGCAATTCGCCAACCTGCGCGCCTATTACGCCTTCATGTGGGGCTATCCCGGCAAGAAGCTGTTGTTCATGGGGCAGGAGTTCGCGCAGCGGCAGGAGTGGAGCGAGGAACGCGCGCTCGACTGGCATCTGCGCAATTCGGCGGCGCACGACGGCGTCCGCAAGCTCGTCCGCGACCTCAATTGCGTCTATCGCGACACGCCGGCGCTGCACGCGCGCGACTGCGAGCCGGAAGGGTTCGAATGGCTGATCGGCGACGATGCCACCAATTCGGTCTTCGCCTGGCTGCGCAAGGCACCGGGCGAGAGGCCCGTGGCCGTGATCGCCAACCTGACACCGGTTGCCCGCGCGCCCTATCGCGTCCCGCTGCCGCATGACGGCCGCTGGCGCGAGGTGATGAACTCCGATGCCCATGACTATTGGGGATCGGGACTGGGCAATCTGGGCGGGGTCGAGGCGAAGGACGGCGCGGCCTGGGTGACGCTGCCGCCGCTCGCCACGGTGATGCTGGAATACGAAGGCTGAAACGGCCGGTGACGACAACAGGAGGGTGCGAATGGTAGACAGACGAGGACAGCCGCTGTCGCGCGACGCGATGGCATATGTGCTGGCAGGCGGGCGCGGCAGCCGGCTGATGGAGCTGACCGACACGCGCGCCAAGCCGGCGGTCTATTTCGGCGGCAAGAGCCGGATCATCGATTTCGCGCTGTCGAACGCGATCAATTCGGGCATCCGCCGCATCGGCGTCGCGACGCAGTACAAGGCGCATTCGCTGATCCGCCATCTCCAGCGCGGCTGGAACTTCCTGCGCCCCGAACGCAACGAGAGCTTCGACATCCTGCCCGCCTCGCAGCGCGTCAGCGAGTTCCAGTGGTATGAGGGTACCGCCGATGCCGTATTCCAGAACATCGACATCATCGAGGCGTATAACGTCGAATATATGGTGATCCTGGCGGGCGATCACATCTACAAGATGGATTACGAGGTAATGCTCCAGCAGCATTGCAACAGCGGTGCCGACGTTACCGTCGCCTGTATGGAGGTGCCGCGGATGGAGGCGGTGGCGTTCGGCGTGATGCACGTCGACGAAACCGACCGGATCATCGATTTCGTCGAGAAGCCCGCCGATCCGCCCTCGATCCCTGGCCAGCCCGACACCGCGCTCGCCAGCCTCGGCATCTATGTCTTCCGCACCAAATTCCTGATCGAGGAATTGCGCCGCGATGCCGACACGCCGGGATCGGCGCGCGATTTCGGGAAGGACATCATCCCCTATCTCGTCAAGCACGGCCACGCGCAGGCGCACCGCTTCTCCGCCAGTTGCGTGCGGACCAGCGAGGAACCCGCCGCTTACTGGCGCGATGTCGGCACCGTGGATGCCTATTGGGAGGCGAACATCGACCTCACCGACGTCATCCCGCAGCTCGACGTCTACGATCACGAATGGCCGCTGTGGACCTATTCGGAGATCACCCCGCCGGCCAAGTTCGTCCATGACGAGGACGGTCGCCGCGGCTCGGCGGTGTCGAGCCTCGTCTCGGGCAATTGCATCGTGTCGGGATCGTCGATCCAGCGCAGCCTGTTGTCCACCGGCGTCCGCGCGCACAGTTTCTCGTCGCTGGATGAGGCCGTCGTCCTCCCATATTGCCATATCGGCCGCAACGCACAGCTGAAGCGCGTCGTACTCGACCGCGGCGTCGTCATCCCCGACGGACTCGTCGTCGGCGAGGACCCCGAGCTGGATGGCCGCCGCTTCCGCCGGACGGACAAGGGCATCTGCCTCATCACGCAACCAATGATCGACCGCCTGCAATCGTGACCGCCGACGTGCCGCTGAAGGTCCTCTCCGTCGCGTCGGAGGCGTTTCCACTCGTCAAGACGGGCGGGCTCGCCGATGTCGTCGGCGCGCTGCCGGATGCGCTGACGCCGCATGGCGTTGCGACGACGACGCTGATCCCGGGCTATCCCGCGGTGGGCAAGGCGGTGAAGGGCGCGAAGGTCGTCCACCGGTGGAAGGACCTGATGGGCGCGGAGGCACGGTTGCTGTCCGCGAAGATCGGGGTGCATCCGCTGCTGGTGCTCGATGCCCCTGCCCTGTTCGCCCGCACGGGCGGATTGTACGGGGCGGACGACGACTGGCGGCGCTTCGCCGCGCTGTCGCGGGCGGCGGCGGAGGTGGCGGACGGCATGCGGTTCGACCTGCTGCACGCACACGATTGGCAGGCGGCGCTGGCGCCCGCCTATCTGCGCTATCGCCCGGTGGAGGCGCGGCCGGTCGCGAGCGTGATGACCGTGCACAATATCGCGTTCCAGGGGCAGTTCGGTGCGGAGATCTTTGCCGAACTCGGCCTGCCCGACGCCGCTTATGCGATCGACGGTGTCGAATATTATGGCGGCGTCGGCTTCCTCAAGGCGGGTCTCGAATCCGCCGATGCGATCACCACCGTCAGCCCGACCTATGCCGCCGAGATCCGTGAGGGCCGGTTCGGCATGGGGCTGGAAGGGCTGATCGAGACGCGGCGCGGCCGGGTGCACGGCATCGTCAACGGCATCGATCCGGCGGTGTGGAACCCGGAGACCGACACGGCGCTGCCCAGCCGCTACACCGCGCGTGCACTCGCCCGCCGCAAGGCGAACAAGCGTGCGGTCGAGGCGATGTTCGGCCTGGACACGGGCGACGGACCGATTTTCACCGTTATCAGCCGGCTGACCTGGCAGAAGGGCATGGATGTGCTCGTCCAGTGCCTCGACGAACTGGTGTCGCTCGGCGGGCGGCTGGCGCTGCTCGGTTCGGGCGATGCGCATCTGGAGGCGGCGTTCCTCGCCGCCGCGGCGCGGCATCCGGGGCGGATCGGGGTGACGATCGGCTATGACGAGCCGCTGTCGCACCTGTTGCAGGGCGGCGCCGACGCGATCCTGATCCCGTCGCGGTTCGAACCGTGCGGGCTGACCCAGCTCTACGGCCTCGCCTATGGTTGCGTCCCCGTCGTCGCTCGAACCGGCGGGCTGGCGGACACGGTGATCGATGCGAATGCGGCGGCGCTTGCGGCCGGGGTCGCGACCGGTTTCCAGCACGGCGAAACCGGCTATCACACGCTTGCGCATGCGATCCGCCGGACGATCACCGCCTATGCACGGCCCGACCTGTGGTGCACGATCCAGCGCAACGGGATGCGCGCCGATTTTTCATGGGCGGAAAGCGGTCGCCGCTACGCCGAACTGTACAAGAGCCTGACAGGAGCCGCATGACCACGACCGTCGCGACCACGCCCTACACCGATCAGAAGCCGGGAACCTCCGGCCTGCGCAAGAAGGTGAAGGTGTTCCAGCAGCCGAACTATGCCGAGAACTTCGTCCAGTCGGTCTTCGACGTGATCGACGGCAAGGCGGGTGCGACGCTGGTGATCGGCGGCGACGGCCGCTTCCTCAACCGCGAGGTGATCCACAAGGCGATCCGTATCGCCGCGGCGAACGGCTTCGCCCGCGTCGTGGTCGGACGCGGCGGGCTGCTCTCGACACCAGCGGCGAGCCACCTGATCCGCATCCGCGAGGCGCTGGGCGGGCTGGTGCTGTCGGCAAGCCACAATCCCGGCGGTCCCGACGAGGATTTCGGGATCAAATATAATATCGCCAATGGCGGCCCCGCGCCCGAGCAGGTCACCGACGCGCTCTACGCGCGGACGAAGACGATCGATCGCTGGCTGACGGTCGATACGGACGATCTCGATCTCGATGCCCTTGGTGAGGTGACGGTCGGCGCGATGACGGTCGAGGTGATCGATCCGGTCACCGATTATGCGGCGCTGATGGAGACACTGTTCGATTTTCCCGCGATCCGTGCCGCCGGCCTGACCATGGCGTTCGACGCGATGAACGCGATCACCGGTCCCTATGCGACGGAAATCCTGGAACGGCGGCTCGGCTTCGCGGCCGGCACCGTGCGCAACGGCACGCCGCTGGAGGATTTCGGCGGCCATCATCCCGATCCCAACCTCGTCCATGCGCATGCGTTGTACGAGACGATGATGGCGGCGGACGCGCCCGATTTCGGCGCAGCCTCCGACGGGGACGGCGACCGCAACCTCATCATCGGCCGCGGCCGCTTCGTCACCCCGTCCGACAGCCTCGCGATGCTCGCCGCCAATGCGCATCTTGCCCCCGGCTATGCCGCCGGGCTGAAGGGGATCGCGCGGTCGATGCCGACCAGTGCCGCCGCGGATCGCGTTGCGGACAAGCTCGGCGTGCCGGTGTTCGAGACGCCGACGGGGTGGAAGTTCTTCGGCAACCTGCTCGACGCCGGCATGGTGACGATCTGCGGCGAGGAAAGCGCCGGCACCGGGTCGGACCATGTCCGTGAAAAGGACGGCCTGTGGGCGGTGCTGCTGTGGCTCAACATCCTCGCGGCGCGCGGCGCCTCGGTCGATGCGATCGCCCGCGACCATTGGGCGACCTATGGTCGCAACTATTACGCCCGCCACGATTACGAAGGCGTCGAGACGGAGCGCGCGGATGCGCTGATGACCGAATTGCGCGGCAAGCTCGAGACGCTGGCGGGCGTGCAGGTGTCCGGGCTGACGATCGCCGGCGCGGATGATTTCGCCTATACCGATCCGACCGACGGCTCGGTCAGCCGCAACCAGGGCGTCCGCATCCTGTTCGAAGGCGGCAACCGCGTCGTGTTCCGCCTGTCCGGCACCGGCACCACCGGTGCCACCCTGCGCGTCTACCTCGAACGCTACGAACCCGCGTCCGGGGACCTCGACCGCGAGACGGGCGACATGCTCGCCGACATCGTCGCGGCGGCGGACGAGATCGCCGGCATTACGCGCCATACCGGCCGCACCGCGCCGGACGTGGTGACGTAAGCGCAGTTTCTGCCGAGTCCCGGCCCCGGACTTGTTCCGGGAGCCACCGCCCCGCATAGTCCCGCGGGCGGCACAGGCGCGCCGGGGGACAGCATGACCAGCCAGGATTCCACCGTTCCCGCGCTCGGCGCGCACGCCCATGATGCCGGCACCCGCTTCGCCATCCGTTCGGCGACCGAAGCGACCTTGTGCCTGTTCGACGCCAGCGGCGAACGGCGCATCGCCATGACCGGCACGGGCGGCATCTGGTCGGCTGACGTCCCCAGCGTCCGTCCCGGCCAGTGCTACGGCTACCGTACCGCAGTCGATCCCGCCAAGCTGCTGGTCGATCCCCATGCGGTCGAACTCGATCGTCCCTTTCGATACGGTCCCGCGCTCGGGGAAGCCGGGGTCGACACCACCTCGCTCGTCCCCCGCGCGATCGTCCCCACGCCAACCGTCCCGCAACCGGCCGGCGCCCCGCTGTTCGCACCCGGCGGGCTGATCTACGAACTCAACGTCCGCGGTTTCACGATGCTGCATCCGGACGTGCCTGTGGCACAACGCGGCACGATCGCGGCGCTGGCGCACCCTTCGGTGATCGCGCACCTGCAACGGCTGCGGGTCGCCGCGATCGAATTGATGCCGATCGTCGCGTGGATCGACGAACGGCACCTGCCCGCGCTGGGGCTGACCAACGCCTGGGGCTATAATCCGGTCGTGCCGATGGCGATCGATCCGCGCCTTGCCCCGGGCGGCGTCGCCGAATTGCGCGACACCGTCGCCACCCTGCGCGCGGCCGGGATCGGCGTGATCCTCGACCTCGTGTTCAACCATACGGGCGAGAGCGACGTACACGGCCCGAAGCTGTCGATGCGCCGGCTGGACGAGGCGCTCTATTACGCTCACGGGCCCGACGGCACGCTGATAAACGACACCGGGACCGGCAACACGCTCGATTGCGGCCGGCCCGAGGTGCGCGCGCTGATCCTCGCCAGCCTGCGCCACTTCGCCGCTCTGGGCGTCGACGGTTTCCGCTTCGACCTCGCGCCGGTGCTGGCGCGCTCTCCCGGCTTCGATCCCCATGCGCCGATCTTCGCGGAGATCGCGGCCGATCCCCTGCTCGCCGACCGCATCATGATCGCCGAGCCCTGGGACATCGGGCCGGGCGGCTACCGCCTCGGCGAGTTCCCGGCCGACTGGCT
The DNA here is from genome assembly GCF_058809195.1 of Sphingomonas sp. GW821-FHT10F09. Lineage (NCBI taxonomy): Bacteria > Pseudomonadati > Pseudomonadota > Alphaproteobacteria > Sphingomonadales > Sphingomonadaceae > Sphingomonas > Sphingomonas sp. GW821-FHT10F09. Next base: position 1,217,306 of record NZ_JBXASI010000001.1, on the reverse strand, counting down.
CGAATGGAACGACCGCTATCGCGACGATGTCCGCCGCTTCTGGCGCGGCGACGGGGCCGCCGGTGCGCTGGCGACGCGGATTGCCGGATCGGACGACCTGTTCGGCCCCGGCGCGACGCGCACCGTCAATTTCATCGCGGCGCACGACGGCTTCACACTCGTCGACACGGTTGCGTTCGCCGAACGCCACAACCATGCCAATGGCGAGGACAATCGCGATGGCCATGGCGACAATCACAGCTGGAACAACGGCGCCGAAGGCCCGACCGACGATCCAGCCGTCCTGTCGCGCCGCAATGGCGACGCAAGGGCCTTGCTCGCGACGCTGTTCGCCTCGCGCGGCACGATCATGCTGACCGCCGGCGACGAGTTCGGCCGCAGCCAGCGCGGCAACAACAACGCCTACGCGCAGGACAATGCGATCGGCTGGGTCGACTGGGAGCGGCGCGACCGGGATCTGGAAACCTTCGTGGTGGCACTCGCGGAGTTCCGCGCGCGCCACCGCCTCGATGGCGTCGCCCCCTATCCCGCACCGGACTGGCGCCGGCTCGACGGCGAACCGATGCGCGCGACCGACTGGGACGGCGCCGACGGGTTCGAGCTGCGCATCGGCGACGTAGCACTGCGGATCGACCGGCGCCGGCGCGACGTCGCGCTGCTGCACCGTACCGGCATCGAGAGCCGGCAGCCCCTTTACCGTCCGTCCCGGCCGGCATAACATTCGTCATGGTGACGAGCGACCCGGTATCATCGCGCGCTGCGGACCTGTCGCCCCGCGACTGGCTGGAGGCGGGGCAGTCCCTGCTCCGCCGTGGCGGGCTGCGGGCGCTGAAGCTGCGCCCGCTTGCCGGCGAATTGCGCGTATCGACCGGCAGCTTCTATCACCATTTCACCGACTTCGACGGCTATCAGGGTCAACTCGCCGACTATTTCGCGGGCGCGCAGATTGCCGAGCTGATCGACGCGATCGCTCGCGCGGAGGCCGATCCGGTCGGCCGCATCCGCCTGCTCGCGCACGTCGTCCGCCGGCGTGGCATGTCGCGCCTGTCGATCGCGATGCGGGCCTGGGCGGAGAGCGACCCGCGCGCCCGCGACGCGGTCGAACGGCACGACGAACAGGTGATCGGTTTCCTCGTCGCTTGCCTGCAGGCCAATCGCCTCGACCGGCATGACGCGATGGTGCGGGCCTATGCGCTGATGACGCTCGGCCTCAGCAAGGTCCACGCGCCCGAGCTCGATCGCGCCACGCTGATGGAGGAGATGATCGCCCTCCTCTGCTACCCGCCCACCGATACGACGGCCCCGACGGCCGCACAGGAGAGAACATGTCCAAAGGGAGTTTCGACTATATCGTCATAGGCGGCGGTTCGGCCGGCTGCGTCCTCGCCGCGCGCCTGTCCGAAGACCCGGCGGCGAGCGTGCTGCTGATCGAGGCGGGTGGGCGCAATCGCGAGCTGCTGGTGCGCATGCCGGCGGGGGTCGGCGAACTCATCAAGGCGAAGAGCAAGCACAATTGGGGATTCTGGACCGCCGCGGAACCGCATCTGGACGGCCGGCGCCTGTGGTGGCCGCGCGGTCGCGGTCTGGGTGGCAGCTCGGCGATCAACGGCATGATCTATTCGCGCGGCCACCCGCGCGACTATGACCGCTGGCGACAGGCGGGCCTTGCCGGATGGGGCTGGGACGACGTCCTCCCCTATTTCCGCAAGCTGGAGGGCCATCATCGCGGCGGCGACCTGCACGGCAGCGCAGGCCCGTTGCGCGTCTCGGCGGGCGAGAGCGACAGCCCGTTCAACGCCGCCTTCATCGAGGCCGGACGGCAGGCGGGCTATCCGGTCACCGACGATTTCAACGGCGCCGCACCCGAAGGATTCGGCCCCTATGACCTGACGATCGGCGACGGCCGGCGCTGGACCGCGGCCGAAGCCTATCTGGTCCCCGCACTCGGCCGCCCCAACCTCACCATCGCGACCGGTGCGCGGACGACCCGTATCCGCATCGAGCGCGGCCACGCGATCGGGGTGGATTATGCCGTCGGACGGACGTTGCTTCAGGCGGACGCGCGGGCCGAAGTGCTGGTCGCCACCGGTGCGGTGCAGTCGCCGCAACTGCTACAGCTCTCCGGCATCGGCGATCCCGAACGGCTGCGCGCGGCGGGCGTACCTGCGGTGCACGACCTGCCCGGCGTCGGCGAGAACCTGCAGGATCACCTAGACGTCATCATGAACTGGCGCAGCCGCGGCCTGCGGACCGTGTTCAGCGAGGTAAAGGGCCTGCGCCAGCTCGGCGTCGGCCTGCGCTACGCACTCACCGGCAAGGGCGTCGGCCGGCAGAATTTCCTGGAGACGGGCGCCTTCATCCCCTCGCGCACCGGGCTTGAGCATCCCGATATCCAGATCCACGCCGTGCTCGCGATCATGCGCGATCACGGCAAGGCCAAGGCGACCGAGGACGGCTTCTCACTCCACCTGTGCCAGCTGCGCCCGGAAAGCCGCGGCCGTATCGGGCTGCAATCGGCCGATCCGCTCGCCGATCCGCTGATCGAGGCGAACTATCTCGCGACGCCGGAGGATCGCCGCGTGCTGCGCGAATCCGTGAAGATCGGGCGCGAGGTCGCGGCCCAGGCGGCGCTCGATCCCTATCGCGACGCCGAACTGGCACCGGGGGCGGACGTGCGCAGCGACGACGCGATCGATGCCTGGGTGCGTGCCACCGCGGAGACTATCTATCACCCGGTCGGCACCTGCCGGATGGGCGACGATCGCAACGCCGTGGTGGACGGATCGCTGCGGGTGCGCGGGATCGACGGCCTGCGCGTGATCGACGCCTCGGTCATGCCGTCGCTGGTCAGCGGCAACACCAACGCGCCGACGATCATGATCGCGGAAAAGGCCGCCGACATGATCCGGGGCACCATGCTGCAAGCCGCCGCCTGAGCGCTCGCGGCCGGCGCGGGTCGATGGAACCCGCGCCGGCAGTCATCAGATGTGGATCGGCTTGCCGGTCACCGCCATCGCCGCTTCCTTGATCGCTTCCGAATGCGTCGGATGCGCATGGCAGGTGTAGGCGATATCCTCGCTGGTCGCGCCGAACTCCATCGCCTGTGCGGCCTGCGCGATCATCGTGCCGGCAACGCTGGCGATCGCCCAGACGCCGACGACGCGGTCGGTCTTGGCATCGGCGATGATCTTCACGAAGCCGTCCGGCTCATGGTTGGTCTTGGCACGGCTGTTCGCCATCATCGGGAACTTGCCGACCTTGATCTCGCCCTTCGCCTTGGCGGCTTCCTCGGTCAGGCCGACGCCGGCGAATTCGGGCATCGTGTAGACGACGCTCGGAATGATGTCGTGGTTCACGATGCCGGTCAGGCCGGCGATATTCTCGGCGACCGCAATGCCTTCGTCCTCGGCCTTGTGCGCGAGCATCAGGCCGGGCGCGACGTCGCCGATCGCCCAGATGCCGGGGACGCTGGTGGCGAAATCATGGTCGATCTCCACCTGGCCACGGCCGTTGACCGCCAGGCCGGCCGCCTTGAGGTTGAGGCCGTCGGTGTTCGGCTTGCGGCCGATGGCGAGCAGCACGCTGTCTGCCTCGATCGTCTGTGCCTCGCCGCCCGCGGCGGGTTCGACCGTCAGCGTCGCGGTGTCGCCCGACACGGTCACGCCGGTGACCTTCGTCGACAGCTTGAACTCCATGCCCTGCTTCTTGAAGATCTTCTGCGCTTCCTTGCGGACGTCGCCATCGAAGCCGGGCAGGATCTGGTCGAGATATTCGACCACGGTCACCTTCGCGCCGAGCCGGCGCCAGACGCTGCCGAGCTCGAGCCCGATGACGCCGCCACCGATCACGACCAGATGCTGCGGCACCTTGGCCAGCTCCAGCGCGCCGGTGCTGTCGACGACGACCTTCTGGTCGACCTCGACCCCGGCCAGCGGTGTGACCGACGAACCGGTCGCGATGACGATGTTCTTGGCGCGCACGGACTTGCCGGCGACGTCCAGCGTATCCTTGCCGGTGAAGCTGGCGCGGCCCTTCAGCCATTCGACCTTGTTCTTCTTGAACAGATATTCGATGCCGCCGGTCAACTGCTTCACCGCATCGCGGCGCTGCGCGTGCATCGTGTCGAGATCGAGCTCGGCGGTGACCTTGATGCCCATCTTGGCCATCGTGCCGTTCGCGGCGGCATCATAATATTCCGACGCGTGCAGCATCGCCTTCGACGGGATACACCCGACGTTGAGGCAGGTGCCGCCCAGCGTCTCGCGGCTCTCGACGCAGGCGGTCTTCAGCCCGAGCTGCGCGGCACGGATCGCGGCGACATAGCCGCCCGGGCCGGCGCCGATCACGAGGACGTCATAGTCGTAGGTATCTGCCATGATCTTCTCACATCCCCGGCGGAGGCCGGGGCCCAGTTGGGTAACATATGGGAAGAGCGTGGCGCTTCGTCACCACCACCTTCCCAACTGGACCCCGGCCTCCGCCGGGGTGGTTGGTGCGTGGACGGGCGTTACAGGTCGATCAGGATGCGCGTCGGATCCTCGATCGCATTCTTGAGCGCGACGAGGAAGGTCACCGCCTCGCGACCGTCGATCAGGCGGTGATCGTAGCTCAGCGCCAGGTACATCATCGGGCGCACCACGACCTGGCCGTCGCGGACGACCGGGCGATCCTCGATCCGGTGCAGGCCGAGCACCGCCGACTGCGGCGGGTTGATGATCGGGGTCGACATCAGCGAGCCGAACACGCCGCCGTTCGAGATGGTGAAGGTGCCGCCCTTCATCTCGTCCATCTTCAGCGTGCCGTCCTTGGCGCGCTTGCCGAAATCGCCGATCGTCTTCTCGATCCCCGCGACGGTCAGGTCCTGCGCATCGCGGATCACCGGCACGACGAGACCGCCGGGCGACGACACCGCGACCGAGATATCGGCATAATCGTGATAGACGATCTCGTCGCCCTCGATGCTGGCGTTGACCGACGGAATGTCCTTCAGCGCCATCGTCGCGGCCTTCACGAAGAAGCCCATGAAGCCGAGGCGGACGCCATGCTTCTTCTCGAACAGGTCCTTGTACTTGGCGCGCGCCTCGATCACCGCGGTCATGTCGACGTCGTTGAACGTCGTCAGCATCGCGGCGGTGTTCTGCGCCTCCTTCAGGCGCTTGGCGATCGTCTGGCGCAGGCGCGTCATCTTGACGCGCTCTTCCTTGCGACCACCCGTCGGGGCGGCGGCAAGCGCCGGTGCCGCGGCGGGTGCCGGTGCGGCGGCAGGCTTGGACGCGGCCGCTGCAGCGACGTCCTCCTTGGTGATCCGGCCGTCCTTGCCGGTGCCGGTGATCGACGCCGGGTCGAGGCCGTATTCCAGCACGGCACGGCGCACCGAAGGCGACAGCGCAGCGGGGGAATCGCTCGATGCCTCGGGCTGAGCAGCCGGAGCCGGAGCGGCCGGTGCAGGCGCAGCAGCCGGCGCGGGGGCGGCAGCGGGTGCCGCTGCCGGAGCAGGCGCCGCGGCGGCCGAGCCGTCACCGGCGTCGATCGTCGCGAGCATCGCGCCGACCTGTACGGTGTCGCCGACCTGTACCGCATGCTGGCCCATCACGCCGGCGACGGGGGACGGCACCTCGACCGACACCTTGTCGGTTTCGAGGCTGGCGATCGGCTCATCGACCTTCACGGGGTCGCCGGGCTGCTTCAGCCATTCGCCGACGGTCGCTTCGGTGATCGATTCGCCCAATACGGGGACGGTGACTTCGGTTGCCATCTCTCAATCCTTCTACCCCGGGGAGGGGGTGTAGTCGGTAACGTTCTTAGCTGCTGGGCGCCTGCGTGGGGCGGGCGGTGGTCGTCGAACTCTCGCTGCGGGTGCGGCGGATTTCCTCGCGGACATTGTGGCCGAGCGCATCGGCGACCAGCGCACCCTGCTCCGCGGTATGCCGCTTCATCAGGCCGGTCGCGGGCGAGGCGGACGCCTGCCGGCCCGCGTAGCGCGCGCGCTTCACGGCGCAGTTCGCGGCCGTCAGCGATTCCTCGATCAGCGGCTCGACGAAGAACCAGTAGCCGTTGTTCTTCGGCTCTTCCTGCGCCCACACCACGTCCTGCAGCTGCGGCATCCGCGCGATCCGGCGGGCGAGTGCATCGCCCGGGAACGGATAGAGCTGCTCGATGCGGACGATCTGCGTATCCGTATCGCCCGCGGCGTTGCGCGCCTCGATCAGGTCGTAGGCGACCTTGCCGGTGCAGAGCACCAGCCGCTTCGTCTCCGCATCCGCCGCACCGTTGGTGTCGGACAGGATGCGCTTGAAGTGGCTGTCGCCCTGGAAATCGGCTGCGGCCGACACTGCCAGCTTGTGGCGGAGCAGCGACTTGGGCGTCATCACGATCAGGGGTTTACGGAAATTGCGGTGCATCTGCCGGCGCAGCAGGTGGAAATAGTTCGCCGGTGTGGTGCAGTTCGCGACCTGGATATTGTCCTGCGCGCAATTCTGCAGGAAGCGCTCGGGACGTGCCGAGCTATGCTCCGGGCCCTGCCCTTCGTAGCCATGCGGCAGCAGCATCACGAGGCCGTTGGCGCGCAGCCACTTGGACTCGCCGCTCGTGATGAACTGGTCGATCATGATCTGCGCGCCGTTAACGAAATCGCCGAACTGCGCCTCCCACATCACCAGCGTCTTGGGGTCGGCGAGCGCATAGCCATATTCGAAGCCGAGCACGCCATATTCCGACAGCGGGCTGTCGAGCACCTCAAAGCGGCCATGCTCGACCGTCGTCAGCGGCACGTATTTGTGCTCGTCGGTCTGGTCGACCCACACCGCGTGCCGCTGTGAGAAGGTGCCGCGACCCGAATCCTGGCCCGACAAGCGGACGCCATAGCCTTCCGACAGCAGCGACCCGAACGCCAGCGCCTCGCCGGTCGCCCAGTCGAAATTCGCGCCCGTGGTGAACATCTGCCGCTTGGCGTCGATCACGCGCGACAGCGTCTTGTGGATCTGGATACCCTCCGGCACCGTCGTCAGCGTCCGGCCGAGCGCGTCGAACAGCTTGAGCTCGATGCCGGTTTCGACGTTGCGCCGTTCGGTGCCGCCATCGGTCGGCGCCGACAGGCCGGACCAGCGACCGGCGAACCAGTCCGCCTTGTTCGGCTTGTAGCTCGCGCCCGCCTCGAACTCGCCTTCGAGCAAGGTCGTGAACTGATGGACCTTCTCGTCCAGCCACGCCTGGTCGATCACGCCTTCCTGGATCAGGCGCTTGCCGTAGATCTCGCTGACCCCGGGGTGCGACCGGATTTTGTTGTACATCAGCGGCTGGGTGAAGCCCGGCTCGTCGCCCTCGTTATGGCCGAAGCGGCGGTAGCACCACATGTCGATGACGATATCGCGGTGGAACTTCTGACGGAATTCGATCGCCATCTTGGTGGCGAAGGTCACCGCCTCGGGGTCGTCGCCGTTGACGTGGAACACCGGCGCCTGCACGCCCTTCGCCACGTCCGACGGATAGGGCGACGAGCGCGCGAACTGCGGGCTGGTGGTGAAGCCAACCTGATTGTTGATGATGAAGTGGACGCAGCCGCCGGTGTTGTAGCCGCGGATGCCCGAGAAGCCGAGGCATTCCCAGACGATCCCCTGCCCCGCGAACGCCGCGTCGCCGTGGATCAGCACGGGCAGCGCGCCGGTGTGGTCCTTGAGATCGTTGGCGATCGTCTGGATCGCACGCGTCTTGCCAAGCACGACCGGGTCCGCCGCCTCGAGGTGCGACGGGTTGGCGACCAGCGACATATGGACCTTGTGGCCGTCGAACTCACGGTCGGTCGAGGTGCCGAGGTGATATTTCACGTCGCCCGATCCGCCGATCTCGTCGGGCTGCGCCGATCCGCCCGCGAATTCGTGGAAGATCACGCGCAGCGGCTTCGCCATGACGTTGGCGAGCACGTTCAGCCGGCCGCGATGCGCCATGCCAAACACCATCTCGCGCACGCCGGCCTGACCGCCGTACTTGATGACGCTTTCCAGCGCCGGGATCATGCTCTCGCCGCCGTCGAGGCCGAAGCGCTTCGTCCCGACATACTTCTTGCCGAGGAACTTCTCCCACTGCTCGGCCTCGATGACCTTGCTGAGGATCGCCTTCTTGCCATCGACGCTGAATTCGATCGCCTTGTCCTTGCCCTCCATGCGGTCCTGCAGGAAGCGGCGCTCCTCGACATCGACGATGTGCATGTATTCGAGGCCGACGTTGCCGCAGTAATTGCGGCGCAGCGTATCGACCAGTTCGCGGACGGTCGCCCATTCGAAGCCCAGCGTCCCGCCGAGATAGATCGGCCGATCGAGGTCGGCGTCGGTGAAACCGTGATATTCGGTGCGCAGATCCTCGGGCATGTCGCGGTGCGACAGGCCGAGCGGATCGAGATTGGCGGCGAGGTGGCCGCGGACGCGATAGGTGCGGATCAGCAGCTGCGCGCGGATCGCGTCGCCGGCCGCCTTGATGATATCGTCCTTGGACGGCGCAGCCGCAGGCGCCGCGGCGGACTTGCCGCCCCTGGCGGGCTTGGGCGCGGGCTCCATCTGCGTCGGGTCGAGGCCCGCGGTCAGGTCGTCGGTCGTGGTCAGCGGCCAGCGCTTGTTGGTCCAGCTCGGACCGCCGGTGCCGCCCTCCAGCCCCTCGAAGAACCCGCGCCAGCCGAGATCGACCGACGACTGGTCGGCCTGATACTTGGCGTAGAGCGCTTCGATGAACGCAGGCGACACGCCGGATGCGATGTCGCCGAAATCCTGACCTTCGTAGCCCATGGTCTTCTTCCTATTTCCCTCTCCCGATGGGAGAGGGAGGGGCCCACTGCCCGCAGGGCGGTGGGAGGGTGAGGGTCGAAGGGGAAGGCCCACCTGCCCTCACCCTTCCGCGGCTCCGCCGCTCCCTCCCTCTCCCGATGGGAGAGGGGTAATGGTTTAACCGTTCAACACCTCGAGCAGCGTCGAACCCAGTTCGCTGGGGCTCGCCGCGACCTTGATCCCGGCAGCTTCCATCGCCGCGATCTTGCTCTCGGCATCGCCCTTGCCGCCCGACACGATCGCGCCGGCATGGCCCATGCGACGGCCCGGAGGCGCCGTACGACCCGCGATGAAGCCGGCCATCGGCTTCTTGCGGCCACGCTTGGCCTCGTCGATCAGGAATTGCGCGGCCTGCTCCTCGGCGTCGCCGCCGATCTCGCCGATCATGATGATCGACTGCGTCGCCTCGTCGGCAAGGAACAGCTCGAGCACGTCGATGAAGTTGGTGCCGTTGACCGGATCGCCGCCGATGCCGACCGCGGTGGTCTGGCCGAGGCCGGCGTTCGAGGTCTGGAACACCGCCTCATAGGTCAGCGTGCCGGAGCGCGAGACGACGCCGACGCTGCCCTGCTTGAAGATGCTGCCCGGCATGATGCCGATCTTGCACTCGCCGGGCGTCAGCACGCCGGGGCAGTTCGGGCCGATCAGGCGCGACTTGCTGCCCGACAGCGCGCGCTTGACGCGGACCATGTCGAGCACCGGAATGCCCTCGGTGATCGCGACGATCAGCGGGATCTCGGCATCGATCGCCTCGAGAATCGAATCCGCAGCGAAGGGCGGCGGCACGTAGATCACCGACGCATCAGCGCCGGTCTTCGACTTCGCTTCGGCGACGGTGTTGTAGACCGGCAGGCCGAGATGCTCGGTCCCGCCCTTGCCCGGCGTCACGCCGCCGACCATCTGCGTACCATATTCCAGCGCCGCCTTGGTATGGAAGCTGCCGGTTTCGCCGGTCATCCCCTGCGTGATGACCTTGGTGTTCTTGTTGACGAGGATGCTCATTGCGTTCTCCGGAATATGCTGAACCAGCCCGCCTTCGGCTTCGCTGGATCAATTTCAAGCGACCTGAACTTATCGGCAACCTCACGCCAGACGCCACCCGATGGCGGCATTGGCGCGTCGCCCGGAAAATAGATTTCTCCATCCCCCTCGTCGCCGCTCACGTCATAAAATCCAACCCGATGCTCGATCGCCAAACGTCGCACCGCTTCATATGCCTCTTTTGCAACCGACCAACGGAAATCGACGTAGATCAGATGCTTGCCGAAACTGTAGCCCGTCACGTGAGGATCATCGACCCGCTCGTCATCGACCGTCTGCATGTCGGGCCAGTTTGGCAGCATGGCGCGATGCCAGCACTGCAAGCCTTCCGACAACAAGCCCTCATCATTGATGTCGGCGGACCAATTGGTCTGTTGCCGATACCAATCAATGAACCGCGCCCGATCCCGGGGAGCAGCGCTTGGATCAAAGACGAGCAGGTCGTAACTCACGACGTGTTATGCCAAGCTCTCGTCGATCCCCTTGCACGCCACCAGCAGCTCCTTCACCGCATCCACCGACACGGTAAGGTTCGCCTTCGCCTCGTCGTCCAGCGCGATCTCGACGATCTGCTCGACACCGCCTGCGCCGATCACCACCGGTACGCCGACGTACAGGTCGTTCACGCCATACTGGCCGTCGACATAGGCCGCTGCCGGCAGGACGCGCTTCTGGTCGTAGAGATAGGCCTCCGCCATCGCGATGCCGCTGGTCGCCGGCGCGTAATAGGCCGAGCCGGTCTTGAGCAGCGCGACGATCTCGCCGCCGCCGCCACGGGTGCGCTTGACGATCGCGTCGATCTTTTCCTGCGTCGAGCGGCCCATCGCGATGAGGTCGGGAACGGGGATGCCCGACACCGCCGAATAGCTGATGACCGGGACCATCGTGTCGCCGTGGCCGCCGAGCACGAAGCTGGTGACGTCCTTGACCGACACCTGGAACTCCTCGGCGAGGAAGTGGCTGAAGCGCGCGCTGTCGAGTACGCCCGCCATGCCGACGACCATATGGTGCGGCAGGCCGGAGAATTCGCGCAGCGCCCAGACCATCGCATCGAGCGGGTTGGTGATGCAGATCACGAACGCATCGGGTGCATTGGCCTTGATGCCCTCGCCGACCGCCTTCATCACCTTCAGGTTGATGCCGAGCAGATCGTCGCGGCTCATGCCCGGCTTGCGGGCGACACCGGCGGTGACGATGATGACGTCGGCGCCGGCGATGTCGGCATAATCGTTCGAACCGATGATCTTCGCATCGAAGCCTTCGACCGGGCCGCACTGCGACAGGTCGAGCGCCTTGCCCTGCGGCACGCCTTCGGCGACGTCGAAGAGGACGATATCACCCAAATTCTTGAGCGCCGCGAGGTGCGCGAGCGTGCCGCCGATATTGCCGGCGCCGATCAGCGCGATCTTCTTGCGAGCCATCCAATCCATCTCCGTAAAGGCAGGTCCTGATTGGCCATGCCGCCTACGCCCCTTTTCGACGCCCGGCAACCGCTAATCGCCAAGGATTAAGCCTTTAGTTGATAATGGTTCGCAAGTGCAATTAGGCACTGCCATGGCCCTGCGCGAGGTAATCCTCAGAACGCATTTCCTCCAGCCGGCTGACCGTGCGCTGGAATTCGAACCGCCCGTCGCCCTCCGGATAGAGCGCGTCCGGCTCGGCATCCGCCGCGGCGAGCAGCTTGACCTTATGCTCATAGAGCGCGTCGATCAGCGCGACGAACCGCGCCGCCTCGTTGCGGTTCTCCGGCCCGAGCTTGGGCACGCCGACGAGGATGACGGTGTGATAGCGCCGCGCAACGGCGAGATAGTCCGCCGCCCCCCGCGCCTCGCCGCACAGCTTGCGGAACGAGAAGACCGCGACCCCCTTCAGCGTCTTGGGGACATGCAGCGTGCGACCTTGCACGACGATATCCTCCGCCGGGATCGGCTCGGTCACCTCGTGATCGGTCAGGCGGAAGAAGGCGGCGGAAAGGTCCGCGGTCGCCGCCGGACCATTGGGGACCAGCCAGGTGTTCTGTTGCCCCAGCCGGTCGCGTCGATAGTCGATCGGCCCGTTGAGCGTCACCACGTCGAGCCGCGCCTCGATCAGCGCGATGAAGGGCAGGAAATGCTCGCGGTTGAGGCCGTTCTTGTAGAGATCGGCGGGCGCGCGGTTGGAGGTGGTGACGACGGTCACCCCCGCCTCCAGCAGACCGGAGAACAGCCGGCTGAGGATCATCGCATCGGGCGAGTTGGTAACCATCATCTCGTCGAAGGCGAGCAGCCGCGTCTCCTCGGCCAGCGCCGCGGCGACGGGGGCGATCGGATCGCCCGCTTCCTTGCGGCGCTCGATCGCGATGCGGCCGTGGACCTCGAGCATGAATTCGGAGAAATGGACACGGCGTTTGCGCTCCACGGCGACGTTCGCGAAGAACAGGTCCATCATCATCGACTTGCCGCGACCGACGTCGCCGAACATGTAGACGCCGCGCGGACTGCCACCGCCGCGACCGGTCAGGCGCGCGAACAGCCCGGCCCGCCTCGGCGCCTCCAGTTCGGCCGCCAGCGTGTCCAGCCGGGTCGCGGCGGCACGCTGCTCCGGGTCGGTACGCAGTTCGCCCGCAGCGACCAGCGCATCATAGGCGTTGAGGACTTTCGTCATTCGTCGTGCTCCTGCGCACGCGGCCGCGCGCGTTCGGGATAGGGAAAACCAGGCCCCGCCTTGCCTTCGCCCGGCGCAGGCTTCGCACCGGGAGAGTGAGGGCCGGACGCAAGCGGGTCGGATCAACCCCGCTCGGTCACCTTGCGCAAGGTCCCGGTAAAGCTGGCGATCGTCGGCACGTCGTCCTGCACGACGAGCCCGCGCAGGAACAGCATCCGCCCGGTTTCGCGCAGCAGTTCGATCCGCGCTTCCAGCGGCACGCCGACCACCCCGCCGCCGATGAATTGCGCCGACAGGTCCAGCGTCACCGCGCCTCCTGCCCCCAGCACGCCGAAGCCGCGCGCCGCCGCAAACAAGGCGACGTCCATGAAGCCGAGCAGCGCCCCGCCATGAACGTTATCGCGCATGTTGGAATGCGCCCGACGCGGCAGCATCCGCACGCGGGCGATGTCGCCCTCGACGCGGACGTGCAGCGGCTCGATGAAGGCATTGTAACGCGTGGCGTCGCGAAACTGCCAGCGCTTCCAGCCCGGCAGTTCCGAATCGTCCTCGTAGCTGAAGACCGGTGAGGGCGTGTCCGTCACCGCCGGTTACAGGATGCGCTCGGCTTCCATCTTCTTGACCTCGGCGATCGCCTTGGCCGGGTTGAGGCCCTTGGGGCAGGTGTTCGCGCAGTTCATGATCGTGTGGCAACGGTACAGGCGGAATGGATCCTCGAGCTGGTCGAGCCGCTCGCCGGTCATCTCGTCGCGGCTGTCCGCCAGCCAGCGATAGGCCTGGAGCAGGATCGCCGGACCCAGGAACTTGTCGGCATTCCACCAATAGCTCGGGCAGGACGTCGAGCAGCAGGCGCACAGGATGCACTCGTACAGGCCGTCCAGCTTGGCGCGATCCTCCGGCGACTGGAGCCGCTCCTTGCCCGAGGGCGGCGGGCTGACCGTCTGCATCCACGGCTTGATCGAGCTGTACTGCGCGTAGAAGTGCGTGAAGTCGGGGACCAGATCCTTGATGACGTCCATCGCCGGCAGCGGCGTGATCTTCACCTCGCCCTTCACGTCCTCGATCGCGGTGGTGCAGGCGAGACCGTTGCGGCCATCGATGTTCATCGAGCACGATCCGCAGATGCCCTCGCGGCACGAGCGGCGGAAGGTGAGCGACGAATCCTGCTCCGCCTTCATCTTGATGAGCGCGTCGAGCACCATCGGGCCGCATTCGTCGAGATTGATCTCGAACGTGTCGTAGCGCGGGTTCTCGGCGGTGTCGGGGTCGTAGCGATAGACCTTGAAGGTCTTGATCCGCTTGGCGTCCCCGGTCGCTTTATGGACCTTGCCCTTCGCCTTGACCTTGCTGTTCTTGGGCAGGGTGAACTCGGCCATCGCCGCAACGCTCCTATTGAATGCTGCACGTGCGGCTATGCCTTTCGGGGGCGCGGCGCAACCCCCGGAGCGACAAAGCCGCGATCAGATCACATCGAGAACGAGGCCGCGGTCGCGCGCCTCGTCCGCCTCGATATACCAGTTGGACGGCGCCTTGCTCTGCAATTCCTCGAAGGTCACGCCGGACCCGCGGACGATGTCGCGGAATCCCTCCTCCTGAATCTTCACCGATTCCTCGATCTCGTGCAGCTTCGCCTTGAGCATGGCGGGCAGGGTCGTCAGCGGGCCGGACAGTTGGATGGTGCTGGTCATCGACCGTTCGTGCAGCATCAGCCGCGTCCCGCGCGTCAGGAAGCGCTTCTCGACCGGGAACGCCGACATGAACGTCGCGCCGGCGGAATAGACCGCGACCTTGCCGACGAACAGGATCTCGCGGCCGGTATAGTCGCGCAGCAGGCGGATGTCGGCGCCCATCGCGCGCCCCATCTCCGGATCGCCACCCAGCGTCGTGATCGACACAACGAGCGGCCCGTCCTGCGGCGCGTCGGCCAGCTGGGTCTTGAACCGCGCGTACATCATGTCGTCGACGACACCATGCAGCTGGATGTGGGGGAAGGCGAGCAGGGGGTATCTGCTGGCGGTGTTGGCGGCGTTGTTGTCGGTCATGGCGCGGCGAACCCCTGCAATGCAGCAAGGTTCCGAACCGGACGCAAAGATGCGCTATCGCGCCATGGAAAGCGAGCGCGCGCGGTCGGTGACGAGGGGCGGCCGCAACCTGCGTGCCGGCCGCCCCTCCATCGGCTTATGCCGCGCGGAACATCTCGGGCGGCAGCGCCATCAGGCTCTCGGCGCCACCCTCGATCTTGCGCCGCAGTGCGCCGGCATCCGGCACGATCCGCTCGGCGAAGAAGCGCGCGGTGACCAGCTTGGCGTCGAGGAAGGCGGTATCGCTCCCCCCATTTTCGGCGCCCGCCGTCTTCAGCTCGGCCGCGGCCTTCGCCATGCGCAGCCACATCAGGCCGGTCGCGACGATCCCCATCAGGTGCATGTAGGGCACCGCGCCGGCGCCGACATTCTCCGGGTTCTTCATGCCGTTGGCCATGAACCACATCGTCGCCGCCTGCAGTTCGCCGAGTGCCTTCTTCAGCGCGGTAGCGATCTGCGCGGTCGCCTCGACGCTCTCGGCCGCGGCGGTTTCCTGCGCGACGATCTTGAACAGCGCCTGCACCGCACGGCCACCCTTGGTGGCGAGCTTGCGGCCGACGAGGTCCATCGCCTGCACGCCGTTGGTGCCTTCGTAGATCATCGCGATCCGGGCATCGCGGACATACTGTTCCATGCCCCATTCGGCGATATAGCCGTGGCCACCATAGACCTGCTGCGCGTTGGTCGCGACCTCATAGCCCTTGTCGGTGCCGACGCCCTTGATGACCGGGGTCAGCAGGCCGATCAGATCGCCCGCCATCTCACGCTCTTCCTCGGTCGCACCATGATGCTCGAGGTCGACCTGGAGCGCTCCCCACAGGCACAGCGCGCGCAGACCCTCGGTCCAGGCCTTCCCCTCCATCAGCATGCGGCGGATGTCGGGATGGACGAACAGCGTGTCCGCCTTCTCGCCCGGCTCCTTCGGGCCGGTCAGCGCGCGGCCCTGCCGGCGATCCTCGGCATACTGGACCGCGTTCTGATAGGCGACCTCGGCGATCGCGAGGCCCTGCAGCCCGACGCCGAGGCGTGCGGCGTTCATCATGATGAACATCGCGGCGAGGCCCTTCATTTCCTCGCCGACCAGCCAGCCCTTCGCGCCGTCATAGTTCATGACGCAGGTCGAATTGGCGTGGATGCCCATCTTGTGCTCGATCGAGCCGCAGGTCACCGCGTTGCGCTCGCCCAGCGAGCCGTCCGCATTGACCATCACCTTCGGCACCACGAACAGGCTGATGCCCTTCGAGCTGTCCGGCGCGCCCGGCGTCTTCGCCAGCACGAGATGGATGATATTGTCGGTCAGGTCGTGCTCGCCCGCGGAGATGAAGATCTTGGTGCCGGTGATCGCATAGGATCCGTCCGCCTGCGGCTCCGCCTTGGTGCGGATCAGGCCCAGATCGGTGCCGCACTGCGGCTCCGTCAGATTCATCGTGCCGCCCCATTCGCCCGACACCATCTTGGGGACGTACATCGCCTGCTGCTCTGGGCTGCCCTTTGCGACCAGCGCGGCGATCGCGCCATGCGTCAGGCCCGGGTACATGGCGAACGCCATGTTCGACGAGATCATATATTCCTGGAACGCGATCGACACGACGTGCGGCATACCCTGCCCGCCATATTCGGGCGCATTGCCCAGCGTCGCCCAACCGCTCTCGACATATTGGCTATAGGCTTCCTTGAAGCCGGCAGGCGTGGTGACGCTGCCGTCCTCGTGGCGCGTGCAGCCCTCCTGATCGCCCGACTGGTTGATCGGGAACAGCACCTCGGCGACGAAGCGGCCGCCCTCTTCCAGCACTGCCTCGACCACGTCGGGGGTGGCGGCGTCGAAGCCGGGGAGGTTGTTGAAGTTCTGCAGGCCGACGACATGCTCGAGGATGAAGCGGGTGTCGCGGACGGGGGGCGTGTACTGAGGCATCCTGTTATCCTTGTGTGTCAGACGTATGGACGGCTTCTACGACCGTCACGAAGGCGTTGAGTTCGGCGATGGCGGCGTCGATGTCCTGCTTCTGCCGTTCGAGCAGCGCGATGCGGGCACGGCAGCGCTCGATCGACACCTCGCGCTGGACGCGGCGGCCGTCGTCGAGGTCGTAGAGGTCGATCATCTCGCGGATCTCGCCCAGCGAGAAACCGACGCGCTTGCCGCGCAGGATCCAGGCAAGCCGGGCGCGGTCGCGGTGCGAGTAGATGCGCTGCGTGCCGCGACGTTCGGGGGCGATCAGCCCCTCGTCCTCGTAAAAGCGCAGCGCCCGCGCGGTCACCCCGAACTCATCGGAGAGATCCGATATGCTGAAATTCTCGCGATCGTGGCGGGGTTCGATCAGCGCATAGGCAGGTGTCGAGGCCATGGCGATGCGGTTACATCACGTTTACGTCAACGTCAATCTATTGACGTGTGGCGCAGAGTAGATTCCCGCCCGGCGATCGCAGCGTTTCCGCCTCGGATACCGATCCGCTGAGATGCTCGACCGCCAGCGCGGCGAGCGAGGCGCGTCCGGTGCAATGCCGATCGCAGGCGGCGGGAACCGTCGCGGGGAAGACGATGCGGTCGCCCTCGAACCGGGCATCGAAGCGACAGGCGCCGAGCGTCACCGCGACCCGGTCGCCGCTGCGGCGCGCGCTGCCGGACGCCGCGCACCCCTGCCCCTCGCCATAGTCGATCGCGACGCCGATCCGGTACGCACCGTCCGTGCCGGGCACGACGCAAACCCGGTCTGTATCCAATGCCCACGAACCGACCAGCGACGCCCGCGCGGGATCGGCGACCAGCCCCGCCTGCTCCGCCGCCGCCTCGAGCCGCGCACCGGCACTGTCCTGCGCCGCTTGCGGTGGCGCGCCGCAGCCGGTCAACAGCGCGGCGAGCACCAGCACGCGCCTCACCCGATCGGGACCAGCCGCGCGCCGTCGATCCGGCGATAGAAGCAGCTGGTCGCGCCCGTGTGACAGGCCGGACCGGCAGGATCGGCGATGATCCACAGCGCATCCTGATCGCAGTCGATCCGCATCTCGACGACGCGCAGCACGTTGCCGGAGCTTTCGCCCTTCTTCCACAACCGCGCCCGGCTGCGCGACCAGAAGGTCGCCTCCCCCGTCGCCTGCGTCGCCGCCAGCGCGTCGGCATTCATGTGCGCGACCATCAGCAGCGCGCCCGCGCGATCGGTGACGACCGCGGTGACGAGGCCGGCGGCGTCATATTTCGGATCGAGGCGGAGTTCGGTTTCGCGGGGGTCGGCCATCGCCTTGCTCTACAGCGGAGAGGGGGCCAGACCAAGCCGGCGCGGTACGCCCCTCACCCCGCCGCCCGCTGCGCCTCGGGTTCGTGCGCATGGACGCGGGCGAGCGCCTCGCCCTCCAGCTTAGCGAGGTCCGCCAGCGTCTGGTCGAGCGCATCGCGCTGCTGTTCCAGTTCGTCGATCCGCATCCGCACCCGCTCGGCGAGCGCCCGCATCTGCTCCAGATGCTGCGGGTCGGCATCGTACAGGTCGAGGAATTCGGCGATGTCGGTCAGCGAGAAGCCGAGCCGCTTGCCGCGCAGGATCAACTGCATTCGCGCGATCTCGCGCCGACGGTAGACGCGCGTCGTCCCGATCCGGCACGGCTCGATCAGCCCCTTGTCCTCGTAGAAGCGCAAGGTCCGGGGCGTGATGCCGAGCATGTCGGCCACCTCCTGGATTCCCTGCAACTCTCCCCTGTCGTCCCCCGGACCGTCCATCACCCACTCCCGACGCGCGGTCTAACGTGCCGCCTTCTGCAACTCTTCCTCGACCAGTTCCTTTTTGGATAGCTTGCCGATCAAAGTCTTGGGGAGAGTGTCGCGGATTTCGACCTCGCGGGGAAGCTCGATCTTGCTGATCTTGTCGCGCAGGAAATCGCGCAAGCCGGGGCCGGTGATCGCCCCCGGCTCGTTGAGCACGACGAAGGCCTTGGGCGCCTGCCCGCGGTGCGCATCGGGCACGCCGATCACCACGGCCTCGACCACGTTGGGATGTTCGTACAGCGCTTCCTCGATCACGCGCGGATAGACGTTGTAGCCGCCGCACAGGATCAGGTCCTTGATCCGGTCGACGATGAACAGATAGCCGTCCGCGTCCAGATAGCCGACGTCGCCGGTGCGCAGCGCGCCATCGGCGAACGCCGCCTCCGTCTCGGCGGGCTTGTGCCAGTATCCCGCCATCACCTGCGGCCCGCGGGCGCAGATCTCGCCCTTCTCGCCCGCCGGCACGATCCGCGTCGGATCCTCGCGGTCGCGGATCTCGATCGTCGTGCCGGGGAACGGCAGGCCCGCCGACCCCTCCTTGTTGACGCCCTCGAACGGATTGCAGGTGATGATCGGCGAGGCTTCGGACAGGCCATAGCCTTCGACCAGCTTCGCGCCGGTGTTCGCCTCGAACGCGTGCCGGACCTCGATCGGCAGCGGCGCGCCGCCCGAAATGCAGACCTTCACCGACGACAGGTCGGGCCGCTGGTTCGTACCCAGATTGGCGAGCGCATTGTAGATCGTCGGCACCGCGGGGAAATAGGTTGGCCGCGTCCGCTTGAGCGTAGCGAGCAGCTGCTTCAATTCGAACCGCGGCAACAGGATCATCTCCGCACCCACCAGGGTGGCGAAGGTCAGCACGTTGGTCAGCGCGAAGACGTGGAACAGCGGCAGCACGCCGAGGACGCGATCCTGCTCGGCGCTCTCGCCGCCGACATGGACCAGCATCGCATCGGTGTTGGCGACGATATTGGCATGGCTCAGCATCGCCGCCTTGGGCACGCCGGTGGTGCCGCCGGTATATTGCAGCACCGCGATCTCGTCCGGCGCGACCGGCACCGGCGTCTGCCGCTGCCCGTGCGCCATCAGGTCGGGGAAATGCAGATGCTGAGCGCTGCGCGGCGCGCGGCCGATCTCCTTGCGCTTGACCAGCTTGTAGGCGAATTTCTTCACGGTCGGCAGCGCGTCCGCGATCGAACAGGTGACGACGTGGCGCAGCCCCGTCTCGCCCGCGACCTTCAGCACGCGCGCCTGGATCTCGGCGATATCGCAGGTGACGATGATCTCCGCCCCCGAATCGTGGATCAGGTGCGTCAGCTCGCGTTCGACATAGAGCGGGTTGACGTTGACGACGATGCCGCCCGCCTTCAGCGTCGCGTAGAACAGGATGGGATAATATGGCGTGTTGGGCAGGCAGAGCGCGACGCGCGTCCCCTTCACCACGCCGAGCGCCTGCAGCCCCGCCGCGGCGCGATCCACCGCCGCGCCGAGATCGCCCCAGCGCGTCACCCGCCCCATAAAGTCGATCGCCGCGCGACTCGGGAAGCGGGCCACCGACCGGTCGAGCATCTCGCCGAGCAGGCGCGGCCGGGCGGACAGCGCGACGCCCTGCTTGATCGCCAGCGGTGCCGTTACGGCCTCATCGGCGGTGGCCACGTCTGCCTTGGCGGTGTCGCTCATCCATGCTTCCTCTCAAAGTCGATCATCGAGCATATTGTCCGCTCGTGCTACTTGACGTAATGGGAAGGTATCGCACCTATACGGCATATCGCAAGCTCGAATGCCCATCAGAGAGAGGATTTCATGACCAACGTCGTCATCGCCGGATATGCGCGCTCCCCCTTTCATCTCGCCGGCAAGGGCGCGCTCGCCCGCGTCCGCCCCGACGATCTCGCCGCGCAGACGATTCGCGGGCTGATCGAACGCACCGGCGTCGACGCCGCCGAGATCGAGGATATCATCCTCGGCTGCGCCTTTCCGGAAGGGGAGCAGGGGCTTAACGTCGCGCGGCTGATCGGCCTGCTTGCCGACCTGCCGCTGTCGGTGGGTGGCATGACGGTGAACCGCTTCTGCGGATCGTCGATGAGCGCGATCCATATCGCGATGGGCCAGATCCAGATCGGCGCGGGCGAGGCGTTCATCTGCGCCGGCCTCGAATCGATGAGCCGCATCCCGATGGGCGGCTATAATCCGATGCCGAATCCGGCGCTCGCGAAGGCGAATCCGGGTGCCTATATGGGCATGGGCGAAACCGCGGAGAACGTCGCGACCAAATATCAGATCACCCGCGGCGAGCAGGATGCGTTCGCGGTGACCAGCCAGAAGAAGGCCGCGGCCGCGCGTGCCGACGGCCGGCTCGCCGATGAGATCGTGCCGATCACGACCAAGACCGGCACCGTCAGCGAGGACGGCACGATCCGTCCCGACACCACCGTCGAGGCGCTCGGCGGCCTCAAGCCCGCCTTCAGCCTGGACGGATCGGTGACCGCCGGCACCTCGTCGCCGCTGACCGACGGCGCATCGGCGGTGCTGGTCACGTCGGAGGAATTCGCGAAGAAGCATGGCCTCAAGATCCTCGCCCGGATCAAGGCGGTCGGCGTGTCGGGCATCGAGCCATCGACGATGGGCCTCGGCCCGATCAGCGCGTCGCAAAAGGCGCTCGCCCGTGCCGGTGTCTCGGTCGCCGACCTCGACGTGGTCGAGATCAACGAGGCCTTCGCCAGCCAGGCGATCGCCTGCATCCGCGACCTCGGCCTAAAGGACGAGACGATCAACCTCGACGGCGGTGCGATCGCGATCGGCCATCCGCTCGGCGCGACCGGCGCGCGCATCGTCGGCAAGGCGGCGGCGCTGCTCGAGCGCGAGGGCGGCCGTTATGCGCTGGCGACCCAGTGCATCGGCGGCGGTCAGGGCATCGCCACGGTGCTGGAGCGCGTATAACATGAGCGATCCCATCAAGAAGGTATGCGTGATCGGTGCGGGCGTCATGGGCGCCGGCATCGCCGCACAGGTCGCCAATGCCGGCGTGCCCGTCCTGCTGCTCGACATCGTGCCCCGCGAGGGGAACGATCGCGATGCCGTGGCGAAGGGCGCGGTCGCCAGGATGCTCAAGACCGATCCCGCCCCCTTCATGTCGAAGGGCGCGGCGAAGCTGGTCGAGACGGGCAACATCGACGACCATCTCGACCGCGTCGCCGAATGCGACTGGATCGTCGAGGCGATCGTCGAACGGCTCGACATCAAGCAGGCGCTCTATGCGAAATTGGAGGCGCTGAAGCGCCCCGGCACGGCGGTATCGTCGAACACCTCGACGATCCCGCTGGAGAATCTGGTCGAGGGACGCTCCGACCAGTTCAAGGCCGACTTCCTCATCACCCACTTCTTCAATCCGCCGCGCTACATGCGGCTGATCGAGATCGTCCGCGGCGCGCATACCGACGCCGCCGTCGCGGATCGCGTCGAGGATTTCGTCGATCGCTTCATGGGCAAGCGGATCGTCCGGGCGAAGGACACGCCGGGCTTCATCGCCAATCGCATCGGCACCTACTGGCTCGCCGTCGCGATCAACGCAGCGATGGACCAGGGGTTGACCGTCGAGGAGGCCGACCAGATCGGCGGCCGTCCGATGGGCGTGCCCAAGACGGGGATCTTCGGGCTGGTCGATCTGGTCGGCGTCGATCTGATGCCGCTGCTGTCGAAGAGCCTGACGTCGACCCTGCCGCAGGGCGACCCCTATTTCGACACCGTCCGGCCGATGCCGCTGGTCGACCGGATGATCGCCGAGGGCTTTACGGGTCGCAAGGGCAAGGGCGGCTTCTACCGCTTCGACAAGGCGACGAAGACCAAGCTGGCGCTCGACCTCGCCACCGGCGACTATCGCGAGGGGCAGAAGCCCGCCGCGCTGCCGCCCAAGGCGGAGAAGGACCTCGCCACGCTGATCGCCACGCCGGGCAAGGTCGGTGACTATGCCTGGGAGGTGCTCGGCAAGACGCTCTCCTATGCTGCGATGCTGGTCGGCGAGGCGGCGGACGACGTCGTCGCGATCGATGACGCGATGAAGCTCGGCTACAACTGGAAGTTCGGGCCGTTCGAGCTGCTCGACCGGATCGGTGCCGCCGCCTTCACCGCGCGGCTGCGGGACGAAGGGCGCACCGTACCGGCGATCCTCGACACCGTCGGCGATCGCAGCTTCTACCGTGTCGTCGAGGGCAAGCGGCAGTTCCTGACCCTCGACGGCGAATATCGCGACGTCGTGCGCAGCGAGGGCGTGTTGCTGCTCGAGGATATCAAGCTGGCGTCCGAACCCTTGCTCCGGAACGCCTCCGCGGCGCTCTGGGATGTCGGCGATGGCGTCGCCGCGCTCGAATTCACTACCAAGATGAACGCGCTCGACGGCGAGATCATGGCGCTGATCCATCAGGCCATCCCGCTGGTGCAGGCGCGGTTCAAGGCGCTGGTGATCTATAACGAAGGCTCGAACTTCTCGGCGGGCGCCAACCTCGGCATGGCGATGTTCGCCGTCGCCGCGGGAATGTGGGGCGAGATCGAAAAGCTCGTCGCGGGCGGACAACAGGCGCTGAAGGCGCTGAAATACGCCCCCTTCCCGGTCGTCGCGGCGCCGGCCGGCATGGCATTGGGTGGCGGCTGCGAGGTGCTGCTGAACAGCGATGCGGTCCAGGCACATGCCGAAACCTACGTCGGGCTGGTCGAATGCGGCGTCGGCCTGCTGCCCGGCTGGGGTGGCAACGGCGAGATGCTCGACCGGATATCGAAGGCGCCGATGATGCCGCGCGGGCCGATGCCCGCCGTCGCCAAGGCGTTCGAGACGATCTCGACCGCGCAGGTGTCCAAGTCCGCGGCGCTGGCGAAGGAGATGATGTTCCTGCGCCCCACCGACGGCATCACGATGAATCGCGATCGCCTGCTGGCGGACGCCAAGGCGAAGGCGCTCGGCCTCGTCGCCGGCTATGCAGCGCCGGAGAAGCCGACGTTCCGCCTGCCCGGCGAGAGCGGCCGCACGGGCATCGCCGGCGTGGTCGACGGCTTCCGCAAGAAGGGCATGGCGACCGCATATGACGAGGTCGTTTCCAGCCGACTCGCCAACGTGCTGACCGGCGGCGAGGCCGACGTCGTCGATATCGTCGCCGAGGACGATCTGCTGACGCTGGAACGTGAAGCCTTCATGGATGCGGTGAAGGACCCGCGGACGCAGGCGCGCATCCAGCAGACGCTGACCACGGGTAAGCCGTTGCGCAATTGAGCGCCCTCCCCTTCGCCGGCCGTCCCGTGCGGCCCGCGAAGGGGGCAGTCGCCGTGCCGGACGGCGCAGATGAACGTCATGTCACTTGACACATGTGCTGGACGGCTTAGGCGGGCCGCTAACTGCCGTATACGGCAGGGCGCTCGCCATTAGGTTACCGTTCAGGTGGCCGGCGTCATGATCGACCCATAACCGCGACCGTACAGATACGGCGCGAAGCTGACCCCCGGCTGGACCGGCGCCCGCGGCTGTTAGCGGGGCCATGGAGAGGAGATTACACCATGTCCATTCTTATCCTCGGCGCGCTGCTCGCCGCCGCCGCACCGGCGCCCGCCCCCGACACCGCCATCGGCCGCTGGAAGACGGAAACCCGCAACGGCATCGTCGAGATCCAGCGCTGCGGCGCCTCCATCTGCGGCCGGCTGATCTCCTCGGAGCTGCTCCGCCAGCAGCCCGACCTCAAGGACGCCAACAACCAGAACGCCGCCCAGCGCAACCGCCCGCTGCGCGGCCTGCTGCTCATCAGCGGCTTTACCGCCGACGGCAATGCCTGGGCCGGCGGCCAGATCTACAATCCCGACGATGGCAAGACCTACAAGGCCAAGGTAACCCCGGTCGACGCCAACACGTTGAAGGTCCGCGGCTGCGTGTTCGTCCCGCTTTGCAAGACGCAGACCTGGACCCGCGTCCGCTAAACGGTCGCCTCCCCGTCTGCCGGCGTGTCCGGCCCGGTCGGTCGATCGGGCACGGCAGCCCGCTATCGTCCGCACGCCATCATTTCCCAACCAGATTCAGGAACTGTCACTATGTCATTGCGTCTCAAGGCTCCCTTGCTCGCCTCCGCCCTCATCGGTTCGTTCGGCTTCGCCACCGTCGCGCACGCCCAGGCCTTCTATCTGCAGGAACAGTCGGCGCGCGGCGCCGGCCGTGCCTTTTCGGGTGAGGTGGCCGATACCGGCCCGCAGTCGCTGTGGTGGAACCCGGCCTCGATCGCCGGCATGGAGCGTGGCGAGGCCGCGATCAACGCATCGGTGATCCGTCCCAAGGGCGACGTCGTCAACAACGGCACGGTCATCCGTCGTCCCGGTGGCCAGTTCGCCCCGATCGGCGGCGACCAGCTTGCCAAGGACCCGATCGACAACGGCATCCTGCCCTCGGGCCAGATCGCGCTGCCGTTCGGCCCGGTCGCGCTCGGCCTCGCGGTGACGTCGCCGTACAGCTTCACCACCGATTATGATTCGACCAGCTGGACCCGCTACAGCGCGACCCGCACCAAGCTGCGTACGTTCGACATCCAGCCGTCGATCGCGGTCGCGCTGACCGACTGGTTGCGCGTCGGCGGTGCCGCCAACGTCGAGCACGTCTATGCCAGCCTCGGCAATGCCCTGCCCAACCTGTCGGCGGCGCTACCCGACGGCCGTCAGCGGCTCGAAGGTGACGGCTGGGATCTCGGCTGGACCGCCGGTTTCCAGATGCACAACGACTGGGCGACGGTCGGCGTCAGCTACAAGTCGCGCATCGAGCATACGCTGAAGGGCGACCTGCTGGTCGAGGGGCTGCAGGGGCCGCTCGCCGCGCAGAACCGCACGCTGGATGGCGTCGAGGCGAGTTTCTACACCCCGGCGCAGGTCATCGTCGGCGCACGCATCCGCGCAACCCCGGCGCTGACCCTCAACGGCCAGGCCGTCCGCTACAATTGGAGCAAGTTCGACGCAATCCGCCTCGGTGCGCCGCTCAACACCGCGCTGCCCGAGAATTATCGCGACAGCTACAGCCTCGCCGGCGGTATTGACTATACCGTGTCGCCGCAGCTGACGCTGCGCGCCGGCGTCCAGCATGGCACGACGCCGACCCGCAACGGCCTGCGCGATGCGCGCGTGCCGGACGGCAACCGCTGGAACTACGGTGCCGGCGGCACCTTCCAGCTGACGCCGCGCTTCGGGATCGATCTGGCCGCGAACTACGTCAAGATCGACGATTCGTCGATCGATCGCGTGACCGCCGCTTACGCCGGCACCGCGGTGCAGACGCCGATCGTCACCAACGGCTTCCTGCGCGACGCAAGTGCGCTGATCGTGTCCGCGGGCGCCCATATCGGCTTCTGACCGGCTAATTCCGGGTTCCGCCTGCGATAGGTGGAACCCGGACCTATCTCGCCGCGTATCTCCAGCAAGCGTTTGCTTTGGATGGATTCGGCACGGTAGAGCACCTCCAAAGCCAGTGAACGCCGCGGTCGCGATACTGCGGCGTTTTCAATTGTATCAGGGGGCCTCTTATGAGCCAGGATGAACTACGACTATCCCGCCGCGGCGTGATCGCAGGCGGGACGATCGGTGTGGCGGCGACCGCGCTGCCCGCCGAGGCGGCGCCGCCGCCCCTGCAGGATCGCAGCGCACCGCCGACGATGCCGGTGACGTTGAAGGTGAACGGGCGAGTGAACCGTCTGGACCTCGACACGCGGACGACGCTGCTCGACGCGTTGCGCGAACATTGGAAGCTGACCGGCACCAAGAAGGGCTGCGATCACGGCCAGTGCGGCGCCTGCACGGTGCTGGTGGACGGCCGCCGGATCAATTCCTGCCTGACGCTCGCGGTGATGCACGACGGCGACGAGATCACGACGATCGAGGGGCTCGGCAAGCCCGACGACCTGCACCCGATGCAGGCCGCCTTCATCAAGCATGACGGCTATCAGTGCGGCTATTGCACGCCGGGCCAGATCTGCTCGGCGGTCGCGGTACTCGACGAGATCAAGCGCGGCGTTCCCAGCCATGTGCAGGCGGATATCACCGGCAAGCCGACCGCCACCGCTGCGGAAATGCGCGAGCGGATGAGTGGCAACATCTGCCGCTGCGGCGCTTACTCCAACATCATCGAGGCGATGAGCGACGTCGCGGGGACCAAGGCATGAAGGCGTTCACCTATGAGCGGGCGGAAAGCCCCGCCGCCGCCGCAGCGGCCGTTGCCGCCAGGCCGGGCGCGAAGTTCATCGCGGGCGGCACCAACCTGCTCGACCTGATGAAGCTCCAGATCGAGGAGCCGGTGCATCTGGTCGACGTCAACCGGCTGGCGCTCGACAAGATCGAACCGACCGCGGACGGTGGCCTGCGGATCGGCGCGCTCGTTCGCAACACCGATCTCGCCGCAGATCAGCGCGTCCGGCGCGAGTACGGCGTACTGTCGCGCGCGATCGTCGCCGGCGCATCCGGGCAGCTGCGCAACAAGGCGACCACGGCGGGCAACCTGCTCCAGCGGACGCGTTGCCCCTATTTCTATGATACCAACCAGCCGTGCAACAAGCGCAAGCCCGGTTCGGGTTGCGCGGCGATCGGCGGCTACAGCCGGCAGCTCGGCATCATCGGTACCAGCAGCGCCTGCATCGCCACCTACCCCGGCGACATGGCCGTGGCGATGCGCGTGCTCGACGCGACGGTGGAGACGGTTCAGCCCGACGGCCAGACCCGCCGCATCCCGATCGCCGACTTCCACCGGCTGTGGGGCGATACGCCGCATGTCGACACCAATTTGCGCGCGGGCGAGCTTATCACCGCGGTGACCTTGCCCAAGCCGGTCGGTGGCACGCACATCTACCACAAGGTCCGCGATCGCGCGTCCTACGCCTATGCACTCGTGTCGGTGGCGGCGATCCTCCAGCGCGACGGCACCGGCCATGTCGCGATCGGCGGCATCGCCCCCAGGCCGTGGCGGGTCGAGGCGGCAGAGGCCGCCCTGCCGCAGGGTGCCAAGGCGACTGCCGCGCGATTGCTCGCCGGCGCCCGCCCGACCCAGGACAATGCCTTCAAGGTCCCCCTCGTCGAGCGTACGCTCGCCGCGGTGATGGCCGAAGCGAAAGACGTAGCATGAAGTTCGACACCCCCGCAGGCCAGAACCCGATCGACCAGCTCAAGGTCATCGGCAAGCCCACCGACCGCATCGACGGCAAGTTCAAGACGACCGGCAAGGCGCCCTATGCCTATGAACGCCATGACGTCGCCCCCAATGCGGCCTATGGCTATGTCGTCGGTGCCGGCATCGCCAAGGGCCGGATCGCGAGCATGGACCTCGGCGCGGCACAGGCGGCGCCGGGCGTGCTGACGATCGTGACCGCCGACACCGCGGGAACGCTCGCGAAGGGCAATATGAACACCGCCAAGCTGCTCGGTGGCCCGCAGGTCGATCACTACCATCAGGCGATCGCGCTGGTCGTCGCCGAGACGTTCGAACAGGCACGCGCCGCCGCCGCGCTGATCCGCATCGACTATGCGCGCGATCAGGGCCGCTTCGACCTCGACGCGGCACTCAAGACCGCGCCGCTGAAGCCCGCGGAAGAGGGGCAGCCGCCCGTCGATCGCGTCGGCAATTTCGAGAAGGCCTTCGCCGGTGCGCCGGTCAAGCTCGACGCGCTGTACGAAACGCCCGATCAGAGCCACGCGATGATGGAGCCGCATGCGAGCATCGCATCGTGGCAGGGTGACAAGCTGACGCTGTGGACCTCGAACCAGATGATCGCCTGGGGCAAGGGCGAGGTCGCCAAGACGCTCGGCATCCCCAAGGAGAACGTCCGGCTGATCTCGCCCTATATCGGCGGTGGTTTCGGCGGCAAATTGTTCGTCCGCGCCGACGCGATCCTTGCGGCGCTCGGCGCCCGACAGGCCAATCGTCCGGTCAAGGTGGCGTTGCAGCGGCCGTTGATGATCAACAATGCTACGCACCGGCCGGCGACACGGCAGCGGATCCGTCTGGGTGCCGGAAAAGACGGAACGATCACCGCGATCGCGCATGAGAGCGGTTCGGGCGATCTGCCCGGCGGCGGTCCCGAGACGGCGGTCGCGCAGACCAGGTTGCTCTACGCCGGCGCCAACCGGCTGACGTCGATGCGGCTCGCCGTACTCGACCTGCCCGAAGGCAATGCCATGCGTGCGCCGGGCGAGGCGCCGGGCCTGATGGCGCTCGAGGTCGCGATGGACGAGATGGCGGAGAAGCTGGGCATGGACCCGGTCGAGTTCCGGATCGTCAACGACACGCAGGTCGATCCCGAAAAGCCGGAGCGGAAGTTCTCGCAGCGGCAGCTGGTCGAATGCCTGCGGATCGGCGCCGACAAGTTCGGCTGGTCGCAGCGCAACCCGAAGCCGCGGTCGGTTCGCGACGGCCGCTGGCTGGTCGGTATGGGTGTCGCCGCGGGCTTCCGCAACAACATCACGATGAAGTCGGCCGCACGCGTCGGCATCGACAAGAAGGGCATGGTGACGGTCGCCACCGATATGACCGACATCGGCACCGGCAGCTATACGATCATCGCGCAGACCGCCGCGGAAGTGATGGGCGTGCCGCTCGACAAGGTGATCGTCCTGCTCGGCGACAGCTCGTTCCCGGCTGCGGCGGGGTCCGGCGGCCAGTGGGGCGCGAACAGCTCGACCGCAGGCGTCTATGCCGCCTGCATGAAACTGCGCGAGACGGTGGCGCAGAAGCTCGGCTTCAATTCGGCCGACGTCCAGTTCGCCGACGGCAAGGTCACCGCGGGCAACCGCAGCGTACCGCTGGCCGAGGCGGCGGGCAATGCCGGCCTGTCGGCGGAGGATGCGATCGAGTTCGGCGATCTGGCCAAGAAGGAACAGCAATCGACCTTCGCCGGTCATTTCGTCGAGGCGGCGGTGGATGCCTATACCGGCGAGATCCGCATCCGGCGGATGCTCGCGGTGTGCGCTGCCGGGCGTATCCTCAACCCGAAGGCGGCGCGCAGCCAGGTGATCGGCGCGATGACCATGGGCGTCGGCGCGGCGTTGATGGAGGAACTGGCGGTCGACAAGCGCTTCGGCTTCTTCGTCAATCACGACCTCGCCAGCTATGAGGTGCCGGTCCATGCCGACATCCCGCATCAGGAGGTGATCTTCCTTGACGAGGTCGATCCGATGTCGTCGCCGATGAAGGCGAAGGGCGTCGGCGAGCTGGGTTTGTGCGGCGTGGGCGCGGCGATCGCCAACGCGATTTACAATGCCACCGGCGTGCGGGTCCGCGAATATCCGATCACCCTCGACAAGATCATCGCGGGCGCCGCGATGGTCGCGTAACCGTCACCCGCGGGGGTGGGCCATGTCCTAACTCCCGCGGGTAACAGTCACCGCCGCAATGTGTAGCGGATAGTCGCGGTCGTCCTCAGCCATCCACACCCTGCCCTGCGCATCGGTGAGGTAGAAGCGGCAATAGGCGCTGCGATCGCCGGTGAAGCGCAGGCAGACCCGGTCGGGGGTGATCCGGTAACGGCCGCTGGTGTCGGGCCGGTCGTAGCGCAGCGTATAGCCATCGCCGGTCGCGGCGAACCGTTCGGTCGGCGGCGCCGCGGCCCCGACCGCGGTGCGCCTCTGCACGCTGCCCCGCACCAGCCGTTCGAGCGCCGGACCGCGCACCAACGTCATGGCGTCGGCCCCGCGGATCGGCACCGGCAGGCGCGGCGGGGCGGGATCGGGTGCGGTGGGCGAACAGGCCGCCAGCACCAGCGGCAACAAGGCCAGGGATCGTGTCATGCCCCCTCCTGCGCGCCCCGCCGCGCGCGAACAAGCCGGGTGTGACGACCGACAGGAACTTCCCCGACCGCCAGCCGCTTGGACAGGCGCATGACAGATCCGACCCTCCTGTGGCTACGGCAGGACCTTCGCCTCCACGACCAGCCCGCCCTCGTCGCCGCCGCGCATGACGGCGCGGTCATCCCCGTCTATATCCTCGACGACGATGCGCCCGGACCATGGGCGATCGGCGGCGCGCAACGCTGGTGGCTGCACCACAGTCTCGCCGCGCTGGACAAGGCGCTGAAGGCCAAGCACAGCCGCCTGATCCTCCGCCGCGGCAACGCGGTCGACGTGCTGAAGGCATTGATGGAGGAGACGGGCGCGACCCGTATCCATGCCATCCGCCATTACGAACCTTGGTGGCGTAAGGCGGAAGCGGCGCTCGGCGACGCGATCGAACTGCACGACGGCAACCATTTCGTCCGGCTGGAGGACGTCACCACCGGCGCAGGCACGCCATTCAAGGTCTTTTCGTCCTTCTGGAAGGCGCTGCAGACCCAGCTGCTGCCCGAGGAACCCCTGCCCGTCCCGCACACCATCCCGGCGCCGTCGCGATGGCCGGCGAGCGACCGCCTCGGCGACTGGGCGCTGCTGCCGACCTCACCCGACTGGTCGCTGGGCTTCGGGCGCGACTGGACGCCCGGCGAGGCGGAAGCGCTGGCCAAGGCGAAGGACTGGCCGCACGACGTCGCCGACTACGACCGGCGCCGCAACCTGCCGTCGGAGGAAGGGACGTCGCGCCTGTCGCCGCATCTGCATCATGGCGAGATCTCGCCCCGCAGCGTCTATCATGCGCTGGGAAACCGGAAGGACGCCGGCGCCTTCCTGCGCGAACTCGCGTGGCGCGACTTCACCTCGGGCGTGCTGCTCGCCCTGCCCGATTATGGCGACGTCAACGGCCGGCCCAAATATGACGCGTTGCCGTGGCGCAAGGGTGCCGCGGCCAAGCGCGACCTCGAGGCGTGGCAACAGGGCCGCACCGGCTATCCGATCGTCGATGCCGGCATGCGCCAATTGTGGACCAGCGGCTGGATCCACAATCGCGTGCGGATGATCGCCGCCAGCTTCCTCGTCAAACACCTGCTGATCGACTGGCGTGAGGGCGAACGCTGGTACTGGGACTGTCTGGTCGATGCCGATTACGGCAACAATGCCGTCAACTGGCAGTGGATCGCCGGCACCGGCGTCGACGCCAACATGTTCGGCCGGATCATGGCGCCGCTCGGCCAGTCGGAAAAGTTCGATGCCGCCGACTATATCCGCGAATGGGTGCCGGAACTGCGCGATCTTACCGATGCGACGATCCACGATCCCGACGAGGCCGGTGTCCGCCCGGAGGATTATCCGCCCAAGCTGATCGGCCATCGCGAGGCGCGGGAGCGCGCGCTCGCCGCGGCCGCGACGCTGTCCTGATCGCGTCACTAGGCGTCGGGCCCCTCGTCTGACGGCCGATCATGCCTATATGGGGATAGGACAGCGATACGGCCCCATGACAACGATCGACCCCCGCATGTCCGGAGAGGCCCGATCCGCGCGAGAAAGTCGTTACGCCCGTCATGCATCTCTACATCCCCGCCGCCCTCGATCCGCGCCAGTTGCTACGGCCGCGACGACGGGGAATAGCGTCGGTCAACGCCGAGGTTCGCGACGGCATCGTCCCCGCCGGCGACGGGATCGCGACGACCGCGGATAACGAGGGCGGCGCGACGCCGACCCGCAATTACCGCACCGTCGCGCTCATCATCGCGACCGCGATGTTCATGGAGCATCTCGACGCGACCGTGCTCGCCACCGCGCTGCCGACGATGGCGCGCGATTTCGGCGTGGCCGCCCCGGCGATGAGCATCGCGCTGACCTCCTACCTGCTCGCACTCGCGATGTTCATCCCCGCCTCCGGCACGATGGCGGACCGGTTCGGTGCGCGGCCGGTGTTCCGCGCCGCGATCGGCGTCTTCGTGCTCGGCAGCCTCGCCTGCGGCCTTGCCCCCAGTCTCGAATGGATGGCGGTCGCGCGGTTCCTGCAAGGCGTCGGCGGCGCGATGATGATGCCGGTCGGGCGGCTCGTGCTGCTGCGATCGGTCGCCAAGCGCGACATGGTGTCGGCGATGTCGTGGCTCATCATGCCGGCGCTGATCGGGCCGATTCTCGGTCCGCCGCTCGGCGGCCTGATCGTCACCTATCTCGACTGGCGCTGGATCTTCTGGCTCAACCTGCCGATCGGCACCCTCGGCATCGTCCTCGTCGGCCGGTTCATCGCCGATATCCGCGAGGAGGCGCCACATCCGTTCGATCCCGCCGGCTTCGTCCTGTCGGGCGCGGCGCTCGGCTGCATGCTGTTCGGGTTCGAGATGGCGAGCCGGCCGGGCGAGGGCACGCTCGCCGCGGCGCTGGTCGGGATCGGCGCGGTGTTCGGCATTGCCTATTGGCGTCATGCCCGCCACGCCGCGCATCCCATCCTCGACCTGTCGCTGATGCGGATCGCGACGTTCCGCCTGTCGGTGCTCGGCGGTTCGCTGACCCGGATCACGCAGGGCGCGCAGCCGTTCCTGCTGCCGCTGATGATGCAGCTCGCCTTCGGTCTGTCCGCCGCGCAGAGCGGGGTGATGACCGTCGCCACAGCGATCGGTTCGTTCGGGATGAAGGGGCTGGCGCGGCGCATCCTCAAACGCTTTGGCTTTCGCAACAGCCTGATCGTGATGGGGCTCGGCGCCACCGCGGGCTACGCCGCCTGCGGCCTGTTCCGCCCCGGCTGGCCACTGCCGGCGGTCTTCGCAGTGCTGATCGTGTCGGGATTCCTGATGTCGTTCCAGTTCACCGCCTACAACACGATCGCCTATGACGAGATCGACAAGGCGCGGATGAGCGCGGCGACCAGCTTTTATTCGACCTTCCAGCAGCTGATGCTGTCGCTCGGCATCTGCATCGGTGCGACGGCGCTCCACGTCTCGATGCTGTGGCAGGGCCGCCAGGCGGTGGCGTTCCCCGATTTCACCTTCGCCTTCTGGACGGTGACGGCGATCTCGCTGCTCGCGATCTTCGTCAACATGCGCTTCGATCCGCGTGCCGGGGCGGAGCTGAGCGGTCGCGACCGGGGATGAATGCGCGGGATCAGCCGTCCCACGCCGCCTCGTCGACGACGCCGCGCAGGAAGGCGACGAACGCCGCCACCGCGGGCGAGACCGCGGGGCTGCGCAGATGGACGGCGTAGATGCCGACGTCCTGCGAACCCTCCCAGCCCGGCAGCACCCGGACCAGCCGGCCGTCGCGCAGCGCGTCGCCGACGTCCCATAACGATCGCAGCGCGATGCCGACACCGCCGATCGCGAGTTCGCGGACCATCTCGCTCGAATTGGTCCGAACGTGGCTGTCGCGCTCGACCTGCAGCGTGCGCCCGTCGGCGACCAGCCGCCACGGCATCTGCCCCGCCGCCGCCAGCAGGCGATGCGCTCCAAGGTCCTCGACAGCCATCGGCATGCCCCGCGCCGCCAGATAGGCGGGTGCCGCGCAGAGGATGCGCCGGCTGCTCGCCAGCCGGTGCGCGACGACGGTCGGCGGCACCGCCGAGGCGATCCGGATCGCGCAATCGACCCGGTCGCCGAGCAGGTCGACGAAGCCGTCGCCGAGGTCGAAGGTCAGCTCCACCGCGGGATGCGCGGTCAGGAAGGCGGCGAGATGCGGCGCGACGTGCAGCCGCCCGAACGAGGTCGGCGCCGACACGCGGAGCGGCCCCGTAGCGACCCCGCGCGCGCCGGTGACCCGCGTCTCCGCCTCGCCCAATGCGGCGAGGATCGCGCCGAGGTCGCCGCGGAACCGTTCCCCCGCCTCGGTCAGCGCGAGGCGCCGCGTCGTCCGGTGGACGAGCGTGACGCCCAGCCGTCCCTCCAGCCGCTGCAACCGTTTCGACACCATCGCCGGCGAGATCCGCAGGCTCCGCGCCGCCGCCGACAGGCTGCCGCCCTCCGCCACCGCGACGAACAGAGCGTAGTCGGGATCGAAGGCCATTCGTTCTCCTGACGACAAAGTGTTTTAACATCTTGCCCGCTAGCGAACGGATGATCCACCCCCTATCGTCGCGTCACTGTGAGAGGACAGACTGATGACGAACCGCGCCGGCCTTGAGATCGCCCCCGAACTCGCTGCGTTCCTGGAGGATCGCGCCCTGCCCGGGACCGGCATCGCCCCCGATGCCTTCTGGGCGGGTGTCGCCGCGATCTACGCGCGGTTCGCGCCGGAGAACCGGGCGCTGCTCGCCGAACGCGACCGGTTGCAGGCGGCGATCGACGACTGGCACCGCGGCCATGGTGCGGATCCGGCGGGATATGAGGCGTTCCTGAAAGAGATCGGCTATCTGGTCGAGGAGCCCGCCCCGTTCGCGATCGACCCGACGAACGTCGATCCAGAGATCGCGCAGATGGCCGGGCCCCAACTGGTCGTGCCCATCCTCAATGCCCGCTTCCTGCTCAACGCCGCCAACGCCCGGTGGGGCAGCCTGTACGACGCGCTCTACGGCACCGATGCCCTCCCCGGCACGGCGCAGCCCGGCGGCTACGACCCGGCACGCGGCGCGCAGGTGATCGCCTGGGCGAAGGTGTTTCTCGACGACGCCGTCCCGCTGGCGGGCGGCAGCTGGACCGACTGGACCGGCGGCACGCCCAATCTGGCCGATCCCGCGCAGTTCGTCGGTCGCGCCGGCGATACGCTGCTGTTCCGCCACAACGGCCTGCATATCGAGGTCGTGATCGATCGCAGCCATCCGATCGGACGCGACGATCCCGCCGGCATCGCCGACGTCATGCTCGAATCCGCGCTGACCACGATCTGCGACCTCGAGGATTCGGTCGCCGCGGTCGATGCCGAGGACAAGGTCGCGGCCTATGCCAACTGGCTCGGCCTGATGCGGGGCGACCTGACCGCCAGCTTCGCCAAGGGCGGCCGCACCGTCACCCGCGCGCTCGATCCCGACCGGCATTACACCACGCCCGCCGGCGAGACGCTGCCGCTGCCCGGACGCAGCCTTTTGTTCGTGCGCAACGTCGGCCATCTGATGACCAACCCGGCGATCCGCCTGCCCGACGGCAGCGAGGCGCCGGAGGGGATCCTCGATGCGATCGTCACGTCGCTGATCGCGCTGCACGACAAGGGCGGCAACAGCCGCGCCGGATCGATATATATCGTCAAGCCCAAGATGCACGGACCGGCCGAAGCCGCCTTCACCGACCGGCTGTTCGACGCGGTCGAGGACCTGCTGCGGCTCAAGCGCCACACGATCAAGGTCGGGCTGATGGATGAGGAACGCCGCACCAGCGCCAACCTCGCCGCGTGTATCCACGCCGTCCGTCACCGGCTGGTGTTCATCAACACCGGCTTCCTCGACCGGACCGGCGACGAGATGCACACCGCGATGCACGCCGGGCCGATGATCCCCAAGGGCGAGATGAAGACCGCCGCCTGGATCACCGCCTATGAGAATCGCAACGTCCAGATCGGGCTCGCCTGCGGCCTGTCGGGCAAGGCGCAGATCGGCAAGGGCATGTGGGCGGCGCCGGACCGGATGGCCGACATGCTCGACCAGAAGATCGGCCATCCGCGCACGGGGGCGAACACCGCCTGGGTCCCCTCGCCCACCGCGGCGACGCTGCACGCGACGCATTATCACCGCGTCGACGTCTTCGCCCGTCAGCGCGAGCGCGCGGCGGAAGCCGTCGCGCCGCTGGCGGACCTGCTGACCATCCCGGTCGCCGAGGCCGGGCGGAACTGGCAGGCCGATACGGTGCGTGCCGAGCTCGACAACAATGCGCAGGGCATCCTGGGCTATGTCGTCCGCTGGATCGATCAGGGCGTCGGCTGTTCGAAGGTGCCGGACATCCACGACATCGGCCTGATGGAGGACCGCGCGACGCTGCGCATCTCGTCGCAGCATATGGCGAATTGGCTGCTCCACGGCATCGCCACGCCGGCCGAGGTCGATGCCGCCTTCGGTCGCATGGCAGCGAAGGTCGACGGCCAGAACGCCGACGACCCGTTGTATCGCCCGATGCGCGGCCACGAGGCGGACAGCATCGCCTATCGCGCCGCCCACGCGCTGGTGTTCGACGGGATCGCGCAGCCGAGCGGCTATACCGAACCCCTGCTCCACCGCTTCCGGGCCGAGCGCAAGGCGGCGGACGCTCAGTAAGGCGGGGCCTTGGCGGCGCGCTGTATCCGCGCCGCCTCGGTCCACCACGCCAGATCGTCGGCAAAGCGGGGAAACGCCCTGGCGAGGCTCGCGCCGCCGTCGCCGGTCGGCTCCGCGTCGGGGGACAGCGCCTTGCCGATGCCGCCGACGGCGAGCGTGCTTGACACGACGACCATCCCCATCTCCGATAGGATGCCGTGCCACGCCAGACCGGCGCGGGCGCCCGCGAAACGACCCGCCGAATAGCTGGCGATCGCCGCGGGGCGCCAGAACCATTCCTTGAGGAAATGATCGGTCAGGTTCTTGAGGCCGGGCTGGACGCTCCAGTTATACTCGCCGGCGACGAAAACGAACGCGTCGGCCGCCTTGATCTTGCCCGCCAGTGCCTCGAGCGCGGGCGGCGCCTCGCCGGGGGCATATTCCTTGTACATCCGGTCGAGCATCGGCAGGTCGAGCGCCTTGGCGTCGATCAGCTCGGGGCTGGCACCGCGTGCGCGGAATGCCTCGACCAGATAGTCGGCCAGTCGGATGCCCTGCCGGTCGGACCGGTAGGAGCCGTAGAAGATCAGGATATTGTCGCTCATCGGGTCACCTTCGTGGTCCCGCCCAGAAAGCGCAAGCGATCCGGGCGGGAGGATGGGGTCAGGCGGCGTCGACCAGCACGATCTCGGCATCCTCGGTGGCGGTGACGCGGATCACGCTTTCATCGACGATCGCCGCGCCGTCACGTGCGTCGAGCGCGACGCCATTGACCTCGATCCGCCCCGTCGCGGGAACGAGATAGGCGTGATGGCCGGCGCCGAGCGCATATTCCGCCGTCTCGCCGGCCTTGATCGTCGCACCGACGATGCGGGCGTCGGTGCGGATCGGCAGCGCGTCGCCATCCGCCTCGAACCCGCTCGCCAGCGTCACGAACCTGCCCGACCGTTCGCCCTTGGGAAAGGGCTTGGCGCCCCAGGACGGGGCCGCACCGCGGGTCTTCGGCTCGATCCAGATCTGGAAGATCGTCGTCGCATCGCTCTCGCGATTGTATTCCGAATGGCGCACGCCCGACCCGGCGCTCATCACCTGCACGTCGCCCGCCTCGGTGCGGCCGATATTGCCGAGGCTGTCCTGATGCGTGATCGCACCGCTGCGGACATAGGTGACGATCTCCATGTCGGCATGCGGGTGCGGCGGAAAGCCGGTGCCGGCGGCGATCGTGTCGTCGTTCCAGACGCGGATCGACCCCCAGCCCATCCGCTTGGGATCGTAATAGCTCGCGAAGGAGAAATGATGCTTGGCATCGAGCCAGCCGTGGTTGGCACCGCCAAGGGTGGCGAAGGGGCGACGTTCGATCATGCTCTGTCTCCGTATCGTTCCGTTGGGCCCTAGATGAGGGCGAACGGCACTTGACGAAATAGCAATGATGGCATCTCATCATTGCCGATAATGACACGCCGCCTGCCCGACCTCGAAGCCTGGGCGATCTTCGCGAAGGTCGCCGAACGCGGTTCGTTCGCGGGCGCGGCGCAGGCGCTCGGCCTGTCCAACCCGACGGTGTCGAAGGCGATCGCCCGGCTCGAGGCGCGGCTGGGCGTCGCGCTGCTGTCGCGTACCTCGCGGCGACTGTCGCTGACCGAGGCGGGGCGCGCCGCGCTGGCCCGCGCCGGCCGGATCCTGCAGGACGGCGAGGCGCTGGAGGACGAGGCGGCGGAACAGTCCGACGTCGCGCGCGGCCTCGTCCGGATCAGCGCCCCCCTGTCGTTCGGCACCGCTTATGTCGGCGCGACGCTGCCCGCCTTCCTCGAGGCCTATCCGGAGGTGACGCTCGATTTCGCGCTGAGCGACCGGCGGGTCGACCTTGTCGCCGAGGGGTTCGACATCGCATTGCGCATCGCCGCGCTGGAGGACAGTTCGCTGCTGGCGCGGCGGCTGTGCACGGTGCGCATCCTGCTGGTCGCCTCCCCCGCCTATCTCGATCGCCACGGCCGTCCCAGCCATCCGGCACAGCTGAGGGACCATCATGCGCTTGGCTATACCGGCGGGGCGACGCGCGGGCTGTGGCGCTTTCGTCATCCCCGCTTCGGCGAGGAGACGGTCGAGCCG
Source organism: Sphingomonas sp. GW821-FHT10F09 (assembly GCF_058809195.1). Classification (NCBI taxonomy): domain Bacteria; kingdom Pseudomonadati; phylum Pseudomonadota; class Alphaproteobacteria; order Sphingomonadales; family Sphingomonadaceae; genus Sphingomonas; species Sphingomonas sp. GW821-FHT10F09. Next base: position 1,178,891 of record NZ_JBXASI010000001.1, on the reverse strand, counting down.
CCGGTGCGGCTGTGGACCGACAATGCCGACCTGCTCAACCCGGCGCTGCTCGCCGGTCAGGGGCTGGCGTTGCAACCGGAATTCCTCGTCTGGCGCGAGATACGCGACGGACGGCTGGAGGTCGCGATGCCGGACTGGAGCGTGCCGGCGCTCGGGCTCCACCTGATGACCCCGCCCAGTCCGTTGCGGCCGCTGCGCGTGCAGGTGCTGATCGACCATCTGGCGCGGACGCTCGCGGGAGCGCCATGGGCGACGGCAGCGCCCTGAAGCGCGTGCCTATATCCCGTGGTAGCTGCGGTACCAGTCGACGAAGCGCGGCACCCCGACGTCGATCGACGTCGTCGGCCGATAGCCGAGATCGCGCGCGATCGCATCGATATCCGCCGCGGTGCGGACCACGTCGCCGGGCTGGATTGGCAGGTTCTGCCGTACCGCCGGCCGCCCCGTCGCCGCTTCGAGCAGGCCGATCACCCGCCCCAGCGGCTCGGACTTGTTGTTGCCGATATTGTAGAGCCGGTGCGGCGCGATGCTGCCGCCCGCTTTCTCCTGCCCGTCGTCAGGCGGCGGATTGTCCAGCGCCGCGACCACGCCCGCGACGATATCGTCGATGAAGGTGAAGTCGCGCTCCATCCTGCCATGGTTGAACACCGGGATCGGGCTGCCCTCGAACATCGCCTTGGTGAAGATCCACATCATCATGTCCGGCCGGCCCCACGGGCCGTAGACGGTGAAGAAGCGCAGCCCGGTGAGCGGCAGGCGATAGAGATGCGCGTAGCTTTCGCTCATCACCTCGTTCGCGCGCTTGGTCGCGGCATAGAGCGACACCGGCCGGTCGACGCGATCCTCAACGCGGAACGGAACCGTGGTGTTGCCGCCATAGACCGAGGAGGAGGAGGCGTAGACGCAATGCGCGACGTTCCGCGCCCGCGCCACTTCAAGCAGGTTGAGATGACCGACGAGGTTGGACTGGCCATAGGCCTCCGGGTTATCGATCGAGTAGCGCACGCCCGGCTGCGCGCCGAGATGGACGATCCGGTCGAAGGCATGGGGCGCGAGCGCGCTGCGCAACGCCGCGGCATCGGCGAAATCGACGCGCAGGAAGGTGAAGCGCTCGCCATGGCGCTCCGTCAGCCGCGCCAGCCGCGCCTGCTTGAGCGCGGGATCGTAATAATCGTTGAGGACGTCGATCCCGACGACGGTATCGCCCCGCGCCAGCAGGGCGTCGGCGACGCTCATGCCAATGAAGCCCGCCACTCCGGTCACCAATATCGTCGGCATCGTCATTCCGTCCCCATGCTGCCTGCCGCCTCGCCTTATCGGCAAAGCCCCGACGGCGGAACGGGCCGCAGCACGACACGGCCGTGCCTCCACTCACCCCGCGCGAAGTTTTCCTTGGCTGGCGCATCGCGAAAAAGCGCGCATGATCACGATGGCCGAGATCAACAGGGAGTGGGACGCGCATGACCGTCATCGCCGGAGGCTTTCCGACCGACCTCTTTTCCGTCGTCACCATCGGCGAGGCGCATCGACCCGCGCCGTCGTGGGAACGGATGTTCGGCTGGCCCGCGGAGGGCGCGACGGCGGTGCCGATCGACGTGCGGTCGCGCGGGGAGCGCAATATCTGGGCGGCGCGGCTCGACCGGGCGGTGCGCGAGGCGGATGCGCGGGTGCTGCTGATCGCGGACGGCATCGGCTGCGCGGCGAGTGCCTGGTGGGCGCGGCTGTCGCCCGCCGACGACGTCGGCCGGATCGCCGGCGCGCTGCTGTTCGCCCCGCAGCCGGAGGCAGGCGACCTGTTCGCCTCCCCGCAGGCGCGGCTGCCCTTCCCCTCGCTCGTCATCCAGCCCGGCGCGGATGCCGACGTGGAGGGGGACGTGGGCGCAACCATCGCGGGCTGGGGCAGCCGGCTGGTCGTCGGCGAGCGTCCGCGCGACCGGGGCACGGGGCTGGTCGCCTGGCGGCAGGCGCAACGCCTGTTCCTGCGCCTGACGCAGCAGATGGTCGAACATGACGTCGACCGCGGCCGGGCGATTACCGGCTGGCGTTGACCCGCAGCATCGCCACCGCCGCCAGCAGCAGCGCGCCCGCCGCAAAGGCCAGCGTCCAGATCGGTTCGGCCGGGAAGAAATGCTTGGTGATCGACCCCATCACCGTCGCCACCAGCAATTGCGGCACCACGACGAACACGTTGAAGAGGCCCATGTAGATGCCCAGCTTGGCTTGCGGTAGGCTGGAGGCAAGGATCGCATAGGGCATGGCGAGGATCGACGCCCAGGCGATGCCGATGCCGATCTCGCTTAGCAACAGCCATTGCGGATCGGTGATGACGAAGAAGCTGGCGAACCCCGCTGCGCCGCACAGCAGCCCGACGATATGCGTGCCGGCCTGTCCGATCCGCTTCGCCAGCAGCGGTAGCAGCGTCAGCGCGGCCACGGCGGCGACGCCGTTATAGGTTGCGAACAGCACGTCGACCCAGTTCGCCCCCGCCTGATAGGCCGGGCCCTGCGCGTCGAGCGCGCCATAGAAGGCGCCGGCGACGATCGGCGTGGTGTTGATCCACATGATGAACAGCGCGGACCAGCTGAAGAATTGCGCGACCGCCAGCCGCTTCATCAGCGCCGGCATGCCGCCGAAATCGCCGACGATATGCCCCAGCATGTCCGCCGGCCGGCCGCTCCGCGCCCGCGCGATGGCGATGATGCTGGCAAGGCCGTAGGCGGCGAGCAGCGCGCCGAGCAGATACACTTCCTTTTCCAGCCCCAGCGCCGCGACGGTGGCGATGACGGCCCCACCCATCACGATCCACACGAGGCTGCCGCCGAAGCCGCGCGCCGCCAGCACCTGCGTCGTGTGCGCCTGATCGTCCGCGACGGCACCGTGGAAGCCGGCCATCTCGACAGGCGAATATTCGCGCGTCGTCAGCACCGTCCACAGCACCGCGAGGAACAGCGCCGCGCCGCCGAACCAGAAGGCGTAGCGCACCGTATCGGGAATGCCGCCGCCCGCCGCGACGTTCGACACGCCGAGATGTTCGAGCAGCCACGGGAAGATCGACCCGAACACGGCGCCCGCGCCGATGAAGGCGGTCTGCACCGCATAGCCCGCGGCGTGCTGGTCCTTGTCGAGCATGTCGCCGACGAAGGCGCGGAACGGCTCCATCGAGACGTTGAGCGACGCATCGAGCATCCACAGCAGCAACGCCGCCATCAACAGCCCGGGGCTTTCCGGCATCAACAGCAGCGCGATGGCGGCGAGGATCGCTCCGGCGAGGAAATAGGGCCGCCGCCGGCCGAGGCGGCCGAGCCACGTGCGGTCGCTGAGATGCCCGATCACCGGCTGCACCAGCAATCCGGTCAGCGGTGCCGCGACCCAGAGCGCGGGCAGATCGTCGAGGCTGGTGCCGAGCGACTGGAAGATCCGGCTCATGTTCGCATTCTGCAGGGCGAAGCCGATCTGGATGCCGAAGAAGCCGAAGGAGATGTTGAACAGGCCGGCCCAGCTCTGCCGCGGTCGGGTCAGGGTCGCAGTCATGATGTCCTCCGGGCGGGCGGAAAGTTAAGTAGGCAGCCGTCGAGCAGCGCGTCGATCCCGGCGAGATCGACGACGGGCGCAGCCGCGCGCAGGCGGGCGGCGTCGGGGAAGGTGCCGTAGCCGGCGAGCAGCACCTCCCACGACATCGGCGCATAATAGCCGCCGAGGTCGCGCGCCGCGATCACGTCGCCCACGTCGCGGCCGGTGAACCAGGCGGACAGGATCGCCTTCAGATCTTCGGACAGGTCGTCGTTGGCGGCATTCTCGCGCCAGAAATCGCCGGAGCGGCGGTTGAGCCGGTAATGGGCGACGATATAGTCGCGGATCCCCTCGTAGCGGCGGGCGATGGCGGCGTTGAACGCGTCGCGCTCGCCGCCGTCATGCGCGGCGATGAAGCCCTCGATCGTCGCCTGGACGATGTGCAGCGCGGTCGCCTCCAGCGGTTCGATGAACCCTTGGGCGAGGCCGATCGCGAGGCAGTTGGCGGTCCATGTCGTCTCGACGCGGCCGACCTTCATCATCAGGTGCCGCGCGGCGACCTCGGCGTCGAGCAGGCCGAGATGGCTGCGCAGTTCGGTTTCCGCGGCGTCGGCCGACAGATGGCGCGAGGAATAGACATAGCCGTTGCCGGTGCGCGTGGTCAGCGGAATGTCCCACGCCCAGCCGGCAGACAGCGCGGTCGCCCGGGTCTGCACCGGCAGCTGCCCGGCCCGCGGGGTCGGCATGACCACGGCGCGATCGGCGAACAGATTGCCGGCGAAGGAGCGGAAGGGCACGCCGAGCGCCGCCTGCGCGATGACGGAGCGGAAACCGCTCGCATCAACAAACAGGTCCGCGACGAGGGCGTCGTCGCCCTCCAGATCGAGGCGTATGACCCGCCCGTCGACGATAGCGACGTCGGTCACGCGGCGGGCGAGGTGCACGACGCCGCGCCCCAGCGCATGGTCGCGCAGCACCGCGCCGACCTTATGCGCGTCGAAATGATAGCCGTAGCCGATGTGGAACGGAAAATTGGGCGGTGCGAGCGGCGCCTTGCCCGCCACTGCCAGCCGGGCGTTGAGGAAGAAGCGATCGGGGTGCGCCGGAACGTCCGCCCCCAGCCGCCGCGCGCGCGTGCTGGCGAAGAACGCTCCCTGCGTATGCAGGTCGATCTGCCCGGCGAAGGGGTGGAAATAGGATGGCGTGCCGTCGGCCCAGCCGTAGAAGGCGATGCCGGTCTTGTAGGTCGCGTCCGCCGCCGGCATCCACGCGGCCTCGGCAACGCCGAGCGTGTCGAACAGCGCCTTCAGCTGCGGGGTCGACCCCTCGCCGACGCCGACGATGCCGATCTCCGGCGATTCGACGACGGTGATGGCGCAGCGCGGCCAGGCCTTGGCCAGCAGACATGCCGCCATCCACCCCGCGGTGCCGCCGCCGAGGATCGCGATGCTGGCGGGAGGGGGAGCGGCGGTCACCGAGAAGACACCTACCGCCGCCGCTTCCCGCCGCCCGCGACGAAGCGGATCGCCTGTCCGCCGCCCGGCGCCAGCGCCAGCGACAGCGTGTCGCCACGCTTCACCGGGCGTTTCTCGATCGCGATCGCATGGCGCGCGTCGGTGCGGTAATCCGCGCCCGCGCCGTCACGGTAGATTTCGGCGGTGTAGCTGCGGCCGGCATCGAGGAAGTCGAGCGGCACCGACAGCGTCCGGCCAGCTTCGTTGGTGACGCTGCCCAGATACCAGTCGTTGCTCGCGCTGTCCTTGCGCGCGACGGTGACGAACTCGCCGACGTCACCGTTCAGCACGCGGGTATCCGACCAGTCGACCGGCACGTCCCGGATGAACTGGAAGGCGTCCATATGCCTGGCGTAGTTTTCGGGCGTGTCCGCCGCCATCTGCACCGGCGAATAGATCACCACGTAAAGCGCGAGCTGCTTCGCCTCGGTCGACAGCAAGGCGCTGCCGCCCTGCCCTTCGAGGCTGAGCATCCCCGGGGTGAAGTCCATGGGGCCGCCGAGCCATTGCGTGAAGAACATATTGGCTTCGTGATTGGGCGGATTCTTGCCCGGCCAGGCGTTATATTCCATTCCGCGCCCGCCCTCACGGCTCAGCCAGTTGGGATAGGTGCGGCGGAGGCCGGTGTCCTTGACCGGTTCGTGGCTGTCGATGCCGACCTTGTGCTTCGCCGCGGCCTGCACGACGCGCAGATAGTGGTTCACCATCCACTGGCCCTCGTGCCATTCTCGCTTCTTCGTCCCATCGGCATCGACGCGCTCGATCTGGCCGGCATCGGTGACATAGCCGGTCTTCACCACCGGTTCGCCATGCGCGGCTGCCCAAGCGAAGGCGCGATCGAGCTGCGCATCGTAATGGCTGGCCGATCCGCCCGTCTCGTGATGGCCGATCAAATAGACGCCCTTCGCCTTCGCATAAGCGGCGAGTGCGTCGGCATCGAAGTCGGGCGTCGGCGTGTCGAAACGCATCGCATTGCCGTTGCCGAACCAGTCGCCGTCCCAGCCGACGTTCCAGCCCTCGACCAGCACGCCGGGAATCCGGTTGGCCGCGGCGAAGTCGATATACTTGCGGACGTTGGCATTGATCGCGCCGTGGATCGGCCCGGTCGCCCAGCTCCAGTCGCCCTTGATCATCTTCCACCACACGCCGACGAACTTCGCGGGCTTGATCCAGCTGACGTCGCCCAGCTTGTTCGGTTCGTTGAGGTTGAGCTCGAGGTGGCTCATGTAGAGGCCGGGCGCATGGTCCGACAGGATCAGCGTCCGCCACGGCGAGGCGAAGGGCGCCATGCGCGTCACCTTGGGCGCCCCCGCACCGGGGGTCAGCGACGCCCTGAACGTGTTGCCCTCGCCGCGTGCGAGGTTCATCGCGGCATAATTGACCAGCGCCGCCTCGTGCAGCGCCGCGTGGGTGCCGTCCGCCAGCTTCACCGTCATCACCGTCTGCGCGGTGCCGACCGCGTCGAGCGGCGTCCGGTTGTACAGATATTCCTCGCGGTTCCACTGATAGGCGGGCTTCCACCACGCCGTACCACCTTGCGCGAAGGCGAATTCGGTCAGTTCATCGGCGATGTTCGCCTGATGCAGATTGGGCTGATCGGGAAAGCTGTAGCGAAAGCCGACGCCGTCGTCGAAGACGCGGAAGACGACGTCCATCTCGCGCTGCAACCCCGCCTTTTCGCGGAAGCGCAGCGTCAGTTCGTTGTGACGGTCGCGGATCGTCTTCCATTCGCCGAACGGCTGCGTCCAGCTGCTGTCGGCGCTCGCCTGCGACTGGCCGATCAGCGTCATGTTGCGTTCGATCTTGGGCGCGTCGGTGAACATCACGCCCAGCCTGCCGGGCTGCAGCACCGGCTTGCCCTTGCGGGTGACGGCATAGGTTGGGCGACCGTCGTTGTCGAAGGCGATGGTGACGACGATCGACCCGTCGGGCGAGGTGGCGGTGGCGACCGGCTTGAACTGCGTCGTCGGAAGCTGCGCGACGGCATTGGCATCGGTCTGCGCGGTGGCGGCGGTCGCCAGCAGCGCCAACGCCATGGCGGCGCCATAAGGCAGGTATTTCATTATCCTCGTCCCGTCTGTGTGGCGATCAATGCGCCATATCCGTCGAAATGCCAGCCCTGCGTCGCGCTGTCGGCAACCGGCTCCCACGCGTCCGGCTCCGCCGGTGCCCAGCGCTGCGGCTCAGCAGACAGGTTGAACACGCACAGCATCGTCTCCCCCACGCTCCGCCGCTCGATCGCGAGCATCGTATCGTTCGCCTCGATGACGCGAATATCGCCGGTCAGCAGTGCCGGGTGGCGCTTGCGCAGCGCGAGCACGTCGCGGGTCCAGTGGAGCAGCGCATGCGGGTCGCGCTCCTGCCGGTCGACCGCCAGCGCGGCGTGATCGTTGCCGATCGGCAGCCAGGGCGTGGCGGTGGAGAAGCCGAGCTGCGGCGCCTCCGCGCGCCAGGGCATCGGCGTCCGCGCACCGTCGCGCGACAGGGTGCGCGGCCAGTTGGCGATCGCCTCCGGGTCCTGCAGATGCTCGAACGGCACGTCGACCTGCGTCAGTCCCAGTTCCTCGCCGTAATAGAGGAAGATGTTGCCGCGCAGCGAGGCGAGCAGCAGCATCTTCATCCGCGCGAACGCATCGCGCCGGTCTGCGGCAACCCAGCGACTGATCGCACGCGGGGCATCATGGTTCTCGAACGCCCAGCTCGGCCAGCCGACGCCGTGCTGTTCGGGCCATTTGACGATCGCATCCGCGACGACGCGCGGGCTCAGGTCGGGCGCATAGAGGAAGTCGAAGCCATAGGCGCTGTGCAGGCGCCGCCCCTCCGCGGTGAACAGCTTCATCTCGCGGTCGCTGTCCGCGCCGCCGACCTCCGCCACGGTGAAGCGCGCGTCATAGCTGTCGAACAGCGCGCGGACGCGTTCGAGGAAGCCGGGGATGGCGTCATGGCTCTGGTTGAAGGTGTGGAGCTGATAGTCGAACGGACGCGTGCGCGGGATGCCGTCGTCGAGCGGCGCGGGCGGATTGTCGCGCAGGTCGGGATCGAACATCATGAAGTTGATCGCATCGATGCGGAACCCGTCGATGCCGCGCTCCAACCAGAAGCGCGCGACGTCGAGGAACGCCTGCTGCACGTCGGGGTGATGCCCGTTGACCTGCGGCTGCTCCTTCAGGAAATTGTGCATGTAATATTGGTTGCGGCGCGCGTCCCACGTCCATGCCGGGCCGCCGAACACCGACTGCCAGTTGTTGGGCGGCGAGCCATCGGGCTTGGGATCACGCCAGACGTACCAGTCGGCGCGGGGATTGTCGCGGCTCGACCGGCTCTCGACGAACCAGGGGTGCTGGTCGCTGGTATGCGCCCAGACCTGATCGACGATCACCTTCAACCCCAGCGCATGCGCGCGGGCGACCAGTACGTCGAAGTCGGCGAGCGTGCCGAAGATCGGATCGACGTCGCAATAGTCGGACACGTCATAACCGAAATCAGCCATCGGCGAGCGGAAGAAGGGCGACAGCCAGATCGCCTCGACGCCGAGGCTGGCGACGTGATCGAGATGCTGCGTGATCCCGGCAAGATCGCCGATGCCGTCGCCGTTCGCATCGGCGAAGCTGCGCGGATAGATCTGATAGATGGTCGCGCCGTGCCACCACGGGCGGTCATTCGGGTTCATCGGGTCGCCTTCAAAGCACAGACGGCATAGCCAAGGGGAGGAAGCGTGACGGTCAGGCTGCCGGGCGCGGTGACACGTGCCGCGCAGCCCGTGCCGGCGAGCGTGGTGGCGGTCGCGACATCGACGCCGACCTCCACCTGCCGTTCGATCGGCGCGGTCGAGGTGTTGAACGCGAGCAGCGTCTCGGCGCCGGTCGCGGGGTCGAAGCGCGAGATGGCGAGCAGGCCGGGCGCCTCCTCGCGCGCGCGCAATTGCTGCCGGCCGCGGGTCAGCGCGGGCGTCGCGACGCGCAGACGCGCCAGCGTGGCGGTCTGGCGAAACAGCGGGTTGTCGGTGCCGAAATGCGCGGTCGCGGTCGTGGTGTCGGTGCCGAGCAGGCGGTTGTCGTTATAGACCGCGACCTTGCTCGCGAACATGTCCTCTCGCGCGTCCTGGTCGTTGCCGTCGCTGACGAAGCCCTGTTCGTCGCCCGAATAGATCGTCGGCACGCCGCGCAGGGTCAGCAGCATCGCGTTCGACAGCATCACGCGGCGCAACACCTCGTCGTCGCTCGCCTGCGGGAACGCCTTGCGGACGAAGGTGGCGAAGCGGCCGTCGTCGTGGTTGCCGGTAAAGGTCGGCAGGATCGCCGCGGTGTCGGCGCCCCTGGCGTAGAGCGCGTCCCCGTCGAACAGGGCCTCGAACGCGTCGGTGCCGCGCGTGCCGGCGACCGTCTCGACCACCGCCTGCCGGAACGAGAAATCGAGCACCGCGGGTAGCTTGTCGACGATGGTATGCTGCGCCAGCACCGCCGGGCGGACCTCATGATCGGATACTTCGCCGAAGATGTGGAAGTTGGGGATGCCCTTCGCTCTAGCCCGCGCCTCCATCGCGGGTACGAACTCGGCCCAGAATTCGGGATTGACGTGGCGGGCGGTGTCGATGCGGAAGCCGTCGACGCCGTAGCGATCGATCCAGCCGCCGAAGATGTCGATCATCCCGGCGACCACCCGCGGATTTTCGGTCATCAGATCGTCGAGACCGACGAAATCGCCCATCGTCGAGCTTTCGTTGCGATAGGTCGTGTCGCCGCGATTGTGGTAGAGCGTCACGTCGTTGAGCCAAGCCGGGACCTTGATCCCCTTCTCTTTCGCGGGGACGAAGGGGGTATAGGCGTAGTCGCTGCGCGTCAGCTTCGCGAAGTTCGCCGGCGTGCGGACGTCGTCGCCGAGGAAGCCCGGATTGATCGGCCTGCCCTTCGCGCCCGATTGCCGCTGGTAGGGATAGTCGGCGCGGCTGCGGTAGGGGCATTCGCGCTTTCCGGCGCATTCGCGATACTGGATCACGTCGGCGGTGTGGTTGATGATGATGTCCATATAGACCTTCATCCCGCGCGCATGCGCCGCCTTTACCAGCGCGTCGAAATCGGCGTTGGTGCCGAGGTGCGGATCGACCGCGGTGAAATCGGTGATCCAATAGCCGTGATAGCCGGCGGATTGCTGGCCGGGGCCGCCCTGCACGGGCTTGTTCTTGAACACCGGCCCGACCCAGATCGCGGTCGCGCCGAGCCCCTGGATATAGTCGAGCCGCTGCGTCAGCCCCTTGAGGTCGCCGCCGTGATAGAAACCCTTGGCGGTGGGATCGAAGCCGGTGGTCACCGGCCCGCCGGTCAGCCCGCCGCGGTCATTGGCAGTGTCGCCATTCTCGAACCGGTCGGGGAGGAGGAAATAGATCACCTCGTCCTGCGGCAGGCGCGCGCGATAGTCGGTGGTCTGGGCCGTCACCGCGGGCGCGGCGAACAGCAGCGCGAGCGCGGTCGCGGTCTTGGTGGCCAGCTTCAGCATAGATCCCCTCGGGTCCCGCGCGTCCGATCCTTCGCCGGCCGCATCCGTGGCGGCGTTGTGCGGACAGCGGCGCGCCAAGCCAAGCATAGGGCATACGTATTCACATCGGCGGTTCCACATCGGTGGTCGCGGCGCTTTCGCGTGGCGCCGCTCTCCTGTAGGATCGGGCGATGGCCGTGAAAACCAGAGGCCGGGGCGCGTCGGGGGCCGGCGACAAACCGACGTCGTTCGATATCGCCGCGCTCGCGGGCGTCTCGCAACCAACCGTCAGCCGCGCGCTCCGCGGCGACCGGACGGTAAGCGGCGCCACCCGCATGCGGATCGAGGCGATCGCGCGGCAGCTCAACTACAAGGTCGACAAGAACGCCTCCTCGCTGCGCCGAGGACAGAGCATGACGCTGGCGCTGCTGTTCTTTGAAGACCCGCTCGACGACGGCAGCTTCATCAACCCCTTCTTCCTGTCGATGCTGGGATCGATCCTGCGCACCTGCGCGGCGCGGGGATACGATTTGCTGACCTCGTTCCAGCAATTGTCGGCCAACTGGCACCGCGATTTCGAGGACAGCCGCAAGGCGGACGGGATCATCCTGCTCGGCTATGGCGATTACGAACTCTACAAGGCGCGGCTGGAGGCGCTGGTCGCGCAGGGCACGCATTTCGTCCGCTGGGGATCGGTCGACAGCCACAATATCGGCGTGACGATCGGCTGCGACAATGTCGCGGGCGGGCGGATGGCGGGCGAGCATCTGATCGCGCGCGGCGCCAGGCGCATCGGCTTCATCGGCGATGCCGACGACCATTATCCCGAATTTCGCGACCGCTATCGCGGGCTGTGCGCTGCGCTGCGCGAGGCGGGGCTGCCGGTGCATCCGGGGCTGCACGCCGATGCGCTGTCGGTCGAGCAATCGGGCTATGACGCGACCCGGCGGCTGCTGGCGCGCAACCTGCCGTTCGACGCGCTGTTCGCGGCATCCGACCTGATCGCGCTGGGCGCGGTGCGGGCGCTGGCGGAGGCGGGGCTGCGCGTGCCGGAGGACGTGGCGATCATCGGCTTCGACGATATCCCCGCATCGGCGACGACGCAGCCGCCGCTGACGACGATCGCACAGGATTACCGCAAGGCGGGCGAGGTGCTGGTCGACACGCTGTTGCGCCGGATCGCGGAGGAGCCGACCGATACGGCGCTGCTGCAACCGCGGCTGATCGTGCGCGGGTCGGCCTAGGGTCTTGCCGCGCAATGCTGCGCGATAAACTCGCCATGCGCGGGCATCGCCTGCGCCTCGCGCCGGTAGAGCAGTTCGAGCGTCTCCATATATTCGCCAAGGTCGCCCCTCGCGATCTGGTCCGCGAGCGGGTGATGCGCCTGTGCCTCCACCCCCTGCCCGGCCAGCACCTGCAGCCAGCCGTCCTCGGTGAACAATTCCTCATGCTCGCGCGTGATCGTCCCGGCTTCGCGCCACAGCGCGATCTTCGCCTCCAGCGTATCGGGCAGCGTCATCGACCGGCACGCCTGCCAGAACGGCTCCGACCGGCCGTTCGCCCAATAATGCAGGATCAGGAAATCGCGGATACGCTCGATCTCGAAATCGGTCTGGCGGTTGTATTCGTCACGTAGCGCGGCGGCGACCGGGAGCGCGGGCAACAACTTGACCAGCCGCGCGATGGCGGACTGGATCAGGTGGATGCTGGTCGATTCCAGCGGTTCGAGGAAACCGCTCGCCAGCCCCATCGCGACGACGTTGCGGTTCCACGCGCGCCGGCGCCGGCCCGTGGTGAAGCGCAGGTGGCGGGGATCGGCCTGCGGCGCGCCCTCGATATTGGCGAGCAGCGTGTCGGTCGCGGCCTCCTGACTGGTGAAGGCGCTGCAATAGACGTGGCCGTTGCCGGCGCGATGCTGCAACGGGATGCGCCATTGCCACCCCGCCGCGCGCGCGATGGCACGGGTATAGGGTAGTGGCGCGCCGACGTTGGCGCTCGGCACCGCGACCGCACGGTCGCAGGGCAGCCAGTGCGTCCAGTCCTCGTACCCCGTGGCCAGCGCGCCCTCGATCAGCAGCCCGCGAAACCCGGTGCAGTCGAGGAACAGGTCGCCCGCGATCCGTTCGCCGGAGGCGAGGACGAGCGCGGCAACGTCGCCGCTCTCGCCATCCCGCTCGACGGTGGCGATCCGGCCCTCGGTCCGCTCGACGCCGCGATTGACTGCGAAGCGACGGAGGTAGGCGGCGTAGAGCCCGGCATCGAAGTGGAAGGCATAGGGCATCGCGGGGATCGTCGCCGCGGTCAGCGGCCCGCCGCGATGCATCCGTCCGGCGCGCCCGGCGATGTCGTTGAGCGCATAGGCATCGAGCGGCTTGGCGAGGCCGAGCCTGCGGGCGCGCAGCCAGTAATGCTGGAAGGCGATCAGCCCGACATCACGGCCGACGTCGCCGAACGCATGCATGTAGCTATGCTCGGGCACGCGCCAGCCGTCGAAGCTGATCCCGAGCTTGAACGTGCCGCCGGTCGCGCGGAGGAAGGCATCCTCGTCCAGCCCGAGCGCCTGGTTGAACAGGCGGATCTGCGGGATGGTCGCCTCGCCGACGCCAACGGTGCCGATCTCCTCGGATTCGACCAGCCGGATGCGATAGCCGCTCTCGAGGAACCGTCCAAAGGTCGCCGCCGCCATCCAGCCCGCGGTGCCGCCGCCGGCGATGACGATCGTGGTGATGGGCCGGTCGGTCATGGCGGTGGTCCTAACAAGAAAATGGGCTGCCGTCCTGCGACGGCAGCCCGAGGTGGTTCGGGGAGGAACCTCTTGGAAAACCCTTAGAACTTGTAGGTTATGCCGACATAGTAATCGCGACCGTAGCGCTGATAGTCGCGGACCAGACGCTGGTTGCCGTTGAAGTAGGTCGTGAACGGGCGATCGGTCAGGTTCTTCGCCTGCGCCAGGATCGACAGGCCCTGCAGGAAGCCTTCCTGGAATTCATAGCCGATCTGCGCATCGAGGATGCCCTCCGGGCGCGCCGTATAATAATCCGGGTTGGCGGACAGGCCGGCGATCTCGGCCAGGAACGACGAACGGTAGCGATAGTTCGCGCGCGCTTGGAAGCCCCATTTCTCGAAGTAGATCGTGCCGCTGCCGGTCCATTTGGACAGGCCGGGCAGCGTGATCGGCGTCGGTGCGTTGGCGTATTTGATCGTCGATTCGGTGTAGTTGCCGCTGACGAAGATGCCGAAGCCGTCGAGCGCGCTGGTCACCGCCTTGAACGGCAGCGACAGCGTCGCCTCCACGCCCAGGATGTTGCCGCGGCCGGTGTTGGCGGGCGTGCTGACGTTGCCGATCTGCTGCCCGGACGCGATCACCTGCGCCTGCTGCGCCGGCGTCAGCGCGCCGAGCAGGCCGCTGAAGTCATAGGGCAGCGAATTGTTCGGATCGACGAAGTCGGTCAGGTCCTTGAAGTAGGTCGACAGCGCGACATAGCCGCCGACGTCGAAATACTTCTCGAACGACAGGTCGATGTTGGTCGACTGGTACGGCCGCAGCGCGACGTTGCCGCCGGTGGACGAGAAGACCGGGTTGCTGCCGATGGGCTGGAGGCCGATGTTGTTGAGATTGATCGACACGTCCTGCGTGACGCGCTCCTGGTCGAGGCGCGGGCGCACCATCGTCTGCGAGGCGCCCATCTTGACGAAGCCGTTGGGGATCAGCTCGACCGACAGCGTCGCCGACGGCAGCACGTTGGTGTACTTTTCGCGCTGGTCCGCCGGAGCGATCGTCACGACGGTGCCGACGAGGCTGGCGATCTGGCCGACCGAGCGCTGCTCGGAGCGGATGACCTGCACGCCGAGCGCGCCCTTGACCGCCTTGCCGCCGAGATCGCCGTCGATGCTGAGCTTGGCATAGCCGGTGTAGACGTCCTCGATCACGCGATTGTCGCGGACCAGCGCCGACGGCCGGTTGTCGAACGCCGAATTGAGCGCGTTATCGAACACGTACAGCGGATCGTAGGTCAGCATCGCGGGGACGCCGAGATAGTCGAGCGGGATGTTGGTGCCGAGCAGTGCCTCGTTGGGCACGTTCCCCGTCAGCGGCGTGCCGCTGGTCACGGTGCAACCCGTGCCGGTGCCGCGCGGGCACAGGAAGTAGGATTTGTAGGCGCTGGTCTTCTTGCGGCGGCTATAGTTGGCGCCGACTTCCCAGCCCTTCAACAGGCTGCCCTCGAATTCGCCGTTCAGGCTCGCGCGCAGCGACTTCAGGTCGTCTTTGAAGTTCGGATTGCCGAGGAAGCCCGACTGGACGACCTGCTGCGTGCCGTTGTTGCCCCAGCCCTGCGGGTCGGTCAGCTTGAAGATGTTCGGATTGGTGTAATCGAGCGTCGGGACGATCGAATAGGTGCCGTTGCCGTTCTGCGTGATGCGGACGGTGTCGGACACGCCGCTCTTGGCGAAACCGGTGCCGGTGTTCGTTTCAAGCAGGAAATCGGTGCGCTTGGCGCGCGACCAGCTCGCATCGACGTTGAAGTGGATCGTGTCGGTCAGCTTGAAATCGTTGTTCCAGCCGAGCGACAGGTTCTTCGCCTTGCGGCGGTTGAAGTCGTTGCGCTGAACCGCATAGACGTTCGAGAAGGTCGCGGAATCGACGAACCCGTTGGTGCCGGCGACACTGCTGACGACCGTACCGGTCGGGTTGGTCGCATTGGCCAGTTGCCCGGCAAGCGGAAACTCGATGCCGCGCAGGCGCTGTTCCTCGGTGAAGTCCGAATAGAGCGCGTCGAAGGTCGAATGGAAGCTGTCGGACGGCGCCCATTCGATCGTCGCGACGCCGCCGTAGCGCTTCAGCTCGTTCGACTGCACGTAGGGCTTGGCGCCGTTGAGCAGGAACGGATCGGCGGTCGTGCCGGTGCCGCTATAGCCCCAGGCGTTGTAGCGCTCGTTCTGCGTCGGCGTCTGAGAACCCGACACGCCGATCGCGATGCCGAGCGTGTCGTTGGCGAACTTGTCGACATAAGTCGCCGAGGCGCGATAGCCGTAGCGCGATGAATCCGGGTTGAGATTGTCGATGCCGTTCATCTGGCCGCGCGCGTTGATCGCGAAGATCCGGCCCGACTGTTCCAGCGGGCGCAGCATGCGTAGGTCGACGGTGCCCGAGATGCCCGCCGCGATCAGCGAGGCGTCGGCCGACTTGTAGACGTTGACGTTGCGGAAGAATTCCGACGGATACTGATCGTATTCGACGCCGCGGTTGTCGCCGACGGTGACCTGTTCGCGGCCGTTGAGCAGCGTGGTCGAGAAATCGGGGCCGAGGCCGCGGATCGACAGGCGCTGGTCGCGCCCTTCGAGCCGCTGCGCGGTGACGCCGGGCAGGCGGGCGAGCGAATCGGCGATCGACACGTCGGGCAGCTTGCCGACGTCCTCGGCCGAGACGCTGTCGACGATCAGCGTCGAGTTGCGCTTGATCTTGGCGGAATTGGCGAGGCTGGCGCGGATGCCGGTGACGACAATGTCGGCATCGTCGGCGACCGCATTCTCGACCGTCTGGGTGGCGGCAGCGTCCTGGTTCGGGGTCGGCTCGGCGGCGGGGGCGGGCGACTGGACGGTGGCGGCGGCGGACGGGTTGGCGGTGGGCGACTGCGGGTTCGGCGCTTCCTGCGCGAACGCCGCGCCACCGGTCACCAGCAGGATACTACCGATCGCGACGGAGGTGGAGCGCAGCGCGATCCGCGCGCGCATGGAAAACGTGGTATCGATGTGGGACATGAAAGATCCTCCCCCTGCGTGGCGCCATGCCCCCGCCCGCTCCATCGCGGATGATCGGCTGACTGTGGTGCCGGCTTGTGAACGCGAGGCCGATAGGAGTGAAGTCGGCCACATACGTATTCACATACCGCCCGGGGGTACGTGCTTTTTGTGCAACAGGACGCCGCTAATGGCGTGAATCGAGGAAGGTATTCACGGTCAGCCGGCCCGTCTCCGGATCGGGATCGAAAACCATTCCCTCGGGCAGATGCGCGCAGTGCAGCGTGTTGGAGCGATACAGGATCGCCCGGTTGAACCGGCCGCGGTGGAGCGCGACGCGTTCGAACACCGGCGTGTCGCCGCCGATATATCGAGGATCGGGTATGCCGTGTAGGCGCAGATCGGCGTCGAGCGCCGTGCGGTAGGACGGCAATCGCCCCGCATCGATCGATTCGAACCCGGTGGTGCGATGGCGATAGAAAGCAGTGCCGCTGCGTTCGTCGGGCGACAGATAATGGAGCAGCGCGAGCCGGGTGGACGACACCTCGTCGAAATGCGGCAACCGCTGGATCGGGGCGAGCGCGGACGGTGGCGTGGTGACTATCGAATAGAAAGCGTCGACCACCTCCAGCCCGGCGCTGCCGAACACCTCCGCCGCGACCGGTTCCAGCCGGGCGAGCAGGTCGCGCAGCAGCGCCGGGGCGACGATCGCGCGAATACCGGGATAATGCGGGCCGATCGGCGCGAACGACAGGAAGGCGGCATCGTCGCGAAACCGCTCCGCATCCGCGAAGCCGTCGATGACGACGACCGGCTGTTGCTCCGCGCCATGCCGCTCGATCGATAGCTGCCAGTCCATCCCTCGTCCTTGCCATCGCCGGCCTGCGCAGATCAACCGGAACGGAGCGGCGGCGCTTGTCGTTCAATCCGGGTGCCGGTTATGCCGGCGGTGGCAACGAGGGGAGATACGGCGATGCGTGCGTTGACGATGACGGGGCTGGGAACGGGGCTGGGGTTGGCCATGATGCTGGCGGCATGCGGATCGCAGCCCGCCGAGCCGGTCGCCGCCAACACCACCGCCGCCGCGCCGACGGAGACCGGCTATATCGCCAAGGTCCTCGCCCTGCCCCCGCGCCAGCTCAACGGCGTGCTGTATCGCGCGATCGACGATGCCAAGCAGCCGTGCCAGGGCATCGCCGAGGCGACCCGGCAGAGCGACCGCAACGGCAAGCCAGTGTGGGCGGTGCGCTGCGTCGACAACAGCGCCTGGCTGGTCGCGCTGGCGGACGACGGCATGGCCGACGTCACCGGCATTCCCGGCAACGGCGGGGGCTGATCGCCCGCCCCGCCCCGATACCCGGGCTCCAGTCGCGACGGGAGCCCGGGCCCCGCGGCTTATCCGATCCACGCCTCGACTGCCGGGCGCAGCCGGTCGGCGGTCGCCTTACGCACCGCGATGCCCGAGATCACCCGACGAGCGGCGCCGCGTGACGTTTCGGGCAAGGTCTGTGCGAAGGCTTCGATCTTCCCGGGCATTGCCGGATCCTTCGATCCCGCCCCCAGACCGACGATATAGCCCGAGCGGCTGCTTTCTTCGATGAAGCCATCGACCAGCGGCCGATTGGCGACCGCCCAGTCGAACGCCATGTCGGGATGGCTGCCCGCGACCGCGCGCAGCAGCGCCGCCTTCTGCGGGGCGGTGAACGTGTCGGTCCTGAGCAGGCCGAGCGCGCGGGTGGCGATCGCATCGTCCTTCGCGGCGCCGAGCAGCGAAACGAAGCGGTTCTTCGCGACCGGATTGGTCTCCGCCTTCGTCAAAGCGAGCAACTGGTCCCATTCGGCCGGGGTCGCATGGATCGCGAAGGTCGAGAGGATCGGCTGGCGGATCGCCGGCGGGATCGCGGTAGGGTCGGTGGCCAGTTTGGCGACATAGTTGCGCGCCTGCCGCAGCACGACGGGATCGCCGTTGCGGCCCAGCCCACCGATCAGCCCCTCGCGCAGATTGCCGACCAGCGGCGATTCGCCCGGCGTCGCGGCGAAACCGACCCGCTGGAGCACCGGTGCGAGGATCGCAGCGGTCTTGCGGCCGAGCGGCGCGGCGATCGGCGTGCCCTCGAACGTACCGGCAAGGCCGCCGAGGCGACCCGACACCAGCGACCATTCGAGCGGATCGGCGTCCGGCCCGACCTTCGCCATCAACGCGAAGAAGCGCGACAGGTCCTGATAGCCGCCCGCCGCTAGCGCGTAATCGTCGGCGAGCGTGCCGAGCCGGTCGGGCAGCGGCAGGCGGACATAGTCGCGGACCAGCGCGTCATGCGCGGGCTGGTCGTACATCACGCGGGTGTAGCTGCCCTTGCCCTTGTTGAGCAGCAGCGTGCCGCAGCCCTTCACCGACACCGTCGTCGCGGGGCCGGTGACGACGCTGCGCGTCTCGCCGCCGCCGAGCGTGCCGGCGACCAGCGGCACCTTCCACGTCTGCGGCGCCTTCGAGGCGGCGTCGAGGCCGAACCGCCCCTGCGCCAGCGTCGCGGTGGTGGTGCCGCCGACGCAGCGCGCGCCGGTCAGCGTCACCAGCGGCACGCCGCCCTGCAACGTGAAGCCGTGCGCGATATCGGAAACCGGCTGCCCCGCCGCGGCGGACAGCTCCGCCCACAGCTGTTCGGTCACCGTATTCCCGTATTTGTACTTCGCCATGTAGCGGCGGATGCCGTCGCGGAACGCCTCGGCGCCCAACGTCGACTCGAGCATGCCGATGACGGCCTGCCCCTTCATATAGGTGATGCCGTCGAACGCCTCGCCGATCTGGTCGACGGTATCGATCTTGCGGATAATCGGATGCGTCGCGGCGGTCGCGTCGATCCCCATCGCCGCCTCGCGGTCGGACGATACCGCGGCGGCATCGGCCTGCCACGCCGGATTGAGATCGGCGGCCGACTTGTTCTCCATCCACGAGGCGAAGCCCTCGTTGAGCCACAGGTCGTCCCACCAGCGCATGGTGACGAGGTCGCCGAACCACTGGTGCGCCATCTCATGCGCGACGACGGTGAAGATGCGCTGGCGACCGCTCTCGGTGGCGCGCTTCGCGTCGAACAGCAGTTCGGGCTCGAAATAGAAGATCGCGCCCCAATTCTCCATCGCGCTGAAGAACTGGCTGGAGCCGGGGCCGGCGATCATGTCGAGCTTGGGCAGTGGATAGGGCTGGCCGAAATAGTCGTTGTAATAGGGCAGCAGTCGCTTCGCCTGCTCCAGCGCATAATCGCCCTGGTCCGACACGCCGCGCCGGGTGACGACGCCGATCTCGACATTGCCCGCCTTCACCGTCTTGCGCTCGAGATCGCCCATGCCGAGGTACAGGAGGTAGCTCGACATGATCGGCGTCTCGGCGAAGCTGTACAGCTGCGTGCCGTCCGCCTGCTTCGCGACCGAGGTGACGGGCATGTTCGACAGCGCGAGCTGCCCGGCAGGCGCCACCGCCTTCAGCCGGAACTTCGCCTTGAACGCCGGCTCGTCCCACATCGGCGCGAAGCGGCGCGCGTCGGGCGCCTCGAACTGGGTGGCGAGCATCCGCGCCTTCGACCCGTCCTGATTAGTGTAGTCGATCGCGAACAGGCCGGCGGCCGACTGGCCGATCTTGCCGCTCCAGCGGAAGCCGACGGTGTGCCGGCCGACGCGCGCGGCGGAGCGCAGCGTCAGCGTCAGTAGCTGGCGGTCCTTGTCGAGCGCATAGGCGACCGGCTTGCCGTCGAACGTCGCCGCCGACAGCGCCAGATCGGCGGCGTTGAGTGTGATCGTGGCGGTCGGCGCCTTGACGTCGATCGTGACCGTCTCGCTGCCGGTGAAGGTCATCGCCTGCGCATTCGGGGTCACCGAAATGTCGTAGACGACGGGGACGACATTGGTCGGCAGGCTGCCCGCGGCGAGCGCCGGGGTCGATACGGTGAGCGCAAGGGCGGTGACGACGGCAAGCTTCATGGGGGGATCGACTCCGGATCGCGTGTATGGCCGCGGCCATACGCCTTTGTTCCGTAACGGCAAGGGATCGGCGGTTCGCAACCGGCTTCGCACGCGCTGGACAGGCAGATCGGTTTCGGTAAACAACCGATCCCGAGAGGACGCCGACACCATGATACCCAAGATCTTCGACCGTCTGGCGCTGCCCGTGATCGGGTCGCCGCTGTTCATCATTTCCGGTCCCGATCTGGTGATCGCGCAGTGCAAGGCGGGGATCGTCGGATCGTTTCCGGCGCTCAATGCGCGGCCGCAGACGCTGCTCGACGAATGGCTGCATCGCATCACCGAGGAACTGGCCGCGCACAACCGCGACCATCCCGACCGGCCGGCCGCGCCGTTCGCGGTCAACCAGATCGTCCACAAGTCGAACAACCGGCTGGAGGCCGACCTCGAAACCTGCGCTAAATGGCAGGTGCCGATCGTCATCACCTCGCTGGGTGCGCGCGAGGACCTCAACACCGCCGTCCACGGCTGGGGCGGGATCACGCTGCACGACGTCATCGACGACCGGTTCGCGCGCAAGGCGGTGGAAAAGGGCGCGGACGGCCTGATCGCGGTCGCGGCGGGTGCGGGCGGCCATGCCGGCAAGCTGTCGCCCTTCGCGATCGTGCAGGAGATCCGCCAGTGGTTCGACGGGCCGCTGGCGCTGTCCGGATCGATCGCAACCGGGGGCGCGGTGCTGGCGGCGCAGGCGATGGGGGCGGACTTCGCCTATATCGGCTCGCCCTTCATCGCGACGACCGAGGCGAATGCGGCGGAGGATTACAAGGCGTCGATCGTCGCCAGCCGCGCCGCGGACATCGTCTATTCCAACCTGTTCACCGGCGTGCACGGCAATTACCTGCGCAGCTCGATCGCGGCATCGGGACTGGACCCCGACAATCTGCCCGAGGGCGACCTCAAGACGATGAACTTCGGCGGCGGCGCCAACAAGGATGGGGGATCGAAGGCCAAGGCATGGCGCGACATCTGGGGATCGGGCCAGGGGATCGGCGTGGTCGATCGCGTGGAGAGCGTCGCCGATCGCGTCGCGCGGCTGGGCGCCGAATATGCGGCGGCGAAGGCGCGACTGCTCGGCTGAGAGGATCGGGGCGCTACGTCGGCGGCGCCGGATGGCCGCGTGACGATGCGGGGGTGATCGCCTCCCCCGCCGCCTAGAAGGCGAGCGCCAGCCGGTCGTGGAGGCGATGGACCGGGCTGGGCGCGAGCTGCACCTCGAGCGCGGTGTCGAGCAGGCCGACGCGGCGGTGGAGATTGGCGCTCGCCTCCACCAACGTGCGGGCGCGCGGCGGCAGCGCGTCGATCAGGTTCGCATCGAATTGCGGGGCGCTACCCAAACGGCGCGCCGGGTCGAGCGCCTCGCGCGGGCGCAGTTCGCCGGCATCGACCGCGCGCTGGGTGAGCAGCCAGGCGATGACGTGCATCAGCCGCGTCGTCACCTTCAGCGATTCGCACGAAAAGCCGACCCGGATCAGCGGATCGAGTGATTCGCGCTCGGCGCGGCCCGCCTCGTCGAAATAGGCGCGGGCTTCGTCGGCGAGCAGCATCGCCTCGGTATAGAGCGAGTCGATCAGGCGACGGTGGATGCGGGATTCGGTGCTGCGGCCGGTCATGCGATGCTGGTGGCACAGCGGTGCCGCGCTGCACAGCGGCTCGTCGCGGCGGATTGTACCAAAGCGAACCGATCGCCGCCCGGCACCGGCGTCAGGCGATAATGTCGGGGATCAACTGGTCCTCGCAATTGAAGATTTCGTCGCGCAGCCGTAGCTTGCGCTTCTTCAACCGGGCGATCTGCAACTGGTCGGGGATGCCGTTGGTCGCCAGCGCGTCGATCGCCGCGTCGAGATCGCGGTGTTCGGTCCGCAACAGGTCGAGCCGGGCGATGATCTGCGCTTCGTCCATGCCAATACCCCCAGAGCCTGCGTCCCCCTACCCCAGCCGCGGCGCCGGACCAAGCGCGTCGCGGCACCGTCGAGCGATTGCGCGGACCGGCCCCGGGTCGTCGCACGATATGCCTCGGCTAATCGCGTTCGGGCGATTTCGATGAGGACTTTTCGACGCGTCGGTGGTTTACTCATTCCCCCCAACACGCATGCATCAGGAGGTACACCGAAATGCAGACGACGCATCAACAGGCACTGGAAACCAAGCATGCCGCGCTCGACCGCCGCATCGCCGACGAAGCCCACCGCCCGATGCCCAACTCCGCAATCCTCACCGACCTGAAACGGCAGAAGCTGAAGCTCAAGGAAGCGCTCACCGGCCTCTAGGCTTAACCCGGCCCCTCCCTTCGCGGAGGGGCTTTTCGTATCAGCGCGGCTGGACGACCGGCTTGCGGGCCTTCTTGGGATCGATCGGCCGGTCGAGCGCGATGCCGATCCGCCCTTCGGTGCACCAAGCGACCTTGCCCGACACCGCGCCGATCCCGCGCAGGTCGAGCGACACCGCGGTGCCGGGTTCCTTGACCGAGGTGCAATCGACCATCAGCCCGCCCTCGGACAGGTTGCGGACGCGCACCTCGCGGACCTTCGTATCGCCGACGAAGCAAAGCTGGGCCATCAGGAACAGGCTGTCTCGCGAACGGCTACGCTGCGACCCGCCGATCTCGTCGACCTTGGCGAACGGGTCGTAGGAAAAGCTATCCATAAGCAAAGCCACTCTCGTTCGCCGGCTTGTCGGCATGGGCGGATCGTCGGCGCCCACCGGGCCACCGACAATAGCGTCCGCGCGTAGCCGCGGACCGGTAGCGAATTCCTTAATCCGCGCGCCGCCGCCTAATCCTCGCGCGAGATCTTCTCGTTGCGCTCGTGACGCTCCTGCGCCTCCAGCGTCATCGTCGCGATCGGGCGTGCCTCCAGCCGGCCGAGGCTGATCGGTTCGCCGGTCACTTCGCAATAGCCGTATTCGCCCTCGTCGATGCGACGGACCGCCGCCTCGATCTTGGAGACGAGCTTGCGCTGCCGGTCGCGGGTGCGCAGCTCGATCGACCAGTCAGTCTCGCTCGATGCCCGATCGGTCAGATCCGATTCGCGCAGCGAATCGAGCTGGAGCTGGTTGAGCGTGCCGGCCGCGTCCTGAAGGATCGCGTCCTTCCACCGCAGCAGCTTGTTACGGAAATACGCCTGCTGACGCAGGCTCATGAACGGTTCGTCGGCACCCGGCCGATAACCGTCGTCGTCGAAAGCCCCCGCATCGTTTGCCGGCATCGGGTTCGAACTCACATCGTGTACGCGACTGACTTGCGTTGCCATACCACTCTCCCTCCGGCCCCATGATGACCTCGGGGCCGCCCCCAAATGGTGAAGGCGCCTATAATCGTGCGCGAAAAGAACCACAAGCGATGAGAGTTGCCGAATCGAACAAAGATGCGACCTTTTGTTGCGATTAGCGTCATTTATGTCCCACCGGCACCAAAACCCCGGGTTGCGGCGGCCGTTAACCATAGCCATGGCTTGTGTTCCACTCTGGCACGTTAACGTCAATCACCCCGCCGCCGCATGAAGAAAAGCGGACGAATCAACGCAGAAGATGATTAACGCTGTTGCGCTTCACCGTTTGTTTTGCACTTGGTCGTAAGGCAGCGAGGCTCCGCTAAACCCGGCATATCCGGGCGGCGACGCCGGCAAAGAGAAAGTGACGTTATGTCCGTACGGATGGCATTGGCAAAACTGTGCGCCTGCGCATGTGGGGGAGCGCTGATCGGCGGGGGCGCCGTCCATGTCGCCGAGCGACCGAACCGCCCGGCCTATGTCAAGCAGGCGAAAAAGCGCGTCGTCGTCCGCCGGCAGGTCGCCGCGGTCCACCACGGCGTGAAGCGGCGAATCGTCACCACCACGCGGACGACGTGCGATCCGACGGTCGTCACCGTCGCCAGCCAGGCCGCACCGATTCCCATCCCCCTGCCCGCCGCCGACGGCTTCGTCAGCGGTGGCGGCGGCGCGGTGCCGGTGGTCGTCGGCGGCAGCGGCGGCTGGGGCGGCGGCTTCGGCGGAGGGTTCGGCGGCGGCTTCTTCGGGGGCGGATCGTCGGGATCGAGCGGCAGCGTCGTGATCTCCTCCACCTCCAGCGGGGGATCGTCCTCGACCTCGTCGGGCGGGTCGTCCTCGTCGACGTCGAGCGGCGGATCGTCGACCTCGACCGGCGGGTCCTCGACCTCGACGGGCGGGTCCTCCACGTCGACGGGCGGGTCGTCGACCTCGACCGGTGGCGTCAGCAGCACCTCCTCCACATCGAGCGGCAACGTCAGCAGCACGTCGTCGTCGGGCAACGTCAGCAGCACCTCGTCCTCGAGCGGCAACGTCTCGTCGTCGTCCAGCGGCAACGTGTCGAGTTCGTCGAGCGGCAACGTGTCCTCCTCGTCGTCCTCGTCCTCCAGCGGCAACGTTTCCTCCTCGTCGAGCAGCAGCGGGTCGTCGTCGGGTTCCAGCTCGACCTCGTCGAGCAGCTCGTCGTACGGGTCGAGTTCGAAGGGCTGGAGCACCAGCGGCGGCTGGTCGTCGAACGGCGGCTGGACGTCGAGCGGACATCACGGATCGACGGGCTCGACCGGATCGTCGGGCGGCCCGCCCGCACCGGTGCCGGCACCGCCGATGGTGCTTTTGTTCGGCGCCGCCGCGGCGGCACTGGTCGCCCGCAAGCGGCTCGCCAGACCGCAAGCCGCCTGAACGTGATGAACATGAAAAAGGGCTGCCGCACCCGGGGGTGAGGCAGCCCTTTTTCGTCGGCGTCGCGGTCAGGCCGAACGCAGCGCGCGTTCGATGTCCGGCACGGGATGCCCGGTCAGGTCCTTGGCGAGTTCGCCGGTCAGTCGGTCGCTGACTTCCTTGTGGTAATGTTTGCGCAGCTCGCCCAGCGTCTTGGGCGGTGCGACGATGATGAGCGCCTCGAAATCGTTGGCGAGCGCGCGGCGCTTCAGCATGTCCGCGGTCTCGGCGGCGAAGCGATCCTCCTCCTGCTGGTGGAAATCGGTTTCGCCCATCGAACCGCCGCCGGACGAGAACTGGCCGCCGCCGCGCGTCGAGGATGCGGCGCCGGCGGCGTCGGTCTTCTGGTCGCGATCGGCGGGGTTCGCCTGTTCCTCGGCATGCTCGACCTGCAGGTTGGGATATTCGGCATCGCCCTCGTTGCGGAAGAACAGCGCCTTGCGGCCATCCGCGACCAGCACGAACGCGTTATGGGGAACCTGCATCGTCGCTTACTCCTGATCGTTGCAATCGGGGGCTCAACGCAGCGGGGCACGAGAGGGTTGCCGGCTTGCGCCAGCCCGGGCGCGCCGCCATAGCCGCGGGACCATGCACGATATCCGCGCCATCCGGGACGATCCCGCCGCCTTCGATACCGCCCTCGCCCGCCGGGGCGTCGCCGCGCCGGCCGCCGGCCTGCTGTCGCTCGACGATGCGCGCCGCGCCGCCATCGCCGCCGCGCAGGACGCGCAGACTCGCCGCAACGACGTGTCGAAGCAGATCGGCCAGGCCAAGGCGCAGAAGGACGAGGCGCGCGCGCAGGCGCTGATGGCCGAAGTCGCCGCGCTCAGGGACGCGCTGCCCCGGCTGGAGGCGGAGGAAGCCGCGGCGGAGGCGGCACTCGGCGATGCGCTCGCCGCCCTTCCCAACCGTCCCGCCGCCGACGTACCGGAGGGCGAGGACGAGAGCGGCAATGTCGTCGTCCATCAGCGCGGTACGCCGCCGCGGTTCGCCTTCCCGGTAAAGGAGCATGACGCGATCGGCCCGGGCATCGGCCTCGATTTCGAAACCGGCGTCGCGATCGCCGGCGCGCGTTTTACGCTGGTGCGCGGCCCCGCCGCCCGGCTGCAACGCGCGCTCGGCCAGTTTATGCTCGACACGCTGACGCAGCGTCACGGCTATGAGGAGGTGGCGCCGCCGCTGCTCGTCAAGGACGAGGCGGTGTTCGGCACCGGCCAGTTGCCCAAGTTCGCCGAGGACCTGTTCCGCACCACTGACGGGCGCTGGCTGATCCCCACCGCGGAGGTGTCGCTGACCAATATCGTGCGGGAGGCGATCCTGCCGGCGGGCGAACTGCCGCTGCGCTTCGCCGCGCTGACCCCCTGTTTCCGCTCGGAAGCGGGTGCGGCGGGCCGCGACACGCGCGGCTACATCCGCCAGCACCAGTTCGACAAGGTCGAGATGGTGTCGATCGTTCCCGAGGAGGCGTCGGACGCCGAGCACGAGCGGATGACCGCCTGCGCCGAGGGCATCCTCGACGCGCTCGAACTGCCGTATCGCCGCATGCTGCTATGCGCGGGCGACATGGGCTTCACCGCGCGCCGCACCTACGACCTCGAGGTCTGGCTGCCCGGGCAGGACACGTATCGCGAGATTTCGAGCTGTTCGACCTGCGGCGATTTCCAGGCGCGGCGGATGAACGCGCGCTACCGGCCCGAGGGGGAGAAGGCGACGCGCTTCGTCCATACGCTCAACGGTTCGGGTCTGGCGGTCGGCCGGACGTTGGTCGCGGTGCTGGAGAATTATCAGCAGGAGGACGGATCGGTCGCGGTGCCGGCGGTGCTGCAGCCCTATCTGGGCGGGCTGACCCGGCTCGCACCGCGCGGCTAGGAGGGCGGGGCATGCGAGGCTGGCGGATCATCGGCTGCACGGCACTGGCCGCGCTGACGCTGTCCGGCTGCATCCCGAGCATCGAGGGCGGCGACTATGCGCCCGCCTATGATGGCGCGGCCCCGCCGCGGCGCGACCCGCCCCCGGCCGCGACGCCGTCACCGAACCGGCCGGCGGACGACATCCCCGGCCGCGACATGGTCGAGCGCGGCGACGTCGCGATGCCGCGCACCGCACGGCCGGCGTGGGAGGCGCGGCCGGTGCGCCCGGACGCGCAGGTCGTCGCCAGCCAGACCTACACCGTCACCCCGGGCGATTCGCTGCGCCGCGTCGCCGAGCGCACGGGCGCCGCATCGGAGGCGATCGCGCGCGCCAACGGACTGGCGCCGCCCTTCACCATCCGCACCGGCCAGACGCTGGCCATCCCCGGCGGCCGCTACCACCTCGTCCGTCCGGGCGAGACGGGCATCGCCATCGCGCGGGCCTATGGCGTCGAATGGTCGCGGATCGTCGGCGCCAATCAGCTCGCGGAACCCTATGTGCTGCGCGCCGGGCAGCGCGTGCTGATCCCCGGCGATCCCGCGCAGCCGCCGAGCCGCGCCGATCGCGCCGCCGCCTTCCGCCTCGACATCGACGACATCCTGACCGGCGGCGAGCCGGCGCCCGCACCGCGCCAGGCCCCCGCCAAGCCAGTGACGAGCCCGCGCCGGGTGCTGCCGCCGACCGCAGTGGTCGCGGCGCCGGCACGGTTGCAGGGCGGCTTCGTCTGGCCCGCCGACGGACAGGTCGTCCGCCGCTTCGGCCCCGGCAAGAGCGGCGAGCGCAACGACGGGATCAAGATCGCGGTGCCCGTCGCGACCCCGATCCACGCGACGGCGGACGGCGTCGTCGCCTATGCCGGCGACGGTATCGCGGCGCTGGGCGGGCTCGTCATCGTCCGCCACGGCAACGGCTGGACCAGCGTCTACGGCCACGCCAGCAAGCTGCTCGTCCAGCGCGGCCAGAGCGTGAAGCGCGGCCAGACGGTCGCGCTGTCGGGCGATTCCGGCTTCGCCGACCGGCCCGAGGTGCATTTCGAGCTGCGCAAAGGCCGCACGCCGGTCGATCCGCTCGGGCAGCTGCCGCGCCGCTGACGCACGCGCGTCGACAGGTGACGTCGCCCGCTGCGCTTGCTAACCGGCGCGCATGACGTACCAGTCCGACCTGCTCAGCACGCTCGCCTCGCGCGGCTACATCCACCAGCTGACCGACGCGACCGCGCTGGATGCGCTCGCGGCGAAGCAGGTCGTGCCGGGCTATATCGGCTTCGACCCGACCGCGCCGTCGCTGCACGTCGGCAGCCTCGTCCAGATCATGCTGCTGCGCCGCCTCCAGCAGACCGGCCACAAGCCGATCGTGCTGATGGGCGGCGGCACCGGCAAGATCGGCGACCCGAGCTTCAAGGACGAGGCACGCAAGCTGCTCGGCGAAGAGGGCATCAAGGCCAATGTCGCGTCGATCAAACGGATCTTCGAACGCTTCCTGACCTTCGGCGACGGCCCGACCGATGCGGTAATGCTCGACAATGCCGAATGGCTCGACGCGCTGGAATATATCCCGTTCCTGCGCGACGTCGGCCAGCATTTCAGCGTCAACCGGATGCTCAGCTTCGATTCGGTCAAGCTGCGGCTCGACCGCGAACAGTCGCTCAGCTTCCTCGAATTCAACTATATGATCCTCCAGGCCTATGACTTCCTGGAGCTGTCGCGCCGCGCCGGCTGCCGGTTGCAGATGGGCGGCAGCGATCAATGGGGCAATATCGTCAACGGCATCGAACTGGCGCGCCGGATGGACGGGGCCGAGGTGTTCGGCGTCACCACGCCGCTCATCACCACCGCGGACGGCGGCAAGATGGGCAAGACCATGGCCGGCGCGGTCTGGCTGCACGAGGACCAGCTGTCGCACTTCGATTACTGGCAGTTCTGGCGCAACACCGACGACCGCGACGTCGGTCGCTTCCTGCGGCTGTTCACCGACCTGCCACTGGACGAGATCGCCGCGCTGGAAGCGCGCGAGGGCGCCGGGATCAACGAGGCGAAGAAGGTGCTCGCCAATGCGGCGACGGCGATGTGCCGTGGTCGGGACGCGGCGGACCAGGCGGCCGAAACCGCGCGCCGCACCTTCGAGGAAGGCGGCAGCGGCGATGCCCTGCCCGCGATCACCGTCGACGGCGGATCGATCGGCATCGTCGATGCGCTGATCGCATTGGGTTTCGCCAAATCGAAGGGCGAGGCGCGCCGACTCGTCGCGGGCGGCGGGGCGAAGGTGAACGGCGAGCGCATCGACGACGATATGCTCGCGATCCCGGTCGACGGCGACGCGGTACGGATCTCCGCCGGCAAGAAGAACCATGGCCTGCTCAACCCGGCCCGGTAAGTCTCTGTAAACGGGTTGGACGTAAAAAAGTCCGAAATGGTCCGGCGTCGGGACCATAAGGAGTTGCGTGTTGGCCCCAGGAGCTTCGTTCTCGGTCGATGATCGTGCCGAACCGCGCGACGAGGTGCATCACCGCAGCCGCGTGACGCTCGCGGATCGGCGGACGGTGCCGGTGCTGATCGTCAACCTCTCGCCGCAGGGGCTGATGATCCGCAGCGACCTACCGGTCGGCGCGGGCGAATGGTTGCGCATCCAGCTGCCGGTGGTGGGCGAGGTACAGGCGGCGGTGCGCTGGGCGCTCGGCGGCCGGATCGGCTGCCAGCTCGAAAAGCCGATCCCTGCGAATCGCTACCATGCGGTGCTCGCCGCGATGGGTGGCTGATCCGGGAGGCGGCTGATCGGGGATCAGCCCGATCGCAGCAGCGCCACGCCGGCATCGCGATCGAACAGATACAGCGCCACCCGCGCCGCCTGCCCGCGCGGCCCCTCCAGCCCGCCGTCGCGATCGATCAGCAACCGCGCATCGTCCTGCGCGCATTGCAGCAGGTCGCCGAGCATCTCGGGCAATGCGAGCCGGAACGTCGCCTCCCCCGACTGCCGCGTACCCAGCAATTCGCCGCCGCCGCGCAGCCGCAGATCCTCCTCGGCGATGCGGAAGCCGTCGTTGGTCTCCCGCATCAGCGCGAGCCGCGCCCGCGACGTCTCGCTCAACGCATTGCCGCGCAGCAGCAGGCAGCGCGACAGGCCCCCGCCCCGCCCGACCCGGCCACGCAGCTGGTGAAGCTGGGCGAGCCCGAACCGGTCGGCATGTTCGATCACGATCAGCGTGGCGTTCGGCACGTCGACACCGACCTCGATCACCGTCGTCGCGACCAGCACGCTCAGCCGGTTGCCGGCGAACGCCTCCATCACCGCGTCCTTCTCGGCGGGCTTCATCCGCCCGTGGACGACGCCGATCCGGTCCCCGAAGCGCGCGCGCAGCGATTCGGCGCGCATCTCCGCGGCGGCGAGGTCGCTCTTCTCGCTCTCCTCGACCAGCGGGCACACCCAATAGGCCTGGCCGCCGTCGGCCATGTGGCGACCGATCGCATTGACCACCTCGTCCAGCCGGTCCTCCGACACCACCCGCGTCTCGATCGGCTCGCGGCCGGGCGGCATCTCGTCGAGCCGGCTGACGTCCATCTCGCCATATTGCGCGAGCGTCAGCGTGCGCGGGATCGGCGTCGCGGTCATCGCCAGCAGGTGCGGCGGCGCCTTGCCCTTGGCCTGCAGCATCATCCGTTCGGCGACGCCGAAGCGATGCTGCTCGTCGACCACGACCAGCGCGAGATCGCGATAGCCGACCGCCTCCTGAAAGATCGCATGCGTCCCGACGAGGATGTCGATCTCGCCCGCGGCCAGCGCCATCAGCGTCGCCTCGCGCACCTTGCCCTTGTCGCGCCCGGTCAGCACCGCGATGCTGAGCGGCAGGCCGGACAGCATCTTGCGCAGCGTCTCGTAATGCTGGCGCGCGAGGATCTCGGTCGGCGCCAGCATCGCCCCCTGCGCGCCCGCCTCCACCGCGATCAGCAGCGCCATCGCCGCGACCAGCGTCTTGCCCGAACCGACATCGCCCTGCAGCAGCCGCAGCATCGGCGCGGTCTGCGCGAGGTCGCCCTCGATCTCCGCCACCGACCGCGACTGCGCGCCGGTCGGCGTATAGGGCAGCCGCAGCAGGTCGCGCAGCCGGCGATCGCCGACCAGCGCCCGCCCGCGCCGCTTGCGCGTGTCGGCGCGGACCAAGGTCATCGCCAGCTGGTTGGCGAAGATCTCGTCATAGGCCAGCCGTTCGCGCGCGACCTTGTCGGCCGGATCGTCGTGGATCCGCTGCAACGCCGCGCGCCAGTCGGGCCAGCCGCGCTTCGCCTTCAGCCCCGGTTCGATCCATTCGGGCAGGTCGGGCGCTCGCTCCAGCGCCTGTGCGGCGAACCCGCCGAGCCGGCGCGAGGTCAGCCCCTCCGACAGCGGATAGATCGCCTCGCGCTCGCGGAACGGCTCGTCCGGTTCCCCCCCCCCTGCACCGGCAATGTCGGGATGAATGATCTGCAACGTCTCGCCATAGCTTTCGAGCTTGCCCGACACCCGGCGCGGCTCGTTCAGCGGCAGCAGCTTCTTCACCCAGCCCGACGACCCGCCGAAATAGACGAGCGATACGACATTGCCCCGCGCATCGGTCGCCTGCACCCGCGTCGGCCCGCGCCCGCTGCCGGTGCGATAGTCGCGGGGGGTCAGCGTGATCGCGATCACCCGGCCGGCGTCGGCCATGTCGAGCTCCTCGCGCGGCAGCCGGTCGATCCATCCGCTCGGCAGGTGAAAGGCGACATCGACGACGCGCGCCAGCCCCA
This sequence comes from Sphingomonas sp. GW821-FHT10F09, assembly GCF_058809195.1. NCBI lineage: Bacteria > Pseudomonadati > Pseudomonadota > Alphaproteobacteria > Sphingomonadales > Sphingomonadaceae > Sphingomonas > Sphingomonas sp. GW821-FHT10F09. Next base: position 1,147,274 of record NZ_JBXASI010000001.1, on the reverse strand, counting down.
GCCGGTCGAGCGGCTTGGCGAGCGCGGGGCCGACGCCCTTCAGGGCGGTGACTTCGGCGAACAGCGGATTGAGGATATCGGGGCGCATGACTACATGACCGCTATACCCGACCCGGTAACCGCCGCCAGCGGTTACCGGGCGCTTTGCATGGGACGCCCGTATGGATCACGCCATCCGCCTGAAACGCCTCAAGTTCCGCAGCTGGCATCGCGGCACCAAGGAGGCCGATCTGATGATCGGCGGCTTCTTCGACGCGCATGGCGCCGGCTGGACCCCGGACCAGCTCGACTGGTTCGAGGCGCTGCTGGAGGAGCAGGACGTCGACATCATGGGCTGGGCGATCGGATCGCTGCCCTGCCCGCCCGAATGGGACGGGCCGATGATGGCAGCGATGCGCTCGCTGAGCTACGTGCCGGTGGCGCGATAGGCCAAGGATAGCCACTCCCTTGCAAGGGAGAGGTGACGTTTTACCCCCGACCCCTCCCTTCCACGGAGGGGGGAGACAGCATGCCCGACCTGAAGACCATCCTCGGCGCCAAGGCCCCGCTCACCCTGTCGGGCGTCCCCGCCGGGTTCCAGCCCGCGCTGCTCGCCGATCTCGCGCGCGCCGCCGCGCATTCCGGCAAGGGCGGCCGCGCCGTCTTCATCGCGCCCGACGACGCCGCGATGCGGGCGATCGCCGCCACCGCCGCCTTCTTTGCGCCCGAGCTGGACATCGTCAGCTTTCCGGCCTGGGACTGCCTGCCCTATGATCGCGCCAGCCCGACGCTGCGGATCATGGCCGAACGGATCGCCGCGCTCTACCGCCTGCAACAGAAGGCCAAAGGACCGCAGCTGTTCCTGACGACGGCGAATGCCGCGACCCAGCGCGTGCCGACCCCGTTCCGCATCCGCCAGCTGGTCGCGACGCTGGAACCGGGCGCGCGCATCGATCGCGACGATCTCGCCCGGCTGTTGCAGGCGAACGGCTACGTCCGCACCGAAACCGTCCACGACCAGGGCGAATATGCCGTCCGCGGCGGCATCGTCGACCTGTATCCGAGCGGCGAGGAACAGGCGCTGCGCCTCGACTTCTTCGGCGACGAGATCGAGACGGTCCGCACCTTCAGCCCCGAGGACCAGCGCACCACCGGGCGGATCGAGGGCTTCACCCTGCTTCCCGCCTCCGAGGCGCTGCTCGACGAGGAATCGATCAAGCGCTTCCGCACTCGCTACCGCGACAAGTTCGGCGCGACCGCGACCGGCGACCCGCTCTATCAGGCGATCAGCGACGGGCGCCGCCTCGCCGGCATGGAACATTGGCTGCCGCTGTTCGAGGACAAGCTCGCCACCCTGTTCGACCATCTTTCCTCCGACGACGTCATCGTCCGCGACTTCGGCGTGACCGGTGCCGCCGATGCGCGGATGGAATCGATCGCGGACTATTACGAGAACCGCCAGCGCGCCGAGGCCGCGCAGCCCGGCAGCTATCGCCCGCTCGCGGCGAAATCCCTGTACCTCGACGCCAAGGAATGGGCCGCCGGCCTCGACGCGGGTCGCGCGCATCTGACGACGCCGTTCCACGAGCCCGAAAGCACGACCGTCCTCGATTTCGGGGTCGACGGCCCGCGCGACTTCGGTCCGGAACGGTCCGCGAGCGCCAACGTCTACGAGGCGGTGGTCGACCACCTCAAGGCGCTGCGCAAGGCGGGCCGGAAGCCGGTCCTCGCCAGCTATTCGGTCGGCGCACGCGAACGGCTCGGCAATCTGCTGAAGGACCATGGCCTCCACGGCGGCAAGGCGGCGGACAGCTGGCAGGAGGCGCTCGGCGTCGCCGATACGGCGAAAAGCGCCGGCGTCGCGCTGGTCGTGCTGCCGCTCGACCATGGCTTCACCGCGCCCGACGTCGCGGTACTGACCGAACAGGACATGCTCGGCGACCGGCTGGTGCGCCGCGCCAAGCGCAAGAAATCCGCCGACGCCTTCCTCGCCGAACTCGCGGCGCTGACCCCGGGCGACCTCGTCGTCCATTCCGACCACGGCATCGGCAAATATCTCGGCCTGACGTCGATCCCGGTCGGCAAGAGCCCGCACGATTGCGTCGCGGTCGAATATGCCGGCGGCGACAAATTGTTCGTGCCGGTCGAGAACCTCGAGGTCCTGTCGCGCTACGGCTCGAACGAGGAAGGCGCGTCGCTCGACCGTCTCGGCGGCGAGGCATGGCAGCGCCGCAAGTCGCGGATGAAAGAGCGCATCCGCGAGATCGCGGGTGAACTCATCAAGACCGCCGCCGAACGCGCGCTCCACCCGGGCGACGTGCTGGAACCCGACGCCAGCGGTTATCCCAGCTTCGTCGATCGCTTCCCCTATGCCGAGACGGACGATCAGGACCGCGCGATCGACGACGTGCTCGGCGATCTGTCGGCGGGCAAGCCGATGGACCGGCTGATCGTCGGCGACGTCGGCTTCGGCAAGACCGAGATCGCGCTCCGCGCCGCCTTCGTCGCGGCGATGGCGGGCAAGCAGGTCGCGGTCGTCTGCCCGACGACGCTGCTCGCGCGCCAGCATTACAACAATTTCACCACGCGGTTCGAAGGCTTCCCGATGAACATGGGCCGCCTGTCGCGGCTGGTGCCGGCGGGCGAGGCGAAGGCGACCAAGGAAGGGCTTGCCGGCGGCACGGTCGACGTCGTCATCGGCACCCACGCGCTGCTGGCAAAGAACATCGACTTCAAGCGGCTCGGCCTCGTCATCGTCGACGAGGAGCAGCGCTTCGGCGTCACCCACAAGGAGCGGCTGAAGGCGCTGCGGGCGGACGTGCACATGCTGACGCTGACCGCGACGCCGATCCCGCGCACCTTGCAGATGGCGATGAGCGGTATCCGCGAGCTGTCCGTGATCCAGACCCCCCCGGTCGATCGCCTCGCGGTGCGCACCTATGTCATCCCCTGGGACCCGGTCGTGCTGCGCGAGGCGCTGCTGCGCGAACATTATCGCGGCGGGCAGAGCTTCATCGTCACCCCCCGCGTCGCCGATCTGCCCGATCTCGAGGAATATCTGCGCAACGAGGTGCCCGAGATCCGCTACGTCGTCGCGCACGGCCAGATGAGCCCGACCGAGGTCGAGGAGCGGATGAGCGCCTTCTATGACAAGAAGTTCGAGGTGCTCGTCTCCACCACGATCATCGAGAGCGGCATCGACATCGCGTCCGCCAACACGATCATCGTCAACCGTGCCGACCGCTTCGGCCTCGCGCAATTGTACCAGCTGCGCGGCCGCGTCGGCCGGTCGAAGACCCGCGCCTATGCCTATCTCGTCACCCCGCCCGAACGCCAGATGACCGAGACGGCGGAAAAGCGGCTCAAGGTCTTGTCCGACCTCGATTCGCTCGGCGCCGGCTTCCAGCTCGCCAGCCACGACCTCGACATCCGCGGCGCCGGCAATTTGCTCGGCGACGAACAATCGGGGCATATCAAGGAGGTCGGCTACGAACTCTACCAAGCGATGCTGGAAGAGGCGATCATGGACGCCAAGGCCGGCGGCCTCGCCACCCGCCCGCGCGACTTCAGCCCGCAGATCACCGTCGATGCGCCGATCCTGATTCCCGACGATTACGTGCCGGACCTCGACCTGCGCATGGGCCTCTACCGCCGCCTCAACGAACTCGACGAGCATCGCGAGATCGAGGCGTTCGCCGCCGAGATGATCGACCGCTTCGGCCCGCTACCCGATGCGACCGAAAACCTCATCAGCGTCATCATGATAAAGTTGAACGCGCGAAAGGCCTGCATCGCCAAGATGGACGTGGGTCCGCGCGGGGTGCTCGTCGCCTTCCACGACGATACGCCGCCGAACGTGGCGGGCCTGCTCGCCTATGTCGACCGGCTGAACGGCGTCGCCAAGCTGCGCCCCGACAGCAAGCTGGTGCTGCAACGCGCCTGGCCCGATGCGAAGTCGCGGCTGCACGGCGCGCTGCAATTGTCGAAGGGGCTGGCCAAGGCGGCGGGGTGAGCCGCGCGCGCAGGCCGGCTCAACTGCTGTGGTCGGAGACGATCTTCCAGCCGCCGGCCTGCCGCGCGAACAGCAGCGAGGTCATGCCGCCGACCTGCTTGCCGCCGTCGTAATCCAGCGTCCAGCGCGCCCAGACCATCTGGTGCGTCGCATCGACCCGGCGGAAGCCGAGCATCCGGAACGACAGCCGCCCGCGCTTGGCTGCGTCCGCGCCATAGTTCCGGTCGTAGCGCGCGGCGATCGCCGCCTTACCGCGGACGAGGCCGTCCTTGGTGACGAAGACGGCGTCGTCGGCATAGATGGCAAGGAACCGCGGCATGTCGCCCGTGCTCCAGCCGGCCGCGCTGTCCTCCATCGCCGCGCGGATCGCCGCCTCCGGCGCATGCGCCGCGGGCGCGACGATCGTCAGCAACAGCGGCAGGATCAGCATCGTTCCGTCTCCATCAACGCGGTCAACGCCGCCTCGTCCAGTGGCGGGGCGAGCAGGAACCCCTGATAGAAGGTGCAGCCCTCCGCCGCCAGCAGCGCGCGCTGCGCTTCCGTCTCGATCCCCTCGGCGATCACCTTCAGTCCGAGCGAGCGCGCCAGCGTCATCACCGCGCGGATCACGCCGCGATGCCGCGGCGTCGCCTCGATCCCGCAGGCGAGCGCCTTGTCGAGCTTGAGATAGTCGAGCGGCAGGGCGGTCAGATAGGCGAGGCTGGAATAGCCGGTGCCGAAATCGTCGAGCGCCACCCGCACGCCCGCCTGACGCAGCGCGGCGAGCACCGCCGCGGCGGCCTCCAGATTGCGGATCGCCCCGGTCTCGGTGATCTCCACGGTCAGCCGGTCGAACGGCACGCCGCTCGCCGCGACGCGGTCGAGGAACAGCGCCGCGAAACCGGGTCGGCCGAGGTCGCTGGCGGTGAGGTTGAGCGAGATGCGCAACCCCGCCAGCGGTCGCGGCCAGCGTGCGACCCGCGCCAGCACCAGTTCCTGGATATGATCGGACAAGGCGATGCCCAGATCGGCGCGGTCCGCCGCGGCGAACAGGGCATCGGCACCGAGCGGGCCGAGCCGGCCGTGCCGCCATCGCGCCAGCGCCTCCACTCCCGTGACATGGCGGCCGTCGATCGGCGCCTGCGGCTGGAACAGCACGTCGATCTCGCCGCGCTCGATCGCGAGGTGCAGGTCGATCGCCAGCGAATCGAGCGGGGCGGCGCCTTCGGGACCGGCGACGCGCACCGTCGCCCCATCGCTCGCCTTGGCCGCGACCAGGGCCTCGCCGGCGCGGCGCAACAGGCTGGCGGCATCGTCCGCCGCGCCGCTCTCCGCCATGCCCCAGCGGCTGCCCAGCACCGCCTGCCGTCCGGCGATCGCCAGCGGACGCGCCAGCGCGGCATCCAGCGCGGCGGCGAGGCGGGCGAGGACGGCCGGCGACGCGGCGGAGGCGACGATCATGTCGCCGCCACCGGGCGCGTTGATGATCGCCGCGGGACCGAGCAACGCCCGGGCCACCGCCTCCACCTGCACGCGCGCCTCCGCGATCAGCGCATCGCCCGCCGCCCGGCCGCGCGCGGCGTTGAGGATATCGAGCCGCGACAGCGCGATGATCGAGACGCCGACATGCTCGCCGGCCTGCAACCGCGCATCGATCCATTCGCCCATGTCCGCCGGATCGACGCTCTCGCCGAAGCTCGGGCCGCGCCGCTCGTTCTGGTCGCGCAGCGACGGGCGCGCGGCGAAGCGGATCGTCTGGCGCAGCTCGTCGGCATCGCCGCGATCGATCAGGAAATCGGTGGCGCCGGCGGCATGCACCTCATCCAATGCCGCGCTGTCGTCGGTCAGCGCGATCAGCGCGCATCCCGTCGCCGCGGCCAGCCCCCCCAGCGCCTGCACGTCGTCCACGCCGTCGCGACGCGCGTCGACCAACAACACCTCCGCCCGGCTCGCCAGCGCGCGCGCGGCGACATCCTCGCCGCCACCGTCGACGATCGTGCGCCATCCGTCGTCGCGTGCGCACGCGGCAAGCGCGTCGCCTGCGCGGGCCGACACGATGAACAGCGTCCTGCGGTCGGCCTGGTCCTTCATCGGCCCGAACCTAGGCGGCAGACCGTTAACCGGCAATGGAGACGGTCGCCATCGTACCGCAGATGGAACGGACTTGTCGGCGGACGGTTGACTGCCTAGCTCCTAGACATGACCAGCGTCCTTCCCCAATCCGATCAGCCGCTGGTCGACCGTCCGGTCGATCCGCCGCTCGTAGACCCCCAGGGTCGCACCATCCGCTATCTGCGCATTTCGGTGACCGACCGCTGCGACCTGCGCTGCCGCTATTGCATGGCGGAGCAGATGACCTTCCTGCCCCGCGCCAAATTGCTGAGCCTCGACGAGATCGCGATCATCGCCGAACGCTTCATCGCGCGCGGGGTGACCAAGATCCGGCTGTCGGGCGGCGAACCGCTGGTGCGTCGCGACGTCGGCGACCTGATGCGGCGGCTGGGCAGGCATGTCGGCGCCGGCCTCGACGAGCTGACGATGACCACCAATGCGACACGGCTCGACGTGCACGCGCAGGCGATGGCGGACGCCGGCATCCGGCGCATCAACGTCAGTCTCGACAGCCTCGATGCCGACCGCTTCCGCTACATCACCCGCCACGGCGATGTCGCGCAGGTGCTCGGCGGGATCGCCGCAGCGAAAGCGGCGGGGCTGGCGGTGAAGATCAACATGGTCGCGCTCGCCGGCCTCAACGAGGACGAGATCCCGGCGATGCTGCAATGGTGCATCGACGAGGGCCACGACCTGTCGCTGATCGAGACGATGCCGCTCGGCGCGATCGACGAGGACCGCACCGACCGCTTCGTCCCGCTGACCCGCGTGTTCGAGCATCTCAAGACGCAGTTCCCGCTGGTCCGCGACGCGCATCGCACCGGCGGCCCGGCGCGGTACTGGCGGGTCGAGGGGACGGGGACGAAGCTCGGCCTGATTTCCCCGCTCACCGCGAATTTCTGCGATGGCTGCAACCGCGTGCGGCTGACCACCGAAGGAAAATTGTACCTGTGCCTCGGCCATGAGGATCAGGTCGATTTGAAGGGTGCGTTGCGCGACGGCGGCATCGCCGGGCTGGACGCGGCGATCGACCGCGGCCTGCTCCGCAAGCCCGCTCGCCACGATTTCCGGATCGAGGCGGGCGCGGCGCCGGCGGTGTCGCGGCACATGAGCGTCACCGGCGGATGAGCCAGTATGAGCGGCGGGCACTGGTCGCCTCGCCCACCGCGCCGGCACAAGCCGCGGCGGCCGAGCTGGCGGACGCCGCCGACTGGGTCGACCCCGCCGACGCGGACGTCATCATCGCGCTTGGCGGCGATGGGTTCATGCTCCAGACGCTGCACGGCCTGCTCGACCGACGCCGACCGACGGTGCCGGTGTTCGGCATGAACCTCGGCACGGTCGGCTTCATGATGAACGAATGGCGCCGCCACGGCATCGGCGAGCGCCTCGACCGTGCCAAGCCCTTCAAGGTCACCCCGCTCGCCGCAACGGTGACCGGGATGGATGGCCGGATCCATCACGCGCCCGCGATCAACGAGGTGTCGCTGCTCCGCGAGACGCGCCAGACCGCGAAGCTGGAGGTGTCGGTCAACGATCGCATCGTCATGCCCGAACTCGCCTGCGACGGCATCCTCGTCGCGACCCCGGCAGGGTCGACCGCCTATAATCTGTCCGCGCAGGGCCCGATCCTGCCGCTCGGCTCCAACATGCTCGCGCTGACCCCGATCAGCCCGTTCCGCCCGCGGCGCTGGCGCGGCGCGATCCTGCCCGACAAGGCGCGCATCTCGCTGCGTGTGCTCGACGGCGCGAAGCGACCGGTGTCGGCCGTCGCCGACCAGCGCGAATTCCGCGACGTCGCCGAAGTGGCGATCGGCATCGATCGCGCGCGCGAGCTCACGTTGCTGTTCGACCCCGAACACGCGCTCGACGATCGCATCACCATGGAGCAGTTCGTCGCCTGACCGCCTTTCCGGTCGCGAACCTTCGAAAAAGCATGACAACGGGGTTGCATCGCGATTTTTGCCGGGTATAGACCCCCTCCACGACGACGTTCCCTGATAGCTCAGCGGTAGAGCTCTCGACTGTTAATCGAGCGGCCGTAGGTTCGAATCCTACTCAGGGAGCCATTTTTTCCAACATCGTCAGTGACTTACGGCTCGCGCTACAGTTTGCGCTTGCAGCCCTTCGTCCAACGCGACATCATCGCCGCCAAGACGAGGAGCGCTGACGCTCCCGCTGGAGGGCGATGCATGATGATCTTTCTGGAAGTGGCGATCGGCGCGATGGCCGCAGCCTTGCTGGCGGTGCCGGTGCTGATGGCAGTGACCGGCCGCAAAAGCGATGCCAGCGAGCGCCCGTCGGGCTGACCCGCCCTCCCCCATTGCGATGTTAACCGGACGATAGCGGCTCCCGTATAGGGCAGTGACCAGATCACGCCCTCTTGCTCTGGACCCGCCCGGTGGACCCGCATCCCCACGCCCTTTCCGCGCAGCTCGTCGCTTCGATCCACCAGCCGTGGCGGGCGTCGGTGCAGGATTGCGTCGAACGCTGGCGCCGGCTCGACGGTACGGCACAGGCGTCCGCCTATCTGGTGCTCGAAGGCCCGGAGCCGAGCGCGCGCCGCACGCTCAACGCCGCCGCGATCGCCGCCCTCGCTCTGGACAGCTGACGGACCCTCAACAGCCGACGGATCGCGACCGTACCGCCGTGGGTTGACGTCGCGACGCAGCGAAAGGGTTGGTGATGCGACAGGCGCTCGGCATGGTGGCCGTGGACACGCGACGACAGGGGCTGGTGGAGATCACCGGGACGGTCCGGAACTGGCTACACGAACAGGGCCTGAGCGACGGGCTGCTGACGGTCTTCTGCCGTCACACCTCGGCATCGCTGGTGATCCAGGAGAATGCCGCGCCCGCGGTGCGCCGCGACATGGAGGCCTATTTCAACCGCCTCGCCCCGGAAAGCCGCGCCTATCAGCACGACGACGAGGGGCCGGACGACATGCCTGCCCACCTCAAGACCGCGCTGACCGGCGTCCAGTTGTCGATACCGGTGATGAACGGCGCGATGGCGCTCGGCACGTGGCAGGGCCTCTATCTTTTCGAACACCGCACCAGCCCGCACCGCCGGACGCTGGCGCTCCACCTGATCGGCGAATGACGCGCGGCGAGCCGTTGCCTGACGGAGCCAAGTCGTTCATCGCTCGTTCCACTGTGATGGGTTAGACGCGGCATGGTTCGCCGCATCCGCGAGCGAATGGAGAATTGGAGTGATGATGCATCTAGGCCGCAAGGCTGTGGTCGCGGCCCTCGCCGCCTCCACCCTGATGGTCGCGGGCTGCGCGACCGAAACCACCTACCGCCCCGCCACCGGACAAGGCTTCAACCGCACCGGCTACAGCGATCGTCAGGTCGAACCCAACCGCTTCCTCGTCAGCTTCGCCGGCAACAGCGTTACATCGCGCGACACCGTCGAACGCTATCTGCTGTTCCGCGCCGCGGAGCTGACCTTGCAGAGCGGCTATGATTATTTCGTCATGGCCAATCGTGACACCGACCTGCAATCGCGCACCTATAGCACTCCGGGCTTGGGCGGCGGCGGCTTCGGCTATGGCGGGTTCGGCGGCTATTGGGGGCCGTCGTGGCGCTATTACGGCCGCGGGTTCGGCTGGCGCAGCTGGGACCCGTGGTTCGGCGGCGGCTTCGGTCCCTGGGGCAACGACTTCGATATCCGCACGATCGACCGCTATGAAGCGACCGCGGAGATCGTGATGCGCAAGGGCCCGATCCCGCGCGACAATTTGCGCGCGTTCAACGCCCGCGCGGTCGTCGACAGCATCGGCCCGACCGTGGTGCTGCCGAAGTAAGCGAGACGCGTTCCGCATAAAAAAGGCCGGGTCACCGCAGGGTGATCCGGCCTTTTTCGTTATGCGGTCAGGTGAGCCCCGGCTCAGGCGGTCACCGCACCGTGGCAGTGCTTGTACTTACGGCCCGACCCGCACGGGCATGGCGCGTTGCGATTGACGCGGCCTTCCCAATGCTCCGGATTGTCACCGAGCTCGCTCGGCACGTCGGGCTGCATCATCTGCAGCGGCGGCATCTGCGTCGTGATCCGCCCCATCGTACCGGCGTCGATGTCGTTCGAATTGTCCTCGCCGGTGAACGGATCGAAGTGCGTGGTGATGAAGTCCGGCAGTTCGGGCAGTTCCGGCGCCGCCTGCAGCTGGAACTGTGCATGCGCGATCGTCTTGGTCACATCCTCGCGGATCGCATCGAGCATGCGCTGGAACAGCGAGAACGCCTCCTGCTTATACTCGTTGATCGGCGTCTTCTGCGCATAGGCGCGCAGGTGGACGACCTGGCGCAGCGCATCCAGCGTCGCCAGATGCTCCTTCCAGTGATGGTCGAGGTTCTGGAGCAGGATCGACTTCTCGACCTGCGTCCATGTCTCGGGGTCCAGCTCGGTCGCCTTGGTGGCGATCGCGGCATCGGCGGCCTCGCGGACACGCTCCTCGACCACTTCCGGGTCGATCGCATCTTCCTTCAGCCAGTCGTCGACCGGCACGTCGAGGTTGAGGATCTCGGCAAGGCCGGTCTTCATGCCGGCGATGTCCCATTGCTCGGGATAGGAATTGGGCGGGCAGGCACCGCCGACGATGACGTTGACCGTCTCGGCCCGCATGTCGGTGACGACGTCGCCGACCGCATCGGCATCCATGATGTCGGCGCGCTGTTCGTAGATGACCTTGCGCTGGTCGTTCATCACGTCGTCATATTCGACGACCTGCTTGCGGACGTCGTAATTGCGCGCCTCGACCTTCTTCTGCGCGGTCTCGATCGCCTTCGACAGCCACTTGCTGCCGATCGCCTCGCCATCCTCGATATTGTTGCGCATCATCTTGGCGAACAAAGTGTCCGGACCGAATATCCGCAACAGGTCGTCGTCGAGGCTGAGGTAGAAGCGCGACAGGCCGGGATCGCCCTGGCGGCCCGAACGGCCGCGCAGCTGGTTGTCGATGCGGCGCGATTCGTGGCGTTCGGTGCCGAGCACGAACAGGCCGCCCGCGGCGAGCACCTCCTGCTTCTCCGCCTCGATCTCGTCGCGGATGCGCGCCGCGATCGCCTCGTAATCGGGCGTGCCCTCGTCGAATTCGGGATGTTCGTCGAGCATGCGGAATTCGAGGTTGCCGCCCAGTTTGATGTCGGTGCCGCGGCCTGCCATGTTGGTCGCGATCGTCACCGCCGACTTGCGGCCGGCCTGCGCGACGATATGCGCCTCCATCTCGTGGTAGCGCGCGTTGAGCACCTTATGCTCGACGCCCTCCTGGGTCAGGAATTCGCTGAGCAGCTCCGACTTCTCGATCGACACCGTACCGACCAGCACCGGCTGGCCGAGCGAGGCGTGCTCGCGGATCTTCTTGGCGATCGCACGGAACTTGTCGTTGGTGTCCTTGTAGAATTCGTCCTCCTCGTCGACGCGGCGGACGCCGACGTTGGTTGGGATGGTGACGACGTTCATCTTGTAGATGTCGTAGAATTCCGCCGCCTCGGTCGCCGCGGTGCCGGTCATGCCCGACAGCTTCGGATACATGCGGAAATAGTTCTGGAAGGTGATCGACGCCATCGTCTGGTTCTCGGGCTCGATGTTGACCCCCTCCTTCGCCTCGACCGCCTGGTGCAGGCCGTCGGACCAGCGGCGCCCGTCCATCATGCGGCCGGTGAATTCGTCGATGATGACGACCTTGTCGTCCTTGACGATATAATCCGTGTCCGCCTTGAACATCATGTTCGCGCGCAGCGACTGGTTGACGTGGTGGACGACCTGCGTGTTCTCGAAATCGTAGAGGTTCGCGCCCTCCAGCAGGCCCGCCGCCTCGAGCATCCGCTCGATCCGCTCGGTGCCGCTCTCGGTCAGGATGATCGACTTCTGCTTCTCGTCCTTTTCGTAATCGTCGTCGTTCAGCTGTTTCACGATCGCATCGACGCTCATGTACAGCTCCGACTTGTCGTCGGTGGGCCCCGAGATGATGAGCGGCGTGCGCGCCTCGTCGATCAGCACCGAATCGACCTCGTCGACGATCGCCATGGCGAAGGCGCGCTGCACCATCGAACTGCGCTCGTACTTCATGTTGTCACGCAGGTAATCGAAGCCGAACTCGTTGTTCGTGCCATAGGTGATGTCGCTGTTATAGGCGGCGCGGCGCTGTTCGTCGGTCAGGTTGGGGATGATCGTGCCGACGGTCAGGCCGAGGAAGCGGTACACCTGCCCCATCCATTCCGCGTCGCGCGCGGCGAGATAGTCGTTGACCGTGATGACATGGACGCCGTCGCCGGGCAGCGCGTTGAGATAGGTGGCGAGCGTCGCCACCAGCGTCTTGCCCTCGCCCGTCCGCATCTCGGCGATCTCGCCGCGGTGGAGGACGATGCCTCCGATCATCTGCACGTCGAAATGCCGCATGCCGAGCACGCGCACCGCGGCCTCGCGCACCGTCGCAAAGGCTTCGGGCAGCAGGTCGTCGAGGCTGGTGCCGTTCGCCAGCTGCTCGCGGAACTTGGTCGTCTGCGCGGCGAGCTGCTCGTCGGACAGTGCCTGCAGCGTCGGCTCGAACGCGGCGATCTTGGCCACGAGCGGGTTGAGGGATTTGACGTACCGGTCGTTGGACGAACCGAACAGGGATTTGGCAATGCCGCCGAACATAAGCGTATTCCTGGATCTGGAGAGCGCGCGCGGCCCGGTCGATCACGGGCGCGCGCAGCGTCGTTGGTCACGAACTAAGGGATCGGCCGCAGCCGGTGCAACGTCGGGTGCGCGCTATTCGCGCCGGCGGCTCGCGTAGAGCGATTCGACCGCGACGGGCGGCAGGAGGACAGGTGCGGACAGCGCCGCCGCCTGCACGCGCGTCGGCAACGGCTGCTGCGGACGGCTGGCGATCCGCGCCGAACGGACCTCCGCCTGCACCGCCGCAGCGGCGCTCGCCACCGCATGCGCCGCCGTCGGCGCGCGCATCGCCGATGCCCCGCCGGTGATGGCGGACAGCAGTGCGGACAGGAGCAGCAGCAGGTTCACAGGGCTGGCCATAAGGCGGACCGGCGGGCGCGTCCACTGCGCGTGTAGCGCCACGATGCCCCAATGGAGCGATCAGCCGACGTGGCTCGCCACGGCCGTTGCCCGATCCACCGTCCTTGCCCTGTCCTGGAGCTGTCTTGGAAGCGTCTCGGAACCGGCCTATGGCACCGCCATGTCCTCGTCCATCTCGCCGCTCGCCACTCCCTTCCCCGCCCTGCCCGCCATCCCCGGCGTCGTGCCGCATGTCGCACGCGCGCATTACAAGACCTGGGATCGCTGCGACCTCACCTTCGTGACGCTCGCCGAAGGGACGACCGTCGCCGGCGTCCTGACGCAGAGCCGTTGCCCCTCGCCCGAGGTCGAATGGTGCCGCAAGGCGCTGACGCTCGGCCATGCCCGGGCGCTCGTGGTGAATGCCGGCAATTCCAACGCCTTTACCGGTCATCGCGGGCGGACTGCGGTCGAGGCGATCGCCGCGCGCACCGCGCAGCATCTCGGCTGCCAGCCCTCCGACGTCTTCGTCGCCTCGACCGGCGTCATTGGCGTACCGCTGCCGATCGACAAGGCGGAGGCCGGGCTCGATGCCGCCTATGCGGCCAGCCCGTGCGACTGGCAGGCGGCCGCCGAGACGATCGGCACCACCGACACCTATCCCAAGGGCGCCTCCACGACGGCCATCGTCGATGGACGGACGGTGACGCTGGTCGGCATCATCAAGGGGTCGGGGATGATCGCGCCGGACATGGCGACGATGCTCGGCTTCATTTTCACCGACGCCGCGATCGACCCCGGCTTCCTGCAGGCCGCGATGAATGCGGCCAACCGCAACACGTTTTCCTGCATCACCGTCGACGGCGACACCTCGACCAGCGACACGGTGCTCGCCTTCGCGACCGGCGCGGCGGGCAATGCGCCGCTGACCGGCCCGGACAGCGACGGCGCGGACGCCTTCGCCGCGGCACTCGCCGATTTGTGTGCGCAGCTCGCATTGCTGGTGGTGCGCGACGGTGAGGGTGCGACCAAGCTGATCGCAATCGCGGTCACCGGCGCGGAGAGCGACCGCAGCGCACATCGCATCGCCATGTCGATCGCCAATTCGCCGCTGGTGAAGACCGCGATCGCCGGCGAGGACGCCAATTGGGGTCGCGTCGTCATGGCGGTCGGCAAGGCGGGCGAACCGGCCGAGCGCGACCAGCTGTCGATCCGCTTCGGCGAGACGCAGGTGGCGCGCGACGGCCTCGCGGTCGAGGGCTATGAGGAGACGCCGGTCGCCGCGCATCTGAAGGGGCAGGAGGTCGAGATCGGCGTCGACCTCGGCCTCGGCGATGGCGAGGCCACGGTTTGGACCTGCGACCTGACCCACGGCTATATCGCGATCAACGCCGATTACAGGAGCTGACATGCAGCACCGGCACCATGACGCCGTCGTCGCGCTGATGCGGCAGGTGGCGGCGGACATCGTCATGCCCCGCTTCCGCAACCTTGCGGCCGATGAGATCGAGGAAAAGGCGGCGGATGACATGGTGACGGTGGCCGACCGGATGAGCGAGGCGGCGCTGACCGCGGGGCTGGCGGCGCTCGATCCCGCGATCCGGGTCGTCGGCGAGGAAGCGGTGGCCGCGGATGCGTCGCTGGTCGACGGCATCGATCGCGGCGCGGTGTGGATCATCGACCCGATCGACGGCACCAACAATTATGCGAGCGGCATCGCGACCTTCGGCATCATGATCGCGCTGGTCGCGGACGGCGAGACGCAGGCGGGCTGGATCCTCGATCCGGTAACCGACCGGCTGTGCCATGCCGTACTGGGCGGTGGCGCCCATATCGATGGCGTCCGCGTCCATACGCGACCGAGCGGCGCGGCACGGCCGTCGTCGGTGATCGCGACCTATCATCTCGACGATGCGGCGCGTGCCGCGCTGATCGCCCGGGCGGAGGTGGCGTTCACGGTCGCGCCGATGCCGCGTTGCGCCGCGGAGCAATATCCGCGGCTGGTGCTCGGCACCAACGACGTCGCGCTGTTCCAGAAGACGTTGCCATGGGATCACGCGCCGGGTTCGCTTTTCCTCCGCGAGGCGGGCGGTGTCGTGCGTCGGCCCGACGGGATCGACTATCGCGTCGGCGACCAGCGCCAGGGCATGATCGCCGCGGCGTCACCCGCCTTATGGGAGCAGGCGGCGCAGGCGCTGTTTGCGTAAACGCGGGACAAGTTCCTCCTCTATAGGAGGAGGGCGTGCAGGACTCATCGGCCGATCATCCTGCACCCGAAGGGCCCTTCCCCGAAGAAAAGGCGCCCTTGTCAGACGGTGATTACGCCAGCGCGCCTTCGAGCCACGCCTTCAACCGCCCCTTGGGCTCGGCACCGACCTTGGTCGCGGCCGGAGCGCCGCCCTTGAACAGGATCATCGTCGGAATGCCGCGCACGCCATAGCGGCCCGGCGCATCGGGGTTTTCGTCGATGTTGAGCTTGGCAATCGTCACCTGCTCGCCCAGTTCCTCGGACAGTTCCTCGAGGCTCGGTCCGATCATCTTGCACGGGCCACACCATTCCGCCCAGAAATCGACGAGCACGGGGCCCTCGGCCTTGAGCACGTCGCTGTCGAAGCTGGCGTCGGTAATTGCCTTGGTAGCCATCAATGTTCTCCTTTGCAGCCCATCTAGGATGGCGCGGACCCCGGCTCAACCGTCCGCGGCCTAGCTTTGCTCCCGTGGCCGAAAGCGCGGCTTGTGCCGTTCCAGCGTCGCGGGGTCGAGCGGGTGAAGCGTCGGACCGGCGGTATAGAGCAATGCCGCCTCGATCCGTCGCCCCGGAAAGATCGTCGCCAGCGCCGCGGCATAGGCCGCCATCTGGTCGAGATGATAAGGCGGGATGTCCGCCATCGTCGCGGGCGCGCGGCGACCGGTCTTGAAATCGACGACGCGCACATCGTCGTCGGCGATCAGGAGCCGATCGACCGTGCCGGACACGACGAGCCCGTTGGCAAGCGTCGCCGCGATCGGCGCCTCGGCCAGCGCCTCCGGGCCAAACAGATCGGCGAAGCGCGGATCGTCGAGGATCGCGACCACGCTGCCGGCGATCTCCGCCCGCATGGCCGGATCGGCGACGCCGCCCGCCAGCGCCAGCCAGCGCTCCGCGCCGGCCAGGCGATCGCGTGGTGGTACCGGTGGCAGCCGTTCGAACAGTGCATGGATCAGCCGCCCCCGTTCCGCTGCGGCGCGCATCGCCGGGCCGGGTGGCGGATCGCTGACCTCGTCCTCGCCGAGCTGCGACGGCGCCAGCGGTCGCGACGGACGCGATTCGACCGGCGCGTCGCGATGCGCCCAGTCGGGCAGCGCGACCCGCTCCACGATCGAAGCCCTGGCGGCCGGTCGGGGCTTGACGGGGGCATGCACCGCCCTGCCGGTAAAGGTGCGCACGCCCTCGCCCGCGACCCCCAGATCGGTCAGCGCGCGCGCCGCGGCGGCATACCAGCTGGAAACCGGCGGCTCGCCCTTGGCGCGCGGCCCCAGCGCACCGCCGATCACGAGGCGCTCTTCGGCGCGGGTGGCGGCGACGTAGAACAGCCGCCAATGCTCCTCCAGTTCGCGCCGTTCGATCGTCGCGATCGCCTCGTCGAGCGGCCCGCCGCGTTCGGCGGAACGCGGGCGGAAGATCGGGATCGGCTGCGCGCCCGGTTCCGGCGACCAGCGCACCAGCGCCCGCGGTGCCGCGGTCGGATCGACCGTCGCATCCGCGAGGATTACCAGCGGCGCCTGCAGGCCCTTGGCCCCATGCGCGGTCATCACCCGCACCGCATCCAGCGGCGCCGACGGATCGCGCACGATCTCGACATCGCCGCGATCGAACCAGTCGAGGAAGCGTTGCAGCGACGGGGTCGAGCTCGTCTCGAACGAGAGGGCCGCGTTGAGCAACTCCTCGATCGGGTCGCGCGCCTCCGCCCCCAGCCGCCGCAACAGCTTGCGGCGCCCGTCGAGCGGCCCCGACAACAGCTCCTCGAGGAACTGATAGGGGGTGGCGATGTCCGCGCGGAGCAGCATCGTGCGCAACGCCGCGAGCCGCTCGTCGGGCTGGGTCAGCGTCAGATGCCGCCACAGGCTGCCATGCTCACGCGGCGCGGCGTGCATCAGCTCATCCTGCGTCCAGCCGATCAGCGGCGACACCAGCAGCGACGCCAGCGACAGATCGTCCTCCGGCTGCAACACGAAGCGCACCGCCGCGAGCAGGTCCTGCACCGCCAGCGGCGCGTTGAGCCGCAGCCGGTCGACGCCGGCGACCGGCACGCCCTCCGCATACAATCGCGCGACGATCAGCGAGGCGAGGTCGCCGCGCCGCTTGACGAGGATCATCACATCCTCGGGCCGGAGCGCACGGCCCTTGCTCTCGAGCATCAGACCGCCGTGGATCCAGTCGCACACCGCACGGGCGACGCGCACCGCCTGTTCGCGCACGGTGTCGTCGATCCACGCTTCCTCGTCCTCGTCGCTACCGCCGGCGACGACGGGCGGCCACAATTCGACGGTGCCGGGACCCGGCACCTCGCTGGCATGCTCCTGCACGTCGCCGATCGCGCCCAGCCCCGGCTCGCCCGCCGCGGCGACGGCGGCATCGACGAATTCGAGGATCGGCCGCGTCGAGCGAAAGCTGTGGGTCAGCGACAGCCGCTGGAACGGCAGGCCGCGTTCCGGATCGGGCCAGTCGTCATCCCCCTCGACCTCGGCAGCACGGGTGGCGAAATGCCCCTCCGCCCAGCGGAAGTTGATCGGGTCGGTCCCCTGGAAGCCGAAGATCGCCTGTTTGAAATCGCCGACCGTGAACAGCGTCCGCGTCGAGGGCGCGTGGACGCCGCGCCCGACGAAGAATTCCCCCGCCAGCGCGGTGACGATCCGCCATTGGTTGAGGTTGGTGTCCTGCGCCTCGTCGATCAGGACATGCTCGGTCCCCTGGTCGAGCTTGTAGCGCACCCACTCGCCGATGCCCGGCTGTTCGAGCAGGCGCACCGTGACGCCGATCAGATCGTCGAAATCGACCGCCCCCGATCGCCGCTTCGCCGCCGCATAGGCGCGCGCATAATCGCGGCCGACGTCGAGCGCATCGGCGAGCAGGTCGGCATAGGCGGCGCGCTGCGTCAGCGACAGCAGGTCGAGGCAATGCGCACCCAGCGCGCCGGCAAGTTCGGCATAGTCCGGCTCGAGATCGACGAGCTTCTTCGACGCCTTGCGCGGCTCGTTCTTGCCGGTCAGCACCACGCCGGCGAGATCGGACAGGGTCAGCGCGCGATCCTCCGGTGCGGACGCGAGCCAGCGGTTCAGCGTATCGGCATGGCCGATGCCGGTCGTGGTCGCCCATGACGTGTTCGCCGCCGCCAGCCGCTCGACGAGCGATTCGTCGATATCGTCGCAGCCGGACGCCAGCGCCTCGCCGATATCGCCCTGCGGCAGGTCGAGCGCGCGGCGCAGCCATGGCCCGATGCCACTGGGCAGCGCCTCCAGCGCCGCCAGCGAGCGGGCACAGGCGAGCAGGAACCCCTCGGCACCGCCCTCGCCCATCCGCAACGACAATGCACCGATCGTCTCGATCGGGCGGCTGCGACCGTCGCGTTCGGCCTCGACCAGCAGCGTCGCCAGCGTCTCGCGCGCCAGCACCGCCTCTTCGCGCGCCTCCAACGGCCGGAAACCGGGGGTCAGCCCCGCCTCGACCGGGAAGGCGGCGAGCAGGCTCTGGCAGAAACCATGGATGGTCTGGATGCGCAGCCCGCCACCCGGCGCATCGAGCACGCCCGCGAACAGCGTGCGCGCCCGCGCCTGCAGGTCGGGCGTCGCACGCTCGCCGAGCGCCTCCAGATCGGCGGCCAGCTGCGGCCCGGGCATCCGCACCCAGGCGGCGAGCCGGTTGCTGATCCGCTGCGCCATCTCCGCCGCACCCGCCTTGGTGAAGGTCAGGCACAGGATCGCGCCGGGCTGCGTTCCCCCCAGCAGCAGCCGGAACACGCGGGCGGCCAGCACCTGCGTCTTGCCGGTGCCCGCCGACGCCGACAGCCAGACGTGCGCCTGGGGATCGCTGGCCGCGGCCTGCGCGCCCTTGAGCCGCGGCAGGGTGGCGAGGTCAGTCCCGGCCATACCATTCATCCCTGCGCATCAACTGATCGTATTCGGCATAAGGCGCATATTCCGGCACCAGCTTGGCGGTGAAGGCTTCGTCGCCGGTCAGCCATTTCGCCGCGGCATCGACGAAATTGGCGACCGCGATCGCGGTGAATTCGCCCGTCACGATCTTCTCGCGCCTGCCCTCGGCATCGACCGGGCTTTCGATATAGCCGAACTGGTCGCGCTTCTTGCCGAGCGACCAATATTCGAACCCGCCGGCCCGGCCCGCGACGTCGGGAAAGCCGCCGCGTTCGGCGATGGCGCCGAGCAGCCCCAGTTGCAGACTGTAACCCGCCCGCACCGCGGCGGACGAGGGCGGCTTGCCGGTCTTGTAATCGACGATCGCGAGGCTGCCGTCGGCGAGCCGGTCGACCCGGTCGTAGCGGCCCGACAGTTTGACGCCGTTGATCTCGATATGTCCCTGTCCCTCCGCCGAGGCGACCTTGCGGCCTTCCGCATCCTGTTCGGCGACGGTGCGCGCGATCCAGTCGATCGCCTCGACCAGCCGCGGTCGCCAGAGCGCGCGCATCATCGGATGCGTCCGTTCGTCCTCCAGCATCGCGTTCGCGCGATCCATCAGCGCATCGGCGGCGCAGCGATCCAGCTTCCACCATTGTTCGAGGATGTCGTGCACCGCGGTGCCGCGCCACGCCGCGCTGGGATCGGCATCGACCGGATCGAGCGGCATCAGCCCGAGCACCCGGCGGGCGTAAAAGGCATAGGGGTCCGCCTTCAGCCGGTCGATCTCGGTCACCGAAATCATTCTGGGGCGGAGTGCCGGTATCGGCATCGGTGCCGGCCGGTCGGCGGGTTCGTGCGCTTGCGGATCGTCGAGCGCCCGCGCCCAGCCTTCCAGATCGTGCGCCCGCACGAACCGGTCGCCCGCCATCGCCTGCAACCGCAGCCACAATCGCGACGCGAGCGCCGGCGAGGCGGCGTCGCGGCGTGCCCGCGTCACGATCGCCCGCGGTGCGCCCAGCGCCTGCCCGAATTCATGCGCCGCCACGCCGACCGCGCGCTCCAGCCCCGGCAGGCCAAGCGTCGCCCGGATGCGCGGCGCCAGCCACGGATCGGGCGCCGGCCGCCCCGGCCACACGCCTTCGTTCAGCCCGCCGAGCACCATCAGGTCGGCGGTCTGCAACCGCGCCTCGAGCAGGCCGTAGATCGCGATGCGCGGATGGCCGACACGCGAGCCGTAACGGACCGCGACCTCATCCATCAGTCCGCGCAGCAGCGGCACCAGCCCGTCGGGCGAAACGCGCGGCGGCCCCAGCGGCGCTTCGGCCTCCAACGCATCGAGGAACTCCGCCGCCGCCCGCCCCGCCGGTCCCGACCACAGGCCATCGCCGCACAGCACCTGCGCCGTCTCGCGCAGCACGCTCAGCAGCGCGGACAGAGGCTGCATCCCCTGTTCGAACACCATTTCGATCGGCTTCAGCGCCGCTACGGGCTCGGCGAACCACGCCGCCGCGTGATCGCGCCGGTTGGCGAGCAGATGCGCGGTGATCCCGTCAAGCCCCGCTGCCGGACGCGGGCCGCGCAGGCAGCGATCGACACTGCGCGTCCCGTCCAGCCACGCGCCGCGCACGCCGCGGTCCTCGGGATCGACGCGTACCAGCGGGTGCTTCAACAGCGCGAGCAACGCCATCGGCGCGAACCGCTGCGCCGCCGCCTCTGCCAATGCCAGCAGCAGCGTCCCGGGCGGCAGAATCGACAGCGGCCGGCCCGCGGTATCGTTGGCGTCGATCCCCCAGCGCTTCAGATGCACCGCCACCCGTCGCGCCAGCGCCCGGTCCGGCGTCACCAGTGCCGCGGTCTGCCCCTCCTGCTCCAGCGCGCCGCGCAGCGCGAGCGCGATCGTCTGCGCCTCTTCCGCCGGTGTCGCGAGTTCCGCCGCGACGACGCCGGTCAACCGGCGGTCCTCCGCCTTCAGCTCGGTCCATTTGCCGGTGAAGGCGGCCGGCGCCAGCGCATTGGCGATCGCCCGGCCACGCGCCGCGCCCGCATCGGGACCCGCGGTGCCGGGCCAGTTCGCCACCTCACCGCGACCGACGCTCATCCGGTCGAGCATCAGCTTCAGGTGGAATTGCGGGTGCGTCTCGATCGCACGGCGAATATGGCCGGTGACGGGATCGGGCCGATGCGGCCCGAGCGCATCCCATTCCTCCTGCGGCATCGCGAGGTCGAGGCCCGCGAACACCGTCATCCCCTGCGGCGCCTCCGCAACGCAGCGGAGCAGTCGCGCGACGGCGGGCGCCGGATCGGTGATCCCGGCCGCGCACACGAAACACGTCGGCGGCGTCGCGCGCCAGCGCCGCTCGAGCCGGTCGAGCAGCAGCCGCCGCCGGGTGGCGGCATCGATCCGGCCCAGCGCGGCAAGCTCCACCGGCCAGCGTTCGAGCACGACCGCGAAGGTCGACAGCGCGCGTTGCCAGTGTTCGGTCAGTTCAGGCGCGAGATCGATATCGCGCAACGCCTCTGGCGCGACCTCCTCGACCAGCAGCTGGTCGAGCGTGTGGCACAATTCGCCCGCCAGCCGCACCGCCTCCGCCGCGTCGATCGACGCACCGGCGCGGGCCCGCTCCTCGAACACCAGCCGCGCGAGGATCATCCGCCGCTGCATCGGGTCGACCGCGGGCGGCGGCGGGCTGGGATCGTCGACCGGATCGAGCGCCGCGCCGACCGCCTCGCCCAGATCGGGGCTGCCCAGCGTCACCAGCCGCGGCAGCAGCAGCCCGCCACCGCTCGCCCGCACGAACGCCGCCGTCACCGCCCGCGCGGCACGATTGTTGGGCAACAGCACCAGCCCGCGGGCCAGCGCCATCGCGTCGCCCGCGGTCCGCCGCATCAGTCCGGCGACCAGCGTATCGGCAAACGCCTTGTGCGAGGGGATCGTGAACAGCCGGGGCTTGCGCGCCTCAGCCATTGGCGATGACCGCCTCCGTCTTCGGGATGGCAGCCGGCGTACCGACGTCGAACCACAGGCCCTGATGCACCTGCGCATAGGCGCGGCCCGCCTCGATCGCGCGGCTCCAGAACAGGTTGGTCGAGAACGGCCCCTCGGGCCAGTCGCGGATGATGCGCGGGTGGAGGATCTGGATCCCGGTGTAGACGAACGGCGCGGTCGCGCCTTCCTTGCGCCGGCCGATGATCCGCCCGTCGGCAGCGACGCGGAAATCGCCCTGGCCGTGATGGTTGTTGGCACGGGCATAGGGGACGACCAGCAGCAGCGCGTCCATGATCGCATCGTCCCAGCGATGGCTGAGCAACCGGATCGCGTCGATCGGCCCGTCGAGCCACAGATTGTCGCTGTTGACGACCAGCACCGGCGCATCGCCGAGCAGGTCGCGCGCCTGCACCAGCCCGCCGCCCGTCTCCATCAACTGACGCCGCTCGTCGCTGACGATCACCTCGATCCCCTCGAACCGGTCGGTGACATGTGCCTCCAGCGTGTCGGCGAGGTAATGGACGTTGACGATCGCACGCTTGACGCCGGCGCTCGCCAGCCGGTCGAAGACATGGTCGATCAGCGGCTTGCCCGCCACCTCGACCAACGGCTTGGGCCGCGTCGCGGTCAGCGGCCGCATCCGCTTGCCAAGGCCCGCCGCCATCACCATCGCCGTGTCCGGCACGACGCCGCCCGGATCGGGGCGCAGCGACCTCTGCCGGTTCATGCCCCTGCCTCCGCGGCGGCGGCCAGCATCGCAGGATCGCCGCGCAGTTCGGGCGGCACATTGTCGTCGAACCAGCGCGCGACGGGGCCGAGCACGGGATGCGACAGGTCGCGCTCCAGATAGGCCCAGACCCGCGGGCAGAGCGTCGGATAGCGCGGCTTGCCGTCGCGCTTCCACAGGCGGGTGAAGATGCCGATGATCTTGGCGTTCCGCTGCGCACCGAGCACGTGATAGGCCGCCATGAAATCCTCGCCCGCACCGGTCGCCGCGCGATAGCGTTGCAGCATAGCCTCCTCGACGCCCGGATCGACGTCGCGCCGCGCGTCCTGCAACAGCGAGACGAGATCATAGGCCGGATGGCCCGCCAGCGCGTCCTGGAAATCGAGCAGTCCCAGCGACTGCGCCGCGCCGACCAGCATCAGGTTTTCGGCATGATAATCGCGCAGCACCGTCACCGGCTCGTCGGTCAGCGCATGGTCGAACACCGCGTCCCAGGCGGCGTGATAGCCCGCGACATCGACATCGAGCCCCAGCGCCGGCGCATACCATTCGACCAGCAATCCCGCCTCGCGATGCAGCACGGCACGGTCGTAGGGCGCGAGCCCCTCGGCCGGATGCGCGCGCAGTGCGACCAGCAGGTCGATCGCCGCAGCGTAGAGCGGCAGGGCCGCCGGCTCGTCCGCATCCGCCGCCTCGCGCAGCCGGGCGTCACCGAAATCCTCCAGCAGCACCAGTCCCTGGTCGAGGTCGGTCGCATGGATCGCCGGCGCGGCGAAGCCGTGATCGCGCAGCCATCCGGCGATCGCGATGAACGGCCGCGGATCCTCGTGCGGCGGCGGCGCATCCATCAGGATCGCGGTCCGCCCCGCACTCGCCACCCGGAAATAGCGGCGGAACGAGGCATCGCCCGCGACCGGAGACAGGTCGCCGGCCCAGCCGTGCTGCGCGAGGAAAGCGGGGGCGCCGGCGGGCGGGGTCATATCGGCCATCGCCGCCTCCAACCCGCCGGCACGTCCGCTGTCAAGATTCGTCCGCCGTCCGGTGCCGGCGACAGGGTGAGCGCCAGCGCGTGCGGCCAGTAACCGGGCGCGCGCTCCGGCCATTCGACCAGCAGCAGCGTGTCGGACAATGCCTCGTCCAGCCCCAGTTCCGCCATCTCGCCCGGGTCGTCGATCCGGTACAGGTCGACGTGCAACACCGGCATCCGCACCTCGGGCCGGTCATAAGGCTGGACGATCGCGAAGCTGGGGCTCGGCGCCTCGCCGGCGAGGCCCAGTGCCGCGAGCAGCCCGCGCGCGATGCTGGTCTTGCCCGCGCCGAGATCGCCGGCAAGCGTGATGACGTCGCCGGGCTGGACATGGCCGGCGAGCGCCGCGCCGAACGCCTCGGTCGCCGCCGCGTCTGGCAGATGGATGGGGGTCATAGCCTCACCGCCGCGGCAATTCGACCGTCACCAGCGTCCCCTCGCCCGGCTCCGACACCAGATCGATCTGCCCGCCGTGCGCTTCGACGAACTGCTTCGCCAGCGGCAGGCCCAGCCCCAGCGCGCGCTCGCCGGTCGGCTGCATGCCGGGCTCGCCGAACCGGTCGAACGCGCGGGCGACACTCTCCGCGTCCATCCCGAAACCGTCGTCGGACACGATGATCCGTGCGCCCGTCGCATTGCCGTCGCTGTGCAGCAGGATGCGCCCGCCCTCCGGCGTCGAGGCGACCGCATGGCGCAGCAGATGCTCGACCACTTCCTTCAGCCGCTTGGGATCGCCGCTGACCCGCCCGGTCGAACGCGCCAGCTCCACCGCGAAATCGAGCTTCCGCCGCTTCGCCGCGGGCATGATCGTCTCCGCCGCCGCCCGCGCGGTCGCGGCAAGATCGACGTCGATCCGCTCGATCTCGGCATCGTCGCCGCCCTGCGTCAGGTCGAGCACGTCGTCGATCAGCAGGCCGAGCCGCTCGACCGATTGCAGGATCGCCTCGACATAGCCACCGGCGTCGGGGCTCAGCTGGCCGGCATAGCCCGCGTGCAGCATCTCGGCGAAGCCGCTGATCGAGGTCAGCGGCGTGCGCAATTCGTAGCTCATGTTGGCGACGAACTGCGTCTTGACCCGATCCGCCGCCTCCAGCGCATTCGCGCGGTCGCGCAGCGCCTGTTCCGCGCGCCGGCTGTCGGTGATGTCGAGCATCGTCAACAGCGCATTCCCGTCCGGCAACGGCACCGCGGCGAATTCGAAATGCCGCCCGTCGGCGAAGGCGACGCGCCCGGCGCGCTGCTGCCGGTCCCCGGTCGCCGATCGGACCAGTTCCGGGATCAATGCCGCGCGGTTGGGCGTCGCGAGCTTCGACGCGGCCGCTTCGGCAAAGGCATCGACGCGGGGATGGCCCGCCAGGAATTCCTCCTCGAACCCCCAGACCGCGCGCAGCCGGTTGTTCCACAATTGCAATTTGCCGTCCGCCGCGAACACCGCCAACGCCTCGAACAGATTGTCGAAGGTCGCGGTCCGCACCCGCAACAGCGTGTCGCGCGCGCTCGCCAGTTGCACCTGCTCGGTGCGGTCCTCGAAGATCGCGAGCAGCCCGCCGTCGGGCAACGGCTGGGCGACGACGCGCAGGTGCGTCCCGCCCGGCAGGTGCCAGCTTTCCTCGATCGCGGTATCGCCGGGGACGAACCACGCCCGCCGCTCGACCTTCCAGCTCGGAAAGTCGCGCACCTCGGGCAACCGGCTCGCCTCGCGCATCCGCTCCAGTACGCGGTCGAATTCGGGGCGGTCGGCGAGCCATTCGGCGCGCATCGCGAACATCCGGCGGAACGGCTGGTTGCAGAACACCAGACCGCGATCGGGACCGAATTGCGCGACCCCCGCGGACAGCCGATCGAGCATCGCGCGCTGCGCCTCGGCGAAGCGTTTGGCGCCGGCGCGCGACTGTTCGAGATCTTCGATGTCGACCGCGAAGCTGGCGACGCCGCCGGTGGGCAGCGGCACGTCGTGCACCTCGAGCGAGCGGCGTTCGCCCTCGATCGTCGCGGGCAGCACCTCGCGCTGCGGCGTCCCCATCGCGCGCGCCGCCTGCGCACCCGCACGCGGCCCCCCGCGCCCCGATCCCTCGACCAGCTCCAGTTGCCGCGCCACGACGTCGGCCGCGTCCGCGCCCTCGACCGCCCGCACGTACGCGGTGTTGACCATCGCCAGCCGCAGGTCGGACCCGCGATACCACATCGGCAGCGGTGCCGCCTCGATCAGCCCGGTCAGCGCGTCGAAGGCGATCGACAGCGACCCGACCTCGTCGCGCAGGCGCGTGATCTCCGATTCGCTGTCGGTCGCGTCGAGCGTCCACACCACGACCGCGCCGGTCGCCCCCAGCTCGCCCGGCGCGCGGCTACCGCGCACGGTGATCGCGCGGCCCGACCCTTGTGGATGCAGCGCGCGTTCGAAGCCGCGGCCGGCCCGCTGCGCCGCCTTGATATCGTTGGCGAGCGCCTGCGCCTCGACCGGATGCAGCCCCGATCCGTCCGCCGCGAGATCCTGCAGGAAACGCGGCGCCGCATCCAGCCCGAACCAGTCGACCAGCCGCGGCGGCATCTCGACCCGGCCGTCGGCACGCACCAGCATCGCCATGGCGGGCGAGACGCTGCGCAGCGCCTCCGTCTCGCGGCTGCGCTCCAGCACCGCCGCCGCCTCGCCGTGGAGGCGCCAGCCGACGAACAGCGCATAGCCGGCCCCGCCGAGCAGCAGCGCGAGTATCGCACCGCATACGACCGCCGCCATCACTGAGAGCTGGATCAACGCTTACCCCTCGTCATGCCTCCCGACGGCATGCTCGCGCCAAGCTGTAGAACGGAACATACGGCAGCGGCAATGTCGTTGATCCGGGGCCTCCTGCTCCCCTCCCTGATCGGGAGGGGAGAGGCGCGATACGAAAAAGGGCGGCACCTCGCGGCACCGCCCCTCGTCTCATCGAAACCGATCGCGTCCGATCAGTAGCGATAGTGATCCGGCTTGAACGGCCCTTCGACCGGCACGCCGATGTAGCTCGCCTGCTTCGCGGTCAGCTGCGACAGCTTCACGCCGAGCTTCTCGAGGTGCAGCGCGGCGACCTTCTCGTCGAGATGCTTGGGCAGGACGTAGACGTCGTTCTTGTAGTTCTCGCCCTTCGTCCACAGCTCGATCTGCGCCAGCGTCTGGTTGGTGAACGACGCGGACATCACGAACGACGGGTGGCCGGTCGCGCAGCCCAGGTTCACCAGGCGGCCCTTGGCGAGCACGATGATCTGCTTGCCGTCCGGGAATTCGACTAGGTCGGTGCCGGGCTTCACTTCGGTCCACTTGTAGTTCGACAGCGCGGCGATCTGGATCTCGCTGTCGAAGTGGCCGATGTTGCAGACGATCGACATCGGCTTCATCGCCTTCATGTGATCGGCGGTGATGACGTCGGCGTTGCCGGTCGCGGTGCAGAAGATGTCGGCGCGCTTCACCGCCTCGTCCATCGTCACCACCTCGAAGCCTTCCATCGCGGCCTGAAGCGCGCAGATCGGATCGACCTCGGTCACCATCACGCGCGCGCCGCCGTTGCGGAGCGACTGCGCCGAGCCCTTGCCGACGTCACCGAAGCCGGCGACGCAGGCGACCTTGCCGGCGAGCATGACGTCGGTTGCGCGACGGATCGCGTCGACCAAAGATTCCTTGCAGCCGTACAGGTTGTCGAACTTCGACTTGGTGACGCTGTCGTTGACGTTGATCGCCGGGAAGGGCAGCTCGCCCTTCTTGGCGATCTCGTACAGGCGGTGGACGCCGGTGGTCGTCTCTTCCGAAACGCCCTTCAGGTTCTTGACCGTCTCGGTCAGATAGCCCGGCTTCTTGGCGATGAACGCCTTGAGCGCGCGCTGGAATTCGACCTCTTCCTCGTTCTCCGGCTCGCCGAGCGTGTGGCCAGCCTCGAGCTTCGCGCCCCAGAGCGCGAACATCGTCGCATCGCCGCCGTCGTCGAGGATGATGTTGGCGGTCTGGCCGTCGACATCGTGATCCCAGGAGAAGATGTCGCCGACATAATCCCAGTAATCGGCCAGGCTCTCGCCCTTCACCGCGAACACCGGCACGCCGGTCGCGGCGATCGCGGCGGCGGCATGGTCCTGCGTCGAGAAGATGTTGCACGTCGCCCAGCGCACGTCGGCGCCCAGCGCGGTCAGCGTCTCGATCAGCACCGCGGTCTGGATCGTCATGTGCAGCGAGCCGGTGATGCGCGCGCCCTTGAGCGGCTGTGCCGCACCGAACTCGTCGCGCAGCGCCATCAGGCCCGGCATCTCGGTCTCCGCGATGCGGATCTCGGCGCGACCGAAGTCGGCGAGCGCGATGTCCTTGATGACGTAATCGGTGTTTTCGACCGCGAGCGCAGTAGCCACGAGTCATGCTCCTGAAGATAATGGATGCCGCAGGCCTTAGCCGCCCCGGCCGCCCGGATCAAATATAAAGATATCTTTATATGTGAATCAGGCGGTGCCCGTCGTCGGCGCGAGCAGCCTAGTGTCGATCCCCGCCTGTGCGAAGGCGCTGGTCCAGCGCGTTTCCGCCGGCGCGTCGAACAGCAGGCCGGCATCGCCCTCGACGTGGAACCAGCCCGGGCGCAGCAGCTCGCCGTCGAGCTGCCCCTCGCCCCAGCCGGCATAGCCCAGCGCCACCAGCCAG
Source organism: Sphingomonas sp. GW821-FHT10F09 (assembly GCF_058809195.1). Taxonomy (NCBI): domain Bacteria; kingdom Pseudomonadati; phylum Pseudomonadota; class Alphaproteobacteria; order Sphingomonadales; family Sphingomonadaceae; genus Sphingomonas; species Sphingomonas sp. GW821-FHT10F09. The sequence continues at coordinate 1,118,691 of NZ_JBXASI010000001.1, read as the reverse complement.
CGGGTCGGGCCGCTGCCTTCCGCGATCGCGCGCAGCACGTCGACGGTGCTCGACAGGCACCAGCGCCCGGCGACGTCGATCGTGTCCTGCCCGCCCCAGTCGTTCGAATGGACGACGAAGCCGCGGCGCGGTTCGACCGGCCCGCCGAAATGCACCGGCGCGTCGGGGGCGACGCCATGCGCGATCTCGAACTGGTCGAGCAGGTCGTGCAGGCCGAGGCCGTCGATCGTCGCGCCGACGCCGATGCCGATCGCGCCATCCTTGTCGTGCGCGCAGATCGCGATCACCGCATGGTCGAAACGGGAATCGATCATACCCGGCATCGCGAGGAGGAACTGGCCAGAAAGATAAGCGGGCGTTTGCATCGTCATGCAACATAGGCGCCGCGCGGCGACACGCCATGCTTGAAATCGCCATCGATCCGCCCGACCTGTGCGGCGCACCGCCGACCGGCGGCCGCTGCTATCCGGAGACTGACCCCATGACGATCACCGTCGGCGACACCCTGCCCAGCGCCACCCTCGTGAAGGTCACGCCCGACGGCCCCGACCAGGTCAGCGCCGCCGACTTCTTCGCCGGCCGCACCGTCGCGCTGTTCGCCGTCCCCGGCGCCTTCACCCCGACCTGCTCCGCCAAGCATCTGCCCGGCTTCGTCGAGAAGCGCGAGGAGCTGAAGGCGAAGGGCGTCGACGAGATCGCCTGCACCTCGGTCAACGACGCCTTCGTCATGGGCGCCTGGGCCAAGTCGGCGGACGCGGACGGCATCACCATGCTGGCGGACGGCAACGGCGACTTCGCCGAAGCGCTCGGCCTGACGATGGACGGCAGCAAGTTCGGCATGGGCAAGCGCAGCCAGCGCTACACGATGCTGGTCGAGGACGGCGTCGTGAAGCAGCTCCACGTCGAGGCGCCCGGCGAGTTCAAGGTCAGCAGCGCCGAATATCTGCTCGGCGAGCTGTAATCGTCCGATCCTTCCCGGCGCGGGGAGGTGGCATCGCGACGCGGTGACGAGGGGGGGCTCCGCCGGCGACGGCCGTTTGTGGGAGCCCCCCTGCGCCAACCTGCCGGTCCCCCTCGCCGTGCGAGGGAGGATCGCGCCTCCCCGTCTTGCCTCCGTCACGCCCATTGCGTAACCATCCGCAATGACAACCGCATCCCAGATCGTCGCGGACCTCGACCGCCTGTACCGTGCCTCGGTCGATCGCCTTCAGGCCGCGCTGACCGCCTATCTCACCGATGGCACGCCGCCCTCGCCGCAGAGCCGCATCGACGGGTCGTTCGCCTATCCGGTCATTCGCCTGCGCTACGCCACCGTCGGTGACCGCCCGACGCCGCTGCGCTCGTTCGGCCGCCTCGTCTCGCCCGGCGATTATACGATCAGCGTCACCAAGCCCGCCCTGTTCGCCGACTATCTGACCGAGCAGCTGACCCTGCTGCTCGAGGATTACGACGTGACGGTCGAGGCGATCGAGGGGCGGCAGGAAATCCCCTTCCCCTATGTGCTCGACCCCGGCCATGCGCTCAGCCTCGACACGGTGTCGGCGACCGAGCTGGCGCGGCATTTCCCGGCGACCGAACTCGCGCATATCGGCGACGAGATCGCCGACGGCCTGTGGATCTCGGACGGCGGCAGCCGCCCGCTCGCGCTGTTCGACGCCCTGCGCACCGATTTCAGCCTCGCCCGCCTGCGCCATTACATGGGGACGCCGTCGGAGCATACGCAGCGCTTCGTCCTGTTCACCAACTATCACCGCTACGTCGACGAATTCGTCCGCTGGGGCGCGTCGCAACTGGGGCCGGAAAGCCGGTTCACCGCGCTGTCGGGCGCGGGCAATATCGTCATCGACAACCCGGGCGACGTCGACAAGCTGGTCAACGACAGCGCGTGGCGGCGGCACCAGATGCCCGCCTATCACCTGATGGCGGACGACCGCACCGGCATCACATTGGTCAACATCGGCGTCGGCCCGTCCAACGCCAAGACGATCTGCGACCATCTTGCGGTATTGCGGCCCGAAGCGTGGCTGATGATCGGCCATTGCGGCGGCCTGAGGCCCTCGCAGCGGATCGGCGACTATGTGCTCGCCCATGCGTATCTGCGCGACGACCATGTTCTCGACGACGTGCTGCCGCCCGAGATCCCCGTTCCCGCCATCGCCGAGGTGCAGCAGGCGCTCGCCCGCGCGTCGGAGATCGTCAGCGGCCAGTCGGGCGAGGAGCTGAAGCGCCGCCTGCGGACCGGTACGATCGTCACCACCGACGATCGCAACTGGGAATTGCGCTATTCCGCCTCGGCGCTGCGCTTCTCGCTCAGCCGCGCGGTCGGCATCGACATGGAGTCGGCGACGATCGCCGCGCAGGGGTATCGCTTCCGCGTCCCTTACGGGACATTGCTGTGCGTGTCGGACAAGCCGCTGCATGGCGAGCTGAAGCTGCCCGGACAGGCCAACCGCTTCTACGAACGCGCGATCAGCGAGCATATGCGGATCGGGATCGAGACGTGCGAACAGCTGCGGCTGGAGGGGGCGAAACTCCACAGCCGCAAGCTGCGCGCCTTCGACGAGCCGCCGTTCCGGTAGGAGTCGGAGCCGAACCGTCGGCAATGCGTTACGCCCCCGAACCAATCAGGGAGTCCATGCCCGTGGCCGACGACACCACCGACACGCCGAAGACCGAATCGCCCGCCGCCACGCCGCGCCGCCGCGCGCCGCGCAAGACCAGCACGACGCGCAGCACGCCCGCCAAGACGGCCACCGCCAAGCCGCGCACGCCGCGCGCCAAGCCCGAGCCGTCGACGGTGGAAAAGGTCGAGACCGCGGTCGCCGACACCGCCGCCAAGACGACGCGCCGGGTCAAGGCCGCGGCGACCAAGGCCGAGGGCACGGTCGCTTCGGCCGCCAAGGCGGTGAAGCCACGCTCCACCAAGCGCGCGACGCCACGTGCCGCCACCGCGAAGAAGCCGGCGCCGAAGAAGGCGACCAAGGATGGCGGCACCAGCAAATGGGGCATCGCCGCGGTCGGTGCGGGCGTCGCTGCAGTCGGCGCGGCTGCCGCGGCTGCGCTGCTGACGCTCCGCAGCAGCACGCCCAAGGAGGGCGGCAAAAAGGCGCACACCGCGGACGGACAGGATGCGTCCAAGTCGTTCCAGGCCGGCATCGCCGACGAGAACACGATCCCCGACAAGATCTGAGCCCCCTCCTCCCCTCCCTTGCGGGGAGGGGAGGAAACGTCAGCCGTCACCAGCCGGTCGGCTTGCCCTTGTTCTGCGCGTCGAGCCACGTCTTCAGCGGCGCGAAATAGTCGACCAGCGCCTTGCCCGACATCTGCCGACTGCCGGTCATCACCTGCAGCGCGTCCGGCCACGGCTTCGACTGGCCCATGGCGAGCATCGCGTTCAGCTTCTCGCCGACGGCCGCGTTGCCGTAGAAGGAGCAGCGATGCAGCGGCCCCTTCCAGCCGGCCTGATCGCATGCCGCCTTGTAGAACTGGAATTGCAGCACCCGCGCGAGGAAGTAGCGCGTGTAGGGGACCGTCGCCGGAATGTGATATTTCGCGCCCGCGTCGAACTTGGTCTCGTCGCGCGCGACCGGCGGCCGGATGCCCTGATAGCGCAGGCGCAGCGCGTCCCAGCCCTTCTGATAGTCGCCCGATCCGATCTTGCCCGAAAAGACGTCCCACCGCCATTTGTCGACCAGCAGGCCGAACGGGAGGAACGCGACCTTGTCCATCGCCTGCCGCAGCAGCAGGCCGATGTCCTTGTCCGAGCTCGGCACCTGCGTGGGCGCGAGCAGGCCGATCTTCACCAGATAATCGGGCGTGATCGACAAGGCGACCGTATCGCCGATCGCCTCGTGGAAGCCGTCGTTCGCGCCGTTCTTGTAGAGGAACGGCTGGCCCTTGTAGGCGCGCTGATAGTAATTGTGGCCGAGCTCGTGGTGGATCGTGACGAAATCGTCGCCGTTCACCTTGGTGCACATCTTGATGCGGATATCGTCGGCATTGTCGATGTCCCATGCCGAGGCGTGGCAGATCACCTCGCGATCGGCGGGCTTGGTGATCTGCGAGCGCTGCCAGAACGTCCCGGGCAGCGGCGCGAAGCCGAGGGAGGAATAGAAGGCCTCGCCCTGCTTGACCATCCTGACCGGGTCGTAACCCTTGGCCTTCAGCAGTTCGCCGGTGTCGTAGCCGACGTCGCCCGCCCCCTTGGGCGCGACGATGTCATAGATGTTGCCCCATTCCTGCGCCCACATATTGCCGAGCAGGTCGCTGCGGATCGGCCCGGTCTTCGCCTGCACCGCATCGCCGTATTTCTCGTTGAGCTTCCACCGCACATAGGTGTGCAGCGACATATAGAGCGGTTCGACCTCCTTCCAGATCCGGTCGGTCAGCGCCTCGAACTGCTGCGGCGTCATGTCGTAGCCCGACCGCCACATCGCGCCGACGTCGCCGAAGCCCAGCTCCTTCGCCCCGGCGTTGGAGATCGCGGTCATGCGGGTGTAATCCTGCCGCATCGGCGCGCCGACATGATCGTTCCAGCTGACCCACATCTCCTGCAACTTGGCGGGATCGCGCGTTTCGCCCATCGCCGCCTCGATATCCGACCCGTTGATCGGCTTGCCGTCGAGCGTGCCCTTGCCCTTGCCGTAGCTCGACGACATGCGCGTGGTCAGCGTCGCCAGTTCGGTCGCGGCGCCGGGCGTGGTCGGCGCGGGCAGGCCGACGCCGTTCTTGAGCAGGTCGAGCTTGCGGCGGGTGTCGCCCGACACGCCGGCGACGCCGTTGAAGCGCGCCGCCCCCTTCGCCCATTGCACCGCCTTTTCGGTCAGCTCGGCGCCCGACTTCGCGGCCAGCGCGTCGGTGTCGTCGGTGATATAGGTGGCGTTGACCCAGGCGGTCTGGTTGGCGGGGATCGACAGGGCCGCCGCCTCCTTCTCGACCGCGGCGACATAGGCGTCGGCCTCGGCAGCGGTCGGCGCGGCTGCCGACGGCTGCGCGGGCTGGCCCGTATTCTGGCCCGTACCTTGGGCGGCGGCGGGCATGACGAACAGCGCCGCGGCGATCGCGGCGGTGGAAACGAGACGCATGGACGAAAAACCCCTGACAAACATCGTGTTGCCGTCAGGATGCGCGCCTCACCCCCCGCAGGTCAAGCGGGCCGGTCGGCGCCCAGAAAGTCCGCGATCGCCTGCCCCAGTTCGGGCTTGGCCACCGCACTCATATGCCCGCCCGGCACTTCGCGGAACACCGCCTGCGGCAGCGCCGCGGCCAGGTCGGCGCCAGACCCGTTGTCGTCGTCCTCCGCCCCGGTGATGACCGCGACCGGCACGTCGATCGCCGCCAGCGCCGCGCGCGGGGTATCGACGAACGTCCCCAGCACGTTGAGCAATGCGACCGGATCGCCCTTGGTCGTCTTGAGGAAGGCCTCGGTCATCCATTCGTTGGTGCCGCGCTCGAAACTGCCGAGGTTGGTCAGGATGTTGCGGAAGTATTCGCCGCGGCCGGAGGTCTGCAGGATTCCCGTCAGCCCCATCCCCGCCAGCACCGCGCGGCCCGGTCGCGCGCCGTTGACCAGCATCCGCAGCGTCGTCCGCCCACCAAGCGAATAGCCGCCCAGGTCATAGTCGGTCAGGCCGAGGTGCGCGATCAGCGCCAGCCCGTCGCGCATCAGTGCATCGCGCGGATAGGCGGCGGGATCGTGCGGCCGGTCGCTCGCGCCATGGCCGCGCAGGTCGGGCATGATGACGCGAAAGCCGCGTGCGGCGACCGCGGCGGCATGGCCGTATTTCAGCCAGTTGACCTCCGCATTCGAGAAATAGCCGTGGATCAGCACCACCGGCCGTCCCTCGCCCAGTTCGCGCCAGGCGATGCGGGTGCCGTCGAAGCTGGCGAAATACTGCGTGTCGGTAGGAGAGTCGGCCAAGGGTCTCGTTCCATCTGTTGGCGGCGCCCCGCTCGTTGGGTCGAATGCGCGCGCATGTCCAGCCATAGCGGATGCCGTGGTCCGATCGGCGGACGGGGCAGGACCGATTTGGTCTTTTCACCGGACGAATAACGGCATACTCTCTATTCAAAGACATAAGGAGAGCGATGATGGACGATGGTCTACGATCCCGCGCCGGCGATGAAAGCCTGGTGATCCTCCAGAGCCTGGTGTGCCTGCTGCGCGAGAAAAACCTGCTCAGTCGCGCCGATATCGAGGAACTGACCGATCGCGTCGCGATGCGCGCGGCGCAGGCGGAGCGCGATCCCCTGCCCTGCTGCGCCGAGGCGACGCAGGCGGCGGCGCGCGAGATGGCGCGGATCGGCACCTATGTCGGCCAGCATTACGGCGGAAAGCACCGTCGCATCTGATCGGGACCCCGACGGCGGCCTTCCGTTCGCCGTCGACTGCTGTATGACAGGAACACCGCCGGCAGAGCGGCGGACCGGGAGAGGCGCCTGACCCATCACGCATGAGGTCCGATGCAGCCCCGCGACGATTCCCTTCCCTCCGGCGCCCTTCCGATCGGTCGTCCGCACAGCGTCGCCGAAGACGCCTATGCGCTGGCGATCGGCTGCATCCTGCTGGTGCTCGGTCTCGTCTTCCTGAAGACGGCCGGGCTGGTGACCGGCGGCGTCGCCGGCATCGCACTGCTGCTCTCCTATTGGCTGCCGATCCCGGCGGGCGTGCTGTTCACGCTCATCAACATTCCGTTTTTCGTCTTCGCGCACCGGGTCATGGGCACGAAGTTCGCGGTGAAGTCGCTGCTGGTCAACCTCGGCATCGCATTACTCTCGACCGTCTCGCGCCTGTCGATCGACGTCGTCCACGTCCATCCCGCCTTCGCCGCGCTGGTCGGCGGCACCGTCATCGGGCTCGGCATCCTCGTCCTCGCCCGCCATCAGGCCGGCGTCGGCGGCACCGGCGTCATCACGCTCTGGCTCCAGAACACCCGCGGCTGGAACGCCGGCCGCACCCAGATCGCGATCGACGTCGTCATTCTCTGCGCGTCGATCCCGGTCATCGGCGCGGTCCAGCTCGCCTGGTCGGCCCTGAGCGCCGCGGCGATCAGCCTGATCCTCATCGCCTGGCATCGCCCGGGGCGGTATATCGGGCATTGACCCGTCTGGTCAGTCCGTCTCGAACGGCAGCAGATCGACGTTGAAGCGCTCCGCCGCCTTGATCTGAAATTTGCGGTCGGCAGTTATCAGGCGGCATTGCAGGCGTTCGGCCAGCGCCAGATAGACGCAGTCGTAGACCGGATGGCGCAGCAGGAACGCAATGCGCAAGGCGTCCTGTATCAAGCCGCCGGTTGGGTACAGGCGGCTAAAGTACCGTGGCAGGTCCTCCAGATTATCTTCGGCATGCACCATCAGCAGACGGCTGGTGCGGACCATAGACCAATAGGCATTGGCCGCCTCGGTCAGGATCAGGTCGGGCGCGACGAGAACTGGCTCGATCCTTACCAGCTCGAGCGCCGCCGCCGACCCCAGTTCCTCTACCGACAGTTTGATCGCGACGCTGGCGTCAACGACCGTCGTCATCGGGCCAGCCATCGTCGGTATCGCGCCCATGATTGGTGTCACGATACCAGCGGATAATGAGGGTGCTGTCGTCGGACAGACAATCCGTCGGCGCCATCGCCCGCTGTCTCGCCGACAAGGCCAGCTTTTCCTCGATGGTCAACGGCCGCACCCCGCGGCGCACCGCGGCGACCTCCTCTTCGATCGAATGACCGTAAGCGGACGCACGCTCCGCGATCGCGTCGGCGGCAATGGCGTCAATCCGATCGTGAAACCCGTCGTGCATCCACGCTGTATAGCACAAACGCGGATGCAGACGAAGTCCAGCCTCAACCGTCCTTCTTGAGGTGCCGGCGGCCCAGCAGTTCCGCGATCTGCACCGCGTTCAGCGCCGCGCCCTTGCGCAGATTGTCGCTGACGCACCACAGGTTCAGCCCGTTCTCCACCGTCGGGTCCTCACGGACGCGGCTGATGTAGGTGGCGTCGTCGCCGGCGGCCTCGATCGGGGTGATATAGCCGCCGTCCTCATGCTTATCGATCAGCATGATGCCCGGCGCCTCGCGCAGGATGCGCTTGGCGTCCTCCGCCGAAATCTCGTTCTCGAATTCGATGTTGATCGATTCCGAATGGCCGACGAACACCGGCACGCGGACGCAGGTCGCGGTGACCTTGATCTTCGGATCGAGGATCTTCTTGGTCTCGACCACCATCTTCCATTCTTCCTTGGTCGATCCGTCGTCCAGGAAGCTGTCGATGTGCGGGATCACGTTGAATGCGATCTGCTTGGTGAACTTCTTCGCCTCGGCGGGGTCGCCGACGAAGATGTTGCGGCTCTGTTCGAACAGTTCGTCCATGCCGATCTTGCCCGCGCCGGACACCGACTGATAGGTCGAGACGACGACGCGCGTGATCTTCGCCGCGTCGTGCAGCGGCTTCAGCGCGACGACCATCTGCGCGGTCGAGCAATTGGGGTTGGCGATGATGTTCTTGGCCTTGTAACCGTCGATCGCCGCGGCATTCACCTCCGGCACGATCAGCGGCACGTCGGGATCCATCCGGTACAGCGACGAATTGTCGATCACCGTACAGCCGGCTGCGGCGAACTTCGGCGCATAGACCTTGGTCGCGTCGCTGCCGATCGCGAACAGCGCCATGTCCCAGCCGGCGGGGTCGAAATGCTCGATGTTCTGCACCTTGAGCATCTTGCCGGTGTCGCCGTATTCGATCGTCTCGCCCTGGCTGCGGCTCGACGCCAGCACCGCGATCTCGTCCGCCGGGAATTCGCGCTCGGCGAGGATGTTGACCATCTCGCGCCCGACATTGCCCGTCGCGCCCGCGACCACCACCCGATAACCCATGAAACCCTCCACTCGTACGCCGCGCCCCCTATCGGCGTTGCGTGGCGAGGTCCATCCGCTTTCGCTTTATTGCGCACATAGCATCGCCCGGCGGCGGAGCCGAAGCCCCGCCGCGGCCCCGCCCCGCCGCGGGCCGTCACCTGGCCGGTTTGTTCTTCACGTTGCGGTCGAGGAACTCGAGGATCGTCCCCCAGAGATGCTGGCTCACCCCCGGTCCGGCGACGCGGTGCGTGTAGCCGGGATAGAACATCATCTCGAACGGCGTCCCCGCGCCCTGCATCCTGGCGGCGACCTTGGTCGAATTGTCGAGGAAGACGTTGTCGTCGGCCATACCGTGGATCAGCAGCAGCGGGTCGCGGATGCCGACCGATTCCTCGACCGCCGCCGACGCGGCATAGCTCTTCGGATCCTTCGCCGGATCGCCGAGATAGCGTTCGGTATAATGCGTGTCGTAGAGCTGCCAGTCGGTCACCGGCGCGCCGGAGACGGCCGCCGCATAGACGCCCGGCGTCTTTTCCAGCATCTTCAGCGACATATAGCCGCCATAGGACCAGCCATAAGTGGCGATCTTCGATCCGTCGACGAACGGCAGCGACTTCAGGTAATTGGCGCCCGCGAGCTGGTCCTCGACCTCGACCGTTCCCATCGCGTGATAGATCTGGTCCTCGAACGCCTTGCCGCGGTTGTACGACCCGCGATTGTCGATCTTGAAGTAGATCCAGCCCTGATCGACCAGGAATTGCGGCAGCGCGCCCTGCCAGCCGCGCGTCACCTGCTGCCCGGTGCCGGGGCCGCCGTAATGTTCGAAGAACACCGGATAGGTCTTGCCCGCGACCAGCGGCGGCGTGATCATCTCCCAATAGAGCGTCGTGCCGTCCTTGGCCTTGATCGTGCCGAACTTCGTCGGCTGATGGCTGGCGAGGAACGGCTGGTAGGGATGGCCCGCCACGATCGCATTCTCGTTGATCCACGCGATCCGCTTGCCGGTCGTATCCGCCATATAGACCTGCGTCGGCTGCGACGGACTGGAGCGCGACACGATGAAGCGGCTCGCGGCATGATCCATGCTCGCGCCATTGGTCCAGCCGAGCTCGGTCAGCCTAGTGATGACGTTGGGTTTCGCGATATCGACCGCATAGAGATGCTGTTCGAGCACGTCGTCCTTCAACCCGGTGAAGTAGAGACGGCCTTTCGCCTCGTCGACGCCCGTCAGCCCGGTGACCACCCACGGCCCCCTGGTCAGCTGCGTCCACTTGCCGCCCGGCGTCCAGCGGTACAGATGCCCGTAGCCGTCGCGCTCGGACCGCCAGATCAGGCTGCCGTCCTTCATCGGCTTGTAATCGTCGCTGAGGTTGAGCCAGCTCTTCGCGCCCGCCTTTTCGGTGAACAGCACGCTCGCCTTGCCCGTCTCCGGATCGACGCGCAGCATGTCGAGCGTCTTCTGGTCGCGGCTCTGGCGCTGCACCAGCAGGGTCTTGCCGTCGGGCGTCCAGTCGACCCGCGCCAGATAGATGTCGGGGTTGCTGCCGAGGTCGACCTTGACCTGTCCCGACCCGTCCGGCCGCATCACATACAGCTCGACCAGCACGTTGGGCGTGCCCGCCGCCGGGTAGCGCTGTTCGTAGGTCTTGGTCCCCGCGGCGCCGATCGAGGCGCGGGTGAAGACATGGACCGGCGCCTCGTCGAACTTCTCGACCGCGATGAAGCGTTCGTCCGGCGACCACCAATAGCCGGTGCGGCGATCCATTTCCTCCTGCGCGACGAACTCCGCCTCGCCGAAGTGGATCGTGCCGCCGCCGCCCTGCGTCACCGCGCGCGCCTCGCCACCCGCCAGCGGCTGCGCGAACAGATTCTGGTCGCGCACGAAGCTGACATAGCCGCCCTTGGGCGACACCACCGGATTGAGTTCGCCGCCCGGGGTCTGCGTCAGCCGCCGCACCGTGCCGTCCAGCGTCGCGAGATACAGGTCGCCGTCGAGCGGCACGAGGATCGACCCGCCGTCCGGCGCGAAGTCATAGGCGACGATGCCCTTCGACCCTCCGATCCGCGCGCGTTCGCGCTGCATCTTCTCCGCCTCGGTCAATTCCGCGCCGCTGCCGACCTTCTTGCTGTCGACCAGCATCCGCTCCGTGCCGCTGCGCGTATCGCGCGCCCACAGGTCGGTGCGCTCCTTCTCGTCCGCACGCGGGCGCAGGAAGGTCAGCAACGTGCCGTCCGGCGACAGCCGCACGCCGCGCGGCTGCGATCCCGACAGGTCAGGGCTGCCGAACACCCGCGCCAGCGTCAGGTCGCCCGCCGCGGCCGGCCTCGCCACCTGCGCGCCCGCATCACCGGCCACCATCATGGTCCCCGCCGATGCCAGCGCCAACGCCACGATCCATTTCCGCATCACCTTGCTCCAATCAACGTGCCGTCGTTCTTAGGCCACGTTCCGGCGACGTAAAGGTGGATTGCGCCGGGGTTAACGCGCCGTAAACCGTGTCTTTACGTGGTTCGGTATAGGTCATGGTCGGACAAGGCCCATGTCGTGACGGATGGGCGGGACGGCAGGGATCATTTCCGGGGTAACATGTTGGATACGGCACAGACAGGCTGGCACTCGAGCGCATGGGACCTGGTGACCCAGCTGGGTGACGCCGACGGCAGTGCCGCGCACCCGCATCTCGGCATCCTGATCTCCCCCGCCGCATCGTCGCGCGACCTGTCCGACGCCGTACACGCGCTCTGCGCCGTCCATGGCGACCATCCCGGCCTCGCGGCGGAGGCGCGCACCCATTGCGTCCAGCCCGACGCCTGCGAATGGCTGGATGCGGTCGCCGAGGCGTTCGTCGCGGAACGCAGCTATATCGCGCAGCTCGCCGCCGCCGCCGGCCCGTTGCCCTCCACCCCCGGCCAGGCCGAAACCGAAGCCGCGCTCATCACCAGCCATCATGCGATCGAGATGCTGGCCAAGTCCGAACGGCGCGGCTGCGCCACCGGCGCGGTCGCCGCGCTGGTGCAGGACTGGTCGACGATCCGCCTGCTGCTCGACCATGCCGCCGCCCGGTTCGGGGTCGAGCCGGTGCCCGCCGCCTTCCCGCCGCTCGCCGAAACCGCCGCCAGCATCGCGATGCTCGGCGGCACCCCGGCGACCGAGCGCGCGGTCAGTTTCGGCGCGCAGCAGCTGCTCGCCCAGCACCGCGCGCTGTGGGACCTGCTGGAAGCAAGGGCGAGCGCCCGCGAAGGCTGACCTTGCAAGGCTGGCCTCGATCCGCCAACGACGTACCCGACATTCGATTGACGGGAACGGTCATGAAACGCTTCGAAGGCACGCAAGACTATGTCGCCACCGACGACCTGAAGGTCGCGGTCAACGCCGCGGTGACGCTCCGCCGGCCGTTGCTGGTCAAGGGCGAACCCGGCACCGGCAAGACCGTGCTGGCCTATGAGATCGCCAAGGCGACCGGTGCCGAGCTGATCGAATGGAACGTCAAGTCGACGACCAAGGCGCAGCAGGGCCTGTACGAATATGACGCCGTCGCCCGCCTGCGTGACGGCCAGTTGGGCGACGCGCGCGTCCACGACATCGCCAATTACATCCGCCGCGGCAAATTGTGGGAGGCGTTCACCCGCCCGACGCCGCCCGTGCTGCTGATCGACGAGATCGACAAGGCGGACATCGAATTCCCCAACGACCTGTTGCAGGAACTCGATCGCATGGAATTCCACGTCTACGAGACGAAGGAGACGGTGCGCGCGGTCGAACGCCCGATCGTGGTCATCACCAGCAACAACGAGAAGGAACTGCCCGACGCCTTCCTGCGGCGCTGCTTCTTCCACTATATCAAGTTCCCCGATCGCGACACGATGCAGGCGATCATCGACGTCCACTTCCCCGGCATCCAGAAGATCCTCGTCGGCAAGGCGATGGACATCTTCTACGACGTCCGCGACGTCCCCGGCCTCAAGAAGAAGCCGAGCACCAGCGAGCTGCTCGACTGGCTGAAGCTGCTGCTGCACGAGGACATGCCGCTCGACGTGCTGCAGAACCGCGACCCGACCAAGGCGATCCCGCCGCTCCACGGCGCGCTGCTCAAGAACGAACAGGACATCATGCTGTTCGAACGCCTCGCCTTCATGGCAAAACGACAAGGGCGCTGACACCCGGCCCGTCACGCCCCCTCCATCACTGCGCGCGACGCGAAGCAATTCGGCTTCGCGCGCACGATACCACCGATCCCACGACGAGCCGTTTCGGCTCTGCAACGACCGGCAAATAATTGCCGGTTTTACGGCTCGTTAACCGTAACTGCCAATGCTGTGGTCATCGCTGCGGCGGTAACCCATAGTCATGCGGGGTTTTCTTCCCAGATGCGGCAGTGTGGCCGCGGCAACATTGGCGGCAACGCTGATTGCCGCTCCGCTCGGCGCCTCTGCCGGCCTGCTCGATTACGTCGGCCAGTGCGTCCCCTTCGCGCGCGAAGCCTCGGGCATCCGGATCTATGGCGACGCCTGGACCTGGTGGGGACAGGCGAAGGGCCGCTACGATCGTGGCCACGCGCCGCGGATCGGATCGGTCATCGTCTTTTCGAAGACCGGCCGCCTGCCGCTCGGCCATGTCGCCGTGGTCAGCCGGGTGGTCGAGAAGCGCGTGCTGATGCTGACCCACGCCAACTGGTCGCGCCAGAACGGCGAACGCGGCCATGCCGAACAGGATGTGACGCTCTACGACGTCTCCGACCGCAACGACTGGAGCGAGGTGAAGGTCTGGTATCGCGATGCCGACGGCCTCGGCGGCAGCGTCTATCCGGTGGAAGGCTTCATCTACGGCGGCCGCCCCTCGGCGCAGCTGACCAGCCGCAATCCCGATTACGTCGGCGCGCTGATCGACGCCTACGTCCCGGACGCCGGGCGCTAGGATATACGCCACCGGACGGACCGATCATCCGGTCGTCACGCGCTGGACACGCCGCCCGGCGCGGCTAGGATGCCGGGATGTTCCTCAACTTCCTCGACGAGCTTCGCGCCGCCGGCATCCCGGCGAGCCTCAAGGAACATCTGATCCTGCTGGAAGCGCTCGATGCCGAGGTGATCGATCGCAGGCCGGAGGCCTTCTACTATCTCGCCCGCGCGACCTATGTGAAGGACGAGGGGCTGCTCGACCGCTTCGACCAGGTCTTCGCCAAGGTCTTTCGCGGCATCGCCACCACCTATGGCACGCAGGCGGAGGACATTCCCGCCGACTGGCTGCAGGCGGTCGCCGAGAAATTCCTGACGCCCGAGGAGATGGAGCAGATCAAGTCGCTCGGCTCGTGGGACGAGATCATGGAGACGCTGAAGCAGCGACTCGCCGAGCAGGAGGGGCGCCACCAGGGCGGCAACAAATGGATCGGCACCGGCGGCACCAGCCCGTTCGGCAATGCGGGCTACAATCCCGAAGGGGTACGGATCGGCGGCGAGGGCAAGCACGGCCGCGCGCTCAAGGTCTGGGACCAGCGCGAATTCAAGAACCTCGATTCGACCCGCGAACTCGGCACCCGCAACATCAAGGTCGCGCTGCGTCGCCTGCGCCGCTTCGCGCGCGAAGGGGCGGCGGACGAACTCGACATCGACGGCACGATCGACGGCACCGCACGCGCCGGCTGGCTCGACATCCGCATGCGGCCCGAACGGCGCAATGCGGTCAAGCTGCTGCTGTTCCTCGACGTCGGCGGGTCGATGGACCCGTGGGTCCGGCTCTGCGAGGAATTGTTCAGCGCCGCGACCGCGGAGTTCAAGAACCTCGAATTCTTCTACTTCCACAATTGCCCCTATGAGGGCGTGTGGAAGGACAACAGCCGCCGCTTCGCCGAGCGGACGCCATTGTGGGACGTGCTGCACAAATACGGCCACGACTATAAGCTGGTCTTCGTCGGCGATGCCGCGATGAGCCCCTATGAGATCACCCATCCCGGTGGCTCGGTCGAACATTTCAACGAGGAGGCGGGCGCGGTGTGGATGCAGCGCCTGACCAACACCTATCCCGCCGCGGTGTGGCTCAATCCGGTGCCGGACGGGCAATGGGGCTACAGCCAGTCGACCCGCATCCTCCGTGAGCTGATGTCCGACCGCATGTACCCGCTGACGCTCGCCGGACTCGACGACGCCATGCGCGAACTGACGCGGAAGCGGTAGGGCCGATCGCCATTCAGATGATGACGTGCCGAAACCGCCGTTTGCAGGCCGTGAGGGGTGAATGGCGATCGGCCCTGGCGTCGGCGGGCGCGATGGGATAATAAATCCCCCTCGGGAGACATACCATGCGCCGCCTGCCGCTCCTCGCCGTCCTGCTGCCTGCCGCTGCGCTGGCAGAGCCCGGTGCGATCCCTCCATCGAACACGCCGGTCATCCACAAGGGCAAGCCCGACTGCGTGCTGCCCGGTGCCCGCCGCGTCGGCGACCTCCCACCCCCGGCGGCCCGCAAGCTCGGCGACATGCCGCCCGCCACGCCGATCTACACCGTCGTCCGCGAGATCGAGGGCTGCCCCATTCCGGTGAGCGTCCGCCGGCACTGATCGCGCCGTCATTCGGCGGGACGATCGGGCCAATGTCGCAATTCTTCTGGTGACGCGAGCCGGGGATCGGCCGTTGGCCGACACCCGCTGTGACTCCCTGATCGGAAGTGGATCGGTCGCCCCTTTCCTATCCTTGGCTATTCGCTCAGACAGGGTACGACCATTGCCGCTCTATCTCTTCGTTTAGGAGCCTAGGCGATGGGAACGGATCGTTTCCGTCAAGATGTTCATGTCGTCCATGTCGCAGCCTCAGGCCGGCCGGTGGACCACCCCGCCGGCCAGCGGCGCGCCGACGCCGGTGGTCCCGGGAAAGCTGATCGGCAGCCCTTTCAGCGTCCGCACCGCCATATAGGCGAAGCCCTCCGCCTCCATCGCATCGCCGTTCCAGCCGAGCGCATCGCTCGGTTCCGGCGTCAGGCCGCTACGCTCGGCGATCATCCGCAGCATTGTCGGATTGTGGCGCCCGCCGCCCGCGACGATCAGCCGCCGCGGCCGTTCGGGCAGCCGGTCGATCGCCTCGTTGACGCTCGCCGCCGTGAAGGCGGTCAGCGTCGCGGCGCCGTCCGCGGCCGACAGGCCCCGCGCCGGCTGCATGGTGAAATCGTTGCGGTCGAGGCTCTTGGGCGGCGCCAGTTCGAAGAAGCCATGGTCGAGCATGCCGGTCAGCACCGCCTCGTCGACCCGGCCCGCCGCCGCCAGCGCGCCGCCGTCGTCGAAGCGTGCGCCCGTCTCCGCCGCGACCCAGCTGTCGATCAGCCCGTTCGCCGGCCCGGTGTCGAACGCCACCAGCGCCCCGTCGCGGCCGACGAAGGTGATGTTCGCCACGCCGCCCAGATTGAGCACCGCCACCGGCAGATCGAGCCCGGCAACCAGCGCGGCGTGATAGACCGGCAGCAGCGGCGCGCCCTGTCCGCCCGCGGCGACGTCGGCACTGCGGAAATCGCTCACCACCGTCGCGCCCGTCGCCCGCGCCAGCACCGCGCCATCGCCGATCTGCCACGTCCAGCCGCGGTCGGGCCGGTGCGCGACCGTCTGGCCATGATAGCCGATCGCATCGATCGCCGCCGCCTCGACCCCCGCCTCGCGCAGCAGCTTGTGGACGGCAAAGGCATGCGTCCGGTCGATCAGCTCGCCCGCCGCGACCAGATCCGGGCTCGCCCGCGGCCGGTCGAAGGTCAGCGCCAGCGCCGTCGCCGCCTCCAGCTGCGCCCGTGCCGCGTCCGAGAACGGCTCGCCGCGGAATGCGATGGGCCGGACCTGCCCCTCGCCATCCGTCTCGATCAGCGCCGCATCGATCCCGTCGAGCGACGTTCCGGACATCAGACCCACTGCCAGCATAGTCGCGCACTCCCTGCCGCGTGCTCTAGCGGGACCATCTGGCGAAACCATGCGAAAACGACTATGTGAGCCGCTCTCATGGCAACTCGACTCCCCTCCCCGCCGCGCGTCGGCATGGTTTCGCTCGGCTGTCCCAAGAATCTGGTCGACAGCGAACGCATCCTCACCCAGCTGCGCGCCGACGGCTATCAGATGTCCGCCGACTATGCCGGCGCCGACGTCGTGCTGGTCAACACCTGCGGCTTCCTCGATTCCGCCAAGGAGGAAAGCCTCGAGGCGATCGGCGAGGCGATCGCGGAGAACGGCCGCGTCATCGTGACGGGCTGCATGGGCAAGGAGGCGGAGGTGATCCGCGCCCGCTTCCCGCAGGTGCTCGCGGTCACCGGCGCGCATCAGTACGAACAGGTGGTCGAGGCGGTGCACGAGGCCGCGCCGGCGAACCTGTCGCCCTATATCGACCTGATCCCGGACGCCGGCCTCAAACTGACGCCGCGGCATTACAGCTATCTCAAGATCTCGGAGGGCTGCAACCATCGCTGCTCCTTCTGCATCATCCCGTCGCTGCGCGGCGACCTCGTCAGCCGTCGCCCCGACGCGATCCTGCGCGAGGCGGAAAAGCTGGTCGCCGCGGGCACCCGCGAACTGCTGGTCATCAGCCAGGACACCAGCGCCTATGGCATCGACATCCGCAAGGAACCGCGGATGTGGAAGGGGCAGGAGGTCGTGCCGCACATGACCGACCTCGCCCGCGAACTCGGCAAGATCGCGCCATGGGTCCGGCTCCACTACGTCTACCCCTACCCCCATGTCGACCAGGTCATCCCGCTGATGGCCGAGGGGCTGGTCCTCCCCTATCTCGACATCCCGTTCCAGCATGCCGCGCCGTCGGTGCTCAAGCGGATGAAGCGTCCGGGCAACGACGCCAAGGTACTGCAACGCATCCACCAGTGGCGCGACATCTGCCCCGACATCGCGATCCGCTCGACCTTCGTCGTCGGCTTTCCCGGCGAGACGGAGGCGGACTTCCAGTATCTGCTCGACTGGCTCGACGAGGCGCAGCTCGACCGCGTCGGCGCGTTCCGCTTCGAGCCCGTCGAGGGCGCGGCGGCGAACGACCTGCCCGACCATGTGCCCGAGGAACTGAAGGAAGAACGCTACCAGCGGATCATGGCCAAGACCGCCGCGATCAGCGCCGCCAAGCTCGCCGCCAAGGTCGGCCGCACTTTGCCCGTCATCATCGACGAGGTCGGTGAGGAAGGCGCCACCGGCCGCAGCCAGGCCGACGCGCCCGAGATCGACGGCCAGGTCTTCCTCCGCGACGCCGCCCACCTCTCGGTCGGCGACATCGTTCCGGTCGCAATCGAGGACGCCGACGAGCACGATCTGTACGGCGTGCCGGTCTAGTACGTCGCCGGCCCACACTTTACGTCCGGTCGCCATGGCGTCAGGGTGGCGGCCGGGTTGCGGGGGGACGGGGAATGATGACGCGGCTGGCGATCGCCGGCTATCGCTCGATCCGCGACCTGACGCTGGGCCTGTCGCCGCTGACGATCGTCACGGGGCCGAACGGGTCCGGCAAGTCGAGCCTCTACCGTTCGTTGCGCCTGCTCGCAGATATCGCGCAGGGGCGGCTGATCGCCTCGCTTGCCCGTGACGGCGGCCTGTCATCGGTGCTGTGGGCAGGCCCGGAAACGATCAGCCGCGACATGCGCGCCGGCCGCGTGCCGGTACAGGGGACAGTCCGGACCGGCCCCGTCAGCCTCAGGCTCGGCTTTTCGGGGCCGGATTTCGGCTACGCGATCGATATCGGCCCGCCGATCCCCGGCACGGGCTTCGCCGGCGACCCGGAAATCAAGGTCGAGGCGATGTGGACCGGCGAACGGCTCGGCCGCAGCAACGTCTATGCCGAACGCCGGGGCTCCGTGGTCCGGCTGCGCGCCGCCGCGAGCGGCGAATGGCAGCGCACGCCGATCGACCTGTCGGGGTTCGAATCGATGGTCACCCATGCTGCCGATCCCGTCGATGGTCTGGAATTGCTGCTGATGCGGGAACGCATGCGCAACTGGCGTTTCTACGACAATCTGCGCACCGATCAGGACGCCCCCGTGCGGCGGCCGCAGGTCGTGACCTACACGCCGGTCATGGCGGGCGACGGGTCGGACCTCGTCGCCGCGATCGCGACGATCGAAGCGTTCGGCAACGCCGATGCGCTGGCGGAAGCGATCGACGACGCGTTCGGGGGGTCCACCATCGCCTTCGTCGGGGAAGAGCACGGGCGCCCGACCTTCGGACTGCGCCAGCCCGGCATGCTGCGTCCCCTCACCGCTAGCGAATTGTCCGACGGCACGCTGCGCTACGTGCTGCTGGTCGCGGCGCTGCTGTCGCCGCGTCCGCCCGAACTGATGGTCCTCAACGAACCGGAGGCGAATCTCCACCCCTCGCTGCTGCCAGCGCTTGCCCGCCTGCTGATCGCCAGCGCGCGAACCTGCCAGATCCTCGTCGTCTCGCACAGCGATACGCTGCTCGATGCGTTGCGGGACAGCGGGGATATCGGCGACGTGGCGCTGGAAAAGGACATGGGCGAAACCCGTTCGCAGCACCGGTCAGGGCCGTCGTGGCAATGGCCCGCACGCTGACGACGATTTCGCTATCATCCCGCAAGTCCGATGTGGCAGCTATGGCCGATGTCTCTCCGGTCGTTCGCTGTCGCGCTGGCGCTCTCCCCCGCCCCTCCCATCGCCAGGTCGCAGACGTTGCCGCCCACCGGATCGCGGGCGGCGGACAAGGTCGTCGCCGACGCGCTATCCGCCGCCGGCACAGATCGCCACCGTCCCTGGGACAAGGTCTCGTTCGTGAAGCCGCGGAAGCTGTCGATCGGCACCTTCGCCGAGCCCGACGGCCGGCAGCGCTACGAACAATTCCTCGTGAGCCCGGCGAACTGACATGCCCGACATCCTGCTCCAGCCCGACCGCGGCCAGCCTGCGCATCCGATCCACCTCGTCGCAGCCGATGGCTATGACGCCTGGCTCGGCACCCAGCCGCCGCGGGTGCGCGCCGCCCTTTCCGCGCAACGCTTCACCGGCAAGGCGGGTAGCCATGCGGTCTATGCCGACGACGACGTCCAGGCGGTGGTCGTCGCCGGCGCCATGGGTCCGTGGACGCTGGCGAGGGTCGCCGATGCGTTGCCCGCCGGAACGTATCGCGTCGCCGGCGACATCGGCCCGGCCGCGCTCGGCTGGCTGCTCGGACAATATCGGTTCGAACGCTACCGCAAGGCGGAGGACCCCGCCGCGCGCATCCTGCTTACCGCCGACGCGGCCGGGATCGACGAGACATTGCGCATCGCCGCGGCGACCGCGCTGGTTCGCGACCTCGTCAACACCGGTGCCGGCGACCTCGGCCCGGCGGAGCTCGAGGCGGCGACGGAACAACTCGCCCGTCAGCATGGCGCCACCGTCACGGTGACCCGCGGCGATGCGCTCGCCACCGGCTATCCGCTGATCCACGCGGTCGGTCAGGCGGCGGTCAAGGAACGCGCGCCGCGGTTGATCGAGCTCGCATGGGGCGACCCGGCGCATCCCCGCATCGCGATCGTCGGCAAGGGCGTGGTGTTCGACACCGGCGGGCTCGACATCAAGCCGTCGGCGGGCATGCGGCTGATGAAGAAGGACATGGGCGGTGCGGCGCATGCGCTGGCGCTCGCCGGCCTCGTCATGGCCGCGCGGCTGCCGGTGCGGCTGCACCTGCTGATCCCCGCGGTCGAGAATGCGATCGCGGGCAATGCCTTCCGTCCCGGCGACGTGCTGCGCAGCCGGCTGGGGCCGACCGTCGAGAACACCAACACCGATGCCGAGGGCCGGCTGATCCTCGCCGACGCGCTCACCAGGGCCGGCGAGGGCAAGCCCGAACTGATCCTCGATTTCGCCACGCTGACCGGCGCGGCGCGGGTCGCGCTCGGTCCCGACCTGCCGCCGCTGTTCACCGACGACGACGGCCTCGCCGCCGACCTGCTCGCCGCGGGCACCGCGCTCGACGATCCCCTGTGGCGGCTGCCGCTATGGGATGCCTATGACGAGATGCTGAAATCCGACATCGCCGACATGGTCAACGCGCCGGACGGCGGATTCGCGGGCGCGATCACCGCCGCGCTGTTCCTGCGCCGCTTCGTGCCGAAGGGCGTGGCATGGGCGCATATGGACGTCTTCGCGTGGCGGCCGGGCGCCAAACCGGGTCGTCCCAAGGGCGGCGACGCTTACGCCCTGCGCGCCTGCTACGCGATGCTCAGGCAGCGCTACCCGCGGTGATCGCGCTCAGTCGTCGATCGTCGGCGGATCGATGTCCCATTGCTGGTCGCGCAACACCGTCGATCGCACCGGCCGCCCGGCGGCATCGCGCCACGGATCGTAGCGGAAGCGCTTTTCGATCGCGGCGCAGGTCGCCTGGTCCATCAGCGCGTTGCCGCTCGATCGCACCACCGCGCACTGGGTGACGCGGCCGTCCGTTCCGACCCGGTAGCGGACGCCGACAACGCCGCGAAAGCCGATGTCGAGGATCGCATCGGGGATATCCGAACCCTTGATCCGACCGGTGATGAGCCGCGGCACGCGTTCCAGACCGCTGCCGTCGCCATCGCCGTCGCCTCCCGCCCCATGGCCATCGCCGATCCCGCCCGCACCGGTGCCCGGCCCGGCGCGATCCGACGCGCCCGACGTCGCCTGCACCCCGATATCGGGCAGCGGCGCGACGACGATCGGCGGCGGTGGCGCGATCTGGATGATCGGGACCGGCGCGGTGACCTCCGTCGCCTTGGAGCGGAGGTTGGGCGGCGATGCCTTGCCGCTCGGCCGGTTGACCTTGCGCGGCGGCGGCACGATCCGCTCGGGCGGCGGGGGATCGGGCGCGAGGTCGAAGGTGGCGAGCGCCTGCTGCGCCGGCCCCGCGGCGCCGTGGAACGCCAGCCCGAGCAGCAGCGCATAGCCGAGCGCGGCGACGATGCCCGCGGTCAGCACGGCGGCACCGATCCGTTCGCGTAAGGGTGTGGGCGCGATCACCATCCCGAGATGATGGCGCACCACAGCTTTCGCAACGCTGACCGGGGCGCGTACCCCCGCCCTACAGTCCTGCCGCGGCCTCGATGATCGGGACGAACTTCGCCGCGGTCAGGCTGGCGCCGCCGACCAGAGCGCCGTCGACATTCTCGCAGGCGAGGATCGTCGCGGCATTCTCGCCCGTCACCGATCCGCCGTAGAGGATGCGGACGCCATCGGCGGCATCGCCGATCAGCATGCGCAGCTTGGCGCGGGCGATCGCATGGATCGCCGCGATCTGTTCCAGCGTCGGGGTGCGGCCGGTGCCGATCGCCCAGCGCGGTTCGTAGGCGAGCGTGAACCAGCTGCCGTCGGCATTGTCGGGCACGGATTTCTCGATCTGCGCCTGCACGACGCGCTCGGCGCGGTCGGCATCGCGCTCTGCCTCGGTCTCGCCGCAGCAGGAGATGACGTGGAGCCCGGCGCGGCGCGCCGCCGCCGCCTTCGCCCAGGCGTCGTGGCTGGTCTCGCCCTGGTCCATCCGGCGTTCGCTATGGCCGACGATGGTGAAGCGCGCGCCCGCCTCGACGACCATCGCCGCCGAGACGCAGCCGGTGTGCGCGCCGCTTTCCGCCTCGTGCACGTCCTCGGCGCCGATCTGCAGCCCCGGCACGCGTTCGGCCGCGGGGGCGATCAGCGTCGACGGTACGGCAACGGCGACGTCGACGCCCGGTGCGGCGGCGGCCGCCGCGGCGATGCCGTCGAGTTCGGCGAGGCTGGCCCGCGACCCGTTCATTTTCCAGTTGCCCGCCACGAGCTTGCGCCGCGTCATCCCGCCTCCTGTTTTACACGTTAAACACGCAATGCCCGCGCCCGTGCTTGATGGCAAGGCGCAGCCCCCCTAAAGCGAGGCCAATTGTTCAAGGGACGATCGGCCTTTTCATGCTCAGCTTCTTTCGCCGGATCATCAATTCCAAGGCCGGCATCGTCGTCACCTTCATCGTGCTGGGCGTCATCGCGCTCGCCTTCGCCGCCGGTGACATCACCGGCCTGGGCGGCAGCACCAGCGCATTGTCGGGCGGCAGCGTCGCGACCGTCGGCGGGCAGAAGGTCGCCGCCGCCGAGCTGCGCAACCGCGTCCAGACCGAATTGCAGGCGGCGCGCCAGCAGCAGCCGACCGCGACGATGGAGCAGTTGCTCGCACAGGGCGGGCTGCAGTCGGTGCTCGACCGTACGATCAACGGCCTCGCGCTCGAACGCTTCGGCCAGGATCAGGGCATGGTCGTCAGCAAGCGCTCGATCGATGGCGTGATCGCCAGCATCCCCGGCCTGCGCGGTCCCAACGGCCAGTTCGATCCAGCCAATTACCAGCGCCTGCTCGCCGACCAGAAGCTGACCGACGCGCAGATCCGTACCGATATCGCGCGCGACATCGTCGCCCAGCAGCTGATGCTGCCGACGCAGGGCGCGACGCAGGTGCCGATGAAGGTCGCGCTCCCCTATGCCTCGCTGCTGCTCGAGAAGCGCACCGGGCAGGTCGGCTTCATTCCCGCCCGCGCGGTGGATACCGGTGCGGCGCCGACCGACGCCGATCTCCAGACCTTCTATCGCCGCAACATCGCGCGCTATACCGTGCCGGAACGCCGGGTCGTCCGCTACGCGCTCGTTGCGCCCGATCAGGTGAAGGCGCGGGCGGTGCCGACCGACGCGGAGGTCGCGGCCGCCTACAGGCAGCAGGCGAGCCGCTTCGCCGCGGCGGAGAAGCGCACGATCAGCCAGGTGGTGATCGCCGATCAGGGCGGCGCCAACACGCTCGCCGCCAGGGTGAAGGGCGGCACGTCGATCGCCGACGCCGCCCGCGCCGCCGGGCTGGAGCCCGCGGTACAGACCGGCGTCACCAAAGCGGCCTATGCCGCATCGACGACGCCGGCGATCGCCGATGCCGCCTTCGCCGCGCAGCGCGACGGCGTGATCGGGCCGGTCCGCGGGCCGCTCGGCTGGGTGGTCGCGCGCGTCGATGCGATCGAGCAGGTCGCCGGCAAGACGCTGGAACAGGCGCGACCGGAGCTGGTCGCCGAACTGTCGAAGCAGAAGCTGCAACAGGCGCTGTCGGACGTCCACGACAAGCTCGACGATGCGCTCGCCAAGAATGCGACCTTCGACGAGGCGGTCGCCGACCAGAAGCTGTCGGCGCAGACCACGCCGGCGCTGCTCGCCAATGGCATCAACCCCGATGCGCCGACGACGCAGCCCGATCCGGCGGTGACGCCGGTCGTCGCCGCGGCGTTCCAGATGGCCGAGGGCGACCCGGCGCAGCTGGTGCCGGTCGGCACCGACGGCGGCTTCGCGGTGGTCGCGATCGGTCGCGTCGTCGCCGCAGCGCCCCGCCCGCTCGCGCAGGTGCGCGCGCAGGTCGCAGCCGACGTCACCGCCGATCGTGCCCGCGCCGCCGCGCGCAAGCTGGCGAGCGACATCCTGGCGAAGGTGAACAAGGGCACCCCGCTCGCGCAGGCGCTGGCCGGATCGGGTCGCGCGCTGCCGCCGGTCCAGCCCGCCAGCGCGACGCGTGCCCAGCTCGCGCAGCAGCAGGGCAACGTCCAGCCGGCGCTCGCACTGATGTTCAGCATGGCGAAGGGCAATGCCAAGTTGCTCGAGGCGCCGGACAATGCCGGCTGGCTGATCGTCAAGCTCGACACCGTCGTGCCCGGCAACGCCGCCGGCACACCCGCCGCCATCGCCGGGGCGCGGGGCAGCATCGCGCAGCTGGTCGGCCGCGAATATGCCGAGCAGTTCGCCCGTGCGGTGCGCAATGCGGTCGGCGTCAAGACCGATGCCGCCGCCGTCGCCAAGGTCCGCGCCGACCTGACCGGCAACGGCAATTGAGGTGAGCGCCGCGATGGACGATCCGATCGCGGCGGTCGCCGCCGGCCGCCCGGCGTTCGTCTGGCGGCGCCAGATCGCCGACACCGAAACGCCGGTTGCCGCCGCGCTGAAGCTGATCGAGCCGGGGCGCGGCGACTATCTGCTCGAATCGGTCGAGGGCGGCGCGACGCGCGGGCGGCACAGCCTGATCGGGCTGGCCCCCGACCTCGTCTTTCGCGCCTCCGGCGACCGGGCGGAGATCAACCGGCATTGGGCGACCGATCGCGACGCGTTCGAACCCGCCGGGCAGCCGACGCTGGCGGCGTTGCGCGCGCTGGTGGCCGAATGCCGCGGCGACGTGCCGGCGGACCTGCCGCGGGCGCTCGCCTGTCTGGTCGGCTATTTCGGCTATGAGACGATCGGACTGGTCGAGCGGCTCGATCAGCCGGCGGCCGATCCGCTCGGCCTGCCCGACATGCTGTTCGTGCGCCCGACGGTGATCTGCGTCTTCGACCGGCTGGCGGATGCCCTCTATCTGGTCGCGCCGGTGTGGCCGGACGCGGCGCGCAATCCGGCGGCTCTGGTCGCCGCGGCGGAGGAGCGCCTCGACGCCACCGCCGCCCGGCTCGCGCACACCGCCTTGCCCGCGCCGGTGCGCGGCGAGGCCCGCGACCTCGCCTACACACCCGCGGTGACCCCGGCGCATTATGCGCAGATGGTCGGCCGGGCGCAGGACTATATCGCCGCCGGCGACATCTTTCAGGTGGTACTGGCGCAGCGCTTCTCGACGCCATTTGCATTACCACCCTTCGAACTCTACCGCAGCCTGCGACGGATCAACCCGTCGCCCTTCCTCTATCACCTCGACCTGCCCGGCTTTGCGCTGATCGGGTCGAGTCCCGAGATCCTCGTGCGCGTCCGCGACGGTCAGGTGACGATCCGTCCGATCGCCGGCACCCGCCCGCGCGGCAAGACCGCCGCCGAGGACGAGGCGAACCGGATCAGCCTGCTCGCGGACCCCAAGGAGCGTGCCGAGCATCTGATGCTGCTCGACCTCGGCCGCAACGACGTCGGCCGCTCGGCCGCGCCGGGATCGGTGCGAGTGACGGCGAGCTACGGCATCGAACTCTACAGCCACGTCATGCACATCGTCTCGAACGTCGTCGGCGAACTGTCGCCCTCGGCCGACGCGATCGACGCGCTGTTCGCCGGCTTCCCGGCCGGCACGGTCAGCGGCGCGCCTAAGGTGCGCGCCTGCCAGATCATCGCCGAACTGGAGCCCGAACGGCGCGGCGCCTATGCGGGCGGCGTCGGCTATTTCTCGCCGGACGGGTCGATGGATTCGTGCATCGTGCTGCGCACCGCCGTGGTGAAGGACGGCATTGTACATTCCCAGGCCGGCGCAGGTATCGTCGCCGACAGCGTCGCCGAATACGAACAGCGCGAATGCGAGGCGAAGGCCGGCGCCATCCTCGCCGCCGCCCGCGACGCGGTCGCCCGCGCAGCAGCCGGCGGCTTCGGTCAGTAGATCGCCTGTGCGCGAGGGCGCACTGCGTGACCCGACCCATGCTTGCGGACGTTTTCAACGGCGAGACGAAGAGGCAAAGCGCGGCCTCAATGATCGGCGAAGTCTTGCAGAGCCGCGCGTGCCGCGCCTTCGGTAAGGCCTGCCCCCTCGCGGCGGTCCGCGAAACAGAAGACAATTGGGTTCACGCGGAGGCGCGGAGAACGCAGAGATGTGGCGCTTGCCGCAGCTGCGGCCTCCCCATCAAACGGTAAGGGCTAAGGCAATACTCTGCCGCAGTCGCTTCACCCGCGTCTCCGCGTACATAACAATCGATTATCGACTACGTCGTGCCGTGTCCCTCAGGGCTACCGGTCGAAAGCCGGACAACAGTAAGCCCATCATCCGATAAGTGCAGAGCGCTCAAGTCGATCAGGCGTATCCGTATCTGCATACGTCATCCGGCCACCACACGACCAAGCATACGCCCGTCAGGGAACCGTCGACTCGGCATCGCGCTGCGCACGCCGTTCGGCCGCCCACTGCCGGTTGGTCGCCAGCGCGCAGCCGCTCTGGCCGCCGCTGCCGACCGCGGAGCAGGTATCGGGCAGGCCGCCGGCGACGCGGCCGACCTGATCCGCCGTCGCGACGCGATTGCCCCAAGCCTGGTTCTGCGCCGGGATGGGCCCGCTGTCGCGGAACTGCTTGGGGATGCGATAGGGCTGGTCGAGCGTCGAGCAGATGACGATTTCCGTATCGCTGCTCTGCGGACATTTCTGGCCAGCGCCAAGGGTAACGCTCCGCACGCGCTGCGGCGGCGTTCCCGACGACGCGCCCTCCGTGGCCGGCGGGGCGGTCTGCGCACCGGCGAGGCCGGGCAGTGCGACCAGAGCGGCGAAAAGCAACGGGCGGATCATGGTAAGCATCTCCTTCGTGGGGATAACGAGCGGCCGACACCGTTGCTCCCGGTGTCACACAAGATCACATTAGCCCCCGCCACATTGCCGCAGGATTGCGAGCGCGCAACAGGCGTTGCACCGCAGCGGTCATCGGCTATGGCGTCCCCATGATCCTCGTCGTCGACAATTACGACAGCTTTACCTGGAACCTCGTCCACTACCTGATGGAGCTGGGCAGCGAGGTCGAGGTGGTGCGCAACGATGCCATTTCCGCGGGGCAGGCGCTCTCGTCGGGCGCGCAGGCGTTCCTGATCTCGCCCGGCCCGTGCACGCCGACGGAGGCGGGGGTCAGCCTCGACCTCGTCGCCGCCGCCGCCGATGCCGGCCGGCCACTGCTCGGCGTGTGCCTGGGGCATCAGGCGATCGGCCACCATTTCGGCGGCCGCGTCGAACGCGGCGGGCTGATGCACGGCAAGACCTCGCCCGTCATGCACGACGGCACCGGGCTGTTCGAGGGCCTGCCCTCGCCCTTCACCGCGACTCGCTATCACAGCCTGATCGTCAATGACGTGCCGGCCCCGCTGGTGGTCAACGCGCGTGCGGAGGACGGCAATGTCATGGGCTTCCGTCACGAAAGCCTGCCGATCCACGGCGTCCAGTTCCATCCCGAGAGCATCGCGACCGAGCATGGCCATGCGATGCTCGCCAATTTCCTGCGCATCGCCGGCATCCCGGTGAAGGAACACGCGTGACCGTCGTCACGCTGCTGCCCGATCCGGCGGCGCCGCTGTCGCGTGACAGCGCGGCGCAGGCCTTTGCCGACGTGCTCGACGCGCGCGTGTCCGAAGAGGCTATCAGCGACTTCCTGATCGCGCTGTCCGACCGCGGCGAAACCAGCGTCGAGATCGCCGAGGCGGCGCGCGCGCTGCGCGAACGGATGATCCCGATCGCGGCCCGCGCCGGTGCGATCGACGTCTGCGGCACCGGCGGCGACGGCCATCACACGCTCAACGTCTCGACCGCGGTGGCGCTGGTCGTCGCGGCCTGCGGCGTGCCCGTCGCCAAGCACGGCAACCGCGCCGCCAGTTCCAAGGCGGGCGCGGCGGACACGCTGGAGGCGATCGGCCTCGACATGGAGGTCGCCGGCGCGACCGCGGAGGGGAGCCTCGCCGACCTCGGCATCGCCTTCCTCTTCGCGGCCAACCATCATCCGGTGATGAAGCGGATCACCCCGATCCGCCGCCGCATCGGCAAGCGCACGATCTTCAACCTGATGGGTCCGCTCGCCAATCCTGCCCGCGTCACCCGCCAGCTGATCGGCATCGCACGCCCCGATTACGCCGGCCTCTATGCCGAGGCGCTGGAACAGCTGGGCACCGAACGCGCCGCGGTTATCTCCGGCGAGGAAGGGCTCGACGAACTCTCCACCGCCGGTCCCAGCCTCGCGGTCAACGTCGGCAGCGCCGACCTGCCGCGCCGCATCATGCCGGACGACGCCGGCCTGCCGCGTCACCCGCTCGCCGCGATTCGGGGCGGCGACCCCGCTTATAACGCCGCTGCGCTGCGCCGCCTGCTCGACGGCGAACGCGGCGCCTATCGCGACGCCGTCCTGCTCAACGCCGCCGCGGCGCTGGTCGTCGCGGCGCACAGCCCCTCCCTCTCCGCAGGCGCGATCGCCGCCGCCACCGCGATCGACGACGGTGCCGCGGCCGCACTGCTCGATCGCTGGATTGCCTATCGATGACCATCCTGTCCCGTATCATCGAAACCAAGCGGGCCGAGGTCGCCGCGCGCAAGGCGACGACCAGCCTCGCCGACCTCGACGCGCGCATCGCCGCCGTCACCCGGCCACGCGGCTTCCGCGCCGCGCTGGACGCGAAGCCCGGCCACGCCCTGATCGCCGAAATCAAGCAGGCAAGCCCGTCCAAGGGCCTGATCCGCGAGGATTTTGATCCGCCGACGCATGCCCGCGCCTATCAGGCGGGCGGCGCGGCGTGCCTGTCAGTGCTGACCGACGAACAATGGTTCCGGGGCCATGACGACTATCTGATCGCGGCGCGCGCCGCCTGCGACCTGCCGGTGATCCGCAAGGATTTCATGGTCGATCCGTGGCAGGCGACCGAAAGCCGCGCGATCGGCGCCGACGCCATCCTCATCATCGTGGCCGCGCTGGACGACAACCAGATGGCCGAGATCGAGGCGTCGGCGACGGATTGCGGCATGGACGTGTTGGTCGAGGTGCACGACGCGCACGAACTCGACCGTGCGCTGAAGCTCAATTCACGGCTGATCGGCGTCAACAACCGTGACCTGCGCGATTTCAGCGTCGATTTCGCGCGCACCTACGAACTCGTCGGCAAGGCGCCCAAGGGGTGCACGTTCGTCGCCGAAAGCGGCCTCGAGACGCGTGCCGACCTCGACGCGATGGCCGCGCACGGCGTCCGCTGTTTCCTGATCGGCGAGGCACTGATGCGCCAGCCGGACATCGAGGCAGCGACCCGGGCACTGATCGCGCCGGCCGCATGAGCCGCCTTACCCATCTCGATGCCGAGGGCGCCGCGCATATGGTCGATGTCGGCGACAAGGCGGTGACCAGCCGTCGCGCGGTCGCCATCGGCCATATCGCCATCGCCGCCGACGCGCTGCAGGCGATCCGCGAGGGCAGCGCGAAAAAGGGCGACGTGATCGCCGTCGCGCGCGTCGCCGGGATCATGGCGGCGAAAAAGACCGCGGACCTCATCCCGCTCTGCCACCCCCTGCCCCTTACCCGCGTGACGCTCGACCTTGTGCTCGACGACACCGGCGTCACCGCCACCGCGCTGACCGCTACCGACGGCAAGACGGGGGTCGAGATGGAGGCGCTGACCGCGGTCTCGGTCGCGCTGCTGACGATCTACGACATGGCTAAGGCGATGGACCGCGGCATGACGATCACCGGCATCCGCCTGTTGGAGAAGGCCGGGGGCAAATCCGGCGACTGGCGCGCATGACGCTGCTGCCGATCGCCGACGCACTTGCCCGCCTGCTCGCGCTCGCCGGGCCGGTCGCCGCGGAGGACGTCGCGCTCGCGGACGCGCGGGGGCGCTGGGCCGCCGCCGACATCCACGCCCGCCGCACGCAGCCAGCGACCGACCTGTCGGCGATGGATGGCTATGCAATCCGCCATGCCGATCTGCCCGGCCCCTGGACGCTGATCGGCGAGAGTGCCGCCGGACGCGCCTTTGCCGGCAGGATCGAGCCGGGCCAGACCGTGCGCATCTTCACCGGCGCCGCGATGCCCGCCGGTGCCGACACGGTGATGATCCAGGAAGAGGTTGCCGCCGACGGCACCGCGATTTGCCTGACCGGCGAAGGCCCGCCGGCTCGCGGACGCAACACCCGGCGGCGCGGGCTGGACTTCACGCAGGGCGATCCTCTGATCGCCCGCGGCGAGCGACTTACCCCCGCCCGGATCGCGGTCGCCGCGACCGGGGGCGTCGGCACGCTGGCGGTAAATCGCCGCGTCCGCGTCGCGATCTGCGCGACCGGGGACGAACTGGTCGAACCGGGGCGCGCGCACGATCCCGCCGCCCTGCCCGAATCGAATCGCGCGATGCTCGCCGCGATGCTCGCCGATCTGCCGGTTGAGCTGATCGACCTCGGCATATTGCCCGACCACCTCGACACGTTGCGTGACGCCTTCGCCGCAGTCGACGCTGACCTGCTGGTCACCACCGGCGGCGCCTCGGTCGGCGACCACGACCTCGTCCGCCCGGCACTCGAGGCCGCCGGCGGATCGATCGATTTCTGGCGGATCGCATTGCGGCCCGGCAAGCCGATGATGGCCGGGCGGATCGGCCGCACCAGCGTGCTCGGCCTGCCCGGTAACCCTGTCTCCGCCTTCGTCACCGCGACTCTGTTCGTGCGGCCGCTGATCGCGCATCTCGGCGGGGCGGCCGATCCCCATCCGCGCACCACCCACGCGATCCTCGGCGAGGACCTGCCCGCCAACGGCCCCCGCACCGACTATCTGCGTGCAGAACTGCGCGACGGGCGGGCCTTCGCCTCGACCATTCAGGACAGTTCGATGCTGCTGACGCTGGCGCGCTCGCATTGCCTGATCGTGCGTCCCGTCGATGCGCCGCCGGCGCGGGCGGGCGACTCGGCGGAAATCCTCGTCATCGCTTGACGAGAGCAGTTTCGTTCCCTAGAAGTTCCGCGTCTGTTCTGACGGGGAAGACCGCCTATGCTCACGCGCAAGCAGCACGAGCTCGTTTGCTTCATCAACGACCGGTTGGAAGAAACCGGCATCTCCCCCTCGTTCGAGGAGATGAAGGAAGCGCTCGACCTCAAGTCGAAATCCGGCGTCCATCGCCTCATCAGCGCGCTGGAGGAACGCCACTTCATCCGTCGCCTGCCCAACCGCGCCCGCGCACTCGAAGTGCTGCGGATGCCGGAGCGGTCGGAGCGCAAGGTCGCGCCCCCCGTACCGACGCCGTCGCCGACGAAGGCCGGCAACGTCCGCGCGGCCGCCTCGCCCGCCAATGACGTGATCGAGATCCCGTTGCACGGCCGGATCGCCGCGGGCGTGCCGATCGAGGCGTTCGAGGGCAGCTCGATGCTCGCCGTGCCAGCGGCATTGCTCGGCTCGGGCGAACATTATGCGCTAGAAGTGTCGGGCGATTCGATGGTCGAGGCCGGCATCCTCGATGGCGATTACGCGTTGATCCGGCGGACCGAGGTGGCGCGGGACGGCGAGATCGTCGTCGCGCTGATCGACGATGCCGAGGCGACGCTCAAATACTTCCGCCGCGAGGGCGCGATGATCCGGCTTGACCCGGCCAACCGCTCCTACGAGCCGCAGCGCTACGTCCCGTCGCACGTTCGGGTGCAGGGCCGGTTGTCGGGTATCCTCCGCCGCTACGATTGAGGCGAACGGCGCTGCTCCGCCAGCGCGCGTTCGAAGGAGGTGCGGGCGTCGGCGACCATTCGCGGCAGGGCGGTGCGATCGACGAAGCTCGTCGGATTGCCCGCCCGCTGCGCCTCGCGCCTTGCCGCGAGGTCGAACAGCTCGGCATGATAGCTCAGCACCACGTCGGCATGCATCGTGGCGAGCCGGCGGAACGTGCCGCGGAACTGCGCGACCGCTGCGGTATCGTGCGGCGGCCTGCCGGGGACCGGGTCGGCAGGGTCGGGGCGGGTGACGAGCCGCCGGCCGGCGACGCTGAGGCTCGACACGAACAGCACGTCGAGCGGCTTGCCTCGCTCGCTGGTGCGCAGGCTCCAGGTGGTTGCGCCGTCGGTATGTCCCGGGGTCAGATGCGCGACGAGGCGCGTTTTGCCGACGGCGATCGTCGCGCCGTCGGGGATCGTCATCGACGGACGCACCGGCGGAAAGCCGCTGATGTCCGTTCGGTCGATGGTGCGCCCCGCGATCAGGTCGGCACGATCGCCCGCGCTCACCACGACCCGTGCCCCGCTCGCCCGCTGAAGCGCGGCGAGGCCGCCGGCATGATCGACATGGCTATGGTTGTTGAGCAGGTAACGGATATCGTGCAGCCGGAAACCGAGGCGCCGGATGTTCGCGGCGATGAGCGGCGCACTCTCCGGTAACGCCCCGTCGATCAGCACCAGCCCGGCGGGATCGGCGATCAGGAACGACGACAGCCCCGCCGTCCCGACATAAAAAACGTTGCCGACGATACGGAACGGCGCAGCGGGCGCATTCCACAGCCGCCGCTGCGCGGCATCCTGCGCCCCGGCCGGCGCTGCGACCGAAAGGCTCGCCAGTGCGGCGGCGAGAATGGCGAGATGCTTCATCGTCTGTCCCGTATCATAGCCGCGACCCACCGCATATCCGCCGGATCGCGACCATACTCAAGGATGCCCCGCAGGCAGCGAATCGTCATTGCGAGTGCAGCTAAGCGATCCACGGCGTCCCGATCCGCCTCTGGGTTGCTTCGCTGCGCTCGCAAAGACGACGATGTGTGACGTCCGGTCTGTCCCCGTCGGTGTAATACGCGTTACCTTACACCCGTGCTGAGATTCGCATTCGATAGCATGGATCGCTCTCCGTAACCCTCAGCGTCACGCTCAGGCTGGCGGGAGCGCATACCCACCAGCCACCGGATATAGCGGAACCGGTAGCGCCCCAGAAGATCCCCCTGCCCCCCCGAATGACGCACGTTTACCGTCGCCTGCGACCGTCCGACGCCCCCACCGCGCCTCATCGAGAGCACACTCAGGCACACAGCTGGGTCTCTCGAACCATCATCGCGAGCGCCGCAAAGCAATCCCGGACGTCCTGAGCTCGGCTCTGGATTGCTTCGCCGCGCCCGCAAGGACGACGGTGGGGTGACGTCCGGTCTGTCTTCGTCGGGGCAATATGCGTCGCCCTACACCCGTCCTGAGGTTCGCATTCGATGTCACGCCCGGGCAGGCGGAAGCGCATATCCACCAGCCTACCGGACAAAGCTTAGCGGTAGCGCCCACGGGATCCCCCTGCCCCGGAATGACACACGTCCACCGTCGCCTGCGACCGTCCGACGCCCCCCCAACCGCGCCTCATCGAGAGCATAGTCAGGGACACAGCTCGGCCTCTCGAACCGTCGTCGCGAGCGCCGCAAGTGAAACGAGGACATCCTGAGCCCGGGTCTGGATTGCTTCGCGGCGCTCGCAACGACGGCCGATCACTCGCGGCGTCGCTGTAGCGCGTGGCGTCGCACCTCGCGCCCGCCATCGAACCGCGCCGTCCGCAACGGCATGACCGTCGCGGGCACGATCCAGGGATGCCGGTCGCCCGGCGCTCGCACGGTACGCACCCGGCCACCGGCAAACGTCACCGCGACGCCGCCGGTCGTGCGCAGCATCGGCGCATCGAGCTTGAGCCAACGCGGGACGCATCCCCTTGGCAGGTGGCGTTCGCTCACCACGATGTCGGCGGATCGGCACGCCGCCACCAACGTCCGCCATGCGACCGGATAGCCGCTGCGCGTCGCCAGCACCCGCCACGCCCGCCCTTCCGCAAGCACATCGACGGCGCACGCATCCGGCGTACAGCGCGCCGCCGCCTGATCCGCGAGCAACGCCGGCTCGCCATCGATCCCGCCATTCTCGGCCAGCATCGTGCGCGTATAGTCCCCGGCCCGATCACGCAGCAGCGCCAGCCCGCCATCCACCCGCACCGCCAGATGCCGCCCGTCGCCCGTCACCAGCAGGTCGGGCGCGGGGGTCAGCACCGCCCAGGATGCACCTACCACCAGCGGCAGCCAGCCGAACCACCGCACGCGTGTCCGCCACAGCGCCAGCCACAGCCCGCCCGCGACCATCGTCCCGAATGCGGCGACCGGCATCGACGGCAGCGCCACCGACGCGCCCGGCGCATTCGCCACCAGATGGGCAAGACCGAGCAACAGTTGCAGCGCCAGATCGGTCAACCACCACAAGGGCGCGCCAAGCCCGACCGCGTCGAACAACAACGCTGCCGCCTCCAGCGGCATGACCACGAAGGTGGTCAGCGGGATCGCCACGATGTTCGCCGCCGCGCCGTACATGCCCGCCTTATGGAAATGATAAACCGCGGTCGGCATCAGCGCCGCCTCGACCACCAGCCCGGTCAGCAGCAGCGATCCCAGCCCCCGCAACAGGTGCGGCCCCCACCCCTCTTGCCGCGGCGCGAACCAGTCCTGCACGACGGGATGCTCGTGCAGTACGACGATCGCGGCGATCGCGGCGAAGGACAGCTGGAAACTCGCGCCGACCAGCGCCTCGGGCCAGGCGAGCAGCACGATCATCGCGCCCGCCGCGACCAGCCGCAGCGTCATCGCCTCGCGTCCCATCGTCAGCGCGACGAGCACCAGCAGCGACGCGACGCACGACCGGATCGTCGGCACCTGACTGCCGGTCAGCAAGGTATAGCCGATCGCCGCCAGCGCGCCCGCCGCCGCTGCGACCAGCGGCAGGCGCAGGCGGATCGCCAGCCACGGTGACAGCGCCAGCAGCCGCAGGACGAGCAGCATCGTCGCCGCCACCACCGCGGTGATGTGCAGGCCGCTGACCGACAGCAGATGGGCGAGGCCGGCGCGGCGCATCGCCTCCGAATCGGCCGGCGCGATCGCGCCCTCGTCGCCGGTGGCGAGCGCCGCCGCGATGCCGCCGCGGCTGCCGTCGAGCCGCGACGTGATATGCGCGGTCAGCCGCGTCCGCAGCCCGCCCTGCCCCGCGCCGGGAGCGATCACCGTGACCGGTGCGAAGCCACGGCCGGTCGCGCCGATCCCGGCGAACCAGGCGACGCGCGCGAAATCATGCGCACCCGGCACGGCAGCCGCGGGTGGCGGCATCAGCCGGGCGCGCAAGGCGATCCGCGCCGCCTCGCCTGCCCCCGCCGGCACGTCGCCGGTTTTCAGATTGACCCGCACCCGCCGCGGCAGGCCCGACCCGGTATCGGTCAACACGGTCAGCCTCACGAGATCGCGGGCGGCCAGTGCCTCGACCCGCTCGACGGTGGCGGTGAAGGCGACGACGGCCGGCCGCGCGAGGACCGGCGCCGCGACCCGGTCCGCTCGCCACCAGACGAGCGCGATCCCGGCCGCACAAAGGAGCCCGCCGACAACGAGCATTCGCGCCAGTCGTCCGCCCGTACCGGCCGCCGCACCAGGGAGCGCGACGGCGACGCATGACAGCATCGCCGCCAGCCAGCCGCGCGCATCGGGCAGCAGGAACCAGATCGCGATGCCGCCACCGAACGCGACCGGCGCCCACAGGACGATCTGGTCGCGCTCCGCCTCCAGCCATGCTTCGATACCGTCGCGCAACCCGTGGAGCGCGCGCGGCATTTGAAGGCGCACCGAGCGCGTGCTAGGGGCCGCGGCGGCTGGACTGGCCATCACATTTCGAACCTTGGGAGCACGCGCGGTTGGGCGCAACTGACAATCTCGGCACCGACCAGGCTGCGGCCCCGGCGTCATCCGATACGAATGGCATCGTCACGCGCTTCGCGCCGTCGCCGACCGGCTATCTGCATCTGGGCGGCGCGCGGACCGCGCTGTTCAACTGGCTGTTCGCGCGCCATCACGGCGGCAAGTTCCTGTTGCGGATCGAGGACACCGATCGCGCCCGTTCGACGCAGCCGGCGATCGATGCGATCCTGTCGGGCCTCACATGGCTCGGCATCGACTGGGACGGCGACGCCGTCTTCCAGTTCGCCCGCGCCGATCGCCATGCCGAGGTCGCGCACCAGATGGTGGCGAACGGCCACGCCTATCGCTGCTACATGACGCAGGAGGAGATTGCGGCGCAGCGTGCCGAGGCGCAGGCGGCGAAGGCGCCATTGCGCATCCGCTCGCCGTGGCGCGACCGCACCGACCATCCCGAAGGACAGCCGTTCGTCGTCCGCCTCAAGGCCCCGCGCGAGGGCGCGACGACGATTGCGGACCGCGTGCAGGGCTCGGTGACTGTGCAGAACGCCGAACTCGATGATCTCATCCTGCTGCGCTCCGACGGCACGCCGACCTATATGCTCGCGGTGGTGGTCGACGATCACGACATGGGCGTGACGCACGTCATCCGCGGCGACGACCATCTCAACAACGCCTTCCGCCAGTTGCCGATCTACAAGGCGAACAGCTGGCCAGAGCCGGTCTACGCGCACATCCCGCTGATCCACGGCACCGACGGCGCCAAGCTATCGAAGCGTCACGGCGCGGTGGGGATCGAGGCGTATCGCGACGAACTCGGCATCCTGCCGGAGGCGTTCGACAATTACCTGCTGCGCCTCGGCTGGGGCCATGGCGACGACGAGATCATCAGCCGCGAACAGGCGACCGAATGGTTCGACCTCGCCGGTGTCGGCAAGAGCCCGTCGCGCTTCGACCTCAAGAAGCTCGAGAACCTGAACGGCCATTACATCCGCGCCGCAGACGATGCCCGCCTTGCCGGCCTGATTGCGGCCATTGGCGGCTATCCCGACATCGACCTGCTGACCCGCGCGATGCCGGTGCTGAAGGCGCGAGCCGCCAACCTCAACGAATTGAGCGAGGGTGCGCGCTTCCTGTTCGCGGTTCGCCCGCTCGATATGGATCAGCCCGCTCTGGACCTGCTCGGCGGCGACGCGCCCCGCGTTCTCGCTGCACTGCACGCCGCGCTTGACGCGGTGCAGCAGTGGGATCAGGAGGCGACCGAAGCAGCGGTACGGCAGGTGGCCGACAGCCAGGGCGTCAAGCTCGGCCAGGTCGCCCAGCCGCTCCGCGCCGCTCTCACCGGGCGCAAGACATCGCCCGGCATCTTCGACGTGCTCGCGCTTCTCGGCCAAGAGGAAAGCCTCGGCCGGATCGCGGACAAAATGGCAGCCTGATAGGAAGGACAACGACATGACCGAAGCCGCCAAAGTTAACCTGGACGGTAAGGACCTCGAATATCCGGTCATGTCCGGCTCTGTCGGTCCTGACGTCGTCGATATCCGCAAATTCTATGCCCAGACGGGGTCGTTCACCTACGATCCGGGCTTCACCTCGACCGCGTCGTGCCAGTCGGCGCTGACCTATATCGACGGTGACGAAGGCGTGCTGTTGCACCGCGGCTATCCGATCGGCGAGCTGGCCGAGAATTCCAGTTTCATGGAGGTCGCCTATCTGCTGCTCAACGGCGAACTGCCGTCCGCGGACGAGCTGAGCGGCTTCAACAACACGATCACGCGCCATACGATGGTGCACGAGCAGCTTGCGGCCTTCTTCCGCGGCTTCCGTCGCGACGCGCATCCGATGGCGATCATGTGCGGCGTCGTCGGCGCGCTGTCGGCCTTCTATCACGATTCGACAGACATCCACGATCCGGTGCAGCGCACGATCGCGTCGCACCGCCTGATCGCCAAGATCCCGACGATCGCGGCGATGGCCTACAAGTATAGCGTCGGCCAGCCGTTCCTGTATCCGGACAATTCGCTCAGCTACACCGGCAACTTCCTGCGCATGACGTTCGGCGTCCCCGCCGAGCAGTATGAGGTCAATCCGGCGGTCGAAAAGGCGATGGACCGGATCTTCATCCTCCATGCCGACCATGAACAGAATGCCTCGACCTCGACCGTGCGTCTCGCCGGTTCGTCGGGCGCCAATCCGTTCGCCTGCATCGCGGCCGGCATCGCCTGCCTCTGGGGCCCCGCGCACGGCGGCGCAAACGAGGCGGCGCTCAACATGCTGCGCGAGATCGGCACGCCCGAGCGCATCCCGGAATATATTGCCCGCGCCAAGGACAAGAACGATCCGTTCCGCCTGATGGGCTTCGGTCACCGCGTCTACAAGAACTACGATCCGCGCGCGACCGTGATGCAGAAGACGGTGCGCGAGGTGTTCGACGCGCTGAAGGTCAACGATCCGCTGTTCGACACCGCACTGCGGTTGGAAGAACTCGCGCTCAACGACGAATATTTCATCGAGAAGAAGCTGTTCCCGAACGTCGATTTCTATTCGGGCGTGATCCTGTCGGCGATCGGCTTCCCAACCGAGATGTTCACGGTGCTGTTCGCCCTCGCCCGCACCGTCGGTTGGGTCGCGCAGTGGAACGAGATGATTACCGATCCCGACCAGAAGATCGGTCGCCCGCGCCAGCTGTACACCGGCCCGACGCAGCGGTCCTACGTTCCGGTCGAGCAGCGCTGATGCGCCGCGCCCGGCCGGTCCTGCTTTCCATCGGCGTCCTCCTGACGCTGATGGGGATGCTCTGGATCGGTCAGGGCCTCGGCTACGTCCATTGGCCGCAGTCGAGCTTCATGCTCGACCAGCGGCCATGGGCGGACCGCGGCACGGCATTGGCCGTCGCCGGGCTGTTGCTGATCCTCGTCGCGCGGCGGATGCGCCGCTAGGCGGCAGCCGCTACCCCGGGCAACGCCCTCGGCTCAGTCAGTAGCGGGTGAGATGTCGCGCCGGCCGCAGAACCTCAAACCGGCAGCGTCAGCGTGAACCGCGCACCATCGCCCGGCACGCTTTCCACCGTCAGATCGCCCCCCATCGCCCGCGCCAGTCGCCGCGCGATATAGAGGCCGAGGCCGTTACCACCCGCCTCCGACGGATCGACCCGCTCGAACTTTTCGAAGATGCGTGCCTGATCCTCTGGCGCGATGCCCTTGCCCTGATCCGCGACGATCGCCTCCGCCCGGTCGCCCAGCCGGGTCGCGGTGACGGTCACCACGCCCCCTTCGGGCGAATAGCGGACGGCATTGCCGATCAGATTGACCATGATCTGCAACGCCCGGCGAAAGTCCCCCGACGCACCGACGCGCAGGTCGGGCAGCGGCCGGGCGATGGCGACACCGGCGTTGCCGGCCCGCACGGCGAGCAGCCCCGCGGCCCGGCGCGCGACATCGGCCAGATCGACCGCTTCCGGGATCAGCGCGAAATCCTCGCGTTCGACCGCCTGCAGATCGACCAGATCGTCGACCAATCCGAGCAGATGCCGCCCCGCATTGGCGATGTCGGAGGCATAAGCGACGTAATCCTGCTGGACGGGCCCCTCCGCCTCGGCATGGATCGTATCGGCATGGGCGATGATCCGCGCGAGCGGTGCGCGCAGCGCCTTGTCGAGGCCCCCGGTGAACGCGGCGGAGATCGCCGGAGCGGGCGGCTCGGCTGGCGCCGGTACGTCGGCGGCACGGGCGATCCCCGAAAGGCCGGCGAACTCGCCGCTCGCATCCTGTCTGACCTGCGCGGTCAGCAGCATCGGCGCGCCATCCGGGCGCAGCGTCGCCCGTTGCTCGCGCAGCGCCTTGCGCTGTGCGACGGCGGCGAGGATCGGCAGCGCGCCATCGCCCGCCGCATCCAGTGCGAACAGCGCGGTCAGGGGCTGTCCGAGCAGCGAAAAGGCGTCGATGCCGAGCCGCCGCGCGGGATCGATCGCGACGAAGGTCAGACGCAACGCGCCATCGGTTTCCCACGTCAGATCGCCGTCCTCGACCAACGGCGCGGCCGGAGCCGTCGCGACGAAGCGGGGGCGCACCTCGCGCCATCCGCTCACCGCCATGCGCAGACCGTCGCCCTCGGGCTGCACGCGCACCCAAAGGTCGAGGTCGGTGTCGAGATCGGCAACGGTCACCCCGCGCGATACGAGGATCCCGAGCCGCCGTGCCAGTCGCGCCACCGTCGCGAGTTGCGGGATCGCCAGCATCGCACCCGGCGCCCCGCCGGCATTGTCATTGAGCGCCATCAGTGCCGGGTCGGCGGTGAGCAGACGCCCGTCCGCATCCAGCGTCGCGTGACTGACCGGCAGGTCGGGAATGCCGTCCGCCCTCATCGCACCGCCTCCCGCGCGAGCGCGTCGATCGCCAGCCGCAAATCATGGTGCAGCGTCAGCGGGGCCAGCGCCGATCGCGCCGCCTCCGGCGCGATCGCGGCGATCGCATCGAGATCGTCGGCGAAGCTTTCGATATCGCGGCGCGGATCGGCATCGGCGAGCGCCAGCGCGATGCGCGCGATCGTCTGCCGGTCGAGATCGGCCGCGCGCAGCGCGAGCCACAGCCGGTCTCCTTCCGGTTCGAGCACGATCGCCCGCGCACCGGTGAAATCGAGATCGACGGCACGGCCCAGTACCGCGACGAACAGCAGCAGGCGCCGATCGCCGAGCGCGTCGACCAGCAGGTCGCCGAGTTCATCCGCCCGCGCATCGATGGCCGAGGCGAGGCGCATCGCGATCGCCTCCGGCCGCTGGCCTTCGTCGTGCGCGGCGAGGCTGCGCTGCGCCGCCTCGACGATCGCGCGATCCACCGCCGGATCTTCGCCACCCGCCGCGACCTGCCCCTCGCGGATCGAGGCGGCGACCCACCAGAGCAACTGGTGATGCAATTCTGCCGGCAACAGGCCCTGTTCGGCCGCGGACCGGCGACGGGCCTCGGCGGCGAGCAGCGCGCGCGCTGCGGCCGCGACGACGCCGTCGTCGACCTCGGCGAGGCGGACCAGCAGGCTCGCCTGCTCGCGCGCGGCCGCCGCGGCCGGCAGTTCGGCGGCGATCCGCTCGCACCGGACCTGCGCGATCAATTCGTCCATCAGCTGCCGGTCGCGCAGCAGGCCGGCGCGCGACAGGCGCCGCATCACGTCCTCATGCCCGCGCAGCAGCCGCTCCGCCTGCGCATCCGCGCCGTGCGCTGACAGCACGCGGGCGCCATGGCGGCGGATCGCGGTTTCGATTCCCTGCACCACCGCAGCGAGCACCCGCCCCAGATCGATCCGGGTGCGTTCGTCGAGGCGGCCGTCATCCGCGAGGAAGAAATCGGCGATCGCCCCGGTCAGGCGCGCGTCCGCCAGCCCGCCGAGCCGGCGTGCAGCGGTGATGCGTATGCCGAGCGCCTCGCGCTCCGCCTGTTCCGGTCCGACCGACATGGCCTGACGACTACCCTTCCATCATTAAGACAGCGCTAAGGCTGCCGCCGCAATCGTTCGATCGCGGCGGTCAATGTCGCGGCGGCATAGATCGCCGCCAGGCCCAGCCCGGCCACCGGCGCGGCGAACAGCGCGGCCAGCCATGTGCAGCCGAGGTAGGCAGGCGCACTGCCCCACCACAACCGGCGCGGCCGCGTGCCGAGCGCGCGTTCGCCGAGCACGGCGAGCAGCACGAGCCCGATCCCGAGGATCTCAGCCGCCCGGTCGCCGCTGAACTGCGTCGCCTGAAAGCCGTAGAGGATCGCCGCGCCCGCCGGCAGCAGCTTCGCCGACAGATCGAGCAGGCGCGCGCTGGCCGATTCGTCGCGCAGGTCGGCCAGCGTCGCGGCCAGCGACAGGCCGAGCGCGGCGAACAGCGTCAGCAGCAGCCCCGCCACGGGCTGATCGAACAGGGTCAGCGCCAGTCCGGCCACGCCGATCGCCCCGGCGCCGCCGGCGACCGCGGCCACCGGCACCGTCCGCGGCACCAGCAGAGGAATGACGGCACGCGCCAGCGGCGCGGTGACGAACCGTTCGAACCAGCCGTTGCGACCGGAGATCATCGCGGCCATCACCGTCCGGCCCCGCGCCTCGAGCGCCGCACCGGCATGGCCGACGCCATGACCGCCGCGCACGGCCTCCTGCGGCAACATCACGTGCACGGCTCGTGCCTGCGAGGCGAGACGGACCAGAGTCGATTGCACGTCGTAATCGCGCGGCATGACGGCGAGCTCGCCGAGCCGCGCGGGGTCGAGCCGCGCGACGCCCGCCCAGACCATGCCACTGCCGACGCGTTCGTAACCGCCGGTCGCCTGATCCTCCGGCATCACCAGCAGCGCATCGCCGCCCTCGCGCGCCAGTACCGCCAGTACGTCCTCGGTCGTGGTCAGTCCGTCGGCGAGCATCAGCACGCGGGCGAGCGGGTGCAGCTTCGCCGCCGCCTCCCCCGCGGTACGCACCGTGTCGACGGCGAC
The DNA here is from genome assembly GCF_058809195.1 of Sphingomonas sp. GW821-FHT10F09. NCBI lineage: Bacteria > Pseudomonadati > Pseudomonadota > Alphaproteobacteria > Sphingomonadales > Sphingomonadaceae > Sphingomonas > Sphingomonas sp. GW821-FHT10F09. The sequence continues at coordinate 1,076,314 of NZ_JBXASI010000001.1, read as the reverse complement.
GCCGCGCTTGCCGATGCGGCTGATCGCACCAAGCAGTTCGGGTGTCAGACGCGCGACGAGGATGACGATCTGCGACGCCCCCGCCGCGATCAGCAGGCGCGCCTGATATTCGATCAGGGTCACGCCGCCGAACGGCAGCGTGGCGGTCAACAGCGCGGGCCGATCGTCCGCATCGTGCATGGCGAAGAGAAGGCCGGCGAGCATCCCGCCGCTGTTAGGCGGTGATGCGGCCGATGCCTAGGTGATTACGAAGCCTCGCCCGAGCGATCGTGACGGTCCGCCGTCAGAGCCGGGCGACCGAGCGCCGCAGCTTCGCCAGGATCGCGCCGTCGTGCGGCAGGTCCGCCGCCTGCGCCGCCAGCGCCATCAGGCGCACCGCACCGAAGCTCGCCGCCAGCCCCTTCATTCGCGCCGCCGCCTCACGCCACGCATCGCGCCCATCGGCCGCCTCCATCGCCGCCAGCGCCCGCTGCGCGCTTTCGACGAACGCCAGCCGCAGCTCCGCGATCAGCGCGGGTTCGTCCCCCACTGCCGCGGCCAGTGCCGCATCGATCGCTCCCGGATCATAAGCCATGACGAGCCTGTAACGCGACGGTGCTTAACCAAGTGTTGCGGTTTCGCTTTATGGTGGGGGCGAAGCCGGTTAAGTTCGCCGCCGAAGAACGGGGGTTCCATGATAATCGACATGCGGGCGGAAGCCGCCGCACACAGCGACGTCCACGGTTATGGCGACCATCACGGGGTCGCCGCCGCCGATGCAGACGACGGCACGCATGTGTGGACCGAGGCGGTCGAGCCCGAGCCGGGTCGCACCAACGCCTGGATCGCACCGCTGATCGCGGTGCTGGTCTGCGTTGCCTGGCTGGGCGGCATGGCATGGATCGCCCGCGACCAGATCCCCCTGCTCGCCCCCGTCGCGCTTGTGCAGTTCCTCGCGGCACTCGCCGTCGTCCCGGCGCTGGTCGGCATCGTCTACCTGCTTGGCATGCGGACCAGTCGCCGCGAGGCGCGACGCTTCCGCGGTACCGCACAGGGCATGCGTGCCGAAGCGGCGAACCTCGAACGCACCGTGGCGCTGTTGTCGCGTTCGCTGGATGCCAACCGGCGCGAACTCGCGGGACAGATCGCCACGCTGATGGCGATGGGCGACGGCGCCAACGAGCGGCTGGCGGGGATCGGGCGTGGTCTGGCCGCGGAAATCGGTCAGGCCGACGCGCATGCGGGCGCGCTGTCGCGTGCGGCGGCCGACGCACAGGGCAGCCTCGGCGTGCTGCTCGCCTCGCTGCCGCGCGCGCATGCGGAGGTGGCGGAGGTCCAGCGCCTGCTCGACGATACCGGCCTGTCGGCGAGCGGCCATGCCGCCGCCCTGGAAGCGCAGCTCGCCGCACTCACCGAACGCGGCCGCGACGCCGATCTGGTCGCGGGCGGCGCCGCGCAGAAGCTCGCGGCGCATATCGCACGGATGGAAGCGACCAGCGAAACCGCCGGCGCACGGCTGGAGGCGGTGACCAGCGACATGTCGTCCGCGGTTGACGCGCTGCTCGGCCGCACCGCCGACGCCGTGGACGAGGCACGCAAGGGGATCGCCGCACAGGGTGATGCGATGCTCGCGATGCTGCGCGCCAACCAGGCGGCACTCGACAGTGCCGCGCGGGACAGCGCAGACGCCCTCGCCGAGCGGATCACCGCGGTGGAGGACGTGATCGACCGCGTCACCCTGCGGCTCGAGGGGCAGCGTTCGGCGAGCGATTCGCTGCTTGCCGGGCTCGACGCCGGGATCGGCCGGGTCGAGACGCGGCTGGACACGCTCCATACGCAGGGCGTCGAACGTTCGCAGCTGCTCGCCGCCTCGATCAGCGCGCTCGGTGGGTCGGCCGATGCGATGACCGAGGCCCTGCGCGCCGGCGACGCGATGGCGACGCGGACGATCGGGACGACCGAATCGCTGCTGATCGCGCTCGACGCCGCGGCACGCGAGATCGACGAGACCCTGCCCGACGCGCTGACCCGGCTCGACGCCAAGATCGCCGGCAGCAAGCAGGTGGTGATCGCGGCGAAGCCCGAGTTGCTCGCGCTGGTCACCGCGGCGGAGAGCACGCACGACGCGATCGAGGCGATCGCCGGTGTGATCGCCGAACAGCGGCGCACGCTCGATCAATTGTCGGGCACGCTGCTCCAGACGCTGACCGACGGGCGCGCCAAGGCGGATGCGCTCGGGATGATGGTCGACGAGACGATCGACCGCACGCACCGTTTCGCCGAAGAGGCCGCGCCGCGGCTGGTCGATGCGCTGCTCCGCGTCCGCGATACCGCCGCGGTGGCGGCGGACAAGGCGCGCGAGACGCTGGCAACCGTCATTCCCGATGCCGCCAGCCAGCTGGAGACGGCAAGCGCGGAGGCGATGCGCCGTGCGACCACCGACACGGTCGAGCGACAGGTGCGCGCGATCGCCGATGCCACCGGCCACGCCGTCGATGCCGCGACGCGGGCGACCGAACGGCTTTCGCATCAGGTACAGCAGATCCTCGACCAGACCGCGATCGTCGAAACGCGGATCGAGGATACGCGCACCGAGCGCGACGAGGCCGAACGCGACACCTTCGCGCGCCGGGCCTCGCTGTTGATCGAATCGCTTCACAGCGCCTCGATCGACATCACCAAGGCGTTCGCGCCGGAGGTATCGGACAGCGCCTGGGCGGCCTATCTGAAGGGCGATCGCGGCGTGTTCACGAGGCGCGCCGTGCGCGTGCTGGAGCCGGGCGATGCCCGCGACATCGCGCGGCTCTACGACGACGACACCGGCTTCCGCGAGGCGGTCAACCGCTACATCCACGATTTCGAGAGCATGCTCCGCACGATCCTCGCCCAGCGCGACGGCTCGCCGCTCAGCGTCACCTTGCTGTCGTCGGATATGGGCAAATTGTACGTGGCACTTGCGCAGGCGATCGAGCGGTTACGCTAATCGGACAGCCGCGGCGATGAGCCCCGTACCCCGTCGAGGCAACCGCAGCGACACGGGGGCCATCATGATCCCACGTTTCGCGAGAATCGGCTAGAACACCGGAATGGCTGTCTCTACTTCATCACCCACCCGGAGGTGGTGGTCGATGCGCGAAAGCCCGTCGAACGCTGGCACTTGAGCCCGTCCGGCATCGAGCGCATGCGCACCTTCTCCCGTTTGCCGAAACTCGCGGGTCTGCGTGCCATATGGTCGAGTACGGAAACGAAAGCGATCGAGGCGGCCGGCATACTGGCGGCGGTTTGGGGGCTTGGCGTATCCGTCTCCCAGGCGCTCGGCGAAAACGACCGAAGCGCGACGGGCTTTCTACCTCCGGCTGAATTCGAGCAGGTCGCGGATAGGTTCTTTGCGGAACCGGCAGTCGGCGTCCGCGGGTGGGAGCGGGCGGTCGACGCCCAGACGCGCGTTCACGACGCTGTCTCGCAAATTATCTCAGTGCATAATGGCGGCGACCTTGCGATCGTCGCCCATGGTGCGGTGGGTACGCTGCTGTTTTGCGCGCTGACGGGAAAGCCCATCAGCAGAACGTTCGACCAACCCTTCCAAGGACATTATTGGACTGCGCCGCTATCGAACCTCATACCGGTTACCGGCTGGCAACCGATCGCGCGACGATCGTAAAGCAGGCGGCGCACTCACGTGCGCCGAATGCCCTCACGCCGTCCGTAACGCGCCTCAGCCCTGATTGTAGACCGAGTCGCGGTTGAACAGGTCGAGCATCTGCGGCGTGACCCAGCCGAACCGGTAGTTGGCGACGAACAGCGCGAACAGAGCCGTCGCTACGATCGTCACCCGTAACGCAAGCCGGCCGAGCCGGAATTCGTGCGGTGCGCTCTCGGCCTGGCCGGCGACATAGTCGCCACCGGCCTCATCCGTGGTGCGCACGCCCCATGGCAGCACGAGGAACACCGAAAACGCCCAGAAGAGGACGTAGATCGCCAGCATCGACGTCCACTTCATGGCGGCGTCAGGCCTCGACGATCAATACGTCGACGATCGGCTTCTTGCCGGTCCAGCGCGTCGCGATACGACGGACGGCGAGGCGCACGTCCTCGCGACGCCGGTCGATCTCGCGCTTCTGGCCCTTCAGCGCCTCGGCGGCGGCATCGGCGGCGTCCTCGACGAAGGCGGCGCGATCTTCCTCGACCGGTACGCCGTTAACGCGGATCTGCGGCCGGCCGAGCGGCTGGCCATTGCGCCCGATCGCGACCGCGACCGAAATCTGGCCGTTGATCGCGAGCTTGCGGCGTTCGTTGATCGTCGAGCCGTCGGCGGGCAGGATCACGTCGCCGTCCAGCACGAGCCGGCCGACGCCGGCGTTGCCGATCTTCTCGGGCTTGCCGGGGATCAGGCGGATCACGTCGCCGTCGCTCTGCACCAGCGACTGCGGCACGCCCTCGGTCAGGGCGAAGCGGGCATGCTCCATCATGTGGCGCATCTCACCATGCACGGGGATCAGCGTCTGCGGGCGGATCCATTTGTACATCTGCGCGAGCTCAGGGCGACCCGGATGGCCGGAGACGTGCACATGCGCCTGGCGCTCGGTGATCATCACCACGCCCTTGCCCGCCAGCGTGTTCTGGATCTTGCCGATCGCGACCTCGTTGCCCGGGATCTGCTTGGACGAGAAGATCACCGTATCGCCCATGTCGAGCTTGATCGTGTGCGATCCGTCCGCCACGCGGGCCAGGGCAGCGCGCGGTTCGCCTTGGCCGCCGGTGGCGACGATCAGAATCTTGTTCTTGGGCAGGCGCATCGCCGTGTCGGGATCGACCGTGTCCGGGAAGTCGGTGAGGTAACCCGTCGCCTGCGCCACCTTCAGGATCCGGTCGAGCGAGCGGCCGGTGACGCACAATTTGCGCCCCGTCTCACGCGCGACCTGCCCGAGCGTGTGGAGGCGCGCGGCGTTGGAGGCGAAGGTGGTGACGAGCACGCGGCCCTTCGCCTTGGCGACCTGTTCGGCCAGCCCCTGCCGCACCGAAGCCTCGGAGCCCGACGCCTCCTTGTTGAAGACGTTGGTGGAATCGCAGACCAGCACGTCGACGCCGGCATCGCCGATCCGCGTCAGATGCTCGGCACTGACCGGCTTGCCGATCACCGGGGTCGGATCGAGCTTCCAGTCGCCGGTATGGAAGACGCGGCCGGCCTTGGTCTCGATGACGAGCGCATTGGGCTCGGGGATCGAGTGCGACAGTTCGACGAAGCTGACGCCGAACGGCCCGATCTGCACGCCGGCGACGCCGGTATCCTTGTTCGGCTGGATGACGCGCAGCTTGACGCGGTTGGCGTTGCCTTCCTCTTCCAGCTTGCCGCGGATCAGCCCTGCGGTGAACGGCGTCGCATAGAGCGGCACGCCGAGGTCCTCGGCCAGATACGGCAGCGCGCCGATATGATCCTCATGCCCGTGGGTCAGGACTATGCCGACGAGGTCGTCGATGCGATCCTCGATGAACGACAGGTCGGGCAGCACGATGTCGATGCCGGGATAGGCCGCATCGGCGAAGGTCACGCCGCAATCGACCATGAGCCATTTGCCGGCGTGGCCATAGAGATTGACGTTCATGCCGATCTCGCCGGAACCGCCGAGGGCGCAGAAGAGAAGCTCGTTGTTCTTAGGTGTCATTTATGTCTTTCAAGGAATATCGTGGCGCCCGCAGGCCGATTGATGGCGCGAGCGCGTCTCACTCGATATGGGCGTTTTGGTACATGATCGCCAGCCCCTGGATAGTCAGGTCCGGCTCGATGACGTCGAACACGTCGGTATGCTGTTCGAAGAGGGTGGCGAGGCCTCCGGTTGCGATGACTTTGGCAGGGCGGCCGATTTCCGCCTTCATCCGCGCGACCAGCCCTTCGATCATCGCGATATAGCCGAAATAGACGCCGATGGCCATCTGGTCGACGGTGTTGCGGCCGATGACGCTGTCGGTCGCCGGCGCCTCGATCGCGATGCGCGGCAGCTTGGCCGCGGCGCTGACGAGCGCGTCGAGCGACAGGTTGATGCCCGGTGCGATGATCCCGCCCTTGTAGGCTCCACTATAGTCGCTGACGTCGAAGGTGGTGGCGGTGCCGAAGTCGATGACGATCAGGTCGCCGTCGTGCAGCGCATGCGCCGCGATCGTGTTCACCGCACGGTCCGCGCCGAGGCTGGCGGGTTCGTCGACGTCGATGGTGATGCCCCATTCGACCGGCGCACGGCCGGCGATCAGCGCCTCCGTCCGGAAATACTTCTGCGCCAGCACCTGCAGATTATGGAGCGCGCGGGGCACGACGGTGGCGATGATGACCGCATCGATCCGGCCACGGTCATAGCCCTCGAGCGCGAGCAGCTGGCTGAGCCAGACCGCATATTCGTCCGCGGTCCGGCGCGGGTCCGTAGCGATACGCCAGCGCGCCTTGATGGTACGGCCCTCCACCAGCGCGAACACGACATTGGTGTTGCCGGCATCCACGGCGAGCAGCATCGTCAATCCTTCACAGGAGGAACACGTCGGCGGCGTGAATGACATGCCGTTGCCCCGACGCCAAGCGCAGGATCAGCGCGCCGTCGGCGTCGAGCCCGTCGAATAGGCCGTCATGCGTTCTGCCATCCGGCATCCGCGCGGTCAGTGCGGTGCCGACGGGATGCGCCGCGGCCAGCCATGCGGCGCGTACCGCGGCCAGCCCCTCGCCCCGCCAGCGCGCGAGCCATCGGGCGAAGGCCTCGGCCAGCACCTCGAGGAACGCGTCCGGGGCGACCGGCGCGCCATGGGCGGCAAGGCTGGTGGCCGGACGATCGGGAAGGTCGGGATGGTACGCCAGATTGACGCCGATTCCGATGACCACTGCATCGTCGCTGCGTTCGAGCAGGATGCCCGACAGCTTGGCGCCATCGCGCAGCAGATCGTTCGGCCATTTGAGTTGCGTGGCCACGCCAAACACCGCGACGGCGTCGTGGAGCGCGATCGCGGCGACCAGCGCCAGCGTCGCGGCGGGCGGATCACCCCGCCGCAGCCGGACGATCGTCGAGGCGGAGAGATTGCCGGGCGGCGCGGTCCACGCCCTGCCCTGCCGCCCGCGCCCGGCGGTCTGGCGTTCGGCGCGAAGCCAGAGCCCCTCCTCCCCGCCCTGCCGGGCGAGAAGGAGCATGTCCGCGTTGGTCGATCCCGTCTCCGCGACGGTGCGGATCGTCAAATCGCAGGGAACAGCGCGCGGGCGGCTGCCATCGTCCAGCCGCCGAGCAGCGGAATGGCGAGATAGCCGAGCGGCGAGACGAAGGCCGCGGTCAGGACGATCAGGCCACCCTCGACCGAGCTGTTGCCCTTGGGGAAGGCCGCTGCGGGTTCGTCGAAGTACATCGTCTTGACCACGCGCAGATAATAATAGGCACCGATCGTCGAGGCGGCGATACCGATCACCGCCAGCGGGAACAGGCCGGCCTGCACCGCGGCGTCGAACACCGCGAACTTGGCGTAGAAGCCGAACAACGGCGGGATGCCTGCGAGGCTGAACATGAAGATCGCGAGCGCCGCGGCGAGGCCGGGACGGGTCCGCGACATACCGGACAGTGCGACGATCTCCTCGACCGGCTGGCCCTCGTCATCGCGCATCTGCAGCACGACGAGGAACGAGCCGAGCGTCATCGCGACGTAGATCGTCATATAGACGAGCACACCCGACACGCCCTCGGGCGTTCCCGCGGCGAGGCCGACGAGCGCGAAGCCCACGTTGTTGATCGACGAATAGGCGAGCAGGCGCTTGATGTTGGTCTGGCCGATCGCCGCCACCGCACCCAACACGATCGAGGCGAGCGCGGCGAAGATCACGATCTGGCGCCACTGGTCGGTGGCCGGCCCCATCGCCTCGACCGCGACACGGACGGCGAGGCCCATCGCCGCAACCTTCGGCGCGGACGCAAAGAAGGCGGTGACCGGCGTCGGCGCGCCTTCGTAGACGTCGGGCGTCCACATGTGGAACGGCACCGCCGAAATCTTGAACGCGATCCCCGCGAAGACGAACACCAGACCGAACAACAGGCCAAGCGAATTGCCCTGCGCATAGGCCGCGGCGATGCCGCCGAACAGCGTCGTGCCCGAGAAGCCATACACCAGGCTGATACCGTAGAGCAGGATACCGCTGGCGAGCGCGCCGAGCACGAAATATTTGAGGCCCGCCTCAGCCGAGCGCGTGTCGCGGCGCATGAAGCTGGCGAGGACATAGGCCGACAGGCTCTGCAGTTCGAGGCCGACGTAGAGCGTCAGCAGATCGCTCGCCGATACCATCATGCCCATGCCGGCCGCCGACAGCAAGATCAGCACCGGATATTCCGGGCGCAGATCGTCGCCGCTGGTCCGCTGGAAGAAGTCCGGCGCCATCAGGATCGCGACCGCCGCGGCGATGAAGATCAGCACCTTGGCGAACGCCGCAAAGGCATCGGCCCGGTATAAGCCGTCGAAGGCGGAACCACCGTAGCTGGCGGGGCCGAGCAATGCGACGCCGGCACCGGCAAGGATCGCGACCGCGGTCCAGGACACCGCGCGCGTCGAGGCGGGGCCGCCCCAGGCGGACACCAGCATCAGGGCGACGGCACCCAGTCCGAGGATCACCTCGGGCAGGGTCATGGCGAGATTGGCGGCGTAATCCATCAGTGCGCTTGTCCGTGGGCGGCGGCGTGGGCCGCAGGTAGGGGCTTGCCGGCGGTCGGCTGCGAGTCGGACGGCGGGGTCGCACGGTCGATCCGGGCGAGCAGCACGCCGACATCCTTGCGCATCGGGCTGAGGAAGCTTTCGGGATAGACACCCATCCACAGCGCCACAGCGGCGATCGGCGCGAGCAGCCAGAGTTCGCGATGCGACAGGTCCTGCATCTCGCGCACGTCGTCCGACTTGATCTCACCGAAGACGACGCGGCGATACAGGTACAGCATATAGGCCGCGCCGAGGATGATGCTGGTCGTGCAGAGCAGTGCGATCCAGGTCGACACCTGATAGGTGCCCATCAGCGCCAAGAATTCGGCGACGAAGCCGCTGGTTCCCGGCAGGCCGATCGATGCCATGGTGAAGAACAGGAACAACAGCGCGTAGCGCGGCATGTTGATCGCGAGCCCGCCGTAACGGCTGATCTCACGCGTGTGCAGCCGGTCGTAGATGACGCCGACGCACAGGAACAGCGCGCCCGACACCAACCCGTGGCTGAGCATCATGATCATCGCACCCTCGATCCCCTGCCGGTTGAAGGCAAAGAGGCCGATGGTGACGATCGCCATGTGCGCGACCGACGAATAAGCGATGAGCTTCTTCATGTCGGCCTGCACCAGCGCGACGAGGCTGGTGTAGATCACCGCCACCGCCGACAGGCCGAAGATCAGCCAGGTCAGCTCGCCGCTCGCTTCCGGGAACATCGGCAGGCTGAAGCGCAGGAAGCCGTAGCCGCCGAGCTTGAGCAGCACGCCCGCCAGGATCACCGACCCCGCGGTCGGCGCCTGCACGTGCGCGTCGGGCAGCCAGGTGTGGACCGGCCACATCGGCATCTTCACCGCGAACGAGGCGAAGAAGGCAAGCCACAGCCAGGTCTGGACGCCGGCCGGGAAGTCATAGGCCTGCAGCGCCGGGATGCTCGACGTACCGGCGGTCTGCGCCATGTAGAGCATCGCGATGAGCATCAGCAGCGAGCCGAGCAGGGTGTACAGGAAGAACTTGTACGACGCGTAAATCCGGTTCGCGCCGCCCCAGATTCCGATGATGAGATACATCGGGATCAGGCCGGCTTCGAAGAACAGGTAGAAGAGGAACAGGTCCTGCGCCGCGAAGGTGCCGATCATCAGCGTTTCGGTGAGCAGGAACGCCGCCATATATTCCGGCACGCGGTTGGTCACCGACCGCCAGCTCGCCCCGATGCAGATCGGCATCAGGAAGACGCTGAGCATGATCAGCATCAGCGCGAAGCCGTCGATGCCGAGGTCCCAGCCGAAGAAGCCGAGCCGCGGGCCCTGCTCGACGAACTGCCACTGCGCGCCGCCGATGTCGTAATTCGCCCAGAGCAGCACGCCGAGGGCGAAATCGACCAGCGTGGCGGCCAGCGCGACCATGCGCGCGGTCGCCGCGGGGACGAACAGGCAGGCGATCGCTGCGACCGCAGGGATCAGCAGCATGATCGAAAGGATGGGCAGCCCGCTCATTGTGCGATCGCCCAAGTGACGACGGCGGTCAGACCGATCAGCATGACGAAGGCATAGGTATAGACATATCCGTTCTGGAGCCGGCCGGCGAGACGGCTGGAGAGCTGCACCACCCAGGCCGAACCATTCGGTCCGAACCGGTCGATCGTCTGCTCGTCACCCCGGTGCCACAACAGGCGGCCGATGGCGAAGGCGGGACGGACGAAGATAAGGTGATAGAGCTCGTCGAAATAATATTTGTGGACGAGGAAGCGGTACAGGACGCGGAACTGGTCCGCGACCGCGGCCGGGAAGCGTGGCGCCTTGATATAGGCATACCACGCCGTGCCGAGGCCGAGCAGCATCGCGATCGTCGCCGACAGTTTGATGATCGTCGGCACCTCATGCATCGCGTGCATCAGATGCTCGCGGAATGCGATGTCGCCCTTCCAGAAGGTCTCGCCCGCTTCCGGCTCGATGAAATAGCCGTGGAAGACGAAGCCCGCCGCGATCGCGCCGATCGACAGGAGGATCAGCGGCACCAGCATCGGCCACGGGCTCTCATGCGGGTGATAGCCGCCGGTGCCGGCGGGCAGATCCTGCTGCGACGCGCCATGCGTCGAGGGATGATCGCCGCTGTCCTCGGCCTTAGCCGGGCTGGCGTGCGCCTCGTCGGCATGATGCACGTCATGGCCGTGGCCGTGATCGTCATGGCCGTGATGGCCATGCGCATCGTGTAGCGCGTGCTGAATATGCTCGGAGGCCGCCCAGCGCGGCTTGCCCCAGAAGGTGAGGAACATCAGCCGCCACGAATAGAAGCTGGTAATGAGAGCGACGAGGACACCGACGAACCACACACCGGGTTCGCCCGCAGCCCAGCCGGCCTCGATGATCGCATCCTTCGAATGGAAGCCTGCGAAACCGATGCCGAGCGGGTTGCCGAACACCGCGGGCAGGCCGACGCCGGTGATCGCCAGCGTCCCCATCATCATGCCCCAGAAGGTCAGCGGGATGTTTTTCCTGAGGCCCCCGTAATAGCGCATGTCCTGCTCGTGATGCATCGCATGGATCACCGAACCGGCACCGAGGAACAGCAGCGCCTTGAAGAAGGCATGCGTGAACAGGTGGAACATCGCCGCGCCATAGGCGCCGACGCCCGCGGCGAAGAACATGTAGCCGAGCTGCGAGCAGGTCGAATAGGCGATAACGCGCTTGATGTCGGTCTGCACCATGCCGACGGTCGCGGCGAACAGGCAGGTCGCGGCGCCGACGAACATGACGACATGCAGCGCGGCCGGCGAGGTTTCGAACATCGGCGACAGGCGGCAGACCATGAAGACGCCGGCGGTGACCATCGTCGCGGCGTGGATCAGCGCCGACACCGGGGTCGGGCCTTCCATCGCGTCGGGCAGCCAGGTGTGCAGGCCGAGCTGCGCCGACTTGCCCATCGCGCCGACGAACAGCAGCAGGCACAGCACGGTCATCGTATCGACGCGCATGCCGAGGAAGCCGATCGTCGAACCGGTCATACCCGGGGCGGCGGCGAGGATCGCGGGGATCGAGACGGTGCCGAACACCAGGAAGGTGCCGAAGATACCGAGCATGAAGCCGAGATCGCCGACGCGATTGACGACGAACGCCTTGATCGCGGCGGCATTGGCCGACGGCTTGCGGAACCAGAACCCGATCAACAGGTAGCTGGCGAGGCCGACGCCTTCCCAGCCGAAGAACATCTGCACCAGCGTGTCGGCCGTCACGAGCATCAGCATCGCGAAGGTGAACAGCGACAGATAGGCGAAGAAGCGCGGCTGATCCGGGTCCTCGCTCATATAGCCCCAGCTATAGAGGTGGACGAGCGCCGACACGCTGGTGATGACCACCAGCATGATCGCGGTCAGCTGATCGACGCGCAGGCTCCAATCGACCGCCATGTCGCCGCTGACGATCCAGGTCAGCACCGGCACGACGCTCGCCGTGTGGGTGCCGGCGAGGAAGCCGAGGAAGATCGGCCACGACAGCAGGCACGATGCGAACAGGGCGCCGGTCGTGATGACCTTCGCCGGGACGACGCCCAATGCCCTGTTGCCGAGCCCGGCGACGATCGCGGCGAGCAGCGGCAGGAATACGATGAAGAGGATGGAGGTCACCGGTATTTAGCCCTTCATCCGATTGACGTCGTCGACCGCGATCGTGCCGCGGCCACGGAAATAGATGACGAGGATCGCGAGCCCGATCGCCGCCTCGCCGGCGGCGACGGTCAGCACGAACATCGCGAAGATCTGGCCGACCAGATCGTGGAGATAGGCCGAGAAGGCGACGAGGTTGAGGTTCACCGCGAGCAGGATCAGCTCGATCGCCATCAGGATGACGATCAGGTTCTTCCGGTTGAGGAAGATGCCGAGCACGCCCATCGTGAACAGCACCGCCGCAACGACGAGATAATGGGTAAGACCGATCACAGCTGGACCCCCTGGCCGACCGGCGGCTGGACGTTGCGCGTCGCATCCTCGGGACGGCGCGCGATCTGACGGGACGGCGACTGCGCGCGGACCCCGCCACGCTGGCGATGCGTCAGCACGATCGCACCGATCATCGCGACGAGCAGGACGAAGCCCGCCGCCTCGAACACGAAGAGATAGCGCGTGTAGAGCAGCTGCCCCATCGCCTGCACGTTCGGCACCGCCGTGTCGATCGGTGCGATACGCTGGCTGATCTTGAGGCCGCCGGCGCTCCAGGCGCCGATGCCGATCAGGATTTCCGCCGCCAGCGCCACCGCGAGCGCCAGGCCCAAAGCGGCATATTGCGCGACGCCGGCACGCAGCTGCGCGACCTCGATATCCAGCATCATGACGACGAACAGGAACAGCACCGCTACGGCGCCGACATAGACGATGACGAGCAGCATCGCGATGAATTCCGCGCCGACGAGCACCATCAGCCCCGCGGCGTTGAAGAACGCGAGGATCAGCCACATCACCGAATGTACCGGATTGCGCGACGAGATCGTCATCGCGCCCGATCCGATCACCACGATGGCGAACAGGTAAAAGGCAATTGCCTGAATCACGATTGGGTCGGCCCCCTAAGCCCTGAATCGAGTGCGGCGCGCATTAACGGTAGGGCGCATCGGCGGCAAGGTTCGCCGCGATCGCGCTTTCCCAGCGGTCACCGTTATCGAGCAGCTTCGCCTTGTCGTAGATGAGCTCCTCGCGGGTTTCGGTCGCATATTCGTAGTTCGGCCCCTCGACGATCGCGTCGACCGGGCATGCTTCCTGACACAGACCGCAATAGATGCATTTGGTCATGTCGATGTCGTAGCGCGTCGTGCGGCGGCTGCCGTCGTCGCGCGGTTCGGCCTCGATCGTGATCGCCTGCGCCGGGCACACCGCCTCGCACAGCTTGCACGCGATGCAGCGTTCCTCGCCGTTCGGATAGCGGCGCAGCGCATGCTCGCCCCGGAAGCGCGGGCTGATCGGGTTGCGTTCGTAGGGGTAGTTGATCGTCGCCTTCGGCTTGAAGAAATACCGCAGCGTGAGGGCGTGCGCCTTCACGAACTCCCACAGCGTGAACGACTTGATGATCTGTGCGACGCTCAAGACCCAAACCCCAATATTCGGTCGATCGATACGACCGTCAATCCGATGACGACGCCGCCAAGCGCACGCCGGTACACTGCCTGCGGGTCGAACCCGCGATACGACAGCCAGGTGGAGACGTGGCTCACAGCCCGACCCGCATCCACATCAGGACGCCCGACACCAGGAACACCCAGAACAGCGACAGCGGCAGGAAGATCTTCCACCCCAGCCGCATCAGCTGGTCGTAGCGGTAGCGCGGTACGGTCGCCTTCACCCAGCTGAAGATGAAGAAGAAGATCAGGATCTTGATGAAGAGATTGATGATCCCCGGCACCCAGGTGAACGGCGCGAAGTTGAAGAACGGCAACCAGCCACCCCAGAAGAGCGTCGCGTTGAGCGCACACATCAGCAACACGTTGGCATATTCGCCCAGCCAGAAGAGCGCGAAGCTCATTGAGCTGTATTCGGTTTGATAGCCCGCGACGAGTTCCGACTCCGCCTCGGTGAGGTCAAACGGCGCACGCCCGGTTTCGGCCATGCCGGAGATCAGGAAGACGATGCTCATCGGGAACAGCAACGGGTTGAGCACGAAGCCGTTGATCGGCAGCCCGTACATGTTCTGCTGCGCCAGGACGATCGCGGACAGGTTGAAGCTGCCGGCCCACAACACGACCGTGATGAGCACGAAGCCGAGTGCGACCTCGTAGCTGACCATCTGCGCCGCGGCACGCAGGGCGGAATAGAAGGGATATTTCGAGTTCGACGCCCAGCCCGACAGGATGATGCCGTAGACGCCAAGCGACGACGCCGCGAGCACGTAGAGCAGGCCGACGTTGATGTTCGACAGCACCACGCCGTCGCCGAAGGGGATCACCGCCCAGACGATCAGCGCGACCGTGAAGGTAATGATCGGCGCCATCAGGAACAGGCCGCGGTTGGCGGCGGCAGGTACGATGGTTTCCTGCAGGAAGACCTTGAGGCCATCGGCGAACGACTGGAGCAGGCCGAACGGCCCGACCACGTTCGGGCCACGGCGCAGCGCCATCGCCGCCCAGATCTTGCGATCGGCGTAGATGATCATCGCGACCGCCAGCATCAGCGGCAGCGCGATGACGAGGATGCCGACGATGGTCGCGGTGAACCACGCCCATTCGTAGGACATGCCGACGGTGGAATTGAAGAAGTCGGTCACTCCGCGGCCTCCGCGAACGTCTCGCCATGGACCAGTTCGGCCGAACAGCGCTGCATCGTCGGCGACGCACGGCAGATGGCGTTGGTCAGATAGAAATCCTTGATCGGATAGCCCGACAGGCTGCCCTGCCCGGTCGCGTCGAGCGCCGGCGGGTTCCAGTCGAAGCTGGCCAGACCCGGCGCGCGCAGCGCCGGCACATCCACGCCCATCGCCTCGCGCAACCCGGCAAGGCTGTCGAACGGCAGCGTGTGACCGAGCACGTCGGACAGGGCACGAATAATCGCCCAATCCTCACGCGCGTCGCCCGGTGCGAACACCGCGCGCTCGCCGCGCTGGACGCGCCCTTCCAGATTGACCCAGGTGCCGGACTTCTCGGCATAGGTCGAACCCGGCAGGATCACGTCGGCATGATGCGCGCCCGTGTCGCCGTGATGGCCGATATAGACCTTGAACCCGGCGAACCGGGGGTAATCCACCTCGTCCGCGCCGAGGAATAAGGTGACGCCGGCGCCGGTCAGGTCGGCGATGCCGCCCTTCTGTGCATAGCCGAGCATCAACCCGCCCATCCGGCTCGCCGCCATGTGGACGACGTTGAAGCCGTTCCAGCCCTCGCGGACGAGGTTGAACTGCCGCGCAAAGGCCAGCGCTGCGCCATGGCCACCCTTCAGCGCGCCACCGCCGACGATGACCAAAGGCTTTTTGGCGTCGGTGAACAGCTGTGCGGCCGCCTCCGGCAGGTTGCCGAGCAGGGACAGGTCTTCACCAAGCCATTCGACCTTGTAGGTCAGCTCGGTTTCCGGCCCGATGGCGAAGACCTTCGCGCCCTTCTTGATCGCCTTGCGGATGCGGGTGTTCACCAGCGGCGCTTCCCAGCGCAGGTTGGTCCCGACCAGCAGGATCGCGTCCGCCTCTTCGACGCCGGCGATCGTCGTGTTGAAATTCACCGCGGCAAGGCTGGACGTGTCGTAATCCATGCCCGTCTGCCGCCCCTCGAGCAGCGACGAACCGAGCTTCGCGAGCAAGGCCTTGGCGGCATACATGGTTTCGCAGTCGACGAGATCGCCCGCCACCGCCGCGACGTTCGACCCGGCGGCATCGACCTTCGCCTTGATGACCGCGAACGCCTCGTCCCAGCTGACCGGTGCCAACTTGCCGTCACGACGGACATAAGGCCGGTCGAGACGGCGACGGACCAGACCATCGACGTGATGGCGCGTCTTGTCGGTCGCCCACTCCTCGTTGACGTCCTCGTTGATGCGCGGAACGCAGCGCAGCACCTGACGGCCGCGGCTGTCGAGGCGGATGTTGGTACCGACGGCATCCTGCACGTCGATCGTCAGCGTCTTCTTCAGCTCCCACGGCCGCGCCTCATAGGCGTAGGGCTTGCTGGTCAGCGCACCGACCGGACACAGATCGACGACGTTGCCGCTGAGTTCGCTGGTCACCGCCTGTTCGAGATAGGAGGTGATCTGCATGTCCTCGCCGCGATAGATCGCGCCGATCTCCTCGACCCCGGCGACTTCCTCGGCGAAGCGGACGCAGCGCGTGCACTGGATGCACCGGGTCATGATCGTCTTGACGATCGGCCCCATATACTTCTCGGTGACCGCGCGCTTGTTCTCGGTGTAGCGGCTATGGCCCTTGCCATAGGCCATCGACTGGTCCTGCAGGTCGCATTCGCCGCCCTGATCGCAGATCGGGCAATCGAGCGGATGGTTGATGAGCAGGAATTCCATCACGCCTTCGCGCGCGGCCTTCACCATCGGCGTCGTGGTGAACACCTCCTGGTTGTCCGCGGCGGGCAGCGCGCACGAGGCCTGCGGCTTCGGCGGCCCCGGCTTCACCTCGACGAGGCACATGCGGCAATTGCCGGCGATCGACAGCCGCTCGTGATAGCAGAAACGCGGGATTTCCTTACCCGCGGCTTCGCATGCCTGGAGGACCGTCGCGCCCTGCGGCACCTCGACCTCGATCCCGTCTACCTTCAGCTTGGGCATTATTCAGCAGCTTCCTGCATCGGCGTCAGATCGCCGCCGCTACGTTCGTTGATCCGGCGCTCCAGTTCGGGGCGGAAATGGCGGATGAGGCCCTGGATCGGCCAGGCCGCCGCGTCGCCGAGCGCGCAGATGGTGTGGCCCTCGACCTGCTTGGTCACCTGCTGCAGCGTGTCGATCTCGGCGATGTCGGCATCGCCGGTCCGCAGCCGCTCCATCACGCGCCACATCCAGCCGGTGCCCTCGCGGCACGGCGTACACTGGCCGCAGCTCTCGTGCTTGTAGAAGTAGGAGATACGGCTGATCGCGCGGACGATGTCGGTCGACTTGTCCATGACGATCACCGCCGCGGTGCCGAGGCCGGAGCCGACCGCCTTCAGCCCGTCGAAGTCCATCGGTGCGTCGATGATGTCCTTCGCCGGCACCAGCGGCACCGACGATCCGCCCGGGATCACCGCGAGCAGATTGTCCCAGCCGCCGCGGATACCGCCGCAATGCGTCTCGATCAGTTCGCGGAAGGTCAGGCCCATCGCGTCCTCGACGACGCAGGGCTTATTCACGTGACCGCTGATCTGGTAGAGCTTCGTGCCCTTGTTGTTCTCGCGGCCGAAGCTCGAGAACCACGAGGCACCGCGCCGCAGGATCGTCGGCGCGACCGCGATCGATTCGACGTTGTTGACTGTCGTCGGGCAGCCATAGAGGCCCGCACCCGCCGGGAACGGCGGCTTCAGCCGTGGCTGGCCCTTCTTGCCCTCGAGGCTTTCGAGCATCGCGGTTTCCTCGCCGCAGATGTACGCGCCGGCCCCACGGTGGACGAAGACGTCGAAGTCATATCCCGAGCCGCTGGCGTTCTTGCCGATCAGGCCGCGATCATATGCCTCGGCGACCGCCGCGAACAGCGTCTCCGCCTCGCGGATATATTCGCCGCGGATATAGATATAGGCCGCGCGCGCGCGCATCGCATAGCCGGCGATCAGCGCGCCCTCGATCAGCTTGTGCGGATCGTGGCGGATGATCTCGCGGTCCTTGCACGAGCCGGGTTCGGATTCGTCGGCGTTGATGACGAGGAAGTTCGGCCGGTCCGGCTTCGGCTCCTTGGGCATGAACGACCATTTCGTGCCGGTCGGAAAGCCCGCACCGCCACGGCCGCGCAGGCCGCTCGCCTTGATGACGTCGATGATCGCGTCCTGGCCGAGCGCCATCAGCGCCTTGGTATTGTCCCAGTCGCCACGCTTCAACGCCGATTCGAGATTCCAGGGCTGGAACCCGTAGACGTTGGTGAAGATGCGGTCCTTGTCGGCGAGCATCAGGCCCATTCGCTCCGATAATCGTGGTTGGCATCGACCATCGCGGTCAGCGTCGTCGGGCCGCCCTCGGGGCAGCTGGTCTGGCGACCGATCGTCGACCCCGTCTTCGGCTGCTCGCCCTTGGCGAGCGCCTCGAGCACCGCGACGGTGCGGTCATAATCGAGGTCTTCGTAATTGTCGTCGTTGATCTGGACCATCGGCGCGTTGGCGCAGGTGCCGAGGCATTCGACCTCGGTCAGCGTGAACAGGCCGTCGGGGGTCGTACCGCCCTTCACCAGCCCACGGTTCTTGCACGCGGCGAGCACGTCGTCCGACCCGCGCAGCATGCACGGCGTCGTGCCGCAGACCTGGACGTGATAGCGGCCGACCGGCGCGAGGTTGAACATCGTGTAGAAGGTCGCGACCTCGTACACGCGCATGTACGGCACGCCGATCGCACGCGCGACGAATTCGATCACCGGCACGGGTAGCCAGCCCTGCGTCTGCGTCTCGCTGCCCACCTGCCGCTGGGCGAGGTCGAGGAACGGGATCGACGCCGACTGTTCGCGACCCTTGGGGTAGCGCGACAGGATCTCGTTCGCCTTGCGCTGGTTCTCTTCGTTCCAGGCGAAGGCACCCCAGCGGGCGCGGGTCTCTGCTTCGTCGGGGATCTGGGGTGCTTCAGCCATCAGCGGTCACATTCACCAAAAACGATATCCATCGCGCCGAGGATCGCGGTCGTATCCGCCAGCATGTGGCCCCTGGACATGAAGTCCATTGCCTGCAGGTGGCTGAACGCGGTCGGGCGGATCTTGCAGCGATACGGCTTGTTCGAACCGTCGGAGACGAGGAACACGCCGAATTCGCCCTTCGGGCTCTCGGTCGCGACATACACCTCGCCCGCGGGGACGTGATAGCCCTCGGTGTAGAGCTTGAAGTGGTGGATGAGCGCTTCCATCGACTGCTTCATCTCGGCGCGCTTGGGCGGCACCACCTTGCGGTCGGTCGAGGCGATCGGCCCCTCCGGCATATCGCGCAGGCACTGCTTCATGATCCGGGCCGACTGGCGGACCTCCTCGACGCGCACCATGAAGCGATCGTAGCAATCGCCCTTGGTGCCGACCGGAATGTCGAATTCCATCCGGTCGTAGACGTCATAGGGCTGCGACTTGCGCAGGTCCCACGGGATACCCGCCGCGCGGATCATCGGACCCGAGAAGCCCCAGGCGATCGCATCCTCGCGGCTCACCGTCGCGATATCGACGTTGCGCTGCTTGAAGATGCGGTTGTCGGCGACGAGGCTGATCGCATCCTCGAACAGGCGCGGCAAGCGCGTGTCGAGCCAGTCGGCAATGTCGGTCAACAGCTTGAGCGGCACGTCCTGATGGACGCCGCCCGGCCGCATGTAATTGTGGTGCATGCGCGCGCCCGACGCGCGCTCGAAGAAATTGTAGCAATCCTCGCGAATCTCGAACAGCCACAGGTTCGGCGTCATCGCGCCGACGTCCATCACGTGACTGCCGAGGTTGAGCATGTGGTTCGAGATACGCGTCAGCTCGGCGAAGAAGACGCGCAGATACTGGGCGCGGATCGGCACCTCGATATCCAGCAGCTTCTCGATCGCGAGCACGAACGTGTGCTCCATGCACATCGGCGAGCAGTAATCGAGCCGATCGAAATAGGGGATCGCCTGCGCATAGGTCTTGTATTCGATCAGCTTTTCGGTGCCGCGATGCAGCAGGCCGACGTGCGGGTCGATCCGCTCGATGATCTCGCCATCCAGCTCCATCACCAGCCGCAGCACGCCGTGCGCCGCCGGATGCTGGGGACCGAAGTTAATCGTATAGTTCGATATGGTGACGTCGCCGGTGGTCGGATCGGCCGCATCGGTGACGTGCATCAGTTCGTCGACATAGTCGCTCACTGGTTCTGTCCTCCACCCTTAGTCGGCACGACGTCCGAATCCTTGGGCTTATCCTGCCGCTGGTTGCCGGGATCGGGTTCGCCGGCGCCGGTCTGCGCGGTGGTTTCGGTGGTCTTCGGCTCGTTCGTCGCGGCTGCCGGCTGCGATTTCGCGGGCGCATCGGCCTTAACGATCTCGTCCGCCTTCAGCGGCGTCGGCGCGCCCTTGGCCTCGGGCACCATGCCCTTCTCGTCGCCGGGAAGGACGTATTGCGCGCCTTCCCACGGGCTCTGGAAGTCGAAGTTGCGGAAGTCCTGCGCAAGGCTGACCGGCTGGTAGACGACGCGCTTCTGCTCTTCCGAATAGCGCATCTCGACGAAGCCCGAGAGCGGGAAGTCCTTGCGCTGCGGATGGCCGCGGAAGCCATAATCGGTGAGGATGCGGCGCAGGTCGGCGTTGCCGGTGAAGAGCACGCCGTACATGTCGTACACTTCGCGCTCCAGCCAGCCGGCGACCGGCCAGATGCCCGTCACCGACGGCACCGGCTTGACGTCGTCGGTCGCGACATGGACGTGCAGGCGGTGGTTGCGCGTCAGCGACAGCAGGCAATAGACCACCTCAAAGCGCTCTGGGCGCTCCGGATAGTCGACGCCGGCGATCTCCATCAGCTGCTGATATTCGAGGCCGGGCGTGTCGCGCAGCGCGGTGAGCGCGGTCACGATCGCCTCACGCTCGACATAGAGCGCGACCTCGCCGACCTGGTCGACAGCGTCGATCAGCGCCGCACCGAGCGTGACCCGCGCGGAGTCGATCGTCTCGCCGTTGAGGTCGGCCGCATAGGCGGGAGCGGGCGCCCTCACCGTTCGATGCTCCCGGCGCGGCGGATCTTCCGCTGCAGCTGCATGATGCCGTACAGCAACGCCTCCGCGGTCGGCGGGCAGCCGGGCACGTAGATGTCGACCGGAACCACGCGATCGCAGCCGCGCACGACGCTGTAGCTATAATGATAATAGCCGCCGCCGTTGGCGCAGCTGCCCATCGAGATGACGTATTTCGGCTCCGACATCTGGTCGTAGACCTTGCGGAGCGCAGGCGCCATCTTGTTGCACAGCGTGCCCGCGACGATCATCACGTCCGACTGGCGCGGCGACGCACGCGGCGCGGCGCCGAAGCGTTCGAGATCGTAGCGCGGCATGTTGACGTGGATCATCTCGACCGCGCAGCAGGCGAGGCCGAAGGTCATCCACCACAGCGAGCCGGTACGCGCCCACTGGAACAGCTCCTCGGTCGAGGTGACGAGGAAGCCCTTGTCGGTCAGTTCGCCGTTCAGGCTATCGAAAAATCCCTGATCGGGCGGCACCAGCGACGTGGCGGTGGCCGGGCGATCGAGTTCGACGGGTCCGGACATGGGTGTCATTCCCAATCCAACGCTCCCTTTTTCCAGGCGTAGACGAGGCCCAGGGCCAATTCGCCGATGAAGATCATCATCGAGATCCAGGCGCTCCAGCCGATGCTGAACACCGAGACGGCCCATGGATAGAGGAACGCGGCCTCGAGATCGAAAATGATGAACAGGATGGCGACGAGATAGAATCGCACGTCGAACTGGCTGCGCGGGTCCTCGAACGCGGGGAAGCCGCATTCATATTCCGACAGCTTCTGTTCGTTCGGCTTGTCGGCGCCGGTCAGGCGGGCGACGACCATGGGCAGGAACACGAACGTGCTCGACAGCGCCAGGGCGATGCCCAGGAACAGCAGGATTGGCAGGTATTGCGACAGATCGACCAATGGGCTTCTCGCAGGTGCGAAGGATGTGGGGTCGCTTTAGGCCCGTGGGGTGGCACGGGCAAGGCCGGGAGGGTGTGAGAATCACTCGCAATTAAGCGAGGGTGAATGACTTAGCCCGGCCTTCCCCCGGCCCTCACCCCTGCACCGGCTTCGCGGAAAGGGTGAGGGCACAGGGACGTCTGCGTCAGCGCAGCGCGCCGGCCACCAGCTTGTGCAGCTTGACGTGCAGGCCGTCGTTGGCGGCGAGGAATTCGTTGCGCTCCATCGCGCGATCGGCACCGCGGAAGTCGGTGACGTAGCCGCCGGCCTCCTTGACCAGCAGCATGCCCGCCGCGGTGTCCCAGGGCTTCAGGCCCGATTCCCAATAGCCGTCGAACCGCCCCGCCGCGACCCAGGCGAGGTCGAGCGCCGCCGCGCCGAAGCGGCGGATGCCGGCGACTTCGGGGGCGATCGCACCGAAGATACGGCTCCACTGGACGAAATCGCCATGGCCGAGGAACGGGATGCCGGTGGCGATCAGCGCCTCCGACAGGTCACGCCGCCCCGAGACGCGCAGCCGCTGGTCGGTGAGCCATGCCCCCCGCCCCTTTTCCGCCCAGAAGCTCTCGTCGGTCAGCGGCTGATAGACGAGGCCCGTGGTGATCTCGCGCTTGCCGGAGGGCGTCGGCTCCTCGACCGCGATCGAGATCGCAAAATGCGGCATGCCGTGGAGGAAGTTGGACGTGCCATCGAGCGGATCGATGATGAAGCGCGGCTTGTTCGGATCGCCCGCGACCTCGCCGCCCTCTTCCATCAGGAAGCCCCAGTCGGGGCGGGCGCGGCTCAGTTCCTCGTAAAGCGTCTGTTCGGCGCGTTTGTCGGCGATCGAGACGAAGTCGGCCGGCCCCTTGCGGCTGACCTGCAGGTTCTGCACCTCGTTGAAGTCGCGGCGCAGCGCCGTGCCGGCCTTGCGGGCGGCGCGTTCGATGACGGTGAAGAGGCCGGAATGGCTGGGCATGGGGCAATCTCTTTACCCCTCTCCCATGGGGAGAGGGAGGGGCCCGCCGCGGTCAGGCGGTGGGAGGGTGAGGATCGGCGAAGGCCCTGCCCTCACCCGACCTCGCTACACTCGGCCACCCTCTCCCGCAGGGAGAGGGATGTTAGCTCAGTCCGCGCGGCGGACGTAGGTCTGTTCGTAGACGTCGACGACGATCTTCGTGCCGGCGCCGATATGCGGCGGCACCATCACGCGGACGCCATTGTCGAGGATCGCCGGCTTGTAGCTGGACGAGGCGGTCTGCCCCTTCACCACCGCGTCGGCCTCGACGATCATCGCCTCGATTGTGCTCGGCAGTTCGACCGAGATCGGACGCTCGTCGTACAGTTCGAGCACGACGTCCATGCCGTCCTGCAGGAACGCCGCGGCATCGCCGAGGATGCCGGCGTCGAGCGTGATCTGTTCGTAATTGTCCTTGTCCATGAACGTCAGCGCCTCGCCGTCACGGAACAGGAACTGGAAGTCCTTGGTATCGAGGCGGACGCGCTCGACCGTCTCGGCAGAGCGGAAGCGGACGTTGTTCTTGCGACCGTCGATCAGGTTCTTCATCTCGACCTGCATGTACGCGCCACCCTTGCCAGGCTGCGTGTGCTGGATCTTGACGGCGCGCCAGATGCCGCCCTCATATTCGATGATGTTGCCGGGACGGATGTCCACGCCGCTGATCTTCATGGTCTGAACCTATAGGAAAGAGCGATTGCGGCGCGCAGGTCAGCGCGCGCCTTGGTGCCGCGTCCTTTATCGTGGCGAGGCGCGGGCGGCAAGCATCGGGTACGGGTTGACGTCCTCGCCTTGATACCAGCGCTCATCGGGGCGCATCCGCTGCATGCCGAAATGGAGATGGTAGTTGCCGGGACCGGCATCGCCGGTATCCCCGACATAGCCGATCTGCTGCCCGGCGCGGACGCTCATTCCCTCCCGCAACTCCGGCACGTAACCTGCGAGATGTGCGTAATAATAGATCCAGCGACGATCGGGCGAGCGGATATAGGCCGTGGTGCCGCCGAGGTCGGACTGGAACAGCTTCTCGACGCGGCCCGCCGCCGCGGCGAGCACCGGCGTTCCGGCGGGGGCGAGGATGTCGGTGCCGTGATGGCCGCGACTGCCGCCGCCGCGCGGGTCGTTCCAGCTGTCGACGATCGTGCCGCGCGGGACACCCGCGACGGGAACGGTGAGCGGCCCGCCGTCGCGTGCGGGCTGCGGCTCCCCGACGGCGACCTCGACGCGGGCGGACCGGCGGGAGGCGGTGCCGAAGCTGGTCATCGACAGGAAGGCGGCGACGACGACCAGCACGAGCGCGAGGATGCTCCAGCCGAGGCGGGTCATCGGCGCACCTCCCCGGCTCGCATCACGCCTGGAACACCGCCTTGGTCCCGGGCTTCACCATCTGCGCGAGGCGGGCGACGTCCCAGTTGGTCAGGCGGATGCAGCCATGGCTTTCGGTCCGCCCGATCAGCTCCGGGTGCGGCGTGCCATGGATGCCGTAATGCTCCTTCGACAGGTCGAGCCAGACCACGCCGACCGGACCGTTCGGCCCGGGCGGCAGCATCTCCTTCTCGTCGCCCTTCTTGGCGTCCCAGAACAAGGCGGGATTGTAGTGGAATTTCGGATTATAGTCCGCGCCGTTGATCTTCCATGTGCCCAGCGGCAGCGGATCGTATTTCGACCCCATCGTCGCGCTGAATTGCGCGATCAGGCGATCGTCCTTGTCGAGCACGCGCAGGACGCTGTCGGACTTGTCGACGACGATGTGATCGGCGACCGGCTGGGTCGCATCGACGTTGAGCATGTTGAGCGTCTGGCGCCAGTGGTCGGGCAACTTGGGATCATAATCGCGCGAGGCCGGCAGCGCATTGGGGACGGTGATCGCGTCGCCGACCTTCAGCCGCGTCGTCGGCGAATTGAGCGCGATCAGCACCGCGGGCTGAGTGTGGAACATCTCCGCCAGCTTTTCCATCGGCGTGGCATAGCCGATCGTCGGCAGCTTCGCCTGCTCGCCATAATCCTTGGGCAGCGGGTTGATGTACGGCCCGGCGAGCGCCTCGCGGGTCAGCACGAAGCGCGCGGTCGGGCGCTTGGCGCGATAGGGATAGAGGGCACGGAGCGTCGCCGCGTCGGGCTTGCCGGTGCGCGGCAGACCCTTGGCCTCCTGAAACCCCTTCAACGCGGCAGTCAGCGACTGTCCGCCCTTGCCGTCGAGCACGCCCGGGCCGAAGCCGAGCGAATCGAGGATGACCTGCACGTGGAGGATGTTGCGATCGACCGGCTGCGGCGCCTGTGCCGTCGTCGGGGCGGCGAGCGTGGCGCCCGCCAGGAGTGCCGTTGCGACTAACGC
This sequence comes from Sphingomonas sp. GW821-FHT10F09, assembly GCF_058809195.1. Taxonomy (NCBI): domain Bacteria; kingdom Pseudomonadati; phylum Pseudomonadota; class Alphaproteobacteria; order Sphingomonadales; family Sphingomonadaceae; genus Sphingomonas; species Sphingomonas sp. GW821-FHT10F09. The sequence continues at coordinate 1,051,051 of NZ_JBXASI010000001.1, read as the reverse complement.
CTTCATCCGCCGTGTCCCTTTTACCGTTACGCTTGCGGACTGAACGGTCGGCGGGGGCGGAGGTTTCGTCGCAGCGGCACGATGGTACCGGCGGGCCGGGGACGCCTATCTGGCGAGCACCCCGGCGAACGCCTTCACGGCCGCGGCTTCGTCGCCGCCCCACACCGCACCCGACACGGCGAGGAAATCCGCCCCCGCCTTGACCAGCGCCGGCGCGTTGACCGGGGTGATCCCGCCGATCGCGACGCTCGGCAGCTCGAACATCGATGCCCACCAGGACAGGATCGACGGGTCGGGCTGATGCTCCACCGCCTTGGTCGTCGTCGGGAAGAAGGCGCCGAACGCGACATAGTCCGCGCCGCGCTCGCCCGCCTCCATCGCGAGGTGGCGGCTGTCGTGGCAGGTCACGCCGATCTGCACGTCCGGCCCGAGGATATCGCGCGCCTCGCGCGGGTCGCCGTCGTCCTGGCCGAGATGGACGCCGTCCGCCCCCAGCCGCTTGGCGAGCGCGATGCTGTCGTTGACGATGAACGCGACCTCGCGATCCGCGCAGATGCGTTGCAGCGGCTCCGCCAGCGTCGCGGCGGCATGCTGGTCCACGTCCTTGACGCGGAACTGGAACGCCGCGACCGGCCCGGCGTCGAGCGCCCGCGCCAGCCGGTCGGCGAAGCCGCCGGTCACGTCGAGCGGCGAGACCAGATAGAGCTGGCACGGCGGGCGGCGATCGGATCGCTGGAAATGGCTGGCGAAATCGGGATCGAGCGGGCCGAGGGGATCGTCTTCTGTCATGACGACGCCCGTAGCCGCTCCAGCGCGGTTGCGAAAGCGGCCGGGTCGTCGAGACGATGCGCGATCGTCACGATCCCCCGTCGGCCGGGCAGCGGCGCGACCAGATCGATGACCATGTTCGGATAGGCGAGCAGCGCGAGGTTGAGCACCGAGCGCCGCTTGACCGCCTGCATATCGATCGACGGCCGGATGCCGGCGACCGCATCGAGCGGGACATCGACGCGGCGGATCGTCCCGACCTGCAGCACCAGCCGGCCGTGCCCAAGCAGGACCGGCCGGTGCTTCATCAGCAGCAGCCCCCGCACCAGCCAGGCGAGCCCGCCCAGCGTCAGCAACGAGACGATCAGCGCCGCGGTCGGATACCAGAAGGCGATCAGCGCATGGGTGACGAGCAGTTCGACCGTCCCGCACGCGACCAGCATCCAGACCATCGGCGCGACGGACCGATGATAGGCGAAGCGGAGGTCGGTCGCGTTGCCGCGGCCGTCCCCCGCCCCGGTCATCGGATCAGGCCGCCTCGTCCTTGTAGATGGCGATGATCTTGGCGAGCATCTCCAGCGCGTCCTCGCGATTGCGCTGGAAGGTGTTGCGGCCGATGATCGAACCGTTGCCGCCGCCCGCCAGAATGTCGCGCGCGTCCTGATAGACCGCGTCGCTGCCCTTCGCCGCGCCGCCCGAGAAGACGACGATGCGACGTCCGGCGAAGCTCGACTGGACGACGTGCTTGACGCGATCGGACTGCTTCGACCAGTCCGTGCCCTCATAGGCCTTCTTGGCTTCGTCCTGCTCGATATGCGCCGAGGGCAACTTCACCTTGATGATGTGCGCGCCGAGCAGCGCCGCCATGTGCGCGGCATAGGCGCCGACATCCAGCGCCAGCTCGCCGTCCTTCGACAGCTTGCCGCCGCGCGGATAGCTCCAGATGACGGTGGCGATGCCGACCGACTTCGCCTCTTCGCTAAGCTCGCGGATCTCCTCCATCTGTTCGAAGATGCCGTCCGAGCCGGGATAGATGGTAAAGCCGATCGCGGCGCAGCCGAGGCGCAGCGCGTCGCCGACGCTGGCGGTCACCGCCTGGTCGATGCTGGTGGCCCAGCTGTTCGAGCTGTTGACCTTGAGGATCGTCGGGATCTGGCCGGCGAAGGTGTCGGCGCCCGCCTCGAGCGGCCCGAGCGGTGCGGCATAGGCGGACAGGCCGGCGTCGACCGCGATCTGATAGTGATAATGGGGATCATAGGCGGCGGGATTGACCGCGAACGAGCGCGCCGGGCCATGTTCGAAGCCCTGGTCGACCGGCAGGATGACGAGCTTGCCGGTGCCGCCCAGCTCGCCCTGCATCAGGATGCGGGCGAGGTTCGCCTTCACCGCGGGGCTGGTCGCTTCATATTTGTCGAGGATCGCTTTTACGGCGGGGGTGACGGTGGTCATGGGTCGGCTCCTTGGGGACAGTTCTGGGGTCAGAGCATCAGCCAGCGCCGCAGCGCCTGATCGATCTGCTCCATGCGGGTGGGACTGGCGTGGCCGATCACCGCGGTGATCCGCTCGCGCGCGATGCTGGCGATGCGATCGACCTGCACCTCACATTCCGCGGTCAGGCCATTGTGTTCACGCGGCGACATGGCGACGCGGAACAGCGCCTCGCCGCCCATCACGCCGGTCAGCGGGCAGACGGTGATCGTCGCATGCGTCGCGTTGAACAGGTCCGACTGGACGACCACGCACGGTCGCGCCGGCGCGCCATCGGGTCCATCGACCAGCACGATGCCGCCATGCTTCACTTCCACGCGGCGGCATCCTGCCAGAAGGCGGTATCGCTGGCGGAATCGCGGGCGGAGGCGCGCGTCGACTGGCGCCGCGCCTCACGCCGATAGGCGTCGTCGTGAAGGTCGACGTAACGGCGGACCGCCTCGCGCGCGATGTCGCTCTTGCTGCGACCCTGGGTGCGCGCGACGGCGGCGAGCCGCTCTTCCAGTTCGGTGTCGAGTCGCACTCCGAGCATGTCGGCTCCTGTTTAACGCGTTTAACATAGCCCGGTCGACCCGCCGGATCAACCGGTTAGGAGCAAGGCTTGACGTCGTGCCCCTGCCGTCTCCTGCTGGCGACAGGGAGACCGATCATGAGCCTGTTCCGCGCCGCGATCGCTGCGGCGTTATGGACCCTTACCGCGTCGTCGACGCCGCCGGCCGAAACGCCGGTCGGCCGGCCCGCCCCCGATTTCGAGGTGACGCTGATCGACGGCAGCAAGGTGACGCTGGCGAGCCTGCGCGGGCAGGTGGTGGTGTTGAACTTCTGGGCGACGTGGTGCGTGCCGTGCCGTGCCGAACTGCCGCTGCTCGACGGCTATTACCGGCACACGAGCAATACGGGCTCCGCGTGTTCGCCATCGCGACGGAGGATTCGGTGCCGGCGTTCCGGATGAAGCCACTGTTCGCGGCGCTGCCGATCACGCCAGCAAAGCGGATCAAGGGGCGCTATCCGCTGATCGACGGCGCCGTGCCGACCAATTACATCATCGATCGCGCCGGCGTGGTGCGCTACGCCAAGGCGGCGGCGCTCGATCTCGACGATCTGAACGCCACCCTCATTCCGCTGCTGAAGGAAGCGCCGCCCGCCTGAACGGCGCCGCCCGCTCAGCCCATCAGCGCGGCGACGCCGGGCAGGTCCTTGCCTTCCATCCATTCCAGGAAGGCGCCACCCGCGGTCGAGACGAAGGTGAAGCGATCCGCGACCCCCGCCTGATTGAGCGCGGCGACGGTGTCGCCGCCACCCGCGACCGAGACGAGGCTGCCGTCCTGCGTCAGCGCCGCGGCGGTGCGCGCGAGGCTGACGGTGGCGACGTCGAACGGCGGCGTCTCGAACGCGCCCATCGGGCCGTTCCACACCAGCGTGCGGCAGTTCTTGAGCACGTCGCCCAGCGCCTCGACCGCGCTTGGACCGACGTCGAGGATCATCTCGTCCGCAGCGACCTCGTGGACGTTGACGGTGCGGACCGGCGGGTTGGCGCGGAATTCCTTCGCGACGACGACGTCATAGGGCAGATGGACGGTGCAGTTCGCCTTGTCCGCCGCGTCGAGGATCTCGTCCGCGGTGCCGGTCAGGTCATGCTCGCACAGCGACTTGCCGACGTTGACCCCGCGCGCCGCGAGGAAGGTGTTGGCCATGCCGCCGCCGATGATGAGGTGATCGACGCGGGTGACGAGGTGCTTTAGCACGTCGAGCTTGGTCGACACCTTCGCGCCGCCGACCACCGCCGCGACGGGATGCTCGGGCTTGCCCAGCGCCTTTTCGAGCGCGTCGAGCTCGGTTTCCATCGCGCGGCCGGCATAAGCGGGCAACGCCCGCGCCAGCCCCTCGGTCGAGGCATGGGCGCGATGCGCGGCGGAGAAGGCGTCGTTGACGTAGAGGTCGCCGAGCTTCGCGAAGCGCGCGACCACCGCCGGATCGTTCTTTTCCTCGCCACCGAAAAAGCGCGTGTTCTCCAGGATCGCGATGTCTCCGGGCTGCAATGTCGCGACTGCCGCGTCGGCGCCCTCCCAGTCGATGTAGCGGACCTCGCGGCCGAGGACGTTGCTGTACGGCCGCGCGAGCATCGACAGCGACATGTCGGCGCTCGGCACACCCTTTGGCCGGCCGAAATGGGCGAGGATCAGCACGATCGCGCCGCGGTCGGCGAGCTCGGTGACGGTCGGCAGCGTCGCGCGCAGCCGCGTGTCGTCGGTCACCGCGCCATCCGCCATCGGCACGTTCAGATCCTCACGGACCAGCACGCGCTTGCCGCTGATCTCACCCATATCGTCGAGCGTCTTGAAGGGCTTGGTCACGTCGTCTTCCTTCGTGTCTGAAATGTCAGGGGAGAATGGCCACGGTATCGCCGATCGCGATCCGCCCGGCGACCTTGACGCGCGTGCAGGCACCGCCGCGCCAGTCTGGGGTCAGCGCGGCCTTCAGCCCGGTGGCGACCGTCTCCATGCGGCTGCACGGATCGCACTCCACGGTGATCTCGAATTCGGCCGCGCCGATACGGATGCGCGTGCCGGGCAGTTGCGGGATGTCGATGCCGTCGAGCAGCAGGTTGACCCGCCGCTCCTGCCACGGAATCGTATGGCCGAACTCGGCCATCGCCGCATCCCAGTCGATGCGCTCCATCATCGTGACCTGACGCTTGCCGCGCCCGCCCGGCTTCACGGCGCCCCGGAAGTCACCGTGGAGCCCGCCCTCGACCGTCACCTCGACGGCGTCGACCAGCTCCATCGGCGCTTTCGGAAAGGCATGCCGGGCGATGCCGACCAGCACGCCGGTATCCGACATCGTCATCGCGCGCGAAGCGGGGCAATCCAGAGCGGCGTGCGCGCGGCCCTGGGTTGCCGCGTCGCTGCCTTCCTCGCAACGACGAGCCAAGGGGATCGTCCTCGGTTCAGAGGAAGCTCGCCATCACGGTCGCGGTGTCGACCATGCGGTTCGAGAAGCCCCATTCGTTGTCGTACCAGCTGACGACGCGGACCAGCTTGCCGTCGAGCACCGCGGTTTCGAGGCTGTCGACGGTCGAGGATTGCGGGCTGTGCATCAGGTCGATCGAAACGAGCGGTTCGTCCGAATAGACCAGCACGCCCTTGAGCGGGCCGCTGTCGGCGGCGGCCTTCAGGATCGCATTGACCTCGTCCCGCGTCGTGTCGCGCTTCGGCGTGAAGGTCAGGTCGATCAGGCTGACGTCCGGCACCGGCACGCGGATCGCCGAACCGTCCAGCTTGCCCTTCAGTTCGGGCAGCACCTCACCCACGGCGCGGGCGGCGCCGGTGGTGGTCGGGATCATCGACATCGCGGCGGCGCGGGCGCGGCGCAGGTCCGGGTGGATCTGGTCGAGGATCTTCTGGTCGTTGGTATAGGCGTGGACCGTGGTCATCAGGCCGCGCTCGATCCCGATCGAATCGTTCAGCACCTTGGCGACCGGCGCAAGGCAGTTGGTCGTGCACGAGGCGTTCGAGACGATCGTATGCTCGGCCGTGAGCTTGTCGTGGTTGACGCCATAGACGACGGTCAGGTCGACGCCCTTGCCGGGAGCCGAGATCAGCACCTTTTTCGCGCCGGCATCGATATGCTTCTGGCAGGCGACGTTGTCGGTGAAGAAGCCGGTGCATTCCAGCACCAGGTCGACGCCCAGCTCCTTGTGCGGCAGATTGGCGGGATCGCGCTCGGCGGTGACGCGGATGCGCTTGCCGTCGATGACCAGATCGTTGCCTTCGGCGCTGACCGTGCCGGGATATTTGCCGTGGACGCTGTCGCGGCTGAACAGCCAGGCGTTGGACTTGGCGTCGGCGAGGTCGTTGATCGCGACCAGTTCGAGTTCGCTCGAATTGCGCTCGATGATCGCACGCGCCACGAGGCGTCCGATGCGTCCGAAGCCGTTGATCGCAACCTTCACCGTCATCTGGTCTCTCCTCGCGTGGGTCTGCGTGCGCGACGGAATGGGGCCGCGCCGGGCGCGCAGCCTTTGCGAGGGGGGGACCCATTCTGTCAACCGCAGCCTTCACTTGTTGGCTTCCCGCGGCGAGACGAATGGCCGCACCGGTTTGGCGTCTTGCCGGTCATCGGCCGCACGCCTACGTCGTCGCGATGGCTGACACCCCAACCGCCGTCGAACGTATCGACGCCGCGATCGCCCGTATCGAAACCGCGATCGACGCCCGCGCCACGGCCGGCGATGCGCTCGCCCGCCGCCATGCCGCGCTGAAGGCACGCATGGCCGAAGCGGTCAGCGCGCTGGACGACGTCATCGCCCGCGGCACCGCGTCCTGATGGCGAACGTCACGCTCCCGATCGGCGGCCGTCCCCACACGATCGCCTGCCGCGACGGCGAGGAGGCACGCCTGCAAAAGCTCGGCGCGATGATCGAGGAACGCTGGCCTGCCGCACTGCGCGCCGCGGCCGGGGTGCCGGGCGAGCGGGCGATGCTGTTCGTCGCGCTGATGCTGGCCGACGACCTCGAGGAAATCGAGCAGCGCCCGCCCGAGGGTGCCGCGGTGAGCGAGCCTGCGCTGGCGCGCATCGCGGACCGGCTGGAGGCGCTGGCCGAGGCGCTGGAGCATGCCCCCGCGGCGGGATGATACCATTGTCGCCGGGCATTGCCACGGGAGCCCGGACACCCTAGATTGGCGGTGGCGGGTTCTGCCCGGTACGAGCCTTACTTTATCCCTGAGGCTATTCATCATCCAAGGGGGCTGTCCCTGTCCGGACCCTGGTCCGATGCATATGGTCCCCACCTGACGTTAACAGGCGTCGGCGGATACTTTGGCACACGGCCACGGCGGTCCCGCCACCCGCTTTTCCCTCCCGCACGCAGTCCGGAGCGATGACCGACAAGCTCGCCCTCCGCGCCCGCCTGCGTGCCGCCCGCGACGGCTTCGCCCGCGACACAGCGATCATGGTGCCGGACGCATTCGTCGCGCGGCTCGCCGACCGGCCGGTGGTCGCCAGCTATATCCCGATCGGCAGCGAGGCGGACCCCGCCCCCTTGGTCGCCGCGGCACGCGCCGCCGGCTGCACGATCGCCCTGCCCCATGTGACGACACGCGCCGCGCCGTTCCGCTTCCTCGTCTGGGACCAGGCTGTCACGCTCGGCGACGGCCCGTTCGGCCTGCGCCAGCCCGATGCGACGGCGACCGAGATCCGGCCGGATATCATCCTGACGCCCCTGCTGGGCTTCGACCTCCGCGGCAACCGGCTGGGGCAAGGCGCGGGTCATTACGATCGCGCCTTCGCCGCGCATCCGGCGGCGTGGCGGGTCGGCATCGCCTGGTCGGTGCAGCAGGTCGATACGCTCGTCCCCGATCCCTGGGACGTCCCTCTCCACGCCATCGCCACCGAAGCAGACTGGATCGTCCCATGACCCCTTCGTGGCGCAAGCCGGCCGGTATGTTCATCATCCTCGCGCTGATCGCGATCTGGTGCATCGGGATCGTCAGCGCGTCGGCGATCGTCGGCGCATGGCCGTGGTGGCTGCAACTGCCCTTCTACCTGGTGACCGGGATCGTCTGGATCATGCCGCTGCGGCCGCTGCTGCTGTGGATGGAGACCGGGCGCTGGCGCTGAGCGATGCGTGGGAATGTTCGATGAAGTGCCCCGGTCGATGACCGGTGGCGCGAGTGACGGGGCTCGAACCCGCGACCTCCGGCGTGACAGGCCGGCGCTCTAACCAACTGAGCTACACCCGCTGAAAGCGGTCGGAACGCGACCTTCGCCGATCCGGCGATGCGCTGTTCCCGCATATTCCGATTAGCTTATCCCGCTTTCCGGAAAGGAAAGTGGCGCGAGTGACGGGGCTCGAACCCGCGACCTCCGGCGTGACAGGCCGGCGCTCTAACCAACTGAGCTACACCCGCTGAAAGCGTTGAGGCGCGCCAACTAGGCGAGGGCATCGGGGGTGTCAACGGCCTATTCGCCGTCGCCGTCGTTTCGCCGCCGACGCGCGCGTTCCTGCTGCACCAGCGTGCCGTGTTCGAACAGGAAACCGGCGATATCGGGCTTGCCCGCGGCGCCGAGCACGGTCTGGATGATGATGAGCAGCGGCACCGCCAGCAGCGCCCCCGCCGTCCCCCACACCCAGCCCCAGAAGCTGATCGAGATGAGGATCATCAACGGGCTGATCGTCAGCCGGTGCCCGACGATCAGCGGCGTGATCGCATTCGCCTCGACCAGGTGACAACCGATCATCACCGCGGGGGGCAGCATCGCCACCCATATGTCGGTGAAGGTCATCATCCCGCCGATCGCGAGCAGGAACATCGCGATGATCGGCCCGAAATAGGGGATGTAGTTGAGCAGGGCGACGATGCCGCCCCACATCAGCGGCGAGGGCATGCCGATGAAATACAGCGCGCCCGCGACGATGCCGCCCAGCGTCAGGTTGATGAGCGTGATCGTGCCGAGATAGGCCGACACGTCGTCGACGACGTCCTGGATCACCCGCGCGGTCGCCATCGCGCCGTCGAAGCTGGTGCGACCGGTGATCGTCTTCTTGCGCATGCCGGTCCAGCCGGACAGGAAGAAGAAGACGATGAGGATGCCGAAGAAGAACTGGACGATGACCGTCGGCGCCGAGGTGGCGGCCAATTCCAGAATCGAGCTGGGCGGCGCGACCGCCGCGGTCTGCGGCTGGCGGACCGGGGTCGAGGCGATCTGCCGGAACATCTTGTTCACCGACTTTTCGAGCGTCGAATAGAGGTCGAGCAGCGGCGACAGATTATGCTGGATACGACTAATCCGGCTGGGGAGCAGCTGGAAGAAGTCGGTCGCGGGCACCACGATCGCCGCGATCGCGATATTGGCGATGATGAGGAAGACGAGGACGCAGAACAGCGCCGCCAGCGCCGACGGCAGGCGGCGGCGCTCCAGCCATTCGAGCACCGGCACCAGAGCGATGGCGATGACCAGCGCGGCGGTGAGCGGCATGAAGAACTCCGCGCCCGACTTGAGCGCGAATGGCGTACCCAGCGCGAGGCCGACGCCCGAGATCAGCGTGAAGGCGGCGAGCAGCCGGTCGCGCCGCAACGCGATCCGCCCGATCTCGGATCGCGTCCCCGGCAGCAGCGGCGCACCCAGCGCCACCTGCTCTTCGGAAGACATGGGAGGCGCGCTGGACGCGGGATCGGGAGTGTCGGCCATCCCCATGCTCTAGCGCATTTTCGCGCCCCGCCATCCTGCTTCTTGAGGGTGCGTCAGGCGATGGCGGCGACCCGGTCCTCGAACAGCGCCTTGAGGTCCTTCTTCAGGATCTTGCCGTTGGCGTTGCGGGGCAGCGGCGCGGGCAGGAAGCGGATCGCCACCGGCACCTTGAACCCCGCCAGCCGCTCGCGCACGAACGCCTGCAGTTCCGCCTCGGTCGCCTCGCAGCCGGGGCAGAGATGGACGATCGCCGCCGGCTCCTCGCCCAACGTGCGGTGCGGAATGCCGACGAGGGCGGCGTCGGTGACCGACGGATGGGCGTAGAGGATGTTTTCCACCTCGATCGAGTAGATGTTCTCGCCGCCGCGAATGACGATGTCCTTGGCGCGGTCGGCGATGAACAGGAATCCTTCCCCGTCGATGCGAGCGAGGTCGCCGGTGCGCACCCAGCCGTCGATGAACGTGGCCGCGGTCGCCTCGGGCTTGTTCCAATAACCGCTGACGATCATCGGCCCGCGCGCCCACAGCTCGCCGATCGTGTCCGGCGGCAGCACGGTGACGCCGTCCCTGCCCCGCACCTCGATATCCGCCGTCGCGACCGGTGCGCCGGCGCTGTCGGGGCGGTTGAGATAATCCTCGCCGCCATGCTGGGTGACGGTCGCGGTCGTCTCGGTCATGCCCCAGCCGTTGCCCGGCAAGGCTCCGAATTCCTGATAGATGCGGCGGACCAGTTCGGGCGCGGACGGGGCGCCGCCATAAGCGATCGTGTCGAGCGACGAGAGGTCGTAGCTGGCGCGATCCGGATGCTCGAGCAACTGCCAGGCGATCGTCGGCACGCCGCCGGTCATGTTGACGCGTTCCCGCTCGATGATCTCCAGCGCGCGCGTCGCATCCCATTTGCGCAGGAAGACCATCGTCGATCCGCTGGCGATCGACCCCATCATCCCCGCCGAACAGGCGGTGACGTGGAACATCGGGATGACGGTGAGCGACACGCGCGGGGTCGGCTCGGGCGGCGTCTCGCCGCGGCGCAGATAGCTGCGCGCGGCGGTGAAGCCGCTCGACATGATGTTGGTCATGAAGTTGCGGTGGGTGCCGAGCGCCCCCTTGGGCGCGCCGGTGGTGCCGCTGGTGTAGAAGATCGTCGCATCGTCGTCGGGCGCGATCTCCGCCGCCGGCAGCGCCGCTTCGGGTAGCGCCGTCCAGTCGTGCGGCGTACCGATCACCTCCTCCAGCCGCTCGGTCCCCGCCGCCAGCGGCGTGGTCGCGCGTGCGACGATCACCCGTTCGAGCCCGGGCAGCGCAGCATAGACCGGCTCCAGCCGCCCGTGGCGCTCGCCGTCGACGATCAGCACGCGGGCGCCCGAGTCGCGCAGGCCGTATTCCAGCTCCGCCCCCGTCCACCACGCGTTGAGCGGCACCATGATCGCACCGATCGACACGCCCGCGAAAAACGCGACCGGCCATTCGGGCAGGTTGCGCATCGCCAGCGCGACGCGGTCGCCCTTGCCGATGCCGAGCGCCACGAGATGCGCGGCGAGCGCGGCGACGGCGCGATAATGCGCCTCATAGCTCACCCGTTCGTCCTCGTAGATCACGAACAGGCGATCGGCATGGCCGCGGCTCGCCTCCAGCAGGACGCGCATCGTCGGCGGCGCATTCTTCCAGACGCGGGTCGGCACGCCGCGGATGTCGGCCTGTGCCATCTCGAACTTCGCGCCGGGGGCGGTCAGCAGCGCCTGCGCCTGCGGCAGCGACATCGCCGGCCACGAGGGCGGCAGGGCCACGATCGGTTCGCTCGCCACAATCAGCTTCCTCTCTCACCTGTCGAGCGGGTCGTCGAAAACCCGCGTTTCGATGAAAGGTTATAGTTGATTCCGCTGCCGCTCAAGGCAATAGGATAGGAAAGTTAGAAACTGGGGTATGGCAGAGGATGACCGACACCGCCGCGAGCGTTCAGGGCATGGATAGCGGGCGACTGGCCGCGATCGATCAGTTCCTGAAGGCGCGCTACCTCGACACCGGCCTGTTGCCGCACGCGCAGTTGCTGATCGCACGCGAGGGCGAGATCGTGCATTTCTCGCATCAGGGCGCGGCGCGCGAGGGCGGCGGGATGGTAGACGAGCGGTCGCTGTTCCGCATCGCGTCGATGACCAAGCCGATCACCTCGATCGCGTTCATGATGCTGGTCGAGGAGGGCAAGGTCGCGGTCGACACCCCGGTCCATCACATCCTGCCGGAGTTCAGGGGCCTCGGCGTCTACAATGGCGGCGGCGGCGGCGTGCCGTTCGTCACCCGGCCGACCAGCGAGCCGATGCGGATGCTCGACCTGCTGCGCCACACTGCCGGCCTGACCTATGGTTTCCAGAACCGGTCGAACGTCGATGCCGCCTATCGCGAATCGAAGATGGAGAACTGGCACGGCAACCTCGACCTCGACGGCTTCGTCGCCGCGCTCGGCAAACTGCCGCTGGAATTTTCGCCGGGTGAGGGTTGGAACTATTCGGTGTCCACCGACGTGCTCGGCGCGGTGATCGAGCGGGTGTCGGGGCAGACGCTCGATGTCTTCTTCCAAAGCCGCATCTTCGCGCCGCTCGGTATGGACGACACCTTCTTCCAGGTGCCCGAGGACAAGATCGACCGCCTGACCGACTGTTACGCGCTGGTCGAGGGCAAGGGCCGCGTGATGTACGACACCGGCGCGGCGAGCGCGTGGAGCCGCCGGCCGAAATTACTTTCGGGTGGTGGCGGACTGGTGTCGACCGCGCTCGACTATCACCGCTTCTGCCGGATGTGCGAGAATGGCGGGACGCTGGACGGCGTGCGCATCGTCGGGCGCAAGACGCTCGACCTGATGACGATGAACCATCTGCCCGGCGGCAAGGACCTCGCCAGCCTGTCGCGATCGCTGTTCAGCGAGACGCAGAATGCCGGCACCGGTTTCGGCCTCGGCTTCGCGGTGACGCAGGACGTCGCGCGGACGATGATCCCGGGGTCGCACGGCGAATATTACTGGGGCGGCATGTTCTCGACCGCCTTCTTCATCGATCCCGTCGAGCGGCTCCACATGGTGTTCATGACCCAGCTGAGCCCGTCCGGCCTGTACCCGATCCGCCGCGAGCTGAAGACGATGATCTACGCCGTGCTGAACTGACCCCTTCCCCTTTCTTCGTCACCGGAGTGTTTCCCATGACCTCGCCGATCCGTACCGAACGCCATGACGACGTGCTCGTCATCATTTCCGACAACCCGCCCGTCAACGCACTTGGCGCTGCGGTGCGGCAGGGACTGGACGCCGCGATCCGGGAAGGCGTTGCCGACGCGTCGATCGCGGCGATGGTGATCCGCTGCGACGGCCGCACCTTCTTCGCGGGCGCCGATATCACCGAGTTCGGCAAGCCGATGGTCGAACCCGGCCTGCCGACCGTCGTCGACCTGATCGAGGCGTCGACCAAGCCGGTAGTCGCCGCGATCCACGGCACCGCGCTGGGCGGTGGCTGCGAGGTCGCCCTGGGGTGCCATTATCGCGTCGCCGTCCCCTCGGCGAAGATCGGCACGCCCGAGGTGAAGCTCGGCCTGCTGCCCGGCGCGGGCGGCACGCAGCGCATCCCGCGCATCGCCGGTGTCCGCATGGCGCTGGAGATGACCGCCAAGGGCGATCCGATCCCGGCGAAGAAGGCGCAGGAGGCGGGCCTGATCGACCGGATCGTCGGCGAGGACAGTCTGGAGGCGGACGCCATCGCCTTCGCCCGCGAAATCAAGGCGGCGCGGCCGATCCCGCGCGCGTCCGAGAAGGAGGCGAAGCCCGATCCCGAGGCGGTCGCCGCCTTCCAGAAGGACAACGCCCGCCGCTTCCGCGGTTTCGAGGCGCCCGCCGCGAACATCGCCTGCGTGGTCAAGGCGACGGAAACGCCGTTCGCCGAGGGCATCGCCTTCGAGCGGCAGGAGTTCATGAAGCTGATGATGGGGACGCAGTCCGCCGCGCAGCGCCACATCTTCTTCGCCGAGCGGCAGGCCGCGAAGATCGACGACGTTCCCGCCGATACGCAGCGGCGCCCGATCAAGCGCGTCGGTGTAATCGGCGCCGGCACGATGGGCGGCGGCATCTCGATGAACTTCCTGTCCGCCGGCATCCCGGTGACGATCGTCGAGATGCAGCAGGAGGCGCTCGACCGCGGTACGGGGACGATCCGCAAGAATTACGAGGCGACCGCGGCGAAGGGCCGGATGAAGCCCGAGCAGGTCACGGCGGCGATGGGCGCGCTCAACCCGACGCTGGATTTCGATGCGCTCGCCGATTGCGACCTCATCATCGAGGCGGTGTATGAGAATATGGACGTGAAGAAGGAGATCTTCACGCGTCTCGACGGCATCGCCAAGCCGGGCGCGATCCTCGCGTCGAACACCTCCTATCTCAATGTGGACGAGATCGCCGCCTGCACGAGCCGGCCGCAGGATGTCGTCGGCATGCACTTCTTCTCCCCGGCCAACGTCATGAAACTGCTGGAGGTGGTACGCGGCGCAAAGACCGCGCCCGACGTGCTCGCCACGGTGATGGACCTCGCCAAGACGATCCGGAAGGTCGCGGTGGTCGCCGGCGTGACCTATGGCTTCATCGGCAATCGCATGCTGATGCCGCGCCAGGTCGAGGCGAACAAGCTGCTGCTGGAGGGCGCGACGCCGGAACAGATCGATCGCGTCCATGTCGCGTTCGGCATGCCGATGGGGCCGTTCCAGATGGCCGACCTCGCCGGCGTCGACATCGGCTGGCATCGCGACCCGAACCGGATCGAGAACGTCCGCGACGCGCTCGCCGCCGAAGGGCGCTGGGGGCAGAAGAAGCAGGCGGGCTTCTACGATTACGACGAGAAGCGGAACCCCTCCCCCAGCCCCCGCGTCGCCGAGATCATCGCGGAATGGCGCGAGAAGACCGCCACGCCCCAGCATGCGGTGACCGACGAGGAGATCGTCGAGCGGACGCTCTACACGATGGTCAACGAGGGCGCGCTGATCCTTGAGGAGGGGATGGCGCAGCGCGCGTCCGACGTCGATGTCGTGTGGATCTATGGCTATGGCTGGCCGGTCTATCGCGGTGGCCCGATGTTCTGGGCGAAGTCAGAGGGTTACGAAAAGGTCGTGGCAGGGCTTGAGAAGCATGGCTTCACCCCTGCGCAAAGCCTGAAGTCGGGCAGCATCAAGTAACCCGTTCGGAGAGTGACCATGACCGACACCGAACTCGACACCTTCCGCGACCGGACCCGCGCATGGCTGGCGGAAAACTGCCCGCACGAAATGCGCGAGCCGGTGCGCTCGGACGCCGACGTCTGCTGGGGCGGACGCCACTTCACGCCATCGTCGCCGGCGCAGAAGGACTGGCTCGACCGGATGGCGGCGCGCGGCTGGACGGTGCCGGACTGGCCCACGGCCTATGGCGGCGGCGGGCTGTCGCCGGCCGAAACCAAGATCCTGCGCGAGGAAATGGCGGCGATCCGCGCGCGCAATCCGCTCAATTCCTTCGGCATCTCGATGCTCGGGCCGGCGCTGCTCAAATATGGCACGGAGGAGCAGAAGCTCGAGCATCTGCCCAGGATCGCGCGCGGCGAGATCCGCTGGTGCCAGGGCTATTCCGAACCCAATGCGGGCTCCGACCTCGCCGGGCTGGCGGCGAGCGCGGAGGATGGCGGCGACCATTATATCGTCAACGGGCAAAAAGTGTGGACCAGCTATGCCGACAAGGCGGACTGGATCTTCTGCCTCGTCCGCACCAGCAAGGCGTCCAAGCAGGGCGGTATAAGCTTCGTCCTGTTCGACATGGAGACGCCGGGCGTCTCGACCAAGCCGATCCTGCTCATCAGCGGCTATTCGCCCTTCTGCGAAACCTTCATGGACAATGTGAAGGTGCCCAAGGCGAACCGCATTCACGACGAGAACAAGGGCTGGGACGTCGCCAAATATCTGCTCGGCCATGAGCGGGAGATGATCTCGGGCATGGGCCTCGGCCATGGCGGGCGCAATCCGCTGATCGAGGGGGCGATCGCGACGATCGGGCTGGACCACGACGGACGGCTGGCGGACCCGGTGCTGCGCACGCAGATCGCGCTGTTCGAGGTGCGGGCCAAGGCGTTCGCGGCGATGTCCGAACGCTTCATCGACGAGCTGAAGGCGGGGCGCGCGCATCCGGCGCAGCCGAGCATGATGAAATATGTCGGGACCGAGCTGAACAAGGATCGCCACGAACTGCTGATGGCGGCGGGCGGATCGGACGCGCTGGAATGGGAAAGCGAGCGGTCGAACACCGGCGCCGGCCCGCGCGCCTGGCTGCGGACCAAGGCGAACTCGATCGAGGGCGGCACATCCGAGGTGCAGCTCAACATCATCGCCAAGCGCATCCTGGAGCTGCCGGGCGCGTAGACCATCGGTCCCCCTCCCGCGCGGAGGGGGCTCAGGAGACGATCAATGCCTCTCTACCTCAATGACGAACAGACGATGCTGCGCGATACCGCAAAGGACTTCGTCGCCGAACATGCCCCGGTGTCGCATCTGCGCGCGCTGCGCGATGCCGACGATGCGACCGGCTTCAGCCGCGACCTGTGGAAGCAGTTCGCGGAGATGGGCCTCAACGGCATCCTGATCCCCGAGGCGCAGGGCGGCCTCGGCCTCGGCCATGTCGAGGCGGGAGTGGTGCTGGAGGAGATCGGACGCAACCTGTCCCCCTCCCCCTTCCTCGCCACCGCGGTCGCGGCGGTCGCCGCGCTGGAGGGCTCTGCGCAGGCGGAGCGCTGGTTCCCCGGCATCGTCGCGGGCGATACCGTCGCCGCGCTGGCGATCGACGAGGGCGCCAAGCATCGCGATCGGATCGCGATGACCGCGGCGCGATCGGGCAACGGCTTTCGCCTGACCGGCACCAAGCAGTTCGTCACCCATGGCCATGTCGCCGACCTGCTGATCGTCGCGGCCCGCACGGCGGGGTCGCCCGACGATGCGGACGGCGTCACGCTGTTCGCCGTCCCGCGCGATGCCGCCGGCCTGACCGCCACGCCCGAACGCCTCGCCGATTCGAGCCTCGCGTCGCGGATCGCGTTCGAGGGGGTCGAGGTGGATGCCGATGCGGTGATCGGCGAGGTCGATGCGGGGCGCGACCCGCTCGGACGGCTGCTGCGCGCCGGGCGTACCGGCGCGGCGGCGGAGCTGCTCGGCGTCGGTGGCGGCGCGATGGACATGACCGTCGGCTACCTCAAGGAGCGCAAGCAGTTCGGCGTCGCGATCGGCAGCTTCCAGGCGCTCCAGCACCGCGCCGCGCATCTCTATGCCGAGATGGAGGTGGCGCGCGCCGCCGTGCTGAAGGCACAGCAGCTGCTCGACGGCGGCGCGGACGCGGAGGATGCGGTGTCGATCGCCAAGGCGATGACCGGCATGGCGACGACGCTGAGCGTGCAGGAGGGCATCCAGATGCATGGCGGCATCGGCATGACCGACGAATATGACATCGGCTTCTACATGAAGCGCGCGCGCGTCCTCGCCGAGATGTTCGGCGACGTCGGCTTCCACGCCGACCGGCTGGCGAAAGCGGCGGGCTATTGATGGCGGCGTTCACCGAACGCTCGCCCGAAGAGCTGGCGGCGATGCTCGTCGCTTTGCTCGACGTCGAGGAGATCGACACCGATCTCTACCGCGGTTCGCGTCAACCCGGCGGGCGGGGCCGCGTGTTCGGCGGACAGGTGATCGCGCAGGCGTTGCAGGCGGCGCAGCGCTCGGTCGCGGGCAAGGACGCGCATTCGCTCCACGCCTATTTCATGCGGCCGGGCGACGAGAACTTCCCGATCGTCTATCAGGTCACCCGCGATTTCGAGGGCAAGAGCTTCGCGACGCGGCGGGTGGTCGCGACGCAGCAGGGGCAGCCGATCCTCACCATGGCGGCCTCGTTCCAGACGCCCGAGGACGGCCTGCACCATCAGGATGTCATGCCCGACGTGCCGGGTCCCGAAACGCTGAGGTCCGAGCGCGAATTGCGGCAGGCGGTCGCGCATCAGGTGCCGGAGAAGTACCGCGATTTCTTCACGCGCCGACAGAATGCGATCGAGATGCGGCCGCTCTATCCACGCAGCTGGTTCGCGCCGGAGAAGCGCCCGCCGAGCAACGCCGCCTGGTTCCGCACCGCCGCCGCCATCGGCGACGATCCGGCGGTGCACCGCGCGGCGCTCGCCTATGCCTCCGACATGGCGTTGCTGGCGACGGCGATGATGCCGCACGGGGTCAACTGGCTGATGCCGGAGATGCAGACCGCCAGCCTCGACCATGCGCTGTGGATCCACGAGCCTGTTCGCGCCGACGAGTGGCTGCTCTACACGACGCAGAGCCCTTGGGCCGGCCACGCGCGCGGGATGAACCGCGGCAGCATCTTCACCGCCGACGGACGGCTGGTGGCGAGCGTCGCGCAGGAGGGGCTGATCCGCCGCCGCGTGCCGCGGGACTGAGCGGTCAGTCGACGACCACGTCCGGCACGCCGGCGTTTGCAGGAACGCCCGGCTTGCGCATGACGTAGAGGACGCGATCGACGCAGCCGACATAGCCCGTGCCCGCCGTCTTCAGCGTGGCGCTGCGGATCATGGCCATCGCCGCGTCGCCGAATTCCCCGCTCGGCTCCGCCTTCAGGACGCGGACGTTGCCGGTCTGCCCCCATGGCGCGACGTCATAGGCGACCACCGCCCACCCTTCGATGCTGCGCCGCCAATAGGGCGCCGGATAGCGGAGCGCGGGCGCCTGGTTCCAGACATGGTCGTGCGGACAGGTCGCCCCGGCCGGGCGCATCTCGTCCTCGGTCGGCGCCGCCGGTGCAGCGAGGATCGTGGCATGCTTGCGATAGGGATAGAAGCATCCCGTCCGCGCACCGCGTTCGAACCGGGAGCGCGCCACCGCCTCGCGCGAGGCGCGGTCGAGCACCGGCGTGCCGCTGCCGCCGATCGTCCGCACGTTGCGCGGCCTGCCCGATCGGTCGAGGTCATAGCCGGTCATGCTCCACGTTCGGTATCCCGGCTGGTCCGGCATCGCCCGGAACGCCGGAAAGGCGCGGAGCAGCACGTCGGGCGCGGGATCGGTGCAATCGCCGCCGGTCACCTTCAACCGATCCCAGATCGCCTTGTTCGGCGTCGCCGCAAACACCGAATAGGCCATCACGTCCTCGATCGGGGCCGCGGCGATCGGCGTGAGATCGGCAGTGAACGTCGCGGTGCATCGCGTCCGCGCCGCGCCGGGCGCGAACCGGCTCGCGGCGAAGGCGGGGACCACGTCCTCCGCGTCGGGGATGTAGACCACGCTGCCGACGGTGCGGCGCGCGATCGACAACGGGCGTCCGTCCGCGTCGATGCGGAAGTCCAGCGTCAGCGTGCGTCGCGGACTGGCACCGCTCCAGCCGAGGAATCGCTGCGGCTCCGGCGCGCGGACCACCGCCTGCGCCGCAAGCGCGGTGCCGGCGGTATCGGCGCAAAGCACCGGGCTCATCACCCAACGGCCGAGCTGCTGCCGTGGCGGTGCCGCGATAGCGGCGTTCGGGCCAGCGGAGCGGGGAACCAGCATGATCGGCCCCACGCTCTGGACGGCGGGGGCAGCAAGGAGGGCGGTCGCGAGGATCAGGCTCATTCCGACATCCTGACCCGCATGGGTTACCGCTTCAAGTCATTCAGACCGCTGTCTTGCCATAGTCCTGCCGCGTCACCGGATGGCTCGACGACAGGCCGCCGTCGACCGCGATCGCCTGTCCGTTGACATAGCTGGCATCGTCCGACGCCAGAAAGAGCGCGACCTTCGCCAGCTCCTCGGGCTGGGCGCCACGGCGCAACGGGTTGAGGCGGCCGAGCCGGTCCATCTTGCCGGCGTCGCGAGCATAGTCGAACGTCGGCCGGGTCATCCCCGTCTCGGTCAGGCCGGGGCAGATCGCGTTGACGCGGACGTGGCTGCCGGACAGCTGCTGCGCTGCCACCGCCGCCAGATTGATGACCCCCGCCTTGGACGCGGAATAGGCGGGAGAGCCTGCGCCCGAGCGGATGCCGGCGACGCTCGCGGTGAGGACGATCGCGCCCTGCCCGCGTTCGGCGATCCGCGGCGCGGCATGCTTGATCGCCAGGAACGGCCCGATCAGGTTGACGCGCAGCACGTCGGTGATGAGCGCGACGTCGGTATCGAAGATATTGGCCATGCCCCCGGAAATGCCGGCATTGGCGAACATCACGTCCAGCCCGCCGAACCGGTCGCATGCCAGGGCGATGGCGCGGACGACATCCTCTTCGACGCCCGCATCGATGCGGATGGCATGGGCGGTGCCGCCGTTGGCGACGATCGTCGCCGCGGTCTCGTCGGCCCCGTCCGTCCGGTCGGCGACGACGACCTGCCCGCCTTCGCCGGCGAACTGGATCGCCGCGGCACGGCCGATGCCGCTGCCTGCGCCGGTGACGACGATCGATTTGCCGGTGAAGCGCGCCATCAGATCGTCACCCCGCCGTCGACGACCATCGCCTGCCCGGTCATGTAGCGGCCGGCATCGGACGCGAGATAGACGACCGCGCCGGCGATATCGATCGGATCGCCGAGCCGTCGCAGCGGCGTGTGCTGGCTCGATCGCGTCTCCGCCTCCGGCGTGTCCCACAAGGCGCGGGCGAAGTCGGTCTTGATGAGGCCCGGCGCGATGCAGTTCACCCGGACGTTGTCGGGGCCGTATTCGACCGCATAATTGCGCGCGAGCTGGAAGTCCGCCGCCTTCGACACGTTATAGGCGCCGATCACGTCGGATCCGCGCAGGCCGCCGATCGACGAGACGATGACGACCGATCCGTCGCGGCGTTCGCGCATCTCCGGCACCACCATCTGAATCAGCCAGTGGTTGGACAGGATGTTGTTGTCGAGGATCTTGCGGAACTGGTCGTCGGCGATACCCTCCAGCGGCCCGTAATAGGGATTGGATGCGGCATTGCAGACGAGCACGTCGATGCGGCCGAACGCGCGGCGGGTTTCGTCGACCAGATGCTGGAGCGCCTCTTTCGAGGAAATGCTGGCGGCGACCGCGATCGCGCGCCCTTCGCCGAACTCCGCATTGATTTCGGCCGCGACCGCGTCGCAGGCGTCCTGCTTGCGGCTGCTGATGACGACGCGGGCCCCGGCGCGGGCGAGCTCGACCGCGCTGGCCTTGCCGATCCCGCGCGAGGAACCGGTGATGACGGCGACCTTGCCGGTCAGATCGAAGAGCGACATGTAACCCTCTCGAATAGGTGAATTATGCCCCGGCCGCCTGGGCGAAATGCCAGCTGGCGGCGGCGAGACGATGGACCTGCGCCGCGGAGCGTTCGGCCTGCGCGCTGGAGGCGGTGCCATCGACGATCCGCTTCTTGATGCCCTGGACGATGCCGGTCAGGCGGAAGAGGTTATAGGCGAAATACCAGTTGAGATCCGGCACGCCGTCGCGACCGGTGCGCGCGCAGTAACGCTGCGTCATCGCCTCGATCGTCGGGATGCCGGTGTCCGCCCCGGTCCGCCCCTTCACGCCCGACCGCCCCTCGGGTTCGGTCACCCAACTCATCAAAAAATAGCTGAAATCCGCCAGCGGGTCCCCGAGCGTTGACAATTCCCAGTCCAGCACAGCAACAACCCGCGGTTGGTCGGGTGCGAAGATCATGTTGTCAATGCGATAGTCGCCATGGACGATCGACGTCCGCGTCTGTTCGGGCACCGTGCGCGGCAGGAAGGCGATGAGGCTCTCCACCTCCGGCATATGTTCGGTTTCGCTGGCGCGATACTGTTTCGTCCAGCGCTCCACCTGCCGGGCGAAGTAATTGCCCGGCTTGCCGTAATCGCCGAGGCCGGCGGCGACGTGATCGGTGTTGTGGAGGTCGGCGAGCGTATCCACCATCGCGTCATAGATGCCGGTGCGCTCCGCCGGCGCATAATCGGGGAGCGTGCCGTCCCACAGGTTGCGCCCGTTGGCGAGTGCCATCACGTAGAACATCGATCCGATGACGGTGTCGTCAGTGCACAGGCCATAGGGTTTGGCGACGGGAAAGCCGGTCGGATACAGGCCGGCGATCAGGCGATATTCGCGATCGACCGCATGCGCGGACGGCAGCAGCGGCCCAAACGGCTTGCGGCGCAGGACATAGGCGCCCGACGGGCTGTCGATGCGATAGGTCGGGTTCGACTGGCCGCCGGCGAACTTGGCGTAGGTGAGCGGGCCGGTGAAGCCGGCGACATTCGCCTCCATCCAGGCGGTGAGGTTTGCCTCGTTCAGCCGGTCTTTGTCCGCGACGGGGATGGTATCGGTCATGACGGGGTCTTTGCGTACAGGGCGCCATCCCCGCGCGGGCAGAGATCCGGAGCAGCTGGCGTCTCACATCGTTCCCTAGCGTTGCATCTATGGATCCCCGCCTGCGCGGGGATGACGGTCGTGGTATGGGAAAGCATCATCCGAAGGTAATCACGCTGCGGGTGGCATCGCCCTTGCGCAGTTCGTCGAAGGCGTGGTTGATCCGCTCCAACGACATGCGATCGGCGATGATCGTGTCGAGGTCGAGCTGCCCGCGCATGTAGAAGTCGACCAGACGCGGGATGTCGACCGGGAAGCGGTTGCTGCCCATCAGCCCGCCTTGCAGCTTCTTGCCGGACAGCAGGTCGATCGCCGACAGGCCGACCTTCTCGGTCGGCGGCAGCATGCCGAGGATCGTCGCGGTGCCGCCGCGGCGCAGCACCTTGACCGCGGTGGCGGCGCTTTGCGGGCGGCCGACCGCCTCGATCGCATGATGGACGCCGCCCTTTGTGATCTCGACCACCTCGTCCGCCGCGGTGTCGGACAGCGCATCGATGCTGTGGGTGGCGCCGAGTTTCTCGGCAAGCGCGCGCTTCTCGGGCACGGGATCGAGCGCGATGATCTTGCCCGCGCCGGCGATCTTCGCGGCGTTGACCGCGGCGAGGCCGATGCCACCGCAACCGACGACGCACACCGTCTCGCCTGGCGTCACGTCGGTGGTGTTAAACACCGCGCCCGCGCCGGTCGTCACCGCACAGCCGATTAGCGCGGCGCGGTCCATCGGCATGTCGGGGTCGATCGCGACGCAGGCATGTTCGTGGACCAGCATCATCTCGGCATAAGCCGACAGGTTGAGCATTTGCGCGACCGGCCGGTCGCCGAGCGTCAGCCGCGGGGCTGCGCCCTTCGGCCGACGTACGCCCGCATCGACGCACAGGAACATGCGGCCGGTGACGCAGAATTCGCAATGGCCGCAAAAGGCGCTGAGGCAGGTGACGACATGGTCGCCGACCTTGACCGTGCGCACCTCGCTGCCGACCGCCTCGACCAGGCCGGCGGCCTCGTGACCGGGAATGGTCGGGAGCGCATGCGGATAGATGCCGTCGACGAAGTGCAGGTCCGATCTGCAGACGCCGACCGCGACCGTGCGGATCAGCACCTCATGCGCCGCCGGGTTCGAGACGGCGACCTCCTCGATGCTGAGCGGCTGTTTCGGTTCGAAGAGGACGGCGGCTTTCATCGTACCAAGCCTTCTTGCTGGGCGACCCGTCTGCCTGTTCCGTCGTCCCGGCGTACGCCGGGCCCCATGGCTGCAGAGGGCCGTGGTTGCGCGCCGTCGCCGACGCACCGTGTCCATGGGTCCCGGCGTTCGCCGGGATGACGATCGGGTAAAAAGCTTGTGCCCCCCTTCACCGGGCCGGCCGCTCCGCAGCATAATCGCTGTATTTGCCGAACTCGGCGCGGGCGATGGCGCGGTTGTGGACCTCGTCCGGGCCGTCGGCGAAGCGCAACGTGCGCATCGCGGCCCAGGCGTGGGCGAGGTGGAAATCCTGGCTGACGCCGCCGCCGCCATGCGCCTGGATCGCATCGTCGAGGATCTGAAGCGCCATCGTCGGTGCGGCGACCTTGACCATCGCGATCTCGAGCTGCGCCGATTTATTGCCGGCCTTGTCCATTATGTCCGCCGCCTTGAGGCAAAGCAGGCGCGTCATTTCGATGTCGATACGGGCCTTTGCGATCCGTTGTTCCCAGATCGAATGATCCGCGAGCCGCTTGCCGAAGGCGACGCGGCCGAGCAGACGCTTGGCCATCGCCTCGATCCCCGTCTCCGCGACGCCGATCGTACGCATGCAGTGATGGATGCGCCCTGGCCCGAGCCGGCCCTGCGCGATCTCGAACCCCCGCCCCTCGCCGAGCAGCACGTTCTCGACCGGCACGCGCACGTCCTTCATCACCGCCTCGCCATGACCATGCGGCGCATGGTCGTAGCCGTAGACGGTGAGCATACGCTCGATCGTGACGCCGGGCGCGTCCATCGGCATCAGGATCATGCTCTGCTGCGCATGCCGCTTGGCCGAGGTATCGGTCTTGCCCATGACGATCGCGACCTTGCAGCGCGGATCGCCGACGCCCGAGGACCACCATTTGCGCCCGTTGATGACGTAATGATCGCCGTCGCGGACCATCGAGGTCTCGATGTTGGTCGCATCGGACGAGGCGACCGCGGGTTCGGTCATCAAGAAGGCGGAGCGGATTTGCCCGTGCATCAGCGGGCCGAGCCATTGCTCCTTCTGCGCGCGTGTGCCGTAGCGATGGAACACCTCCATGTTGCCGGTGTCGGGCGCGGAGCAGTTGAACACCTCCGATGCCCAACCGACCTTGCCCATCTCCTCCGCGCAGAGGGCATATTCGAGATTGGTAAGCTGCGTCCCTTCGAAGGCAAAGCTGTCATCGACATGGGTCTGGCCGGAATTGGGCGGCATGAAGAAATTCCACAGGCCGGCGGCCTTCGCCTTTTCCTTGCACGCCTCGATGACCGGGATCACTTTCCAGCGCTCGCCCTCATGTTCCTGCGCGTCATGTTCGGGGATCCGGGGCCGGATCTCCTGGTCGATGAAGCTGCGCACCCGATCGCGGAAATAGGTTTCGCGTTCGCTGAGGGTGAAGTCCATGTGGCTCTCTCCAAACGTCTTTGACCGGGGGTTTAGGCCGTACCGTACATTCGGTAAAGTCCCGTAGAGCGGTCGATGGCCGCTTTTTCACCCCTGAACGCATGCCTCGCTAGAAAACACTGTTTCTTCGAAAGCGCAGTCGATACACTGGCGGGATGGACCAGACGGGGGCGGACGCCGGCAGCGGCGGGAGCGAGATCGGCAACGGGGAAGAACAGGGGACGAAGCGCTTCCGGGCGAAGCGTGACGCGATCCTGTCCGCCGCGGCGGAGGCGATCAACGAACAGAGCGCGAAGGGCATGACCTTCGCCGACGTCGCGCGGCGGGTAGGGCTGAACACCACCAGCGTCACCTATTATTTCAAGCGCAAGGAGGATCTGGCGGCGGCGGCGTTCGAGCATACGCTCGAACAATTGCTGGCGATGATCGACGAGGCGATGGCGGCACCGACGCCGCGGGAGCGCGTCCGCCGCTATCTGTCGCTCAACATGGACCGGCTGGCGCGGGTGCAGCGCGGCGAGGACCGCGCGATGGCGGTGCTGTCCGACCTGCGCGCCACCGAGGACCCGAACCGTACCCGGTTGCTGAATCGCTGGCGCGAGGTGTTCCGGCGGACGCGCGCGCTGTGGGGCCCGGCGACGTCGCGGGCGCAGACGGACCTGTTCGGCGCGCGGGCGCACGTACTGCTCGAGAACACCTTCTGGCTGCCGGTGTGGCTGGTGCGCTACGAGCCCGACCAATATGGCCGGGTCGAGGCGCGGCTAATGGACGTGTTCGAGCGCGGCATCGCGGGGGCGGACGTCCGCTGGGCGCCGGTGCCGATCGATCTGGAGCATGAGGAGATCGAGCCCGGGCGCGCCGCCTTCCTGCTCGCCGCCACCCGACTCATCAACGAACTGGGCTATCGCGGCGCGTCGGTGCAGCGGATCGCGGCGGAGCTGAACGTCACCAAGGGCAGCTTCTACCACCATCTCGACGCCAAGGACGATCTGGTGATCGCCTGCTACCGCCGCAGCTTCGACACGATCAGCGATGCGCAGCGGCTGGCGGACGAGGCGGGCGGTTCGCATTGGGAGCGGCTGGCGAGCACGATCGCGACCCTGCTCGACGTCCAATTCGCCGAACGCGCGCCGCTGTTGCGGACGACCGCGCTGAGCGGCCTGCCGGGGGTCGTCCGCACCGCGATGGTCGACCGCTCGAACCGCATCGCGCGGCGGTTCGCGGGAACGATCATGGATGGGATTGCAGAAGGATCGATCCGCGCCGTCGATGCGCTGGTGGCGGCGCAGGCGCTGATGGCATTGCAAAACGCGGCCTTCGATATGCGCAAATGGGCAGCAACTATGCCACGCGAGCGCGCGATCGGCATGTATGCCTCGACGTTGCTGTTCGGACTGTTCGATGATCGGGCTTTGCCGGCGGCTTGATGGCTCGCGAAGGCGCGTAAGCGCGAAGATGTTGCTGCGACGCGCGGTCGTCCACCTTCGCGTCTTCGCGCGAACATCTGCCTTGTTCGTGCGAAAACGGAATACCCGCGGCGCGATCAATAGTCGTTGAGGCGGGCGAAGCGTTCGCGGTGAAAGGCGGCGTTGCCCCACATCGCCTCCAGCACCGCGGCGCGCTTCATGTAGAAGCCGGCGTCGTGTTCGTCGGTCATGCCGATGCCGCCGTGAAGCTGGATCATCTCGCGCGTCACCAGTTTCGCGGTGTCGCCGGCGACCGCCTTGGCGAGGCTGACCGCCTGATCGCGGTCGGAGCGGCCAGAATCGATCGCCTCGAGCGCGCCCTCGACCACCGAGCGCATCAGTTCGAGTTCGGTCAGCATCTTCGCCATGCGATGCTGCAGCGCCTGGAAGGTGCTGAGCGCCTGACCGAACTGGACGCGGGTCTTGAGATAGTCGTTGGTGGTGGCGAACGCCTGTTCGGCGAGGCCGAGCATTTCGGCGGTGACCAGCGCCGTGGCATAATCGACCACGCGCGCCGTCAGATCGACACCGCCGAGCCGGACCGCGAGGGCGTCGTCGAAGCGCACCTCGGCATGGCTGCGCGCATCGGCCATCCGACGCGGAGAACGGCTGACGCCCGCGTCGCCGGCGACCAGATACAGGCCGTCCGCAGCAGCGACGACGAACAGAGCGGCGCTGTCGCCCTCCGCAACGAACAGCTTGGTGCCGGTCAGGCGCCCATCCTCGACGCGCGTCGCGATCGGGCCGCCGTGCACCGGGCCCTCGTCGATCGCGAGCGTCGCGACGACCTCGCCCGCGGCGATGCGCGGCAGCCAGTCGGACTTCGCCGCATCGCTTTCGCCGAGCGCGATCGCACTGGCGGCGGGCCCGGTCGAGGCGAGCGGGCTGGCGGCGAGATTGCGCCCCAACTGCTCGACGACCATGCCAAGCGACAGATAGCCGAGCGCGGATCCGCCATGCTCCTCCGGAATGACGATGCCGCCCCAGCCCATCTGGCCGATCTCGGTCCAGGCGGCGGCGTCATAGCCCTCGGCCGGCGCGGCGTTGCGCAGCTTGCGAAAGGCGGTGACGGGCGATTCGTTGTCCGCCCATTCCCGCGCCATGTCGCGCAGCATCGTCTGTTCTTCGGTGAGGACGGCCATGTCTGTTCCTGCAAAATTGGCGGGAGGATCGGCTTGCGCCGTCCTCCCGCTCCTCTCCAACGGGTGCCCGGTTACTGGTGGTCCAGCATGCCGAGAATGCGTTTGGCGACGATGTTGTTCTGGATTTCGGAACTGCCGCCGTAGATCGAAACCGCCTTGCCCCACAGCCATGTGCGGGTCTGCGCGAGTTCGGCCTCGGAGAAGCCCTCGCCCTCCCAGCCGAGGCCGTTCATGCCCATGATCTCGATGCCGAGTTCGGCGCGATCCTGCGTGATGCGGGCGCCGACGTTCTTCATGATCGAGGTCGCGGCCGACGGGCCGGCATTGGACTTCGCCTCCAGCGCGGCGCGGCGCAGGGTGAGCATGAAGGCGCGCGTGTCCATCTCGTGCCGGACGAGGCGCATGCGCAGATCGGCGTCGGACAGGCGACCGGCGTCGTCGGTGCCGCGATAGTCCTTGGCGACCTGACTGAGCGGCTTGCCGGCGAGCAGGCGCCCGGCCGAGCCGCCGCCGCCGGACAGGCTGGAGCGTTCGTGCTGGAGCAGGCGCTTGCCGATCGTCCAGCCCTCGCCCTCGCGCCCGACGAGATTGCCCTTGGGCACCTTCACGTCGGTGAAGAAGGTTTCGCAGAAGGGCGACGCGCCGGAAATGAGGCGGATCGGCTTCACCTCCACGCCCGGCGAATCCATGTCGATCAGCAGGAAGCTGATGCCCTCATGCTTCTTCGTCCGGTCCGTGCGGACCAGCGCGAAGCATTTGTCGGCCCATTGCCCGCCGCTGGTCCACGTCTTTTGCCCGTTGACGAGATAATGGTCGCCCTTGTCCTCGGCGGACATCTGCAGGCTTGCGAGGTCGGAGCCGGCGCCGGGTTCGGAATAGCCCTGGCACCAGCGCACGGCGTTGCGCGCGATCGCCGGGATATGCTCCTGCTTCTGTTCCTCGGTGCCATATTCGAGCAGCGTCGGGCCGAACATCATCACGCCCATGCCGCCGATCGGATTGGCGGCGCCGATGCGCGCCATCTCGTCCTGCAACACCCGCGCCTCGGCGCGCGACAGGCCGCCGCCGCCATAGGCGCGGGGCCAGGTCGGGACGCCCCAGCCCTTTTCCCCCATCGCCTTCGTCCAGGCGGCCTCGTCCGGGGTCGGATCGTGCGGCCCTTCCAGCGCGGACAGGCCGGCATCCCGATGTGCGAGGCTTTTCGGAAAGTGATCGGCGAGCCAGGTCCGCGCCTCTTCGCGAAAGGCGGCGAGCGGGTCGAGTTCGGCGGCGGTTGCCATCGGGATCTCCTGAAACCCGAATCTGAAGATCGGGTATGTCGTGGGAGGCCATGCCACGAAAGATCGGACATGCAAAGCCCCGCCATTGGCTCCGCCGCGACGATCGGGCACAACCCTGCCGGGCTGGGCGGGAGATCGACATGCGGTTCGGGCATAAAGCGGTGCCGATGGCGCTGGCGGCGGTGCTGATCGACACGATCGGCTTCGGCATCGTCGCGCCGGTGTTTCCGGCGTTGCTGACCAGCCTGGGCCATGCCGACATCGAACATGCGACGCGGATCGCGGGCTGGATGCTGGTCGTCTATGCCGCGGCGCAATTCGTCGCCGGGCCGGTGCTCGGCAACCTGTCCGACCGGTTCGGGCGGCGACCGGTGCTGATCGCATCGATGCTGAGCTTCGGGATCGACTATGCGGTGATGGCGGTCGCCCCCAGCGTCGCCTGGCTGTTCGTCGGGCGCGCGGTCGCCGGCATCGCGGGCGCGGTCTACGGCCCGGCCGGATCGGTGATCGCCGACGTGACGCCGCCCGAACGGCGCGGCGCGACCTTCGCGCTGATCGGCGCGGCGTTCGGGCTGGGCTTCATCATCGGGCCGGCGCTGGGCGGGCTGTTTTCCCTGTGGGGACCGCGCGCACCCTTTTACGCCGCGGCGGCGCTGGCGCTGGTCAACGCCGCGGTGATGCTGGTGGCGATGCCGGAGACGCTGGCGGTGGAGAACCGGCGCCCGTTCCGCCCGCGCGACGCACATGTCGTCGGCGCGTTCCGGCCGCTGTTCCACGCCGGCCATGCCGCTCCGCTGCTGCTCGCGATGTTCCTCTGGCAGCTGGCGCACATGGTCTATCCGGCGACTTGGAGCTTCTGGGCGACTGCGCGATTCGGCTGGGATGCCAAGGCGATCGGCTGGAGCCTCGCCTTCGTCGGGCTGGTGTCGACGATCGTCCAGGGCGGCCTGACCGGGCGGGCGATCACCCGCTTCGGCGAGCGGCGGGCGCTGCTGATCGGGTTGATCGCGGGCGGCGGTTCGTTCCTCGCGTTCGCGGCGGTGAGCGCGAGCTGGCAGGTGTATCTCTTGTTCTGCACCAGCGCGCTGTCGGGCTTCGCGATGCCGGCGATGCAGGGGCTGATGTCGCGCATGGTCGATGCGACGCGGCAGGGGCAGTTGCAGGGCGGGCTCGGCTCGATGGGCAGCGTCTCGGCGATCATCGCGCCGTTGCTGCTGACGCAGGTGCTGGCGTGGGGGATCGACCATGGCTTTCCCGGGGCGGCGTTCGTGATCGCGGGGGTGCTCGGGTTGGCTGCCGCGGGAATCGTGGTGGCTCGGGTGCGGGTGGCTGCCGCGTAAGAAGGGTGTGTTCGCGCGGAGACGCGGAGACGCGGAAGGGGGTGCGCCGGGGGTGAGCGCGCCGATCCTCTCCCCGCACGCCGCCGATTGCACCGTTCATAATGGGGTGCCTGCGGCGCCTTTCGCGTGACACCTCCGCGTCTTCGCGTCTCCGCGTGAAATTCCTTCTTGTTCTTCATAACCGGAGCTGACGGCCGCGTGGCTGCTGCGTAAGAAGGGTTGGTTCGCGCGGAGACGCGGAGACGCGGAGATGGTGCGCCGGGGGTGAGCGCGCCGATCCTCTCCCCGCACGCCGCCGATTGCACCATTGATAAAGGAGTGTCTGCGGCGCCTTTCGCGTGACACCTCCGCGTCTCCGCGTCTCCGCGTCTCCGCGCCTCCGCGCGAAATCCCTTCTTGCTCTTCATGCCCGGAGCCGACGGCCGCGTGGCTGCTGCGTAAGAAGGGTTGGCTCGCGCGGAGACGCGGAGACGCGGAGACGCGGAGATGGTGCGCCGGGGGTGAGCGCACCGATCCTCTCCCCGCACGCCGCCGATTGCACCGTTCATGATGGAGTGCCTGCGGCGCCTTTCGCGTGACACCTCCGCGTCTCCGCGCCTCCGCGTGAAATCCCTTCTTGCTCTTCATAACCGGAGCTGACGGCCTGCGGCGCAGGAGCGAGTTCACGCGAAGGCGCGAAGGCGCGAAGAGGCCGTGTTCCTGGCGGGCGTCAGCTTGCTTCGCCACGATGGCATGGAGAGAACCGGTCAATCGCCGGATGCACGATCGTCGCGTCTTCGCGTCTTCGCGTGAATCATTTTTCCAACGTACCAGCGTCGGCGCAGAGCGTTTCGAAGATTGCGTATGGCGTCGCCGCGCACGTTCACCTAGCGTCGCGCGATGCAGACCTCCGCCGACATGCTCGCGTCCGACTTCGCGACGCTTCCCGACCTGATCGCCGCCCACGCCCGCGAACGGGGGGAGCGGGTCGCGCTCGCCGACGGCGGGGGGACGATGGACTATGCCGCGCTGGATCGCGCGATGGACCGCGTCGCCGCGGCGCTGCAACGCGATGGCGTGGCGCCGGGCGCGGCCGTGGGAATCGTGGCGCAGGCGAGCGTCGACTATGCGGTCGTGTTTCTGGGGGCGTTGCGCGCGGGGTGCGTGGCGACGCCGCTCGCGCCCTCGGCGACACCGGCGGCGATCGCGGCGATGATCGTCGATTGCGGTGCGCCGCTGGTGTTCCTCGACGACGCCAATGCCGCAATGCTGGCGGATGAGGCGTTTCCGGCGCGGCGGATCGTGTTCGGCGCCGGCTTCGCCGCGTGGCTGGGAGCGGAGGACGCCCGCCCCTCACCCGTGGCGATCCGGCCCGACGATCCGTTCAACATCATCTATTCGTCCGGCACCACCGGCACGCCCAAGGGCATCGTCCAGAGCCATGCGATGCGCTGGGCGCATATCGCCCGCAACGCCGCCGCCGGCTTCGACACCGCGGTGACGATGGTGGCGACGCCGCTCTATTCGAACACGACGCTGGTCAGTTTCCTCCCCACCCTCGGCTGGGGCGGCACCGCGGTGCTGATGGGCAAGTTCGACGCGCGCACCTATCTGACGCTCGCCGAGCGGCATCGCGCGACGCACACGATGCTGGTCCCCGTGCAATATCAGCGGATCATGGCGCTTGACGATTTCGCCGCCTTCGACCTGTCGCACTTCCGCTTCAAGACCAGCACCAGCGCGCCGTTCTCGGCGGCGCTGAAGGCCGATGTCGTCGCGCGCTGGCCGGGACTGCTGGTCGAATATTACGGCATGACCGAGGGCGGTGCCTCGTGCGGGCTCAACGCCAGCGCCCATCCCGACAAGCTGCACACCGTCGGCCAGCCGTTGCCGGGCCATGAGATCCGCCTGATCGACGACGAGGGGCGGGAGGTGCCGCCGGGCGAAACGGGCGAAGTCGTCGGCCGGTCGCCGACGATGATGACCGGCTATCACGGTCGCGACGGGGCGACGCGCGAGGCGGAATGGCATGACGCGGACGGCAACCGCTACATCCGCCACGGCGACGTCGGCCGCTTCGACGCGGAGGGGTTCCTGATCCTGATGGACCGCAAGAAGGATCTCATCATCTCGGGCGGGTTCAACATCTACCCGTCCGATCTGGAGGTGCTGCTGCTGCGGCATCCGGCGGTCGGCGACGGCACGGTGATCGGTGCGCCGTCCGAGGCGTGGGGCGAGACGCCGGTCGGCTTCTACGTCGCGCGGCCGGGGTTCGAGGGCGAGGATGCCGGGACGATCCTGTCCTGGGTCAACGACCAGCTCGGCCGGACGCAGCGGCTGTCGGCCTTGCACCGGATCGACGAACTGCCGCGCAGCGCGATCGGCAAGGTGCTGAAACGCGAGTTGCGCGACCGGCTGGAGGCCTTCGCATGACGGCGTTGCGGGATGTGATCGCCGGACTGGAGCCGGTCGAGGGCGGCTGGCGCGGCCGGGTGCCCGATGGCTGGTTGCAGGGGCGCACCGCCTATGGCGGACTGTCCGCGGCGCTGGCGCTGCATGCCGCGATGGGATCGGACACGGATCTGCCGCCGCTGCGATCGGCGCTGGTGGCGTTCATCGGTCCGCTGAGCGGCGACGTCACGATCCGCGCGAGCCGGCTGCGCCGGGGTCGCAACGCGGCGTTCGTACAGGTGGACGTGGAAAGCGAGGCGGGGCTGGGGCTACGCGCGACCTTCGTGTTCATGGGCACGGTGGCATCGGCGCTCGACGTCCATACCGGCTTTGCGCCGTCGGTCGCGCCGCCGGGGCCCGACGACACGGTGCTGCGCGGCCACCCCGCGGTCGCCTTTTCGCAGAATTTCGAACTGGTCGAGCGGCGTCAGGCCGAACGGGCGGAATGGCTGCGCTGGGTCCGGCTGAAGGCGCGCGACGGGCTGCACCCGATGGTCGAGCTGATGGCGGTGGCGGACTGCCTGCCGCCGGTGGCGCTCAGGATGCTGGGGCGGACGGCGCCGGTCAGCTCGATGACGTGGCAGCTCAACCTGCTCGGCGATGCGCCGGCGACGGACGACGGCTGGTGGCTATTGCAGGCGACGAGCGACTATGCGCGGGCGGGGCATTCGAGCCAGCGGATGGGGATCTGGGCGGCGGACGGCACGCCGGTCGCCGACCATATGCAGAGCGTGGCGGTGTTCGCCTGACGATCCGGGGTCGTCACACCCGAGGCGCTCGGTGCGACAGATTGCGACACTTTTGTATGCGCCGGACATATGGCGGCGACAGACACGCCCCATACGTCGCATCGGTCGGTACAGGGATCGGCCCTGCGGGTGGAGGTTCGACGATGCGTGTGGCTCTGGCTTTGATGACGGCGGCGGGCGGATGGCTCGCGACGACGGCGCTGGCGCAGTCGGTGGCCCCGCCCCCGCCTCCGCCCGCCCAAGGCGGCGGATTGATGCGCGCGGACGCGAATCGCGACGGCACGATCACGCGGGCGGAGATGCTCGCGGACGCCGATGCGCGGTTCGTGGCGATGGACACCGACAAGGATGGCAAGGTGACCGCGGCCGAACGCGATGCGGCGCGCGACGCGATGCGGGCGCAGCGGCGCGGCGGCAACGGCGGCGGTCCGCGCGGTGGTGGCGGCTTCGGCATGCGCGGCGATCCGGACGGCGACGGCGCGCTGACCCGTGCCGAGGCGGCACAGCGGGCCGGCGCGCGCTTCGACCGGCTCGATACCAACCGCGACGGCAGGCTGGATGCGACCGAACTGGCCGCGGTCCGGCCGATGCGCGGCCTCCGCAACCCACCGCTTCCCACGCCGACCCCGGCACAGTGACGACGCGGCGGGGCGGGTGTGCCCCGTCCGGTCTGGCAGGAGCGCGATCGCATGGCTAATGCCGAACCGATGGGAGACATGCCGCACCTGCTGCTCGTCGATGACGAGCGTTCGATCCGCGAGCCGCTGGCGCAATATCTCGGCAAACAGGGATTTCGCGTCACCCAGGCGGCGGATGCGGAAAGCGCGCGGACGCGG
Organism: Sphingomonas sp. GW821-FHT10F09; assembly: GCF_058809195.1. Classification (NCBI taxonomy): domain Bacteria; kingdom Pseudomonadati; phylum Pseudomonadota; class Alphaproteobacteria; order Sphingomonadales; family Sphingomonadaceae; genus Sphingomonas; species Sphingomonas sp. GW821-FHT10F09. The sequence goes on along the minus strand of NZ_JBXASI010000001.1, from coordinate 1,017,403 downwards.
CTGGCCGCCTATGCGATCGACCTCGTCATCCTCGACGTGATGATGCCGGGCGAGGACGGCCTGTCGCTATGCCGGCACATCGCCGCGACCAGCGACACGCCGGTGATCCTGCTGACCGCCAAGGCGGAGGAGACCGACCGGATCGTCGGGCTGGAGATGGGCGCGGACGATTATGTCGTGAAGCCCTTCTCGCCGCGCGAACTGGCGACGCGGGTGAAGGTGGTGCTGCGGCGGCTGACCGCGGGCGGCGCGCGCCAGCATGCGCCCGAGAGTGGCTCCTACGCCTTTGCCGGCTGGGTGCTGAAGACGGGCGAGCGGGCGCTGGTCGACCGCGAGGGCGTGTCGGTGCCGCTGTCGACGGGCGAGTACAATCTGCTCCTCGCGCTGGTGACGCGGCCGCGGCAGGTGCTGACCCGCGACCAGCTGCTCGACCTGACGCAGGGCCGCGAGGCTGCCGCCTTCGACCGCGCGATCGACAACCAGGTCAGCCGCCTGCGCCGCAAGATCGAGGCGGACGCGAAGCTGCCGGAGATCATCAAGACCGTATGGGGCGGCGGCTATACGCTCGCCGCCGAGGTGACGCGCCTGTGAGGGTGCGGCTGTGACGTTGCGGCTGTGGCCGCGCAGCCTCGCCGGGCAGATGGCGGTGCTGATCGCGCTGGCGCTGCTGGTCGCGCAGATGGTCAATTTCGCGCTCGCCCTGCGCGACCGGGCGGAGTTCCGGCTGGCGCAGGCGACGCGGCCGGTCGCGATCCGGCTGGCGGACGCGATCGATCGCGAGACGCAGGGGCTGCGCACGATCCCGCGCGACCGCGGCCGCATCCGCCGGGCCGACGCCGACGGCATCCCCGCCGCTTTGCCGCGGATGCCGGAGATCGCCGCCGAACTGCGCAACCAGCTGCGCGAACAGGGCGTCGAGGTCGGACGGATCGACACCGGCGTGCGGGGCTGGACGGCGATGGACGATGCCGTGCTCAACCGCAATGCGTCGCGCAGCAATCGCCAGCGCCGGGCGCAGGATCGTCCCGAACAGGCGCTGCTGATCGCGGTCGAACAGCCGGGGCACGGCTGGCTGGCGGTGATCGTGCCATGGAGCGGCAATGGCGGGGTCCGCCTGTTCTGGCGCCTCTTCGCGCAGACGCTGATCCTCTACGGCGTCGTGCTGCTGCCGGTGCTGTGGATCGCGCGCCATATCTCGCGGCCGCTGCGCGACCTGACCGCGGCGGCGCAGCGCTTCGGCCGCGGCGGCGACGCGCCGGTGGCGGTGACGGTGCGCGGCCCCGCGGATATCGCCAGCCTCGTCCAGTCGTTCAACGCGCTGCAGCTGCGCGTCACCGCGATGCTGGACGAGAAGGACCGGATGCTCGGTGCGATCGGCCACGACCTGCGCACGCCGCTCGCCGCGCTACGCGTGCGGGTCGAATCGGTCGAGGACGACACCGACCGCACGCGCATGGCGGAAACCATCGCCGAGATGAACCGGACGCTGGACGACATCCTGTCGCTGGCGCGGCTCGGCCGGCCGAGCGAGCCGCTGACCGAGGTCGACCTCGCCGCCCTGGTCGATGCCGTGGTCGAGGATTTCCGCGATCTGGGGCAGGACGTCAGCTTCGAGGAGGCCGACCGGCTGCGCATGCGGCTGCGCCCGTCGCTGATCCGCCGCGCGATCCGCAACCTCATCGAGAATGCGGTGAAATACGGCGGCGGGGCGGCGGTGCGGCTGGTGCCGGACAGCGCGGCGGTGCGGATCGAGGTGGCGGACCGCGGGCCGGGGATCCCCGAGGAACGGCTGACCGACGTGTTCGAGGCGTTCACCCGGCTGGAAACCTCGCGCAACCGCGACACCGGCGGGATCGGCCTGGGGCTGGCGCTGGCGCGGTCGATCGTGCGCGAGGCGGGCGGCGACGTCCGGCTGGCGAACCGCCCCGACGGCGGCCTGTGCGCGACGATCGAATTGCCGCGTTAGCATGAACGCCGATCGTCGTTGACCAGACTTACGGCGTTGAAGATTGCACTAGAGATGGAGATGGTTCGCGCGGAGGCGGGGAGGACGCAGAGGTGTACCGTACAGGGGGCGCGTCACCCCGCAATCTCTACGGCCCGACAGGGATGCGTGCGGGGAAGGCGGGCGCAGCATCTCTGCGGCCTCCGCGCCTCCGCGCGAAAACAAACCCGTTTTCATGATCCCGACGAAGACGGGGGGCGATGCACCGGACGCCGGCACACCGCCCGTCGCATCACTGGCGGCGTTGGTCGGGAACCCCCGCTTCTTCACGTCCGGATTGCGATCGCGGACGGCGCTGAAGGTTGCACCAGAGGCAGAGAGGGTTCGCGCGGAGGCGCAGAGGACGCAGAGGTGTGTTCCGTATACGGGCAGCGTGGCCCTCCCATCTCCACGGCTCGACAGGGATGCATGCGGGTGACGCGGGCGCAACACCTCTGGGTCCTCCGCGCCTCCGCCCGACAATAAACCCCCTTCCCGACAGAGACGGCGGGCGATGCACCGGACGCCGGCGCACCGCCCGTCGCATCACTTGGCGGCGGTGGTCGGGAACCCCCGCTTCTTCAGCAGCGCGTTGACGTCCGGGTCGCGACCGCGGAAGTCGCGATAGGCGGCGGCGCGGTCCGTTTCGTTGCCGGTCGACAGCAGGATTTGCGCGAACCGCTCCGCGGTCGGCTTGTCCCACGGGCTGCCCGCCTCCTCGAATGCGGCGAACGTGTCCGCGTCCATCGTCTCCGACCACAAATAGCTGTAATAGCCCGCCGAATAGCTGTCGGACGAGAACAGGTGATTGAACTGCGGCAGGCGGTGCCGCATCACCAGCTCCTTCGGCATGCCGATCCCGGTCAGCGTCGCGCGTTCGAACGCATCGGGGTCGACGACGCCGTCCGCCACCGTGTGCAGTTTCATGTCGACGATCGCCGAGGACAGATATTCGGCGGTCGCGAACCCCTGGTTGAACGTCTTCGACGCCTCGATCTTGTCGAGCAGCGCCTGCGGCATCGGTGCGCCGGTCTGGTAATGGCGCGCATATTTGTCGAGCACGTCGCGGGTGAGCAGCCAATGCTCGTTCACCTGGCTGGGATATTCGACAAAGTCGCGCGGCGTGCCGGCGAGGCCCGGATAGGTGACGTCCTGCAGCATCGCGTGGATCGCGTGGCCGAATTCGTGGAACAGCGTCTGCGCATCGTCGAGGCTGATGAGGATCGGCTCCCCCTTCGCACCACGCGCGAAATTGTTGTTGTTCGACGACAGTACCGTCTGCGCGGGCGCCAGCTTGCGCTGGCCGCGATAGGTGTTGGCCCATGCGCCCGACCTCTTGCCGCTCCGCGCGAAATCGTCGCGATAGAACAGGCCGACCTCCCTGCCGGTGCGGTCGGTGACGTGCCAGACGCGCATGTTCGGCTCGAACACCGGCACGGTGCCGGTGATCTCCTTGAAGTTCAGCCCGTACAGCCGGTTGGCGGCGTAGAGCGACCCCTGGATGATGTTGCCGAGCTCGAAATAGGGCTTCAGCTGCGCCTGATCGAGGTCGTAGCGGCTCTTGCGGACCTGCTCCTGATAGAAGCGATAGTCCCAGGGCTCGATCGTGATCTTCGTCGCGCCTTTGTCCGCGATCGCCTGCATGTCGCGCACCTCTTCGCCGACCCGCGCCTTCGCCGCCGGCCAGACCCGCATCATCAGGTCCATCGCCGCGGCCGGCGTCTTCGCCATCGTGTCCTGCATCCGCCAGTCGGCATGCGTTTTGAAGCCGAGCAGGTGCGCCCGATCCGCCCGCAGCTTCACGATCCGCGCGATCGTCGCGTTCGTGTCGTTCGCATCGCCATTGTCGCCGCGGTCGACGAACGCGCGCCACACCTTCTCGCGCAACGCGCGATCGGTGGCGAAGGTGAGCACGGGATCGACCGCCGAACGCGTGTTGACGATCGCCCAGCCGGTCTGGCCGCGCTCCGCCGCCGCGGCCTTCGCCACCGCCCTGACGCTGTCGGGGATGCCTGCGAGCTGCGCGGCATCGGTGACGAGGATCGCCTTGTTCTCATCGGCGAGCAGGCGCCTGGAGAAGTCGCTGAACGCGCTCGCCAGCTCCTGATTATAGGCGGACAGCTGCGTCTTCTGCGCCGGCGTCAGCTTCGCGCCCTGCCGCACATAGCTGTCGTAGGTACGGGTGACGAGGCGCTGCTGTTGCGGATCGAGCTTCGCCCGAGCAGCATAGACCGCCTCGATCCGCGCGAACAATTTCGGATCGAAGGTGATCGCATCCGACGCCGCGGCGAACTTCGGCGACCATTCGCGGTCGAGCGCCTGATAGGCGGGCGTGTTCATATTGCCGGTCATCACGCCGAACAGCGTCATCACCCGGCCATAGCGCTGGCCGGCGAGCTGCATCGGCACGAAGGTGTTGGCGAAGGTCGGCGCCGCCGGATTGTCGGCGATCCGGCGGTAGTCCGCGGCGCGCTCCGCCAGCGACGCCTCGAACGCGGCCGGGAACAGCTCGGGCTTCACTTTATCCCAGGGGGGCACGCCGCCATAGGGGCCGGTCCAGTCGGCGAGCAGCGGATTGGCGGCCGGCGCGGTCGCCGCAGGGCCGGTCTGGGCAGCGACGCTGCCGGCCATCAGCGCGACCGCGCCGGTGGCGAGAAGGATGTGGTACAAGATACTCTCCGGATCATGACTATGCGCAGCATAGCCTCTGATCCGCCGACGTCACCCCGGTCGGTGCGCGCTCGCGCGTTCCGCCGCCGCGATCAGGCGGCGACCGGTCTCCAGCGCCGCCTCCGGGGTCATCGCCACGGCCACGCCATCGGGCCCGTCCAGCATGACCTGTCCCTCCTGCAGCGACACCGACCCCGGCTGGGTCTCCGGATCATGGGCACGCCCGCCGGCGGGCTCGTTCACGTCGTCTTCCATGCACCAAAATCCGAATAGAGATAGTCGCTGTTGAACTCCGCCGCGACGCACAGGCCACGCTGGTCGAGGATCTCGACCTGTCCGTTCCGGAACAGGAGCAGGCCCTTTTCGCGCAGCCGGCGCAGCGTGCGGTTGACGTGCACGCCGGTGAGCCCGCACGCCTCGGCAAGGTCCGGCTGGGTCAGCGGCAGTTCGAACTTTCCGTCGCGCGCGAGGCCGACCAGTTCCAGCCGCGCGTTGAGCTCGCAAAAGAAATGCGCCAGCCGCCCGTCCGCGCCGAGCCGCCCCAGCCGGAAGATCCATTCGCGATGCATCGCGGCATCGGCGAGGGTCGCGAACCACAGGAAGCGAGTGAGCCGCGGATGCCGTTCGGTGATGCCGACCAACGTCTGGTGATCGAACAGTGCCATCCGGATCGGCCCCAGCGTCCCGATATCATGGTCGAGCCGCCCGGTAGGAAAGCCGTGCAAATCGACGAAATCGCCGGGAATATGCACCGACACCAGCTGGCGATAGCCTTCGCGGTCGTCCATGTAGCGCGAGACATAGCCGTCGATCAGCATCATGCTGGTGTCGACCGGCTCGCCGCGGCGCACGAGGTGATGGCGCGCGGGATAGTCCTTCACCGCATAAGCCGCCTTTTCGAGGACGTCGCGTTCCTCGTCGGTCATGCGGTCCCTGCCCCGTCCGAGCAGGAACCGGCCGGTCATCGGAAAACGGCCGAGGGTGGCGGCAAGCGCCGCGGAGGGTGCGGGATCGTCTCTCATCGATACGGTAAAACCCGGATCGGCCGCGTAACGTTCCGTGGCCCGGACCTATTCCGCCGGATCGGTGCCGATCGTGCGAGCCCGGGCTCCCCGCCCCCGCCTCGCGCGCCTTCTATGACTTCACGGCGCCGCATTTCGCCGGTACGCACCGCAGCCATGCGGGCCGAGCCTCCCTCCGAGGCGACGGTCGGCGCCCCTCCCCACGGAACAGCTTGCTGGTCCCCCCGTTTCGACCCCGCGGCGGCGTGCTTCGTGCGCAATGCCGTGCTCGACCGTTTCCCACGACCGACAGAAGGACCACACGCCCCCGATGCTCGACCCAGCCCGTAACGTCTGGCGTATCGAACGTGCCGACCGCCTGTCGGTGATCGTCGATGCCGATCGCTATTTCGGGGTCGCCCGCGAAGCGTTCCTGCAAGCCCGGAAACGGATCATGCTGGTCGGCTGGGATTTCGACGCGCGCATCCGACTGGTCGGCAGCACCGGGATGACCGAAGGGCCGGAGACGGTCGGCGACTTCCTCTACTGGCTGATCCAGCGCAATCCCGAGCTGGAGCTCTACCTGCTCCGCTGGGACGTCGGCGCGGTCAAGGCGGCTTTCCGCGGCAGCACGATGTTCACCGTGCTCAAATGGATGCGCCATCCGCGCATCCACGTGAAGCTCGACGGCCATCATCCGACCGCCTCGTCGCATCACCAGAAGATCGTCTCGATCGACGATTGCCTCGCCTTTTGCGGCGGCATCGACATGACCGCGGAACGTTGGGACACGCGCGCCCACCGCGACGACGATCCGGGACGCCGCCTGCCCGGCGGCGGCAAGCCCTACAAGCCGTGGCACGACGCGACCACCGCGATCACCGGCCCGGCCGCCGCCGCGCTCGGCGAATTGTGCCGCGACCGCTGGCATCTCGCGGCCGGCCACACGCTGACCCCGGTCGAGGGCGGCGGCAGCTGTTGGCCCGCCTCGCTCGACCCGACGTTCGAGAACGTCGACCTCGGCATCGCGCGCAGCCAGCCGGAGATGCCGGGCGAGGCGCCGGTGACCGAGGTCGAGGCGCTGTTCCTCGACCAGATCAAGGCGGCCAAACGCCACATCTATTGCGAAAGCCAGTATTTCGCCTCGCGCCGCATCGCCGAGGCGATCGCCGCGCGGCTCGACGAACCGGACGGGCCGGAGATCGTCATCGTCAATCCGCTGACCGCACAGGGCTGGCTCGAGCCACTGGCGATGGACACGGCGCGGGCGCGGCTGGTCGAGACGCTGCGCCGCCGCGACAAGCACGACCGGTTCCGCCTCTACCATCCCTTCACCCGTGGCGGCACGGCGATCTATTGCCATGCCAAGATCACGATCATCGACGACACGCAGCTGCGCATCGGGTCGGCGAACATCAACAACCGCTCGCTCCGGCTCGACACCGAATGCGACGTGGTGCTCGACACCGAGCGCCATCCCGGCGCCGGTCTGGAGGACAGGATCCTTGCCACCCGCCACGACCTGATGGCCGAACATCTCGACGTCGCGCCGGAACGCGTCGCGCAGCTGATGGAGCAGACGGGATCCCTGATCGAGACGATCGAACGCCTCCGTGGCCCCGGCCGTTCGCTGCGCCCCTATGAGGTGCCGGACCTCGACGGCATCCAGAAATGGCTGGCGGACAACGAGGTGCTCGACCCCGAGGGCCCCGGCGAGATGTTCGAAGCGACGACGCAGCGCGGCCTGTTCCGCGGCCGGCTACGCAAGCGCGACTAGGCGGCGTCCCGGCGCTGCCCGGACGACCTGCGTGTGAACGGCGATACCGGCGGATGCGGGGCGTGGCGCGGCGCGGCCCGGCCCGGCACGGGGCCCCGCGGCAGACGAAGCCGGGCATTCAGATCATGGGCAAATCTATTAGCCGCCTGTGATCGAAGCGTATCTATTTCGATTTCGCACGGCTTCAGGAATGTCCGGGTGATGCCACCGCCAGTTCCTCCCCCGCCTCGCGCAACGCTTCCAGTTCGGCCAGTCTGACAGGATCGTCGGCCGCGATCGCCTCTTCGAGGTAGAAGGCATACGGTATGTCGCGCACCACCTCCCGCGCCTCATCACTATAGCCTGCGGATATGATCGGGAATGCGTCCACCAACTCCCGCAGGAATCCCTTGTCCATCTCCTCAAGATGGTCGGCAAGCGATTCGGTCATTTTTACAGCAGTATCGAGATTGAGCTCATCCTCATCGGTCAATGTGAGGAACACGACATACTCAGCGATAATGCTCGCAACCTGCATAGCGATCATGGCTTCACGACCTTTACATGAATGTTGGCGATGTTCATCCTACTAAATATCTTCAAGGCCTTGTTCTTCTGAACAGGCTTGAACCTCCCACAGCCTGATCAGGCGGTGTTCTGCCAGGACCGCCGACTGACGCAAATTCAGGGCCCGCGCGTTGGGCATATCGCTGACGGATCAACCAGGACAACCCAGCCCCTTCCGGGGCGAGCCTAAAACGGGTTGAGATCGTGCCCGATGCCTCACAAGTTATAAGATGGGCATTCGGATCATCGAATAACTCCGGTCAGTCGTCGTTGATAGAAATGAATCGACACCGATGTTACGCGGCCTTTACATTGGTCAGCGCTGGTTTGCCGTTCAATCTCGCGCGTCGCGCAGCGCTTCCAACTCGGCCATCCTCACGGGATCGTCCACTGCAAGCGCCTCTTCAAGATAGAAACCATAAGCGATATTGCGCACTACCTCCTGCGCCTCTCCGCTATATCCCTCCGCTACAACCGGAAATGCATCCACCAGCTCGCGGAGAAATCCCTTGTCCATGTCTTCAAGTTGTCCGCCGAGAGCCTCCATCATCTTCACAGCGCTATCGAGATTCAGTTCCTCCTCGGAGGTAAGCTCGAGGAACACGACATACTTCGCGATAATGCTCGCAACCTGCATGGCAATTATGGCTTGACGACCTTTACATGGATATTCGTGATGTTGAGCTTCAGAGCCTCGAGCTTCTGGACAGGCATAGGTACCTCCCGTGTCCCGATCAGGCGATGTTCTGCCAGCACCTGCGACTGACGCAAGATCTGCGCCCGCGCCCGGCCTGTCAACGACCGACCATTTTCGATCGATCACGTAATTGCCTTGGATGCCATCGAACTTCATGGGTCGCTTTGAGCCATCGGCCATCGTACGCATCAACGTCGGCGCCTGGCTGGGAAGTGCGCCGGCCGCCGTGTCGTTATATGCCTTCCAGGGTTTGGCGGTTCTGGTCGTCTCCTTAACCCGCCGATCTGCGGCGGATCGTAGGTCGGGCGCGGCCTCGCCATGCGCAGTCGACGCAATGCGGCGGTCTTGGACAGCGCCGCCGCCGGCGAAGATAAACCGGCCGGCCCCGGGATCGTGCGAGTGATTGAATTTGATTCGAGACCGCTGGGAACGAGCGCCGGTGGCGGCCTTCCCATCCGCAACCAGAAGGAAAAACCGTTGGATTGCCTATCGCGAGATGTCTCCGTCATGCCGCCCCACCGATTGTAGCTCACGAACATAGAGAGAACACGCACAGAAATGTCAAGATCGGACTATAGCATCGCTCGTGGACGGGTGCTTTGCGCTGCCCTGCCGGCAGTCAGTTTCGGGAGAATGGTGCCCCAGCTTGTAGTGCGTTTTCGCCAGCTTCCCCTTGCGGCAGGTTGTATTGGTTCACATTCGGGCGAAATGGCGCGCCTGATGGGCCGCGCAGAACCCTCGCGCTGAGTGACGACGATGTGAGACACCCGATAATCCTGCAACCAGAACGACCCTGCCCCTTCCGGGGTCAGTCAGAACAGAATGGGAGGGAATGTGGTGCCCCTGGCCGGACTCGAACCAGCATGCCTTTCGGCGTTCGATTTTGAGTCGAATGCGTCTACCAATTTCGCCACAGGGGCAGCGAAGCATCGCCCGATAGCGGGCGGGCTGCGGTCCCGCAAGGGTGCGTGACGGGCCGGCCCGCAAAACCCGCGCGGGTCAGGCGGTGGGCGCGCGGCGGCGGTAGCTCAGCGCCTCGGCGACATGGACGCGGCCGACCCCGTCCCGACCGGCGAGGTCGGCGATGGTGCGGGCGACGCGCAGGACGCGGGTATAGCCGCGCGCCGACATCCGCATCGCCTCCGCCGCCTGTGCAAGCCGCTGACGCCCCGCCGCGTTGGGGGTGGCGACCGTGTCGAGCACCGCGCCGTCCGCCTCCGCATTGGTGCGGACCGGATGACCGGCATAGCGCGCCGTCTGGATCCTCCGCGCCGCTGCCACTCTCGCCGCGACCTCGGCAGACCCTTCGGACGGTGGCGGCAGCACCAGATCGGCGGCGCTCACCGCGACGACCTCGACGTGCACGCCGATGTCATCGTGTAAGAGAATTGTCTTCAAGTCGTCAGGTGGCCCGGCCGTATCGCTCGATGCGCCCTTCAAACTCCGCTTTTAACTCTGGATCTGCGTCATAGGCAGGGTCCATGACCGCGAACCCTATCTCGGCGACGACCGACGCAATTCCTAATTTCAGGTCCTTACTATCGGGCTCGTGCTCGTTGAGAAGGCGAACAAGTTCGCCAAGTTCCCGTCCCGCTCGCAAGCCAGCAGTGGCCATGATGCGTGCCATATCTTTGTTCATTATCTATTCCTCACGCTACAGGCGACCTCCGGCGATAGCTTAAAGCCTCTGCTACATGGACACGACCGATCGTCTCGGTTCCAGCTAGATCGGCAATAGTGCGAGACACGCGGATCACGCGATGGAAACCGCGCGCTGACAGCCGAGCCCCGTCCGCCGCCTGCGCGAGCAACTTTCGCGCAGGCTCGTCAAGAACGGCGACCCGCTCCAGCAAGTCACCATCTGCCTCGGTGTTCGTGCGAATACCGGAGCCCGCATATCGCGTGGTCTGAATAGCACGCGCTGCCGCCACCCTCGCGCGCACCTCCGCCGATCCTTCGGTCGGCGGCGGCAATATGAGGTCCGCTGCTGAAACCGCGTTCACCTCCAGATGGATGTCCACTCTGTCGAGCAGCGGCCCCGACACCTTCGCCTGATAGTCGGCGGCGCAGCGGGGTGCGCGGGCGCAGGCGAGGCTGGCATCGCCGAGGTGGCCGCAGCGGCACGGATTCATCGCCGCGATCAGCTGGACACGCGCCGGAAAGGTGACGTGGGCATTGGCGCGCGCGACGCTGACCACGCCCGCCTCCAGCGGCTGGCGCAGCGAATCGAGCACGCCGCGCTGGAATTCCGGCAGCTCGTCGAGGAACAGCACGCCGAGATGCGCGAGGCTGACCTCGCCCGGCTTCACCCGCAACCCGCCGCCGGTCAGCGCCGCCATCGACGCGCTGTGATGCGGGCTGCGGAACGGCCGGTTGCGCGTCAGCCGCCCGCCCGCCAGCGTGCCGGCGACGGACTGCACCATCGACACCTCCAGCGCCTCGGCCGCGTCGAGCGGCGGCAGGATGCCGGGCAGGCATGACGCCATCAGCGACTTGCCGGCGCCGGGCGGGCCCACCATCAGCAGGTTATGTTAGCGGTGTCGGAGATCGTAAGAGACCGTTATGCAAGCCATTCTCTACAGCCGTTGGTCGAGCCTTGAACAGTCCGGCACGACGTCAGCGCCCCGTCAGCTTGAACTATGCGAGGCGTTCGCGCGGGCGAAAGGCTGGGACGTTGGCGAAAGGTTGGTAGACTCGGGACGCTCTGCATGGACCGGCGAAAACCTGACTGTGGGTAACCTTGGCCAGTTTGCTGAACGGGTCCAACGCGATGGCGGGACTGGTCTGGTGCTGATCGTAGAAAAACTCGATCGCCTGTCCAGACAGAAACCGCGCGTGATGGCGCGATGGATTGAAACGATGGTTTTAACGGGGCTGACGATCGCAACCGGCGATGGTCGCCACGTGCTGACGGAAGCCGCGCTTGATAACCCGATGACTTATATGTCGCTAATTTTCGAGGCTTTCCGGGGATACGAAGAGTCGGAAACCAAATCGATCCGGGTTGCTAATGCATGGCAGCAGAAGCGGGAACGCGGAGCGCCCATGACAACTCGCTGCCCCGGCTGGCTGACCATCAGCGAAAAAGACACCGGATTTAAATCCGGCACCAACGCGACCGCGACCTACCAGCCCATCCCCGAACGTGTCGCAATCGTCCGACGCATCTTCGATATGACGGAACAGGGTTTAGGTAAGGCCACGATCGCCGCGACGTTCAACCGGGAGCGCATCGAGACGTTCGGAACGGGCAACGGCTGGTATGCCAGTTATGTGCAGAAAATACTCTGCAACCGGGCTGTCATTGGCGAGTATCAACCCCATACGAAGCCCAAAGGCGAGACGCGGACGCCGGTGGGTGAAGCCATCCCCGACTACTTTCCTGCCGTCGTGCCCATCGAACAATTCGAACGCGTCAATGACGTGAAAGCGCGCGCTGTCGCGGCAGTCCAAGGTGGGCGGGAAAAGCTGGTTAATATTCTGTCCGGCCTGACTACTTGCACAGCCTGCGGAAAGGCCATGACCGCCATCAACTGTGGGGTGGAAAAGCTGGCCGATGGAACCGTGGTCAGCCGCCGCTACCTTATGTGCACAAGCGCCTACCGTAGCCATGGATGCACGAACCGGGTCCGCTTTGGCTACAAGATGGTGGAAACTTTGGTTCTGGACGAACTGCTGCACCTCGCGATGGACGATCAGCATTTCGCTGCACCAAGCGCGGGGGGAACGGTTGAAAAGGCGCTGGCGGAAGCCAAGCGTGGGCTGACCGTCGCTGAAAAGCGGATGCGCGTCGCCTTAGAGGAACGCGAGGATGACCCTGACGATGAGATGGCCAAGGGGCTGTACCGAAAGCGTCGGGATGAATTCAAAGCCGCCAAGGTCGAGGTTGAACGGCTGGAGAGTGAGGTTGCGACATTGCGTGGCGCTGTGACGCCTACAGAGCATTTACGGCGCGTTTCGGAGGTCCGGGCTATGATGCAGGCCGATGATCCAGACACGCGCTACAAGGCCCGTCAGAGGGTCAAACTGGCATTGAACGATCTGGTGGAGACGATCGCGTTCAATGGCCGCAAGCGCCGGTGGACGCTGGCGTTGGTCGATCACGTCAGGACGGTGACGTTCAACATGGATGGGTCCAAGGGTCTGGACGTGGATTGGACGGAAATGAAGCCGGAGTGGGTCACGGACGCGGGACCGGTGGTGGATGCATACCAGCGGCGGAAGGGATAGGCGTTGAGCTCGCGCCCTCCCCTTCTCAGCCGCAGTTGATACGGCTACGTTACTTGGATGCAGGTTATTCCGAATGATGCTCAGGAGCGCCACGCTCTCGTTGTTGAGCAAGCCCAAATCGTTATTGCCAGAATCCATGATCTGTTGCTCAACAAGGGGCTCTACAGCTATGTCGATACCAAAGGTGTAATCGGCACGTCGGTAGAAACGCGTATACGGAACGCGAGTGTTGGAACACTGGACTGCTACTGCGTTGGCTGCAAGAAAGAGACGCCGTTCTTTATCAAATCTAAGGAGGTCGCAAGTGTTGGCGGTGGTTTGCGAGATGGCGACGCGCCTCTATACCCTCCGCAGATTATCGGCCTTCAAGCGGTCTGCCAGCGTGACCTAACAACATACCTGTATGTATTCCATAAGGTGGGCGACCTGCTGATCAAAATCGGCCAACATCCATCCATGGCTGATATTGCTTTTGGTGAACTCAAGAGCTTCGACAAACACTTAGACTCACTGGACCGCAAAGAGCTTGGACAAGCTATCGGCCTGTTTGCTCACGATGCTGCGTCCGGAGCGTTCGTTTATCTTCGTCGAGTATTCGAAAGAATGATCGGGCGCGCCCACGAGCGGCACGCGGAACATTCTGGAGTGATCGACGGCTTTGAAACCATGCGGATGGACGAGAGAATCGCCGCATTGAAGAACGAATTACCGGAACGACTTGTGCGCAACAAAGCCGTCTTTTCGGTGCTGAGCGTTGGCATACATGAGCTTACCGATGAACAATGCACGAAGTTGTTCCCGGTGGTAAAAGCTGTCATCTTTCAGATGCTGGAGCAGGAAGAGCACGACCGGACGAAAGCCGCTGCCGAACGTGAAACCGACGCTGCGTTCGCCGCGCTTTTGAGTGAGGGCATTAAGTAGTTGGTTACCGCAGGATCAAATACAGCATGACCGCAAAGACGATTGCCGCTGTCCACACCATACCTTGTGCATCCGATGCTGTTCTGTACCCCGGCTTGCGAAGATGGCCGCCAACTCCGCAGCACGGTCGTCATCCAGCGTTTTAGCTACAGCTTTGAGATCGTAGGTGCCGTCGATCGTGACTTCCGAGTTGTCCTGATCGATAGATGCATCCCGGATTGTACCGGAACCACCGGGAGCGTCAGCGCCGATTGCATGCATATCGAGTAGGCTGAAAGGTTGGACGCGGTGACGATCATGCGTCACCCCGGTGGTCTTTATCAGCGGTCGGAAGACGCAACTGCTCCGCGATCTTGTATTTTCTTCCCGCTGCTTCCATCCCCAGATGAAGCCACCAAATGCGCATGCGACCGCGACGCATAGGACGAATGGCCATGTCATTTCTGCGAGCCCCCTACTTGCCCCTTGTTGCGCATCGTGGAGACGACGACGCGGAATAGCTCCAGCGCTGTCATGTGGCCGATGTCCGCATCCTTTACGACCCGGCCACAGGCGATCGCCAGCGTTTCAGATGCAGTCGTTCCAACGGGCGGATACCCCCACGTTTCCGCAGGCAGCTTACCGGTGACGTTGCCCTTGGCGTCGTAAACGCTCTGGCTAAGCACTTGCGAACGTTCCTGACGGCAGTCGAATTCATTTAGGGACTGGACATACAGCGGCAGACCCTGCGCCTCACCCTTCGTAATGACCGTCATGACCCATGCTCGCTGCATGCCGTTGACAAACCGGATCGTGTCCAGATCGATCGCTACGAACGTCCCCTTGTCCGCATCTGCGCCGAGAGGAACGAAACGGTCTGCACTCGCCGGTGTCGCGACGACTGTAGCGGCAATCATCGCTGCGATGGTGGTGCGGATCATGGATGCAGATTAACCCGGAAAGTCTAAAAAAATACCTCGCCAAAAGGCTGGCACTGGCCGTTTTTTCGAATCAGTCCGATACGGAAATGCCACTAGTGGGTGTAATTTTCTTACGGGCTGAGTAAGATCGTTGCGCAACATGCTACACTGTCCGCCAAAGCTACAACCAAATACTTTAAATCTGTGTAAACAGCATTACGGAAGCTTTTTTACGGAGTTATCGACACGCTAACTCTGATTCAGTATCAACAACTAACAACCCTTTGAAAAATAGGTTCCAGCACAATCATACGAGGTTGACAGTCATCGCAACAGTTCCGTTGGCGACGTGCCGAAATGATGTTTGCGAACCCCTTATTGAATAGTCGATGCGACTGTCCGATAAGCAGTATTATTGGACGCGACTATCTCGTAAACGCCGGGTCCGGTAGCTCCACCGTCGAGCAATAATGCGTTGCTAACGCTTGTACTGATCAATCAGACTTCGCCATCTGCGCGCATATGAAGGCGGTTGATCGCGCAATTGACTTCAGCAGAATAGACATAACGACCGGCTGACCAACGCAGCTTAAGTGTATTCCCGGCTGTCGAACGCTCACCGGCCCATCCGAGGGCTGCGGCAAGCGCAACCTCGTTGTTCGTGCCACCGTCACCCACTGCCCCGAAAATCAGCGACCGATGCGCTATCCCGAAGCTTGGACGCAACAGTCCGAGTAATGGCCCTTGTGGAGTTTGCTTTGAATCAAACCAGCGCAGAGCCACCGGGTGCCATG
Organism: Sphingomonas sp. GW821-FHT10F09; assembly: GCF_058809195.1. NCBI lineage: Bacteria > Pseudomonadati > Pseudomonadota > Alphaproteobacteria > Sphingomonadales > Sphingomonadaceae > Sphingomonas > Sphingomonas sp. GW821-FHT10F09. Next base: position 1,001,884 of record NZ_JBXASI010000001.1, on the reverse strand, counting down.
ACCGTGGCGAGACCGTCGCCGAGATCGCCCTTGATCCCTTGGAATTCACGATCGCCCTTATCGCCGGTCTGCCCGGTGATGCAGTGACCCACTGACAGCATTTATCGTCCCGAGGCGACCGACGTGGCGGGCTTGACGACATTCAATCCATCATCGTCTTTGGTGTTGCCCTTTTGCCAGATGTACATGCCGTCATTCTCGTCGCTGGGTTCAATCTGACCCGAAACAATGACGGAATGGCCATTGCGGAGGTTGCGCGGCAGATGATTGGGAAGAGCGTCGACGTTGGTAAGTGTTTGAAGGTCGTCACCGATCGATAGGGTGGCCTTGCTGAACGATGTCATCCATTATTAATACGGAGACGGGGTCTTAAACTATTCAACGCCGGAACCGCCTTTTTCGGGATTATTTAGGGTTGCGGATAAAATTTCACCAGCCTTATTAAGTCTAATTGCGTTTAGTTTATTCACGGTTGATTTACCCATCAACGCTTCTACTTTTGTACGTGTCAAAGCATCATTAACTGATTCATCATCCATATTGATGGGATTTACCGATTTCTGAATCTGCTCCCAAGTAATGGCTTTCGCTCCATTGCCAATCAGCGCACGGCGAACCCGCTCGTAGGTGCGGTCCTGCTCAATGAGCGCCAGTCGTTCTTCCAGTCTGGCAATAAGTTGGTCTCTCGGGTCATCACTATCTTTCAGTGCACTAACTGCGGCTGACTGCACGACTGGATTAGAGACCTTATAACCGTCTTTATTTACTGCTTGGACCGCGTTACGTAGCCGTGCTTTGGCCTTCTCTACGCTTTCAAAGTCAGCGATATTGACAAAGATGGTGCGCTGATCAGCATTATCGAACGGTAGTTTGACGAACTCCGCAATCATATGGATCGCGGGCTTACGAATAGCATGGCGGATGCCAAGTTCATAAAAAGCATTTGGATTGAATCCGGTTAAGTCCGCTATAACGAGATCAGAGTTGACCAGATCATCGATCACCGCGCTGGTGATGGAACCGGGGTCCGTATCATGATCTGCGCGTTTGACGAGGTAGTTGAATTCAGCGTCCTCGACGACCGGCATGATTATACCTTTAAGAAGCCAATCGGCAAGCTGGCGTACAGGCGTGCCCTCTTCCCCGATGGGTCCGACGATAAAGCACTTCTTTCTCTCGGATGGCTTCTCAGCGGCGATAGAAGACGGAGGCTTAGCCAATGTGAATTTCCTCTTCCAAAGTGTTTTGCAGATCGGTGTAGACATCGAAGGCTACGTTGAACAACACATTGACCTCCGAGGTGATACCGTCAAACCCGGGAACAACTATGCTGCCGCCGTCATCTAAAACTGCCGGGACCGGCGCGATCAGCGTCTCCACCTCCAGCATGATTCCATACAATTCAAAAGATTGGTCTGACGCACGGGAGGAAAAGAGACGTGATATTCGCTGGTGCAGAAGCTGGAAAGCTTCCACATCATCACGATCCAATGGCCGAACCGCAATGACGTAGGTATCCCCTAATGCCGCAAGGTCGTTCGCCGCTTTCTCACGCAGTGGGTAAGCGTCAATCTTGTGCTGCCGTTCCGTAACGCGCTGCGTGAATGCATATTGCGCCTGCCCCAATCGCCAGACCACGAACGCGAAGAATGCCTGCGATCCCATGGCCATCGCTGCGATGGCAGTATCCCACGGCGATTTGCTTCGTGCGGTGGCGATCGTCGCGATGATGAAGACGATGGCGAAGAACAGGACGCCGATCGCCGGTCCCGCACCTGCCTCCAGTAGCCGTTTGAATGCAGATGGTTTGCCGGGATCGTCGGTCATGAGCACCATGCGACCATCCGGCACGTGACGTGTCAACGATCCATCAACCGGTGATCGATACCAGCGAGGGTGAGGAGACCCGCATATGGACCGTCAATTCGTCATGCTGACCGCCGTTCTGTCTGCCGCGACGTTCGGGGGTGTATCGTTGGCGATGCTGCCCAAGGATCGCAGCGCTGCAACCGCCATCACAGACGACGTCTACTATACAGGATGCAAAGCCGTGCGAGCCGCAGGCAAAGCCCCGTTGTATCGAGGTCAGCCCGGATATCGCATCCAAATGGACGGCGACGGCGACGGCATTGCGTGCGAGCCGTACCAAGGTGATGGTGGGTCCAACAGTCATAGGCGCAGCCGTCGAGGCGTTTGGCGTCCGTAGATGCTGCCGGTCAGTTGCGTGGTTGCAAAGGCGTAGCGTCCAGACAGATAAAGCGTAGGCGCGTCGGTAGATGCGTCCAATGTTGATACAGGGGGATTAATGACGAAGTTTGCTATAGGTGCTGCGTGCATCCTGATGGCTGTGGCACCTGCTGCGGCGCAGAAGCGGGCTGCACATGCTCAAGCAAAGGCCGCGCCTGCACGACCTATCTTTAGCTTCCTTGGCCTGACGCCGGACGCTGCTGTCCAGACTGCGAACGTGGCGACGAACGCCTGTGCTGTGAACGCAAGCGGGAAGACCCAGTGTTCAAAGCCGTATGGCCAAGAAATGAAACTTGGCAACGCTCCGCTGTACATCCTGCTTCTTTCATTCAACGATGGAAAGCTATACGCGGTGGATGGTTCAGTGAAATCAGACAACTACGCGGAATTGCGTGCAGCATTTCAGGCCAAGTGGGGATCGCCAGCGTCCGAGAAGTCTGAAAAGTGGCAGTCGAAAGCTGGTGCAGTTTACGACAACATGGTTTCGACGTGGCATTTCAAGGGTGGGGACCTTGTTCTGAAATCTATGGGATCGTCGCGTGACGACTCCGACTTCCAATTTTTCTACCTTGCGAACGCACCTAAAAGCGAACCCACGCCGGTAAATTTCTAAGCGCGTTTCATTAGGGGGTATAATATGCCGGTTTTGGCCTTAATATTTGGTCTGTTTGCTGTGGGTGGAGCGTTCGTCACTGACACGGCACCCGCTGGGACCCACAACCTTGGACTTCTGCAACAGCAGATGATGACGTTGCACGTGGGGCTGGCGCTGTTGATCGTCGCGGCCATCCGTTGGGATCGTCCGCAGGCATCGGATGGGCGCTACGCTGCGCCAGCGCATGTTAAATCCATGGATGCAGCGGAGCCGGTAGAACGAGTTGCATACGAACCCGCCAAGGGGCTGGATAAACAGCAACTGGTAATCGCTGGTGTTCTGTTGGTGCTGGTTGCCGTCATCGGATATCTCTCAGCAACGTGATACTCACATACAAAATCTGTGAGATTCATAATCGAATAGATCAATGAGACGGCGAGGCTAACGCCTCACCAGCTTAGCATCAGAACACTCAACGCTAAAGCGTTTTGCTTATCTGATCGCTAAGCGATTTAGAATCTGTTTTGCGGGAGGAAAGTTGACACAACTCTATTCCCCCCATCCAGTACACGACGTAACACAAAGAAAATCTGAATGACAGAATCTGCATAGAGTTAGATGTATTGGACGGGGGGATAGGTTTGTCATGCGGTTAGGTCTGACAGTGAGATGCAGCTTGTAGGCATTACCCTACTGGCTCGTGGCGATCCGTGACCGGCCTTTACTGCAACTATCCGCTCCCTGCTTACGTCTACCCGAGGGGATTTCAGTCTTACGTTGTGTGGAGCATCGCGGTTATCGACTATCGTCGAAGCATCCATCGCAAGCTCTTGTTATCACGACAAGCGATGGACAGGGACTTGTGAGTTGTTAGACACATAGGTCCCTTCTATATTCTGATTATTTTATCCTCCCACCAGAAAAGGGAGACGGGCATGTAATCCCAATTTGCTCCCTGATCTTGGGAGGCTTCCTGTCCGGGCGAACCCCTCATCTAAGAGCGGTGATTACACAGCCATCGGCAGCAGTTGTTGGACGGGTCATCCACAAGAGCCTTGCGGCTACCCTAATCACATCTCTATTTACGCTGAAACAAAAGACACTGTCCATAAAAAAATATACACTAATAAATATTTCGATGAGTTAGATTTAGTTCGTTAAATAATCCTAAAATTAGTTAGAACTTGATGCATTTAATAGTGCAACGGTCAACCAGCCGTGCATCAGAACCAATCTGGCGAACATTTCCTCCGTGACCTTTGATGCAAGTGGTCACGTTACTGGACATGACTGGGCGGCGCGACAATTTGAGCCCTCCGGATTCCCGGATGAAAGTGGCTTCACTTTCGTCGCTCCATCTGCACCGATTAATTAGCAGCAGACGAGAAAGGCACGATCGACCTCGACTGCCGGGCAGTTCCGGTTGCATCCGAAAATGTCTTCGGAACCGAGACGATGACGGGCGAACGGTTGGAGGGCACAACGTGCTGATACGATCAACAAATTCGCACGCACTTCCTCGCCCCCATCCGGAGCTATTTAGACCCGCAGGTAGTGCCAACCACGAACCATATGATCCGTGTCAAACGCGCGGCTCGGGTGCGAGCCGTGTCTGCCAAGTAACGAGCCGATGCTCTACGAGACTACCGCCGTTCACGAGAGTAGGCATCGCTGGAGGTAAACGTCGGGTAGATGCGTCGTCTGCGTGCGCGCGAGCCAAACCGCGCCTCCGAATTCTCCCAGCTACTTGTGCTTAGGTGGCGAGTTGACAGGCGCTTGCGCCTGGCGCTTCGCGCCGCCACCGAAACGTCAGCGGAGATATTGCCGCCTTCATGCCGAGCTTTGTGCTATAATACGATGATGATGATCCACGCCAAATCCGCAAGAAAGGCTCCGCGCCTCCGAATACGCTGATCGGAGTTTGTGGGATGATTAGAAGTTTTACCGGCTGGGCACTCGATCGTGCGTGCGAGATTGATGCAGCGAACCCCGGATTCCTCGGGGCGCTGTTCCGCTCGTCGCGAGAGCGTCGTCATGTCATCTTCACCTATCTGTCCATACCCGGCCCCGTCAGGACGTTCAGCAATGACGGTGCTATGGGCGCATTCCTCACGAAAGCAGGTCACGACGAAATTCTGAGCGCCGCCATTGGCAAGGTTCCGCTAGGTCTTCGCTCGTGCTTACGCCGGAGCGGCGATGCTCCACACCCGCCCCGACACTACCGTTATCTGTGCGGGCTGCTGGCGAGTGAAGGACGCAGCGGCATGTGTGCGGTCCTTCACAGGTTGGATGAGATTACACCCGAGCGTCTCCAGATCGTGCGGGCACTTCCCGTGCCTCTGCGCAAGTCCGGTCTCGTGACAGCACTCCGGTGCGCCGATGACGCACGCGACGTCGCCCGGCTTTATCGCTTGCTAATCCGAGCAGGTGTAGAGCAATCCGCGCTGACGCAGGCGATGTCGACGATCAAGACCATGGCAGACGTGCGACGGTTGGTAAGCTCATGGGGGAGGCGCGTGACCTTCCCGGACCATCCGATCCCCGCTGCACCCGGTTACCGACCAGTCACCAATGGGGCGATGCTCATTGAGACGGCGATCCGGCTACGGAATTGCGCGCGCGACTACATTCCAAGGGTTATGGAGCAGCGCTCGGCATTCGCGGTCGCATTCTACGAGGGTGCCGAGGCGATGGTTCACCTGTCGAAAAGCGGTGACGGCTGGGAAATCGACGGACTTTATGGTGCGGCGAACTGCCATCCGGACGGCGCAGTCGAGTCTGGCGTTATGCTGCATCTCGCACGGCACGGCGTGTCGCGACGGGCGTCTCGCTACATCGAGCGAGAATGGTCGTGCATGCGCCGCCTCTCCGGCCACATCGATTTTGATACGGACTGACCGCCAAACATCGCCACCTAAATACCCGATGATGAACCAAGACCTTCAGCACCGCATCGCTGAGCACCAGCACTACCTCGATCGGATGACCCGTGCCATCCGGCAACGGTTGACTTCACGTCGCTGTTCGGCAGCAGAGATCGAACAGATTTTGGCCAAGCTGCCGCTGGAACCAATCGAGGTTGCCCTCCGACGAGCGGCGTCAGTGTACCAGAATCTGCCAGCCGCTTGAGGCACTTTGGATCGCACGCTTTCGCATCGTCGCGCCGCCCGCGCTGCGCAACCGTTGAACAGGCGCGAAGCGCCTGTCGTGCCGACCAGTGCTGCACGCGCGGGAAGAATGTCGTTTAGGTGGCTTTCGTTGCCACCGGCGCACGACCGAACTCCGTGGCAACATGATCCATCATTCGAGAACTGGATACATAACGGACTAAAAGTTAATTTAATTCCGTAGTTTGCGTTGAGAGCACGTGTGTTATCGCGCAAACCGCCATTATTACTCCGAACGTGACGCCAATGGCTCGCAACTTCCGAGTTGCGTCAATGTAGTCTTTATTAGCGAGGGCTTTCTGTCTTGCGAAACTACAATTGGTATATAGGCAGTATCTTCGATCCATTGGATTTTATCCAAGGTGAAGTTTTTGAATAACCTATCACCGACCGTAAACCCGACGCTGGCATTTCCTATGAAAGGGTTATCGACCTCGCGGACGACTGGGTCCTGACTTCCTCGGTTGATCTGAATCTTACCCGCCAGATTGTAAACCACGTATAGCTCGCCATTACCATCAATTTGTAGAACAATTGTTCTTTTTCCATCTTCTGAACCGGCCCTACATACAGTGAAGGAAGGATTCATCATTAGATCGTTATGTAAAAGCTTTTCAGGGTGATTAAGAACTGAAGATACTATATTTTTAGGTATCGGCAAAAGCAAATTTCGGATGCTTTCTTCCAGTTCATCGGTTTCCCTTTGAGCATTATCCCGAGCAAGTTGATCTTCCTTGTCACGAAGAGCGCGCGACCTCGCTCGCTCTGCATCGCCTTGTTTTAACAAATCAAATCGATGCTCCTTTGCATTTGACGATTCTTCGAAACTCTCAGCCACGCTGTTTGATTGATTCTCGTTGGATGAGCATGAAACAAGCGCCGCCGCAGTGACAAAAATCTGTAAGATTCTCACGCACAACTCCCGCGCAATGTTAAAAGCTTTCGAGTAGAAAACGATATCATGCAATTACTAAATAAGTTTATACAAAATTTAAGATTGAATCACAGAATTGAAAGGCGTTCTTCAACCTATTTTTCTGTTAGATTAGGCTAACATAAACAGCGTTGTCCGCAAGACTACAAATCTGTCTATCTGCGATGGCCTACCAAAGATGTCCTTCCGCCGCTTTTCGCGCGATCTCCGGTTCGGTGTGACTGAAGCGTTTTTTAGAACGCCTGACGGCATATCTTCGGCTCTACGTTGATCTCCCGGATTGTGACCAGCGACGGTGGCAGGCGCGAAGCGCCTGGAGCGTGCCGCTCCAGCCTTCGCCTCCTACCGTCTTTTCGCTGACGATCCTCACGTGCTCATCGGGACTGTCCGTCATGTATGCTCTGCTGCGATCTGTGGTATAATCCTCGAACTGTCTCAGAGGGTTAGCGGAAACTACCCTGTTGAGACGGTCGCGGAGATGACACCCAGATTAAACAGGAGAACGGCTTGCTGATTGGCTATGCACGCGTGTCGGATACGACCCAGAATCTCGACGTCCAACGGGAAGCTCTGGCCAAAGCGGGCATCGACAAGCTATTTGAGGAGAAGAAGTCCGGTCGATCCGCCGACGATCGCCCCGAACTCCAAGCTGCCATCGAGTTCGCCCGCCACGGCGACACCGTAATCGTCACGAAGCTCGACCGCCTCGCGCGCTCGGTCCGCGACCTGCACAACATCCTCGCCAGTCTCGACCAGAAGAGTGTCGGCTTCCGCTGTCTCGATCAGGCTATCGACACGACCACCAGCACGGGACGGTTGACGATCTCGATCCTTGGGGCGGTGGCAGCGTTCGAACTCGACATCAGGGCCGAACGCCAGCGGGAGGGGATCGAGGCCGCGAAGCGGAAGGGTGTCTACGAAGGTCGGAAGTCCTCCATCGATCTTGATCGTGTTCGCCAGCTTCATGGGCGGATGAGACCTAACGAAATCGCAGCCGTCATGGGGATCAGTCGCGCAAGCGTTTACCGAGCACTGTCCTCTATCAACGCTGCCACGGCACCATCCTGACCAGCGTCGCCGGACCGTCGAACATCACCGTCACGATGATCGTCGCGAACATCGCCTGCGACAGCACATACGACGCTCACCCAATCAGCGGAGGATCGTGATCTCGCAGCATATCCGTATATCGGTCCGCGCCGCACCCGGAGCCATCGCGTGGCATGTCCCGACCGTCGAGCCGGGCGAACCCTTCGCCGAGGTAAATGCCAACCGATCCGCCTTTCGCTTTCCCAATGCGGACGCCAACAACCCTGCCCCAGCCCTTCGCGCGTGGATGACAGAGTGCGTTCGAGAAGCGGTTCGACGAGACGGCCTCAAACGCTGGATCATATGGCCGGACCAGAGCGTGACCTCGTTTGTCGGGCGGAACCTGACCACCAACCTTCGCCTTGCACCAACGGACGCCCATGTCTGACGCCGCCCATATGCCTAGAGCCCGACCCGAAGCTTCCATTCAGATGATGTCCAAATCTACATTGCAGCCAGCGAAGGTCGCAATCGCTACGAGAAGCGTCGAAACGACACATTTGCGCATCGCTCTGCAATGCGAGGGGCAGCCCGGTGCATTAAGTCTCAACCTGCGCCCTCGCAGCGTCGTATGGAGAATGGCAGTCCATCAACTAGCCAGCATGGTTGCGACAGTATAACCTTAACCCGATTAGCGAAGACGGTGGATCGTGGTGCCTGCTGCACCCATATGGCGCACCGATCATGGCCTACCTCATCATCGCCTCGGATCGTGAGGGGCGTGACGGTTTTAAAATCGCACGGGATATGCTGGCGTGGATCGACGTGCATCTTGGACGGACGATCGTTGCGACCGTCAGCCAGCGCAAAACTTAATTGATCCTGTACTGGCTTGGCTTCCGTCAGATTCCTGACGACCCGTTCATGTTACTGTGGTCACCTCCCAAGGTGTCGCCAACATCCTGACCGCAACGCGCCTGATCTACCTCCTTTAGGAGACTTCGAGGAAGTCCGTTTCTCCCCCAACACGCCGCCAAGGCGCGATCATTGTAGTTCATCTGCTATACGCCTTCCGCCATGATTGACATTTCGTAGGGATAGCAAGCAACCATCCCTGCTCGTAATGCCCTTTTGAAAAAAGATGCTTGGAGGGGGATTGCACCCAAAGTGATGTTGATGTACTGCGGCTTTGCGAGTGGCGGTAATGCAGCCACCGAAGTTGGGGTTTAGAGACCCAACTAAAACGCCGGGTCGCCGGGCGTGACGGTTCCAGAGGCTATACGCGCTCCGGAACACGTGGGCGGTTTTTCGAAACCAAGCCCGAGGTGTACCCAAATGCAAAATCTCACGAAATGTGATTCCGCCACCCGCATCATCACGCCGTTCAACAGCCCTGCTGGCCTGACCTGTCAGATTTGCGGCGGTCTCTACAACTGCCTTGAAGGCTTCATCGCGCATCATGGATTCAAGCGCCAAGCTGGTATGAATACGGCTGGCTGCGATGGGTCGCGCCAGCGCCCGTATGAAAACAGCCGCGTCGCAATCCATGAAGTCATCGAAGCGTGGAAGGAGCGCATGACGCAGCTTGGTGTGTATCTTGCCACGTTGGTGACGTCTGCAGAACCCCTCAACCACGTCGTTTGCCACACTTTGCGCCAGTTGGCTGACGTGAAGCTGAGGATAGACAACCTGAAACAGCGCTACGATGCGTGGGTGCAGACGATCAACGATGAAGAGTGGGAAGCGAACCGCGAACAGGTGATGCATCCGAAGCGGAGCGCCGCGACGACGAAGGGCTGGCGCTTTCGGGATCGCGAGCCGTCTTGGACGCGTCGGGAAGCCGACGATCAGAAGGCACAACCCGCCCCTGCCTTTCTGCTCGAACATGGCGTGCAGGTGGCGATGTTCGCCTACACGCCGAACCGCTCGATCATCGAATGCATCCCGGACGGCCACGGGGCTTGGGACGTGATCGACAGCCACGATGACCTGACGACGATTCCGCGCGAAATCGCGCAGCAGCTTGGGAGTGCAGCAGCATGACCGACGCTACGGACTTTAACGTCGTCGATAAGCTGGTGACGAATCTGCTGCGCGCGGAGGATGGTACCGCAGTCATCGCTGCCCGGTCTGCGATCCTGCGGAAGCTGGCTGCATTTAAGCTTGATCTGCACGACGTCAGCCTGCGTCCAGTGGCACAGGCCGCGTCCACTGGACGCGGTCGCGTCCTCCGCCATGAAGTCCAGCGGCTGGAGGCGGAGGTCGTGAGCTTGCGGCAACAACTCGACGAAGTGCAGGACGCGGATATCGCCAAGCTGGTCGCCAGTGCTGTCCAGCTAGACCGTCGCAAGACGGTTTTGGAGATGCAGGCGTTGGAGGGTCGTGCAGAAGCCGCAGAACAGCGGCTGCGCGAAGCAGAGGCCATGCAGGCAGAGGCAGACGACTGGCGCAACCGGGCGGAGGCGGCAGAGGCGATTGTTTTAACCGTCCGTAGTGCGGTAGCGTAAGACGAATGGGCCGGGCTCGAAGGGCCTGACCTCCAAGCCTTGGAAAAGCGACTTACTGAGCGCTGATTATTGAGCAATGCCAACGTGCGTACAGGGTGGACCTCGGCGGTGACATCATATTTCGCGCTGGCGGTTAATTGACGCGCGTCAGTAGTTTCCCTTCAGATACTGCTTCCGGTACGTCCCCTTATGCATGCCCGTTGAAACCACTCCAAACGTAGAAAGAAACGTTGGGCAGGTTGTAGGTGCCGTTCGGAAATGGACGGTCATCACCTTGGTGTCTGGATCGTATTCGCCCCATATGCCACTGCTCTTTGCCATCACCGCCTATTTATGCATCTCGGAGGAACGATGTCGGACGAAGCAGAATCTAATACGTCCGGGGGCAACCGATTTGGCTTCGACAAGGTAACCATCACCGCTTTAGTGGCTGGTTTGGTCAATCTGATTGGCGGAGCCACCGCGATCCGTGGTTGGCTAATGGACCTTGGAATTCGATTCCATGACGGCTTAAGCACCTCATTCGGTCTGCCAGAGGGGACATTTACCCCTGACGATAAACACCTACTATCTACCGGCTATTCTACGGTTTTAGAGTCCTCGAAAAGCGTGGGTCTAATGATTTTCATTTTTCCGACGATTCTGGCATATCTTTTTATAGCATGGGTTATTGTGGGACTCGCATTTCGGCTCCGAAATCCACAGTTCGATGATAAAAAAGGCAAGTTAGCAAATACCATCATAATATGTGGTATTTTAGTAGCTTGCTTGATTACCATAAGCTTCGGACTCTATCAGGCTGTCTATATGGTTCCCATGCGAGCTTTTGCAGAGGGCCAGCGAGCAGCCGCTCGGATCATGCTAAACGTCAATGCGGATAATGGGTGCGAAAATTGCGGACGGTATGGAAACGACGAGGTAATAGGCTATCCAATATTTACGGACGGCAAGGTTTATTATGTCGCTACCAAGGATGTCGAAGTCAAACTCATAAAGACTGACGACTTTAACATAACGCCCGGAAAACCCAAAAAGGGTGAGCGGCAGGTGTGGAACATCCCCCAGCCTAATATCGAGTAGGAGGCTTGCGGCGCGTTCCTGTTTCGTTCCAACTCGGGCGGCCACGGAGTCGCCCCATGATCATCAGCCCCGAATCCATCGCGCAAGCGATCAGCACCGCCCCTGCATGGGCGCAAATCGCCTTAACGATGGCGCAGGATAGGCTACGCGCAGACGGTCAGCGCCAGCTTGCACAGCACGTTTAGGACGCGCTTTGTCGGCCCGTTTCATCTGATGGGCAGCTTCCTCTTCCCTTCTGACGATGGGCAGCAAGACGTTCCGATCCATCAGCGACTTTTCACGCCACCAGATGCGCATCCAACTGGAATGCGGCGCATGTAGGCACAAAGGCGTGGTCGACAAGAACGATGCGCTGAAATGGTTCCTGCTGCATCGCTGGCCAGACGCGCTGGAGGGTGAAGCGCTGCGGCGGTTCAGATGCATGGCCTGCGGTAATCCTGCGGCGCGCGCCCACCCAACAGAAGCAGCCATAACGACCACTGGCTTTTTCCAGCGCGATGATCGAGGCTGGCAAACGGTGCAGCGAAGATTGCGAGGATGACCATGGAACCCGACGACCACGAGGCCACAGCGCTGGAATTGCAGGATCGTATCGCGACCATGTCAGATGAAGAGGTCGGGCTGCATATATCGCGAGCGATGCAGAGGCTGGAGACCCGTGGCAGGACGCGTTGGCGCGGGCGATGGAAGAGCGTGGGATAGACGACTGACCCGTTGCGAAAGCCAGCACAACAAGCGATGACTTTCCCGAAGGTGGGGGAAGCAAATGGCGTTCAATGCATTCGAAGGTGCGCGGCGGATCGGGACCGTTGTACGGGCTGGCGTCTTGCTTATCGGCGGCGCGATTTTTCTATTCGGGTCGGGAGATCGCCAAACGCTCACTTTCGAAGCGTCGGGCGCTGAAGCGCCCTTCAGGCTGTCTAAAACCGAATGCTCGTTTAATGATCAGAGACGCACAATCTTTGGCTATAACTTCGCAAACGGCATGAAATCAAACGTGGATTTGTGCTTTCGTGCAGTCCCCGCAACCAACGGCGACAGCATCATCGTGACTAGCGCCGATGGCCAAGGCTACGCGTCTTGGACCGATGAAGTCACTCGCTACATGGACCAGCGGCAAAAGAGTTTCAGCCTGTTGCCCGAAGAGGAAGCGCAGGCCAAAGCCTTCGAACGCTCTGAGTGGTGGAAAGAGCGCCGAAGCTGGTTCGGAACCGTAGCCGGAACCACGGCTTTGGCGTGCGGCTTACTGTTTGCCCTGCAATTCCTAATCGGATGGATCGTCCGAGGTTTTCTCAGCATACCGCGCGGTCAGGATCGTCGGGAAGCGTGAGCAGCGGCACGTGTGCCGTAAATGCCGTTTACCGTTTTGGCCAAAATCTCACTTGCGGTTGGCCAGTCAGCAGGAGTAGCATCCCACAACGGTAGGAAGGGCATGGCGTCCAACCAAAGGCGTGCGCGGATGGTGGTGAAACCAAATCGCTGCGCCCCTTGCGAGACCCTTCCTACCGCACCCACGTGAGTGGGATGCCGAGATGTGGGCGAATGCTCCGTTGCCTACCAGCAAACGGGTCCGCCCCCGAACTCAACCCCCACAAATTGTGGCAAAGCGGCGCAGCAGGCAAGGGGCTTAATGATGCGCAGTAGATGCCGTTCCTTTACAACCTCGATTATGACAGCAGGCCGGACCGAACGACGCGTGGACTTCTGCGGGTTTCGGAAAGCGCAAGGGAACAACGAGGGAACGAAAATTTTTTGAAGCACGGCTTGTGCCGACCGTTTTCGCCGCTCTTCTGCGGCTTTCATGCGTTTGAAGTAAGAACAAAACGGGTCACCCGAGTGCGGATCGACCCCGAACGCTCGGTTACACACCTTTCACACCATCAACAAATTGTGGCCGCCCGCCGCGGCGATCTCCAGCGCGCGCTTGGCGACCTCCTGCCCCTTGACCTGGCGCAAGTCGGGGCCGTGCGACGCCGCCTCGACCTCGCCCGCGGCCGGCGCCGAGAGCAGGCCATGGCCCTTGAAATGGTTGATGAGCGCCAGCAGGTCGGGCGCGGCGAGCACCTCGACCGATCCGGCCCAGGCGGCCTCCGCGCCTTGCGCCGCGGGACAGATCAGCCCCCTGCCCTCCGCCGCGGCATGCAATGCGGCGAGCAGGACGCCCGGCGACGACGCGATCCGCCCGTCGAGGCCCAGTTCGCCGACGACGACATAGTCCGCCAGCGCCTCGACGTCGATCACCGCCATAGCCCCAAGCAGCGCCAGCGCGATCGGCAGGTCGAAATGCGATCCTTCCTTGGGCAGGTCGGCGGGCGACAAATTGACGACGATCCGCTTGGGCGGCAGCGCGAGGCCCAAAGCGGAGATCGCACCCCGCACCCGCTCGCGGCTTTCCGCGACCGCCTTGTCGCCCAGCCCGACGACGATGAAGTTCGGCAGGCCGGGGATCAGCTGCACCTGCACCTCGACCCCGCGCGCTTCCAGACCGAGATACGCCACCGTCTGGACGGTCGCCACCATGTCATTCCCCCCAGTCGCTCCCCCGATGTCACGTCGGCGTCACGCCGGGTTCATAGCGCGCTTTGCATGGTGAGAAAGAGTCCGTTTCGAACATTCCTCAACTGCCTTGTCCGAACAACACACAGCCCCCAAGTGAGCGTTATGCAGGATCGCCATCCCGTCAGTCGCCTGTTGCAGCTCCTGCTCGGCGGCCTGCTGATCCTCGGCGCCGCGGCGGTCGCGCCGCTGCCGGGACCGGGCGGCATCTTCCTGTTTGCCGGCGGGCTGGTGCTGATCCTGCGCAACTCGCGATCCGCGCAGGTCCGGTTCGCGCGGGTGAAGCGGCGCTGGCCGCGGATCGGCGGTCTGGTCGACCGGACGATGCGGCGACAGAGCGCGTTGCGCCGCCATGCCCGCGACAAGCGGCACGCGCGCGACAAGCGGATCGGCTCGCGTTGACTTCCGCGATCCCCCTCGGTATGCGCTCCCCATCAAGGCCGTCCCGCGTGGCGGCCGTTTTCTATTCAGACGATCAGGGAATGAATCATGAAGCGGACCTTTCAGCCGAGCAATCTGGTGCGTGCACGTCGCCACGGCTTCCGCGCCCGGATGGCGACGGTCGGCGGCCGTGCGGTGATCCACGCACGCCGGGCCCGCGGCCGCAAGAAGCTGTCGGCGTAATTCGACCTCCCGTCGGCGGCGCCGACATACAGACGCTGACGGTCCGCCGCGATTTCCTCGCGGCGAATGCGGGACGGCGCGCACCGATGCCGGGATTCGTCCTGCTGGTGCGCGACCGCGACGACGGTGACCCCGTTATGCGCGTCGGCTTCACCGTCACCAAGAAAGTCGGCAACGCCGTCGTCCGCAACCGCATGAAACGGCGGCTGCGGGCGTTGGCGCGTGAGCTGTTGCCCGCCGCCGGCATCCGCGGTGCGGATCACGTGCTGATCGGCCGCGACGGCGGCATCGAGCGCGACCATGCGGCCTTGAAGGCGGAACTCGGCAAGGCGCTGGCGAAGATCGCCCGCGGCGAGAGCGCGCCGGCACGCCCGCGTGGCCCGCGAAAGCCGAAACGGTGATCGCGAAGCTGCTGATCCTCATCGCGCGCGGCTGGCAATTGGGGCCATCCGCGCTGATGCCCGACACCTGTCGTTACCAGCCGTCGTGTTCCGCCTATGCAATCACCGCCCTTCGCCGCTATGGCGCGGCCAAAGGGGGCTGGTTGGCGGCGAAGCGGATCGCGCGCTGTCATCCTTGGGGCGGGTACGGACCCGATCCCGTCCCTTGAGCCAAGACGGGGCAAGACCTTGAACAAAGAACGCCAGAATTTCGTCCTGTTCGCGGTCATCGCCGCGCTGATCCTGTTCGCGTGGCCGCTGATCCAGGGCAAGTTCTTCCCCGTCGCGAACCCGCCGGTGACGAAGATCGTCAACGGCAAGTCGCAGCCGATCCCGGCGCGCGACAGCGCCGATCCCACCGTCGACAATCCCGGGGCGGTCCGCAACCGGCAGGTCGTGCTCGCCGAATCCCCGCGCGTCCGCATCCAGACGCCGACGCTGCAGGGCTCGATCAACCTCAAGGGCGCGCGGATCGACGACCTCGTGCTGGTCCGGTACAAGGAAACGATCGCCAAGGATTCGCCGCCGATCCGCCTGCTGTCGCCAGCCGGCGCGCCCGAGGCCTATTTCGCCGGCTTCGGCTGGCGCGACGACGGGCTGAAGCCGCCCGCTGCCGACGCCGTCTGGACCGCCTCGGCGCCGCTGCTTGCGCCCGGCCGCCCGGTGACGCTGACTGCCGCCAATGCGAGCGGCCAGCGCTTCGCGATCGAGCTGTCGGTCGACGACCAATATATGTTCACCGTCAAGCAGACGGTGCAGAATGCCGGCGGCGCGCCCGTGCCCGTCGCGCCCTACGGCTATGTCAATCGCGTCGGCGTGTCGAAGGACCCCGGCACGTGGCAGATCCACACCGGGCCGATGTCTGTTCATGGCGGCGGCGCCGATTACGGCACCAAGTTCAAGGACCTCGACGAGGCACCCGCGAAGTTTACTACGACCGGCGGCTGGCTCGGCTTCACCGACAAATACTGGCTGACGGCGCTGGTCCCCGATCAGGCCGCGCTGTTCAACGGCCAGTTCCGCGCCGGCACCAACACGGCGTATCAGGCGGACTACGCCTTCGCCCCCAAGCTGCTGCCCGCGGGCCGCGCGATCACGCAGACCAGCCGCTTCTTCGCCGGTGCGAAGGAGGTAAAGGCGCTCCAGCATTACGAGAACGACGCCGGCGTTACCAAGCTCGACAAGGCGATCGACTGGGGCTGGTTCGAGATCGTCGAAAAACCGATCTTTACCTATCTCGACTGGCTGTTCCGCATGGTCGGCAATTTCGGCGTCGCGATCATCCTGCTGACGGTGACGATCCGCGGACTGATGTTCCCGATCGCCCAGCGCCAGTTCGCCAGCATGGCGAAGATGCGCGCGATCCAGCCGAAGATGAAGGCGATCCAGGAGCGGTTCAAGGACGACAAGCCGCGCATGCAGCAGGAGGTGATGGGCCTCTACAAGACGGAAAAGGTCAATCCCGTCGCCGGCTGCCTACCGACCCTGCTCCAGATTCCGATCTTCTACGCGCTCTACAAGGTGCTGATGTTGACGATCGAGATGCGGCACCAGCCGTTCTTCGGCTGGATCAAGGACCTGTCGGCGCCCGATCCGCTGACGCCGCTCAACCTGTTCGGCTATCTGCACTTCACCCCGCCGCACATGATCGCGATCGGCGTCGTGCCGATCATCCTCGGCATCTCGATGTACTTCCAGTTCAAGATGAACCCGGCGCCGATGGACGATACCCAGAAGCAGGTGTTCGCGATCATCCCCTGGGTGCTGATGTTCGTGATGGCGAGCTATCCGGTCGGCCTGCAGGTCTACTGGATCGCCTCCAACTTCCTCGCGATCCTGCAACAGCGCGTGCTGTATGCCCGGCATCCCGACCTCAAGACGGCGCCCGCGAAGTGAGCGACGACGTCACCACCCCCGAGGACGATGGCTTCACCCCCGAGCTGATCGAGCATGCGCGCAAGACCTTCGCGGGGCCGATCAGCTTCCTGAAGTCCGCGCCGGCGCTCGAGCATCTCCCCGCGCCGGTGGTGCCGGAGGTCGCGTTCGCGGGGCGTTCGAACGTCGGCAAGTCGTCGCTGCTCAACGCGCTCACCGGGCGCAACGGCCTCGCCCGCACGTCGAACACGCCGGGCCGGACGCAGGAGCTCAACTTCTTCGACGTCGGCGCGCCGCTGGCGTTCCGGCTGGTCGACATGCCCGGGTACGGCTTCGCCAAGGCGCCCAAAGATGTCGTCAGGAAATGGCGCTTCCTGGTCAACGACTTCCTGCGCGGCCGCGACACGCTGAAGCGCGCCCTCGTGCTGATCGATTCGCGCCACGGCATCAAGGACGTCGACCGCGAGATCCTCGAGATGCTCGACAAGGCCGCGGTCAGCTACCGCCTCGTCTTGACGAAGGCGGACAAGGTGAAGGCGACCGAGCTCGCCGACGTCATGGCCAGCGTTGCCGCCGAGGCCCGCAAGCGCCCCGCCGCCCACCCCGACATCCTCGCCACCTCGAGCGAAGGCGGCATGGGCATCCCCGAACTCCGGGCCGCGGTGATGGAAGCGATCGGCTAGCGGATTGAATTCATCGGTTCAGGATTCGTACATCACGAGCGTTGATGATTATATCGCCGTGACGAACGGCGGATCCGGGAGAACGTCGATGAACAAGGCACTGTTCTGTTTCGCATCTGTAGCTGCGTTCACTGCCAGCCTTCCTGCCGCGTTCGCACAGACGGCACCGACCGCCCCACCGTCCGCCATTCCTGCGACCCCGAATGTCGTCCCAACCACACTGCCGATGCGGTTGCCGATCGTACCGCAGTCATTCTTGCCCTTGGGTGGTTTCCCGGGCTCCGGTCCTTTCGCGCAAAGTAAATATTATCAACAGACGTATGAGCTTGCGCAGCAATACGGACGTTGCGCCGCAAACGTCAGCCCGGCCCGTGTGCGGTCCGTGTTGGAAACACCACCAAATACCCGGACCGAGCTTACCGAACTACGCCAACTCGTAGGCGTATCGAAGGCGTGCCTCCCCTATGCCTATCGCCCACCGGTCGTGTTTTTGAGAGGCAGCCTTGCCGAAGCGTTGTACAAACGGCAGCCCGCCGGCCGGGCGTTGCATAGCACCGGGACGACCCAATCGGATCTGGACGCCTTCCGTGCCGACGAACTCCTGAGGGGCAAGGCACGATTGCCGGATGACCGCTCCTACACCGCCATCGCGAATTGTATGGTTGTTCAAGCGCCGGGCGCTACCCGTTCGGTCCTCCTGAGCAAGCATGGGTCAGCCGAAGAACGGCAGGCCGTAAAAATCCTTCTGGTAGCTGCCCCAGCATGCTCGACCTCCAAGGCATTCCCGGCCACGGCAGGAACCAGCTTTGTCCGAGCGTATCTCGCGGAATCAGCCCTGCGCTGGACGGAATTCGCCCAGCGATCAAGCTGAGTCCACGAAGGCGGCTTCCGTGCCGTCGTCCAATCGATATAGGTCGGCGGCATGAAGCTCATCATCGGCAACAAGGCGTATTCCAGCTGGTCGCTTCGCGGCTGGCTGGCGTGCAAACAGTCCGGCCTTCCGTTCGAGGAGGTCGTCGTGCCGCTCTACGACGCGGAATGGGATCGCCGCCGCGAAGGTGCGGAGTTCGCGCCGTCGTCGGGCAAGGTGCCGATCCTGTGGGACGGCGAATCGGTGGTGTGGGACAGCCTCGCGATCGTCGATTATCTCGCCGACAAGGTCGGGCGCGACCGTTTCTGGCCGCAGGACGAACCGGCCCGCGCGATGGCACGATCGATGGCGGCGGAAATGCACTCCAGCTTCACCGCGTTGCGCCGCAAGCATGCGATGAACATCCGCCAGGTCTTTCCCGCGAACCGCCCCGACGAAGACGTCATCGCCGACCTGGGCCGGATCATGGAATTGTGGGCGCAGGCCCGCGCGCGCTGGGGCGGTGACGGCGCGTTCCTGTTCGGGCAGTTCGGCGCGGCGGACATCATGTTCGCGCCGGTCTGCACCCGGATCATCACCTACCAATTGCCGATCGCGCGCTTCGCCGCCGCCTATATCGACGCGGTCGTCCAGCATCCGTGGATGCAGGACTGGATCGCCGGCGCGCAGGAAGAGGATTGGGTGATCCAGCAATACGAACAGCCCTCGACGTGAGGCCGGCGGCGTGATCGACGGTCTGGCGCTGGCGCAGGCGCTGCTGCGGGCGGACAGTGTCACCCCGGCGCGCGGCGCGGTGTTCGACGTGCTCGAATCCGCCTTGGTGCCGATCGGCTTCGCGGTCGATCGCTTCGTCGTCGGCACGGCGCCCGATGGCCCGGTCGAGAATATGATCGCGCTCCGGCCCGGTGCGGGGCGGCATCTCGCCTTCGCCGGCCATGTCGACGTCGTCCCGCCCGGCGACGGCTGGACCGGCTCGCCCTGGTCGGGCGCGATCCGCGGCGACCTGCTCCATGGCCGAGGCGCGGTCGACATGAAGAGCGCGGTCGCCGCCTTCGCCGCCGCCGCCTCGCGCGCCGCCGGCCCGACGCTCAGCCTGCTCATCACCGGCGACGAGGAAGGCCCGGCGACCTACGGCACCCCCGCGCTGATCGAACGGATGGCGGCGCGCGGCATCGCGCCGGACCTGTGCCTCGTCGGCGAGCCGACCTCGGTGCGCCGGCTCGGCGACATGGTGAAGATCGGCCGGCGCGGCTCGGTCAACATCTGGATCGACGTGCCCGGCCGGCAGGGTCATGTCGCCTACCCCCACCTCGCCGACAATCCGGCGGGCAAGCTCGCAAAGGCGCTGGCGGCGCTGCAGGCGATGGGGCTCGACCACGGCAATGCGTGGTTCCAGCCGTCGAACCTCGAGATCACCGACATCGCGGTCGGCAATCCCGCGCACAACGTCATCCCCGCCCGCGCCGGCGCCCGCCTCAACATCCGCTTCAACGACGAACAGCGCGGCGCCGACCTGATCGAACGCGTCCGCGCCCTCGTCCACGAACACGCCCCCGCCGCGATCGTCACCGGCAAGGTATCGGGCGAGGCGTTCCTCACCGAACCCGGCGCCTTCACCGCCCTGGTCAGCGCCGCGATCGAGGCGCAGACAGGGCTGGTGCCGGAGCTCTCCACCTCCGGCGGCACCTCCGACGCGCGCTTCCTGTCGAAGCTCTGCCCGACGGTGGAATTCGGCCTCGTCAACGCGACGATGCACCAGGTGGACGAGGCGGTCGCCGTCGCCGATCTCGACACGCTGACCGCGATCTACGCGGACGTGATCGCGCGGCTCGCGGTCGCCTGATCCGACTATCGGGTTCGCGGGGGGGGGGGGCCGCCCGGCGCGGCGCCGTCATCGCGATGATGGAGGGAAAGTATCGCCCGCGCGGCATCTACAACACCTCTGCGCCCTCCGCGCCTCCGCGCGAACCACCTCTTCTTCCACTCGACGCCGAGACCTCAGCCCCTCCGCTCTAACGCCCGCCCCGCCGCAGCACGATATAAAGCGCGCCCTGCCCGCCATGCCGCGGATGCGCGCCGCGCACCGCCGCGATCGCATCCGCATGCCGCGAGGCCGCCAGCCAGTCCGCGATCGCCGCGCGGATCGCGCCGCGCGCATGCGGGCGCTCGCTCTCCGGCCGCGGCGGCTTGCCCGTCACCAGCAGCAGCACGCGGTCGCCCCGCGCGATCGCCCGCGACAGGCCATCGTCGAGCATCGCGTGGGCGGAGGACAAGGTGTGCCCGTGCAGGTCGATCGAGCTGTCGGGGCTGACGATGCCGCGGGTCAGCTTCTTGTCCCAGCTGCCGTCGAGCGTATTCTGCCGCGGCGACGGCGCGGCGATCACCGGCTTCGCCGCTATCGGCCGCGCCGCCGCGACCGCACGGGTCAACGCCTTGGATGGCCGGGTCGCCTTCACCGGCACAGGCGCAGCGGCGACCGGTTTCGCCACCGCGACGGGCACCGGCCGCAACGGCTTCACCGTCGCCATCACCCGCGCCCACAGGTCGGCTTCGTCAGCGTTGAGCTGGCGCAACGGACCCCGCTCCATAGGGGACGGCCCGCGTGCGCGCGAGCGTGCCGATCGGCAGCAGCAGGAACGCGGTGCCGCGCGCCGCCATGCCGCCCGCGGTCGCCTCCGCGGTCGCGCCCGCGCCCCAGAAGGTGTCGAAGCGGTTGCTGCCCTTGATCGCGCCACCGGTGTCCTGCGCCACCCACAGGCCGCTCGCGTCCTGCCGGTCCATCGACAGGAAGACCGGCGCGCCGAGCGGCACGTATTTCACGTCCGCCGCCGCGCTGATCCCGCCATTGACGACATAACCCATCGCACCGACCGGGGGCGTGTTGAGTTCGCGGAAGAACACGAAACTCTTGTTCTCCGCCATGATCGCGCGCCCTTCGACGGGATTCGCGTGCAGCCAGGCGACGATCCCCTGCATCGACGTCTGCCCCGGCTGGAGCAGCCCGCGCGTCTTCATCAGCGCACCGATGCCGGTATAGTCGCGGCCGTTCTGCGTGTCGTAGCCGACGCGCATGATGTCGCCGTTCGGCAGCCGCAGCCGCCCCGACCCCTGAATCTGGAGGAAGAACACCGCCGCCTCGTCCGCGCCCCAGGCGAGCACCGGCGCCTTGCCGTCGAGCACGCCGGTGTCGATCGCGGCACGGTCGTAATAGGGCACGAGATTGCTGCCCGAGACGCGGCCGCGCACCTTCTTGCCCTTCAGTGCCTCGCTGAACTGGCCGAGATCGACGTCGATCAGGTCGTCGGGCCGCGCGTAGATCGGCACCTCGTAACCGGCGCGCCGTTCGCGTGAGGCGGCGATCTCCGGCTCGTAATAGCCGGTGGCGAAGGCCTTGCCGTCGCCGACCTGCACCGCCTCGAAATAGCCGACGAAGAATGCGCGCGCGCCGCCCGGCGGTACGCTCGCCGCGGCGGCGCAGGCGGGCTGCCAGTCGGTCCCGCGCGTCAGGCCGGAGGTATCGGCGCGCCGCATCAGCCCGGGACAGCTCGACAGAAAGGCACGCCGTGCCGCCTCGGCCTGCGCCTCGGAGATCGGCAGCGTGTCGAGCGCCGGGCCGGGCACGATCCCCGCGGTCGCCGCCGTGGTCGCGCCGGGATTGGCGACGACCGGCGCGGCGAGCAACGGCACCGCCGGCTGGATGCGCCCATCGAACCCGCGCCCGCTCGCGATCTGCTGACCGGGGGCGATGGGCCGCGGTGCAGGCCGGCCCGGCTGGCCGGCGTTGCCGCGCGGCGGCTGCGCGGTCGGCGCATTGCCCGTCGCGAGCGGCACGACGCGGCCGCCGCAGGCATTGAGGGCGAGGGCCAGCGCGATGCTGGCAAGTACGCGATTACCGGTCATCCTGGTCCCCGTTGGTCCGCTGTCGTCGGCGGCTGGCGTGATGCGAAGCTCTGCCGAAGCGCGCCGATGGGGACAAGCGCTTGTTTGCCGACATCGCCTGTTTACCGGCGTCGGCGAAAGCCGGCGACGTCACCTTTCCGCCGCCGGGTCAGGCCGATCGACCCGCCGGGCCTATTCCTCGTCGGTGTCCGCCAGCTTCCAGTTCGGATCGCGGCTCTTGAGCGTCCGGGCGAAGGTCCAGACGTCATGCGTCTCGACCGCGTCGGTCAGCGACCCGGCGATCACCTGCCCCTCGGCATCGCGCGTCACCGCGGCGATGTCGGCATCGAAGCGTACCGTGATCCGTGCCTCGCGACCGTCCAGCGACGCGTCGGAAATCACCGCCCGCTCGATCGAGACCAGCCGGTTCTCCAGCGTCTCGCCGGCATCGCGCCGTGCGGTGATCGCCTCGCCGAAAGCATGCGCGACATCGGGTTCGGCAAGGTCGGCCAGCGCGGCATCGTCACCCCGCCAGAACGCCTCCAGCGTCATCCGGTACGCTGCCTGCGCGCCACCCAGGAACTGGTTGACGTCGAAGCCCTGCTCGCCCGCGATGATCGCGCGCAGGCCGGCTTCGGCGCGCGGTTCGATGTTGCGGTTAACGGGATCGCGCGCCTCGGGCGCCGCATCGACCGCGCGCGGCGCGACCGGCAGAGCCGACGGCCGATCCTCGGCGGCACGCGGCAACGGCTGCTGCTCGTGGCCGGTGCGCTTGCCGAGCACGCTGTAGAGACGGAGCGCCAGAAAGGCCGCCACCATCGCGAGAAGAACTACGTAGAACACCGTGCCTCCGATCTTGACCGATACATAGGCCGAAAGCCCCTGTTATTCAAACCACACTATTCGGACGACACTATTCGTCCGCATGCCCTTCCGCCCGGCGTTGAAAGTCCGGGCAGGCGCTGCTAGGCGCGGGCGCCATCGGCATCGAACGCCCGACGGGCTGCTTCGGTCCCCACCTTTCCGCTTCATTCGAGGATCATTTGCATGGCCGACCAGGACAACGGCACCACGATCGATACGCAGCCGATGAACGGCGAAGACACCGCGCCTGCGGCCGGCCTGATCTCGCAATATGTGAAGGATCTGTCGTTCGAGAATCCGAACGCGCCGGCGATCTTCCAGAACCCGAACCCGCCCGCGATCGACGTGCAGTTCAATATCGGCACCGCGCAGGTCGGCGAGGAAGTGCACGAGGTCCTGCTCAAGATCGACGTCAAGGCGGAGGCCGAGGGCCAGACCGCGTTCATAGTCGACCTGACCTATGCCGGCCTTTTCGGCCTGCGCAACGTCCCCGCCGATGCGATCCAGCCGTTCCTGCTCGGCGAGGCACCGCGCCTGCTCTTCCCGTTCGCGCGCCGCGTGCTTGCCGATTGCGTGCGCGACGGCGGCTTCCCGCCGCTGCTGCTCGAGCCGATCGACTTCGCGCAGCTGTACCTGCAGCAGTCCGAACAGAATAACGGCGGCGCCTTCTCGGTCGGCGACGTCGGCCACGCCTGATCCATCAAGCGGGGGGCGGACGCCGGTGAACCTGACCAAGGCGCTCGGCTCGGTGGGCGGACTGACGCTCGCCAGCCGGGTGCTGGGATTGCTGCGCGATTCGCTGTTCTTCCGCTTCGTCGGGGCGGGCTTCGCATCCGACGCGTTCATGATCGCGTTCCGCCTGCCCAACCTGTTCCGCGCGCTGTTCGCGGAGGGCGCCTTCTCCGCCGCCTTCATCCCGATGTTCAACCGCAAGGTGGCCGAGGGTGACAAGGCGGCGGAGGGCACCGGCCTCGCCCACGGCATCGCCTTCGCCGAGGACGCGCTGTCGATCCTGCTGCCGATCCTGATCGTGATGACCGCGGTGATGGAAATCGCCGCCTGGCCCGTCACCTATGCGCTATCGGGCGGGTTCAACGGCGTCGATCCGAAGCAGTTCGACTTCGCCGTCCAACTCGCACGGCTGACCTTCCCCTATCTGCTGTTCATCAGCCTCGTGTCGCTGCTCGGCGGCATCCTCAATTCGCTGCACAAATTCTGGGTCAATGCCGCTGCGCCGATCCTGCTCAACGCGACGCTGATCGCGGCGCTGCTGTTCTTCCACGACGACGTGCCCCTGCTCACCGCGCGCAATCAGGCGATCGCGGTCACCGTCTCGGGCGCGCTGCAATTGCTGTGGCTGTGGTATGCCTGCCGCCGCGCCGGCGTGACGCTGCGGATCAAGCGCCCGCGCCTCGGACCCGACGTCAAGCGACTGATGGCGCTGATCGGCCCCGCCGCCGCCGGCGCGGGCGCGGTGCAGATCAACCTCGTCGTCTCGACCGCGCTCGCCGCCAGCCTGCTGCCGTCGGGATCGGTGTCTTACATCTATGCCGCCGATCGCCTCAACCAGCTGCCGCTCGGGCTGATCGGCATCGGCCTCGGCACCGTTCTGCTCCCCACCATCTCGCGGCTGCTCGGCCGCGGCGAGGAGGCGGCGGCGATGACAATGCAGAACCGCGGCATGGAGCTTGCGCTGCTGCTCACCCTGCCCGCGACGGTGGCGCTGGTCATCTGTGGCACGCCGATCGCCGCCGCCTTGTTCCAGCACGGCAAGTTCGACGCCACCGACACGCAGTTCACCGCGCAGGCGCTCGCCGCCTTCTCGATCGGCCTGCCCTCCTACATCCTCGTCAAGGTACTGACGCCCGGCTATTATGCCCGTTCCGACACCCGGACGCCGGTGCGTTACGCGACGATCTCGATGGGCGTGAACCTCGCGCTCAACCTCGCGCTGATCGTTCCCCTCCGGCATATGGGGCCGCCGCTCGCCACCGCGATCGCCAGCACGGTCAACGTCGCGCTCCTCTATCGCACGCTGGCCAGCCGCGGCCAGTTCGTCCCCGACGCGCAGCTCAGGCGCCGCGCGCCGCGGCTGCTGGTCGCCGCCCTGCTGATGGGCGGCGTCATGTATTTCCTCAACGACCTGTTCCAGCCCTACACCACCGGCGCGAACCTTGCGCGTTGGGGCGCGATGGTCGTGCTGGTCGGCACCGGCATGTTGGTCTATGCCCTCGCGGTGTTCGCAACCGGCGCGCTTCGGCCCCGCGACATCCGCCAGCTCCTCCGTTCAAAGTCCTGAAAGCCCGTTCATGTCCGCAAAGCGCGTCGTCTCCGGTATCAAGCCCACCGGCAACCTCCACCTCGGCAATTATCTGGGGGCGGTGAAGCAATGGGTCGCGATGCAGGATGCGATCCAGGCGGAGGGTGGCGAGACGCTCTACTTCATCGCCGACCTGCACGGGCTGACCGAGTGGATCGCGCCGGCGGACCTGCGCAGCCAGACGATCGAGATGACCGCGACGCTGGTCGCCGCCGGCATCGATCCCGACCGCTCGATCCTGTTCAACCAGGCGCGGGTGCCCGCGCACAGCGAATTGTCGTGGTTGCTCAACAACGTCGCCCGCGTCGGCTGGCTCAACCGGATGACACAGTTCAAGGACAAGGCGGGCAAGAACCGCGAAGGCGCCAGCGTCGGCCTGTACGATTACCCGGTGCTGATGGCCGCCGACGTGTTGCTTTACAACGCGACGCACGTGCCCGTCGGCGAGGACCAGAAGCAACATCTTGAACTCGCCCGCGATATCGCAACCAAGTTCAACAACGACTACGCAACCAACCTCTTCACCCTCCCCGAGCCCCTGGTCAGCAGCGCCGCGCCGCGGATCATGTCGCTGCGCGATGCGTCGGCGAAGATGTCCAAGTCCAATCCGTCCGAACAGTCGGTGGTCAAGCTGGTCGATCCGGACGAGGTCATCGCCGAGAAGTTCAGGAAGGCGAAGACCGACGCCGGCTTCCTGCCCGACACGATCGACGAACTCGCCGACCGTCCGGAGGCGAGGAACCTGCTGACGATCTTCGCCGCGCTGGCCGATCGCACACCCGCGGACGTGCTCGGCGATTACGCCGGGAAGGGCTTCGGCGCCTTCAAGCCCGACCTCGCCGACCTCGCCGTCGCGAAGCTAGGCCCGATCCGCAACACGATGGTCCGCCTGCTCGACGACCGCGCTGCGATCGATGCGATCCTGAACAAGGGCGCCGAAAAGGCACGCGAACTGTCCGCCCCGGTCCTCCGTCAGGCACAGGAAGCGATGGGGCTGGTGCTCTAAAACGATGAGTTCACGCGAAGACGCAAAGCCGCGAAGACGTTCGGATCACGCGACGGCGTAGAGAGGGCCAAGTCGGCGCAAAGCGCCCGTCAACGCCAAGCCTGCGTCAAAGAGCAGAATAGCTGCTCGCGCAGCCGACCTTCTTCTCCGCGCCTCCGCGCGAACGAAACATCTTCGCGTCTTCGCATGAACAATCCGTCCATGCACCGACGAACCGCCTAAGCCTCCAGCTCCCGCATCAGCGTGCGCACCGCGGCATCGATATCGCGATCCTGGTCGCGCAATTCCTCGATTTTGCGCACCGCGTGGATCACCGTCGAATGATCGCGCCCACCGAACTTGCGGCCGATCTCGGGTAGCGACCGCGTCGTCAGCCGCTTGGCCAGATACATGGCGATCTGCCGCGGGCGCGCGACCGCGCGGCTGCGGCGCGCCGACACCAGGTCCAGCGGCTTCAGTTCGAAATGCTGGCTGACCAGCTTCTGGATCTCGTCGATCGTCACCCGCCGCTGCGCGCCGCGCAGCACGTCGCCGAGCGTCGCCACCGCGAAGTCCATGTCGATGCTGTCCCCGGTCAGTTGCGCATAGGCGACGACGCGGTTCAGCGCGCCTTCCAACTCGCGGATATTGGCGTGGATGCGCGCCGCCAGCAGGTCGAGCACCTCGGCAGGGACCTTCGCCTCCGGCAGGTCGCTGAGTTTCCTGTCCAGTATAGCACGCCGCAACGTGAGGTCGGGCGCCTTGATGTCCGCCACCAGCCCCACCGACATGCGGCTGACGATCCGTGCCTCGACGCCGTCCAGCGCCTGCGGGCAGCGGTCGGCGGAGATCACCAGCCGCTTGCCCGCGCTCATGATCTCGTTGACTGTGTGGAAGAATTCCTCCTGCGTCGCGTCCTTGCCGGCGATGAACTGGAGGTCGTCGATCAACAGCAGGTCGGCGCCGCGCAGCCGCTGCTTAAAGCTGTGCGTGTCGCGCGCGCGCATCGCCGCGACGAAATCGAACATGAAGCGCTCGGCCGACATGCAGATGACGGTGGCATCGGGATGCTGCGCCAGAAAGGCATGGCCGATCGCATGCATCAGATGCGTCTTGCCTTGGCCCGTCCCCGAATGGAGGAACAGCGGGCTGAACCGCGGCACGCCCGGCTCGGCGAGCGCACGCGCCGCGTTGAACGCGACGCGGTTGGCGGCATCAACGACGAACCGGTCGAAGGTGAAGCGCGCATCGAGCGACGGGCGTTCGCCGGCCGGCTTCGCCGCGACGAGCGGCAGCGCGTGCTGGACGACCGGCGTCGGCGCCGGCGCCGGCGCGGCCGGGGCTGGAGCCGCGGGCGCCTCGGCGACCAGCTTGACCGCGGCCGGCGCGACGATGCGCGTCTCGATCGACACGCCGCGCACGTTGGGCAGCAGCGTGCGGAATTCGAGCATCAGCCGGTCGGCATAATGGTTGCGGACCCAGTTGGTCATGAACGCGGACGGCAGGCCGAGCCGGATCGTGTCGGCATCGCCGTCCTCGATCAGCTCCATCGGCTTCAGCCATTGCTCGAACAACCGCGCACCCGCCGATTCACGCAGGTTGCTGCGGACACGGGCCCAGGCGCGATGCGCCTCGCTCTCCGTCCCCACCGCTGCCTGCCAATCGTTCAACGCACAACTCTCCGTTGCCGGAACCACGCACTGGCGGGCCGGCGGTCGTATTCAAGACAGACAAATCCCCCTTACGGCCAATGGCCGTTCGGCATGCCCACGCTGTTCAGGTCCCCGATGGCGATGAATGTCGCCGCGGTGAGGGCGAGTTATGAAGCCTAGGCCGAGTCGATCAAGCCCCCGCCGGGTCACATTCCTGAAATAAACGGGATTGACAGCCCCTGGCCCGCAGAAATGCGTCGAGAAATCGAACAAGCCACTGTTTATGCTGACTTTATCGCCAGCGCGCCGTGATCGAGAGGACACGAATCGCGGTGACTCCTGCCTTTCCCCTTTTCGTTCTTTTTGCGCCCGATCCGGACATCAAAAAACCCGCCGGGACGGGTCCCGACGGGTTGCAATATTTGACGCGCGACGTGGGTCAGGCGAGCGTGGTGACCGCCTTGGTCAGACGCGAGAACTTCCGGCTGGCAGTGTTCTTGTGCAGCACGCCCTTGGCGACGCCGCGCTGCAACTCCGGCTGAGCCGCCGCAAGCGCCGTGGTCGCCGCAGCCTTGTCGCCCGAAGCAAGTGCCGATTCGACCTTCTTGATGAAGGTACGGATGCGGCCGACGCGGGCACCGTTGATGTCGGCACGGCGCTGGTTGCGACGGATGCGCTTCTTGGCTTGCGGCGTATTCGCCATTCGGTACGTCCTTGCGAGTAATGTGGTCGATATAAAGAGGCGCCGGTCATCCCTACGCCGTCTCGAAGGCAGCGCCCTTAGCGATTGTGGCGATGCGGGTCAACCACGACCGCTCAATTGCGCTGGCATCGGGGACAATAGAAGGTCGATCGCCCGCTATCCACCCGCCGCTGTACCGTGCCACCGCAATGGCAGGGTTCGCCCTCCCGTCCATATACGAGGAACTGCTTGGAAAAATAGCCCAGCTCGCCATCAGGCCGGGCATAGTCGCGCAACGTCGATCCGCCCGCATCGATCGCCGCCAGCAGCACCTCGCGCACCGCCACCGCCAGCCGCTCGAGCCGCGGCAGCGCGATCTGCCCCGCCGCCCGCGTCGGGGCGATCCGCGCGACGTGCAGCGCCTCGCACACATAGATGTTGCCCAGCCCCGCGACGATTCGCTGGTCGAGCAGCATCGCCTTGATCGGCGCCACCCGCCCCTTCAGCGCGGCATGCAGCGCGGCACCGGTGAAGTCGTCCCCCAGCGGCTCCGGCCCCATCGCGGCAAAGGGCGGATAGGCGTCGAGCGCCGCCGTCTCGACCAGATCGAGGAAGCCGAATCGCCGCGGATCGTTGAGCGCGAGGCTGCGCCCCTCCGCCGTCTCGATCAGCAGATGGTCGTGCGCCAGCCGCTCGGTCGGATCGACCCGCCAGCGTCCCGACATGCCGAGGTGGAAGATCAACGTATCGCCGCGATCGGTGTCGATCAGTCCGTATTTCGCCCGCCGCCCCAGCCTGGTCACGGTCGCGCCCGTCATCCGCTGGCGCAGATCGACGGGGATCGCCTTGCGCAGGTCGGCGCGGCGCGGCTCGACCAGTGTCAGCCGCTGGCCGGCGAGGACGGGGGTCAGCCCGCGGACGGTGGTTTCGACTTCGGGAAGTTCTGGCACACGGATCAGCTAGGTTGCGTTTGCCCCGGCCACAAGCGGCCGCTAGGGCAAGCCCATGACCGACACCGCCCCCACCGGAACCGTCTCCTTCGGCTATGAAGACGTCGCGCCCGAGGAAAAGACCGCCCGCGTCGGCGGCGTCTTCTCCAGCGTCGCCAAGAACTACGACCTGATGAACGACGCCATGTCCGGCGGCATGCATCGGTTGTGGAAGGACCGTTTCGTCCGTCGCGTCCAGCCGCAGGAGGGGCAGCAGATCCTCGACATGGCGGGCGGCACCGGCGACATCGCCTTCCGCCTCGCGGCGGCGGGCGCATCGGTGACGGTCGCCGACATCAATCCGCAGATGCTCGAGGTCGGCATGGAACGCGCCGCCAAGCGCGGCATCGACGGGCTGGTATGGACCGAGGCCAATGCCGAGACGCTGACCTTCCCCGACCGCTTCTTCGACGCCTATACGATCGCCTTCGGCATCCGCAACGTCACCGATATCCCCAGGGCGCTGCGCGAGGCGCATCGCGTCCTGCGCCGCGGCGGGCGCTTCTACTGCCTCGAATTCTCGACCACGACCTGGCCGGGGTTCAAGGAGGTCTATGACAGCTATTCGCACACACTGGTGCCGAAGCTCGGGCAGCTGCTCGCACAGGACGCCGACAGCTATCGCTATCTGATCGAATCGATCCGCCGCTTCCCCGACATGCCGACCTTCAAGGGCATGATCGCCGACGCCGGCTTCGTGCGCACCAAGGCCGAACCGATCCTCGGCGGGCTCGTCGCGATCCATTCGGGCTGGAAGATCTGATGGGGCGTGCAGACAAGCCTCTCCCCTTCGGGGGAGGGGTTGGGCTGGGGGACACGGGCGTCACGCTCGGTGAGACACGCCCCGCCCCCAACCCCTCCCCTGAGGGGGAGGGGCTTTCCCGGTGACCGCTTCCGTCGTCCACGTCTGGCGCCTGCTGAAATGGGGTCGCATCCTCGCTCGCCACGGCGCGCTGCGGGGGATCGAACGCGATCCCAACACCCCCGCCCCCGTCCGCCGGCTGGCGCGCATCGCCCGCTTCGGCGCGCGCGTGCCGAAGGTGCCGCGCTACGCCGACGCCTTCCAGGCGATCGGCCCGGCCGCGATCAAGCTCGGCCAGACGCTCGCCACCCGTCCCGACCTCGTCGGGGACGAGGCGACGCACGACCTGTTGCGCCTGCAGGACCAGCTGCCGCCCGTCCCCTATGCGGTGATCGCCGCGGCGATGGAGGCGAGCTTCGGCCGGCCGCCGTCGGACCTGTTCGCCAGTATCGAGGAAGCGCCGGTCGGCGCCGCCTCGATCGCGCAGGTCCATCGCGCGGTGACGACCGACGGCCGCACCGTCGCGGTCAAGGTGCTGCGACCCGGAGTCGAGGCGGATTTTACGCGCGCGATCGCGACCTACGAATGGGCCGCGGCGCAGCTGGAGGGGATGAGCGTCGAGGCGCGCCGCCTCCGCCCGCGCCTGACGGTCGAGAATTTCAAGCGCTGGACGGCGCGCGAGCTCAATTTCCGGCGCGAGGCGGCGTCCGCCTCCGAACTCGCCGAATCGATGACCGCCGAGCCCGATTTCATGGTCCCGGCGATCGA
The DNA here is from genome assembly GCF_058809195.1 of Sphingomonas sp. GW821-FHT10F09. Classification (NCBI taxonomy): domain Bacteria; kingdom Pseudomonadati; phylum Pseudomonadota; class Alphaproteobacteria; order Sphingomonadales; family Sphingomonadaceae; genus Sphingomonas; species Sphingomonas sp. GW821-FHT10F09. Next base: position 970,335 of record NZ_JBXASI010000001.1, on the reverse strand, counting down.
CTGGCAGCGCTCGACCGCGCGCGTGCTGACCGTGGAATGGGTCGACGGGATCAAACTGTCCGATCGTGCGACGCTGGTCGCGCAGGGGTATGATCTGCCCCGGCTCGCCAACACCCTGGTGCAGGCGTTCCTGCGCCAGGCGATCGCGGAAGGCTTCTTCCACGCCGACATGCACCAGGGCAATCTGTTCGCCCTGCCCGGCAACAAGATCGCCGCGATCGACTTCGGCATCATGGGCCGCATCGACCGCCGCGCCCGCGTGTGGCTGGCGGAAATCCTGTATGGCCTCATAACCGGCAACTACAAACGCGTCGCCGAGATCCATTTCGAGGCGGGCTATGTGCCCAGCCATCACAATGTCGCCGAGTTCGCGACGGCGTTGCGCGCAGTCGGCGAGCCGATGCGCGGCCTGCCGGTCAAGGACATGTCGATCGGCATGATGCTCGACGGTCTGTTCTCGATCACCCGCGATTTCGACATGGTGACGCAGCCGCACCTGCTGTTGCTCCAAAAGACGATGGTGATGGTCGAGGGCGTCGCCACCGGCCTCGATCCCGACATCAACCTGTGGGAATCGGCCGCACCGTTCGTCCGCGAATGGATCAGGACCGAACTCGGTCCCGAAGCGGCGATCGCCGACCGGCTGATACGGGACGTGCGGACGATCGCCGCCCTGCCGGACCTGCTCCGCCGGATCGAGGCACGCTATCCCGCTCCCGGCGGCGAACCGCCCGCGCCACCGCTGCGCGAGATCGAAGTGGTCCGGATCGGTGGCGGCTGGCGCTATGCCGCGGTCGCGGTCGTCACCGCGGTCGCCAGCGTCGCGGCGACCTGGCTGATCGTCCACTGAGCCGATGCGCCGGCCGCTCGCTCCGGTGTGGCTGACCCGGCCCTCGCGCTTCGCCGGCCTGTCGCCGCGCAACGCCGGGGCGGCGCTGGCGGCGCTGGCGGCGCTGCTGCTCGCGACATTGCTGGTGTTCTCCACCCCGGCGCCACCCGCGGCCAGCGGCGATGCTGCTAACCGGGCGGACGATCAGGCCGATGTGATGCTCTACGAAACGATCGTCGAGAATGTCCGCCACGGTGGCCAATATTACGCCGTCGCCGCCGACGCGATGCGCAGCGGCAATTACCCGCTGAAGCCGTTCGTCACCTTCCGCCTGCCGACGCTGGCCCGTGTGCAGGCGTCAGTGCCGCAGGGCGTCGTCGTCCTGCTGCTCTACGTCTTGGCCGCAGCGGTGGCGCTCGCCTGGTATGTGCGGCTCGCCCCCGCTTTCGCCCGCACGCCGCCACGAATCGTCGCGGTGGCGCTGCTCGCCGGCGGGCTGATGGCGTTCGTGCAGCGCGACCTGATCGCCTTTCACGAGATCTGGGCCGGACTGTTCATCGCGCTGTCGCTCGCCGTCTATCGCCCCGCCGCATGGCTGCCGTCGGTCGCGTTCGGGCTCGCCGCGGCGCTGATCCGCGAGACGGCAGGACTGTATCTCGCGCTGATGGCGGTCCTCGCCCTGCTCGGCGGGCAGCGGCGCGAGGCGACCGGCTGGCTGGTCGCCGGCGCGGTCCTCGCGCTCGCGCTGGCGGCGCATGCGCATGCCGTCGCCGCGGTGGTCCGCCCGCTGGATCCCAGCTCGCCCGGCTGGTCGGGCCAGCTCGGCTTCGGCTTCTTCGTGCGGACGATGACCGTGTCCACCGCGCTGGCGCTGGCGCCCCTGTGGCTCGCCGCGCCGCTCGTCGGCCTCGCGCTGTTCGGCTGGGCGGCATGGCGCGATCCGCTCGGCCTGCGCGTCGCCCTGCTGCTCGCCGCCTATGCCGTAGTGCTCAGCCTGTTCGGGCGGCTCGACACCTTCTATTGGGGTCTGCTGGTGGCGCCGTTGCTGCTGGTCGGGCTGGCGTTCGTACCAGACGGCGTGCGCGACCTGTTCGCCGGTCTGTCGGACCGGCGGCGGATCACCGTGAAGAGGATCGTCAGATGAAGCGTGTCCTGCTGGTCGTCGGCGGCGGCATCGCTGCCTACAAGGCCGCCGAGCTGATCCGCCTGCTGCGCAAGCGCGGTCATGCGGTCCGTTGCGTGCTGACCGAGGGCGCGAGCCATTTCGTCACGCCGATGACACTCGCGGCACTGTCGGAGGACAAGGTCTATACGACGCTTTGGGACCTCAAGGACGAGGCGGAGATGGGCCATATTCAGCTCAGCCGCCAGGCCGACCTGATCGTCGTCGCGCCCGCGACCGCCGATCTGATGGCGCGGATGGCGGCAGGCATCGCCGACGATCTCGCGACCACCCTGCTGCTCGCCACCGACACGCCGGTACTCGCCGCGCCGGCGATGAACGTGCGGATGTGGAATCACCCCGCGACGCAGCGGAACGTCGCGCGGCTGCGCGCCGACGGCATCACCGTGCTCGACCCGGACGAAGGCGCGATGGCGTGCGGCGAATATGGCCCCGGCCGTCTGCCCGAACCCGCCGCCATCGCCGCCGCGATCGAGGCGATGCTGGCACCGCCCGCCGGACCGCTCGCGGGGCGACACGTGCTCGTCACCGCCGGCCCGACGCATGAACCGATCGATCCGGTTCGCTATATCGCCAACCGTTCGTCGGGGCGGCAGGGCTTCGCCATCGCCCGCGCGCTTGCCGGTCTCGGTGCGCGCGTGACCCTGGTCGCCGGCCCGGTGACGCTGGCCACCCCCGCCGGCGTGACCCGCGTCGACGTGGTCACCGCACAGGACATGGCCGACGCCGTCGCGCAGGCCTTGCCCGCCGATGCCGCAGTGATGGTCGCCGCGGTCGCCGACTGGCGCGTCGATGCCGCCCCGCAGAAGGTCAAGAAGGGCGATGCCACCCCCGTCCTTACCCTGACCGAGAATGTCGACATCCTCGCGACCGTGGCGGGCTCGGACCGGCGCCCGCGCCTCGTCGTCGGCTTCGCAGCGGAAACCGAGCAGGTGGTCGAACACGCCACCGCCAAGCGGCTGCGCAAGGGCGCGGACTGGATCGTCGCCAACGACGTGTCGGGCGACGTCTTCGGCGGCGACTCCAACACCGTTCACCTCGCCACCGCCACCGGCGTCGAACATTGGGAACGTCTGCCCAAGGACGAGGTGGCCCGCCGGCTGGCGCAGCGGATCGCGGACACCCTTCGCAGTTCTTGATATGTTCTAGTGGATGCGATAGCCCCTGCCGCAGGGAGGATATTGTCATGGACCATTATGTGACCCTCGGCGCGAACGACTCCGAGATTTCCAACGCCTTTTACGATGCCGTGCTCGCCACGATCGACTGGTCATCGCATGTCGCCTTCCCCGGGTGGCGCGCCTATTCGCGCGATGGCACGGGCAAAGGCATGACCCTGTGGGTCTGCAAGCCGTTCGACGGGGCACCGGCGAGTGCCGGGAATGGCGCGATGACCGGCTTCGCGGCGACGACCCGCGATCAGGTCGATGCCTTCCATCGGGCGGCTATGGCGCATGGCGGCCAGGACGATGGCGCCCCCGGTCTGCGACCCCATTACGGCCCGGACTGGTATGCGGCCTATGTCCGCGATCCCTCGGGCAACAAGCTGGCGATCGTGCATAATCCGTAGCGCATGATCGATCGACAAATGCGCCACACCGACGATAGGGCAGCACAATGACCGAAGCGATCGCCATCCGCCTCTGCCGCCTGCCGCACGGCGAAGGGCTGCCCGTCCCCGTTTATGCCACCGCGGGCGCGGCCGGGATGGACGTCGTCGCCGCCGAGGCGCTGACGCTGGCACCGGGGGCGCGGGCCGCGGTCGCGACCGGCTTCACGATCGCGATCCCCGAGGGGTACGAGGTGCAGGTGCGTCCGCGCTCCGGCCTTGCGCTCAAACATGGCATCACCTGCCTCAACACCCCCGGCACGATCGATTCGGACTATCGCGGCGAGGTGAAAGTGATCCTGATCAATCTGGGTGAAGCGCCCTTCGCGATCGCGCGCGGCGAGCGGATCGCCCAGCTTGTCCCCGCCCCGGTTCAACGCGCCACGCTGGCCATCGTCGACGCACTCGACAATACTGCGCGTGGAAGCGGAGGGTTCGGATCGACCGGCCGATGATCGACATGCTCGTACTGGCGGCCCAATTGGCCGGCGCATCACCCTTGCCGATGCCGCCGCAGGATTGGAGCGTGCTGCGCCCCCTGCCGCTGATACGGAGCGCGGATGACAGCCCCAACCTGTCGGGTTTCGTCCGTGCCGAGGTAAAGGCCGGCCGCTGCACCGCGGCGATGGCGTCAGCGCAGGGCTGGACGCTCCGGATCGATCTCGCTGTGCTCGTCGGACCGGGCGCGCAGCCGCGCCGCGTTGTCCCGCGCGCGATCGCCTGCCCGTCGGTGGAGCAATATGCCGCCGGGCTCGTCTCCAGTCTGGCACGCGGCAACATCGCGGCCACGGCGACCGATCCCGACACCTGGTATCGCACCAGCCTGACCTTCTCCTGGCCGGCGTGACGCTCTCCGACGACGAACTCACCCGCTACGCCCGGCATATCGTCCTCAAGGAGGTCGGCGGCGCCGGTCAGCAGCGGTTCCGCGCCGCGCATGTCGTGGTGATCGGCGCGGGCGGGATCGGCTCACCGGCGATCCAGTATCTCGCCGCCGCCGGGATCGGACGCCTGACGATCGTCGATGACGACGCGGTCGACCTGTCCAACCTGCAACGCCAGACGATCTACGCCACCGGTGACATCGGCCTGGGCAAGGCGGACGCGGCGGCAGCGGCGGCGCAGCGGCTCAATCCGCATATCGTTGCGCAGGCGCACGCCGTCCGGATCGACGCGACCAACGTCACCGACATCCTCGCCGGTGCGGACGCGATCCTCGATGGCTGCGACAATTTCCCGACGCGGCTGTGCGTGGCCGATGCCGCTCATGCGGCACATATCCCGCTCGTATCCGCCGCGATCGGCCAGTTCGACGGCCAGCTCGGTGTCTTCCGCGGCTGGGAGGCGGACAAGCCCTGCTACCGTTGTTTCGTCGGAGACAATCCCGATCGTGCCGGCGTCAGCTGCGCCGAGGATGGCGTATTGGGGCCGATGGCCGGCGCGATCGGCAGCCTCGCGGCGCTCGAGGTGCTGCGCGCCGTCCATCCGTTCGGAGATGACAGCGCGGGCAAACTGCTACTCGCCGACACGTTGAGCCTGCGTTTCCGGACGCTGCGCCTGCCCAAGGACCCGGGCTGCAACACCTGCGGCCAAGCGCCGCGAACGTGAGCGGCGCCGCCTTCCCGTCGGGGAAAGCGGCGCATCGCCTTTACTTCAACAGCGTCGTCGCGAAATCGCGCACCGCAGGTCCGATATCGGCACGGTCGAGGGCCAGCGCGAGATTCGCCTGGATATAGCCCGCCTTGTCGCCGCAGTCGTAGCGCTGCCCGTCGAAGGTGAAGCCGTGGAACGGCTGCTGTCCGATCAACTGCGCCATCGCGTCGGTCAGCTGGATCTCGCCACCCGCGCCCTTGTCCTGCCCTTCGAGGATGCGCATCACCTCGGGCTGAAGGATATAGCGGCCGGGGATCATCAGGTTCGACGGCGCGCTGCCCCTGGCGGGCTTCTCGACCAGCGCCTTCACCTCGGTCAGGCGGCCGTCGATCGCACCCGGCGAGATGATGCCATATTTGTCCGTCTCGCTGTCGGGCACTTCCAGCGCACCGACGATATTGCCGCCGACCCGCTCATAGGCCTCGACCATCTGCTTGATGAAGCCCGGCTTGCCGACCATCAATTCGTCGGGCAGCAGCACCGCGAACGGCTCGTCGCCGACGATCTCGCGGGCGCACCACACGGCATGGCCGAGGCCGAGCGGCTGTTGCTGACGGATATAGACGGGGCTGCCCGGCTTCATCCGCGTCCCCTGCAGCGGGTCGAGCGACTTGCCGCGCGCCTGCATCGTATCTTCGAGCTCGTAGGAGATATCGAAATGATCCTCCAGCGCATGCTTGTTGCGCCCGGTCACGAAGATGATCTGCTCGATGCCCGCTTCCAGCGCTTCTTCGACCGCATATTGGATCAACGGCTTGTCGACGACCGTCAGCATTTCTTTCGGCATCGCCTTCGTCGCCGGCAGAAATCGCGTGCCGAGACCCGCCACCGGAAATACCGCTTTGCGTACCCGCTTGATCGTCATTGTCACCCTTCTCGTAAGTCTGTCGGCGTGTAGAGGCTGCCGCGCGCCCTAGCAAACATGCACATGCAGTGCTTAGTCTCACATTAAGGCAAACAGATTAAGCCCCCGGGCATGACATCGCCATCGCGCCCCAAAGTTCTGATCGTCTTCGGCACGCGTCCGGAAGCGATCAAGCTGTTTCCGGTGATCCGTGCGCTGGAGGATATGGGCGGCATCGACACCGTCACCTGCGTCACCGCGCAGCATCGCGGCCTGCTCGACCAGGTGCTTGCGATCGCCGGCCTGACGCCGGACATCGATCTCGACCTGATGGAGCCGGGGCAATCGCTCGACCGCCTCACCGCGCGGCTGCTCACCGGTCTTGGCGAGGTGATCGACCGCGTCGCGCCGGACCGGATCGTCGTCCAGGGCGACACCGCGACCGCGATGGTCGGCGCGCTTGCCGGTTACTATCGCAAGATCCCGGTGGCGCATGTCGAGGCCGGGTTGCGGTCGGGCAACATCTACCACCCCTGGCCCGAGGAGGTGAACCGCCGCATCGTCGCGCCGATCGCCGATCTCCACTTCGCGCCGACCGATACGGCGGCAGCAGCACTGGCGCGCGAGAACGTCACTGCCGGCGTCCACGTCACCGGCAACACGGTGATCGATGCGCTGCACTGGACGCGGGGGCGGATCGCCGCCGAACCGGCGCTTGCCGCCGGGCTCGACGACCTCGCCGCGCGGTTCGCGGGCAAAAGGATCGTCCTCGTCACCACCCATCGGCGTGAGAATTTCGGCGACGGCATGGCGGCGATCGCGCGCGGCATCGCCCGCATCGCCGCCCGCGACGATGTCGCCGTGCTGTTCCCGATGCACCCCAATCCCAATGTCGGTGCGGTCATGGATGCGGTGCTCGGCGATGCCGCCAATGTCGCGCGGATCGCGCCGCTCGACTATCCGCATTTCATCCGCGTGCTGGAGCTGTGCGATATCGCGCTGACCGATTCGGGCGGCGTCCAGGAAGAGGCCCCCGCGCTCGGCAAGCCCGTGCTGGTCATGCGCGACACCACCGAACGCCCCGAGGGCGTGGTCGCCGGCACCGCGAAACTGATCGGCACCGACGAGGCGCGCATCATTTCCGAAGTCTTCACGCTTCTGGACGACAAGGCGGCTTATTCCGCCATGGCGCGCGCCCACAATCCGTTCGGGGACGGCCAGGCCAGCAACCGGATCGCAAGGATCGTCGCCGATGGTTTCGGACTCTGAACTGAAGGTCGTCGTCCTCGGTCTCGGCTATATCGGCCTGCCGACCGCGGCAGTGATCGCCCGCACCGGTGCGCGCGTGCTCGGTGTCGACGTCACCGCATCGGTGGTCGACACCGTCAACTCGGGCAGGGTCCATATCGAGGAGGTCGACCTCGACGGCCTCGTTTCCGGCGTCGTCGCGCGGGGATCGCTTCGCGCCTCGACGACGATCGAACCCGCCGACGTCTTCGTCATCGCGGTGCCGACGCCCTTCGCCGACGATCATGCCCCCAACATCGGCTATGTCCTGCAGGCCGCGACCAGCATCGCCGCAGTGCTGAAGGCCGGCGACACGATCATCCTCGAATCGACGTCGCCGGTCGGCACGACGGAAAAGGTCCGCGATCTGCTCGCGCAATTGCGCCCCGACCTCCGCGTCCCCGGCCGCACTGGCGAGGCGGCGGACATCGCGATCGCTTATTGTCCCGAACGCGTGCTGCCCGGCCGCATCCTCGTCGAGCTGATCGACAACGACCGCGTCATCGGCGGCATCACCCCGCGATGCGCGCGCAAGGCGCTGACCTTCTACCGCCGCTTCGTCCGCGGCGCCTGCGTCACCACCACCGCCCGCGCGGCGGAAATGACCAAGCTGACCGAGAATGCGTTCCGCGACGTCAACATCGCCTTCGCCAACGAACTCAGCCTGATCGCGGATACGATGGGCGTCGACGTGTGGGAGGTGATCCGCCTCGCCAACCGGCACCCGCGCGTCAATATCCTCCAGCCCGGCCCTGGCGTCGGCGGCCATTGCATCGCGGTCGACCCGTGGTTCCTCGTCCATGCCGATCCCGCCAACACGCCGCTGATCCGCACTGCGCGGATCGTCAACGACGGCAAGACCGACCATGTCGTCGCGCAGGCCGCCGCACTGATCGAGGCGAGACCCGGCGCACCGGTCGCCTGCCTCGGCCTCGCCTTCAAGGCCAACATCGACGATTTCCGCGAAAGCCCGGCGCTCAAGGTGGCGCAGCGGCTCGCCGCGCAGTTCGGCGACCGCGTGCGGATCGTCGAGCCCTATGCCGATACTTTACCCGCCGCCTTCGACGGCACCGGCGCGCGGTTGATCGACATCGACACCGCGATCGAGACGTGCCCGATCATGGTCGTGCTGGTCGACCATGACGTGTTCCGCTCGGTGCCGGTCGAGGAACGGCGCGACAAGGCCGTGCTCGACACGCGCGGAATCTGGCCGGATCAGCCCGCCCCCGCCTCTGTTCCGACGGCGCTTCGTCTGGCGAGCTGACGCTTTCACGTGCCGTTCAGGGTGTTGCGGCCTATGGCCTGTGAGCCTAACTGAATGCTCCGCCTCGATCGACAGGATGACATGCTTAAAAAGCTGCTGGGTGCGCGCCGCGCGTCGGCATCCCCCGCTCCCGCCATACCCGACGGCGAACGCGTCTATGCGGTCGGCGACGTCCACGGCTGCGACGATCTGCTCGGGCAATTGCTGGCGCTGATCGCCGAAGACGATGCGGCGCGCGGGCCGGCGCGGACGACGCTGATCTTCCTCGGCGACCTCGTCGACCGCGGCCCCGCCTCTGCCGCCGTGATCGAACGGCTCCGCCAGCTGGCCGGGACGCGCCCCGATACCCGTTTCCTGCTCGGCAACCACGAGGAGGTGTTCCTCGAATCGCTCAAGGGCGAACCCAAGGCGCTGCGCATGTTCTGCCGCATCGGTGGACGCGAGACGATCATGAGCTACGGCATCGACGCGGCCGATTACGACCGGATGGATTACGAGGAATTGCACGCCGCCATGGGTGAGCGGATCCCGATCGCGCATCAGGAGTTCCTGGCACAGTTCGAGGATCTCATCGTCATCGGCGATTATGTCTTCGTGCATGCGGGCATCCGGCCCGGCACCGACCTGTCGAACCAGCGCAGCGCGGATCTGCGATGGATACGCAATCCGTTCTTGAATCATGAACGTCCATTGGAAAAGATGGTCGTTCATGGTCATACGATCAGCCAAGACTTGGACATACAGCCACATCGCATCGGCGTAGATACGGGCGCCTACGAAACCGGGCGCTTGACTGCGCTGGGGCTCGAAGGCACTTCGCGATGGACCATACGAGCCGGTTGAATTTCGCGTTCGCAGGAAGCGGTGCTGGCGTGATTGGGGCTTCACAGCGATACCCGTCATGCTATGCCGAGCCGTGGCGGTGCCATGTTGCATCGCCGCAACGGTTGCGGATCATTCGGGGTTCGCGGCCGATAAGCGGTTGTCCTGCTGACCTAGTTCTGGCAAGGCGACCGGTGACGAGCACAAGAGGGAGTTCATTATGCGTCTTGGGAAGTATCTCGCAGCTGCTGCTGCCGCGACGATGACGGTTGCTCCGGCGGTTGCCGCTCCGGCAAACCCGGCTGCCAGCCTGTCGGTGTCGAAGTCGGTCCGTACCGGTTCGGCGTCGTCGAAGAAGAACGAGCTCGCCGGTGGCGGCATCATCATCGCACTGGTCGCGGCTGCTGCCGTTGTCGCCGGTATCGTTGTTGTCGCCGACAGCGACGACGACGCGGACAGCAACTAAGCTGACCGATAGCTTCGGCTAGGAAATAGCGGCCTTCGGGCCGCTATTTTTTTGTCCGGCGCAGATGAGCTACCGCGCTTTGCCCTCCGATCGAAGCGATGCGGATTTTAGCGCAGACATGTCGTGGATGTCCGGGCGCTGCAGGCCTCTGCGCCAGCCGAGGAAGACATGAGGCGCGGAGGACGCGGAGGTTCACCGCGCATGTCCTCGGCGGCGCTTCCGGCCATCGCAGGCCGATGTCGCCGCATAGATCTCCCTCCGCGCCTCCGCACGAACATGATCTCCTTGCGGCGAATGTCGAGCAGTCGCCATGCTCGGCAATGCGACGCCCCCTCACCTCTCAGGACCACGGAGACGAAAAAAGCCGGCACTGTTACCAGCGCCGGCTTTCGATCAAAGCGATGTCGGGCGTTCAGCGGCCGGCAGGGGCACCGGGAGGAAGCGCGCCGGGCGGGAGTGCGCCGCCGGGCATGCCGCCCATCGCACCCTGCTGCTGTGCCTGCGCCTGCATCTGGCGAACGACCGATTCGGGCAGGAAGTCGATCAGCTCGACATCGAAGACCAAGGTCGAATTGCCGGGGATCGGCCCCTTGGTTTCTGCACCATAGCCGAGCGACGGCTTGATCCAGACGCGATATTTCGCGCCCTTGGCCATCAGCTTCAGCGCTTCGGAAAAGCCGGGAACGACCCCCGCGACCGGCATCGGCGTCGGCTGCTGCGACTTGTCGAAGGTCGTGCCGTCGAGCAGCTTGCCCTCGTAATTGACGAGCGCGACGTCGGTGTCGGTCGGCTTGGCCGCCCCGGGCTGGCCGGGCTGCAGCACCTTGTACTGAAGGCCCGAAGGCGTCGTCATCACGCCGCTGGCGCGGGCATTGCGGGTCAGGAAATCATCACCCTGCCGCGCCAGCAGAAAGGCCGCGACGCAGGCGAGCACGATGCCGACCCAGAGATAGACGAGATAGCTGCGTTTGACGGGCTGCAGCGGGACGGCAGTGACGGTCGACATCGAGGCACCTGGAGTTGTGGTGCCGGGCCGACCGTCACCGGTTGGTTGTGTCGAAACGTCGCGATGGCCGCCCTGATGCAGGCGCGACCGTCGCGACGATCAGAAGAACTTAACGCGCACCATCGCGCTCGGCGCGCTTGCGCTCGAGCTTGCGGGCACGACGCACCGCGGCGGCACGCTCGCGCGCACGCTTTTCCGACGGCTTCTCGTAGTGACGGCGCAGCTTCATCTCGCGATACACACCCTCGCGCTGCAGCTTCTTCTTAAGCGCGCGAAGAGCCTGGTCGACATTGTTGTCGCGGACGACGATCTGCATAAAACCCAATCACTCCGGTCAATAGCTAAAGCGGCCGCGGACGATAGGTCCGCGCCGTATGAACGCCGCCCCCTAGCAGCGCACCCGGCGATTGGCAACCCGTGCAGATCCCGTTGCCCTGGCAGGCGGGATACACGATCCGTGGTCACATTGACAGCGATCGTCGCCGGGATCAATGGTATCGCTAACAGGGCGCAGGTCCTGGCGTAGCTGGGGATGACGGGCAGCATGACGATCGCCTGCCGGAGGACGTCCGGGCCGACGCCGTGCCGGTGCGACCGCATCACGGCGCATGCCGGCCATCGCTCATCCGCCCCCCTTCGATGGAGATACTGACCATGCCGATACCCTTCGATCCCGCCGACGCGCTCGGCAGCGACTGGCGCGCCGGGCGCTGGATCGGCCGTATCGATCGCGGCGAGGGGCCCTGCCCGGTCCTGGTCGTCGGCGGCATCGTCCATGACATGAGCCGCGTCGCGCCGACGGTCGCCGAACTGGTGGCTGATGCAGCGTTCGATCCTGCGGCGGGCGAGGCGATCGGTGCGCTGGACGCGATCGGCCTGAGCGTCGACGGCGAGATGCGCTTGCTCAGCCCGATCGACCTGCAATGCGTCAAGGCGGCCGGCGTCACCTTCGCCGTATCGGCGATGGAGCGCGTCATCGAGGAGCGCGCGCGCGGCGATGCCGGTGCGGCAGCGGCGGTGCGCGCGCGGCTGGAGGGGCGGATCGGCGGCAGCATGCGCGCGGTGGTGCCGGGATCGCCCGAGGCCGCCGCGCTGAAACAGGCGCTGATCGACGAAGGCCTCTGGTCGCAATATCTGGAGGTCGCGATCGGCCCCGACGCCGAGATCTTTACCAAGGCACCGGTGCTGGCGACGGTCGGCTGGGGCGCGGACGTCGGGATCCGCTCCGATTCGACGTGGAACAATCCCGAACCGGAAGTCGTGCTGCTCGCCGACCCCACCGGCCGCGCCGTTGGGGCGACATTGGGCAATGACGTCAATCTGCGCGATTTCGAGGGCCGCTCCGCACTGCTGCTCGGCAAGGCGAAGGACAATAACGCATCCTGTTCGCTCGGCGCGTTCGTCCGCCTGTTCGACGACGGCTTCACGATCGACGACGTGCGGCGGGCCGAGATCACGCTGCGGATCGAGGGCACCGACGGCTATACGCTCGACGGCGCCAGCGCGATGAACCAGATCAGCCGCGATCCCGAAGACCTCGTGCGGCAGGCGCTGAGCGAGCACCAATATCCCGATGGCTTCGTCCTGTTCCTCGGCACCCTGTTCGCCCCGACGCAGGATCGCGACGTCGTCGGACAGGGCTTCACGCACAAGGTTGGCGACACCGTCGCGATCGCGACGCCCGGGCTGGGCCGGCTCGTCAACCGCGTGACGACCTCGAAGGATGCGCCCGCCTGGCGTTTCGGCCTGTCGGCGCTGATCCGCAACCTCGCCGGCCGCGGACTGCTCCGGGCATGATGACGATGGAGACGAATGTGAACGACACGACCGCCGCTGCCGATGGCTGGCGCGCGCAATACCCCTCGTTGCGCGGCAAGCGCGTGATCGTCACCGGCGGCGGATCGGGAATCGGTGCCGGACTGGTCGAGGCCTTCGCCCGGCAGGGCGCCAAGGTCGGCTTCGTCGATATCGCCGAAGCGGACAGCCATGCGCTGATCGAACGTCTTGCGGACGTCGATCACGTGCCGCTGTTCCGGCGGCTCGACCTCACCGATATCGCGGCGCTCGCCACCACCTTCGCCGACCTGCAGGCGGCGCTGGGCGGCGTCGACGTGCTCGTCAACAATGCCGCCAACGACGATCGCCATGCCATCGCCGATGTCACCCCGGCCTATTGGGACGAGCGGATGAACGTCAACCTGCGCCATCAATTCTTCGCCGCGCAGGCCGTGATCCCGGCGATGAAGGCGGCGGGTGGCGGGTCGATCGTCAATTTCGGGTCGATCAGCTGGCATCTCGGGCTTGAGGACCTGATCCTCTACCAGACCGCCAAGGCGGCGATCGAAGGCCTGACGCGCAGCCTCGCGCGCGATCTCGGCCGCGACAATATCCGCGTCAACGCGGTGATCCCGGGCAATGTGAAGACACCGCGGCAGGAGAAATGGTACACGCCGGAGGGCGAGGCGGAGATCGTCGCGGCGCAATGTCTCGACGGCCGGATCGAACCTGCCGACGTCGCCGCACTGGTACTGTTCCTCGCCGCCGACGATGCGCGCATGTGCACCGCACACAATTACTGGATGGACGCCGGCTGGCGGTGATAGCCACGGCCAGCGCGCCGGCCGTGACTTTCGCCGCATCTTCGACCAAGGCGCTTCGCATGAGCGGCATGGACGAAAGAGGCTGAGCGTGGGCAGACGGGCGATGGCGACGGTGGCGCGGCTATGGGTCCTGCTGCTGCTCGCGCTGGCGATGCCCGCGACGGCGCAGCCCTCGCCGATCGATGCCGCCACCGGCCAGCTGACCACGGCCGAAACCGCGCTGAACGCGGTCGACCGCGCACTCGACACGCGCACCGACCGCGCCGCCCGCGGCAAGCTGCGCGACGACGCACTGGGTGCGCAGAGCGCCGCGCGCGAGGCGGCGGACCAGTTGCGCGGGCAGCTGGCGCTCGTCGATGCCCGGATTGCGGGCCTCGGACCACCCGTCGCCGGCGTGGTCGAGGCGGCCGACATCCGCAATGAACGCCGCGCGCTGGCGCTGGCGCGCAACTCGCTCGATTCGAAGGTGAAGCGCGGCCAGCTGATCGCGGTTGAGGCCGGGCAGCTGGTCACCGAGATCGATCAGACCGACGCCGCGGAGATCGGCGAACGGATCGCAGTCCGCTCCGCCTCCCCGCTCGCGCCGCGGTTCTGGAGCGAGCTGTTCGCCGCCCTGCCCCGCGATGCGCGCCGGATCACGACCTTCATGGGCCGCGAATGGACGCAGGTCGAGACGGGCTTGCGCGGCGGCCTGCCCTGGGGCGCGCTGCTGGGCACGTTGCTGGCGATCGCGCTGCTGCTGCCGGTCCGGCAGCTGCTGCGGCGCATGGGGCAGCGGTATCTGATCGCGGATGCGCCGGGCCATCGGGTGCGGCGATCGGCCAATGCGCTGTGGCGGGTGTTGATCGGCACGGCGATGCCGACCGCCGCCGCCTTTCTGTTCGTTCAGGGGCTGCGCTGGTCGGCGCTGATCGCCCCGTCTTGGAGCGGGCTGGCCGACGCCTTCGTCGGCGCGGCGGGGTTCGCCGGTTTCACCGCCGCCGTCGCCGCCGCCTTCCTGATGGCGAGCCAGCCGTCGTGGCGGGTCGTGCCCCTGTCCGATGCTGCGGCGACCGCGCTGCGGCCGGTCGGCTGGGCTTTCGCCGCCCTCACCTTCGTCGTCATCCTGCTCGGCGCGTTCAACAGCGCGATCGGCGCCAGCCCGACCGCCTTGCTGGGACTGGAAGTCGCCGAAGTCGTCGTCCACCTGCTGCTGATCGGCGCGACGCTGCTGATCGTCGGGCGGCTGCGTGCCGCCGAAGCCGCGGACGGCGAAAGCGAGCGGGAGGCCGCCACCAGTGCCGGTGTCGGCGCGATCACGCTGACCTTGTGGCTGGTCGTCGCGGGCGCCGGCCTGTCGCTGCTGATCGGCTATGTCGGCCTCGCCATCACCGTGGCGCAGTTCGTCGTCTGGGCGACGCTGCTGGCGGTATGCACCTATCTGCTGATGGTCGTGGTCGACGACGTCGCCACCAGCCTCTTCCAGCGCGACAGCCGGATCGGGCAGACGCTGCGCCACGGCATGGGCGTCGGCGCGAGCGCGATCGACCAGTTCGGCGTGCTGCTGTCGGCGATGCTGCGGCTGGCGATCGTCGTCATCGCACTCGGGCTGCTGCTCTATCCGTTCGGGGCGGGCTTTGGGTCGTTCCTCGACCGGGTCGGCGGCCTCGCCCGCGGGGTCGAGGTCGGCGGTGTCTCGATCTCGCCCGGCACCATCCTGCGCTTCGTCGCGGTGCTGACGCTCGGCCTGTTCCTCGTCCGGCAGTTCACCGGCTGGCTCGACCAACGGTATCTGCCGAGCACCGACCTCGACGGATCGGTCCGCAATTCGATCCGGCTGGTGGCGCGCTACCTCGCCATCGCGCTCGCGGTGGTGTGGGCGCTGGCATCGCTCGGCATCGGCATGGAACGGATCGCATTGCTGCTGTCGGCGCTGTCGGTCGGCATCGGCTTCGGCCTGCAGGCGATCACGCAGAATTTCGTGTCCGGCCTGATCCTACTTGCCGAACGGCCGATCAAGATCGGCGACCTCATCCGCGTCGGCACCGACGAGGGCGACGTCAAGCGGATCAGCGTGCGATCGACCGAGATCGAGCTGGGCGACCATTCGACGCTGATCGTGCCGAATTCGGAGCTCATCACCAAATCGGTGCTTAACAAGACGCTCGCCGGCCCGCTGGGGCGCATCCAGATCCAGTTTTCCGTGCCGATCGCCACCGATGCCGACCGGGTGAAGGCACTGGTGCTGGAGACGTTCGCCAACGAACCCGCGATCCTCGACGCGCCCGCGCCGCTCGTCCAGCTCGACGGCATCGCCGACGGACGCATCTTGTTCAATTGCTATGGTCACGTCTCCAGCCCTCGCAACACCGGCGCGGCGAAGAGCGACGTGCTGCTCGAGCTGCTACGCCGGATGCGCCGCGAAGGCGTCGATCTCGGCACCGTGCCGCAGCGGCTGGAACTCGTCTCTAAAGACGCACCGGGACCCCGCGACCACTGACGCTTAGCCGGGCACGCCGTACAGCGTCAGGAAGGCGCGGAACCGGTGGTCGAACGCGCCATCCTCGCACAATCCGTCCAGCGCAGCCTGCGGGTCGAGCGCGATCCGCGACCGGTTGACCGGGCCGGAGAGGAGGTCGAACAGCATGTGCGCCATGCAGCCCGGATCGCCGGCGGCTAGCAGCCCCTGTCGCTGCGCCGTCGCGATCGCGCAGGTGATCGGCGCCATCAGCATCGCATGCCAGTGCCGCTGCCGCACCGCAAAGGTGGGGTTGGTCAGGGCGGTGTGGTTGATGAAGATGCTCAATCCGATATTCTCGGGTTTGAGCAGCAGGGTGAACATGTGCCGGGTGAAGGTCCGCAGCGCCGCGATCGGGTCGTCGGCACTGTCGGCGGTATCGCGGGCGAAGGCGTAGAGTTCGTCCATCCGGTGCTGGATCGCGGCGTCGATCAGCGCATCCTTGCTGGGAAAGCGGCGGTAGATCGTCTGTTTGGTGACGCCGATGTCCTGCGCCAGCGCATCGATCGACAGCGTCGCGTAGCGGGCGTCGCGCAACGCGTCGATCGTCCGTTCGAGGATCAGCGTCTCGAGCGCGCGCGCCTCTTCGCGGCTCGGTCGCCCGGCGCGTCGCTGGGGCGTCACCGTCATCATCGTCGCACCGGAAGTGTTCATGCGCGTCCTTGTCCGGGAGGTGCCCGGCGAAAGCAACCGGCCTGTCCGGCCATAGCGCGCGCCGATGAACCGCGGATGTCGCCCGTCGCCGCACGTCGCGCTTGGCTTTATGCCGCAGGGCAGCATAGTGGCGCGATGCGGATCGCGATCATCGACACCAGCACGACGCGCGCCGCGATCATCTCCGAAGGGCTGCGCGAAGCGGGTCTCGGCGACCTCGCGCTGATCGATCCCGCCGGGCCGCTGCTCGCGCAGCTGGAGGCGGCACGGCCCGAGGTGGTGCTGGTCAATCTCGAAAACCCCAGCCGCGACGTGCTGGAGGATTTCTTCGCGATGAGCCGCGCGCTCGCCCGCCCGATCGCGATGTTCGTCGACCAGAGCGATGCCGAATCCACCGCCGCCGCGGTCGATGCGGGCGTGTCCGCCTATATCGTCGACGGCCTCGCCAAGCAGCGGATCAAGCCGGTGCTCGACCTCGCGGTGCGCCGCTTCCAGGCGTTCGCGCGGCTCCAGAACGAACTGGCCGAGGCGAAGAGCGCGCTCGCCGACCGGCAGGCGGTCGACCGGGCCAAGGCGATCCTGATGAAACGGCGCGGGCTGGACGAGCCCGCCGCCTATGCGCTGCTGCGCAGCCACGCGATGCAATCGAACCGGCGCATCGCCGAGATCGCCGAGGCGATCGTCACCAGCGACGCGCTGATGGGAGATTTGTGATGTTCCGCATCGGCTTCCTGCCGCTGGTCGACGCCGCGCTGCCGATCCTGGCGCACGAACAGGGCTTTGCCGCGGCCGAAGGCGTCGGCATCGAGCTGGTCCGCGACATGACCTGGGCGACGGTGCGCGACCGGCTACTCTACGGCCATACCGATGCCGCGCATCTGATCGCCCCGCTGGCGATCGCGACCACGCTCGGCCGCGGCCGGCCGGCGGTGCCGCTGAGCGTGCCGTTCGTGCTCGGGCTGAACGGCAATGCGGTGACGCTGTCGACCGGGCTGGCCCAGGCGGTGGAGCTGGGCGACGGGCTCGCCGATCCGGTGGCGCTCGGCGCGCGGCTGCGCGTGGTGGCGGCAGTACGGCTCGCGGCGGGAACGCCGCTGCGCTTCGGCGTCGTCCACCGCTATTCCAGTCACAATTACATGCTGCGCTACTGGCTGGCCGCGGTCGGCATCCAGCCCGATCGCGATATCGAGATCGTCGTCACCAGCCCGCCCTTCGCGGCGGACGCGCTCGCCGCGGGCGAGGTCGACGGCATCTGCGTCGGCGAGCCGTGGAACAGCATCGCGGTCGACCGCGGCGTCGGTCGCATCGCGCTGGTCACCGCGCAGATCTGGCGGCGCGGGGTCGAGAAGGTGCTGGCGCTGCGCGACGACACGATGGCGGAGCGCGGCGACGAGGTCGCGGCGCTGCTGCGCGCGCTGCACCGGGCGGCCGCGCATTTCGTCGCGCCCGACACGGCGGAGGACAGTGCGGCGATCCTGTCGCGACCGGAATATTGCGCCGCCCCCGCCGCGACGGTTCTGCGCGCGATCACCGACCGGGTGCGGCTGGCGCGGGATGCCGAGGCGCTGCACATCCCCGATTTCATGTTCCAGTATCGCGAGGCGGCGAACTTCCCATGGCGCAGCCAGGCGGCGTGGCTCTATTCGCAGATGACGCGCTGGGACGGCACCCCCTTTTCGCCCGAGGAGGCGAAGGCGGCGGAGGGCGTGTTCCGGCCCGATCTCTATCGCGCGGCGCTCGCCGGATCGTCGGCGACGCTGCCGGGGGCGAGTTCGAAGATGGAAGGATCGATCGATTCGGCGACCGGCGTCGGTGCGACGCAGGGGCGGCTGATCCTCGGGAGCGACCGCTTCTTCGACGGGCGCGCCTTCGACCCCGACGAGATACCGGCCTATCTGAAGGGGTTGGCGGGGTAAGGTCGTTGCCTTCCCCGTGACGGCGGGGATAGCTAGTACGCTGCGCCTGAACCACTTTTGCTGCATGCGCGAAATACCCTTGCGCTGCCGATACGAATCAGGCATTTTTCGCATGGTCGGGCGATGAAGCCGGACACGAAATAGACGTCGGGACTGTCCAACGGGGGGCGGGATCGACGGCAAGGGGTCGGCGACCGCCCTCCCCTATACGGCAACGAAGCCGCCAGGATGCAACCAGCGATGGTCGACGTCCTGGCGGCTTTTTCTTTGTCCAGCGCAGATGGGGGACGGCATATGGCCACGGCACTCTGGCAAGACGATCGAACGAGCGACAAGACCGGTTTCTGGGCAAGCGGCCACACGCCGACGCTGATCGCGGCATTCCTGTATTTCGACCTCGCCTTCATGGTGTGGGTGCTGCTCGGCCCGCTCGCGCCGGACATCGCACGGACGCTGGCGCTCACCCCGGCCGAAAAGGGGCTGATGGTCGCGACACCGACGCTGGCGGGTGCGATCCTGCGCGTCGTCAACGGGCTGCTGGTCGACCGGATCGGCCCCAAGAAGGCGGGCGCGATCAGCCAGATCATCGTCATCGCCGGGCTGTTCTCGGCCTGGACGCTGGGGGTGAACAGTTTCGCCGGCACGCTCGCGCTGGGCGTCGTGCTGGGCTTCGCCGGCGCCAGCTTCGCGATCGCGCTGCCGCTCGCCAGCCGCTGGTATCCGCCGCAGCATCAGGGCAAGGCGATGGGCCTTGCCGGCATGGGCAATTCCGGGACCGTGCTCGCCGCATTGTTCGCGCCCGCGCTCGCCAAGCTGTTCGGCTGGAACGCGGTGCTCGGCCTTGCCTGCATTCCGCTGACCCTCGTGTTCGTCGCCTATATGCTGATGGCGAAGGATGCGCCGGACGCGCCCGCGCCCAAGAGCCTCTCGCAATATCTGACGCCGCTGAAATCGGGCGACGCCTGGTCGCTGATGGGCTTCTACGCGGTGACCTTCGGCGGCTTCGTCGGGCTCGCCGCCAGCCTGCCGATCTATTTCACGGACCGGTTCGGGCTGACCACGATCCAGGCCGGCTATTGCACCGCCGCCTGCGTCTTCGCCGGGTCGCTGGTGCGGCCGATGGGCGGCGCGCTTGCCGATGCGGTCGGCGGGGTCAAGGCGCTGACCGCGGTGTTCGTCGTCGCCGCGCTGGCGCTCGCCGGGGTCAGCATGGCGGGCAGCGTCGAGGCGGCGCTGGCGCTGTTCGTCCTCGCCATGCTGGCGCTCGGCACCGGCAACGGCGCGGTGTTTCAGCTGGTGCCGCAGCGCTTCGCCGCGGAGATCGGCGTGATGACCGGGCTGGTCGGCTTCGCCGGCGGCATCGGCGGTTTCTACCTCGCCTCCTCGCTCGGCATCGCCAAGCAGCTGACCGGCAGCTTTTCGTCGGGCTTCCTGATCTTCGCCGCACTCGCTCTGGTGGCCTTAACCGGTCTGACCCTAGTGAAGCGCGGATGGCGGGCGCGCTGGGGCGCCGCCGATACGGTCCGGATCTGATATGCGCTATTCCTTCGCTCTCCCCCTCCTCTCGCTCGTCGGCACGGTTCCGGCCACGGCACAGACGATCACGCCGCTGATCGACGCCCGCCTGCGCCACGAACATGTCGCGCAGGACGGCCTGCCCGACCGGTCCGATGCGGTGACCGCGCGCATCCGCGCCGGCGTGCAGGTGAGCGAAGGACCATGGTCGGCGCTCGCGGAGGCACAGGGCAACCTCGCCATCGTCGGCGACTATTACGACGGCCTGCACGGTTCCGCGGCGCTGCGCCCGTCGATCAACGATCCGCAGAGCATCGCCCTGTACCGCGCACAGCTGCAATATCGCACCGCGCCGCTGACGCTCACCGCGGGGCGCCAGCGTATCCAGCTCGACGACGAACGCTTCGTCGGCGCGGCGGCGATCCGCAACAACGGCCAGACCTTCGACGCGGTTCGCGCCGAGGTCGTGCCGGTGACGGGGATCAAGGCCGACGTCACCTATGCGTGGAGCCTGCGGACGATCTGGGGCATCGACGGGGCCGGCGCGCGGCCGCAGGCGGTGGGCGGCGACAACGTCTTCGCGACGCTGGGCTGGGCCTCGCCGATCGGCACGCTGACCGGCTTCGCCTATCTGGTCGACCAGGACGAGGCGCCGGTGCAGGGCTTTCGCCTGTCGAGCCAGAGCTATGGCGTGCGGCTGGCGGGATCGCGCAAGCTCGGCAGGCCGACGCTGAGCTGGCAGGCGAGCCACGCCCGCCAGTCGGATTACCACCGCAACCCCAACGACTATAAGGCCGATTACTGGCTGGTGGACGTCGGCATCGATTTTGCAGGAGTGGGGGCCGGACCCGGGGCCGGGCCGAAGCTGGGTGCGGGCTACGAGGTGCTCGGCGCAGACCGCGGCACGGCGCTGACCAGCTTCCAGACGCCGCTGTCGGCGATCTTCAAGTTCCAGGGCTGGGCCGACAAGTTCACCACCACCCCGGCCGACGGCATCCGCGACCTCTATGCCAGCGCCGGCTGGGGCTGGAAGCAGGTCGGCAGCTTGCGCAACGTGTCGCTGCAGGCGGTCTATCACCGCTTCGAGAGCGACCGGCTGGTCCGCCATTACGGCAACGAGATCGACCTGCTCGCGCAGGCCAAGCTGGGCCGCACCACCGCCAGCGTCCGCTACGCCGATTATGACGCGGACCGCTTCGCCACCAACACCCGCAAATTCTGGCTCCAAATGGACTGGACGATATGACAGACACGCGTGAACATCTGGTCGTAGTGGGCAGCGGCATGGCCGGTTGCCGCGCCGTCGAGGAACTGATCGCCCGCGATCCCCACCGCTATCGCGTGACGATCTTCGGCGCCGAACCGCATGTGAACTACAACCGGATCATGCTGTCGCCGGTGCTGGCGGGCGAGAAGACGTTCGACGAGATCGTCATCAACGATGCCGCCTGGTATGCCGCGAACGCGATCGAACTGATCGCGAGCGATCCGGTGCAGGGAATCGACCGCGCGGCGAAAACGGTGACGGCGCGATCGGGGCGCAGCGTCGCCTACGACCGGCTGCTGATCGCGACCGGGTCCGATCCGTTCATCATCCCGGTGCCGGGCAAGGACCTGCCCGGCGTCATCAGCTTCCGCGACATGGCGGACGTCGACCACATGCTCGCGGCGGCCGGGCGCGGGGGCGATGCGGTGGTGATCGGCGGCGGGCTGCTCGGGCTGGAGGCGGCGCACGGCCTGAGCTTGCGTGGCATGAAGGTCACCGTCATCCACCTGATGCCGACACTGATGGAGCGGCAGCTGGACGAGGCGGCGGGCTGGCTGCTCAAGTCGGCGCTGGAGGCGCGGGGGCAGACGATCCTGACCGAGGCGCATACCGCCGCGATCCTCGGCGACACGCATGTCGAGGGCGTCGCGCTGAAGGACGGCACGGTCATTCCCGCCAGCCTCGTCGTGATGGCGGTCGGCATCCGCCCGTCGGTGGCGCTGGCGCGCGACGCTGGGCTCGCGGTCGGTCGCGGTATCCAGGTCGACGACCATATGGTCACCTCCGATCCGTCGATCCTCGCGGTCGGCGAATGCGTCGAGCATGACGGCAACGTCTATGGGCTGGTCGCGCCGCTCTGGGACATGTGCCGCGCACTCGCCGACGGGCTGACCGAACGCCACACCGGCTATCGCGGCTCGGTCACCTCGACCAAGCTGAAGGTCGCCGGGCTCGACGTCTTCTCGGCGGGCGATTTCTCGGGCGGCGACGGGGCGGAGGACATCGTGCTGCGCGACGCCAGCCGCGGCGTCTACAAGCGCGTCGTGGTCAAGGGCGACCGCGTCGTCGGTGCGGTGCTGTACGGCGATACCGCGGACGGCGGCTGGTATTTCGACCTGCTCAAGCGCGAGGAGGACGTCTCCGCGATCCGCGACATGCTGATCTTCGGTCAGGCCTTCGCCTCGGGAGGGGGGCAGGCGGACCCTAGGGCGGCCGTTGCGGCGCTCTCCGCCGATGCGGAGATCTGCGGCTGCAACGGCGTCACCAAGGGCAAGGTCGTCGCCTGCATCGGCGCCGGCAACACGACGCTGGATGCGGTGCGCGCGACCTGCAAGGCGTCCGCCTCGTGCGGGTCCTGCACCGGACTGGTCGAGACGCTGCTCGCGGTGACGCTGGGCGACGATTATTCCGGCGAGCGCACCGTGCGGACGATGTGCAAATGCACCAGCTTCGGCCACGACGACGTCCGCCGCGAGATCGTCGCGCAGGGCATGCGGTCGATCCCGGAGGTGATGCAGCAGCTGACGTGGAGCACACCCGACGGCTGTTCGTCGTGCCGGCCGGCGCTCAATTACTATCTGCTCTGCGCACTGCCCGGCGAATATAAGGACGACCAGCAGAGCCGCTTCGTCAACGAGCGCCTTCATGCCAACATCCAGAAGGACGGCACCTATTCGGTCGTGCCGCGGATGTGGGGCGGCCTGACGTCGCCGAAGGAATTGCGCGCGATCGCCGACGTCGTCGAGAAGTTCGACGCGCCGATGGTGAAGGTGACGGGCGGCCAGCGGCTCGACATCTTCGGGATCAAGAAGGAGGATCTGCCCGCGGTCTGGGCCGATCTCAACGCCGCCGGGATGGTCAGCGGCCATGCCTATGGCAAGTCGCTACGCACGGTGAAGACCTGCGTCGGATCCGAATGGTGCCGCTTCGGCACGCAGGATTCGACCGGGCTCGGCGTCAAGGTCGAACGGATGACCTGGGGCAGCTGGATGCCGCACAAGTTCAAGATCGCGGTCAGCGGCTGCCCGCGCAACTGCGCCGAGGCGACGATCAAGGACTTCGGCGTGGTCTGCGTCGACAGCGGCTACGAACTGCACGTCGGCGGCAATGGCGGGATCAAGGTCCGCGCCACCGACTTCCTGTGCAAGGTCGCCACCGAGGAGGAGGCGATGCACTATTGCGCCGCCTTCATCCAATTGTACCGCGAGGAGGCGCGCTATCTGGAGCGCACCGCGCCGTGGATCGAGCGGATCGGCGTCGACTATATCCGCGAACGCATCGCCGACGACGCGGAGGGCCGCGACGCGCTGGCCGCGCGCTTCCGCTATTCGCAGACCTTCATGCAGGACGACCCCTGGGCCGCCCGCGCCGCCGGCGATGCGCGCGAACAGCATGCGCCGATGGCGGTCTTCACACCTCTGGACAGCGCGCCAGTCGAATCATGGAGGGAAATGGCATGACCGGCGAATGGCTCGACATCGGCTGGGTCGACGAGATCCCCGTCCGCGGCAGCCGCACGGTGCAGGTCACCGGCGGCGACGACATCGCGGTGTTCCGCACCGGCGACGGCAAGGTCTTCGCCCTGCTCGACCGCTGTCCGCACAAGCACGGGCGGCTGTCGCAGGGGATCGTGCACGGCGGGGCGGTCGCCTGTCCGCTGCACAACTGGCGGATATCGCTGACGACGGGCGAGGCGCTGGGCGAGGACAAGGGCTGCACGCCGGTCGTGCCGGTAAAGGTATCGGCGGGGCGGGTGCTGATCTGCCGCACCAGCGTGCTGAAAGCGGCGGCGTGACGCTCGGGGCGAACGGAGTCCGCACCACCTGCGCCTATTGCGGCGTCGGCTGCGGTGTCCTCGCCACCCCGACCGGCGATCGCACCGCCACCATCGCCGGCGACCCGGACCATCCCGCCAACCATGGCCGGCTCTGTTCCAAGGGCACGCACCTCGGCGAGACGATCGGCCTCGACGGCCGCCTGCTCACCCCCATGATCGGCCAGCGCCGCGCGTCGTGGGACAAGGCGCTCGACCTCGTCGCCCGCAAGTTTCGGGACACGATCGCCAGGCATGGCCCCAACAGCGTCGCCTTCTACGTGTCCGGCCAGCTGCTCACCGAGGATTATTACGTCGCCAACAAGCTGATGAAGGGCTTCATCGGCTCCGCCAACATCGACACCAATTCGCGGCTGTGCATGTCGAGCGCGGTCGCGGGCCACACCCGTGCCTTCGGCGAGGATATCGTCCCGGCCAGCTACGACGACCTCGACGCCGCCGACCTGATCGTGCTGGTCGGCAGCAACACCGCCTGGTGCCACCCGATCGTCTATCAGCGCATCCAGGCCGCGCGCGCCGCCCGCGGTACGAAGCTGGTGGTCATCGATCCGCGCCGGACTGAGACGGCGGACGAGGCCGACCTGCACCTCGCCATCCGTCCCGGCAGCGACGTCGCGCTGATGCACGGGCTGCTCGCCTGGTGCCGCGCGGCGGGCGTCGTCGACGACGCCTATCTGGCGCGCTACGTCGCGGTGCCGGACCGCTTCTGGGATTCGTTCGGAGAGGGCAGCGACCTGTGGTCGACGGCGCGCGCATGCGATGTGCCGCCGGACGACCTCAGGCGCTTCTTCGACCTGTTCGCCGCCACCCCGCGCACGGTGACGCTGTTCAGCCAGGGCGTGAACCAGTCGCTGGCCGGCACCGATCAGGTCAATGCGATCGTCAACCTGCACCTCGCGACGGCGCGCATCGGCAAGCCCGGCGCGGCGCCCTTCTCGATCACCGGCCAGCCCAATGCGATGGGCGGGCGCGAGGTCGGGGGCCTCGCCTCGACGCTGGCGGCGCATATGGACTTCGCGCCCGACAACGTCGCCCGCGTCGCCCGCTTCTGGGCTGCGCCGGACGTGGCCGCCAAACCGGGGCTGAAGGCGGTCGACCTGTTCCGCGAGCTCGGCCACGGCCGGATCAAGGCACTGTGGGTGATGGCGACCAATCCCGCCGTGTCGATGCCCGACGCCGGCCGGGTGCGCGAGGCGCTCGCCGCCTGCCCGTTCGTCGTGGTCAGCGACGTGATCGCGCAGACCGATACCAGCGTCCACGCCCACGTCCGCCTGCCCGCCGCCGCCTGGGGCGAGAAGGACGGCACCGTCACCAATTCCGACCGCACGATCAGCCGCCAGCGCGCCTTCCTGCCGCTGCCCGGCGAGGCGAAACCCGACTGGTGGATCGTCACGCAGGTCGCGCGGCGGATGGGGTGGAAGACCGCCTTCGCCTATGATCGCCCCGCGGAGATCTGGCGCGAGCATTGCCGCCTGTCGGCCTATGAGAATCACGGCGAACGCCTGTTCGCCCTCCCCGGCCATGCCGCGCTGGGCAATGCCGCCTATGACGCGATGGCGCCGTTCCGCTGGGGCGGCACGCCGTTCGCCGACGGGCGCTTCCCGACGCCCGACGGGCGCGCGCGGCTGGTGCTGGTCGCGCAGAAACCGCTCGCCCCACCGCTCGCCGACTGGCCGATGACGCTCAACACCGGGCGCTATCGCGACCAGTGGCACAGCATGACCCGCACCGGCCTGTCCCCGAAGCTCGCGCGCCATCGCGAGGAGCCGCTGGTCGAGGTCCACCCCGACGATGCCGCCGCGCTGGCGCTGACCGACGGCGGCCTCGCCCGGGTCGCCACGCCGCAGGGCGACAGCCTGTTCCGGGTGCGCGTCGCGACCACCCAGCGCGTCGGCGAGCTGTTCGCCCCGATCCACTGGACCGATCGCAATGCCACCGGCGGGCGCACCGGCTTGCTGCCGCGCCCGCTCGCCGACCCGATTTCGGGCCAGCCCGGTTTCAAGGCGACGCCGGCACGTATCGCCCCGGTCGCGAGCGCGTGGCGCGGGTTCGTGATCGTCGCCGGGGAGCTTGCCGCCCGCCCCGACTGCCTGTGGGCGACGCGCGTCGCGGTGCCGTGCGGCACCGCCTGGGACCTTGCCGGCGACGGCGACCCCGCCGCCCTCGACGCGCTGCTGCCCGCCGGCCAGCGGCTGGAGGCGATCGACGCCGCGCGCGGCACCCGCCGCATCGCGATCCTGCGCGACGGTCGCCTCGCCGCCGCACTGTTCGTCACCCGCGACGGGACGCTGCCGCCGCGCGATTGGCTGGTCGCGCAACTCGCCGAGCCACAGGCCGCCCCGACGTTGCTTGCCGGCCGCGCGCCGGGCGTGCAGGTCGACCGCGGGCCGATCGTCTGCGCCTGTTTCGACGTCGGGCTCAAGACCATCCTGACCTGCATCGCCGACCAGCGCCCGACCGATGTCGCCGCGATCGGCATCGCGCTGAAGGCCGGGACCAATTGCGGGTCCTGCCGCCCCGCCCTCGCCAAGCTGCTCCAGGAAGGCTCCAGCCATGCCGCATGACATCATCGCCCCCGGCACCGTCTGGCTGGTCGGCGCCGGCCCCGGCGACCCGGAGCTGCTGACCCGCAAGGCCGAACGGCTGATCGCCGCCGCCGACGTCGTTTTCCACGACGCTCTGGTCGGCCCCGGCGTGCTCGACCTGATCCCCGCCGGGATCGCGCGGATCAGCGTCGGCAAGCGCTCCGGCCGCCATTCGAAGGACCAGGGGACGATCGACGACATGATCGTCGCCGCGGCGCTCGCGGGGCGGCGCGTCGTCCGGCTGAAGGGCGGCGACCCGTCCGTCTTCGGCCGGTCGACCGAGGAGATCGCGGCCTGCACGGCGCACGGCATCCCCGTTCGCATCTGCCCCGGCATCACCGCCGCCAGCGCCGCCGCGGCCTCCGCCACGCTGTCGCTGACGCTGCGCGGTCAGGCCCGCTCGCTGACCCTCGTCACCGCGCATGCGCGCGCCGGCGAGCCGCTCGACCTCGACTGGCCGATGCTGGCGCGCACCGGCGCGACGCTCGGCGTCTATATGGGTCGCGCCGCCGCGGCGGAGGTCGCACGCAACCTGATCCACGCCGGCCTGTCGCCCGACACGCCGGTGCTGGTCGCGGTCAACGTCTCGCTGCCCGACGAGCGCCTGATCCACGGGCGGCTCGATGCGCTGTCGTTCCTGGTGCGGACGATCGGCGATCGAGACCCCGCCCTGCTGCTGATCGGCGCGGCGATGGCGCCGTGCCGAGCCGTGGGTCGGACGGACTCCCGCGCGCCGCGGCACCGGCGCCTCGCCGACGCGTTGGTTGGGCAAGAAGGAGATACCATCATGGCCGACCCGAAGACCGACGACCGCATCCTCTACGTCCCCGCCAGCCCCAATGTCGGCGCCGCCGATCCGGACGGCCATCCCGACGATGCGAAGGCGGCGGCGAAGGATCAGGCGCGGGCCGACGATCTGGCGGCGAAGGTGGCGATCGGCGACGAACTGTCGGCGTATGAAACCGTCGCGGGACGCGGCGTCCGTCAGGACTGACCGCGCCCCGCGCGTCGATCAGAAGGCGTAGCGCGCGCCGAAGATGAACTGCCGGCCGCTGTGCGTGAGGACGTTCAGGCGGTTGGTGGCATCGACATACTGGTCGTTGAACTGGTCGGTGAGGTTGATCATCTCGAGGCTCAGCTTCAGCGCATCGGTGATGTTGTAGCTGACCTGCGCATCGACGTTGGTGGTCGAATTGGTGCCATTGTAGCTGTTGCCCTCGGTGCCCGGCACCGCGGTCAGATACTTGTCGCGATAGGCGATCGAGCCGCGGATCGAGAAGCGCTTGGTCTCGTAATAGACCGTCGCGTTGGCGGCGTGGCGCGAGAGGCCGACGAGCGGCTGCGTCACGGTCGCGGTGCTGGTCGCCGACAGCAGATATTTGATGTCCGACTTCACGAACGTGTAGTTCGCCAGCACGCCGAAGTCGCGCAGGAAGCCCGGCAGGAAGGTGAGCGGCTGCTGCACGTTCACCTCGAACCCGCGCAGCTTGCCGCCGCTCGAATTGACCGGCTGCGTCACCGTGAAGATGTCGTTCGGCGACGCCGCGCTGCCGGTCAGCAGCGATGCGGGCAGGCCGAGGTCGGCGAACGGCACGTTGACGCTGAGCGACTGGACGAAGGTGCCGATGTCCTTCTGGAAGCCCGAGATCGCATAGACCGCGCCCTTGGTCGGATACCATTCGAGGCTGGCGTCGATATTGGTCGATTCGGTTGGCTTCAGATCCGGATTGCCCGAGCTGAAGCCGCGGTTGCTGCCCGAGATGTTGAGGTTGCCGCCCGGCGTCAGCGAGGCGATGCCGGCACGCGCCAGCGTCTTCGCCGCACCGGCGCGGATCAGCAGCGTATCGGTGATGTCGAAGACGAGGTTGGCGGACGGCAGCCAGCGATTGTAGCTGCGCTCGGCGGTGACGAGGTTCACCGACGTCCCCTGCCCCGCATAGCCGGTCGAGAGCTGGTTGGTGTGGACGTAGCGCAGGCCGGCATCGCCGCGCAGCGGCACCCCCGCATCGGCGAGGTTGAATTCGGTCATGCCCCAGGCGCCGGTGTCGCGCTCGCGCACCGTGATGTACGATCCGCGCGCGGTCGCATTGTCGAGCCGCCCGACCGCGTAGAGCGGGTTGGTGTAGATGCCGTACAGCTCGGCGAACTTGTTGATGTCCGGCACCAGCCATGACGTCGGCGTGCCGCTGGGCAGGTCGATCCCCCGACCGAAGTCGGTGTGCAGCGTCGTCGCGGCGGCGATCTGGGCCGGGGTCAGCGTCTGCACCACCGTCTCGCCCGCGTTGCGGCGGCCCTCGGTCGAGGCATATTGGAATTCGCGCCAGTCGAGGCCCGCCTTCAGCTTGATGACCGGGCTCGCGGTCCATTCCAGATAGCCCTTGGCGGTCTTGAAGCTGTTGTCGACCGTCTGCGGCCGGACGCGCACCTCGCTGTTGCCGTTGGTGAAGGTGTAGCTCGCCGCGCTGGTGACGTCGAACCCGGGGCGGATCGTGGGGAAGCGGGTGGAGAAGTCGTAATAGAAGTTGTTCGAATTGACCGCGTCGATCGTCACCGTGGTCTGCGTCGGGTTGGTGAATTCGGACTTGGCATAGCCGACGGTGCCGACGAACTTCACCGCATCGCCGAACTTCTGTTCGAGGTTGGCGGTGCCCTGATAGAAATCGGTACGCAGGATGTCGTAGCGGCTCTGCGAGCGGACATCGACATTGTCGAACGTGCCGCTGATGATGTTGCGATTTTCGTCCACCACGCCCGAACGGATGATCGTCTGCGGCTTGCCGGTGCCCGAACGGCTGAAGCTGATCGCCTGGATCTGCGATTCCGCGCGGGTGCCGTCGAGACGCGAATAAAGGCCGTCGAGCGAGATCAGCGTCGCGTCGGTCGGCTGGAACTGCACCGACCCCGCCGCGCCGAGCCGCTTCTGGTCGATCTCATAGGTGACGAGGCCGGGGATGCGCGGGTGGAACAGCGCCTGCCCGGCATAATCGGTCTGCGCCGCCGTCGATCCGTAGTTGATCTGGCCGAGCGTATAGCCCGCCAGCGTCGAGGCGGCGTTGAAGCCGCCGTTGAAGCCGCCATAGGTCCAGCGCGTGATGTTGGCGCCTTCCTCGCGCAGCTTGCGCTCTTCATAGGCGACCGACAGCAGCACGCCGAACCGGCCGTCGGGGGTCGAGGTGGTGACGAGGCCCGAGAAGCGCGGCGTCGCCTTGCGCCGCAGGTCGTTGTAGCTCGCCTGCGCGGAGATCACCGCGGTCGGCTTCTTGTAGTCGAACGGGCGCGAGGTCTGGAGGTCGACGGTCGCGCCGAGCGAGCCTTCCTCGACGTCTGCCGTCGCGGTCTTGCGGACGGCGAGGCTGTTGAACAGGTCGGAGGAGAAGATGTTGAAGTCGAAACCGCGGCCGCGGTTGACGCCGCCCGAATTGTCGGTGCCGCCGGTGGTGCCGATCGCTTCCATGCCGTTGATGCGGACGCGGGTGTAGTCGGGGCCGAGGCCGCGGACCGAGATGTTGCGGCCCTCGCCGTTCACCCGGCTGATCGCGACGCCGGGAATGCGCTGCAGCGATTCAGCGAGGTTGAGATCGGGGAATTCGGCGATATCCTCCGCCTTGATGACGTCGACGGTCGCGGTCTGGTTGCGCTTTATGTTGATCGCGCTGCTCAGGCTCTCGCGGAAGCCGGTGACGACGATGTCCTGCGCGCCGTCGTCGAGCTGCGGCGCATCGGCGACCTGGGCCACGGGCGCGACCGCGGGCGAGGCCGGCGGTGCGTCGGTATCCTGCTGGTTGCCCGGCGCGCGGGCGGCCTTTTCCGCATTCGTCTCGGGCGCCTTCTGCGCGAAGGCGGGCGCCACGGTGAGGCCGATCGCCGCCGTGGTCAGCCCCAGCGCGATCTTCAGTCCACGGATGCCGGACATGCCCATCATCGATCCCCTCACTAAAATGTCCGACCTTGCCGTATCCGGGGTCGGTTCTGTCATGCTGGGGTAGCGCCGCGGGGATGCGCAAAGCCAACCTGAAAACGGCATGGATCGTTGCGGGTCGTGCATGGGTGGCGTGGTCGTCACCCCGGACCGGTTTTGGGATCCCTCATCCGCAAGGGCGCCGCAGGAGGCGCCTGCCGTTCCCATGCTGCACCGTAGACCCCGGAACCCGCCCGGGGCGGCGGGGATCGTGGGCGAACGGGCACGTATCCAGCCACGTCGTAACTCGATCATCCCGCTTTTCGACTTGGACCCTGCCCCCCGCCGTCGCTAGCGTCGGTCCGACCCGCGACAAGACGGGAGCATGCACCGCACAGGAGAGTGCCCGATGAACGCCGCCGCCATCAAGGCCGACGCCAGCCCCGCGACCGGGCAACGCCCGACGCGGGTGCGCTACCGGATC
Organism: Sphingomonas sp. GW821-FHT10F09; assembly: GCF_058809195.1. Classification (NCBI taxonomy): domain Bacteria; kingdom Pseudomonadati; phylum Pseudomonadota; class Alphaproteobacteria; order Sphingomonadales; family Sphingomonadaceae; genus Sphingomonas; species Sphingomonas sp. GW821-FHT10F09. The sequence continues at coordinate 939,123 of NZ_JBXASI010000001.1, read as the reverse complement.
ATCGCGCTGATCTTCCTCATCACCTCGATCAACTATGCCGACCGCGCGACCTTCTCGATCGCTGGCACGCAGGCATCGGGCGAACTCGGCCTGTCGCCGGTGCAGACCGGCTTCATCCTCTCCGCCTTCGCCTGGGCCTATGTGCTCGCGCAGATCCCCGGCGGCGCGCTGCTCGACCGGTTCGGCACCAAGCGCATCTACGCCGGCGCGATCGCGCTCTGGTCGCTGATGACCGCGATGCAGGGCTTCGTCGGCTGGTTTCCGATCATCTCCGCGGTCGCGACGCTGTTCGTGCTGCGCTTCCTCGTCGGCCTCGCCGAGGCGCCGTCCTTCCCCGGCAACGCACGGCTGGTCGCGGCATGGTTTCCGGGGCCGGAGCGCGGCACCGCCTCGGCGATCTTCAACAGCGCGCAATATTTCTCGCTGGTCGCCTTCGCACCACTGATGGGCTGGCTGGCGCACAGCTTCGGCTGGCGATCGGTGTTCTGGGCGATGGGGCTGCTCGGCATCCTCGCCGCGCTCGCGTTCGTGCGCTACATCCACAGCCCGGTCCGGCACCCCTCGATCAACCAGACGGAACTCGACCATATCGAGGCCGGCGGCGGGCTGATCCGGATGGAAGAGGCGAAGGCGACGACGCGCAGCTTCACCTGGCCCAACGTGCGGCGGCTGCTCGCCAACCGGATGATGCTGGGCATCTACCTCGGCCAATATTGCATCAATGTGCTCACCTATTTCTTCGTGACCTGGTTCCCGATCTATCTGGTCAAGGAACGCGGCCTCAACATCATGGAGGCGGGGTTCGCCGCCGCCGCGCCGGCAATGTGCGGCTTCGTCGGCGGCCTCGTCGGCGGGTTCGCATCGGATGCGATCCTGAAGCGGACCGGCAACATCGACCTCGCCCGCAAGGGGCCTTTGGTCGCGGGCATGCTGCTCGCCACCGCGATCATCGCCTGCGTCTGGGTGGAGGCGGAATGGCTGGTCATCGTGCTGATGGCGGTCGCCTTCTTCGGCAAGGGCGTCGCCTCGCTCGGCTGGGCGGTGATGGCGGACGTCGCGCCGAAGCAGCTCGCCGGCCTGTCGGGCGGCGTGTTCAACATGTTCGGCAATATCGCCGGGATCGTCACGCCGATCGTCGTCGGCTTCATCGTCGGCGCGACCGGGTCGTTCGACTGGGCGCTGGTGTTCGTCGGCGCGCATTGCCTGCTGACGATCTTTGCCTTCCTCGTCATCGTCGGGCCGATCCGCCGGCTGGAGCTGCTGGCATGACGATCGATCGCCGCGCGCTGCTGACCGCCGGGGCGGCGCTGACGCTGCTGCCCGCCGCGGCCCGGGGGAAGGCGCCGCCGCTGCGGATCGCCACGCCGATGGCCGCGCCGCGCTGGGCGCTGCTGCAACGCCAACTGCTCGCCGCCAATGCCGCGGCGTGCGAGGCGTTCTTCGCGAAATATGTCGGGCCGGGCGACGCCTTGCAGGTGTTCGAACGCTGGGGCGCGAACGACGGGCCGGACGATGCGGCGGAGGCGACCAATGACTGGGTGACGCTGCATGCGCTCGGCGCGCCCGACCGGCTGCTGACGCTGGCGCAGCGCTTCTGGGAGGGGCACCTGCGGCAATATACCGCGGCGCGCACGGTAGAGGTGCCGATTGCGCGGGCCGGCATGTATTATCGCGAATTCCCCGTGCAGATGGACTGGCAGCACAACAGCGAGGGGCTGACCAGCTTCAACGTCATGGGGCTGAGCGCGCCGCGCGACGCGACGCTGATCGCGCGCACCCGCCGCTACGCCGATTTCTACACCGGGCGGGACCGCTCGGTTACCAACTACGATCCACAAGCGCGTGTGATCCGCAGCGTACTGAACGGCAGCCGCGGGCCAATGCTGCGACAGGCGACGCCGCTCGACTGGACCGGCGATCCGTTCGACACCAGCGCGTTCCACATGGAGCATGGCGAGCAGAATTACGCGCAGACCCTCAGCCATTACGACGAATATGGCGCCGTGGTCGGCGACAATCCGCTGAACCTGCAGGCGACGACGCTGGGCCTCAACGCCTTTGCGCTCGGCGCGGGCGAGCGGTTCCGCGGCTGGGCGCTCGACTATCTGGATGCGTGGATGGAGCGGGCGCGGGCCAATGGCGATATCGTGCCGAGCCATGTCGGCCTCGACGGCAAGGTCGGCAGGAACTGGTGGAGCGGCGTCTATGGCTGGGGCTTCTCGCCCAAGGTGCCGCAGACCGGCAAGCGCGAGAACCGCAACCGCGTGCCGCGATCGATCACCGCTTTCTACAACGGGCTGCTGCTGACCGGCGACCGGGAGTATATCCACCTCTGGCGGCGGCAATCGGCGCGGATCAACGCCGCGTCGAAGCGGGTCGACGGCGCGATGGCGGCACCGACCATGTATGGCGCGGACGGCTGGTACGGGTGGAAGCCCGGCCCGTACCGCACGGGCGGGTTCGAGATCTGGTATGCGACGCAGGATCCCGCCGATCTGGCGGCAGCGGGCGACCATCCGTGGATCGCCTTCCTCCACGGCCGCAACGAGGGCTATGCCGAGCAGGCGCTGACCGCCGACCTCGCCAGAGTCGCGGCGCGGGTGACGAAGCGGCAGGCGGATCGCACGACGCGGCTCGAGCGGCTGGCCGACTGGACGATCGACATCAATCCGGCGAGCGCGACCGCACTCATCCAGACGATGACCGGCGGCATGCACATCGCCCGGCCGCCATGGTCGCCGACCAGCCCGCCACAGGGAGGCGTGCCACTGCATTGCCGGCTGCGCTATTTCGACGCGGAACGACGGCGCGCGGGGGTGCCAGAGGATGTTGCGGCGCTGGTCCACGCGCTCGGCGACCGGTCGACCGAGGTGACGCTGGTCAACACCGGCCGTGTCGCGCGAACGGTGACGGTGCAGGGCGGGAGCTATGCCGAGCATCGCATCGATGCGGTGACGGTCGACGACGTCACGCGGGATTTGGACGGGCGGGAATTTACCGTGCGGCTGGAGCCGGGCTGCGGCGCGCGGCTGACGCTGGCGATGACGCGCTACGCCAACCTGCCGACGCTGGCCTTTCCGTGGGACCGGTGAGGGTACGGATATACGATAGATCAATGACGAGTATGCGTCAGCCGCCCGGCTTGACGTAGGGCGCCACCGCGAACAGCAGCCGTTCCTCGCGGCGGGGATCGGCCTCCACGCGCACCTGCCGGTCGAAGATCATCGTCCGCCGCTGCGCGAGATCGTAGTGCGGCCATGCCGGCAGGCCCGCGCCATTAGGATCGCCGGTGCGTGCGAGCCGGATGAACGCGTCCGCCATTTGCCCGGCGAGCCGCTGCGCCCCGGCATCGTTGCCGGTTCGCGCATTCGGGACCGCGGTGTTGTCGAACACCAGCCCGATGTCGAGCGAATGGAAGGCACCGAGCACGCCGCCCGCCTCCGGCGCGGGAAAGTCGAGCTGATACATCCACGTCGGCGCGCCAATCCTCGCGCGCTCCTCCGCCTGGATCAGATGCCCGGCCCACGACCGCCCCGCGGTCGATGCCGCCAGCAGGATCTGCCCCGGCGTCCGCTGCGGGTATAATTGGCGGTAGCGCGCGATGACGTGGTCGACGCCGACGTCGCGCGTCATCTGCGACAGCAACCGTTCGGGCAGGTTCGACCATGTCGTGTCGCCGCGCTTCAGCATCGCCTCGATCCACAGGCCGGTCTCGTCATGCGTGTTGCCGATGACGAGCGGGATGTGTGCCGCCTCGCGCGGGGCGTCGGGGTAGAAGGGGTGGCGCCGCAGGATGCCGTGGTCGAGCGTCGAGGTGAAGCTGATCTCCCCCTTCCCCTCCAACGGATCGGTCATCGCCATCGCCGCGACCAGCCGCTCGACGGGCAGGGTCGCCAGCTCCGCTGCATCGCGCGCGCCGGCCTTCGCCATCCACGCCCTCGCCCGCGCGGTGGCGTGGTTCGGGCCGGCGGCGGTGACGTGCTGGCCACTCATCGTCGCGGCGGCGTGGAACAGCGGGCGCGCCTCCGGCATCGCCATCAGCGTCACCACCTTGGCGCCGCCGCCGGACTGGCCGAAGATCATCACCCGCGCCGGATCGCCGCCGAACGCCGCGATCGTGTCGCGCACCCATTGCAGCGCGAGGGTGATGTCGAGGTTGCCGACGTTGCCGCTCTCCGCCGGCCCACCCGCCTGCGCGAGATAACCATAGCCGAGTCCCGCCAGCCGGTGGTTGAGCGTCACCACCACCACATCGCCGCGCCGTACCAGCATCTTGCCGTCGTAGAGCGGATCCGAACCGGATCCGTGCGCATGCGCGCCGCCGTGCAGATAGACCATCACCGGCCGCCGCCCGGCGTCGAGCGCTGGCGTCCAAACGTTGAGGAACAGGCAATCCTCCGACGTCCGCTCATCCGCTTTGGTCTGCGGCGCCGCAGGCCCGTAGCGGGTCGCATCCGCCACCCCGCTCCACGGCTGCGGCGGCACGGCGCGGCGGAAGCGGCGGGGGGCGGTGTCGGCGCCGTAGCGGATGCCGCGGAACACCAGCACCCCGTCCTCGCGTAGCCCCCGCACCCGGCCGTACCGCGTCGTCGCGACCGGATCGGTGCCGCGCGCCCCCGCCGCCGCGGGCAGTACCGCCATCCCGGCCAGAACCGTGCGCCGATCGATCGTCATCCCGCCGTCTCCGCACACAGCCGCCGCATCGGTGCGAGCGCCGGGTTATGGTTGTCGCGCCGCCACGCCATGTAGAGTTCGACCGGCCGCTCCGGCTCGGTCGCGAAGCGGCGATACTGGACGTCCATCAGGTGCAGCCCCGATGCCGATTCCGGCACGATCGCCGCCGCCAGCCCGGCATGGACGAGGCCGAGCATCGAATGGATCTGCGTCACGTGCTGGACATAGTGCGGATTGACCCCCGCCTCGTCGAACAGCCGGATCAGCATGTCGTGGAAATAGCCCGCGCCCTGACGCGCGTACATGATGAGCGGCTGGCTGTCGAAATCCGCCGGCTCCAGCACCGATTTCGCCTGACGCGGATCGCCGGCGGGCAGCGCCACCACCAGCGGTTCGTGCAGCACCAGAGCGGTGTCGAATTCCTGCCGGGCGAGCGGTGGCCGGACGAAGCCGATGTCGATCAGCCCGGTGAGCAGCGCATCGACCTGATCGGTCGTCACCATCTCGCGCAGTTCGAGGTCGATATTGGGCAGCGCCGCGCGCGCCTGCGCGACGATCTGCGGCACGAGATTGTAGCCCGATACCGCGGTGAAGCCGATCGCGACCTTGCCCGCATCGCCCTTGGCCACGCGCCGCGCGGACAGCTGCGCGCTTTCCGCCAGCCGGACGATCCGCCGCGCCTCGATCAGGAACACGCGCCCCGCCGGGGTCAGCGCCACGTTGCGGCTGGTGCGTTCGAGCAGGGTGACGTCGAGAATGCGCTCGAGCAGTTGGATCTGCCGGCTGAGCGGCGATTGCGTCATGTTGAGCCGCTGCGCCGCGCGGCCGAAGTGCAGTTCCTCGGCGGCGGCGACGAAGCAGCGGAGCTGGCTGAGTTCGAACATGGCCCAGCCTAACCGGCTCAGGCGGCGGCGGCGAGGGCTCTCGGGCTGACCCGCTCGATCAAGACGCGCAGGCTTTCGTGCTCGGCATCGGACAGGTCGGTCAGCGGCGAGCGGACCGGACCTGCATCGCGCCCGACGATGCGCATGCCCGCCTTGACGATCGACACCGCATAGCCGCGGCCCTGGTTGCGCAGTGTGATATACGGCAGCACGAAGTCGCGCAGCTGCTGAATCACCTCCAGCTGGTCGCCGGCACGTACCGCCTTGTAGAAGGCGAGCGCCCATTCCGGCATGAAGTTGAAGATCGCCGAGGAATAGGTGGTGACGCCCATCGTCAGATAGGGCGTCGCGAACGTCTCCGCGGTCGGCAGCCCGCCGATATAGGTCAGCCGGTCGCCCATCCGCGCATAGATGCGGGTCATCAGCTCGATGTCGCCGACGCCGTCCTTGAAGCCAACGAGGTTGGGGTTGCGATCGCAGAGGCGGGCGAGCGTCTCGTCGTTCACCACCGCATTGTCGCGATTATAGACGATCACGCCGAGGCCGGTGGCGCGGCACACCGCCTCGATATGGCGTTCCAGCCCCTCCTGCTTGGCACCGACCAGATAGGGCGGCAGCAGCAGCAGGCCGTCCGCCCCCGCCTTTTCGGCGTCGCGGGCGATGCCGGTGGCGATCGCGGTGCCATAGCCGCAGCCCGAGATGACGGGCAGCTTGCCGCCCGCTTCGGCCACCGCGGCGGCGACCACCGTCGCGACCTCCGCCGGGGTCAGCGAGAAGAATTCGCCGGTGCCGCCGGCGGCGAACAGGCCGGTCAGCTCATGCTGCAGCATCCAGGCGCAATGTTCGCGATAGGGCGCCTCAAGGAACTGGCCATCCTCGTCGAAATGCGTGACCGGGAACGACAGCAGCCCCCCGCCAAGGTGGCGTGCCATATCGGTCGGGCTCATGTCAGTCACTCGGGCTCTCCTGTCATTCTCTCGCCGACGATGCATCGCGGGTCTTGGAGCCTGTCGTAGGATGGTGCCGTTGCAGCGTCCAAACCAAAGCCGCGCTCGATCGATGCGCCTCTTGGCTTGATGCCGATCCGCGCTCAGCAGCCGCTGCGGATCAGCCGCGTCATCGCCCGCGCCAGCCGTCGGCCGAGCGTGCGTTGCGCAGCGGTGGACAGATGAAGCTCGTCAGGATTGCGCGCCAGCCGCGCCGCCGGGACCATCGCGACGCATGGCAGCGCCATTTGCGCCTGCTGCGCCTGCACCGCCGCCCAGTTCGGATAGCGCGCGCCGTCAGCCACCGGCGTGTCGGCGAGCTGGACGAAGGCGACCGGCAACGTCGGGGTTCCTAGGTCGCTGCGGACGGCGGCGACCAACGTCGCGAACCGTTCGCCCCATGCCGTCCCGACCGGCGTCCGCGCGTCGCTTTCCCCCTGATACCAGAGCAGGCCGGCAAGGTGGCCGCCCGCCGCCCGGATGCGCCGGATGCAGGAGCCGTAGAGCGTGCTGCTTGCCGATGCCGGCGTCCATTCGGTGATCGCGCTGCCGCCCTTGGCGCACGGCACGAGCACGATCGGGCGGCCGCGGCCGCGCAGCATCGCGCGGGCAAAGGGCAGGCCGGGACCGACCGCCGCCTGCCGGTCGGCCGAGACGGGATCGACCTGCCCGGCGGCATCGTCGAGCGGATCGACCGCCACCCGCCAGCGCCCGTCGTTGCCGTAGAGGCGGATACGGGGATCGGCGACGCGGTCCGCCGCAGTCAGATCCGCCAGCGCGCCCCGGCCGGACATGTTCGACTGCCCCGCCAGCACATAGACGTCGTACGGCCCCGTCCCGGGGGACGAAGCCGCGACCGACATCGGCAGCGCGAGCGCGAGCGCGATCGAGGCGATGGCCGCGGCCCTCATGGTCTGGCCGCGGCGACGGGGCCGTGGAAGTCCGCCTCCACGATCGCGAGGCGCCAGCCGGCAGGCACCGCGTCGGCGCCGGTGTCGCCCGCCTGTCTGGCGTTGCCGACCTCGACGATCTTGCCGAACGCATCGCGGTCCTGCGTCGGCGCGACCTGCGTGATCCGCAGGACTCGGCCCGTGGCGGCGGGGAAGCCGACCGGGGCATAGCCGAGCTGGCGCTCCGTCTCCCCCCGCCATACCTCCCGGCCATCGAGCGTGATCCGGATCGGATAGGCGCGCGAGCGCCAGCCGACGAGCTTCAGCTCGACCGCGTCGAGCGTCACCGGCGTGGCGAAACGATATTCAATCCAGGCGTTGCTCGGCGTGCCGTCGCTCGCCCAGCGGGTCAGTTCGTTGTCGTCGATCGTCTTCGCGCTGTCCGCCTGATTGGCGCCGGCGACGACCTGCGCCGGCAGATGGGTCGTTCGGGTGACGCGATAGGACGGCCCCGGCGGCGTCGGTCCGCGGCCGAGGAGGCCCGGCTGCGCGGTATCGGCGAAGACGCGCGACAGGCCGCCCCGCACCGGCGGCGCGGCGACGGTCGGGATGGTCAGCGTCACCGGCCTCAGTCCCGCCACGGTGGCGGTGACCCGCACCGGCCCCGGCGCCGTGCCCGCGCGCAGCAGCACGCGGTTGACCCCGGCCTCGACCGGCAGCCGCTGCGACAGGATGTAATTGTCCTCGCCCCGGGCGGTGCCGGCGGTCGGCGTCGTGCCGGGAATCGCCTCCGCCTGCACCGCAACTGCCGAGCGCGGCTTCCCGGAGCTGTCGCCCTGCGCGATGCCGCCGCGCCACTCCGCCGGCCCAGCCAGACTAAAGGTGACCATGTCATTGGCGGTCGGCACCCGCCGCCCCTTCGCATCGACGATCTCGACATCGACCAGCGCCAGATCGGCGCCGTCCATCACGAAGCCGCGCGGCCCCGTATGCGGCACCAGCCGCAGCGCGGCCGGCGCGCCGGCGGTCTCCACCCCATGTTCCGACCGGCGGCCGTCCGCGCCGATGGCGACCGCGCGCAGCGATCCGGGTTGCCAGCGCAAGCCGGGCCAGCTGAACAGGAAGCCGCTCGATCGCGTCCCCTGCCCCAGCGACCGGCCGTTGAGGAACAGCTCAACCCGCTCGCCATTCGAAACGACGGCGACGTCCTTCGTCGTGCCTGGAGCGTAGTTCCAGTGGCCGATGATATGGGTCGCCGGTGTCTCCGCATCGACCCAGCCGGTCCACATCGTCCGGTGCGCGTAGAAGCTCTCCTTGGGCAGCCGCATCGCATCGACCTCGCCCGAGCGGCGGTAATTGTTGTCGCCGCGATAGTGCGTGTTGCTGTCCGACCAGATGATGTTGACGCCGCCCGAACTCACCCGTCGCCCGGTGCCGGGGCGGATGCGGTAATAGTCCCACCAGCGGCGCACGTCCTCGCGCGCCTGGCTATCCTGATTGCGGTTATAGTCCGGCGCGTCCTTGTGGAACGGCGGGGTCTGGTCGTCCTGATAGGCGCGCGCGGCCTCGTCGCGGCTGTATTCCATCGCCCACATCGGCAGGCGGGCGCTCTTGTTGATGTAGAGCATCTCGCCGCCATATTCGGCGGTGCGGCTGTCGAGCATCTCGCGCGACCCGATCGCGCGGCCGCCGTGCGGATCGTAGAGATCGCGGATCGCCTTCATCTCGGCCATATGGCCTTCGCTGATGCTCTCGTTGCCGCTTTCGTAGAACAGGATCGACGGGTTGTTGCGGTTGTAGACGATCGCGTCTCGCATCTGCTCCTTGCGCTGGTCCCAGCGCCGGCCCTCGACGTCATGCTCGGCGTCGCCGGCGGGCATCGCCTGCGGCAGGCCGACGCGGTCGGCGGATTCGATGTCCTGCTTCGACGGCGTGATGTGCATCCAGCGCACCATGTTGCCGCCGCTCTCAACCATCAGCGCGTTGGAGAAGTCGCTGATCCACGGTGGGATCGACACGCCGACCGCAGGCCATTCGTTCGAGGTGCGCTGCGCATAGCCGTGAACCTGCATGACGCGGCCGTTGAGCCGGATCATGCCATCGCCGAACTGCGTCGCGCGGAAGCCGGTACGCGTGTCGACCGCATCGATGACCCGGCCCCGCTCGACCAGACTGGTCGTCACGCGATAGAGATAACCATAGCCCCAGCTCCAGAAATGCAGGTCGCCGATGCGGCCCACTGCGGCGAGCGTGCGCGTCTCGCCCGGCGCCAGCGTGACCGTGCCGCCGTCCAACCGGCCGACGACCCGGCCGTCACGGTCGCGCACCTCGACCCGGTAGGACAGACTGCGCGGTTCGGCCTGCTCGTTGCGCACCTGCGTTTCGGCGTGGATCGTCGCGGACCGGGCGGCGAGGTCGAAGGCGTCGGCCCAGACATATTGCCCGAGTGTGCCGAGGTTGGAGAACAGCGGCAGCGTCTGATAGGTGTGCGGGGTCAGGTGCAGCTTCACGTTGCGGGTGATGCCGCCGTAATTGACGTTGAAGTTGCGGTCGTTCCACTGGAAGCCGCTGCCCGTGGCGCGCTCCTTGTAGCGCCAGTCGTTGTCGACGCGCACCGCAATGACATTCTCCCCCGGCATGATCGCGCGCGAGATGTCGGCGCCGAACGCCATCGCGCCGCGTTCGGAAAGAACGACGGACCGGCCGTTGACCCAGACCTCGGCCGCCTGACGGACGCCTTCGAACTCGAGGAACGCCTTGCCCGCCTCCGCGCCCGCGGGCAGCGTGATGCGCTTGCGATACCAGGTGATGCCGGTCGACAGGTCCTTGATGTCGCGGGCGAAGGCCTCCTTTTCGTTGAAGGCGTTGGGCAGCGTCACCTCGCCCCAGCTGCGATCGTCGAAGCCGATCTGCTGCGCCCCCTGCGGATCGCCGGTCGTCATCCGCCACGCGGGGTTGAGGTTGAAGCTGCTGCGCCCGGACGCCACGACGGTGGACGCATCATGCGCATCGGCCGGTGCGGCGAGGGCGATAGCGGTCGCGGCAGTGGCCGCCAGCCAGTGGAAGCGCATGGTCATCCTCCCGGGGATCCTGTCGATCCGGCAGCGAAGGCCTGCCACGCAGTTCCCATATTTCGGAAGCGTGATCCACTATAACGTGGTTCTGCGCAACTGCCGATGGTCGATGGCGATTTCCGCTGGGCTGAAACGCCTATGCCCGGCAATATCGCGCGAGGAAGTCGTCATGCCGCGGCAAGGTCTGCAGCGTCCGAGCGATGCCGCCGCGCAGGTCGTCGAACGACGCTTGCAGGGCCGGCGTCCCGATGACGCCGGCGATCCGGTGATGGTCTCGTGGGGCGATCCCCTGCCCCAGCATCACCGACACCCAGGAATCGATCCGGAACAGGTCGTCTTGCCCCTGCCACGCGCCGGCGCTGGCCGCGAACAGGTCGATGCGTTCGGCGAGGCTGTCCGGGATCGCGAGGTTCGCGCAATCCCTCCAGAAGGGCGAATCCTCGCGGGCGGTGGCGTGATAGTGGAGGATGATGAAGTCGCGGATATGCTCCCATTCGTGGCGGGATTGCGCGTTAAAGCGTCCGGCCAGCGCGCGATGGTCGCCGCCGCGGAACGGGAACAGCTGCAGCAGGCGCGTCACCGCATTCATGATGAGGTGGATGCTGGTCGATTCGAGCGGCTCGATGAACCCCGCGGCAAGGCCCAGCGCGACGCAGTTCCGGTTCCAGCTCTGCCGGCGCATCCCCGCGGTGAAGCGGAGCGGCCGCGGTTCGAACAGAGGACGGCTTTCGAGCCCCGCGGCCAGCGTCGCATGCGCCTCGTCGTCGCTCATATGCTGGCTGGCATAGACGAGGCCGTTGCCGACGCGCGTCTGCAACGGGATCTGCCAGCGCCAGCCGGCGCGGTGCGCGATCGCGCGCGTGTAGGGGACCGGCGGGACGACCGCCTCGGTCTGCACCGCCAGCGCCCGGTCGGTGGCGAGCCATTGCGACCAGTCGTCGAAGCCCGTCTCCAAAGCGCCCTCGATCAGCAGCGCGCGGAAACCGGTGCAGTCGATGAACAGGTCGCCCGCGATCCGCTCGCCCGACGCGAGGACCAATGCCGCGATATCGCCGCTGTCGTTATCGCGCTCGACCCGCTCGATCCGCCCCTCGACGCGGGTCACGCCCCACGGCTCGGCCGCCTGCCGCAGGAAGCGGGCGTAAGCGTTTGCGTCGAGGTGATAGGCATAGGCCAGCGACTGTTCCGCGTCCTGACCGAACCGCCCGGCACCAGCCGCCTGCTGCTCCAGCGAATAGCTGCCGTAATCGCCACCGAAGCCGCGCCCCCGCGCCTCCAGCCAGAAATGCTGGAAGTCGGCAATCATCACCGATCGCCCGACGCTGCCGAACGGGTGGAAATAGCGCTCGCCGACCTGCCGCCAGTTCTCGAATGAAATCCCGAGCTTGAAGGTCGCCTGCGTCGCGCGCATGAACGCCGCCTCGTCGATCCCGAGGAAGGCGTGGAAGCTGCGCGCGGTGGGGATCGTCGATTCGCCGACACCGACGGTGCCGATCTCATCCGACTCGACCAACGTCACCGCGACCAGCGGCCCGAGCTGGCGGGTCAGCGCGGCGGCGGCGATCCAGCCGGCGGTGCCGCCGCCGGCGACGACGACCCGGGTGGGCGTGGGCTGGGAGGTGTCGCTTGCGTCGGTCATCGGTTCAGCCGGTGGAGCATATAGGCGCGCAGCTGGCGGGCGCCGGCCTCGTCGAGCGGCGCCAGCGGCCCGCGGGCGGCGGCGGGCAGATGCGCCGCGACCGCTTCGGCATCGCCGAACACATAATGGTCGAACATCGCGCGCCAGCCGCGCTTCTCGTGATCGGGGCGGTCACGCAAGCTGAGCAATGCGTGCAGCAGCGTGTCCATCGGCGTGTCGAGGAACGCCGGCGCGGCATTCCACCAATAGTTAACCAGCACGTTGAAATCGTCGCGCGCCTCGACATGGTGCCACCAGAGCGCCGGATAGACGAGGACGTCGCCCGCCTCCAGCTCCGCCACCGATCCGGCCGCGACCGCCTCGGCGAAGCGCGGATAGGCGGCGAGATCGGGCGCGGCGAAATCGACCATGCTCACCACCTGCCCGCCGGGCGTCGGCGCGAGCGGGCCGGGGTAGAGGTTGGCGACCTGATCGGGCGGGAACAGGGTGAAGCGCCGCCGCCCGACCGCGCAGACCGCAGCGTTGTTCGACATGTCGTGATGCGCCGCGGCGATCGTGCGGTTGCCGATCCAGATGCTCGCGACCGGCGGATAGGCGTCGAACAAGCCGGTCTCCGGGCGCAGCACATTGTCCTGCCGGACGCCGGGCAGATAGGTGTCGAGGTCGGTCGAGCCTATGTACAGGGATGGCGCCGCGTCGTCGCCGCAATGGCCCAGGACGCGGTCGAGAAAAGCGCCCAGCGTCGGGCGTTCGGCGGTGAAGTTCATCGCCGTGACCGTCGCGTCATAATGGAAACGGCCGCCGATCGCGGGATCGCCGACATAGGCGGTGACCGGCCGGCCGATGTCGAACCCGCGCAGATAGTTCGCGGCGTCCCGCGCCGAGCGCCGCCCGGCACGGACCAGCGGCCAGTCGGCGGCCAGCCCGCGCAGGATCACCGGCTCGCCGGCGGCAACCAGCGCCGCGGGATCGAAGACGTTCGCCTCGTGGATCTCGCGGACGGGACGCGAAACGCGCAACGGTTCAGCCACGGGCCTCGCTCCGTAGCTTGCGGTCGATCAGGTGGCGCAGATTGCCGAGCGACGAGGCGATCCACAGCGCCGGGCGCAGGTGATCGTGCCGGTGCAGCCGCTCCAGCGCCGCGCCGTCCAGCGCCGCGAGCCGCCCCGCGTCGATCGTGAAGCGATCGGGGATGTTGTAGCGCCGCCCCTCGCCCAGATCAAGTTGCAGCGTGGCCGGTTCCAACAGGCCTGCAGCATCGAAGGCGTCGAACATCGCACGTTCGGTCTGAAGGCCGAGATAGATGCGCTGGAGCATCGCGGAGACATGGTCGAGCAGCGGCGCATTGCCGCCGAGCGGCAGGAACACTGGTTCGCCGTCCGCGACGATCCGGACATGGTCGGGCTCGACGTGGATCATCGGCTCGCCCTGCTCGTCGACGCCGATCGAGAACGGCCCGCGCGCGCACGTCGCGGGGACGTAGCGCGCGTCCCAGCGTTCGCCGTCGAGGAACAGGTTTTCGTCGGGATCGAGCCCGAGCTGGACCGTCGCGAACAGGTCGCCCCGCTCGTCGCGGCGCAGCAAGATCGCATAGTCGCGCTGCAATTCCTCATATTCGGCCGGAAACACGCGCGCCTGGTTGATCGCGTCGCCGTAGCGCGCGTGATGCCCCACCGCGACGCGCAGGTCGCGATGATCGATGTTGTTGAGCAGAACCGCAGCCATGACACCCTCTTAGCCGAAGAAGGCCGCCCGTGTGAGCGACCTTCTTCGTACCGTCAGAACCGGTAGCGGGCGGCGACGAGGTAGCGGGCGGAGCCTTCCGACAGATACCAGATGTTGTTTTCGTCGCGGCCGTAGGAGCGCACGCCCTCCTCGGTCAGGTTGATCGCCTCGAAGCCGAGCGCGAAGCGCGGCGTCAGGTCGAAGCTGACCGACAGGTCGAGCTGGCCATAGGGTGCGGTGAAGACCGGGTTGCGATCGCCGCCGCGGTTGATGCCGCTGAGGAACTTGTCGCGCCAATTGTACGACAGGCGGGCGGAGATACCGCTCTTGTCGTAGATCAGCGTCGCGTTGGCGGTGTCCGACAGGCCGACCAGCGCGAAGGTGTTGACGGTCGGATCGGCGGCGACGTCGATGCCGATATTGCCGCGGACTAGGGTGTAGCTCGCCGCGACGCCGAAGCCGGTGTTGCCGAGGAAATACTGGCCGGCGAATTCGAAGCCATAGATATGCGCGTCGCGGTTGTTGATCGGCGTGTTGACCGCGAAGTTGAACAGCGGGTCCTGCGCATTCGCGGTGATGTCGTACTGCCCGAGGATCTGGTCGACGAAGCCCTGGTTGAGCGCGCGGTTCTGGATGTTATAATTGGCCGCGAACTGCGCGTTAGTCGCCGCGACGTTGCCGCTGTTCTGCTGCAATAGCGCGGTATAGGTGAACAGGTTCACGTCGGTGATGTCCGCCCCGAACGTGCCGGTCAGCTGCTGCCGGGCGACACCCGACCGCGTTCCCGCCGTCCCCGAGGTGGGGTCGCGCAGGCCGAACAGGTTGCGGTTGACGACCGTGTTACCGATGAAGTTGCTCACCTTTTTGTCGAAGAAACCGGCGGACAGGAAGATGTCCTTGCGGGGATACCATTCCAGCGAGACGTCGATGTTGCTCGACGACAGCGGATCGAGATCAGTGTTGTGCGCGAAGCCAGTGGCGATACCGCCGATCGCGGTCGGACGGCCCGGGCCGCTGACCCCAGTCGAGGCGAACAGGTCGCCATAGCCGGCACGCGAGATCGTCTTACTGTACGAGGCGCGGGCGAAGAAATTGTCGAACACCTCGAACTTCGCGTCGACCGAGGGCAGCCAGTTGCTGTATTTGCCGTTCGAGATCAGCGTCTGCCGTTCGGTCGTGTTAGCGACGAAGAAGTCGTTGTCCGCCGTCCAGACGATCGCGGTCGGCACCGGCTGCAGCGACACCGCTCGCACCTTCGTATTCTCGTAGCGGACGCCGGCGACGAGCTGCGCATTGTGGTCGAACAGCTTGCCGCTCCACGACCCCTGCAGATAGCCCGACCAGATGTCTTCCTTGACCCGGTTGTCGTCGTTGGCGTCGATGTTGTTGGCGTGGTTCACGCCGTCGTTGGTGACGCCGATGTAATAATCGTAGAGCGTGTTGTAGAGCTTGGTCGCATCGGCGGTGCGGAACGCCACGAGCGTGTTGGCATCGGCCTTCGGATCGTTGTGCTCGAACTTGCAGACGTTGCAGAACTGGAACACCTGGCCCGGTGCCAGCCGCGCGACGTCGGGCGGCAGGGAATTGCCCCAGTCGCCCAGCACCTGCCGCGTGTTATACTGCGTCTGGCGCGTCTTGGTGGTGCGGTAATTGCCGCCAGCGTCAAGGCGCAGCTCGTCGTTGAATTCCCACCCGGCATCGGCGCGCAATTCCTTGATCCGCTGCGTCTGGTTGGAGGCGAACTGGCGCTGGACCGCGCTCGACAGGTCGCCGAGGTCGATCACGCCATTGCTGTTGCCCTTGATGAACGCCTGCCCGCTCGGTGTCACGCTCGGAGAGCGATCGTTGATCGTCAGCGTCTGCTGCGGAAAACCGTTCTTGCCGAGCGTCAGCGAATGCGCGGCGACGACGGGGGCGTTGAACGCGACGGTGGTCGAGGTCTGGCCGTTGGGATTGTCCGGTGCGCTGTCGGCGCGGCCGATATGGCCGTCGACCGCCAAGGTGAAGCGATCGCTCGGCTTCCATTCGATGTTGCCGCCGAAATCGTACAGCTTGTTCTTCTGCGCGCGATAGGCCTGTTCGAACGCCTCGTCCTTCACGCCGTTGATCGTCTCGGCGAGGAAGGAGGTGGTGGCGATGCCGTTGCTGGCGTCGTCGAACGTCACTTCACCAAAGGGGCGGTTGAACCAGTTGGACTGGGTCGAACGCCGTTCCGACTGGCGCAACTGAGCATACAGGCCATCGGCGGTGAAGGTTAGGGTGTCGGTGGGATGGAATTGTAGAATGCCCTGGCCGTTGATCCGTTCGCGGCTCGCTTCCGAGAAATGATAGCGCGAATCGTTGGGGACGGAGACGAGGACGTTGGCGTTGGTCGGGCGGTTGTTGATCTTGGTCGCCGCGTTGATGAAGCCGTTGGCGGGGTTCAGGAAATCGGTCAGCGACCGGATGTTCCAATTGTCCGGCGCGACGCTGGAGAAGCTGAAGTTGCGCTTCTGGTAGCTGCCGAACAGCGACACGCCGAAGCGCTGGTCGGGATCGCTCCAGCTGGCGGTGCCCGACACCTCAGGCGTCACGCGCGCGCCGCAGTCGAAACAGTCGGAGGCGCTGTTGTCGTAGCTGCCCTTGACGCCGATCGAGCCGAGCAGGCCGCTTTCGCGCGCATCGAGCGGGCGGCGGCTGACGACGTTGATCGTCGCGCCGATCCCGCCCGAGGGGATCGCCGCGCGCCCGGTCTTGTAGGTTTCGAGCGTCTTGACGCCTTCGGAGGCGAGGTTGGAGAAATCGAACGAGCGACCGAAGCCGCCGGCGCCGTCACCGCCCTGATCGCCGCCGACCGCGACGATGTTCGAGGTCGCAAGCTGGCGGCCGTTGAGCGTCACGAGGTTATATTGCGCGCCGAAGCCGCGCACGGTGACGGTCGAGCCCTCGCCGTTGCGGCGGTCGATCGACACGCCGGTGATGCGCTGCAGCGATTCGGCGAGGTTGGTGTTGGCGAACTTGCCGATATCCTCGGCACTGATCGCATCGACGACGCCGAAGGATTCGCGCTTGATCGCGATCGAGCGTTCCAGCGAGGCGCGCACGCCGGTGACGACGATCTCGTCGGGGCCATTGTCGGGCACGGCATTGGTCGGGCTCGCCGCACCGGGCGTCGCCGCCTGGCTGGTCGTGTCCGCCTGCGGCGTCCCCTGCTGCGGATCGGCGGGCGTCGTCTGCGCGCCGGCTCCCGTTGCGATCGCGAGCCCGGCCACCAGGCCGAGCACCGACGTCGAGCGCACGAGCGCGGCCGACAGCTTCATCCCCTTCATCATCCATCCCCTTGTAACCCGGCAGCCGTTCTTCGCGGCGACTGCCTTGGTTGTGGCATATTATCTTACCGTTGTGCTTCGTATCGAAACCGACATCGATGTCAACGCTTATTGCGGCGCCGGCACGAAACGCGTCAGCGCGGTGCGACGACGACGCCCGCCACGGTGACGTCGCCGCCGGCGACCTCGCGCGTCGCATCGGTCGCCACCGCCAGCCGGTAGCGGCCGGGCGCCACCGCCCAGCCCTGCCCCGCGGTCCAGCGGGCGAGGATGCGCGGATCGGCGGCGAGCACGATGCGGGTCGTCTGCCCCGGGGCGAGCGTCACGCGGCGGAAGCCGGCGAGCCGCAGCGGCGTACCGTCCGGCCCCTTCGCATAGAGCTGCGGCACCGCGACGCCGGCACGCGACCCGATATTGGTCACCGCGACGCTGGCGCCCGGATGCGCGCCGCCGGTAAAGCGGACGTCGGCGAAGCGGAAGCGCGTGTAGCTGAGCCCGTAGCCGAACGGGAACAGCGCGCGTTCGCCGCGGGCGGCATACCAGCGATAGCCGACGTCGGCGCCCTCCTGATAGGCGACCGGATAGGGCAACGGCGCGGCATCGCCGCTGCCGGCGTTGCTCGCGGCGTCGGACAAGACGGTCATGCCGGGCGGGAGCACCGGCCGCGGCCGCGGCAGTTGCGCGATGCTTCGGGGGAAGCTGAGCGGCAGCCGCCCGGACGCCTCGATCGCGCCGAACAGCACGCGCGCGATCGCCTCGCCGCCGCGCTGCCCCGGATACCAGGCCTGGACGATGCCGGCGACGTCGTCGACCCAGGGCATCAGCACGGCACCGCCCGTCTCCAGCACCACGACGCTCTTGGGATTGGCCTTTGCCACCGCGGCGATCAGCGCGTCCTGCCCGTCGGGCAGCGCCAGCGAGGGCGCGTCCTGCGCCTCGGTCTGCCATTGCGTCGCGAAGACGATCGCGACGTCGGCATCGCGCGCCGCCGCGGCGGCGGCGGCGGGATCGCGGCCGTCGACGAAGCGGACGTCGGCGCCGGGCGCGAGGGCGCGGATGGCGCGGAGCGGCGAGGAATTGTGATAGGTCAGCCGCGCGAACGAGGCGGCGGCGCCCTCGGTCAGCGGAATCTCGATCGGCACGCCGCCGACCGACCGCACCTGGCTCGACCCGCCGCCCGACAGCACGCCGACGTCGGCATGGCCGCCGATCAGCACGATACGCCGGGCGGTCCGCGCGAGGGGCAGCACGTCGCGGTCGTTCTTGAGCAGGACGATGCCGGCCTCGGCCGCACGCTGCGCGACGTCGGCATGCGCGGCATAGTCGATCGGCTGCGCCGTCGCGGGGGTCGGATGGTCGTAGAGCCCGCTGGCGATGACGCCGGTCAGGATCCGTTCGACCATCGTGTCGAGATGCGCGGCGGGAACGCGGCCGGCGGCGACCGCGTCGGCGAGCGGCTGGCCGAAGTAGATCGCCTTGTCGAGCTCCTGCCCCGATTCCTGATCGAGCCCGGCAAGCGCGGCCTTTTCGGTCGAATGGACGCCGCCCCAGTCGCTCATCACGAAACCGGGATAGCGCCATTCGCCGCGCAGCACGTCGGTGAGCAGGAAGCGGTTCTCGCACGCCCAGTCGCCGCCGATCCGGTTGTAGGCGCACATCACCGATCCCGGCCGGCCGCCGTCGATCGCGATGCGGAAGGCGAGCAGGTCGCTTTCGCGCAACGCCTTTTCGTCGATCCGGGCGTCGAGGATATTGCGGCCGGTTTCCTGCGCGTTCAGCACGTAATGCTTCACCGTCGAGACGATGTTGTTGGTCTGCACGCCGCGGATCGATTCGGCCGCCATCAGCCCCGCGAGCAGCGGATCCTCGCCGAGATATTCGAAGTTGCGGCCGTTCCACGCGTCGCGCGTCAGGTTGACGCCGCCGGCGAGCAGCACGTTGAACGTCTTGGCGCGCGCCTCCGCGCCGATCATCGCGCCGCCGGCAAAGGCAATGGCGGGATCGAAGCTCGCCGCGGTGGCGAGGCTGGCGGGCAGTGCGGTGGCGGTGTCGCCCTTGCGCTGTTCGATCTGGTTGGCGACGCCGAGGCTGGCGTCGCTTTCGCGCAGCGTCGGGATGCCGAGCCGCGGCACCCCCGGCACATAGCCTGCCGACGGGATCATGTCGGCATGGCGTTCCTTCGTCATCGGCGGAAACAGCCCGTGGACGTAGCGCAGCTTTTCCGCGCGGGTCATCGCCGCGACCAGAGCGCGCGCGCGGTCCGCCGCGGGCAGGCGGGGGTCGCGCCATGCCGCGGCCGCCCCGCGGGGCCCCGCGCCGGCCGGTGCGGGGGCGGGCTTGCTGGCGGATTCGCGAGCGGACAACGCGGCGGGGGCGACGCCGCCGAGCAGCGCGATGGCGAGGACGAGCTTGAACGACATGATCGGGACTCCTGCGGGACGGCCGGCGCGCCGGGGGCGCGGCCGGGACGGCGCGGCGGCGGGGATGGTGACGGCGGCGGGGACGAACGGCGCGCGGCGATGCCGATGGCATGCCGCCGGAATCCGGCTGTCCTGCATATCCTCCCCCCTCACCTTGCTTGACGCAATGATCCGAATATCCGACATCGATGTCAACAAGAGTCGTGAGGGGGTGCGTATGCCGGATCGTTGCCGAAGACTGTCGCTGTTGCTGGGCGCCGCGACGATGGGCGCCCCGCTCGCCGCGCAGGTCGCGCATCCGGGCCAATGGCCCGCCGCGACCGCACCGATCCCGCGCGATGCCGCGATGGAGCGGCGGATCGACGCGCTGATCGCGCGGATGTCGCTGGAACAGAAGGTCGGCCAGGTCGTGCAGGGCGACATCGCCTCGATCACCCCCGACGACGTGCGCCGCTATCACCTGGGATCGGTGTTCAACGGCGGCAATTCCGACCCGGGCGGCAAGTATAACGCCCCGGCGCGCGACTGGCTGGCGCTCGCCGACGCCTTCTGGGACGCCTCCACGGGCGACGATCCGGCGCTGCCGCGCATCCCCGCGATCTGGGGCATCGACGCGGTCCACGGCCATTCCAACGTGATCGGCGCGACGCTCTTCCCACACAATATCGGGCTCGGCGCGATGCGCGATCCCGCGCTGATGCGCCGTATCGGCGCCGCCACCGCGGTCGAGATGCGCGTGACCGGCATCGACTGGACGTTCGCGCCGACGATCGCGGTGGTCCGCGACGATCGCTGGGGGCGCACCTACGAAGGGTTCGGCGAGACGCCGGAGATCGCGGCCAGCTATGCCGGCCCGCTGGTCGAGGGGCTGCAGGGGCGCATCGGCGACCGGGACTGGCTGCGCGGTCCGCACGTCATCGCCACCGCCAAGCATTTCCTCGGCGACGGCGGCACGACCGGCGGCAAGGACCAGGGCGATGCGCAACTGCCCGAAGGCACGCTGCGCGACCTGTTCTCGCCGCCTTATTATGCCGCGCTGCAGGCGGGCGTGCAGTCGGTGATGGCGAGCTTTTCGGGCTGGAACGGCGCCAAGATGACCGGCAACGCCAGCCTGCTGACCGGCGTGCTGAAGCAGCGGATGGGCTTCGACGGCTTCGTCGTCGGCGACTGGAACGGCCATGGCCAGGTCGACGGCTGCACCAACACCGCCTGCCCGGCGGCGCTGAAGGCGGGGCTCGACGTCTATATGGCGCCGGACAGCTGGAAGGGGATATGGGAGACGACGCTGGCGGGCGCGAAGGCGGGGACGATCCCGATGGCGCGGCTCGACGATGCCGTCCGCCGCGTGCTGCGCGTCAAGATGCGCGCCGGCATCTTCGAGGCGGTCAAGCCGTCGGCACGCCCCTATGCGGGCCGTTTCGACCTGCTCGCCTCGCCCGAGCACCGGGCGATCGCCCGCACCGCGGTCGCGGAATCGCTGGTGCTGCTCAAGAACACGGGCGTGCTGCCGCTGAAGCGGGGCGCATCCATCCTGGTCGCCGGCGACGCCGCCGACGACGTCGCGCGCCAGTCCGGCGGCTGGACGCTGTCGTGGCAGGGCACCGACACCCGGCCGGCCGATTTCCCCCATGCGACGACGATCTGGCGCGGGCTCGAGGCGGCGGCGACGGCCGCGGGCGGGCGGGCGCGCCTCAGCCCCGACGGGCGCTTCGCGGCGAAGCCCGACGTCGCGATCGTCGTGTTCGGCGAGACGCCCTATGCCGAATTCCAAGGCGACCGCAGCGACGTCGCCTTCGACGACGGTGCCGATACGCTCGCGACGATGCGGCGGCTGAAGGCGGCGGGCATCCCCGTCGTCGCGGTGTTCCTGTCGGGTCGGCCCTTGTGGGTGAACCCCTATCTCAACGCCGCCGACGCCTTCGTCGCGGCCTGGCTGCCGGGCTCGGAGGGCGCGGGCGTCGCCGACGTGCTGTTCGGCAAGCGGGAGTTCCGCGGCAGGCTGCCCTACAGCTGGCCGCGCCGCTCCGACCAGACGCCGCTCAACGTCGGCGATCCCGGCTACGACCCGCTCTTCGCCTATGGATTCGGGCTGACGACGCGGGACGACGGCCGGCTTGCGGCGCTGCCCGAGACGCGCAGCGGCGGCGGCGGGGATCGCAACCTGCTGTTCGCGCGCGGCAAGGTGACCGGCGGGCGGCGGCTGCTGCTCGGCGCGGCCGGCCAGCCGCTGGCGGCGAACCCCGGCCCGGATCTGATCGCGCAGCGTGCCGCCGATCGCCTCGGCCAGGAGGATAGCGTGCGCATCGCCTGGACCGGGCGCGCGCCCGCGACCGCGGCGTTCGTCGGCCAGCCGGTCGACCTGTCGCGCGAGGCGAACGGCGACGTCGCGCTCGTCGTCGACCTGCGCGTCGACACCCCACCGGCCGCACCGGTGACGCTGAACGGCGTCGTCGTCACCGACCGGCTGCGCCAGCTCGCCGGGCGCTGGGGCAAGGTCGCGGTGCCGCTGCGCTGCCTCGGCGACACCCGCGCCGTCGACCGGCCGCTGGCGATGACCACCGCCGGCGCGCTCGACCTGACGATCTCCGCCGTCCGCTTCGGCAGCGCGACGGAGGGGCTGGTCGACTGCCGCTGAGCGCCGCCCCGGTCATGCCCGGCACGCCATATCAGGGGCTGGACGTCGCCCGATTATCGGCCGAGAGACGGCGCAGGCTCTCAATGGGATACGGCGGTTGAAGGCGATCACGATCACGGACGTCGCGCGTCGTGCGGGTGTTTCGCCAAAGACGGTGTCGCGCGTCATCAACGGCGAGGCGCATGTCCGCGCCGAGATCCGCGAGACGGTGGCGCGTGTCGTCGCCGAGATGAACTATCGGCCGAACGCCTTCGCGCGCGGGCTGTCGAGCTCGCGCTCGTTCCTGATCGGGCTGTTCTTCGACGATCCCGCCTCCGGCTATGCGGCCAGCATCCAGCGCGGCGCGCTGGAGCGGGCGCGGGCGCTCGGGCGCCATCTGGTCATCGAGCCGGTCAGCTTCGAACGGTCGGACTGGCGGCGGCTGCTGGAGGATACGGTGCAGGGGCTGCGGCTGGACGGTGCGATCCTGACCTCGCCGATCTGCGACCGCATCGACCTGATCGAGGCGTTCGAACAGCATGACGTGCCGGTCGTCCGCATCGCCCCCGGCGCGGCGCTCGACCGGACGCCGCAGGTGCGGATGGACGATCGCGCCGCGGCGCGGACGATGACCGAGCATCTGCTGTCGCTCGGCCATCGCGACATCGCCTTCGTGCTCGGCAATCCGCAGCATAGCGCGACCGAGCGGCGCTGGCTCGGGTTTCAGGACGCGATGACCGCCGCCGGCCTCACCCCCGATTCGCGGCGGGTGATCCAGGGCGATTTCAAGTTCCGTTCGGGGCTGGAGGCGGCCGACGTGCTGTTCGGGGCCGATCCGCATCCGACAGCGGTGTTCGCGAGCAACGACGAGATGGCGCTCGGCGTGCTGGTCGCGGCGATGCGCAACCAGATCGCGGTGCCGCGGTCCGTCTCGATCGTCGGCTTCGACGATGCCGAGATCGCGCGCATGGCGTGGCCGCAGCTGACGACGATCCGCCAGCCCAATTTCGAAATGGGTGCCGCCGCGATCGACCTGCTCATCGACCGCCGCAACCCGGCGCGGGCCGCCGCGGACGACACGTGTCGCGAGTTGCCCTACGAGCTGATCGTCCGGTCCACCTGCATGCCGCGCTCGCTGCCCTGATCCGGGCCGCGCGGCTCAGCGGTCGCCGTCGCCGACCAGCAGCGGCAGCCCGCCCGCCAGCAACGTGACCGCCGCCATGATCGCCAGCGCGGTCCCGAATCCGTTCGCCGGCCCCGCCCCCCAGGCGAGGACGGGCGCGACGATCTGCGGAATGGTGTTGGCGAGGTTGAGCAGGCCGAGGTCCCGCCCCCGCTTCGCGCCGTCGGGCAGCAGCAGCATGGCATGGCCGGTGTTGAGCGCGACGAAGGCGGCGACGCCGCTGGCGAAGGCGACATAGGCGATCGCCCCCATCGTCCACGACGAGGCGATCCCCATCCCCGCGAGGCCGAGCGTCGCCAGCAATGCGGTGCCGGCGAGGAACGGCTTGCGCCGACCGATCCGGTCGGACCAGCGGCCGAGCACGAGGGCGATGGGGACGGGCACCAGCGTCGCGACGAAGAGCAGGCGGGCGATCGCGGCCGCCATGTCGCCACGCCCGCCGGACAGCCCCTCGAAATAGAAGAAGAGGTAGAGGCCGACGCCGCTGCCCGCGATCTGCATCAGCAGCCGCGCCGCCCATGCGACCGCGAGGTCGCGGCGCATCGCGACGCGCACCGTCGCCGGCGCCGCGACCGGGGCGATGCGGCGCGTACCGGCGAGCAGCAGCGGCACGATGCAGCCCGTCATCAGCGTCGCGACGATCGCGAGCCGCCACCCCTCCGTTGCCGCGGCGGCGACGACGACCGCCGATGCGCCCGCCGCGAGCGGCCCGCCGAGCGTCAGCAGTGCCGCGGCGGTGCCCTTCTGCGCGGTCGGGATCTCCTCGGCGATCAGCGCCCCGACCTGCGCCAGCATCGCGTTGATCGCGATCTGGAACAGCACGACCGCGACGACGATCGCCGCCGCGTCGCGCACCGTCAGGAATATCCCGAACGACAGCATCGTCGCGACCGCACCCGCCAGCAGCCAGCCGCGCCGCCCCCTGCCCCGCGCGACCGACCGGTCCCCCAGCCAGCCGAAGGCGATGTTCGCGAGCCCCGCCGCGATCGCCCCCGCCACGCCGCAGGCGGCGAGCACGCCATAGCGGACGGCGTCCGGAAACCCCTCGAGCCGGATCGGCAGCAGCAGGGTCAGCAGCGGCACATAGCCGATCACCCCGCCCGCCGCGGCGAGCTCGTAGAGCAGCATGAGCGATACCGGCAGGCGCTCCTCAGTTGACATCGCACGCTGCACGGCTGCGGTGTGCGCAATCGCCGCCGCCTTGTCCAGATCGCGCACCGCTACCAGTGCACCGCGCCGCCCAGGCGGATCGTCCGCGGCCGGAGGGGGGTATATTCGTCGCGCATCGCCTGGGCGAAAGGATTGCCGCCGGCGAAGCGGTCGCCGGTGACGTCGAACAGATTGTCGATCGATACGGTCAGGCGGACCCGGCCGTCCCGCCACTCGCCGCCCAGCCGGGTGGTGCCATAGCCCCCCTGCGCGACGTCGAACGGCGCCTGCGTGCCCACCGTCGACTGCCCGACATAATGCCAGCTAGCGTCGAGGCCGAGGCTGCGGTCGCCGGCGAGCGGCCGGGTATAGGCGAGGCCGGCCGACAAGGCGAAGGGCGGCGTATTGGGCAGCCGCACGCGCACCGCGCGGCCGATCGTCGCATCGGGCTCCAGCGCCCGCGCGTCGTTGAGGAACATCGCCAGATCGCCGCGCAGGCCCGGCACCGGGATCCAGTTCACCGCCGCCTCCAGCCCGTGGATGCGACCGTTGCCGAGGTTAGTGGTGAACGGAAAGCCGCTGCGGTCGACGAGGTCGGCCTGGACATGACGCCAGTCGGCGATCGAGACGCCCGCCGATCCGGCGACGCCAGTCGGCCCGCGGCGCTCCGCGCGGATGCCGATTTCGGCGACGCGGATCGTATCCGGGCGCAGGTCGGCGACGCGGCCGACGCCGGGGGCGACGGTGATCCCGCCGGTGCGGAACCCCGACTGGACCCGCGCATAAGCGGCAAGGTCGGGCCGCAGCGCCCAGGATGCGGCGACGGTCGGGTCGATCCGGGTGACGCTGCGTCCGCGGATGAAGGCGTTGGCGCGCGGACCGGCGATCGGTTCGCCGTCGGTGCGCTGATGCGTCAGCCGCCCGCCGAGCGTGACCGTCAGCTGCGGCGTCGGCGCCAGCCCCGCCTCTCCGAACACCGCCGCATCGATCGTGCGGTTGCTGACCCCGACGATGTCGCGCAGCCGGTCGGGCGGGCCATAGGTCCGTTCGTAGACGTCGCGCGCCTCGATCAGCGACACGCCGACCAGCCAGCCGACGCCATCGTCGCGCGTCCGCGACAGGCGCGTCTCGTGCGACAGCAGCCGGCTGCGCTCGGTCGTGTCATAGGCGATCGGCTGCGTCGGGCGGTTGCGCCGCGTTGCGTCGAAGCGGCCCTCCGCATCGCGATGGACGACGCCGGTCGCCGACACGAGGCGCAGGCCGTCGTGCCACGATCGGGCGACGACCAGCCGCCCGAGCAGATAGCGCTGGTCGAACGGCTGCGCGAGCAGCGACGCGCGCGCCAGCGGCGGCGCGCCGCGTTCGGCATATTGCAGGTCCGCCGAGGCGACCGATTGCAACACGAGGCCGGCGTCCACCGTCCATGCCGGCCCGACAAGCAGGCGCAGCCCGGCACGCCCGCCCGAGACGGTCGCGGTATTGATGTCGCGCCGGCCGCGGCGCACGTCGGCGATATAGCCGCCGTCGCGCGTCCGGTAGGCGACGGCGCGCAGCCCGGCGACGCCATCCGCGAGCGGCAGGTTGACCATCCCCGCGATATCGCCACCCGCCGCGCCGCCGCGCGTCGCGCTGACCCCGCCGGACAGGGCGGCGGCGACGCGATCGAGATCGACCGGATGCGGCACCAGCCGGATGATGCCCCCGATCGCACCGGCGCCGTAAAGCGCGCCCTGCGGTCCTTCGAGCACCTCGACCCGGTCCATGTCGTACAGGCTCAGCCCGGGATCGGGGCCGTTATAGGCGACCGGCACCTCGCCGAAATAGACGTTGGTCGTCGCCTGGGTCGGGCCGGTGAAGCTGCTGTCGGCGACGCCGCGGACGAACAGCTTGTTGCGGCCCGCACCCAGCGCCGTCCCCTGCAGGATCGGCGTCGCCGCCAGCGCGCGGTCCATCGTGTCGCCGGCGGTGTCGCCCAACCCCGGCCCGCTGCCCGACCGCAGCACGGTGATCGCGCCGGGAAAGCGCAGCAGCGATACCGTGCGTTTCGAGGCGGTGACGACGATGTCCGCCGGCAGTTCGACGGGCTCGACCGGCGGCGGCGCCGGCCGCGGCGCGATCCGGACGACGCGCGCGCGCGGCCGGCGGATCACCCGATAGACGCCGCCACCCAGATCCTGCGCGACGAACGGCGTGCCGCGCAGCAGCCGGTCGAGCGCCGCCGCCGCCGTCAGCCGCCCGCGAACGCCCGCCACGACGATGCGCCGCAGATCGGGCTCCGCGCTGCCGATGTCGCTTGCCGTCTGTCCCGCGAGTATCCCGATCGCGCGGTCGAGTGGCCCCGCCGGCACGCTTACCGCATGGCGCGCCCCGGCACGCGCCGCCGCCGCCACCGGCACGCCGAGCGCCGCTGCCGCCACGAGGATCGTCATGACCGGACGCCTAGGGAAGGCGCGTCTCCCGCTGCGCCAGCGTCCAGCGTCCGCCGTTGCGGACCGCGCGCGCGCCGATCAGCGCGGCGACGCGCGGCATCATCCGCTCCGCCGGGCCGGCGATCCGGATCGATCCGGTGAACGGCACGTCCTGCAGGTCGGGCGTCACCGTCACCGCGACGCCGGTGCCACGCTCCAGCGCCGCCGCCACCAGCCGCACCGGCGTCTCGCGGAACACCAGCCGCTGCCGCCGCCAGCCACCGACATCCTCGACCGCCACGCCTGCCATCCGCGCCGATCCGCCGTCGACATGCGACAGCGCGGCGCCCGCAGTCAGCATGATGCGCGCCTCCTGCGGCTGGAACAGCACCGCGCCCTCGGCGACCTGCACGCTGAGATGCGGCCCGACCCGCGCCACGTCGAAGACGGTGCCCACGTCCTGCATCCGCATATCGCCGGAGCGGACGACGAACGGATGCGCTTCGTCGTGCACGACGTCGAACACCGCCTCGCCGCGTTCCAGCACCACCGACCGTTCGCCGGCACCGGCGATCGCGAGCCGGGTGCCGCCGTTCATTTCGACCCGGCTGCCGTCCGCCAACGTCAGCGCGCGCCGTTCGCCCGCGCGCGTCTCGACGATCCGGCCTGCCGCCGGCGTCGTCAGCTGCGGGACGATCACCGCCGCGGCGATCCCCGCCGCGACCAGCCCGCCAACGCCGGTATAGGCCCAAAGGTGGCGGCGGGACGCGGGTTGCGGCGCGGGCGCGGGGGCGACCGGCGTCCAGTCCGGCGGCACGATCGCGGCGTCCAGTGCGCCATCCGCCAGCGTCAGCGCGTCATAGGCCTGCGCATGGTCCGCGTCCGCCTCCAGCCAGTCGGTGAACGCCTGCCACTCCGCCGCCGTCGCCATTGGCAGCCGCAAATGCCAAGCGATCGCAGCGGCATGCGCCTCGTCCTCGCGTTCAACGGCCATCGCAGCGGTCCTCCTCATGGGTAAGACGCGCTGCCCGACCGTCATCCTCACCCGCCGGGTCCCGCCGCAGGTGGATTTTCGCATAGGCGCGGTACAGCAGCTTCTCGACGCCGCTGACCGAGATGTTCATCCGCTCCGCGATCGCCTTCTGCGGCAGCTCCTCGAACCGGTACAGGCGAAAGGCGGTGGCGACGCGTTCGGGCAGCCGCGCGAGGATCGCCTCGACCTGCGCCAGCCGGTCGCGCGCGATCATCATCCGTTCGGCATCGGGGTGCTCGGCAGCGCCCGGGCGGCTGTGCGACCAGGCGCCGTCCCGGTCCAGCCGCCGCGCCGCGCGCCGGCGGCGGTCGATCGCCATGTTGTTGGCCATCCGGTACAGATAGGCGACCGGATCGGCGATCGGACCGCCGGCGGCGGTATCTAGCCTCAGCCACAGGTCCTGCAGCACCTCCTCCGCCTCGTCGACGTTGCGCAGCCGCGCGACCAGCATGCGCAGGAACGCCGGCCGTTCGGCGAGGAACACCGCGCGTAGCCCGCTTTCGTGCCCGGCGCCGTTCACACCGCGACCGCCGCCGCCGGCGCGCGGGCATCGCGCAGGAACATCGCCGCCAGCGCGAGGATCGCGATCAGGTTCTGGAGCAGGGCATGCCAACCGGCGCCGTCGGTCCCGCCGACCCACAGCAGCACCGGCAGCAACGGATAGAGCGCGAGGCTGGTCACCAGCCCGACCGCCATCGACCGCCCGGGCAGCCCAAGCGCGGTCAGCCCCGCCGCCAGCGGCGCGCTGGCGAGGCCCGCGGTCCGCGCCGCCGCGACCAGCACCAGCAGCGTCGTCCCCCCGCCGAAGCTGCTGCCGCCGAACGCGATCAGCAGCCGGTCGCCGAGCAGCGCCAGCACCAGCATGATCGGCACCGCCACCGCCAGCGCGAGGCCGGCGCTGCGCCACACGGTATGGCGCAACGCCGCCAGTTCCCCGCGGGCGACCTGACCCGCCAGCACGGCATAGCTCGCCTGGCTCAGCAGCACCGTCGGCTGCGCGAGCAATGCGGTCGCGCGCTGGGTGAGCGCGAGCAGCCCGGCGGCGGCGGGGCCGAGCAGCCAGCCGACGGTCAGCGGCGCCAGATTGGGCGCGAGTTCGCGCACCGTGATGTCGAAATTGGTGATGAGGATGAAGCGGGTGAACCCCTCGGTCTGCCGCGCCGCGCCGCGCCACGGCCCGCGCAGCCGCTCGCCCTGCGCCAGCCGCCGCCAGGCGACGAGGCCGAAGCCCCACATCGCCAGCCCCTCCGCGACCGCCGCGACCAGCCACACGGTGAGGAAGCCGATCAGGCCGCCACCGGCGGCCCAAACGCCGAGCGCGCCCACCAGGCGGATCAGCGGCGACACCGCCTGATGCAGGCCGATCAGGTCGAACCGCCCGGCGATCTGCAACAGCCCCTGCGGGGTGGCGCGCACGGTGGCGATCACCGCGAGGCTGTAGACCGTCGCGATCCGGATCGTATCCGCCGACCAGCCGAGCCGCGGCCCGACCAGCGGCGCGATGATCGCCGCGATCAGGATCGCGACCGCGCCACAGCCGAGTTCGACGACCGCCATGAAACGGACGATCCGCGCGAAGCCTACAGGGTCGCCGCTTTCCAGCGCGATCCCGCCATAGCGGACCACGCCGTGGAACCCTGAGAAAGCCAGCAGGCTGCCGATCAGCACCGCATAGGCGTTGACCAGCACCAGCACGCCATAATCGGCCGCCCCCAGCCGGTGCGTCACCAGCACGAGGTAGACGAGGCTCATCACCCCCGCCGCCGCCTTGCCGCCGAGCAGATGGCCGAGATTGGCGAGCACCAGCCATACCCCGGTCTTCGGGGGCGGCGGGGCATCGGGCCGATCGGCGGGCCTGCGGAAGGAAGGACGCATCGCGCAGCCAATAAGACAGCCGTGTTACGGCGACGACCGGAAAGTTCCCTCCGCCGCGCCAGATGACAAAAAATTTAATGAGGGTCGCGGGCGGCGTCGGCGTCTCACCGGCATGAAGATCGGTTTCTTGTTCAATCACGACCAGGTCCATCAGGTCGCGCACGCCCTGCCGACCGCGCTCGCCATGGCGCAGGATTATCCGCAGGCCGAGATCGTCGTCGCCACCACCAACGACCGGCTCACCGCCGAGGTCGAGCGGCTGTGCGCACGGCTCTGCGTCACCGTGCCGCTGGTGCAGTTGAGGTTGCGCCGCCCGTCGACGAAGGCGCTCGCCGCGACGCTGGAATGGGGCCTGCCGGTGACGAAGATCGGCATCTATCGCGACAACCTCGATTTCTTTCGCTCGCTCGATGCGCTGGTCGTCGCCGAAAAGACGTCGCTGCTGCTCAAGACGCGCTACGGGCTCGACGATCTCAAGATCATCCACACCCGGCACGGCGCCGGCGACCGCGCGATCGGCTTCAACCGGCACAGCGCGATGTTCGACCATGTGCTGGTGTCGGGCAGCAAGATCCGCCAGCGGCTGATCCACGACGCCGGCGTCGCGCCCGAGCGGATGAGCCTGATCGGCTATCCGAAGTTCGACCTGATGCCCGATCCCGCGCCGCGCCTGCCGTTCCAGGCGAACGGCAAGCCGACCGTGCTCTACAACCCCCACCCCTCGCCGCATCTGTCGTCATGGTATGCGCAGGGGCGCGCCGTGCTCGACCATTTCCTGCGCGACGACCGCTACAATCTGATCTTCGCGCCGCACGTCATGCTGTTCCACCGGCGCTTCGTCGTGACCATCGACCGGTTCCGGATCGATCGCGCCGGCACGATCGCGCAGGCGTGGCGCGACGCACCCAACATCCACATCGACCTCGGCAGCGCGGCGTCGACCGACATGACCTATACGGCCGCCGCCGACATCTACCTCGGCGACGTCAGCAGCCAGGTCTATGAATTCCTCCACCGGCCGCGGCCCTGCCTGTTCCTCGATGCGCATGCCACCGCCTGGGCGGGCGATCCCAATTATGCGCACTGGCAGGCGGGCGAGGTGGTGACGACCACCGACGGGCTCGGCGACGCGCTCGACCGCGCGGTGGCGCGCCATGCGAGCTATCGCCCGGTGCAGCGCGCGCTGTTCCAGCGCAGCTTCGAACTCACCCACGAACGCTCCGCCACGCGGGCCGCGCGCGCGGTGATGAGCGTGCTGGGGGATACGGGATCGAACGCACCGCTGCACCGGCCGGTCGCCGCGCCGCGTGCGGATGAGGGATTGCGCGTCGCCTGAACGGGCGCGACAGGGGCGCCATCGCCGACTCGGCACCGGGCGGCCACTTTGGGATGATGCACGACCGTGGCTTTACGCAAGGACATCTGGCGCCCGGCGATCGTGCAGGCGACGGCGCAGGAGATCGTCGCCCGCGGATCGATCGAGGGCCTGCCGCTGCACTGGCTGCCGCCGATGGGCAGCTTCCGCTTCCTCGCCGATCCGTTCGGCCTGTGGCGCGAGGATCGCCTGTACGTGTTCGTCGAGACCTATGACTATCGCGTCCGCGTCGGCGCGATCGAGGTGCTGGTCTACGATGCCGCGCTGCGTCTGATCGAACGCCATCCGGTGCTGAACGAACCCTGGCACCTCTCCTACCCGCTGGTGTTCGAGGCGGAGGGCGAGACGTGGATGCTGCCCGAGGCGCATCGCTCCGGCCGGCTGACGCTGTATCGCGCGACCGACTTTCCCCGGCGGTGGGAGGCGGCGCACGTCATCGCGCTCGATCATGTCGCGGTCGATGCGACGCCGGTGTTCCACGACGGGCACTGGTGGCTGTTCTACACCTCGGCGAGCCGCGAGCCCGACAAGATGAGCGCGCTCCACGTCGCCTTCGCCGACCGGCTGGCGGGGCCGTGGACGCCGCATCCCGGCAATCCGGTGCGCGTCGATGTCGCCAGCGCGCGGCCGGGCGGCCTGCCGATCGTCGTCGACGGGCGGATCGTGCTGCCGGTGCAGGATTGCAGCCGGACCTATGGCGGCGCGATCCGGCCGCTGACGATGACGACGCTGACCCCCGACCGGTTCGCCGCCACCGCCGGCCCCGCGCTGGTCGCCCCGGCGGGTGCGGCGCCGTACGTCGAGGGGCTGCACACGCTCGCCGCCGCCGGGCCGGTGACGCTGGTCGACATGAAGCGCACCGAGTTGTCGCCGCACGGCCTGTCGATCGAGGCGATCCGCGAGGTCAGGAAGCTCGCGCGCCGGGTCCGAACGCCGCGAGCCGGTCGAGGATAGCCAGCCCCGTCGCCTCGAACCGGTCCGGGCCGAAGCGTTCGAGCACGCGCGTCCGCCCGGCCTGCCCCATGGCCGCCAGCGCTGCGGGATCGGCGAGGCATTCCGACAGCGCGCGCGCCAGTGCCGCGGCATC
Source organism: Sphingomonas sp. GW821-FHT10F09 (assembly GCF_058809195.1). Lineage (NCBI taxonomy): Bacteria > Pseudomonadati > Pseudomonadota > Alphaproteobacteria > Sphingomonadales > Sphingomonadaceae > Sphingomonas > Sphingomonas sp. GW821-FHT10F09. The sequence goes on along the minus strand of NZ_JBXASI010000001.1, from coordinate 906,799 downwards.
GCCCGGCGGCACCAGCCGGCCGGTCACGCCATCGACGATGCTCTCCGCCAGCTCGCCGACGCGCGATGCGACGACGGGCAACCCGGCCTGCATCGCCTCATGCGCGCCCACGCACAGCCCTTCCGATCGCGACGGCTGGACGTAGAGGTGGCAGGTGGCGAGGAATGCGACCGGATCCGCGTCGTAACCGATGAAGCGGACGCCGGTGACCGACCGCGCCGCCGCCAGCGCCTCCAGCGTCGCCCGCTCCGCGCCATCGCCGGCGATCGCAACCTCGAAGGGGGTGGCCGTCGTCACCCGCGCGAGCGCCTCGATCAGCACGTCATAGCCCTTGACCGGGTGCAGCCGGCCGAGCGTCCCGATCCGCAGCGTCTCGCCCGGCCGCCACGGTGGCGCCTGCCGCGCGGCGGGATCGGCACGGAAGATCGACCATTGCACCAGCCGCGCGGCGGGCACGCGCAGGCGCTGCGCGGTCAGCCGGGTAACCGCCGCACTGTCGCCGATCCACAGCCGCGACGCGCGCTGCATCGACCGCAGCAGCAGCCGGTTGGCAGGCTTCAGGAACGCCGCATGCTGCCAGCTGACAACCGGCCAGCCCCGCCGCCATCCGATCAGCTGCCCGAGCAAGGTCGCGCGGGTCAGCGACGTCCACAGGTGCGTCGGCGCCCAGCTGCGCAGCTCGTCGTCGAGCCAGCGCAGCGCGGCGACATGATCGCGCTCGCCACCGTCGCGCACGTGCACCGCCAACCCGGCCGCGCGCATCGCCGCCTCGCCGCGCCGGTCGCGCGCGGTCAGCGCGAAGACCGCGACCTCCGCGCCGCCATCGCGCAGCACGCCGAGCACCGCCGGCACCGGCGAGGCCGCCCCGCCGCCCTCGACCGAATTGATGACATAGGCGATGCGCACGCCCCGCACCGTCATCGCCGGACCGCGGCGAACAGGTCCAGATAGGCGTGCGCCACCGGTCCGATCCGATGATGCGCCACCACCGCCGCCAGCGCCTGCGGATCGGGCGGCGCGCGGTCGAGCATGGCGGCAATCGCCTGCGTCAGGGCGTCGACCGCGCCGATCGGCACGACCGCGCCGGCACCGGGCGTCGCCGTCAGCAGCTGCGTCGCCGGCGTGCAATCGGTGGCGATGACCGGGCGGCCGGCGGCCAGCGCCTCCACCAGTACCGCCGGAAACCCCTCGAAATCGGACGGCAGCACGAACAGGCGTGCCTGGTCCAGCCACGGGCGGATATCGGCGACATAGCCCGGAAAGCTTACCCGGTCCGCCACGCCTTCGCGCGCCGCCAGATCGCGCAACGCCTGCGCCTGCGGCCCGTCGCCGACGATCACCAGCCGCGCGTCATGTCGGGGCACCGCGGCGAAGGCCGCGATCAGCCGGGCGAAGCCCTTTTCGGGCACGAGCCGCCCGGCCGCCATGACAATCGGTGCCGCATCGTCCGGCACCGGCGCCGGCGGTGCGACGGCATCGCCCAGCGCCGGCAGCGCGATCGTCGTCGCGACCGGCCGGCGCAGGATGCGATCCGATTGCCGCCGCGCCCCGTCGGACAGCGTCGCGACGGCCGCGACATCCCGCAGCAGCCATCGCATCCGCCGCTCGAACCCCCATTGCCGCACCCGCCCGCGCTGCGGCTTGTCGAGCGCGGCGCTCACCTGTGCGACGACCGCGATGCCCGCCCCTTCGAACGCCGCGGCGACCGGCCAATGGTAATTGCCGGGCACGAAGACGGCATCGAACCGGCCGACCCCGGCAAAGCTGCGCGCCGCCCGCCCCAGCCGCACGCGCGAGCCCCGCCGCCGCGGGATCGGCGGCTGCGCCACCGCGATCTTGATCGCGTTCTCCGCCAGCGACCGCAACGGTCCCGCGTCCGACCCCGCGAAGATCGTGACCCGCGCGCCCGCCTTCGCCCAGGCGCCGGCGAGGCGAACCGCCACCCGCTCCGTACCGCCGAGCGCGAAATCATGCAGGACGACGAGGATATGCAGCGGGTCGGACGACATGGTGTCGCCGTTAGCGGCGTCGTGCGGCGTACGCCATCCTTGCGGGAGATCGTACGCGGCGGTCGGCTGCCCTGTCACGCCGAGGCCATCCACGCCATGCCGGTGCCCGGTTCGAGGGGCCGGACCTCGATAAAGGAAACGCGGGGTTGCTCCGCCGGGAGGAATATCCCGGGGAGCAACCCTGCCATGCGTCACATGCGGAGCGACACGCCCGCCACGATCTGGCGACCGAGAAGGTCGTAGCCCATGATCGTGTTGCCGCGCAGCAGCCCGATGCGGGCGCGGCTGTCCGGGACGATCGGGGGATCGCGATCGAAGATGTTGTTCGCGGCGAGCCTGAACGTCATCTGCTTGTTGATGTCGAACGTGACGGCAAGATCGAACCAGTCATAGGCCTTGATGCCCGGATACTGATCGCGACGGGCGCTGTCCGGCTGCGCGGGGATGCCCGTGTCGGCCGGCGCGTAGACGTCGAGCGGCATGCCGGCGCGATGGCGCCAGTTCAGCGAGACGCTGGCCCACCGCTCCGGCAGGATCCAGGTCGTGCGCATTTGGTGCGCCCAGCGGGGCAGGCTCTCGCCGCACTGGTTGCCGAAATAGCCGGTGCAGTCGCGCGGCGTGATGGTCGGTGCCCCCTGCGAACCGACGCGCGTCGTCAGCGTGCCGTTGAAGCCGACGTCGAGCTTGCCGACGGAACCGAGCCCGACATTATACTGGCCCTGGAAATCCCAGCCATGCGACTGCGACTTGTACCCGTTGGTCGACCCGCGCGAGACCCATCCGGTCGCGGGGCTGGACGCCGGCGAACTGGACAGCGTGCCCGTCCCCGGATTGCGGATGATGCCGCGGCAGAAATAATCGTTGCCGGTGGTGAGGCAGCCGTTGAGCCAGTCGTTCGGATTGAGGAATTCGAGCTGGTCGCGCAGATCGATGAGGTAGCGATCGACCGAGACCGTCAGCCCCGGCAGGAAGCGCGGCCGCAGCACGACGCCGAACGTCTTGGTATAGGCGCTTTCGGGCGTCAGGTTGAACCCGCCCTCCCGCACCGTGCACCGGTCGTCGGGACAGATCAGCGATGCGCTGCCGTACAGATTGTCGGGCAGACCGGTGTTGCGGCATTGCTGGAGCGAGGCCGACGGTGCCAGGCGGGCGCCGCCCGGATTGGCCGAGTTGATCTGCGGCGCGCAGGGATCGGCGTAGAAGCCCTGGTTCCAGAAGATGTTGGCGGCACCGGCCGCCGCTCCGACACCGGGTGCGGCCTGCGACTTGTTGTAGGAGCCGCGCAGCGTGATGTCCGCGATCGGGGACCAGATCCCCTCGACCTTCCAGGTATCGAACTTGCCGTTGAGGCGGTTGTACTTGGACACGCGATAGCCGGTGTTGACCTGCAGCAATTTGGTCCAGGAGCGGTCCTCGACCAACGGCACCTGCAACTCGGCATTCGCCTCCAGAATATTCTGCGTGAAGCGCTGGTTCTGGCCACCGTTGTTCTGGATGTAGATGTCGTTGACGTCGGTGCGTTCCATCTCGTCGCGATATTCGGCGCCGAGCGCGATCGCGACGCCCTGCTGCGCGAGGGGCGAGACGATCCCGTACTTGCCGAGATCGCCGCTGACCGTGCCGACGAACTGGAGCAGGCGCGGAATGCGCGTGCTGATCCCGCCCGATGCAGCCCCGTAGAGATACCGGTTCAGCGCGACGTCCTGATTGAAGGGCGTGAACGCGTTGAACGGCACGCACCGGGGATCGGTGCCGTTGACCACCGAGCGGCAGGTCGGCGTGCCGTTGACGCTGACCACGTCCAGCGAGCGGTTGACGTTGTCATATGGCGCGAACGGCACGTCGATCGTGTCGAGCCGCGCCCGCGAGATCATGCCCGCGACATCGTAGGACCAGACGTCGTTGAACCCGCGCCCGCGCAGCCCGGTCACGATGCGATAGCCCTCGTTGGTGAAGCGCTGCTGCACCAGCGGCAAGCCGTCGAAGCGATACCGGACGTCGAGCGGGGCGAACTGACCCGCCCGTCCGGCATTGGCGCCGCACAGGGTCTGCGCCTGCGACGCCGACAGGAACGGATTGTCGCAGTTCACCCGGTACGGGTCGCTGCCGAATGCCGTATAGGAATAAACGCGGTTGAGCAGCGTGTTGTACGACTTGTCCCGATAGAACAGGGCGTTGCTGTACAGCTCGATATCGTCGCTGATCTCGGCGGTGAGGAAGCCGCCGACGTTGACCCGGTCGAACGGCCGCTGATAGGCGAAGTCGTCATACGGATTGGCGGAGGTGCCCGCCGGCCCGCTGTTGATCGGGATGAAGGTGCCGTTGCCGGCCGGGTTGTTGACGAGGAGCTGGCCAGCCCGCGTCCCCGCTTGCGGTATGATCGTCCCTGCCGGGGTATAGCTGGCGCGCGAACAGGCGAGGGGCGACTGGTTGGTGGGCTGCACCACCTCGCACACCGAATTCGAGCGATCGACCAGCCGGACCAGGTCGGAATGCCGGTAGTTGATGAAGCTGGTGAAATTGACGCGATTGTCGAACAGGTTGACGCCCGCCGCGAGGCTGATCTCGCTGCGCCCGCCATCGTTGGTCAGGCCGTTCGCGGCGTTGAAGCCGGCGCGCGTGGCGGCGTCGGTAATCGCGCTCCTGCCGTTGTCGTGGTTGTACAGGCTGTAATTGCCATCCAGACGGATGCCCTCGAAGTTCTTCTTGAGGACGAAGTTGACGACGCCCGACACCGCATCGGAGCCATAGACCGACGAAGCGCCGCCGGTCAGCACGTCGATCCGGTCGACCAGCGCGTTGGGGATGATGCCGACGTCGACCGTGTTGGCGAGGCCGACGCGCAGGCCGTCGATCAGGGTCAGCGTCCGCTCATATCCCAGGCTGCGCAGCTTGATGCGCTGGCGCCCTTCGGAATCGCTGAAATTCTGTTCCGAATTGACCTGCACCTGCGGCAGCCGGTTCAGCACCTCCTCGATCGTCGTCGCGCCCTGCGCGGCGATGTCGGCGGAGGTCGTGGTGACGATCGGCGCCGCCGACCGGTTGTTGGGACGCACGATGCGCGTGCCGGTCACGACGATGTCGCCACCTTCGGTACCGCCGGCGCGATCGGCGGAGGCGGACAGTCTCGCCGCGGCGACCGGATCGCCGGCGACGGCGGGTGCGTCCTGCGCCTGCGCATCGGTATCCGTACCTGCGGACGTCTGCGCGGCGGCAGGCAAGGCGAACAACGCCGCCACGCTACAACTGGTGGTCAACAATCCCCTGAACAGCATTCTCTTACTCCCCTCAGCCCGCCTGAAGCGTCGGAGGGATCGGCGTGGCATGATCTGCCTTGTTCCCGGTCGGTCCGTCCCGTCGCGATGCGCGCGGTTCGATACCGACATGCCGGTTATGCCCCATCCCCCCGACGTAGGCAGCACGATGCTGTCACAAAGATGATACCAAAACAATAGCAATCCAGGCCTTGAGGTTACCTCGTGGCCGGAGCGCAACAGTTGCCCGAAATTCGGGACGCGTGATTGAATCCTGTCAACGCAACCGCCCGAGGCGGCGGACGCGCGAACCTATCCGCCCGACCTCTTGAGCAAGGCGGTGCGCAGGCACCGGCAGACGATCTCGTCGCGCTGGTTCAGCATCCGATGCGCGAAGGTGACGATGCCGGCGTCCGGCCGCGACCTGCTGTCCTTCAGCGCATGGACCTCCGTCTCGGCCCGCAACGTGTCGCCGAGAAAGACGGGTTTGGGCATGACCAGCTGGTCGTAGCCGAGATTGGCGACCAGCGTCCCCAGCGTCGTATCGCCGACCGACAAACCGACCATCAGCGCGAAGGTGAAGGTGCCGTTCACGATGATCTGGCCGAATTCGCTCGCCTTCGCCGCCTCGGCGTCGAGGTGCAGCGGCTGCGGATTGTGGGTCATCGTCGTGAACAGCAGATTGTCCGTTTCGGTCACGGTCCGCCGGATGTCGTGGACGATCCGATCGCCGACCGTCCATGCGTCGAAGAACCGGCCCGCCATCACCCCTCTCCCTTGTCGATGCGGACCAGCAACGTGCCTTCGGGCACCTGCGCGCCCTCTGCGACCCGCAGCTCGGCGACGATTCCGTCGAACGGCGCCAGCAGCGCCTGTTCCATCTTCATCGCCTCGAGGACGAGCATCCGCTCGCCCCTCGCCACCGTCTGCCCCGCCTCGACGAGCACGGCGATGACGCGACCCGGCATCGGCGACAGCACCGCGCCATCGCCCTCGCCCGCCCCGCCGACGTGATCCGCGCGACGGGGACCGAACGGCCATGCCTCGCCGTCGAGGAACAGCACGCCATCGGCGGTGGATGCGGCGGCGTCGACGCCGGGGGTGACCAGATAGGGCTTGCCCGCGACCTCCACCTCGACGGTCAGCGAGGGCGCCGCGTTGCTGCGGAACCCGCGCAGGCTGCCCCACGGATCGGCGCTCGGCGGCGGCAGGATCGCCATGGCCGCCGCGGCGAGAACGGCGGGCGACGGCTCCGCCGGCGGGATCAATCGATCGGCATGGCGTTCGATGAAACCGGTATCCACCCGGCCCGCGACGAAGTCGGGATGCGCTGCGGCACGCGCCAGAAAGGCGGCGTTGGTGCGCACCGGCCACACCTGCGTGCCGCGCGCTGCTGCCGCGAGCCTTGCCGCGGCATCGCGCCGCGTCGCGCCGTGGACGATCAGCTTGGCGATCATCGGATCGTAATAAGGCGTGACCGCCCCACCCTCCTCGACGCCGCTGTCGATCCGTACGCCGGGCGGAAAGCGCAGCCGGTCGAGCGGGCCGGTCGACGGCAGGAAGCCGTTACCCGGATTCTCGGCGTACAGCCGTGCTTCCATCGCCCAGCCGGTGATCGACAAGGCGTCCTGACGCTTCGGCAGCGGCTCGCCGGAGGCGACGCGTAGCTGCCATTCGACCAGATCCTGCCCGGTGATCGCCTCGGTTACCGGATGCTCGACCTGAAGCCGGGTGTTCATCTCCATGAACCAGATGCGGTCGGCGCGCAGGCCCTCCAATCCGTCGGCGATGAACTCGATCGTGCCGGCGCCGACGTAATCGACCGCTTTCGCCGCGCGCACGGCCGCATCGCAGACCGCCGCACGCGTGTCCTCGTCCATGCCGGGCGCGGGCGCCTCCTCGATCACCTTCTGGTGACGGCGCTGCAGCGAACAGTCGCGCTCGAACAGGTGGACGACCTGCCCGTGCGTGTCGCCGAACACCTGCACCTCGATGTGGCGGGGCGAGAGGATATACTTCTCGATCAGCACCTGCGTGTTGCCGAACGAGGCGGCGGCCTCACGCCGGCAGCTTTCGAGCAGGTCGGCGAAGTCGCCGGCGGCATCGACCTTGCGCATCCCCTTGCCGCCGCCGCCCGCCACCGCCTTGATGAGGACGGGATAGCCGATCGCATCCGCTTCCGCGCGGAGCCGCTCGGGGCTCTGGTCGGCGCCGAGATAGCCGGGCGTCACCGGCACGCCCGCCGCGATCATCCGTTCCTTGGCGGCATCCTTCAGTCCCATCGCGCGGATGCTGGCGGGCGGCGCACCGACCCAGACGAGGCCGGCGGCGATCACCGCTTCGGCGAATTCGGCATTTTCTGACAGGAAGCCGTAGCCGGGATGGATCGCCGCCGCGCCGGTATCGCGCGCGGCGGCGAGCAACCGGTCCTGCCGCAGATAGCTGTCGCTCGCGGGCGCCGTGCCGATGCAGACGGCGGCGTCGGCCTCGCGCACGAAGGGCATGTCCGCGTCGACGTCGGAATGGACCGCGATGGTGCGGACGCCGAGCGCCTTCGCCGTGCGGATGATGCGGCGTGCGATCTCGCCGCGGTTGGCAATGAGGAGGCTCTCGATCATCGCCGTCACATCCGGAACAGGCCGAACTGCGCGCGCTCGGGAATGGGCGCGTTCAGCGTGGCGGAGAAGGCGAGGCCCAGCACGTCGCGGGTCTGCGCGGGATCGATGACGCCATCGTCCCACAGCCGGGCGGTGGCGTAGTAGGGATTGCCCTCGTCCTCGTATTTCCGGCGGACCGGTGCCTTGAACGCCTCCGCCTGCTCCGGCGTCCACGTCTCGGCGTCGCGGTGCACGGTCGCGAGCACGCTTGCGGCCTGCTCGCCGCCCATCACGCTGATGCGCGCGTTGGGCCAGGTGAACAGGAAGCGCGGGGAATAGGCGCGGCCGCACATGCCGTAATTGCCGGCGCCGAAACTGCCGCCGATCAGCACGGTGATCTTGGGCACCGAAGCGGTGGCGACCGCGGTCACCAGCTTGGCGCCGTGCTTGGCGATCCCCTCCGCCTCATATTTGCCGCCGACCATGAAGCCGGAGATGTTCTGGAGGAACAGCAGCGGCACCCGCCGCTGGCACGCCAGCTCGATGAAGTGCGCGCCCTTCAGCGCGGATTCCGAGAAGAGCACGCCGTTGTTGGCGAGGATCGCGACGGGCATGCCCCAGATGCGCGCGAAGCCGCAGACCAACGTCGTACCGTAGAGCGCCTTGAACTCGTGGAACTCGGAGCCATCGACGATACGTCCGATCACTTCGCGGACATCATATGGCGCGCGGACGTCCTGCGGCACGATGCCGTACAGCTCCTGCGGGTCGAGCGTGGGCGGGCGCGGCGTCGCGATCTCGATATCGACCGCTTTCGGCCGGTTGAGCGTCGCGACGATGTCGCGGACGATCAGCAGCGCATGCTCGTCATTCTCCGCGACGTGATCGACCACGCCCGACCGGCGCCCATGCGTCTCGGCCCCGCCCAGTTCCTCGGCGGAGATGACCTCGCCCGTCGCCGCCTTCACCAGCGGCGGGCCGGCGAGGAAGATGGTGCCCTGATCGCGCACGATCACGCTTTCGTCCGACATCGCGGGCACATAGGCGCCGCCCGCAGTGCAGCTGCCCATCACGCAGGCGATCTGTGGAATGCCCTCCGCCGACATCTGCGCCTGGTTGAAGAAGATCCGGCCGAAGTGATCGCGATCCGGAAACACCTCCGCCTGATGCGGCAAATTGGCGCCGCCGCTGTCGACCAGATAGATGCACGGCAGCCGGTTCGCTTGCGCAATCTCCTGCGCGCGCAGATGCTTCTTCACCGTCATCGGATAATAGGCACCGCCCTTTACCGTCGGGTCGTTGGCGACGATCATGCACTCGCGGCCTGAAACGCGCCCGATGCCGCAGATCATCCCCGCGCCCGGCGCGCCGTCGTCATACATGCCGTTCGCGGCCAGCGCCCCGACCTCGAGGAACGGCGAGCCGGGATCGAGCAGCCGTTCGACCCGGTCGCGGGGCAGCAGCTTGCCGCGGGCGACATGGCGGGCGCGATGCTGCTCCGAACCGCCGAGCGCGGTCCGGGCGGTCATCTCGCGCAGCGTCTCGACCAGCGCACGATTGCGCGCGGCGTTGGCGGTGAAGGCCTCCGACCCGGTGTCGGCCAGCGAGCGTAGCGTGGTCATGCCGGCCTACTGCGCGCGCGGTGCGTCATGGGCAATCAGCTCGCGGCCGATCAGCATGCGGCGTACCTCGTTGGTGCCGGCGCCGATGTCGAGCAGCTTGGCGTCGCGCCAATAGCGCTCGACCGGCCAGTCCCTGGTATAGCCCGCGCCGCCCAGCGCCTGGATCGCCTCGCCCGCGACCTTCACCGCATTCTCGGACGCGAGCAGGATGCAGCCCGCGGCGTCGAAACGGGTGGTCTGTCCCGCATCGCAGGCCCTCGCCACCGCATAGACATAGGCCCGCGATGCGTTGAGCGCGACGTACATGTCCGCGACCTTCGCCTGCATCAGCTGGAAGTCGCCGATCGGGCGGCCGAACTGCCTGCGTTCCCGCACATAGGGTAGAACCACGTCGAGACAGGCCTGCATGATGCCCAGCTGGATGCCCGACAGCACGACCCGCTCATAGTCGAGTCCCGACATCAGCACCTTCACGCCGCCGTTCAGCGGCCCCATGACCTGTTCGTCGGCAACGAAGCAATCGTCGAAGACCAGCTCCGCAGTCGGCGACCCGCGCATGCCGACCTTGTCGATCTTCTGCCCGATCGAGAAACCCGGCATGCCCTTTTCGATCAGGAAGGCGGTGATCCCCTTCGACCCGCCATCGGGGATCGTCTTGGCATAGACCACCAGCGTGTCGGCATATGCGGCGTTGGTGATCCAGAATTTGGTGCCGTTGAGGCGATAGCCGCCGTCGACCTTGTCCGCGCGCAGCTTCATCGAGACGACGTCCGACCCCGCGCCTGCCTCCGACATCGCGAGGCTGCCGACATGTTCGCCGGAGATCAGCCCGGGGAGGTATTTCGCCTTCTGTTCGGGCGATGCCCACCGCCGGATCTGGTTGACGCACAGGTTGGAATGCGCGCCATAGCTGAGCCCGACCGACGCCGAGCAGCGGCTGACCTCCTCGACCGCGACCAGATGCTCGAGATAACCGAGCCCGAGGCCACCGTCCGCCTCCTCCACCGTGATGCCGTGCAGGCCGAGCGCCCCCATCTCAGGCCAGAGTTCGCGCGGGAAGCGGTCGTCGGCGTCGACGCGGGCGGCGATCGGCGCGATCCGCTCCAGCGCGAACCGTCGCGTCGATTCACGGATCGTGTCCGCCATCTCGCCGAGACCATAATCCAGGTCCGCCATATCTCTCTCCGATTATCGTTGTCGCGATCGTAGATCAGCGCGCGACCGGTGCAAAATTGAAATAAACGGATGAACGGCATAGAGATCGTCTATGATCGATCGCTACCATCTGCGCTATTTTCTGGCCGTGGTGGACAGCGGCAATTTCTCGCGCGCGGCGACCGCCTGCAACGTTTCCCAGCCCACCCTGTCGGTCGGTATCGCCAAGCTCGAGGCGTCGCTCGGCAAGACCCTGTTCAACCGCACGAACCGCCGCGTGGAACTGACCGATGCCGGCAGCCGGCTGGTGTCGCACGCCAGGATGATCGAGACCGGGTTCGCGACGGCGGAGCGCGAGGTGGTGGGCTCGGTATCGCTCACCACGGTTCGTCTCGGCGTGCTGGCGACGACACCGCGCCGGTGGATCGAGGCGTTTCTGGCGGTCCAGCGCGCCGCTCCCGATGGCGACCGCATCGAGATCGTCGAGGGCAAGGAGCAGGATCTGCGCAGCCGGCTTGCCCGGGGCCGCATCGACGTGGCGCTGACCATCCTGCGCGACGGCGACGGCGCCGGTGGGGGGCACCACCTCCTGACCGAGGGATATTCGCTCGCCCTCGGCACCTCTCACCCGCTCGCCGCCCGCAAGAGCGTAGGCGCCGAGGAGCTTGCCAACGATCCCATGATCGTGCGCCGCCACTGCGAACTGCTGCCCGAAACGAGCCGCTTCTTCACCGCACAGGGGATCCGGCCGTTCTTTCCCGCCCGCACGACCAGCGACGACAAGGCGCTCGGCTATGTGCGCGCCGGCCTCGGCCTCACGGTGATGCCCGACAGCTTCCGGGATGCGGGCATCGCCCGGGTCCGGCTGGACGGCTTCGACTTCACTCGCGACATCGGCCTCGTCTACGCCGCCCATGTCGACCACGACGCATTGCCACGCAGTCGGACGATCGCCGCACTGGTCAGGACGCTCGGGCCGGATCACGACGGGTAAGCTGACGGGCGTCGCTCCCGGCGCACCGCAGACCATCCGGCAAAACCGGCCACGTCATCTGAGCCGACGATCACCGAACGCCCAAGTGCGATCCGACCGTCATTCGCTCACCACGCCAGCGCCAGCGAAAGCGTCGCATAAGGCACCACTGGCGCCGTGGTGCCGTCCGGACCGTCAAGCCGGCGCAGCCGCTCGTCACGGATCAGGGCCAGCAATTCGGCCTGCACGGTTGCCAGTGCGCCTGCGATACGCAGTGGCTGTGATAGCGTGATCCCGCCGTTGCCGAACAACCGATCCCCGCTGCCGGCCGCGTAAAAGCCATTCCAGCCGATCCCCACGGTAACCGGGAGGCTCAGCGTCATGCCGTTCTCGCGTTGCGTCAGGTCGAAGGACGGCGCGATACCTGCGATCGTGTAGATTCCTCCCTCCCCCTGCGTGCGCCGCGTCACCGCCATACGCGGTTTCAGCCGTCCCAAAGGCGTCTCTGCGGTGTAGAGGCCGGTCAGGCTCGCCTCATGGGTCGTCGGGGCGATGCCGTTCGGACTGGTCTTGATCGTATAGGTCACCGCCGTGGTGAGCCCGTCGGCCGGACGCCAGGCGACACCGACCAGATTGTTGCTCTCATACCAGACGCGCGGGCGTGTCCGTTCCTCAGCCGAAGGCGCGTGGAAGCCGTTCGAACTCTGTCCGATCACGAACAGCCTGCCGCTACCGTCGGCCCCGCGGTGGACGATAACGACACCGCCGAATGCGACATGGACGGGCAAGCGGCCGAGCGAGGCGTCATCGTCGTCCAGCGAGCCACGGGCATAGTCGCCGTTGCGCAGGTCGAACGAGAGGACGGGATGCCAATCGGCCTGTCGGTCCGCGATATCGATCTCGGACAGCGTCGCGTCCTCGGTATCGGCAAAGGGAATCGACTGCGCCGCGGCCGGCGCCGCGACGAGCAGCATCGCGGCGACCGGTATCACGGCAGTGTAGCGGCGGATCACGACGTGCGGCGGACCAGCCAGACGGTATCGCCCGCATCGTCGACGACGAACACGGCGCCGTCCTCACGGGTCTGGACGCTGACCGGGCGGCCATAGACCTCGCTCTTCTTCGCATCGGCGACGAAGCCGGTCAGAAACGGCTGCGGCTCCCCCGTCGGCCGCCCCTCGGCAAACGGTACCGCGAGAACGTCATAGCCGCTGAAGCTGGAGCGATTCCACGACCCGTGCCGCGCGACATAGGCGGTCTGCCCATTCATGCCCTTGGCGAACGCGAGGCCGAGCGCGGCGGCATGCGCCCCCACTGCGACATCGGGCATCAGCGTGGTCGCGAGCAGGTCGCGCCGCTCGTTGGCATGTCGCGGATCCTGCTTGCCGTAATAGCTGTAGGGCCAGCCGTAGAAGCCGCCCTCGCGCACGCCGACGAGGTAGTCGGGCGAAATATCGTCGCCGATCTCATCGCGTTCGTTGACCGCGGTCCACAGTGTGCCGCCGGTCGGCGCCCATGCCATCCCGACCGGGTTGCGCAGGCCCGATGCATAGATCCGCTCGCGCCCGGTCGCGATATCCACCGCGAGGATCGCGGCACGGCGTTTTTCCTCCGCCATGCCATGTTCGCCGACGTTCGACGCCGAGCCGACCGAGACGTAGAGCGTGCGTCCATCGGGGCTCAGCAGCAGATTGCGCGTCCAGTGATTGTTGTAGCCCCCTGCCGGCAGCGTGACGAGCGGCCTGGGTGCGGCGGTGATCTTCGTCTGCCCGGGCTGGTAAGGGAAACTCACCACCCCGTCCGTGTTGGCGACATAAAGCCGGCCATCGGCATATTGCATGCCGAACGGCTGATTGAGCCCTTCACGCAGGACGAAGCGCTGCTCGGCGATGCCGTCGCGGTTCGCGTCGCGCAGCAACGTCAGGCGGTTCGCACTGAAGCCGGTCGTCTTCGACAGCGCCTGACCGCGCTGCACCTCGGGATCGGCGTCCAGCTTCGGCTTGGTGCGGGCCTCGGACACCAGCACGTCGCCGTTGGGCAGGAGCAACGCCTGCCGCGGATAGTCGAGGTTTCCGGCAAATCGCGTCACTTCGTAGCCGCGCGGGGCGACCGGCTTGCGCCCGGCAGGCCAGCCGATCGTGCGCGGGTGGCGGACCACCGATTCCGTCGCATAGGGTTCGGGCTGGGGCGCAAGCCCGACCACGTTCGACGCGGTCTGGGCCTGCGCCGCTCCCGCAAAAAAGGTCGATACGAGAAGGAGTTGGGCAAAGGTCGACTTGGTCATGACAGCTCCGGCTTGGTAAGCCCGGAACTATCCGGACCGGACATATGTCCATTGCCATCGCGTCGACATAAAACGTAACAAACACAGTCGAGCGCGCGAATGCCGGCTTCACGCGGGACATCACTGCGGTGGCCGGATCCGGTGCGCGGGCTGCCCGAAGACATGGTTGCGGGACGCCATCAAACCGAAACCGACATTCGCCTGCCGCATCCCGCCTCCGACGCCAGACGTTTGCCCGGCTTCACCGGTCCGGGTGCGGTCAGTCGAACAGCGGAACCGGCCATCGCCCAAACAATCGCCGCGCGTTCGTCACATACGGCGACGCGATGCGATCCAGCCATCGACCTGGCGCTCCAGGATCGGCAGTGGCAGGGAGCCCGAGCCGATCAGCAGGTCGTGAAAGCTGCGGATGTCGAACTTTGGCCCGAGTTCGCGTTCCGCCTTGCGCCGCAGCTCGACGATCTTGAGCATGCCGATCTTGTAGCCCGTCGCCTGTCCCGGCAGGGTGATGTAGCGGCGCACCTCCGACCGGCCCTGATCGGGTGCGGCGCGGCCGGTCTTGACGAGATAGTCGATCGCCTTTTGCTCGGTCCACCCCTCGGCATGGATGCCGGTATCGACCACCAGTCGGGCGGCGCGGAACAGTTCCGCATCGAGTCGCATGAAATCGTCCGACGGTTCCGGGAAGGCGCCCATCTCCTTGCACAGCGCCTCGGCATACAGCCCCCAGCCCTCGCCGAACGCGACATAGCGTGTGCTCTGGCGGAACTTCGGACCGCCGCTTTGACCGACCTGGATATCGCCCTGCATCACGTGACCGGGCACCCCCTCGTGGCACATCAGGTCGCGTAGCGCCGATGGCGGCGTCGCATCGGTGGTGCCGAGCAGGTGAACGTAGACGCGACCCGGTCGCGCGCCGTCGCGGCTTGGTCCTGCGGCATGGGCCGCGCCGCCGGCCACTTCGCTGAACGCGGGCTCGCGGACGACCTCCATCGAATGGACCGGCAGCTTGCCGAAATACTTCGGCAGCAACGTGCGGTTGAAGGCGAGCGCGGCGTTGGCGGCCTTCAGATATGTCGCGCGCAGGTCGTCGGTCCACGGCACCACCGGGAAACGGCGCGCAATCTCCGCATAGAAAGCCTCGCGGTCCTTCAATCCGGCGGTACGGGCGAGCGCGTCCTGCTCCCCTTCGATCCGCTTCACCTCGGCCAGGCCGATCTTGTGGATCTGGGCGGCGGTGAGGTCCGTGGTGGTGTTGAGCTTCAACGCGGCCGCATACCAGGCAGCGCCATCGGGCAGCGTCAGCGCGCCGACGCGGCCGCTCGGCGCGGTCGGCAAGTCCGCCTGCGCCCAGACGATCACGCGGTCATAGGCCGGCTTGATCGTCAGCAGTGCCGCACGCGTATCGGCGAGCAGCGTCGCCGCCGTCGCCGCATCGACCTTTCCTGCCGCCTGCAGCCTGGCGACCTTGGCCTGCGCATCGGCCCATAATGGCGACGCGGGACCATTGTCGAACGGCGCGCCGGTTATGACCGCGCGGCTGCCGCTGATGACGCGCTCGACCTGGAACTTCGGCGCGCGGACGCCGGCGGCATCGGACGCCCGGCTCTGCTGGATCGCGGTGTCCAGCACCGCCGGGATCGCCCGCACCCGCGCGGCATAGGCGCGCATGCCCTCCGCGTCCTGCACGGTATGGGTATTGATGAGGAAGTTCGGCAGCTGGGCATGCGCCGAATAGAGGAAGGAATAAAAGGGCGGGGTCTGCAGCCGGAAGCGATAGCCGAGTTCGGCGCGGTCGAGTTCGAGCGCCCAGATGTCGTAATTGACCTGGGCATCGGGCGAGAGCTTCGCCCGGTCGAACGCCGCCTTCATCCGCGCGACGCTGGCCCGGCGCGCTTCGAGGCGGCGCAGCACGGCGGCGTCGCTGTTGTCGTCCAGCCGGTCCTGCCCGTCCTTCATGCCGAGCTGCGTGGCGAGTTGCGGACGATCGCGGAGCTCTTCGGCGAACTCCTTGTCCAGAAACGCATAGAGCCGGGCATCCTCGGCCGGCGCTGGCGCGACGGCTGGCGCCTGTGCGGCAAGGCCGGCGGGTACGGCGATCACGAGAGCGGCGGCTGTGAGCCAGGGCAGTTTGCGCATTGTGATCCCCCGATAATTGTCGATCGTGTCTAATGTCGTGGCGCACGGGGGTGAAGCGCTAACGCGTCGACATACATCAATCACCACGTTTGCCTGATGGTTTGCAACGCGAGCCGATTGCGGACGCCCGGGCCAGCCTGCTCGCTTCCCCGATCTCAGTTGTTCGTACATGCCCGGTGCCGACACGAGAGAATGAGCACGGCATTGCGCCGTTTCAGTCACTCCCGAGATCGGCAGACCGTTGCGGTGATCGCAATCACGACCTCGGCGACGGCTTGCGCAGGTCTGACGGGACGCAGGCCGTCACGCCGCCATACGCCGGATCGTCTCGATCACCCTGTCCTGCCGGTAGGGTTTGGAGAAGAAGACAGACCTTTCCGGGGCCCGGACACCGATCGGCCAGGGTTTTCCCGACGTGATGATGATCTCGATCGGTGGCCAGCGGTCGCGGATGCAGGCACCGAGCGTGATGCCGTCGATGCCACCGGGCATATCGACGTCGGTAAAGACGATCCGGACGTCGAACCGGCTCTGCAACACGAGGATCGCCTCGGCCGCGTTCGCGACGTCGATCACCTCGAATCCGGCATCCTCGATCATATCGGTGGCAAACAGCCGGAGGAGAGGTTCGTCCTCCACGACCAGCACGACAGGCTTGGGTATCATCAACGTCCTGCTCAGGCTTCGGCCAGATGGCGTATCGACGCGCGCAGGTCGGCCTCGAACCCGGAAGGTTCGTAGCGAAGATCGACCCCGCCCGTTCCGACCAGGCCCAGCCGGATCAGCTTGGAGCCGAAGCCCCGACGCAATGGCGTGACGACAGGTGGACCGCCCTGCTCGCGCCAGCGAAGGAACAGCGTCTCCTCGTCGTCGGCAGCGTCGATCGACCAGGTCACCGCCACACGACCGTCACCCCGGCACAGCGCGCCATATTTGCACGCATTCGTCATCAGCTCGTGCATGACCAGCGAGAAGGAGAGCGCCGCGCGCGGACCGAGTGCCACGGCCGGACCATCGAGGCTGACGCGATCGCCAAATCCGACGGTGTCGATCACCGCTTCCGCGACGGCGCGAAGATCGGCATTCGACCAGCTTTGCTGGAGCAGCACGTCATGCGCCGCGCTGAGCGCGACCAGCCGCTGCTCGAACGTCTCGACCGGCCTGCGATCGGGGATGTCCCGCAGGGTCTGGCTGGCGATCGCCTGCACCATCGACAGCATGTTCTTGAGCCGGTGAGAGATCTCGTCGTTGAGCATATCCTGCTGCTGCGCGCCGCGGATGCGCGACACGCCCGCCTCCAGGCGATCGGCGACGCTGCGCAGGAAGGTCATTTCCTCCGGCAGCCAGACGCGGCGTACGGCTGAATGGGTAATCAGCACCGCGATCGTGCGTCCGTTCTGACGCACCGGCATGTTGACCAGCGCCCCGATCCCGACGTTTTGCATGGCAGAAGGATCGTCCGCGGTTCGCCAGTCGGTCGCCACGTCCTCGATGACCAGGGGTTCACCCTTGGCAAGGTGATCGCGAATGGTGCCATAGTCTTCGAAGCGATGCCGGCCGGCGATGCTGTCGACGCCGGGAGCGGTCCAGTCCTGCTCGATTTCGACGCTGAAGACCTTGTCATCGACGAAGCCGAAGCCGGCCCGATCGACCTTGAGGGCCCGTCCGATGACGGCCGAAGTCCGATGGGTCATCATCGCGACGTCAGCGCTGTTGCGGATACACTCGCCGATCTCGACCAGGGCGGTCTGCAGTTCGGCCAGCCGTTCACTCGCACACGCGATCCGCCGCAGCTCCAGATGGTCGCTCGCTTGGCGTGCAAGCGCGCCCAGCAGGGTTCTCTGGGTTTCACTCAGGCCGCCGGGTCGAGCCTCGGTATCGATGACGCAGAGCCGGCCGACGACATCGCCGGACCGCAGCTTCAAGGGGGCACCGGCGTAATAGCGGAACGCTCGCGCGCCGGTCACCAGCGGATTGACGCTGGTACGCTCGTCCTGCGTCAGATCGACGATCTCGAGCAAACCGGCATCGTCGATATCGACGCGGCACACCGACTGGTCGATCGGCGTCTCGGTCACGTCGAGGCCGACCCTCGCCTTGAACCACTGACGGTCGGTATCGAGCAGGCTGATAAGGGCGATCGGGGCGCCGCACGTCTGCGAGGCGATGAAGACGATGTCGTCGAACGCCTGCTCCTCTGGGGTATCGAGCACGACAAGCCCTGCCACAGCCCTCGCTCGCCTTGCGTCCTGCTCGCTGCCCACCTGTGTCTCGCTTTCGTGCGCCCGCCCCCCGGCGGCCATGGTTGAGGGTAAGCCGTACTTCGCTGAACGGTGTCAAGCCGTTGAAAGGCTTAGCCGTTCGCGAGAACGATATCGTAGAGGCGTCTGGCGGCCGGCGTCCCTTCGCCCAGCGCAAAGCCGACCATGAAGCTGGTGCCCGATGCGCTGTCATCGTCGTGACCGGCACGTCGCATCGACCAGCTTCCGAACTGCCGCGACGACACGGCTCGATCCAGCACCATGACGATGTCGGTGTGCCTGCGATCGGCGCGAATGCGATCCATGGTCCGGGCAACCACCTCCGCGCCACCCTCGATCACCTGCGCGAAATTCTCGACGTCCGCCCACATCATGCCGGTGACGTCGGCTTCGGCATTGCGCCTGATCGACGTCGATACGATCGCATCGAGCGCGCCCGGGTCAGCTCCGATTAGAGAGCGGCTGGTGTAGATGACGCGGCGGAACATGCGGGTGAAACGGACGGCATGAAAATTGGCCCCATGGAGATGACATCGGGCTCCGACGCGCATCAGGTCGCGATCCGCCGTGCTCCTGAGGTCGGGGGTGATGTAACGACGCCCCCTTGCCGGGATAGGACCCTCGGCGCTGGGACCGGAGGCGCCCTGCCGGCCGGTCCGAACGACATCTCAACTGAAATCCGCAAAGCCCATCGCCGCCAGCGGCACCGGGCCGATCGCGCCAGACGCGACGACGCGGACGCCTCCCGGCGGCCCGCCGGTCACCTCTTCGCTGCGTCGGGCAGATTGGCCTTCGCCCAGTTCGCCTCGCCGATGACGTAGTAGCGCACCGATTCCGCCTGTTCCGGCGTCATCACGCGAGCGAAGCTGACCATGCCCTGATCCTTCAGCACGCCGTCGATCAGCACCGATTTCCACGCCTCCGCATTGGCCAGCGTGGCCGCACGTTGCAGGTCGGGCGTCACCCCGCCGCCCGCCGCATTGCCGCCGTGGCAAACCTGACAGTTGCGCGCGAACAGCGCCTTGCCCTCGGCAATCTGCTGCGGTGTTCCGGCGGGTGGCGGCGGTGTGAACTCGACCGGTGCGGTCGCCGGCAGCGCCGGCAGCCTGGCCGTGCCGCCGAGCTTGAACACCAGCACGCGCGGGATGTTCGGGACGGTCCGCGCGGCACCGCCCGCATAGCCGGCCGCCAGCGGGAACGACCCGCCCCGCCCGGTTGTCACCGCGACATATTGCACGCCGTTCACCGCGAAGCTGCTCGCCCCCGCCATGATGCCCGATTGCACCGGATAGGCGAACATCGGCTTGCCGGTATCGGCGGCATAGGCCCGGAATTCGCCGAGCGCGGTGCCCTGGAAGACCAGATTGCCCGCCGTGGCCATCGTACCGCCATTCCACGGCACCGGATAATCGACCCGCCAGCGTTCCTTCCCCGCGACGGGATCGAACGCCACCAGCGCACCGACGGTCGCCTTGGTTGCCCCCGCAATGACTTTGGGATCATGCGGCAACATGCCTTCGGAGAAATTCAGTCCGACGTTGAACCCCAGCGGCTGGCGCGCGGCATCCTGCGGCGTCAGCGGCGGGATATACGCCAGCCCGACCTCTTGCGCCGGGATGTAGACGAGCCCGGTTTTCGGGCTGAAGCTCATCGGCTGCCAGTTATGCGCGGCGAGCGCGGACGGCACGCCGACGAACGGCTTCTGCGTCCGGTAATAGCGCGCCGCCGCCGTCTCGACCGGACGCCCGTCGGGTCCATAGCGATCCGCCCAGTTCACCGACTTGATAAATTTATTCGCGGCGATCGGTTTGCCGTTGGTGCGGTCGACAACGAAGAAGAAGCCGTTCTTGGGTGCCTGCATCAGCACCTTGCGCGGTGCGCCGCCGATCGGGATCGTCGCGAGGATGATCGGCTGCGTCGCGGTGAAGTCCCAGCTTTCCGCGGGCGTCTCCTGATAGTGCCAGAGATACTTGCCGGTCGCCGGATTCAGTGCGACCACCGAGGACAGAAACAGATTGTCGCCCTTGCCTTCGCTGCGCAGGCCGTGGTTCCACGGATTGCCGTTACCGACCCCGATATAGAGCTGGTCGAGTTCGGCATCGTAGACGATCGCATCCCACACCGTACCGCCGCCGCCCGACTGCTTCCACTGCCCGCCGGCCGACCATGTCGATCCCGCCTTCGCCTTCAGGACGGCGTCGGACGCCTCGCCATCCGCCGCCCCGGTTGCGTTCGGGACGGTGTAGAACCGCCATTTCTTCGCGCCGGTCGCGGCGTCATAGGCGGTGATATAGCCGCGCACGCCGAACTCCGCGCCGCCATTGCCGATCAGGACCATGTCCTTCACGACGCGCGGTGCGCCGGTGATCGTGTAGGGCTTCGCATTATCGGTGGTCTGGACCGACCAGGCGGGCTTGCCGGTACGGGCGTCGAGCGCGATCAGCCGGCCGTCGAGCGTGCCCACATACAATCTGCCCTTCCACGCCGCGACGCCGCGATTGACGACGTCGCAGCATGCATCGACGGCCTTCGCCTTGTCGACGCCGGGATCGTAGGTCCACAGCGGCTTGCCCGTCACCGCGTCATAGGCGAACACCTTCGACCACGGTCCGGTCACGAACAGCGTGCCGTCGATGATGATCGGTGTCGCCTCCTGCCCGCGCGCATCGGGAAGGTCGGCGAACCAGGCGAGGCCGAGCTTGCCGACGTTCGAGGCGTTGATCTGGGTCAGCGGGCTGAAGCGCTGCTCCTGGTAATTATACCCGGTCGCCGCCCAGTCGCTGCCGTTGCCGCCGGTCGTCAGAAACGCGCCGTCGATCTTGCCGACGCCGGTTGCCGTTGGTCCCGTCGCCTTGTCCTGAGATACCGTGCAGCCGGCCAGCAACACCAGCCCGAGCGCTTCCCGCCGAATCCGCATCCCGTCTCCTTCGCGTCCGCTTGTGCGGATCAGGCCTCGATTGTGGCACGCCGGTCGAACCCGGCATAGTCGTCCGCGACCACCTTTTCGCAGATCGCGCGGTACACCGCGACGCCGCCGATGAACGGCATGAACACGCGCGGTTTGCCGGGTACGTTCGCCCCCAGATACCAGGAGTTGCCGGACATGAAGAGCGTCCGGGCGGCCATCGCGTTGCCGCGGTCGACCCATTGGTCCTCGGCCTCGCGCAGGGGCTCGATCCGGGTTTCGCCGCGATCGCGCAGCGCCGTCAGGCAATCGCGCACCCATTCGACATGCTGCTCGATCGACACGACCATGTTGGTCAGCACCGACGGGCTGCCCGGCCCGGCGATCAGGAACAGGTTGGGGAACCCCGCCGTCATCAGGCCCAGATACGTCCGCGGACCCGCGCTCCATTTCTCCTTGAGCGTACTTTCCGTGCCGGTGATCGCGATCCGCAGGAACGAGCCGGTCATCGCGTCGAACCCGGTCGCGAGCACGAGCACGTCGAGCGGCGTGATACCCTCGGCCGTCTCCACGCCCTGCGCGACGATGCGTAGCAACGGGTCCTTGCGCAGGTCCTTCAGCGTCACGTTGGGCCGGTTGAAGGTGGCGTAATAGTCGGTATCGACCGCGATCCGCTTCGACCCGATCGGATAGTCGTCCGGCGTCAGGCTCGCCGCGGTTGCGGGATCGGCGACGGTGTCGCGGATCTTCGCGCGGACGAAGTCCGCCGCCGTCGCATTGGCGGCTTCGTCGAGGATCAGGTCGTTGAACACCTGCGCGAACCCGGCGCCGCCATGCGCCCAGGCATCTTCGTAGGCGGCGATGCGGTCGGCCTCCGCAAGCTCGTACGCCGACTTTCCGGTCATGCGGAAGATCACGCCCGGCGCGGTCTGCCGGAGGGTGGCGCGGTGATCGCGATACGCCGCCTTGCGCGTCGCGATCTGGTCCGGCGCCAGCGGCGCGTTGCGCGCGGGTACGGTGAACGACGGCGTCCGCTGAAACACCGTGAGATGCTCCGCCTGCGCAGCGATCAACGGGATCGCCTGGATGCCGGACGATCCGGTGCCGATCACGCCGACGCGCCTGTTCGCGAAATCGACGCCGTCTTCGGGCCAGTTGGCGGTCGAGACCGTCTCGCCCGAGAAATCGTCGAGCCCGGCGATATCCGGCGTCTTCGCCGCCGACAGGCTGCCCGTCGCGAGGATCAGGTAACGCGCGGACCATTCGCCCGCGCTGGTCGTGATCCGCCAGCGCCCGGCCGCCTCCGACCAGTCCGCCGCCGCCACCTCGGTATCGAACGCGATCAGCGGGTGCAGATCGAACCGGTCGGCGACATGCTCCAGATAGCGCAGGATTTCAGGCTGCGTCGCAAACCGCTCGCTCCAGTCCCAATCCTGTTCCAGCGCGGGATCGAAGGAATAGCTGTAGTCGAAGCTCTCGACGTCGCAGCGCGCGCCGGGATAGCGGTTCCAGAACCACGTCCCGCCGACCCCCGATCCGCGTTCGAACCCCTGCACGCTGAACCCCGCCGTGCGCAGCGCATGGAGCATATAGAGCCCGCCAAAGCCCGCGCCGACGACGACGCAATCGACGTCACGCATCCCTGCTCTCCGTCCTGGCGCGAAACGGCGCGGTCTTGTCGGCGCGCGGTTCGGCGGGAAGGCCCAGCACGCGTTCGGCGATCACGGTACGCAGGATCTCATCGGTGCCGCCGGCGATCCGGTAGCCGGGCGCCCAGGTGAAGCTGTCGTGGAATATCCCCTCGGCCACATCGTCGCCGCGTTCCATCACCAGCCCCATCGGCCCGCGCGACAACAACGTATCGCGGGCCAGCCCCTGCATCTCGTTGGCGGTCACCAGCTTCGTGATCGCATTTTCCGGGCCGGGCTTCTCGCCGCGCGACACCGCGGTCAGCAGCCGGCTGCGGGTCAGGCGGACGCCTTCATAGCGGATATGATGCTCGACGATCGCGTTGCGGGTCGCAGGATGATCCGCCGCCGTCCCGAACCGGCCGGGCGTCGCCCGCGCCAGCCGGATCGCGGCGGCGATATCCGGCCCGCCGACATCGCCGATCGAGACGCGCTCGTTCATCAGGGTCGTCATCGCGGTCCCCCAGCCGGCATCGACGGCGCCGAGCCGCTGCGTGTCCGGAATCCGAACGCCGCTCAGGAACACCTCGTTGAAATTGGCGAACCCCGACATCTGCCGGATCGGTCGCACCTCGACGCCCGGGGTCCGCATATCGAGCCAGAACATCGTCATGCCGCGATGCTTGGGCACATCCGGGTTGGTGCGCGTGAGCAGGATCGCGAAGTCGGAGAATTGCCCGCCGGTCGTCCACACCTTCTGACCGTCGACGATCCAGTCGTCACCGTCGGGAACCGCGCGCGTCCGTACGCCGGCCAGATCGGAGCCGACCGACGGTTCGGAGAAGAGCTGGCACCAGATCTCGTCGCCGCGCATCGCCGGGGTCGCCATCCGGTCGATCGTCGCCTGATCGGCGAAGCTCGCGACGGTCGGGACACACAGGCCGATACCGATCTCGAAATACGGGAAATGCAGCCCCGCCGCAGCCTCCTCCTGATCGAAGATCAGCGCCTGCGCGACGGTGCCTTCATGTCCGCCCCAGGCCTTGGGCCAAGCGATGCCGACATAGCCTGCATCCGCCTTCATCCGTTGCCACTGCCGCGCGAGCGCCAGCCATTCGGGCGTCGCATCGCGCCGGCGCCGGGTCTGCGGCAACGCGATGCGGTTCGCCGCGATCCAGTCCCGTACCTGCGCGCGGTATCCGGCTTCTTCTGCGGTATCGTCGAAGTTCATGCGTACAGGTCCCGGCCGATGATCTGCTTCATGACCTCGGCCGCTCCGCCAGCGATCCGGGTGATCCGCGCATCGATATAGGCGCGCGCGATCGGATATTCGGTCATGTAGCCATAGCCGCCGAAGAACTGCAGGCACTGGTCGACCACCTTGCAGTGCAGGTCGGTGACGATGAGCTTCACCTTCGCGGCATCGACCGCGGTCAGTTCGCCCTCGCCGAACCGCTTGATGCACCAGTCGGTGAAGATTCGCGCCGCCATCGTCTCCGCGGCCAGCTGCGCCAGCACGAACTGCGTATTCTGGAAGTCGGCGATCGTCCCGCCGAACGCCTTCCGCTCGCGCGTATACTCCACCGTCCAGCGGATCGCCGCCTCGCAGACGCAGGCGCTGCGGACCGCCTGGGCCAGGCGCTCCTGTCCCAGCTTGGTCATCATCATCGCAAAGCCGCGACCCTCGTCGCCGAGACGGTTGCCGATCGGCGCGCGAACGCCCGAGAAGAACAGTTCGGACGTGTCCTGTGCCTTCAATCCGATCTTGTCGAGGTTGCGCCCACGCTCGAAGCCCGGCGTATCCGTCTCGACGACGATCAGGCTGACGCCGCGCGCGCCGGCGTCCGGGTCGGTCTTGCACGCCAGCACGATCAGGTCGCACAACTGGCCGTTGGAGATATAGACCTTCTGCCCGTCGATGACGTAGTCGTCGCCATCGCGCACCGCGCGCGTGCGGATGCCCTTGGCATCGCTGCCGGCACCGGGCTCGGTCATGCCGAGCGCGCCGATCATCTCGCCGGTCACCATCTTGGGCAGGTAGCGGCGCTTCACCTCCTCGCTGCCCCAGGCGAGGATATAGGGCGCGACGAGATCGGAATGAATCATGAAGCCCGGCCCGGTGATTCCGGCGCGCGCGAGTTCCTCGATCACCACGACGTTATAGAGCCAGTCGCCGCCGAATCCGCCATATTCCTCAGGAATGTTGGGGCAGAGCATCCCCATTTCGCCGGCCTTCCGCCAGACCTCGCGCGGGACGATCCCCGCCTCTTCCCATTCGGCATGATGAGGGACGAGTTCGGCCTCGACGAAGCGCCGCACGCTGTCGCGATACTGATCGTGCTCGGGCAGGAACATGTCGCGCGCGATCGCGAAGTCGCCGGTGTTGGAGCCTCGTTCGGCCATTGCATCCTCCGTTTGATCAGATATTAGTTTGGTTGCGTACCTTATTCAAGCGACCTAATTGCCGCACACCGCAACGGGGGATGGATTGATGGATTTCGACTATAGCGAGGACCAGCGCTATCTCCGCGACGAGGCGCGTCGTTTCCTGACCGCGCACTGTCCGCTGTCGCGCGTCCGCACGGTCCTCGATGACGCCGGCACGACGCATGATGCGGCGCTCTGGCAGCAGATCGCGGAGCAGGGCTGGCTCGGGATCACCATCCCGGAAAGCCATGGCGGGCTGGGGCTCGGCGCGGTCGAACTGGGCGCGATCGCCGAGGAGATCGGCGCCGCGCTTGCCCCGGTTCCGTTCGGATCGACGCTCTATCTGCTGGCCGAGGCGGTGATGCTCGCCGGTTCGGAACAGCAGAAACGCGCGATCCTGCCCGCCATCGCAGAGGGTCGCATGATCGGGTGCGCGGCGTTGTTCGACGGTCCGGGCGACCTCGATTACGCCCGGATCGCCACCACCGTCGCCGACGGTCGCCTCAGCGGAACCAAGCGACCGGTCGTCGATGGCAGCATCGCCGATACCGCGATCGTCCTCGCACGCGAT
The DNA here is from genome assembly GCF_058809195.1 of Sphingomonas sp. GW821-FHT10F09. NCBI lineage: Bacteria > Pseudomonadati > Pseudomonadota > Alphaproteobacteria > Sphingomonadales > Sphingomonadaceae > Sphingomonas > Sphingomonas sp. GW821-FHT10F09. The sequence continues at coordinate 880,974 of NZ_JBXASI010000001.1, read as the reverse complement.
GGCGACGCGGTCGGACTGTATCTGGTGAATCTGGACGAGGCGGGCGTCACGCGCACCGCGCTGGACGCGATCGACGGTTCAATGACCGTCGCGCGGCTCGACTTCGCCGACGTTGCCGCGGAATGCCTCACCTCGGACCGCATGCAGATCGAGGCCGTGCTGGCGCGCGCTGCCGTCCTGTATGGCTTCGAACAGGTTGGTGCGGCCGATCGCTGGCTGCGGATCACGACCGATTATGTGAAGGAACGGCAGGCGTTCGGCGGCCCGGTCGGGCGGTTCCAGGCGGTCAAGCACAAGCTCGCCGACCTCTACGTCGCGAACGAGCTGGCCCGCAGCCACGTCTTCCACGGGGTCTGGGCGATGACCGACGCGCCCGACCGGCTGATGCAGGCGGCGGCGGCGGCGCGCGCCGCGGCCTGCGATGCGGGCTGGCTCGCGTCGAAGGAGGCGATCCATCTGCATGGGGGGATCGGCTATACCTGGGAACACGACGCGCATCTGTTCTACCGCCGCGCGCATCACTGCTCGTTGAATCTCGGCAGCCCGCAGGCGTGGAAGGACCGGTTGTTCGAGGAACTCGCCGCCGCCGCATAGGGGCGGACGTCCGATCCTCCCCCGCCGGGGGGAGGATCGAAGGACGTCAGAACGTCACCACCGACCGTGCGAGCGTGCCCGTCTTCAGCTCCGCCAGCGCATCGTTGATGCCGGTCAGCGGGACCCGCGCGGACACCAGCGCGTCGAGCTTCAGCCGGCCCTGCATGTACAGATCGACCAGTCGCGGCATGTCGACCGGGAAATGGTTCGATCCCATGAACGAGCCTTGCAGCTTGCGCTCCATCAGCAGGTCCATCGCGCCGATATCGAAGCTGGTCCCGATCGGCGCGACACCGACGACGGTGCACGTGCCCCCCTGCCGCAGCATGCGAAACGCCTGCTCGACGGTCGGCTTCAGGCCGATCGCCTCGAAGCTGTAATGCACGCCGCCACCCGTCAGCTCGCGCACCATCTCGACCACGTCTCCGGTCGATCCGTCGATGATGTCGGTCGCGCCCATCGTCTGGGCCAGCGCGAGTTTCCCGGGCACCCGGTCGATCGCGATGATCCGCGCGGCACCGGCGATCAACGCCGCGTTGACGATCATCAACCCGACACCGCCGCAGCCGATCACCGCGACGGTCGACCCCGCCTCGATCCGCGCGGTATGGACGACCGCGCCATAGCCGGTCGTCACCGCACAGCCGATCACGGAGGCGAGATCGAGCGGCATGTCGCGGCGTATGGCGACGCAGGATCGCTCGTGCACCAGCATCATCTCGGCGAACCCGCTGAGCCCGCCGACCTGATGGACGCGCTTGCCTGCGGCATTGGTCATCCGCGGCGGCGCACCGCGCGGCCGGTCGATCTCCTTGACCTGACAGATCGACAGATGCCCCGTCACGCAATCCTGACAGTGTCCGCAAAAGCCCGAGACGCAGGTGACGACATGATCGCCGACCTTCACCCCGCGGACCTCGTCGCCGATCGCCTCGACGACCCCCGCCGTCTCGTGGCCCAGCACGGCCGGCATCGGCGCCGGGAACGATCCGTCCGCCATGTGCAGGTCGGAATGGCAAACGCCGGTCGCCGCGACCCGGATCAGCACTTCGCGGGGGCCCGGCGTATCGACGTTCAGTTCCTCGATCTGGAACGGCTGGCCGCGTTCGAACAGGACGGCAGCTTTCATCACACACTCTCCGGCAGGGTTTTGAGGCGATCGCGCACCGCGCGTCGCAGGATCTTTCCGGCCGCGTTCTTCGGCAGCATGTCGACCACTTCCAGCGTCTTGGGCCGCTTGTAGCTGGCGATCCGCGCGCGCGCCCAGGCGAGCACGTCGTCCGCATCGACGACCATGCCCGGCTTGGCGACGACGACCGCATGGACGCATTCGCCCCACCGATCGTGCGGCACGCCGACCACCGCGACCTCGGCGATCGCCGGATGCCCGTAGATCGCGCTCTCGACCTCGGCGGGATAGATGTTCTCGCCGCCCGAGCAGATCATGTCCTTCACGCGGTCCTTGATATACAGGAACCCGTCCGCATCGAGGTAGCCCGCGTCGCCCGACCGCAGCCAGCCGTCCGCATCGATCGCCTCCGCGGTCGCGTCGGGCCGGTTCCAATACCCCTTCATGACGCCCGATCCGCGGACCAGGATCTCGCCGATCTCGCCCGCCGGCAAATCCGCGCCTTCGTCGTCGACGATCCGCACTTCGGTCGCGAAGGTCGGTTTGCCGGTCGAGCGCAACCGATCCGCATCGCGGTCGTGGTGATCGGCCGGTGCCAGCATCGCCATCACGCCGTTCGATTCCGTCATGCCGTAGGTGCCGACGAAGTCGCAGCGCATCCGGTCGAGCCCTTCCTTCAACAACCCGACCGGGATCGGCGCGGCGCCGTAGAGGAACTTGTCGAGGCTGGTGAAATCCACCTCGGCCGACCTGGGATGCGCCAGCATCATCTGCAGCGCGGTCGGGACGAGGCCCGTCATCGTCACCTTATGGCGATCGATGTCGGTGAGAATGCGCTCGATATCGAACTCGCGGTGCAACACGACGGTCGCGCCCGTGAACAAGGGCCGCAACAGCAATTCCAGCCCGCCGACATGGAACAGCGGCAGCACGACGAGACAGATTTCATCGCGCGAGATACCCCACCACGACGGGGTTTCGGGTGCGTCGAGCCCGCAATGGCGGATGAAGTTGCGGTGCGTGATCATCGCACCCTTGGGATGCCCCGTCGTCCCCGACGTATAGATCAGCATCGCGACGTCGTCCGCTTCCACGGCGATGTCCGGCTGCTTGTCGGACGCGCTGCCGCCCAGATCGAAATCGGTGTCCGCAAACCCGATCACCGTCCGCCCCGCTATCGCGTCGGCCGGAACGAGGCCCTCGAGCCCGCGCTCGATGAACAGCATCGAGGGCGCGGCGTCGCCGACGATATAGCCGATCTCGGTCGAGGACAGGCGCCAGTTCAGCGGCACCAGCACGGCGCCTGCCTTGGCGATGGCGAAGATCAGTTCGACGAAGCCGGCATTGTTCTTCGACAGCACGGCGATCCGGTCGCCGGGCTTCACACCGGCCTGCACGAGCCGGTTCGCCATCGCCGACGTCCGGCGGTCGATCTCCGCATAGGGGAACGCGCGATCCTCGACGATCAGCGCGGTCTTGTCGCGCACCGCCCCCCCGATCGGTCGCACGACGTCGGCGAGCGTGACGTAATCCTCGGCGCGCATCCCGCGTCTCCCTTCAGCGACCGGTGAACGCGGCCCGGCGTTTCTCGACGAACGCGGTGACCCCTTCCAGATGGTCGTCGCTGGCGGCGATGTCGGACAGCGTCCGTGCCTCCGCCGCGGACTGTTCGTCCCAGGTCGATTCGAGCGACTGGCGGATCAGCTGCTTGGCACCCCCCATCGCCAACGTCGGCCCGCGGGCCAGCTTGCGCGCGAACGCGATCGCCTCGTCCTTCAGGCTGTCCGCGGGGAAGGTCCGGTTGACCAGCCCCCATTCGACCGCCTGCGCCGCGGTGAACCGTTCGCCCAGCAGCGTGATCTCCAGCGCGCGGCGCTCGCCGACGATCCGCGGCAGGAAATAGCTGACCCCGCCGTCGGGACTGAGCCCGATATGCCGATAGGCGAGCGTGAATTGCGCATCGTCCGCCGCCAGCGCGAAATCGGCGCAGCACATCAGGCTGATCCCCATCCCCGCGGTGATGCCCTGCGCGGCGACCACGACCGGCTTGGGCATCCGCCGCAGCCGGTGAAAGGTAAGATGCCCGCTGACGATCCGCCGCTCCATGCCGGACGCATGACCGAACCGATCCGCGGTCAGCGCATCGTGAAAGCCGTGCACGTCGCCGCCAGCCGTGAAGGTCTCGCCCTCGCCGCGGATCAGCACCGCGCGCACCGCATCGTCACGCTCGAAGCGATGGACGATCTCGGTCATCTGCTGCGCCATCTCGGCAGTGAACGCGTTGCGCCGCTCGGGACGGTTGATGACGAGCGACCCGACGCCGTCGGTCACGTCCGCGATCAGATAGTCGGCCATGCTTCTCTCCAAGGTCGGCAGCGGTGTTCCGCCCTGGCCGCATACAACAACGCCTGCATATAGTTCGCAAGCGTTCTTTTTATCGATGATCGTCGAGCAGTCGTTCGGCGAGGTCGGCCCAGTCGCGTGCGCCGTTGCGTCCATCATGCAGCGCACGCGCGTTGCCGGCCAGCGTCCGCTTGTGCACGCCCTGCGCGATCGACGCCAAACGGAAGGCGGAAAAGCCGAGGTAGAAGGCGAAATCGTCGATCTGCCCCCGCCCGCTCGCCGCGCAATAAGCGTCCACGAATTCGGCTTCCGTCGGAATACCGGTCGCGGCGAAGTCGATCGTCGCATTGCTGCCCCAGTGCATGAAGTCGGCATGGTAGAAGAGGCAGAAGAAGCCGAGATCCGCCAGCGGCGCGCCGAGCGTCGACAGCTCCCAGTCGAGCAGGGCGATCACATCAGGCCCCGCGGGCGCGAACATGATATTTTCCTGCCGGAAATCGCCGTGGACGATCCCCGCCCGTTCGTCCGCCGGAATACGCGTCGGCAATGCCGCCATGACGCGCTCCATGCTGGCGATGTCGTCGGTCTGCGCATCACGATACTGGCGCGACCAGCGCGCGATCTGGCGTTCGAAATAATTGCCCGGCCGCCCGAAATCGCCAAGACCGACGCTCGACGGATCGATTGCGTGAAGCGCGGCCATCGTCGCGGCGATCGCGTCATACGCCGCCGCCCGCTGGTCGCGGGCCATGTCGGCGAAACGATTGTCCTTGTAGATCCGCCCTTCGAGGAACAGCATCAGGTAGAACGGCGTCCCGATCACGCCTGGATCGTCACAATAGGCGAGCATCTCGGGCACGGGCACCGCGGTATCGCGCAGGGCGGCCATGATCCGGTATTCGCGATCGACCGCATGCGCGCTGGCCAGCAGCGCGCCCGGCGGCTTCTTGCGCAGGACATACCGCGCACCGGTCGCGGTATCGGTCAGCAGGAAGGTCGGGTTGGACGCGCCACCGTGGAACTGCGCGATCTCGAGCGGTCCGACGAACCCCTCCAGCACGCCGCGGCAATAGGTTTCCAGCGCCGGCCGATCGAATGCATGACCGCCCCAGACCGCACCGACGCGATCGAGCGCGCCGACGCCGCTCACAACCGTCCGAGGATCGAGATCGCCGCGATCCCCTGATACGGCACGCCGCCGAGATTGTGCGTCAGCCCGAGCGACGGGTCCTTCAACTGCCGCTCGCCCGCACGACCGAGCAATTGGGTATACGTCTCATATGCCATCCGCAGCCCGGACGCCGCGATCGGATGACCGAAGCATTTGAGCCCGCCATCGATCTGGCAGGGAACGCCGCCGTCCGCATCGTAGAACCCGTCGAGGATATCGGTCGCCGCGCGGCCCTCGGCGGAAATGCCGAGGTCCTCCATCGTCACGAATTCGGTGATCGAGAAACAATCGTGCACCTCGATCATCGACAATTGCTCGCGCGGATTGTCGATCCCCGCTTCGGCATAGGCGCGTTTGGCCGCGTTGCGCGTGTTGCGGACGTAACTGCCGTCCCAGTCGGACATCGTCGTCTCGGTGCCCGAGCTGATCGACAGCTGGATCGCCTTGATCGTCACCAGATCACGCTTGCCCAGCGCGCGCGCGATCTCAGGCGTCGTCACGATCGCGCACGCGGCGCCGTCCGACACGCCGCAGCAGTCGAACAGCCCGAGCGGCTCGGCGATCATCGGCGCCGCCAGGATCTGCTCCATCGACACCGCCTTGCGCAGATGCGCCTTCGGGCTGTGCTGGCCGTTCTGGTGGCTCTTCCACGATACATGCGCGATCGCCTGCTTCAGATCCTCGCGGCTCGTCCCGTGCTTGCCGCGATACCCGGCCGCCAGCTGGGCGAACCCCGCGGGTGCCGAGCCGAGAGGCAGCCAGAGGTCGTTGAACGTGCCCTTGTATGGCGACGGCAGCCCGCCATAGCCGGTATCCTTCAGCTTCTCCGCACCGATCGCCAGCGCGATATCGCACGCGCCGCTCGCCACCGCATAGGCGGCACCGCGCAACGCCTCGGTGCCGGTCGCACACATATTCTCGAGCCGCGTGACCGGAATGCCGTCCAGCCTCAGCGCGACTGCCGCCGGGATCGCCGAATTGCCGACATTCACCGAATCGAGCGCCGACCCGTACCAGGCCGCGTCGATCTGGCCGCGCTCGATGCCCGCATCGGCCAGTGCCTCGTCGAACGCCTCCGCCAGCAACTGGTGCGTCCCGGCGTCCCAACGCTCGCCGAACTTCGAACATCCCATGCCGAGGATCGCGACCTTGTCCTTGATGCCACTAGCCATGATGCGCCTCCGCGACGGGTGTCGCTTTCCAGAAATAGCGGTTGAAGCCCCGCGCCTTGTCGCGCTCCTTGATCCGGTAGACCATGCGCAGCGGCGTTCCCGTCTCGAGCTGTTCGGGCGCTGCATCGACGATCTCCATCAACAGCCGCGCATGGTTGTCGAACGCCACGAACCCGACGGCGAGCGGCGGTGCGGGGTGATAGGAGAGCCAGTCCGACGTCACCGTGAAGATCGCCGCCGGTTCATCGGCAAGGCTGATCGGGGCAAGTGCGTCCGACGGCGCGTTGCACGCCGGGTTGACGCAATAGGCGAGCACCGGGAACTGCACGGTGCCACACATTGCGCACTTGCCGCCGGTGAAGGTATCGAGCTGGTCGGAGACCCGGTATTGCTCGGTCAGCGCCGCCTTGCCGGTCTTCTCGCCGCGCATCCCCCAGTCGAGCGCGATCTGGTCGTAGAAGCTGAGCATCCGCAGATAGTCGCGCGTGACGATCTTGTCCGCGACCGCCCCCGCGACGCCGCGCGCCGCCGTCGGTCGGCCGCACAGGTCGGTCGCCTCGAACAGCAGGACGTCGACGCCCTGCCCGAACCCGATCATCAGGATCCGCTCGCCCGGTTTTGCCACCGCGAGCGTTTCCGCCAGCATCAGGAACCCGTGCGCGACGCCGCAATAGCCGATGGCCGGCTCGAACGCGCCCGCGACGGTTCCGGCGAACCCGATCTGCTTGCCGATCGTCGCGCCGATACCGCGGACCGGTGCCGGCAGGACCAGATGCTGGACATCCGCCGCCGCGATGCCTGCGACGGCGAGCGCCGCCTTCACCGCCTCGGGCACCAGCTTGGCATAGCCCTCGTCGCGGATCCACCGCTCCTCCCAGGCATAGTCCGACGGCTGGTCGGCGCTGCGAAACCGGTCGACGAAATGCGCCTGACGTGAGCTCGCCGCGAGCAGCGTGGCGATCACGCCCTCGCTGCCCGTCGTCACCGCCGCAGCGCCCGCCCCCGTCTGCATCTCCGCGACGCTGGCCGGCAACGCACGCGGCTTTTCGCTGGCGACGATCAGGGCATCGCCGTCCGCCGCTTCCAGCGCCTGGATCAGCGCGGTCGTTCCCGCCCGCTGCGATCCGGCGGCGTTCGACGTCCGCGTGTCGTGATCCAGCCCCAGCGCCGATGCGACGATCACGGCATTCGACAGGTCGGCATAAGGAAAGGTGGTCGAGGCCAGGCTGATCGCGGAAATCGCATCGCGCCGCCTTCCGGCAAGGCAGTCGCGCGCGGCCTCGACCGCCATCGTCACGACATCCTCGTCCCAGCTGCAGAAGGCGCGCTCGCCCTTGCCCGCTGCCTTGAGCGACGGGTTCATCCATGCATGCGCCGCCGCGATCGCCGCGCGTTCGATCCTGAGGCGCGGCACATAGGCCCCGAACCCGGTAATCCCGTACGCCATCAGACCGGATCCCACGAAAACACCTGCCCCGATTTGGTCGGTGGCAGGAATGCCGGTGAGAATGCCGGGATCGCGCGGTCGAGTACGCTTTCGGGCGTCCACCCGTCGGCGGTGTGCATGATCTGCACCGGGCGCGTTTTGCTGAAGAAATAGATCTCATTGTTGCGCACGCCAAAGATCTGGCCGTTGACGCTGGCGCGTGCCGCATCGGACATCAGCGCGACCGCGAGCGGTGCGATCCGCTCGGGCACCATCGTCATCAGCCCCTCGACGCGTTTTCTCTGCTCGGGAGTCTCGTTGGGAATGGTGCCGACCATCCGCGTCCACGCGAACGGCGCGATGCAGTTCGACACCACGCCGAATCGCTCCATGTCTAGGCTGATCGAGGTCGACAGGCCGACCACGCCCATCTTCGCCGCCATGTAATTGGCCTGGCCGAGATTGCCGATCAGCGCCGAACTCGACGTCATGTGCACGAACGCGCCGGCCCCTTGCGCCTTCATCTGCGGCGCAGCGGCGCGCGCGACGTAGAACGGCCCCTTCAGGTTGACGTCGATCACCAGGTCGAAATCGTCCGGGTCCATCTTGTGGAAGATCGTGTCTCGCAGGATCCCCGCATTGTTGACGACGCCGTCGACGCGCCCGAAATGATCCATCGCGCACGCCACGATCCTGAGCGCCCCTTCGTAGGTCGCGACGCTGTCGGTATTCTCGACGGCACGCCCCCCGGCGTCGACGATCTCGCGCACGACCTGCGCGGCCGGGGCCTCGTCCGATGCATCGCCGCCCGGCGACACGCCTAGATCGTTGACGACCACCGCCGCGCCGGCTCGCGCCGCCTCCAGCGCGATCCCGCGACCGACGCCGCGTCCGCCGCCGGTGACGATCACCACTTTGCCGTCCAGCATCCTCGCCATGCCCTCTCTCCTGCGCCCGTCTCTCGAGATAGGACGGTTGCGTACAATCTGCTTATGGATCGATGGGTCACACCGTCAAGCACGAACTATAATAATGTTGACGATAATGAGGCTTACCTGTTTGATTGCCCGGGTCATCCCGAAAAGCCCCTTGATAGTTCGCCAGCGTACGATACGCTTAGGTCAACAGAATGGGAGACGATGATGAGGTTATGCGAAGGCCGGGTGGCCGTCGTTACCGGCGCAGGTCGCGGCGTCGGCCGGGCCTATGCCGAGATGCTCGCGAAACACGGCGCGAAAGTCGTCGTCAACGATCTGGGCGCGGCCGCCAACGGATCGGGCAGCGACACGACCCCGGCGGAAGAGGTCGTCGCCGCGATCCGCGCGGCGGGCGGCGAGGCGATCGTCGACACCGCCGACGTTTCCGACTGGAAGGCATCCGAGGCGCTGATCGCCAATGCCGTCGACACGTTCGGCCGGCTCGACATCCTCATCAACAACGCCGGCATCCTGCGCGACCGCATGCTCGTCAACATGAGCGAGGACGAATGGGATGCGGTGATCAGGGTCCACCTCAAGGGCACATTCGCGCCGACGCATCACGCGGCCAACCACTGGCGACGGCAAAGCAAGGCCGGCGAACCGGTCGACGCGCGGGTCATCAACACCACGTCGCATTCCGCGATCTTCGGCAATATCGGCCAGGTCAATTATGCGGCGGCAAAGGGCGGCATCGCCGCGTTCACGATCGTCGCCGCACGTGAGCTTCAGCGCATCGGCGTGACCGTCAACGCGGTCGCACCCCGCGCGAACACGCGGATGACCGAAGGCCTGCGCGAATGGACGGACGAGGAACGCACCAGACGCTCGCCGGACTGGATCGCCGCGCTGGTGACATGGCTCGCCAGCCCCGAAGCCGCGCATGTCAGCGGCCGCGTGTTCGAGGCCTGGGGCTATGGCTTCGGCGTCGCCGAAGGGTGGCAGCACGGCCCGATGACCGACGCCTCGCAGGATCCGACCGAGATCGGCCCGCGACTGAACGCGATCCTCGACGCCGCCCGCCCAAATGCCGGCATGGACCGCGACACGGTGATGAACCCGTGATCGCGCACCTGACCGGCACGCTCGACCTGACTCTGGTCGCCGAAGGGCTGGGCTTCCCCGAGGGGCCGATCGCTATGGCGGACGGCTCGGTCCTGCTCGTCGAGATCCGTGCCAAGCGATTGTCGCGGATCGCGGCGGACGGCGGTTATTCGGTCGTCGCGCAGTTCGAAGGCGGGCCGAACGGCGCCGCGATCGGTCCCGATGGCGCGGTCCATATCTGCAACAACGGCGGCATGGCGTTCGTCGACCTGCCCGACGGAGCGGGCATCCCGATCGGCGCCGCGGCGGATCATGCCGGCGGCTCGATCCAACGCGTCGACCTCGCGACCGGCGCCATCACCACGCTCTACACGACCTGCGAGGGCCAGCCGCTCAACAGCCCGAACGACCTGGTGTTCGACACGCATGGCGGTTTCTGGTTCACCGACATGGGCCGCACGCTGCCGACGGGACACGATGCGGGCGCCGTCTATTACGCGCGCGCCGACGGCTCGGGCATTCGCAAGATACGCGGCGGCCTGCACAGCCCCAACGGCATCGGCCTCTCCCCCGCGGGCGACCGGCTCTATTTCGCCGAAACCGTGACCGGCCGCGTCTGGTGCCATGCCATCGTCGCGCCCGGAGAGATCGGCGCGTCGGGCGATATCTGGACGCCCGGCGACGTGCTCGGCCCGCTGCCCGGGTATCAACTGCTCGACAGCCTTGCGGTCGATGCCGCGGGGAACGTCTGCGTCGCGACGCTCATCAACGGCGGCATCACCGCCTTCGCACCTGACGGCAGCACGACCACGCATTATCCCGTCCCCGATCTCGCCACGACCAACATCTGTTTCGGCGGGCACGACATGGCGGATGCCTGGATCACCGCGTCGAGCACCGGCCGGCTCTACAGGACGCGCTGGCCGCGCCCCGGCCTGCGGCTGGCGTATCAGGCGTAGGCGCGGGCATCGCCCGATGGCCCCCTTGCTTGACCGCTATGCGGCATGGTGCGAATGCTTACGGTAAGCAGCGTGAAGGTACAGTCCATGCGTCCAGCGACGCCGCACCAGAAATTCGGGTTCCTGATCCACGACGTGTCGCGGATGCGTCGCACCTTCTTCGATGCCGCGCTCAAACCGCTCGGTATCACGCGCGCGCAATGGTGGGCGCTCGGCAACATCTCGCGCCACGCCGACGACGGCATGATCCAGACCGAACTCGCGCGGATCCTCGAAACCGGCAAGGTTTCGGTCGGCGGGTTGATCGATCGCCTTGAGGAGGCGGGTCTGGTCTTCCGTCAGGCGGACAAGGTCGATCGCCGGGTGAAGCGGATCTTCATAACGCCCAAGGGCTTCGAACTGATCGACCATATGGTGAAGGTCAGCGAAGACCTCGACCACACGCTGTTCGACGGGATCGCCGACGAAGAACTCGCCGCCGCCGCTGACGTACTCGCGCGCACCAAGGCCAATATCCGCGCCGCGCTGAAGGACGAAACGGTCGCCGACCCCCTGCCCTCCACAGTGCCGAGGAAGCGCCGCAAGCCCGCCGCCGAACCGGTCGCCGCGGAGTAGGAAGCGGCATGCCTCCCCCGCCTGCGGGAGGCACGAGGAGCTGACGGTCCGGACCGCTCAATAGCTCTTCGGCAGGTCGAGCACCTTCTCGGCGACGAACGAGAGGATCAACTGCTCGGTGATCGGCGCGAGGCGGGTGACGGCGACCTCGCGGTAGAGCCGCTCGACATGATATTCCTTGGCATAGCCGAACCCGCCATGCGTCGCGATCGACTGCCAGCAGCTGTCATGCCCCGCCCGTGCGCCGAGAAATTTCGCGCTGTTCGCCTCCGCACCGCAGGCCAGCCCGGCATCGTATAGCCTGGCCGCCTGCATCGCCATCAGCCATGCGGACTCCAGATACATCCAGCGTTCGGCGAGCGGGTGCTGGATCCCCTGATTCTGGCCGATCGGCCGATCGAACACGACCCGTTCGCGCGCATAGGCGGCGGCACGGCGCAGCGCGTCCTGACCGATCGCAATCGCCTCCGCCGCGATCAGGATCCGTTCGGGGTTCAGGCTATGCAGGATATAGCTGAAGCCCTTCCCTTCCTCGCCGATCCGGTCCTCGTCCGGGATGAACAGCCCGTCGATGAAGATCGCATTCGAATCGACCGCCTTGCGGCCCATCTTAGGAATCTTGTGGACGTCGACCTTGCTACGATCGAGGTCGGTGTAGAAGATGGTGATGCCGTCGGTCGGGCGTGCGCAGTCCTCATACCGCGTGGTCCGCGTCAGCAACATGATCTTGTTGGCGACCTGCGCGGTCGAGGTCCAGACCTTCTGCCCCTTCACCAGATAGCCGCCGTCGACCTTCTCGGCGAAGGTTTTGATCCGCGTGGTGTTGAGCCCGGAGTCGGGTTCGGTGAAGCCGAACGCCACCTGGTCGTCGCCCGCGATCAGCCGCGGCACCCAGCGCGCCTTCTGCTCGGGCGTCCCCTTCACGACGATCGGATGCGGCCCGAACAGGTTGATGTGGACCGCCGACGCCGCGGTCATGCCGCCGCCGTGGCTCGCCACCTCGTGCATCATCACCGCCGCCTCGGTGACGCCGAGCCCTGCGCCGCCATAGGCTTCGGGCATGGTGATGCCGAGCCAGCCGCCGTCCGCCATCGCCCGGTGGAAGTCACGCGGAAAGGCGCCGTCCTCGTCGCGGGCAAGCCAGTATTCGTCGTCGAAGCGGGTGACGATCGATCGCACGCCTTCGCGGATCACGGCCAGATCGTCGCTCTCGTGTCGCTGGTCCATCATGCCTCCCCTGCCGCGGCAAGTGTGCGCCGGGCCGCCTTCAAATGCGGAATATCGTACATCTTCCCGTCGATCCCGAGCGTCCCCGCCCCCGGCTCGGCGGCAAATGCCGCAACGAGGCGACGGGCGTGTGCGAGGCCTTCCTCGGACGGGCTGAAGCAGGCGTTGATCGTCGCGACCTGATCGGGGTGGATCGCGATCCGCCCGGTGAAACCGTCGCGTCGGGCGGCCCGGCAATCCGCGGCCAGTCCCCCGGTATCGCGAAAGTCCGCGTACAGCGTATCGATCGGCGCCACCCCGGCGGAGGCCGCCGCGAACAGGCATTGCGCCCGCGCGACGCGGTAGGGCAGCGTCCAGTCGCCCGCCGTATCCCTGTTGTCGGTCGCGCCGATCGCCGCGCTGAGATCCTCGGCCCCCCAAGTCATTCCGACCAGTCGCGGATGCGCCGGCGTGTAGGAGCCGAGCGCAAACATGGCGCGCGGCGTTTCGGTCGCGACTACCGCGATCTTCACGGACCCGATCGGCAGGCCGGCGGCCTGTTCGAACGCGTCCAGATAATGCCCGACGCGGACGACGTCCGCGGCACTGTCGACTTTCGGAACGAGGATGCCGTCGAGGCCGGCGCGGACGACCGCGGCGAGGTCGGCGAGCGTCAGCCTGGTATCGAACGGATTGATGCGCACGAAAAAGCGCCAGTTGCGCGCACCCCCGTTTGCCAGCAGGCTCGTGACATGCGCGCGCGCCGCATCTTTCGCGCCCGGTGCGACGGAATCCTCCAGGTCGAGGATCAGCGCATCCGCACCGCATCCCTGTGCCCTGGCGAACTTGCGCTCGCTGTCGCCCGGGACGAACAGCAGCGACCGCAGCCTCATGCCGGCCGCGCCATCATCAGCGCGGCGCGCGTCGTCCGGCATACGATATCGTCCTGCTGGTTCAGCCCGACATGCTCGAACGTGACGATCCCCTGCCCCGGCCGTGACGTCGATGGCCGCAGCGCCTTCACCTCGGTCCGGCTGCGGATCGTGTCGCCCGCAAAGACGGGTTTCGGAAACACCGTATCGGTCATGCCCAGATTGGCGACCGTGGTGCCGAACGTCGTATCCTGCACGGTCAACCCGATCACCAGGCCGAGCGTGAAGATCGAGTTCATCAGCGGACGCCCGAACTCCGTCGTGGCGGCATAGGCATGATCGATATGGATCGCCGCCGGATTATAGGTCAGCGACGAAAACAGCATGTTGTCCATGTCGGTCACGGTGCGCCGAACCTCATGGTCGAACACGCGACCGACCTCGAAATCGTCGAACCAGAGTCCGGGCATCCTGCTCTCCTGTCGTTCGACGCCGGGCTGTCCATGCCGCCTCCGGTCGCCGATCCTCGACCACCTTTCTATCGCCCCCGTATCAGTAAGCAAGCATATCGTTATTAACATCACGACTTGTCGCGCCGGATCGTATCGCCTAGCGTGCGGCCATGACGCCGACCCGGTTCACGATCTACGATCTCGCTGCGGTCCTGCCGCCGGGGGGACGGACGTTCGTGCAGGGCTGTTCGGCGCAATCGTCGATCCTGGCCGAAGCCGTTGCGATCGCTGGAGACGCGCTGGGCGCGATGACCTTCACCGGTATCCAGGTTCCCGGGATCAACCGCGACGACTGGCTCGCCAATCCCGACTGCCGCTTCGAGACGTTCTTCATGACGCCCGAGTTGCAGGCGGCCGGCGACGCGGTGACATTCCTGCCGTTCTGCTACGCCGATATCCTGTCCCACCTGCGCGCGACGCCGATCGATGCGGCGCTGTTTAGCGTGTCGCCGCCGGACGCGAACGGCCTGTGCAGCTTTGGCCCGACCGTCGATTTCCTCGCCGAGATCTGGCCGTCGATCCCGCGCCGGATCGCCCACATCAACCCGCTGTTGCCGCCGACATCGGGTCCGACCGGCATTCCGTTCGCTGCTATCCATGCCGTGATCGAGGGCGAGGCCGCCGTGCCGGAAGCCCCCGACGGTCAAGCCGATCCGGTCAGCCTCGCGATCGCCAGGCACGTCGCGGCGCCGATCGGCGACGGATCGACCGTCCAGACCGGCCTCGGCAAGCTGCCCGGTGCGGTCCTGCGCCTGCTGGCGGACCGCCGCGACCTGCATATCCATAGCGGCCTGATCGGCGACGCGGTGCTCGACCTGCTCGACGGCGGCGCGATCGCCGAGGGCGCGCATGTCACCGCCGGCGTCGCGATCGGCACGCGGCGGCTGTACGATGCGCTGCCCGGCAGCGGCATCCGCTTCCATCCGGTTTCGCAGACGCACGCCCCCGCCGTGCTCGCGCGGATCCCCCGCTTCGTCACCGTGAATGCGGCGATCGCGGTCGATCTCTATGGTCAGGCCTTTGCCGAAACGACCGGGCAGGGCTGGATTTCCGGGTCAGGCGGCGCCACCGATTTCGCGCGTGGTGCGCGTGCCGCCGGCGGCGTGCGGATCGTCGCGCTGCCGAGCACCGCCAGGACCGGCAGCCGGATCGTTTCCCCCGGCATGGCGCGCGGCCCCGTGTCGCTCGGCCGCATGGATATCGATATCGTCGTCACCGAACATGGTGCCGCCGACCTGCGCGGATTGACCCACGACGGACGCGCCGCGGCGCTGATCGCGGTCGCGGCGCCGGATCATCGCGAGACGCTGGCCCGCGCATGGCGCGACGGGTCCCCCTGATATCAGCCCCAAAGGAGCCACCATGGCCAAGGTCATCATCACCTGTGCGGTCACCGGATCGATCCATACGCCGTCCATGTCGCCCCACCTGCCCGTCACGGCGCAGGAGATCGCCGACGCCGCGCTCGGTGCGGCGGAAGCCGGGGCCGCGATCGTCCACCTCCACGCCCGCGACCCCGCCGACGGCCGCCCCGACCAGAGTCCGGAGGCGTTCGAGCCGTTCCTGAAGGTCATCAAGCAATCCTCCGACGTCGTCGTGAACCTGACGACCGGCGGCTCGCCCTATATGTCGGTCGAGGAACGCGTCCGCCCCGCCGCGGTCTGGAAGCCGGAAGTCGCGAGCCTCAACATGGGATCGATGAACTTCGGGCTGTTCCCGATGCTGAGGCGGTTCACCGACTTCCGGCACCAGTGGGAGCCCAACATGCTGGAGGGCAGCCACGACCTCGTCTTCCGCAATAGCTTCAAGGACATCCGCTACGCTCTGGAAACGCTGAACGAGACAGGCACCCGCTACGAGTTCGAATGCTACGACACCAGCCACCTCCACAACCTGCATTATTTCTACACCGAGGGCCTCGTGCAGGCGCCGCTGTTCATCCAGACGGTGTTCGGCCTGCTCGGCGGTATCGGCCCGCATCCCGAGGAAGTGCTGCACATGAAGCGGACCGCCGACCGCCTCTTCGGCGATGCCTATCACTGGTCGGTGCTGGGTGCAGGCAAGAGCCAGATGGGGATCGCGGCAATGGGTGCTGCGATGGGGGGCAACGTCCGCGTCGGCCTGGAGGATTCGCTGTGGATCGGCCGCGGCAAGCTCGCCGGGAGCAATGCTGCGCAGGTGCGACAGGTTCGCCAGATCGTCGAAGGCCTCGGCCTTGAGATCGCGACCCCGGACGAGGCCCGGGCAATACTGCAACTGAAGGGCGCCGACCGCGTCGCATTCTAGACGACGTCGCGCAAAAAAGGGCGGTCGCCGGAACGACCGCCCGCAGGAGGAGCTCAGAACTTGAAGCTGGTGCGCAGCCCGTATTCGCGCGGCATGCCCGGATAGCGGACGATCGTGTCGATCGCGGAGGTCACCCCGGTCCAATAGTATTTGTTGAACAGGTTCTTGCCGTACAGCGAGATGGCCCAACCGTCGGCCGATCCGATCCCCAGCGTGCCGTTGACCAGCGTCCGCTGCCTGATCCGGAACTGGTCGAGCCCGGCAAAGTCGGCGTTGGTCTTGCTCTGGTAGATCACCGTCCCCGACGCGTTGAGGCTGAGATTGCCGGTCAGCGGCGCATCATAGGCCAGCGTCGACGTACCCTGATATTTCGGCGTGTAGGCGAACGGACGACCCTGGAAATTGGTCGCGGTGCCGAGTTCGGTGAAGTCGGGGAAGCTGCTCTGGATCTTCGAATTGAGGCAGGCGCCCGATGCGGAGAAGGTCAGCGCCGGGACGATCCGCCACGTCAGGTCGCCCTCGATGCCATAGACCCGGCTCTTGGGCACGTTGCGGATGCGCGACAGCGTGCCGAAGATCAGATCGGTGACCCGGCCGAAGATCTGCTTGTTCTTGTAATCGTAGTAGAAGCCGTTGACGTTCAGCTGGATACGCCGGTCGAACAGGCCGAGCTTCGTGCCGACCTCGTATGACGTCAGCTCTTCCTGCTGCACGGGGTTGAGCTGCGTCTCGACGCTGGCCGCGAAGATCGGGAACACCCCCGCCTTATAGCCGCGCGCGACCGAACCGTAGAACAATGTCGTGCTGCTCGGCGTCACGGTGCCGGTGACGTTCCACGAGAAGTTCGTCTCGCTCTGGTCGCGCCTGACGATGTCGACGAACCGCGTCAGGTCGGTCGCCAGCGTATAGCATTGCCCGGGTTGCAGGTCGTACCGGCCCCCCGTCCGCGTCAGGATCGGATAGACGGTGTTGACCAGCGCGACGTTGCCGCCGCGATAATCGCGCACGCACCCTTCGAAATCCTGCTTGTCGTTGGTGTAGCGCCCGCCCGCGGACAGCTTGAAAAGGTCGTTGAACTTGTATTCCGCGTTCGCGAACCCCGCGTAGACGTTAGAATTGATCGCTCCGCGTACGTCGTAGTTGCCGAAGCTGCGGCGAAGCTGCGCTGGCGTGTACCGGGTCTGCGGCAGGATCTGCGCGAGGCCGCGCAGCGTCGCGATCTGCCCGTTCTGATCGTTGTAGCCGATGTCCCGCTCGGTCGCGCGATCGTCCGCGAAATAGCCGCCGACCGACCAGTTGAACCGATCGGACTCACCGACGAGGCGCAGTTCCTCCGATACCGAGCGGATCCGCCCGGTCGTGTCCTGGAAGATGCTTTCGGTCTGCACGCCGCCCGCGTCCGACACGTCGCGGTGGTGCAGTTCGTTATAGCTGGTGAGCGACACCAGCCTGACCGTATCGGTGAACGCATAGGACAGGTTGAGCGAGCCCGCGCCGAACCGCGAATCGGTCAGCGGCCCCGGATGCAGGATGCCGATGTCCGCCTGCGGCTGGTTGCCGATCGAATTCCAGTCTGCCTGCGTATTCCTGGTCGGGTTCGGGATAATGCTCGCCGCGGTCAGCGGGTTCGCCACCGGGCGACCGCCATAGATGTAGAACGTCGCCTGCGGCACGAGGCTGTCGCCATAGCGCGCCCAGGCGGTCCCGGTCAGCGTCGCGGTGAACGGCCCGCCATTGCCGAAGTCGATCGTCGAGCGCAGCCCGTATTGATGGATCTTGCCGATCCGCTCGTTGCGCGTGACGCTCCTTTGCCACCCCTCGTTCCGGTGCTGGCTGTCGAATGCGACGCGGACGCGGACGCTGTCGGACACCGGCCCGCTGACGAACCCGCTGGCATTGACCGTCTGGTAGTTGCCCGCCTCGAACGTGAGGCCCGCCGTGAACGTCGAGGTTGGCTTGCCGGTGACGTAGTTGATCAGCCCGCCGGTCGCGTTACGGCCGTACAGCGTCCCCTGCGGTCCCTTAAGCACCTCGACCCGGTCGATGTCGAACGACACGCCCTGCGCCATGTACGGATAGGGCAGCGCCGCCTGATCCAGATACAGCCCGATCGGTGCGGTCGATGACGGGTTGCGCGTGTTGAAGCCGATCCCGCGCAACGTGTAGACGGTTGCGCCGCCATAGCTCGACGTCGCCTGAAATCCGGGCACCAGCCCGACCAGGTCGGTCGGATCGTTGACCTGCTGCCGGACCAGCTGCTCCGCCCCCAGCGCGGTAACCGACACGCCGACCCGCGACAGCGACTCGGCACGACGTTGCGCGGTCACGATGATGTCGCCCACCTGCGTATCCGGCACGGCCGGGTCCGTCGCCGACGGCGCGGCGGTCGAATTCTGGTCGTCCGCATTCTGCGTAGGGTCCGCGCCGGACGTGGCGCGCGCGGGGACTTCCGCGGGCGAGACCTGCGCCGTGGCGGGCAGGCTCCATGCCATCGACGCCACGAGCGCGGTGGTCGACGCCGATGCGAACAAGGTCTTCACGATCATGATCCTCCCTTTCGCCCGATTCTATGCCGGGCTGCTTTGTGGACGTGTGGTGTCGCCGTCTCAGTCGGCGAACGCGGCCTCCCGCTCGATCATCCCGGTCAGGCGGTTGCGGATGATGTCCTCCGCCTCGCCGATGATCCGGTCGATCAGCACCCGGACGGTCGGCACGTCGTCGATCAGCCCCTGGACCATGCCCGCAGACCAGATCCCGTGCGTGGTATCGCCGCTGTCGAGCCCCTCCTTGCCGCGCACGCCTCGCACCAGATGCGCGATGTCGGCGAACGGCTTGCCCGCGCGTTCGTTTTCCAGAACCTGCTGGCTGATCGGGTTGCGCGCGACGCGGGCGGTGTTGCGATAGCTGCGATAGACGAGGTCGGTCGCGCGTTCGTCGTTCTCGACCATCGCGGTCTTGAAATTCTCGTGAATCGGCGCCTCCTGCGTGGCGCAAAACCGCGTACCCATGTTGACGCCGTCCGCCCCCAGCGCGAGCGCGGCGACCAAGCCGCGGGCATCGCCGAAGCCGCCGCTCGCCAGCATCGGGATCGTCAACACGTTCGCCGCCGCCGGGATCAGAATCAGGCCGGGGATGTCGTCTTCGCCGGGATGCCCGGCGCATTCGAAGCCGTCGATCGACACCGCATCCACGCCCTTGCGCTCGGCGGACAGGGCGTGGCGCACCGACGTGCATTTGTGGATCACCTTGATCCCCGCCGCCTTGAACATCGCCCACTGCTCGGCGACAGCGGGTGTCCCCGCGGTCTCGACGATGGTGATGCCCGCGTCGATGACCGCCTGCGCATAGCCGTTGTAATCGGGCGCATTGATCGTCGGGAACACCGTCAGGTTGACGCCGAACGGCTTGTCCGTCAGCGCCCGGGTCTTCGCGATCTCCTGCGACAGCGCGCCGGGCGACGGCTGCGTCAGCGCGGTCAGGAAGCCGAGGCCACCGGCGTTGGCGACCGCTGATACGAGCGGCGCTAGACCGACCCACTGCATGCCACCCTGCGCGATCGGGTGTTCGACACCGAACAATTCGGTGAAGCGCGTTTTCAGCATTCGGCTCTCCTTCGCCGCCATCTCATTGGATAGCTTGCGTACGGGTTATCGCGCAGTTTGTGGTGATGATCAATATAATTCGTTTGCGTACTGTTTGGGTGGTGTCTAGATTTGCGGTAGGAGAGAGCATGACTGGAAACACCCCCCGAGGTGAGCAGACAGGCGCGCGGACGGCAGCGATCATGTCGGATACCGGCGACGCATTGTCCTATGCCGCACTCGAAACGCAGTCGGTCCGGCTGTCGCACCTGCTGCGCGCGCACGGCCTGGTCGAGGGCGACCGGGTCGCGGTGATCATGGAGAACACTCTCGCATGGTTCGTCGCGATGTGGGGCGTTCGTCGGGCGAACATGTTCTTCGTACCGGTCAACTGGCATCTGACGCCCGCCGAAATCCGCTACGTCGTCGGGAACAGCGATGCGCGGGCGGTCATCACCAGCGTCCGCCTGCTCGATCTTGCCCGTGAGGCCAGCGACGGGCTCCCCGGTATCGCGGTACGGCTCGCGGTCGGCGCGGACCGTGACGGGTTCTCGGATTTCGCGAAGGCGCTCGCGAAGCATTCCGACACGCCGCTCGCGAACGAACGCGATGGCGGATCGATGCTCTATTCGTCGGGCACTACGGGCCAGCCCAAAGGCATCCTGCGCGATCTGACCGACGACCGCTTCGGCACGCCCAACAGCCTCGAACGCATGCTTCGGGATACATACGCGATCGAGCGGACGACGGTTTATCTGTCGCCTGCGCCGATCTATCACGCGTCCCCGATCGGCTTCACCGGCACCGTCCTCGTCAACGGCGGGACGATCGTGACGATGCCGGGCTTCGACGCCGAAGCCGCACTCGCCGCGATCGAGCGCCACCGCGTGACGCACGCACAGTTCGTGCCGACGCATCTGATCCGCATGCTGCGCCTGCCGGATGCGGTGAAGGCGCGCTACGACCTGTCGTCGCTCCGCGTCCTCGTCCATGCCGCCGCCCCCTGCCCGCCGGACGTGAAGCGCGCGGTGATCGACTGGTTCGGCCCGATCGTCTTCGAATATTACGCGGGCAGCGAGCGGTCCGGCTTCACCGCGATCGACAGCGCGGAATGGCTCGCGCATCCCGGATCGGTCGGGCGAAGCCGCACCGGCGCGATCCACATCCTCGACCTCGAAACCGGCATGGAGCTGCCCCATGGCGAGGTCGGCGCGATCTATTTCGAGAACCCAGTGCCGTTCGCCTATCACAAGGATCCGGCCAAGACCGCGGCCGCGTATAGCGCGCAAGGCTGGGGCACGCACGGCGATGTCGGCCATCTCGATGACGACGGCTATCTCTATCTCTCCGATCGCCGGTCCGACCTGATCCTGTCGGGCGGCGTCAACATCTATCCGCAGGAGATCGAGAACGTCCTCACGGCGCATCCCGCGGTCGCCGACGCCGCGGTGATCGGGATCCCGGATGACGATTTCGGCCAGCAGGTGCGCGCGATCGTCCAGCTCCTGCCGTCCGCGCCGACACCCTCCGAAGCCGAGCTGATCGCGCATTGTCGCGTCCATCTTGCCGGCTTCAAGGCGCCGCGCAGCATCGGGTTCACCGACGCACTCCCGCGACATCCCAACGGCAAGCTTCTTCGCCGCCGCCTGATCGACGACCATCACGCCACTTCGAAGGAACCCGCATGACCTTTACCGCCACCATCGACGGCAAGCCCGTCGACACGTCCGCGCACCTGACCGTCATCAATCCCGCGACCGAACAGGTCGTCGCCGAGGCGCCGGATTGCGGCGCGACCGAACTCGACGCCGCCGTGGCCGCTGCACGCGCGGCCTTCCCCGGCTGGCGGGCAACGCCGATCGCCGAACGCCAGACGATGATCCTCGCCCTCAGCGCCGCGATCGCGGAGCACAAGGACGAGTTGATGCGCCTGCTCACGCAGGAACAGGGCAAGCCGCATCAGGATGCGCTCGGCGACGTGCTGGGCGGCGCGCACTGGTGCAAGGTGTTCGGCCGCATGGCGATCCCCGTCGAGGTGACGGAGGACAGCGAGGACCGCCGTGTCGAGGTGCGTCGGACGCCGATCGGTGTCGTCGGCGCCCTCGCCCCGTGGAACTTCCCCGTCATCCTCGCGATGCTGAAGGCGGCGCCGGCGCTGGTCGCGGGCAATACGGTCGTCCTGAAGCCGTCGCCGTTCACACCGCTGACCACGCTGCGCATCGGCGAACTGGCGCGCGACATCCTGCCCGCGGGTGTGTTCAACGTGATCAGCGGCGGCGACGCGCTGGGTCCGCTGATGACCGCGCATCCCGGCATCGACAAGATCAGCTTCACCGGGTCCACCGCGACCGGCCGCAAGGTCATGGAAAGCGCGTCCGCGACGCTCAAGCGCGTGACACTCGAACTCGGTGGCAACGACGCCGCGATCGTCCTGCCAGACGTCGATGTCGACCGGGTCGCCAAGCAGGTGTTCGCGGCGGCCTTCGGCAATTCCGGCCAAATCTGCGTCGCGGTGAAGCGGCTCTACATCCATGCCGACATCTACGACCGGTTCGCCGCCGCGCTGACCGACCTCGCCCGTGCGGCGAAGGTCGGCGATGGCGCAGAACAGGGCACGCGCTTCGGCCCGATGCAGAATGCGGCGCAATATGACCGTGTCGTCGAACTCATCGAGGATGCGAAGGCGAACGGATACAGGTTCCTGACCGGCGGCGAGGCGATGGACCGTCCGGGCTATTTCCTGCCGCTCACGCTGATCGACAATCCGCCCGAGGATTCGCGAATCGTCGCCGAAGAGCAATTCGGCCCGGTCCTGCCGCTGCTGAAGTTCGACGACATCGCCGACGTCGTCCGCCGCGCGAACGATTCCCCCTACGGGCTCGGCGGTCAGGTCTGGTCGGGCGATGCGGACAAGGCGCTGGAGATCGGCTCGCTGCTCGATACGGGCAACGTCTTCATCAACCAAACCCAAGCCATCTACGCCCATTCTCCGTTCGGCGGACACAAAGCATCCGGGGTCGGCGTCGAATCGGCGCTCGACGGCCTGCTCGCCTACACCAATGCGCAGACTGTAGCGGTCAGCAGGAAGTCCGTTGCCGCACCGGTCGCCGTCCCCGCCTGACCCCGATCCGAAGGATATCGCCGTGTCGCCTCCCGACGACACGGCGATATCCTTCGCCCCGCTCCACGACGGGTTCGCCGCGCAGCGGCCCCGGACCCGCATCGCGCATGGGCGAGGTCACGGACCTGATGTCGATGCACCCCGCTCCTTGCGCGCTCCGGCGGCCATCCGGTCTTCTGCGAGCGCAGCGCATCGATACTCCAGAAAGGTCCGGCAATGCGGCCTGGTCAGATCCCCTATGTCCTCAGGCCAGCAGACACCGACCATTATTGAGCGCGGTCACCCCCCGCGCCGGCACGCGACACCGAAACGACACGATTCCGCCATCGACCCAGATATCGGTTTCGATCGTGTCGCCGGGAAACACCGGCGAGGTGAAGCGCACGTCGAACCCGGCGATCCGCGAGGGATCATAGTCGCACACCGTCGCCAGCACCGCGCGGCACGCGATCGCATAGCTCGCCAGCCCATGGAGGATCGGCACCGGGAACCCGGCTCTTTTGGCAAGCGCGGGATCGGCGTGGAGCGGGTTCCGGTCGCCGGTCAGCCGATACAGCAGCGCCTGGTCGGCACGCGTCCCGGTGACGTGGACATGATCCGGCGTGCGGTCGGGGATTGCGTGGACGACGGGCGCAGGCCCCGCCGCCCCGCCGAACCCGCCATCGCCGCGCGCGAACAGGCTGCCTCCCACGGTGAACAACGGCGTGTCGTCGTCGGCCAGCCGCGCCGCCGTCTCATGATAGATCAGCGCGCCCTTCCCCGCCCCCTTGTCGAGGATCCGGACGATCCGCGTGTCGGCGATAAGCTCGGCGGCGGTCGGCAGCGGCTGGTGGATCGTCAGCGATTGCTCGCCGTGCAGCACCTGCGCGAAGTCGATGGGCAACGTCCGTGCCAGCATGCTGCGGGCCACCACGACCGCCAGCGTCGGCATCGCGACGAACCCCGGCCCCTCATAGACGAACGTCAGTTCGCGCGCGTCGAGCGGATCGCGCCCCATGCCCGCCGCGAGCGCGTACAGCATCGTGTCGCGGTCGTCATAGGCGAAGCGCCGCCCGTCGTCGCGGAGCGCCATGAACGCGTCGTAATCGATCCCCATGTTCGGTCCCCTGTTCTCAATGGACGCGGTTCAGTCCGGCAAAACGGCCGCCGCGGCCCCGGCGAGCAGCGCTCTCACGTAAGCCGCGGTAGACCATCATTGTCCCGATCGCTTCGCGCATGTTCGCGGCGATGGTCGATGAACGCGCCGATCGCGCCCGGATACGCAACGGGATCAGGCGGCAGCGCGACATCCAACGATGATCCCCCCGACATACGGTGTTGTTGCATATTGTTCACTTACGTATCATATCTGGAGTTCAGCGGTCGTCAAGCATCGCGAAAACCGGAGAGCGCGATGGAAAGCTTGCCCTGGACCGATGTGCCAACGTTCGGGGCGATCGTATCGCGTCACGCGGCGGAGCGCCCGGACGCGATCGCGTTGCGTTTCGGCGCGCGATCATGGACGTACGCGGCGCTCGACGCGCATGCGAACCGGATGGCGAACGCGCTGCTCCGTGACGGCTTCGCCCCGGGTCAGCGGATCGCCTATCTCGGTCGCAACCACGACGCGATACCGCTGCTCGCGCTGGCGCTCTCCCGGGCCGGCCTGATCTTCGTGCCCTTGAACTGGCGTCTCGCCCCCCTTGAGATAGCGCATATCCTGGCGGATTCGGGCGCGGCGCTGCTGATCCTCGCCGACGGATTCGACACGCCGTCCCCCGGTATCGCGACGCTGCTGGTCGAACGCGTGTTCGACGCACGTTGGCTAGGTGACGACGTCGCGCCCGCGACGATCGTCGCGCCCACCGATACCGCGTTGATGATCTACACCTCGGGCACGACCGGCTTGCCCAAGGGCGTCATGCTGTCGCACCGCAGCCTTTTCGGTACGAGCACATTGCGCAGTGCCGCCGCGGTCGCATGGGACGACTGGAGCGTGGAGGATGTCACGCTGGTCCCCGTCCCGCTCGCGCATATCGGCGGGTTCGGGATGCTCGCGCGCACGCTGTTCTTCGGCGGCGAGGTGGTCATCCAGCCGGGCTTCGATCCGGGCGACGTCCTGCACGCCATCGAGCACCAGCGGATCAGCAAGCTCGGCCTCGTCCCGACCGCGCTGCAGATGGTGATCGATCATCCACGATCGCGCGCGGTCGATTATGCGCGCATCCGCACGATCGTCTACGGCGCCGCGCCGATCACGGCGGAGCTGCTGCGCGAGGCCATCGCCGTATTCGGGTGCGAGTTCGCGCAGAGCTACGGCATGACCGAGACCAGCGGCACCTGCATCGCGTTGCCGCCACAGGATCACGCCGTCACCCCGACGCCGCGCATGCGATCCGCCGGGCGCGCGCTGCCGGGCACCGAAGTCCGCATCAT
This sequence comes from Sphingomonas sp. GW821-FHT10F09, assembly GCF_058809195.1. Taxonomy (NCBI): domain Bacteria; kingdom Pseudomonadati; phylum Pseudomonadota; class Alphaproteobacteria; order Sphingomonadales; family Sphingomonadaceae; genus Sphingomonas; species Sphingomonas sp. GW821-FHT10F09. The sequence goes on along the minus strand of NZ_JBXASI010000001.1, from coordinate 855,551 downwards.
CGATCCTGCCGGCAGACCGCTTCCGCCCGGCGAGGTCGGCGAGATCCTGATCCGCTGCATCTCGGTGATGACCGGCTATTGGAACATGCCCGAGGCGACCGCACAGGTGCTCGGCGCGGACGGCTGGTACCGGACCGGCGACGCGGGATATTTCGACGACGACGGCTATCTGTTCATCAAGGACCGGGTGAAGGACATGATCGTCTCGGGCGCGGAGAACATCTATCCGGCCGAGGTCGAGAATGCGCTCGCCGGGCATCCCGACATCGCCGAGGTCGCGGTCATCGGCGTGCCCGATCCGCATTGGGGCGAGGCGGTGAAGGCGATCGTCGTACCGGTCGACGGCCGCGCGATCGATCCGGCATCGGTCATCGCCTGGGTGCGGTGCCGCATCGCCGACTTCAAGACGCCCAAGTCCGTCGACGTGGTCGCAGGGCTCCCGCACAACGCATCCGGCAAGGTCCAGAAGGCCGAACTCCGCAAGGCCTATTGGACCGGCACCGATCGGCAGGTGAATTGATGAGGCAGACCGCTGCGGAACCCGTCCAGGCCAGCCCAACCTGGGTCATGACCAAACTGGTCGCGGCCGATCAAGGTGGAACTGAGATTACAGAACTGGCTGGGGCGGCAGGATTCGAACCTGCGGATGGCGGCACCAAAAGCCGCTGCCTTACCACTTGGCGACGCCCCAACGGAGGCGGCCTTATAGCCGGGTCCACGGGCGTGAAAAGCCCCGGCGACAGGTCTTTTCACGCCGCCCCGCAAAAGCTCAGCCGAGACGCTGCAGCCAGCCGTGCGCATCGGGCGCGCGGCCGCGCTGGATAGCCGACAGGACGTCGAGCATGCGCTGGGTCAGCTGGCCGGTGCCGCCGGCGCCGATCGTGAAGCGGCCGTCGGGGCTGGCGACCTCGCCGATCGGGGTGACGACCGCGGCGGTGCCGCAGGCGAAGGCCTCGGTCAGGCGGCCGCTGGCGGCGTCGGCACGCCACTGGTCGATGCCGTACAATTCCTCGCGCACCTCGATGCCCTGGTCGCGCGCGATACGGATGATCGAATCGCGGGTGATGCCGGGCAGGATCGTGCCGGTCAGCGGCGGCGTCACCATCGATCCGTCGTCGAAGACGAAGAAGACGTTCATGCCGCCCAGTTCCTCGACCCAGCGGCGCTCGACCGCGTCGAGGAAGACGACCTGGTCGCAGCCCTGCCGGATCGCCTCGGACTGGGCGAGCAGGCTGGCGGCGTAATTGCCGCCGCACTTCGCCTCGCCGGTGCCGCCGGGGGCGGCACGGGTGTAATCCTGGCTGACCCAGATCGACACCGCGCGCGCGCCGCCCTTCCAATAGGCGCCGACCGAGGAGGCAATGACCATGTAGAGATATTCGGACGAGGGCTTCACGCCGAGGAACGCCTCGCTCGCGAACATGAACGGGCGCAGGTAGAGCGCGCCGCCGTCGATCGCCGGGAACCACTCGCGCTCGGTCAGCACGAGCTGGCGGCACGATTCGAGGAACAGCTCCTCGGGCAGTTCGGGCATCGCCAGCCGGCGCGCGCTGTTGTTGAAGCGCCGCGCATTGGCGTCGGGCCGGAACAGCGCCATCGCCCCGTCGTCGAGCCGATAGGCCTTCAGCCCCTCGAAGATCTCCTGCGCGTAATGCAGCACCGCGGTCGACGGATCGACGGTGATCGGCACGCGCGCGGTGATCGCGGCGTCGTGCCAGCCCTTCGTCTCGTTATAGCGGACGACCGCCATGTGATCGGTAAAGACCCGCCCGAACCCGGGGTCGGCGAGGCGCGCGGCGCGCTCGTTGGCGTCGACCGGCGACGTGCTGGGATCGAAACGAAATGCGGCGGAACCGGACGTGAAAGGGGCGTTCATCGATTTCTCTCAGGCATCAGGGGTTGCGGATGCGTACGGGCGGTGTCTAAACCGGTCAACATGGCTGCCACAGCTCCCACCGCTTCCGCCCAGTTCCTCCGCGAGCCCGAACTCCGTCGCGGCATGGAGCTTTTGTATTTTGGCCACAGCCATCTCACCCGCTCCGTCGATCAGGGGCTCGCAGCACAGGGATTGGGCCGCGCGCATCATCGTGCTCTCTACTTCATCGCCCGCAAACCCGACCTGACGGTCAGCGAATTGCTGAATCTGCTGGCGATCACCAAACAATCTCTGGGCCGCGTACTCAACGAACTCACCGACCGCAAGCTGGTCACCACCCGCCCCGGAGAGCGCGACCGGCGCCAGCGGCTGCTGCGGCTGACCGAGGATGGCGCGCGGATGGAGAGCGATCTGTTCGAATCGGTCCGGATCAAGATGTCGCACGCCTATCAGGCCGCGGGCCAGGATGCGGTATCGGGCTATTGGGCGGTGCTGGAGGGGATGATCCCCGAACCGGATCGCGCGCAGGTCGAAGGGCTGCGATCCTGATCCACCCGGCCTGACGGACCGGCGCGGCGCGCCGGTTCAGCGCGCCGCCGCCGCCATCTCGCGATTGCGCCGCGCCGATGCGGCGAGTGTTTCGGTCAGCAGTGCCACCAGCGCATCGTCGGCATCGAGCACGTTCAGCCCTTGCCGTGTCGATCCGCCGGGGCTGGCGACGCGATCGGCCAGCACCGCAGGCGTGGCATCGGCCGCCGCCGCCATAACCGCGGAACCCGCCAGCGTCGCCAGCGCCAGCCGCGCCGCCTGATCGCCGGGCAGGCCCAGCGCCGCGCCGGCCTGCGCCAGCGCATCGGCGAAGCGGAAGACGAAACCGGGCCCGCAGCCCGCCAGCGCGGTGACGTCGTCGAACCGCGCCTCGTCCGCGATCCATTCGACGTGGCCCAGCGGCTCCATCAGCGTCGTCAACGCCGCGCGCACCGGCGCATCCGCGGTCGCGGAATGGAGCGCCACCACGCCCTTGCCGATCGCCACCGGCAGGTTGGGCATCGCCCGCACCACCGCCGCGGCGCCGCAGAGCGGGGCAAGCGTCGCCACCTCGACCCCGGCAAGGATCGATACCAGCAGACTCGGTGCATGGCCGGCCAGCGGACCGTCGCGCAAGGTGGCGAGCTGCTGCGGCTTCAGGCCGAGCATGATCGTGTCGAATGCGCCCTCCGCGGCGGCGGGGATCGTCGGCACCACGCGCACACCGTCGGGCATCGTGCGGCCGCTGGGGCTCACCGCCGTCACCTCCGAAGGGACGATCACGCCGGCATCGAGCCAGCGACGCAGCATCGCGCCGCCCATATTGCCGGCGCCGACCATCAGCAGCCGCATCTATTCAGGCCTCGCCCTGCGTCTCGATCAGCGCCGCCGCCAGCGCATCCTTGGGCGACTTGCCGCCCCAGAGGACGAACTGGAACACCGGATAGAAGCGCTCGCATTCCTCGATCGCCGATTCGACCAACAATTCGGTGGCGCCGAGCGACATCGTGCCCTCGTCCTCGCCGTCGATCATCGCCGCATGCCGGTACAGCAGGACGCCGGAGGTCGACCAGAGTTCGAAATGGCCAATCCACAGCTGTTCGTTGACCAGCCCGATCGCCTCATAGACCGCACTCCGACGGTCGTCGGTGACCTTGATGTCGGGGAAGGCGAGGAACTGCAGGACGCTGTCGTCCTCGCGCCAGAGCGCGCGCAATTCGTAGCTCGTCCAGCTGCCCTTGACGGTAGCGACGATCTCATCGTCGTGGCGCTCGAACTCCCAGCCATGCGCGGCGTAATACGCCTCGAGCATGTCGATGGGGGCGGCGGGTTCCTGGTCGTGTTCAGCGTGGTCGAGCATCGTTACGCCTCTTATCGCACGACAAGGCTGCCGAGGCAAAAAGGCCCCGGCAACCCCGTCGTGGACAAAGGTGTCGATAAAGCTGTGGAAAAGTCGGTCAGGCGGTGGGGACCGGGTCGCCGACGGGCGCCGATGCCCCCGCCTTGGCCTCGAGCGCGTCGAGTCGCGCCTTCAGCGCGTCATTCTCGTCGCGCGCGGCGACGGCCATCGCCTTCACCACCTCGAATTCGTCGCGGCTGACGAAATCGAGGCCGCCGATCCATTCGCGTGCGCGCGACCGCGCCCCGGATTCGGCTTCGCGGCCGACGCCCGCCAGCGTGCCGGCGGCGCCGTTCACCAGCTTCACGAAATCATCGAACAGGCGGTTGTCGGACTGCATATTTCTCTTCCCGGCGTCTGGTTGCGTCACAGCATCTGGGAGGTATGCGCCGCCGGCACAAGGGTTTCCGCATCGGGGTTCAATTGCCCGATCCGCCACGTCAGCACGCCGGCGAAGCTGATCCACACCAGATAGGGCACCATCAGCCAGGCCGCGAGCGGGCGGATGCGCCCGAACAGGATGGTGGTCAGGATCGCGAGCACCAGCATCGCGACGATCACCAGCAGCGCGGCACCGACCTGATGCATACCGAAGAACAAGGGCGTCCACGCGAGGTTGAGCGCGAATTGCGCCGCGAACAGCGCCAGCGCCAGCCCGCGCCCCTTGCCGCCGCGCGCATGCAGGATCAGCGCGGCTGCGAAACCCATGAGAATGTACAACGACGTCCAGGCGATCGGAAAGACGATGCCGGGCGGCGTCAGTGCCGGTTTCTGCAGCGCCATGTACCAGCCGTTCTCGCTGCCCGACGGCACCGCGCGGCCCGAGGCGAAACCGAGCAGCAGGATCAACGGTACGGTAAACACTGCCCAGCGCAGGAACGACATCCGCAACTGACCCCTGGATGCGATGCCGCCCACCCGATGCTCCTCGAACATGATGCCGTCGCCTTGCCGCGTCGCGCAGGTTTCGTAAAGCGTCCGATCCGATTATCGTTCCGTCAACGGTTCGTTTCGGGACGCGGCGACCAGATATTCCACATTGCCCTCCGGCCCGGTGATCGGGCTTTCGACGACGCCCGCCACCGTCCAGCCCGCCCCGGCCAGCCACGCGACCACGTCGTCGCAGACGCGCGCACGGATCGCGGGATCGCGGACGACGCCGCCCTTCCCCACCTCGTCGCGCCCCGCCTCGAACTGCGGCTTGATGAGCGCCATCAGCCGCGCGCCGGCGGGGGCGAAGGCCATCGGCCGCTCCAGCACCTTGGCGAGGCCGATGAAGCTCGCGTCGCAGACGATCAGGTCGACCGGTTCGGGGATATGCGCCGCGGTCAGGATCCGCGCGCTGGTCTGTTCGTGGACGATCACCCGCGGGTCCTGCCGCAGCTTCCACGCCAGCTGGTTGGTGCCGCTGTCGACCGCATAGACGCGCACCGCACCGCGGGTCAGCAGCACGTCGGTGAAGCCGCCGGTCGACGATCCGACGTCGATCGCCACCACATCCGCGACATTCCACCCGAAATGGTCGAGGCCGTGCGCCAGCTTGATCCCGCCGCGCGACACCCAGGGGTGGTCGCGACCGCGCACGTCGAGCACGACGTCGTCGGCGAACGCCTGCCCCGGCTTGTCGACCTTGCGCGTCCCCGCGAACACCAGCCCTGCCATGATGAGCGCCTGCGCCCGCGTCTTCGATTCGGCGAGCCCGCGGGTCACGAGCATCTGGTCTGCGCGGGTCTTTGCCATCGTCGCTCCCTATCCCGGATGATGCCGCCGCGTCACCCCATTCGGTCCGCCGCTGTCGCTCGTCGGACTGGCGCAACCGCTATTGCCTACCATCGTAGTAGGATTATCTTCGGGGCTTGAGGGACGTGTGCAACGGCGTGTCCCGGACCGCCGCATCGACACGGTTCCCGCGACGGAAGGAGATGCAGCCATGACCGGATTTTCCAGTTTCGACGCCGCGCAACCGACCATTCTGACCGTGCCGGGCCTGGGCGGCTCCGGCCCCTCGCACTGGCAGACGCTGTGGGAGGATTCCCGCCCCGACACCGTCCGTGTCGAACTCGGCATGTGGAACACGCCGCACCGCAACGCCTGGGTGACCAAGCTCGACCAGGCGATCGCGCGTGCCGAGGCGCCCGTGATCCTCGCCGCGCACAGCCTCGGCTGCCTCGCGGTCGCGTGGTGGGCGGAACTGAGCCCGCAGCCCTATGGCTGGCCGGTGGCAGGCGCCCTGCTCGTCGCGCCGGCGGACGTCGACCGGCCCGAGGCGCCCGACGAACTGCGCACCTTCGCGCCGACGCCGAAGACGCCCCTGCCCTTCCCCTCGATCGTCGTCGCCTCGAGCGACGATCCCTGGATCGGCATCGACCGCGCACACAGCCTCGCGGCGCAATGGGGCAGCCATTTCGTCGACGCCGGACCGCAGGGCCATCTCAACGCGGCGAGCGGCATCGGCTGGTGGCACGAGGGGCAGGAACTGCTCGGCCGCGTCATCGCCGCCAGCACCGACGGCCACGGTCATGCCCGCGCCGCCAGCGATGCCCGCTCGATCCTCGCGATCAACGCCACCGACGCCGCGCAGGACCATTACCTCGGGCGGTGACAACTCACCCGACGGGCGCGAACGGGTTCACGGCTCCGGGGCGCCCGTCGATCAGGAGGCCGGCGTGGAAGCCCTCGGATCAACGGGCGTTGGCGTGTTCCCACAAGCGGCGGCCGACAGCACCCGGCACTACCGCCCGCTTTGGAACCACAATATCGCCGGTTCCGCTGCGACACCGCCGGTCGCGCTTACGAAGTTGCGGAAACGGGGGGCATTGAAGCCGATCGCATAGACCGTGTCGGGTCGCGCCGTGCACGTCATCGAAAAGGTACGACCATCCGCGGACTGGCGCGGTCTGCCATCACAATCGGGATAGGCGCCCTGATCGCGGGTGACGAACGAAAAGCTGCCGGGGCGCATCGCCCGATCGAACGTCACCGACAGAACATATGGCCCCGGTACGATCCGGGCCCCGGCAACTGGCACGGTGGCGACGACGTGCGGCACGTCGGCGGGCAGGCGCACCGGATAGGCAACGAAGGGCGCGCCATCGCCGGCCCCTTCTCCGCCCGCGGCCAGGCTCGCGACGTCGGCGAACCCCAGATCGCGCAGGCCGCGCAAGGCGACCTCCTGCACCGCGAGCAACGCCGGACCCGATGCCGATCCCGGCCTGAGCACACCCGCGACCTCGCACAGCGTCGCCCCGCAGGTGACGCGCAGCCTGGCGATGCCCGGAACCGCGCCGAAGCGGTTGAGCAGCGCCGCCTCGCTCTCGCCCGCCCATACCGCGTCACGCGGTTCGCCACGCAGCTTCCGGTACAGATCGCCCGGCTGGCCACCCTTGTCTTCCACCAGATCGCCGAGCAGCGAATCGCGCGCCGTTTGGCCGCCTTGTGTCATGACACCGGCGAGCAACGCTCCCGCCAAGCCAAGGCTGATGAGGACGGTCATGGGATGAAGACCCTTTCGCAGACCGACCGTCGCACCATGCGACGGCGGCAGGTCCCGCTCCTCGACAGGCCGCGTTGTCGCCACCCCGATTTTGTCGTCCCGATTTTCTTGTGCTGCCAGCGCCCGCGCCAGTTCCTGACTGCTCGCCGCGCCGGTCTTGCGCCGAGCCTCGCGCAGCCGCTCGTTGACGGCATGGACACTGGTGCCGAGCACCGCCGCAATCGTCTTGGCCGTGTGCCCCTCGGCCAGCATCGCCAGCACGCGCCGCTCCGCCTCGTTGAGCGAAGCGGCGCCGGGCAGGTCAGTCACCGCCCGCCTCGGTCTCGCGCCCCTTCGCGGTCGCCGCCTTCATCGCGCGATACATGCGCACGTTCAGCGCCACCAGCACGACCACCGCTAGCGCGATGATGATCGCCGCCTTCACCGGTCCGCTCAAGCCCGCACGCCCTCGCTCACGCCCGCGCTATTGTGACGCAGCGTCGTCAGCACGGTCTGCACGATATGATCGGCGTCGAGGCCGGCCTCGGCATATTGCTTCTCGGGCTTGTCCTGGTCCTGGAACGTGTCGGGCAGGCGCATCGTGCGCAGCTTGAGCCCGCCGTCGATCAGCCCCTCGTCGCTCGCCAGCGTCAGCACGTGCGCGCCGAAGCCGCCGACCGCGCCCTCCTCGATCGTCACCGCGACCTCGTGCGACGTCAGCAGCCGGCGGATCAACGCCTCGTCGAGAGGCTTGGCGAAGCGCAGGTCGGCGACGGTCGTCGACAGACCCTTCGCCTCCAGCACCTCGGCTGCTTTCAGCGCCTCTTCCAGTCGCGTACCGAGCGACAGGATCGCCACCGTCTTGCCCTCGCGGACGATACGGCCCTTGCCGATCTCCAGCCGCTGCGCGACCTCGGGCAGTGCGATGCCGGTCCCGGCCCCGCGCGGATAGCGGACCGCGATCGGGCCGCTGTCATGCACCGCACAGGTGTGCGTCATATGGACCAGTTCGGCCTCGTCCGCCGCCGCCATCACGACGAAATTCGGCAGGGTTGCCAGATAGGTGACGTCGAATGACCCGGCGTGCGTCGCCCCGTCGGCGCCGACCAGCCCCGCGCGGTCGATCGCGAAGCGCACCGGCAGGTTCTGGATCGCCACGTCGTGCACGACCTGATCGTAGGCGCGCTGGAGGAAGGTCGAATAGATCGCGCAGAACGGCCGCATCCCCTGAGCGGCAAGCCCTGCGGCGAAGGTGACGCCATGCTGTTCGGCGATGCCGACGTCGAACGCGCGATCAGGGAATGCCTTGGCGAACCGGTCGACGCCGGTGCCCGACGGCATCGCCGCGGTGATCGCGACGATCGTCGGATCGCGCATCCCTTCCTTGACCAACTGGTCGCCGAAGACGTTCTGATATTGCGGCGGTCCCGGCGGCGCCTTGGCCTGCGCGCCGGTGATGACGTCGAACTTCTGGACGCCGTGATATTTGTCCGCCGCCGCCTCGGCCGGGGCATAGCCCTTGCCCTTCTTGGTGACGACATGGATCAGGATCGGCCCTTCCTCGGCGTCGCGGACGTTCTCCAGCACCGGGATCAGATGGTCGAGGTTATGACCGTCGATCGGGCCGACGTAATAGAAGCCCAGCTCCTCGAACAACGTGCCGCCCATCGTCATGCCGCGGGCGAACTCGTCGGTCTTGCGCGCCGCCTGGTGGAACGGCCGCGGCAGGCGGCGGGCGAATTTCTTGAGGATGTCGCGCACCCCCAGGAATTCGCGGCTCGACACCATCCGCGACAGATAGGCCGACAGCCCGCCGACCGGTGGTGCGATCGACATGTCGTTGTCGTTGAGGATCACGACCAGCCGGTTGCCCGCCTGTTCGGCGTTGTTCATCGCCTCATACGCCATGCCCGCGGACATCGAACCGTCGCCGATCACCGCAATGCCGCGCCCCGGCGTGCCGGCGAGCTTGTTCGCCACCGCGAAGCCCAGCGCCGCGGAGATCGAGGTCGAGCTGTGCGCCGCGCCGAACGGGTCGTATTCGCTCTCGCTGCGCTTGGTGAAGCCGCTGAGGCCGCCGCCCTGGCGCAGCGTGCGGATGCGATCGCGCCGCCCGGTCAATATCTTGTGCGGATAGCATTGGTGGCCGACGTCCCACACCAGCCGGTCGCGCGGCGTGTCGAACACGTAATGAATCGCAGTGGTCAGCTCGACCACGCCGAGTCCGGACCCGAGATGTCCGCCGGTCGATCCGACCGCGGAGATCGTCTCCTGCCGCAGCTCGTCGGCGAGCTGGCGGAGCTGTTCGGGCTTCAGTTTTCGCAGCTCTTCCGGCGTCTTGACGGTATCGAGCAACGGCGTTTCGGGTAGTTCGGCCATCAGGCCCGTCTACGCGCTAAGTCGGAACGTGTCGATTGTCGGCGAACGCCCGATCAACCACAGTCGGCGCATTTTCCCCGCACCTCGATGACGGGACGAACCGGAGAGAATCCAGCGGCTTGCGCGGCATTCCTGACGCCGCGCGTCACCACGTCGTCGTCCAGATGCACCGTCTGTCCACAGGAATCGCACACCAGGAAGATGCAATCGTGCAGGCAGTCGGGGTGCGCGTTGGCGACATAGGCGTTCGAGCTCTCGACCTTCCTCGCGAGGTTGGAGGCGACGAAGACGTCGAGGATGCGATAGATGCTGTTGGCGGCGACGCGGCGTCCCTCACGCTTCGACAGCGCCTCGGCGATGTCATAGGCGCTCGCGGGCTTGGCGAATCCGGCCAGCGCCTCGAACACGTTGGCGCGCATCTGAGTCCATTGCTCGCCGGACTTTTCCAGCGTCGCCTGCGCGGCCCTGGTCAGGTCGTCGCCCTGCGGTTCGTGATGGGTGTGATGCGCATGGGCCATCGGCCAAATTTAGGGAGCCACGCGGCCCACGGCAAGCCGCGTCAGACGACCGCGCGCCGGTTGAGGTCGTGACCGAAGGCGAGCAGGCCGACGCCGATCACCGTCCACAGCGTCTCCGCCCCGCCGCCGCCCTCGTGCGGCAGGGTCATCGCCCCCGCCATGATCCCCAGGCCGAACGCGCCCATCGACGCGGGCATGATATAGCCATGCTCCATCACGCCCCGCCCCAGCGCGATCGCGCCGAGCAGGATCGCGATCGTCAGTCCGACCTCGTGGAACAGCGGATTGAGCAGCAGCCCGCCCGCCGCCGACAGCATCGCCAGCAGCACTGCGCTCGCCAGGCAATGCACGACGCACAGACCCGACAGCGCGATCGCCGCGCGGTCGAGGCCGGCCCAGCCGAGGCGGCGTACGGGGTGAGTCATCTGGGGCATCCGTAGCGACCATCTAGGCCGGGGCGCGGCAGGTTACAACATCACATCGTCGTTTTTTGCGCCGCCCGATTGCGCTCGGCGTCGTTCTTTCGAAAGGTGGCCACCATGTCGGCTATTGCCGGCGTCGCGCAGACCCCACGATCGAAGGCGCTGAGGTGATCGGGTTCGCCCGCGCATCGCATCGCCGCCTGGGACTTGGGGAGAAGGTCGAGCGGCTCCGAGGTCGCGTCGCGACGGGCGATCGCCGGCCCCAGCTCGGCAAGGAAGCCGTCCCAACCCGCCGGGTCCGTCATGCCGCGAAACGTCGCGATCGCCCGCTGTCGCATGGCCTCGGCAGCACGAAATTCACCCAATTCCCTAAGCGTATTGGCGGCGCGCGCCCGTTCGTCGCCGCCTGCAACATCATTGCGATCAATCCCGGTAGCATCGGCTCTCTCCCCCCCGCGCACGGCTTGACACTTGGCGCGTGGCGGCGCCGGGTGTATCGCGCTCGCATGCTCCAGCCTAGCGCCGCCTTCCTCTCCCGTGCCCGGCCGCGCAGCGGCGCGCGCTGGCTGTTCGCCGTCGCCGGGCTGATCGTCGCGATGGTCGTCATCGGCGGGATCACCCGCCTGACCGAATCGGGCCTGTCGATCACCGAATGGAAGCCGATCAGCGGCATCGTCCCGCCGCTGACCGATGCGGACTGGCAGGCGGAATTCGCCAATTACCGCAAGATCCCCGAATATGCCGCCTTCAACCAGGGCATGACGCTCGCCGGGTTCAAGGGCATCTTCTTCTGGGAATATCTGCACCGCGTGCTCGGCCGCATCATCGGCCTCGCCTTCGCCCTGCCGCTTCTGTGGTTCGCGGTCCGCCGGCAGATCCCGGCAGGCTATGGCTGGCGGCTGGTCGCGCTGCTCGCGCTCGGCGGGTTCCAGGGTGCGATCGGCTGGTGGATGGTCGCCTCCGGCCTGTCGGAGCGGACCGACGTCAGCCACGTCCGGCTCGCGGTCCATCTGCTCACCGCGCTGACCATCCTCGCCGGCATCGTCTGGACCGCGCTCGACCTGATCGCGCTCCATCGCAATCCGCTGTCCTGCCCGGCGCGCCTCACCCGAGTCGCGGTCGCGGCGCTGGCGCTGCTGTTCGTCCAGCTCGTCTATGGCGCGTTCACCGCCGGCCTCGATGCCGGCTATGCCTTCGCCAGTTGGCCGCTGATGGGCGACGCGCTGTTCCCCGCCGGCGTGCCGCTGGTCGATCCGGCGTGGCGCAATGCCGTCGACAATCCCGTCGTCGTCCAGTTCATCCACCGTTGGTGGGCTTTCGCCGCCGCCGCAGCGCTCACCTGGCTCGCGGTCGCCGCGACCCGTGCGGGGTCGAAGGCCGGCTTCTGGGTCGTCGGGCTCGTCACGCTCCAGATCATCCTCGGCATCGCCACGCTGATGACCGGGGTGCAGATCGACGTCGCCGTCGCGCATCAGGCCAATGCCGCCCTGCTGCTGATCGCGACCGTCGTCGCCGCCCATGCCTGCGGACGCCGCACCGCCTGATCGCCACCCCCCTCGATCCAGCCCACCCGTCCCGCATGGTATCATTTTACCCGTCAGCAAAGCCGCGGTTTGCTTGACTTCGCGGGTGGGTTCGATCATTGGGCCACTCAATCACGCCGTCCCCTGGGGCGGCGTGCATCGTTTCAAACCGAAAGGTCCACGCCATGAAGGCGCTCATGAAGACCACCAAGTCGGCCAAGCCGCACGAGGTGGAGAAGAAGTGGCACATTATCGACGCCACCGACCTGGTGGTCGGCCGCACCGCGTCGATCATCGCCAACGTCCTGCGCGGCAAGCACAAGACGTCGTTCACCCCGCACGTCGATTGCGGTGACAACGTCATCGTCATCAACGCCGACAAGATCCGCTTCACGTCCAACAAGGCCGAGAAGAAGATCTATTACAAGCACACCGGTTATGCCGGCGGCATCAAGGGCGTCACCGCCGCCAAGGTTCTCGAAGGCCGCTTCCCGGAGCGCGTTCTCGAAAAGGCCGTCGAGCGCATGATCCCGCGTGGCCCGCTGGGTCGCGAGCAGATGCGCAACCTGCGCATCTTCAAGGGCACCGAGCATCCGCACGAAGCTCAGAACCCGGAAGTTCTCGATATCGCGGGCATGAACCGCAAGAACAAGGTGGGCGCGTAATGACCGACAATCGCCAGTCCCTTTCCGACCTCGCGTCGCTGACGCAGCAGCCGGCACCGGCTGCGAACGCCGCGCCGGCCGTCACCACCGACGGCGAAGCGCCTGCCGCGCCGGTCCAGGTCCTGCCGACGACGCCGCTGCGTGAGCAGATCCTCGACAAGTTCGGCCGCGCCTATGCGACCGGCCGTCGCAAGGACGCCGTCGCCCGCGTGTGGATCAAGCCGGGTTCGGGCAAGATCACGATCAACGGTCGCGATCAGGAAGTCTATTTCGCGCGTCCGACGCTGCGCCTCGTCATCAACCAGGTGTTCGGCATCACCGAGCGCGAAGGTCAGTATGACGTCGTCTGCACCGTCAAGGGCGGCGGCCTCTCGGGCCAGGCCGGCGCGGTCAAGCATGGCATCAGCCAGGCGCTGACCCGCTTCGAACCGATCCTGCGTGCGCCGGTCAAGGCCGCCGGGTTCCTGACCCGCGACAGCCGTACCGTCGAGCGCAAGAAGTACGGCCGTGCGAAGGCACGTCGCAGCTTCCAGTTCTCGAAGCGCTAAGTGCGGGGCACTCCGGATCGCGACAGCAATCCGGAGGCTGGCCACGGCAGGCGGCGGGGGCGGCGAAGCCGTCCACGTTCGACGGCGTGGCCCATGCGATACAGCCACGATGGGGCGGTCCGGCAACGGGCCGCCCTTCTCGTATGTGCGCACCGCGATGCGCTGGCCGGCAGCGCTCACCCCTCCCCGTCACCCCGGACGTGTTCCGGGTACACTGCGCGGCGACGCGCGCTCCGACATGAGCCATCCCGAGCGCCTCGTGGACCCCGAACCGGTCCGGGGCAACGAAGCACACATAACCGCCCGCCCCCGTCACGCCGAAAACGAACCCCGTTGACCCCACCGCCGATCCCGCGCGTTGTGGCCGCAGCAACGACATAAGGAACCCGCCTTGGCGACGCAGACAGCCGGCCGCGAGCCCTCGATCCTCAATCCCGGGCTGCTCGCCTGTATCGCCACCGCGGCACTCGCCGGGCTGTTGTTCGGCTTCGATACCGCAGTGATCTCCGGTGTCACCGATGCGCTGACCCGCGAATATGGCCTCACCCCCGGCTGGCTCGGCATCACCGTCTCGGCGGCGCTGTGGGGGACGCTGGTCGGCGCGCTGTTCGCCGGCATTCCCGGCGATCGCTACGGCAGCCGCGACACGTTGCGCATCCTCGCACTTTTCTACGTCGTCTCGGCGATCGGCTGCGCCTTCGCCTGGGACTGGGGGTCGCTCGTGCTGTTCCGCGTCCTCGCCGGGTTAGCGGTCGGGGGATCGTCGGTGCTGGCGCCGGTCTATATCGCAGAGATCGCACCGCCGTCGCGCCGCGGCCAGCTTGTCGCCGCCTTCCAGTTCATGGTGATCTTCGGCATCCTGCTCGCCTATGTCTCCAACGCGATCATCGCCGCGGTCGAGCCCGGCGACGTCGCTTGGCGGTGGAAGCTCGGGATTTCGGCAGTGCCTGCGCTCGTGTTCATGGGCCTGCTGTTCCGGATCCCCAACAGCCCGCGCTGGCTGGTCATGCACGGCCGCGATGCGGAGGCCAAGGGCTCGCTTGCCCGCATCGGCATGACCGGCGCGCTGGCGGAGCGGGAGATCGCCGGCGTCCACGCCGACCTCGCCGGACAGCCGGTGGGCGAGCGCCTGTCGTGGCGCCTGCACCGCAAGCCGATCCTGCTCGCGATGCTCGTCGCCGGCTTCAATCAGCTCTCCGGCATCAACGCCTTCCTCTACTATCTCAACGACATCTTCTCGCGCTCGTCGACCGCGCTGTCGGCGGACGTGCAGGCGATCATCATCGGCATCGTCAACGGCATCTTCACCTTCGTCGGCATGCTCCTCATCGACCGGCTGGGCCGCCGGACGCTGTTGATGGTCGGCAGCCTCGGCATGGCCGCATCGCTGCTCGTCGGCGGTCTGTCGCTGCTCGGCACGATCCCCTCGTGGCTCCTCCTGCCCGCCCTCATCACCTTCATCGCCTTCTTCGCCCCCAGCACCGGCGCGGTCATCTGGGTCTATATCTCGGAGGTGTTCCCGACCTCGGTCCGCAGCCGCGGCAGCGCGGTGGGCGCGAGCACACATTGGGGGCTCAACGCGGTGATCGCCGCCGCCTTCCCCGCGGTCGCCGCGTATTCCGCCGGGGCGCCGTTTTTGTTTTTTGCGGGGATGATGGCGCTGCAATTCGTCGTCGTGCTGTTCTATTTCCCGGAGACAAAGGGCGTCCCGCTGGAGCAGATGCGGCAGCAACTGGGGCTCGGCGATGCGCCCGGGCGGGTTGCCCCCGCCGGACGCGCGGTCTAGCCGTTTCCGCAACGACAGAAACGCGCCAGGAGACCCCGTCATGCCCGCCATCCTCGATCGCCGTCAGGTCCTCAGCGGCGGCGCCACCATCGCCGGGCTGACGCTCGGCGCCCCCGTGCTCGCGCAGAGCGACCGGATCGAAAGCCTGATCGCGCGGATGACGCCGCAGGAAAAGGCGGGGCAGCTGTCCTGCTTCTCCGACCAGATCCGCCCGATCGGCGTGCCGTTCAATCCCGGCCTCGCCACCGGCGGCGCCAGCGAACAGCTCGCGCGGATCAGGACCGGCGCGATCGGCATGCTGTTCAACGGCGTCGGCTATGCGGGCGCGAAGGCGGCGCAGGACGCGGCGATGCAGACCCGGCTCCGGATCCCGCTGATCTTCGCCGGCGACGTCATCCACGGGCTGCGCACCGCCTATCCGCTGCCGATCGCCGAGGCCTGCGCCTTCGATCCCGACCTCGCGATGCGCACCGCCCGCGCCGCGGCGCTGGAGAGCACCGCGCTCGGCATCCACTGGACCTTCGCGCCGATGGTCGACGTCGCGCGCGACCAGCGCTGGGGCCGCGTCGCCGAAGGATCGGGCGAGGACCCGTATCTCGGCATCGCGCTCGGCGTCGCGCGCATCCGCGGCTTCCAGGGCTCGGATCTGAAGGACCCGACGCGCGTCGCCGCCTGCGCCAAGCATTTCGCCGCTTATGGCGCGGTGTCGGGCGGCATGGAGTACAACTTCACCGAGATCAGCCCGTCGACGCTGCACGAGGTGCATCTGGCGCCGTTCAAGGCGGCGGTCGATGCCGGCGTCGCGACGCTGATGAGCGCGTTCAACGACATCGACGGCGTGCCCGCCTCGGGGAACCGCTGGCTGATGACCGACTTGCTGCGCGGGCAATGGACGTTCGGCGGCATGGTCGTCGGCGACTATACCGCCGACGAGGAGCTGATCGCGCACGGCTATGCGAAGGACGGCCGCGACGCCGCGAAGAAGGCGTTCATGGCGGGCATGGACATGGCCATGCAGTCGAACCTCTACAATCTGTGGCTGCCCGATCTGGTCGAGAAGGGCGAGGTGCCGATCGCACGCCTCGACGAGGGCGTCCGCCGCGTGCTGCACCTCAAGGAACAGGTCGGCCTGTTCGACAATCCCTATCGCTCGGTCAGCCAGAAGGCAGAGCGGACCAGCGTGTCGACCCCCGCGATGCTCAAGCTGAGCCGCGAGGCGGGTGCGCGCTCGATCGTGCTGCTGAAGAACGAGGGCAATGTCCTGCCGCTGGCGAAGACCGCCAAAATTGCGCTGGTCGGCCCCTTTGCCGAGGATGTCGAGAATGTCGTCGGCACTTGGGCGTTCATGTCGGACGCGAAGCTGAACGTCTCGGTCGCCGCCGGCCTGCGCAACCGCAAGGCGAACGTGACGGTGGTGAAGGGGTCGGAGGTCGAGGCGGCGATCCCCGGCGGCATCGACGCCGCGGTCGCCGCCGCGCGCGGGGCGGATGTCGTGCTGCTCGCGATCGGCGAGACGCAATTGATGTCGGGCGAGGCGCAGGCGCGCGTCTCGATCACCGTGCCGCCCGCGCAGATGGCGCTGGCCGAGGCGCTCGCCGCCACCGGCAAGCCGGTCGTCGTGCTGCTGCGCCACGGCCGCGCGCTCGCGCTGGAGGGCGCGGTGAAGGACGCGCCCGCGATCCTCGCGACCTGGTTCCTCGGCACCGAGAGCGGCAATGCGATCGCCGACGTGCTGTTCGGCGAGGTCAATCCGTCCGCCAAGCTGTCGGCCAGCTTCCCGCACTTCAGCGGTCAACAACCCTATTTCTACAACCACAAGAACACCGGCCGCGGCGCACCTGAAACCGGCGCGCAGGATTACAAGGCGCGCTATCGCGAAACCAAGAACGAGGCGCTGTACCCGTTCGGCCACGGCCTCAGCTACACCAGCTTCGCCGTGTCGAACGTCGTCGTGCCGGCGCGGATGGGCGACCGGATCGAGGTGACCGCGACCGTCGCCAACACCGGCACGCGCGCCGGCGACGAGGTGGTGCAGCTCTACATCCACGACGTCGTCGCGAGCCACACCCGGCCGATCCGCGAGCTGAAGGGGTTCCAGCGCGTCTCGCTGGCGCCCGGCCAGTCGAAGCAGGTCCGCTTCACGCTGTCGCGCGAGGATCTGCGCTTCTGGATGGACGGCCAGTGGGTGGTCGAGCCCGGCACGTTCCATGTCTGGGTGGCGACCGATTCGACCAACGGCGAGCGCAAGGAATTCGAGCTGGCCTGAGGTCAGTCGATCCGCACGATCCGCGTCCCCAGTCGCTCCGCCTCTTCGGGGTCGTGCGTCACCATCAGGATCGGCAGGCCCGCCTCGTCGCGGACGCGCTGGATCGCGTCCATGATCTCGCCCCGCCGCGCGCGGTCCAGCGACGACAGCGGCTCGTCGAGCAGGAGGAAAGCGGGATCGATGAGCAGCGCGCGGCCGATCGCGACGCGCCGCGCCTCGCCGCCCGACAGCGTCCGCGGCCAGCGGTCGAGCAGGTGGCCGATGCCCAGCATCGCCGCGGTCGCCGCCAGCGCGCCGTCGTCGGGCGCGCCGTACAGCAGGTTCGCGCGCACCCGCCGGTGCGGGAACAACCGCGGCTCCTGAAAGACATAGCCCGCGCGCCGCCGCTCCGGCGCGATGTCCACCCCCGCCGCGGCGTCGAACAGCACCCGCCCGGCGACCGCGATCCGCCCCCGGTCGGGCCGCAGCAGCCCGGCGACCATGTTCAATATGCTGGTCTTGCCGATCCCCGACGGGCCGAACAGCACCGTCAGCCCCGCGCCCGCGGTCAGGTCGAGCGCGACCGCGGCCTCGCCCAGCCGCTTTTCGACATGGATGTCAAAGGACATGCAGCCCCCGCCTCACACGCCGTGTGAGCAGTTCCGACGCGACGAGCGCGACGAGGCTGAGCGCCACCGAGATCGCCGACAGCCGCCATACCATCGCCTCCGCCCCCGGCTGCTGCAACGCCGAATAGATCGCCAGCGGCAGCGTCTGCGTCTGCCCCGGCACGTTGGAGACGAAGGTGATCGTCGCGCCGAATTCGCCGATCGATCGCGCAAACCCGAGCACCGCGCCCGCCAGCACGCCGGGCAGGCTGAGCGGCAGCGTCAGCGTCCAGAACACCCGTGCCGGTCCCGCCCCCAGCGTCCGCGCCGCGCTTTCCAGCCGCCTGTCGACCGCCTCGATCGACAGCCGCATCGCGCGCACCATCAGCGGCAGCGCCATGATCCCCGCCGCGATCGCCGCACCCGTCCAGCGGAACAGCACGGTGACGCCGAACCAGCGTTCGAGCACGCCGCCGATCGGCCCATTCGGCCCGAACGCCAGCAGCAGTACCCAGCCCGTCACCACCGGCGGCACAACCAGCGGCAGATGCACGACCGCATCGAGCAACAGCTTCCCCGGGAATCGCGCGCGCGCCAGCACCCAGGCGAGCACGAAGGCGAGCGGCAGCACCGCCGCCATCGCGACGCCCCCGACCTTCAGCGACACCGCCAGGATCGTCCATTCCTCCGCCGACAACATCAGCGCGCGGTGAATCCGTAGCGGACGAAGATCGCCTTGCCTTTGGCGCTGACCAGAAAGCGGCGGAACGCCTCGCCCTCCGGGTTCCGCGAACCGGCGATCCGCGCGATCGGATAGGTGATCGCGGGGTGGCTCGATACGGGAAACACGCCCGCGACCCGCACCGTCCGCGACGCGCGGGCGTCGGTCGCATAGACGATCCCCAGCGGCGCGGCGCCACGCTCGACCAGCACCAGCGCCGCACGCACGCTGTCGCCGCGCACCACTTTGGGCGCGACGGCGGTCCACACGCCGAGGCTGCGCAACGCCGCCTCGGTATAGCGACCCGCCGGCACCGGCGCGTCCGCCATCGCCAGCGGTCCCGCCGCCAGCACCCGCGCCAGCGCGGCGCGCGGACGGACGGGGATGCGCACCGGATTACCCTTCGCCGCGACGACGACCAGCCGGTTGCCGAGGAACGTCACCCGCGTGTTCGCGACGATCAGCCGCTTGGCGGCCAGCGCGTCCATCCATTCCTGATCGGCCGACACGAACAGGTCCGCGCCGCCCCCCGCCTCGACCTGCCGCGCCAGCACCGACGACGCCGCAAACGAGATCACCGGTCTGGGATGCCCCGTCTTCGCCCACGCCTCCGCGGCGGCGGTCAGCGATTCCTGCAGACTCGCCGCGGCGAGCACCAGCGGCGCCCGCGTCTGCGCTGCGGCAGGGACGGATAGCGTCAGCGACATGGCCAGCAACAGGGGGCGGATCATCTTGGCCTCGCAACATCGGGAATATATTCCGTCGTATACGACGCATCGTCGCGACGCGACCTTCGTTTTGGCGGCGGCCTCACTCGACCGGCGAAGGCCCCTCTTCGCGGTAACTCATCATCGCATAGCGGTAGGCGGACAGTCGTCTGGCGAAACACATGTCGCCCATATTGTCGCGAACATCCTCGCCACGAACCACGAAGACGACATAGGGCAGCGCCTTGCCGTCGGGATGGAACTCCCCCTTGATGGCCCGGCAGTCCCGGGCGATCGACTGCACCGCCGACCGCGTCAGGACCGGTTTCTCCGCGGGTGTCGTCGCGCAGGATGCCAGCGCGGCCAGGGCGAGGATCGCCGCGATACCGATATGTGTCCTCATTCCCCTTCCCCCTCACCCCGACGTCACCCGCCCGGTCCGCTGCAACTTGCCCCAGCCCACCATCGGGCCGCGCAGCGCCTGCGCGATCGCCTTCAGCACCACATAATACATCACCTGGCGATAGCCGATACGCTGCGGGATCAGCAGCCACAGCAGCCGCCACCGCTCGCGCCGTTCCAGCGCGAAGGCGATCGTCGCCGCCAGCAGGTCGATCGCGGTGAACACGATCCAGAAGGCGAGCATCGTATAGACGTCGTGGCTGGTCTGCGCCCAGCCGTGCGCCTGCACGTCGAGATAGGTCACGACAAAGCTGACCAGCAGCGCGAGGTCGATGATCGGGCTGATCGCAGCGAGCAGGATCTGGAACACGATCGCCTGCGGCAATCCGACCCAGCCGAGCCCGCGCGGGGCGCTGCGCCCGATCGCCGAACGATGCTTCCACAGGCATTGGAGCGTCCCGAACGCCCAGCGGAACCGCTGCTTGGCGAGCGCGCGCAGCGTCTCGGGCGCCTCGGTCCAGGCGACGGCGTACTGGTCGTATTGCACCCGCCAGCCGGCCCGCTGGATCGCAATGGTCAGGTCCTGATCCTCCGCCAGCGTGTCGTGCGGATAGCCGCCGACCGCCGCGATCGCCGCGCGCCGCCACGCGCCGACCGCACCGGGCACGACGGTGATCGCGTTCAGGCGAGCGAAGGCGCGCCGCTCCAGATTCTGCGCGGTGATATATTCCAGCGCCTGCCAGCGGGTGATGAGGTTCACGCGGTTGCCGACCTTGGCATTGCCCGCGACCGCGCCCAGCGCCGGATCGTCGAACCAGCGCGCCAGCCGCGCGATCGTGGTCGGTTCGAACTGCGTATCGGCGTCCAGCGCGATGACGATCTCGCCCTTCGCCACCTCCAGCCCGGTGTTGAGCGCGCGCGCCTTGCCGCCATTCACCAGCGTCAGCAGCCGCACGCGCGGATCGTCGGCGAAAGCGGCGGCGACGACGGCAGAGGTCGCGTCCTTCGAACCGTCGTCGATGACGATCACCTCGATCCGCACCTCGGTGCTGGCGAGCACGCCGCGCACCGCGCGTTCGATCACCCGCTCCTCGTTATAGGCGGGGATCATCACCGTGACGAACCGGTCGGGATCGATCGCCGGGAACACGGTGCGCGATTCGCGCCGCGCCTGCACCAGCGCCAGGCCGGACAGCGCCAGCGCGCGCAGGATACCGACGGTGATCGCGATGGCGAACAGCCAGTGCAGCGCCACCACCAGCCCGCCCAGCGTCGTGAACAGCGCGAGGTCGGCGCGCGCCGCCAGCTGGTCGCCCGACGAGATCGCCGGCATAGCCGCCTCACGCGAGATGCCGGCGAGCGTCGAGACGGGGACGAAGCTGTAGCCCAGCGCCCGCAGCCGGTCGATGATGACCGGCAGCGCCGCGACCGTCTGCGCGCGGTTGCCGCCGGCATCGTGCAGCAGGATGATGTTGCGGCTGCAATCGGCGTCCGAATCGCCGTCGCACTGCGCGGGCGCGCTCGTCACCCGCGCGATCGTCGCGTCGATGATCGCCTGCACGCCCGGCCGCTTCCAGTCGCCGGGATCGACGTGCAGCCCGACCGAGACATAGCCGCGCTCCTGCGCCTGCAGCGCCGGCACGATCTCATCCGCGGTGGTCGGCTCGGCATCGCCGAAATAGGGTGCGCGGAACAGGCGCAGCGACCGGCCGGTGAACGCCTGGAACAGGCGCTGGTTGGCGTTGAGTTCGAACCGCACCTGTTCGGGCGACACCGTCGCCAGATTGGGATGGGTATAGGTGTGGCTGCCGATCTCATGCCCCTCGGCCACCATCCGCTGGAGCAGCGGGCGCTGGGTCAGCGCATTCTCCCCGACGATGAAGAAGGTCGCCGGCACGCCTTCGCGCTTCAGCACGTCGAGGATCTGCGGCGTCCAGGTCGGATCGGGACCGTCGTCGAAGGTCAGCGCCAGCTGGCGGGGGCGATAGCCGGTGCGGTCGACCTCATATTGCGACGGCAGCCGGGTGAAGCGGACGTCGGCGATCATCCCGTCCGCCCCCGCTACCGCGTGGCGCGCGCCCGCCACCGGGGTCGCGCCGATCTTCAGGATCTCGCCCGCCCCCTCGATATCGACGTTGGTGCCGGCGGGGATCGCGTCGATCGCCGATGGCGGCGGCAGGGTGCGGTGGTCGCGCCCGAACAGCGCCCACAGGCCCGGATCCTCCGACCCCAGCCGCCACAGCGCGACGCTGCCGACCCCGGCGCGGTGGAGGAAGGCGATCTGGTTGTAGGCCGATGCCGCGTCCAGCATCCAGACGACATGGCGCGTATCGCCGTCCGAATAGGCGAAGCCGCTGTTGCCGCTCGCCCGGTCGAACGCCGGCACCGTCGCCGAATCGCGCGCCGCCTGCCACGCCTCGTCGACGCTCATCGCGTCGCCGCCCCCGTCGTGCCAGTCATAGGCATAGGAGCCGACCGCCACGACCAGCTTCGCCGCGGGGATGCCGCGCGCGGCGGTCGCGACCTGTTCGGCGAACCAGCGCTGCGACGCGATCGGCCCCGCCGGCCCCGCGGTCTCATGCTCGTCATAGGCCATCAGGAAGATCTTGTCGGTGACCCGCGCATAGGCGGGCAGGTCCCAGTCCGGATTGCCGACCGGCGCGGCGATCGCCACCACCCAGCCGCGCGGTGCGAACCGCCGCTGCGCCTCGCCGAGGAATGTCCGGTAGTTACCCTGCGCGCCCGCCGGCAGGTCCTCGAAGTCGAAGAAGGCGCCGCCCGCGCGGTTCGCCGCCAGCCACGGCACCAGCCGGTCGAGCAGCGCGGCCCGCGCGCGCGGGTCGGCGAGCAGCGCGGCGGTGCCGGCGCCGTCCCACGTCCCGCCGATCGCATTCTGGATCATCGGCACGATCACCGGCCGGTGTACCGCGCGGTTGAGGATGCTGCGCCCCGCGGTATCGCGGAACACGGTGATGCGATGATCCGCGCCCGTCACCGACACCCAGCCGGGGATCACCCAGTCGAGCTGTTCGACATGCCGTTCGAGGCTCGCCGCGCTCGACGGGTCCCATGGGGTGTGGAAGGCGATGGCGAGCGCCGGATTGCCCGACGCCCCCGCCTTGCCCCGCCCGGTGCCGAACAGACGGCCGGCATAATAGTCCAGCCCCCGCCTGGCGCGGCGGATCACGCCATGCGGTGGCGACAGCCGGTGCAGCAGATGGTGCTCCGCCTCGACCGGCAGCAGCGGCGCGGCCGGCACCGCCCCGATCGACACCGCGAAGGCGGCGACCGACAGCAGCAGCAGCAGCACGAAGGCGACCACGCCGAGCGTGAACCGCCGCTTGCGCCGACCGCTGGCATCGAAGAACACGGGCAATTGAGACATAGACGACACTCCGCCGACCGCCTTGCACCGCGGCCGATGGCGCGATCACGTCACCGTGATGACAAAGACGTCATTTGCGACGTCATTCGGGGACGTCATTTGGCCCGTCATCTGGCCCGGCGCGCCGATGGTCATTTGCCCCCGGCACCCTTGCCATCGGCGGGTTTGCCGGCCGGTGCGTCCGCCCGGTCCGCATCCGCGGCCTTGACGATGCTGCGGGCGATCATCGCCACCTTGGTCGCGCCGCGCTGCGTACCCGATCCGTCGTACAATGCCTTCAGATAGCCGCGGTCGAACGCCGTCATCTCCGTCGGCGGCGCGGCGGCGGGATCGAACAACGTCAGGATCGTGTCGCCGCCGGTCGCGCCCTTGGGACGGATCATCGCGAGCGTCCGCATCGCGGCATAGTCCGCGATCTGCTGCAGGCTGCGGCCGGGCACCGCCTTGCGATCGATCAGCATCACCGTCGACAGCATGTCGCGGCGGATCGCCAGCGCGATCCGCGTCGCGATCGGCACCTGCAGCGTCGGCGGACCATCGATGCTCTGGAACAGGCGATCGCCGTCGCGGCTGCGCACCTCGCTGACGCTCCAGACGTGGACCGGCCCGGGTTCCTTCAGGATCTCGCGCATCTCGCTCGGCTGGTAATCGCGGAACATCCAGGGCCGGCGGCTCATCAGCCGCTCCGCTTCCGCCCGACTGTCCTCGACGACCATGACGAGGATGTTGGGCGTGCAGCCCTCCCCGGCCAGCGCGATCCCCGCCGCATCGGCATTCTCGGCCAGCCGGGCGCCGATCGTCCGCAGCATCGGCAACGGCAGCCCCGCCGTCGCGAAGCAGACCGGATCGGTGAAGCGCGCCAGCGGCTGGTCGAAGCCGACGCGTGGCGAGATCGCGCGGGCCAGCGCCCGGATCTTCGCCTCGTCGGGCAGGGCGCGGCCCTCGACGACGATCGGGTCGGCGGCGGTGCCGGGATCGGCCGGCGGCGCGGTCTGCGCGCTGACTCCCGTCGCCGCCGCCGCCGTCGCCAGCATCGCGCCGGCGAATGCCGCCACCCGCATCGATCCCCAGACGCCCATGTCCCGCCGCTCCCATCGCAGGGCGCCGACGCCCCCGCGCCGACGCAACGTTCCCGCTTATCCCAGCCGTCGGGCGATCCCGCAATGGCCGTGACGACCGGCGGATCAATCGACGGTGAAGATGCTGCTCCCGTGCGTCTCGCCCGCCTCCAGCGCCCGGTGCGCCGCTGCCGCATCCTCCAGCGCGAACCGCTGGCCGATCGCCGGCCGGATCGCCCCGTCGCGCAGCATCGCGAACACGCGCTCGACGCCGGCGCGACGTTCCTCGGGGGTGACGTAATAGTCGAACAGCGTCGGCCGGGTGACGAACAGCGACCCCTTCGCCGCCAGTATGCCCAGGTCGACGCCGTTCACCGGCCCGCCGGCATTGCCATAGCTGACGATCAGTCCGCGCCGCGCGACCGCCGCCAGCGTCGCCTGCCACGTCGCCATGCCGACGCCGTCGAACACCGTCGCGACGCCCTGCCCGCCGGTGATCTCACGCACCCGCGCCGCGACATCCTCGTCGCGATGCAGGATGACGTGGTCGGCGCCGGCATCGCGCGCGTGCGCCGCCTTGTCCGCCGATCCCGCCGTCCCGATCACGGTCGCGCCGATCGCCTTCAGCCAGCCGACCAGCAACTGGCCGACGCCGCCCGCCGCCGCCCAGACCAGCACCGTCTGCCCCGCCTCGACCCGCGCACAGCGTTCGACCAGCACCTCCGTCGTGCAGCCTTTCAGCAGCAGCGCCGCCGCGGTCTCGTCGTCGACGTCGTCCGGCAGGTGCAGCAATTGCGTCGCGGCGACGTTGCGCGCGGTCGCATAGGCGCCACGCGC
Source organism: Sphingomonas sp. GW821-FHT10F09 (assembly GCF_058809195.1). Classification (NCBI taxonomy): domain Bacteria; kingdom Pseudomonadati; phylum Pseudomonadota; class Alphaproteobacteria; order Sphingomonadales; family Sphingomonadaceae; genus Sphingomonas; species Sphingomonas sp. GW821-FHT10F09. The sequence goes on along the minus strand of NZ_JBXASI010000001.1, from coordinate 830,472 downwards.
CGGCCCGAAGGTGCCGACCCGGTCGCCGACCGCGAAGTCCGCGACGCCGTCGCCGACCGCCTCGACCACGCCCGCCGCTTCGCTGCCCAGCCCGGCGGGCAGGTCGATCGGATAGATGCCACGGCGGTGATAGGTATCGATATAGTTCAGCCCGACCGCGCGGTGCCGCATCCGCACCTCGCCCGGCCCCGGCGGCGGCAGATCGACGTCGACCCATTCGATCACCTCCGGACCTCCCGTCCGCTCGATCCGCGCTACCCGTTCGCTCATCGGCCGCTTTTCCTTTCGCTCGTCCGGGCATACGCGTTTCGGGTTGCAACTGTTCCCGTCGCGCCGCACACCGCTGGCAAACATATATGGAGAGCGATGCGATGAATGCCCAAGACTTCTACATCGACGGCGCCTGGGTTCCCAGCGAGGGCGGCCGAAGCCATCAGGTCATCGACCCGTCGACCGAACAGCCGGTGACGACGATCACGCTCGGCACGCAGGCCGACGTCGACAAGGCGGTCGCCGCCGCCCGCAAGGCGTTCGACAGCTTCTCGCAGACCAGCCCGGACGAGCGGGCCGACCTGCTCGACCGCATCGTCGAGGCGTATAAGGCGCGCATTCCCGATCTCGCCAAGGCGGTCAGCCAGGAAATGGGCGCGCCGATCGGCTTCGCCCAGGCGGCGCAGGCGCCCGCCGGGCTCGGCCACATCATGGGGGCGGTGAAGGCGCTGCGCGAATTCACCTTCTCCGAACAGGTCGGCAAGGCGCGCGTCGTCCATGAACCGATCGGCGTCGTCGCGATGATTACGCCGTGGAACTGGCCGCTCAACCAGATTTGCGCCAAGGTCGCCCCCGCCCTCGCCGGCGGCAACACGATCGTGCTCAAACCGTCCGAGGAGGCGCCGAGCTGCGCGATGATCCTCGCCGAGATCCTGCACGATGCAGGCGTGCCCGCAGGCGTCTTCAACCTTATCAACGGCGACGGCCCCACCGTCGGTGCGGCGCTGTCGACGCATCCCGACGTCGATATGGTCAGCTTCACCGGATCGACCCGCGCCGGCATCGCGGTGGCGCAGGCCGCCGCCGCGACCGTCAAGCGCGTCCATCAGGAACTGGGCGGCAAGGCCCCCAATCTGGTGCTGGAGGGCGCCGACCTTGCCTCGGTGCTGCCACCGACCTTGCAGGGCGTGCTCGCCAATTCGGGGCAGAGCTGCATCGCCCCCACCCGCCTGCTCGTCCACGAAAGCCAGGCCGACGAGGCGGCGCAGGTCGCGCGGGCGATCTTCGAGGCGACGCCGATCGGCGACCCCGCCGAGATGGGCGCGCACATCGGCCCCGTCGTCAACAAAGCGCAGTTCGACAAGATCCAGGAGCTGATCCAGTCGGCGATCGACGAGGGCGCGACGCTCGTCACCGGTGGACCGGGCCGGCCCGACGGCCGCAACGCGGGCTATTACATCCGCCCGACCGTCTTCGCCGACGTGACGCCCGACATGCGGATCGCGCGCGAGGAGACGTTCGGCCCGGTCGCGACGATCACCCGCTACGGCACGCAGGACGAAGCGATCGCGCTCGCCAACGCCACCGAATACGGCCTGTCCGCCGCCATCTCCGGCGACCCCGCTGCCGCCGCGCGGGTCGCGCCGCGCCTGCGCGCCGGGCTGGTCACCATCAACGCCTGGAGCGGCCCCAGCGGCACCCCGTTCGGCGGCTACAAACAGTCCGGCAACGGCCGCGAAGGCGGCAAATACGGCATCGCCGACTTCATGGAGCTGAAGACGATCGTCGGCGAACCGGCCTGACGCGACGATCGGCCCTTTCTCCCGAGGGGGCCGATCGGGTCGTCACCGCCCCTTGGCGAACCAGATCGTGTGCATCGCGCCCTTGCCGTTGCTGCGCGCGCACACCGTCACCTCGTCCACCTCGAACCCGCCTTCGCGCAGGCGCCGTGCGAAGGCGGCATCCTTGGCCGCGGACCACACCGCCAGCACGCCGCCCGGCCGCAGCGCCGCGCGCGCCGTCGCGAGGCCGCGGGCGGAATAAAGCCGGTCGTTCGCCGCGCGCACCAGCCCGTCCGGCCCGTTGTCGACGTCGAGCAGGATCGCATCATAGCTGCCGCGCCCGGCCGCGATCAGTTCGGCGACGTCGGCGAACTCCACCGCGACTCGGGGATCGTCGAGGCAGCCGTCGGTCAGCGCCGCCATCGGCCCGCGGGCCCAGTCGACGATTTCCGGCACCAGTTCCGCCACCGTCACCCGCGCCTGTCCGCCGAGTCTGGCCAACGCCGCGCGCAACGTGAATCCCATCCCGTACCCGCCGACCAGCAGATGCGGCGCGGGCGTGCGCAGCCGGTCGATCGTCATCACCGCCAGCGCTTCTTCGGACCCGCTCATCCGGCTGTTCATCAACTCGTTGCGCTCGAGCACGATCATGAAATCGCCCCCGCGCCGGAACAGCCGCAGCGGCTCGCCGCCCGGTACTTCGGCCGTCCCCAACAATTCGCGCGGCGTCATGCCCGTGTCACTCCCTCGTGCTGTAACCGCGCCCGTACCGCGCCCCATCCGTCATGGCGATGGCACGTTTTTGGAGAATGGGGCGTTTTGCTCTAACGGACAGTCCGGACGACCACGCACGCCGCGTGGTCGCCGCATAAAACCGACAGGATCTTCACTACCCACATGCCAGCCTACAAGCCCCAGACGTTCCAGGAGCGCGCCGCCCTTTCCGCCCAGGCCAAGCAGGCCGCGCTCGACAAATTGCGCGCCAAGCCCCCGCTCGACCCGGCGATCGTCGCCGAGCGCAAAGCTGCGGCGGACGCGAAGGAAGCCGCGCTCGCCCAGAAGCGTGCGGAAAAGCAGGCCGCCCGCGAACGCGAAATCGCCGAGAAGAAGGCCGCCGCGGAAGCCGCGGCGCTCGCCGCTGCCGAAGCCGCCGCCAAGGCCAAGCCCAAGATCCCGACCGAAGCCGAGATGAAGGCTGCCCGCGACGCCCGCTACGCCGCCCGCAAGCAGCGCGTCGGCAAGCGCTGACAGTGCGTCGGGTCCCGCGGTACGGCCGCGGGACCCACGACCGTCACCCCACTAACCGCCATTACGCACCCGTTCCGCGGTGACTGATCATGCGCGGGAGGCGTGGCGACTCACACATGACATAGCGCGTCGCGCGAACGGGCCATCCCCGCCCCCTCAATAATCCTTCGACACCCGTACGTTGGCGCTCTGCCGCCCCAGCGTCGAGATGCTCGACAGCAGCGACAGCCAGCGCGTCACCTGAAATTCGACCTGGGTCGCGGAATAGCCCTGACCGTCGGTCACGATCTCCGCATACAGCCGCCGCGTCACATATTTGCCCGCCGCGATCGACGTCCCCTGCCCGGTCTGCGGATCGGCCGGCAGGATCCGCAGGCGGTCGAGCCCCGCCGCCCGCCGCACCGCATTGATCGGGTTGAGGCCATTGCCGCCACTTTGCAGCGCCGCCACCGCCGATGCGAGCTGCAACGCCTCCGGTGCCGACAGGCTGGTGATCGACGTGCCGAACAGCAACCGCGACAGCAATTCGTCCTGCGGCAGCGCCGGCACGCTCGAAAAGCCGATCTCTGGCTTCAGCGCGGTCCCCGTCACCCGGATCGACGCGCTGAGCCCGGTGCTGTCCGCATTCGCCTCGATATCCAGCGCCGGATTGGCCGGCACCTCGCCGGCGAAGCGGATGATGCCGCGGCTCAATTCGAACTTGCGGCCGGCGAATTCGTAATCGCCACGCACCATCGTCGCCGTGCCCGTGATCGCCGGATTGGCCGGTTCGCCCGCGATTTCGAGGTCCGCCGACCATTCGCTCGACAGGCCGAGGCCGCTGACGATCACCTTGTCCGCCGCCCTGGCGCGGATCGCCAGCGTCCAGGGCGCGACCGGGGCCTCGTCCTCCTCGCCGCCGTCGGGCAGATTGATCTCGCGGATGTTGAGCCGCGGCACCGCGGTCGCCGCAGTCGCCTGTCCCAGCCGGTAGCGGCTGCGGTTGAGCACGACGTCGCCCGCGATCCGCCCGCCCGACCCGTCGGAGGTGAAGGTCAGCGGCCCGGTCACGGTCGCGCCGATATCGTCGCGGTTGATCATCACCGCGCGATCGGCGGCGAGGCGGATGTCGATGCCGATCCCGTGCGCCGCGGCGAAGTCGAACCCGCCGCTGCCGGTTACCCGTCCGCCCTTGCCGGCGTCGGCGGCGAAGCGGTCGATCTGCAACCGCGATCCGCCGAACCGCCCGTTGGCGACGACGTTGGTCAGCACGGTGCCGGTGTTGGCGCTCTCGATCCGCGCGCCGCTCGCCTGCAAAACGCCGCGGATCACCGGCGCGCCGATCCGGCCGCTGACGTCCGCGCCGATCGCGACCGGACCGGACAGGTCGAACAATTCGACCCCGGTCAACCGCCACAGGGTATCCGCCGGCCCCTGATAGCGCAGCTGCGCGAACAGCGGCGCCGCGACGATCCGGCTGGCGAGGTCGCCCGCGCCCAGCGGCCGCAGCAGCGCCTGCCCGCGCCCGATCGTCTTGCCACCCGACGCCATCACCGCGCGCACGCCCAGTCGGTCCGCGGACAGCGCCGCCGCCAGCCCGACGTCGATCGGCCGCGACGACAGCACCAGCCCGGCGCGGCTCAGCCCGCGGACGGTGACGTTCGCCTTGCCGGTCGGTGCCTGCCCGTCGACCGCGTCGTAGCTGAACGTGCCCGACGCGGTGCCGCTCAGCCCCAGCCGGGGAAAACCGATGTCGAGGATCGCCAGCGGCATCCGCGTCAGCGACGCATCCACCGCGAGTCCTCCCGCCCCGAACCGCCCGCTCACCGCGCCCTCGCCGCCGGCGAAGGCCAGTCTGGTCTGCGCCAGTCGCCAACCGTCGCCGTCGCGCACGATCTCCGCCGGGGTCAGCAGCTTGAGCGGCCGCCGGTCGAGCGTGCCTTCCGCCGCGACGACATAGCGGTCGGGCGACACCTGCGTAACCGTCTGGATGTCGAACGCCCGCCCGCGCGACCCGGCGATCGACGCGCGCACCTCGCCGATCCCGCCGCGCAGCCGCGCATTGCCCGCGAAGCGCGCGAGGCTCAACCGCCCCTGCCGCAGGCCCAGCCCCGTCGCGGTCGCGTCGATCGACGTGCCGGCCGGGTCGAGCAGCATCGTCGCATCCAGCCGCCCGCGCCGCAGCGTCGCGGCATCCAGCCGCGCATTGGCCGCGTCGAGGTGCATCTCGATCCGCTGCACCGTCCCGACCGGCCGGAACAGCAATTCGCCCGACAGGCCGCCGCCGGCGACGCCCAGCCGCCCGGCGAACCCGCCGGTGACGATCGCCAGCCGCCCCGATGCATTGGTCCCGCTCACCGCCAGCCGGTCGACCTGGATCAGGTCGTCGACACCGGGCGGCAGCAGCAGGATCGCGCCCGCGCCGCTGAACGGCCCCAGCCGCGACCCGCCCTCGGCCCGCCACGCAAAGCCCTGCGCCGTCGGGTCGAGGTGCGCGCGCACCTGCGACAGGCCCAGCGTGTCGTTGGGCCGCGCCAGCAGCAGGTCGAGCGTCGGCCGGTCGATCCTGCCGTCCAGCTTCAGCGTCACCGGCCCGTATTGCGTGTGCCGCCCGACCGCCTCGAGATGGAAGGTCTCGTCGCGCCGCCGCAGCCCGTTGCCGCGCAGCGTCAGCCGCGGCGAGGTCAGCACCATGTCCGCGAAATGGAGAACGCCGTCGGGGGTCCGCTCCAGCCCGGTGACGATCCGCGGCAGGCCGCCGGTCAGCGCGCGCAGGAAGCCGTTGTCGAGCCGCACCACCTGCACCGTGCCGCGCCCGACGATCCGCGTGCCGCGTCCGCCCGCGCCCGGCACGACGCGCAGGTCGCTGCGCAGGTCGACGACGCCAAGCCCCTTGATATACAATCGGTTGAGCGTGCCGTTCAGCCCGACCTCATAGCGGCCGGTGGCGAAATCCACCGCCAGCATGATCCGCCCCGCCAGCTTGTCCGAGCGCAGCCGCAAAGCGTCCCCGGTCAGCAGCGAGCCCTTGAGCGTCAGCGGCCCGTCGAGGCTGAGGTTGCGCAGGATACCGCCCGCGACATTGCCGACGCCGGTCACCTCCGCGGCGGCGAAGCGCACCGGCATCGTCAGCGCGCGCTGCCCCAGCCGCCCGCTGCCGGCGAGCCGCACGCCGCGCATCCCGGTCCGGTCGACGCCCAGCCGGTCGGCCCGCAGCCGATAATCAAACCGCGCGGTATCGAAACCGCCGTCGATCACCCCGCGCAGTTCGATGCCGCTGCCGCTCATCGCCGGGATCACCGCGGCGGGGCGCAGCAGCCGCGTCCGGACCCGCACGTTGCGGAAGGCGCTCGCGCCCAGATCGATCAGCCCGGTCGCCTCCGCCGCGATCGCCGGGCTGCGCAGCGACAGCGTGCCGTCCAGCCGGCGCCCGGCGAAGGTCGCGCTGCCGTTCACCAGCACCCGCGGGCTTGCCAGCCGCTGGGCCAGTCCGCCGACCAGCCCGCCGGGTGCCAGCTGCCCCGACAGCGTATAGCGCCCCGCGTCCGCCGCCAGCGCGAGGTCGATCGCGCGAACCTTGCCCGCCCGCCCGACCGCGCGGCCACGCCACCGCGACCAGCTGCCGTCGCCGCCGATATCGAGCCTCAGCGCGCGGCGGACGCCGATGCTGCGTGCCAGCACGCCGCCCGCCGCGCCCGCCGCGCGCACGTCGATGTCGAACCGGTCGCGGTCCGGCTCGGCATCGATGCGCAGCGCCAGCCGGTCCGATCCCGCCACCGCCGCATCGAGCCGCACCAGCGCCCGCCCGCGCCGGATATCCGCCCGGCCCGCGACCCGCCCGATCCGTTCGGTGCCGAGCACGGGTTTCGCCAGCACCAGCCGGTCGATCGCCAGCCGGCCGATGCGGATGTCGAAATCGGGCAGGATCGGCCCGCGTTTCGCCGGTGCGCGCGTGCGCGGCGCGTGGAACAGCGTCGCCTGCGGGATCGCCAGCGCCCGGATCTCCAGCCGGTTGCGGAACCAGAGCCACGGCGTCCAGTCGAGCGTCACCGCCGGCGCCTGCACCAGCAGTCCGTCGAGATCATGGACGCGCACGTCCTTCAGCCGCGCCCGGCCGTACAGCGACCCGTCGATCCGCCCGATGGTGAAGCGCAGCCCGTTGGTGGTCCGGATCGCGCCGATCCGCTCCGCGACCCAGCGATGGCCGATATCGGTATCGACGATCAGCAGCGCGGCGGCGAACACCGCCACCAGCGCCGCCAGCGCCAGCCCGATCCGGCGCAGCCAGCGGCTCAAAACGCCTGTCCCAACGACACATAGACCGCCACCCGGCTATCGCCCGGCTGCGGGTTGAGCGGCGTGCCGACGTCGAGGCGGATCGGCCCGAAGTTGGAATAATAGCGCACGCCGACGCCCGCGCCATATTGGAAGTCGCTCAGCCCGGGCAGCGCGCTGGTATAGATCGTGCCGCCGTCGAGGAACGGCACGATGCCGAAATTGCCGAACGCCTTGACCCGCGCCTCGATCGAGAATTCGGCCAGGCTGCGCCCGCCGATCGGATCGTTGTTGACGTCGCGCGGTCCGATCGCCTGATAGCCATAGCCGCGCACCGACGCGCCGCCGCCCGCGTAGAACCGCCGCGACGGCGCGATGCTGTCGCGCGACGCCCCCAGGATCGATCCCAGCCGGATCCGCTCGGCGAGCACCAGCCCGCTCTTCACCGGCTGATAGGCGCTGCCGTCCAGCTGCATGCGCGCATAGCCGAAGGCGGCGCCCTGCAACGAGAATTCGGGGCTGATCCGCCCGCCCAGCCGGAACCCGCGCCGGGGATCGAGCAGATCGTCGGTGCCGTCGTAATTGAGGCTGGTCGGCGCCGCCGCGATGTAGAAGGTACGCCGCCGTGGCTGCCCGGTCGCGGCGATGACGTCGCGCTCGTCGGAGGTGACCAGCTCGCCGCCCAGCGACCAGGTCCATGCCTTCTGGAAGAAGATCGTCGTCTGCCGCTCCAGCGTCGCCGACAGCGAAAAGGTGTTGGCCTCATAGGCATCGCGCTGGAGGTGCGCGGCGGCGACCTGCGCGGTCAGCACCCGGTCGCGACCCCCGAAATTGTTGCGCCGGAACACCAGGCTGCCCAGTTGTTCGCGCGTCCCCGCCACGCCGCGCACGGTCAGCGCGCCTTCGGGGGGGAACAGGTTGCGATGCGTCCAGCTCAGCTCCGCACGCGCGCCTTCGCCGGTGCCATACCCCACCTCGCCCGCGATCGTCCGCGGCGGCGCCGGCTCCAGCTTCACGCCGATATCGACCGTGCCGGGCAATGTCCCCTCGACCGGTTTCAGCACGACCGACGAGACGAGGCTGGTCTGGATCAGCGCCCGCCGCAGGTCGTCGAGCGATGAGGCGTCATAGGTCTCGCCCGGCACGAAGCGCGCGATCTCCTGCACGTGATGCGCGTCGAACACGCCGTTGCCGGGCAGCGCGACGACGCTGCCGAACCGCCGCTCCGCCCCCGGCGCCACCGCGAGGTCGAGCGTCGCGGTCTTGGTCGCATGATCGACGACGATCTGCGATTCGCCGACATCGGCGAAGGGAAAGCCTTCCTGCCCGATCCGGGTCTTCAGCCGCGCCTCGCCCGCGACGATCGCATCGGCATTGACCGCGTCCTGCGCCTTCACGCCGAAAGCGTCACGCAGCGTCCCCGCCTTGTCCTCCGCCGCCGCGACCCCGCCCAGCGTCACGCCCTTGAAGCGATACAGCGTCCCCGGCTCCGCCTGCAGCACGACGAGCGGCTTCGCCCCCGGCTCGACCCGCGTCGACACCCGCGCATCATAATAGCCCTCGCCGCGCAGCAGCGACTGGAGCAGGTCCGCGTCTTCGCGCGCGCGGCGGTCGATCTGCGCGGCATTGGCGGCGCTGCCGTCGTTCGCGTTGAGCGTCGACAGATCGTCGAAGCGCTGGCGCAGCAGCGGCGTCGCCGCCGCGTCGACCCCGTCGATCCGCCACGCATAGCGCGTCTCGGCAGCGCCGTCGGTCGCCTGCGTCGCGACGGTCGCGCCCGCCTCCGCGCCCAGATCGGGCCAGGCGACGCCGATATCGGGCAGCGGCGCCAGCGGTGCGTTGGGATCGAGCGGCGTCGCCGGGTCGCGCGGAAGGGGCTCGGCGGGCATGGTCTGCGCCGCGGCCGGTCCGGAGAGAAGAAGCATGGCAGTCGCGCCAAGCCCGAACCACCCCACACGCGCCACCATGGCGACGGTCCTAGCGTGCGCGATCCCGCCGCAACAGTCCCATATCAGACCCTTTTCGGATCAAGCGGGCACGGCGACCGTCCAACGGCGACGGCGGCCTCGCAGCGCGCCGCCACTTACTCCCCTTCCAAGGGGGCAGTGACGGGCTTTGGGGTCGACCGCCGGCGGCTGCGACTGGACTCCGCGCCGTCCCGCCCATCAGTGCACCGTGCCGACCGCCTCGTCCGACGCCATCAGCGCGATCAACCGTTCGGTCTGGCGCCAGCGACAGAAATGCAGGTGGTTGCCGATGTCGCGCATCCGTCCCGCCCGGATCGCCGCCTCGACCGGGGCCTCGTCGCCGAAGGTCGCGATCAGCTCCGCAGCCTCGACGACCTGCTGGGCGTCGGCGAGATAAAGGGCGGACATGCGATACTCCCGGGGAACGGTACGGACGTCGCCCATCCTACAATTGCCGTGCCACTTCAACCGCATCGCCCCCACCCGGCGCGCATCGATGGTAAACGGCATCGCCATGCCCGCCCCGCCCTTGTGCCGCCTGTCCCGTCGCGGCACGCTGGCGTCCCGCGACGGGACGTGGCAGGGCGCCGGGCATGGCCGACACTCCTCCTTCCGCCGCGGGCGGCATCCTCATCGCGCTGTGCACGATCGGCGGCACCGTCGTCGGCCTGACCCAGGGCCAGGTGACGATCGGCTTCCTCGCCGGCCTCGTCATCGGCAGTGCGGGCGCTGTGGCGATCTGGCTGCGCGACCGGCGTCGCTGATCAGCGCGGTTCGCGCATCAGCCACACCACGCGGCCGATCACCTCGACCGCGCCGTCCGGGACCGCCGCCGCCGCGGGATTGTCGCTGACCACCGCAAGCCCGGCGCGGGCGCGGCTGACGCGCTTCACCATCACCGCATCGTCGATCCGCACCACGAACACCGCGCCACGCGCATCGGGCAGGCGCCGCGCGCGGTCGACCACGATCAGATCGCCGTCGACCAGCCCCGGCTCCATCGAATCGCCGCGCACCCGCACGATCGCCGCCTGCCCCTCGCGCAGGCCGAGTCGCGTCGCCAGCGCCGGGTCGATCGCCGCCGCGCCGATCGCGATCTCGCCATCGACGAACGCGCCCGGCCCCGCCGACGCGGCGATCGCGAGGCGCGGCAGCGTGAACGGCCGCCGCCCCGGCGCCGCGCCCAGTTCCACCTCGTCGACCCCGAAATAATCCGCCAGCCGGCGCCGGTCGTCGTCGGCCAGCCGCCGCGGCGATCCGCGCGCGACGAACTGCTGGAGATAGGCCGCGTTGCGCCCCAGCATCGCCGACAGCGCCGCCAGGCTGTCGCCCCGCGCCGCCGCCAGCGCCGTCAACCGGCCTCTGGGATCGATCGTCTCCACATGGGATGCGATAGCGTAGGAAATTTTCCTAGACAAGTTGGATCGACCGGAACAGATCGCGAACAGAACAGATGGACTCGTGAGGGAATCGATGTGCCTGCTCATCAAGATCGACCGCTATCTCCGCCACACCGGCATGTCGCGCAGCCAGTTCGGCCGCCTTTCGATCAACGATCCGCGCCTCGTCACCGACATGATGCGCGGCCGGGTGATCGGGCCGGAGAATGTCGCGCGGATCGAACGCTTCATGGCCGGGCGGCAGGCATGATCCTGCGCGCGTTGGCTGCCGACGCGCGGCCCCATGGCATGACGCTGGCCCTGTGCGACGCCGTCGAGCGGCCATGGTCCAGCGCCACCTTCACCGGCGCGCGGCTCGACCTCGTCCTCGCGATCGACGGCGCCGATCCCGCCGCATGGCTCGCCGCCTTGCCCGAGGCCGAGTTGCCGGTCCCCGGCCGGCTCGTCGCCGACCTCGCCGTCGTCGCCGCCACCGCCACCACCGCGACGCTGGAGGTGCTGCTGCTGGAGACATGAGAGAAGGCCCGCTACAGCTGCCCGCCATGACGATCACCTATCGCAGCTACCTGCGCCTGCCCGAACTGCTCGCCGTCCAGACGCCGCTCAGCGACGTCCATGACGAATTGCTGTTCGTCACCATCCATCAGGCGTCGGAGCTGTGGATGAAACTCTGCCTCCACGAGCTGGGCGAGGCGCGCCGCCGCATCGCCGCCGACGACCTGCCGCCGGCGCTCAAGATGATGGCGCGCGTCAGCCGCATCCAGACGCAGCTGATCCAGTCGTGGGAGGTGCTGGCGACGATGACGCCGGCGGATTACGCGGCGATGCGCGGCAGCCTCGGCACCAGCTCGGGCTTCCAGTCCGACCAGTATCGCCAGCTCGAATTCATCATGGGCAACCGCAATTCGGCGATGGTCGCGGTGTTCGAGGAGGCGGAGGTCCGCGACCGCCTGTCCGCCGAACTGGCCCGGCCGAGCCTGTACGACGAGGCGCTGCGCCTGCTCGCCCGCCGCGGCCTGCCGGTGCCGCCCGACCGGCTCGACCGCGACTTCGCCACCATCGCCGCGCCGTCGCGCGCGGTCGAGGCATGCTGGGCCACCGTCTACGGCGATCCGTCCGCCTGGTGGGACCTGTACGAACTCGCCGAGAAACTGGTCGACCTCGAATATCACGTCCAGCTCTGGCGGTTCGGCCATCTCAAGACGGTGGAGCGCGTCATCGGCTTCAAGACCGGCACCGGCGGCACCGCGGGCGTGCCCTATCTCGCGCGCGTCGTCGAACAGCGCTTCTTCCCCGAATTGCTCGACGTCCGCACCAGCCTGTGACGCCCCGGCATGTGACCCGAAAACCACAGTGCTGCACTGCACCCAACATGACGCGGATTTCATTTTGATATAACGTAACATGACCGGTAAGAGACGGCGCATTCGCACCCCAGCCTGTTTCCCGGAGTATCGATGCTGAAGTTCACCCTGCTCGCCGGCGCCGCCCTCATCGCCAGTCCCGCCGTCGCGCAAACTGCGGAACAGCCCGCTCCGGCGACCGCCGCCGCGCCGCAGGGCCGCGACATCATCGTCACCGCCGCGCTGCCGCAGAGCGAGCGCGACGTGCTGCAGGGCACCTCGGTCATCTCGGGCGAGGAACTGACCCGCAACCTGCGCCCGACGATCGGCGAAACGCTCGCCCGCCAGCCCGGCGTGTCGGCGACGTCCTTCGGTCCCAGCGCGTCGCGGCCGATCCTGCGTGGCTTCCAGGGCGATCGCATCCGCGTGCTGACCGACGGCATCGGCTCGATCGACGTCAGCAACACCAGCGTCGACCATGCCGTCATCATCGACCCCCTGCTCGCCGAGCGGATCGAGGTGCTGCGCGGCCCGTCGGCGCTGCTGTTCGGCTCGTCCGCGGTCGGCGGCGTCGTCAACGTCATCGACACCCGCATCCCGCGCAGCGTCCCCGAGAACGGCTATCGCCTCAACGGCATCGCCAATTACGGCTCGGCCGCGGACGAACGCTCGGGCGGTGCCGCCGGCGATGTCGCGGTCGGCGAGCACCTCGTCCTCCACGCCGACGGATCGTACCTCAAGGCGAACGACCTGCGCACCGGCAAGGGCTATCTGCTCTCCCCCGCCGCCCGCGCCGCCGCGCTGAGCCAGGTCGGCCTGCCGCAGGAGGGCGACGAACCGATCGACTTCGCCGCCTCCGCCGCGCTGCGCAACCGCCTGCCCAATTCGGCGGCGGAGACGTGGACCGCGGGCGCGGGCGCGTCGATCATCACCGACACCGGCAACCTCGGCGTCTCCTACAGCCATTACGACAGCCTCTACGGCGTCCCCATCCGCTACGCGACCGCGGTCGGCCAGGAGCAGGAGGCCCCCCGCCTCTCCGTCGTCCAGAACCGCGTCGACCTGCGCGGCGAGGTCAACACCGGCGGCGGCTTCCTCGACAAGATCCGCATTCGCGCTGGCCAGGCGACCTACCGCCATTTCGAGCTGGAGGAGGACGGCAGCGTCGGCACCGCCTTCTACAACAAGGGGCTCGAGGGGCGGCTCGAGGTCGTCCAGGCCAATCGCGGCGGCTGGCAGGGCGCGAGCGGCGTCCAGTATTTCAACCGCATCTTCAACGTCGTCGGCGACGAGGCCTTCCTGCCGAAGAACGAAACCAACCAGACCGGCTTCTTCACGCTGCAACAATATAGCGCGGGTCCGTTCCGCGCCGAGGGTGGCCTGCGCTACGAACTGACCGACGTCGCCGGGCGCGTACCGGCCGGCAACGACCGCTTCTTCGGCGGCAACCGCCATTTCGAGGCGCTGTCCGGCTCGATCGGCGCGTCCTACGCGATCAGCGACGGCATCCGCATCGGCCTCAACGGTTCGCGCACCGAACGCGCGCCGTCGGCAGAAGAACTGCTCGCTAACGGTCCGCATGCCGGCACGCAGGCCTATGAGCTTGGCAGCCCCGACTTCCGCCTCGAAAAATCATGGGGCCTCGAGGCGACGCTGCACGCGCATGGCGACGGCTACAGCTTCGATGCCTCCGCCTATTACAACTGGTTCTCCAACTATATCTCGGAAAACCGCGTCGATCCCTCGGTCTGCCTGACCCGCACCGACGAACTCGATGGCCTGCCCTGCTTCCAGTATCAGCAGGGCGACGCGCGCTATTACGGGTTCGAGGCCGACGCCTCGGTGCGCCTCGCGCAGATCGGCGGCTATGCGATCAACGCCGACCTGCTCGGCGATTACGTCCACGCCAATATCGTCGATTCCGGCCCCGTTCCCCGCATCCCGCCCGCGCGCGTGCTCGGCGGGATCGAGGCGCAGGGCGACCGCCTCGGCGGCCGGGTCGAGGTCGAGCACGTCTTCCCGCAGAACCGCCTCGCCGCGTTCGAGACGCGCACCGACGATTACACGATGGTCAATGCCAGCGCCTCGATCAGCCCGTTCGGCAAGGACAGCAAGACCAGCCTGCTGCTTTCGGCGAACAACCTGTTCGACGTCGTCGCGCGCCGCCATTCAAGCTTCCTCAAGGATTTCGCACCGCTCGCCGGCCGCGACATCCGCGTGACGCTCCGCTTCGGGCTGTAAGGCCTCTCCGAACACCCCCGTCACCCCGGACGTGGTCCGGGGTGGCGGGAGACACGCACCCCTTGCCCCCTCCCTCATTCCCCCGTACCGCATCTTCAAAAGGAGACGATGCGATGGCCGGCATGGGCAAGTTCGACTGGGCCGATCCCTTCCTGCTCGACGATCAGTTGAGCGAGGACGAACGGATGATCCGCGACACCGCGCGCAGCTATGCGCAGGACAGGCTCGCGCCGCGGATCGTCGAGGCGTTCCAGCATGAGCACACCGACCCCGAAATCTTCCGCGAGATGGGCGAGCTCGGCCTGCTTGGGCCGACGGTGCCGGAGGAATATGGCGGCGTCGGTGCGGGTTACGTCGCCTATGGCCTCGTCGCGCGCGAGGTCGAGCGGATCGATTCGGGCTATCGCTCGATGATGAGCGTCCAGTCCAGCCTCGTCATGTATCCGATCCATGCCTATGGCTCCGAAGAGCAGAAGCGCACCTTCCTGCCGAAGCTCGCCAGCGGCGAATATATCGGTTGCTTCGGCCTGACCGAACCCGACGCCGGCTCCGATCCCGGCGGCATGACCACCCGCGCCCGCCAGGTCGAGGGCGGCTACGTCCTCTCCGGCGCCAAGACCTGGATTTCGAATTCGCCGATCGCCGACGTCTTCGTCGTCTGGGCCAAATCCGACGCGCACGACGGCGCGATCCGCGGCTTCATCCTGACCAAGGGCATGAAGGGCCTGTCCGCGCCCAAGATCGAGGGCAAGCTGTCCCTGCGCGCCTCGATCACCGGCGGCATCGTCATGGAGGACGTCGAGGTCGGCGAAGACGCGCTGCTGCCCAACGTCGCCGGGCTGAAGGGGCCGTTCGGCTGCCTCAACCGCGCCCGCTACGGCATCAGCTGGGGCGCGCTCGGCGCGGCCGAATTCTGCTTCCACGCCGCGCGGCAATATGGCCTGGACCGCAAGCAGTTCGGCACGCCGCTCGCCGGTCGCCAGCTCTACCAGAAGAAGCTCGCCGACATGGAGACGGAAATCGCGCTCGGCCTGCAGGCGTCGCTGCGCGTCGGCCGGCTGATGGACGAAGGCCGCTTCGCGCCCGAAATGGTGTCGATCGTCAAGCGGAACAACGTTGGCAAGGCGCTCGATATCGCCCGGATGGCGCGCGACATGCACGGCGGCAACGGCATTTCGGGCGAATATCAGGTCATGCGCCACGCGATGAACCTCGAAACGGTGAACACCTACGAAGGCGCGCACGACGTCCACGCCCTCATCCTCGGCCGCGCGATCACCGGCATCGCGGCGTTCTGACGGTGTCCGTCATTGCGACCAAAGCGAAGCAATCCGGAGCCGAACCAAGACGCGCTGGATTGCCGCGCTACGCCCGCAATGACGAACGGCGGCCGGCCGATGCCTGACCACCCCCTCTCCGGCCTCAAGGTCCTCGAACTCGCCCGCATCCTCGCCGGGCCATGGGCAGGCCAGGTCCTTGCCGACCTCGGCGCGACCGTCACCAAGGTCGAATCCCCCGCCGGCGACGACACCCGCCGCTGGGGGCCGCCCTTCGTCGACACTGCGGACGGGACGCAGGACGCCGCCTATTTCCACGCCTGCAACCGCGGCAAGACCAGCCATGTCATCGACTTCACCACCGCCGACGGGCAGGCGCAGGTCCGCGCCCTCGCCGCCGAGGCCGATGTGCTGATCGAGAATTTCAAGGTCGGCGGCCTCGCCCGATACGGCCTCGATTACGCCAGCCTCTCCGCCCTCAATCCGCGCCTCGTCTATTGCTCGATCACCGGCTTCGGGCAGGACGGCCCCTATGCCCCGCGCGCGGGCTACGATTTCATCGTGCAGGGGATGAGCGGGATGATGGACCTGACCGGCGAACCCGCCGGCGCCCCGCAGAAGATCGGCGTCGCCATGGCCGACATCACCACCGGCCTCTATGCCGTCATCGCCATCCAGGCCGCGCTCGCGATGCGCGAGCGGACCGGCCGCGGCCAGCAGATCGACATGGCGCTGCTCGACACGATGACCGGCGTCCTCGCCAACCAGGCGGCGAACTACTTCGGCAGCGGCGTTACCCCGACCCGCGTCGGCAACGCGCATGTCAACGTCTGCCCCTATGCCGTGTTCGAGACGGCCGACGGATGGTTCATCCTCGCGGTCGGCAACGACGGCCAGTTCCGCCGCTTCTGCGCCGTCGTCGGCCTCGACGCGGCGGACCCGCGCTACGCCACCAACGCGCTCCGGCTGGCGCATCGCGAACCGCTGTTCGACGCGATCACCGCCGCCACCCGCCGCTTCGACCGCGACGACCTGCTCGCCCGGCTGGAGGCCGCAGGCGTTCCCGCCGGCCCGATCAACACCGTCGAACAGGCCCTGCACGACCCGCAGGTCGTCGCCCGCGGCATGGTTCTCGACCTCGAACCGATCAAGGGTCTGCGCACCCCGATCCGCTTCTCCGACGCGGACCTCGCCACCGGCCGCCCCGCTCCGGCGCTGAATTCCGGGGCACGTACGGGATTGGATACGTCCCGATAGCATAGCGCGGCCAGCGTCCGTCACGGCATCGACCCCAGCCATAACATTTGTTGTGCTCGGTCGCGACCCGACCTAGTCTCTTCGGAAAAACAGGGAGAGACACCATGGCCCCGCCCCCGCTTGCCGGCCTGCGCATCGTCGAGATGGCCGGGATCGGCCCCGGCCCGTTCTGCGGCATGATGCTCGCCGATCACGGCGCGGAGGTCATCCGCATCGACCGCGGCATCCAGCCCGCCTTCAGCGATCCCACGAAGGACCCCCTGCTCCGCTCGCGCCGGTCGATCGCGCTCGATCTCAAGACGCCGCAGGGCATCGCCGCGGTCCGCCGCATCGCCGCCACCGCCGATGGCCTGATCGAGGGCTTCCGCCCCGGCGTGATGGAGCGGCTCGGCCTCGGCCCCGACCGGCTGCTCGCCGACAATCCGCGCCTCGTCTATGGCCGCATGACCGGCTGGGGGCAGGACGGCCCGCTGGCGCAGGAGCCGGGCCACGACATCAACTATATCGCGCTGTCGGGCGCGCTTCACGCCTTCGGGCGGGCGGGCGACCGGCCGATGCCGCCGATCAACATGGTCGGCGATTTCGGCGGCGGCGGCATGCTGCTCGCCTTCGGCATGCTCGCCGCCCTGCTCCACGCGCAGCGCAGCGGCGAGGGGCAGGTCGTCGATGCCGCCATGACCGAAGGGTCGGCCCTGCTGATGAGCATGATCTGGGGCTTTCGCGCGATGGGCCGGTGGAACGACGCGCGCGGCACCAATTTGCTCGACGGCGGCGCGCCCTTCTACGACACCTATGCGTGCGCCGACGGCAAATGGATCGCGGTCGGCGCGATCGAGCCCGCCTTCTACGCCGCGCTCCGCCGCGTCCTCGCGCTCGACGACCCGATCTGGACCCGCCAGTTCGATCCCGCCGCATGGCCCGCGATGCGCGAGGCGCTCGCCGCGCGCTTCCTGACCCGCAGCCGCGACGCCTGGGTCGCGGCCTTCGTGGGCAGCGAGGCCTGCGTCACGCCGGTCCTCGATGCGGCCGAAGCCCCAGCGCATCCCCACAACCGGCACCGCGCGATGCTGCCGACGGCGGGCGGCGTCACCCAGCCCGCCCCGGCACCGCGCTATTCCGCCAGCACCACCGTCCCGCCGATGATGGCGACCGCCCGCGACGATGCCGCGGCGCTCGCCGATCTGGGCTTCTCGGCGGCGGAGATCGCCGAACTCGGGCTTTAGGCCGCCCGCTCCGCCTCGACCACCGGACGCCGTGCGTAGAGGCCGTAAGCGAAGATGATCGCGTAGCAGACCGCGGGCAGCAGCAGCGAAAACTGCATCGACCCGGTGATGTCGGCGATCAGGCCGGTCAGCGGCGGCACGATCGCCCCGCCGACGATCGCCGTCGCGATTACGCCCGATCCCTCGGCCGCGCGCTTGCCCAGCCCCTCGCTCGCGAGGCTGAAGATCGTCGGGAACATCACCGCGTTCATCAGCCCGATCGCCAGCAGCGTATAGCCCGCCAGCACGCCGGTGGTGTTGGCGGAGATCAGGATCAGCGCGATCGCGCCGGTCGCCACCGTCGCCAGCACCTTGCCCGGCGCGACGCGGGTCAGCACGTACGACCCGATGAAACGGCCGACCAGCGCACCGCCCCAGTAATAAGCGACGTAATTGCCCGCCGCCTGATCGCTGATCCCGAACACGGACGATTGCATCAGATAGAGGACGATGACCGATCCGATCGCCACTTCCGCCCCGACGTAGAGGAAGATGCACGCCGCCCCCATCGCGAAGCGCGGGCGCTTGAGCAGGGTGAAGGCGTGGAAGATGCTGCCGGTGTGATCCTGTTCCTCGTTCAGCCGGTTGCGACGGGTCCACACCACCGCGGCGATCACCGCCAGCGCGACCGCGAGGCCCAGATAGGTGTGGACGATGACCTGCGAGGCTTCCTGCCGATAGGCAACCAGCGCCGCGCCGGACAGCGACGCCGCGCTGACGCTGGCGAGGCCGCCGAGGATCAGCGCCGACCCGACGCGCGGAAAGATCGTCGTGCCGAGCGAGTTGAACGCCTGCGCGAATGTCAGCCGGCTCGACGCCGTCTCGGGCTTGCCGAGCAGCGAGATCAGCGGATTGGCCACCACCTGCACGATGGTGATCCCCGCCCCGAGCACGAACAGCGCGACCAGGAACATGCCGAACGTCGCGCTCTTGGCGGCGGGGATGAACAGCAAACAGCCGACCATCATCGTGACGAGGCCGATCGAGGCGGTGCGCATATAGCCCGCCCGCCGCACGATCGCCGCGGCCGGCAGCGAGAACAGCGCATAGGCGAGGAAGAACGCCGACTGGACCAGCATCGACGTCGCGTGGTCGAGCGTGAACAGCTCCTTCAGCTTCGGGATGATGATGTCGTTGAGGCTGGTGATGCCGCCGAAGATGAAGAACAGCGCGATGACGAACACGCGCAGGTCGGGGGCGTCATAGCCGTGGCTCGCGTCGCCCGACGCGCCGGCAGTGCTGGTATCGATGTGCATGGCCATAGGAAAGGCAGCCTCTTGGGATCGTTTGCCCCGGCATAGGCGGCGTCCACCGCCGCTGGCAAGCCGTTCAGCCGAAGCGGAATCCGGACACCGCCCAGCCGATCACCACGTCGCGATAGTCGCGCACCGCCGGCCCGTCGCCCCCTGCGCCGAGCGCCACCATCAGCGGGAGCAGATGCTCCGCCTCGGGATGCGCGAAGCGGGCATGCGGCAGCGACTCCCAGTCGGCGACCCGCGCCGCCCGACGGGCCGGGTCGGGATCGGTCGCCGCGTCGGCCAGCGCCGCATCCCATTGCGTCGCCACCGGCGTCACCTGCGATCCACGGGCGCGCATGTTATGGAAACTCATCCCCGATCCGACGATCAGCACCCCCTCGTCGCGCAGCGGCGCCAGCGCGCGGCCGATGGCGATATGCGCCGCGGGGTCGAGGTCGGCGCGCAGCGACATCTGCACCAGCGGGATATCCGCGGCGGGGTTCGCGACCATCATCGGGATGAAGACGCCATGGTCCCAGCCCCGCTCCGCCTCCTCGGCGACGGCATGGCCCGCACCGCGCAGCAGGTCCGCCGCCCGGCGCGCCACCGCCGGCGCCCCCGGCGCGTCCCAGCGCAGGCGGTAGGTGTGGTTGGGAAAGCCGTGGTAATCGAACAACAACGCCGGCTGCTCGCCGACATGCACGGTCACCTCCTGCGTCTCCCAGTGACCGGATACCATCAGGATCGCGCGCGGCCGTTCGGGCAGCGACCCGATCAGCCCGGCCAGATAGGCCTGCATCGGCCGCCACATCGGATCGGGCGGGCCGCCGTCCGGGTCCATGAAGAAACAGGGGCCGCCGCCATGCGGCACGAACAGCGTCGGAAGCGTCATCGTGCCAAGGTCGGCGCGATCGATGCCTGCTGCAATCGTCTGGATCGAAACGCCGCGTTTCGCCTAAGAGGGCGCCATGTCGCGCCTCACCGTCAACAACCAGCCGGTCGAATATCGCCTCGACCCCGCGACGCCGCTGCTATGGGCGTTGCGCGACGCATCGAACCTGACGGGGACCAAATACGGCTGCGGCACCGGCCATTGCGGCGCCTGCACGGTCGATATCGACGGCCGCGCGGTTCTGTCCTGCCAAGTCCCGGTCGGCAGCGTCGAGGGCACGTACGTCACCACGATCGAAGGGCTGTCGCGCGAGCGCAACCATCCGCTCCAGCTCGCCTTCATCGCCGCCAGCGTCCCGCAATGCGGCTTCTGCATCCCCGGCATCATCATGGCGGCGTCGGTGCTGCTCAAACATAATACCGACCCCGGCGAGGCGGATATCCGCGCCGCGATCCGCAACATCTGCCGCTGCGGCATCTATCCGCGCCTGATCGAGGCGATCCAGCGCGCCGGCCGCGCCGCGCGCGGCGAGGAGACGATCGCCGCGGGCGCCCGCCCCGGCATCGACCCCGCCGATGCGGCGCGCATCGTCCCCGCGCTCGTGCCGCCGCCGCGCGAGACGACGGGCGAATAGCTGTCGGAACGCTGACGAACCAATTCAGCTTCGGCACACGACGGCGGGCGTAGACGGGTCCCATCATCGGAGCCGGCTCGTGCGCCGGCGGATTGAGGACGGGATCGTCATGAAGAGCGTAATCAAGGCCCTGCTGGCGGCATCCATGCTGATGCCGATCGCCGCCCAGGCGCAGGAGCAGGACGGCCGCGAACGGGGCCAGGGCCGTCGCGGCGAATGGGGCCAGCGCGCGGACCGCCCGGATCGATCGGCGGAGGTCGGCGTCGACGCGCAGGTGCGCGCCGAACGGCCGCAGCGCGCCGAATTCCGCGCCGGGCGCCAGCAGCCGGCTCCCGAAGCCCGCCCCGACACGCCACGCGGCGACCGCGACGGCCGCGGCTGGAACCGCGCGGACGGCAATCGCCCCGATGGCAGCCAGCGCGACTGGAACCGCGGCAGCGACCGGCCGGAGCGTGGCGACGACCGTCGCTGGAACGGCGATCGTGGACAGGCCGGCAACGGCTGGCGCCAGCCGGACCGCAACGGGCGCGACCAGGTCCGTCCCGGCTTCCGCGAAGGCCGGCAGGACGATCGCCGTCCCGGCTACGGCCAGAACTTCGATCCGGGACGGGGCGACTGGCGCGGCAATAACGGCCGCGGCAACGACTGGAACGACGGCCGCCGCTACGACAACCGCAGCGGCGCGTGGAACCGGGGCTGGCGCAACGACAACCGGTACGACTGGAACCGCAATCGCCAGCTGAACCGCGGCGCCTATCGCCTGCCGCGCTATTACGCGCCGTCGGGCTGGGGCCAGGGCTATCGCCGCTTCTCGGTCGGCGTCTCGCTGTCCTCGATCCTGTTCAATCGCAACTATTGGATCGAGGATCCCTACACCTATCGCCTGCCCGAGGCGTACGGCCCGTATCGCTGGGTGCGCTATTACGACGACGCGCTGCTGGTCGACATCCGCACCGGACAAGTCGTCGATAGCGTCTACGGCATCTTCTACTGATCGGGCGGGAGGTCCGGCATCGGCGCCGGGCCTCCCCCTGTCATTGCGCCCCCTGTCATTGCGCCCCCTGTCATTGCGCCCCCTGTCATCGCCCCCCGGTCATCGCCCCCTTGTCATCGGCGAACCGCGGCGGCATCTCTCGCGCCATGTTCGCTCGCAAGAAAGCGCCCGCCGCCTCCCCTCTCCGCCAGCAGATCGGCGCACGGGTCGCCGCGCGGCTCGACGCCAATCCGGCGATGATCGCGGCCGGGATCGCCGGCGTGCAGGTCTATTATCATCTCGACTTCCTCGACGCGGCCCAGTGCGACACGCTGATCGCGCTGATCGACGCCAACCGGCGGCCGTCGTCGCTGCTGTCCGATCGCCAGGATCCCGATTTCCGTACCAGCGACAGCTGCGACATGAACCGCTACGCTCCCGAGGTGCAGCCGATCGACGAGGCGATCGCCGGCCTGCTCGGCATGGCGCCCGACCATGGCGAGACGATGCAGGGCCAGCGCTACGCCCCCGGCCAGCATTTCCGCGCGCATCACGATTATTTCCACGATACCGAAAGCTACTGGCAGCAGATGCAGGCCTCCGGCGGCCAGCGGACGTGGACGACGATGATCTACCTCAACGACGTCGCCGACGGCGGCGCGACCTGGTTCCCGCAGGCCGGCTTCAAGATCGCGCCGCGTCGCGGGCTGCTGCTCGCCTGGAACAACATGAACCCGGATGGCACGCCGAACGCACTGACGCTGCACGAAGGCACCGCGGTGGTAGAGGGGACGAAATATATCGTGACCAAGTGGTTCCGCGAGCGGTCGTGGCTCAAGCGGTAACGGCTTTGGTGGGGGTCAGCAGGCGCTGTGCGCCGCTGGCATCGGCTTGCCGATGCGATGCGGTGGGAGCCGGGACGACCCGCGGCGAAATCGTTGCGGCTGCTTCCTTCCGGACCTGACCGGGTTGGCGACGACCACGTCCGCCCGACTCCCGCGGGCCATATGGCGGGGTCGGGCGGCGGGATCAAGCGTTCAGATCAACGATAGACGCGGAAGCAGCGCCGCACCGGCCCGTAATAGCCGCGCTGAACCCGGCAGACGACCCGACTGCGGCCATAGCCGCGCCCGCGACCATAGCCCCGGCCGCGATCATAGCCATAATGGCGGCCGCGATCCCAGCGCCGGTCCGGCCCGCGGTTCCACCGGCGATCGTAGCCGCGATGATGGCCGCGATCGTACCCGCGTTCGTAACCGTGCCGCTGCGCCTCGGCCGGCGCGGGCGCCATGAGCGTTCCCGCGGCGAGGGCGGCGGCGCTGAACAGTGCAATCAGCTTCATGATGGATACTCCTTTCACGCGCCCGGCGGACCGGGCATGACGCACCATCGCGCCGCGGCCATGCACGGTTCCTGAATTCGCCGTTGTCGAAATGTCAGACTGACTGCCGGACCATGCCGGTCAGGCTGACGGCACCCGCACCGTCAGCCCGTCCAGCGCGGCGGTCAGCCGGATCTGGCACGCCAGCCGGCTCGTCCGCGTCGCGGCGGGGACGAGGTCGAGCAGGTCCTCCTCCTCCTCCGCCGCGGCCGGCAGCCGCGCGACATCCTCTGCCGCCACCATGACATGGCAGGTCGCGCAGGCGAGATCGCCGTCGCACGTCCCCTCCAGCGGCTGGCCGTCCGCCTGCGCGACGTCGAGCAGGCGCACGCCCGCCACGCCCGCCGCCTCGCGCACGCTGCCGTCCGCCGCCACGAAGCGCACCCGGATCACGATCGCTGCCGATCCGCCGCCGCGAGGATCGCGTCGAGTGCGGTCCGCAGCGCCTCCTCCGTCGTGCAGCGCCCGAACCCCAGCCGGATGCTCGAGCGCGCCTGCGCCTCGGTCAGGCCGATCGCGCGCAGCACGTGGCTCGACCGGCCCGATCCGCTGGCGCAGGCGGATCCCGCCGAAAAGGCGATGTCGCGGCAGTCGGACATCAGCCGCGCCACATCCAGCCCGTCCTGCCGGACGTTGAGGTTGCCGTGGTAGCGCGGCTCGACCGGCCCGTTGACCGCCCAGCCGCGCAACCGCTCGGTCGCCATCGCCCACAGCCGCCCGACATGCGCCGCATCCGCCTCGCGCCGCTCCGCCATCAGCCGCGCCGCAACGCCGAACCCCGCGCACAGCGCCGGCGACAGCGTGCCCGACCGGCCGCCCTCCTGATCACCGCCATGCAGCAACGGATCGAGCGTCACCCCGTCGCGGATCCACAGCGCGCCGATCCCCTTGGGTCCGTGGATCTTGTGTGCGGAGAGCGCGACCAGATCGACCGTGTCGGGGATCGCGACCCGGCCATAGCCCTGCACCGCGTCGCACAGGAAGAGCGCCCCCGCATCATGCGCCGCATCCGCCAGCACCGCGATCGGCTGGATCACGCCGATCTCGTTGTTGACCAGCATCGCCGCGACCAGCCCCGTCCCCGGCGCGATCGCCGCAGGCCCGGCCAGCCCGCGTGCGTCCACCGGCAGCACCGTCGCGGGGCGACCGTTCGCGGCGAGATGCCGTACCGTATCGAGCACCGCGGCATGTTCGGTCGCCAGCGTGACCAGCGGCCCGCGGCTGCCCTTGATCGCCCAGTTGAGCGCCTCGGTCGCGCCGCTCGTGAAGACCACGCGCCCGCCCGGCGGCAGCAGCGCCGCGACCTGCTCGCGCGCCACCTCCACCGTGGCCTTCGCCCCGCGCCCCGGCCGGTGCGCCGAATGCGGATTGGCATGCTGCGATTCGAGCCACGGCAGCATCGCCGCCAGCGCCTCGGGCGCGAGCGGGGTCGTCGCCTGATAGTCGAGGTAGATCATGCGGCACGCCGCGTCGTGCGCGCCATCTGCCGCCATGCCGCGACGAAGGCGTCGACCTCCGCGGCGGTCGTGGTTCGCCCGAAGCTCACCCGGATCACCTCGCGCCCCGCCGCCTCGTCCCAGCCCATCGCGGCGAGGACGTGGCTCGGCTTCATGCTGCCGCTCGAACAGGCGCTGCCCGCCGACACCGCGAAGCCCGCGCCGTCGAGCAGGATCAGCTGCGCCGCCGCCGCAGCACCGCGCAGCCGGTACGACCCGATCGCCGGATGGCGCGGGCTGTCGGCGGCGACAATCTCGCCCCCCGACCGCAAGATCGCATCGTCCAGCCGCGCGCGCAGCGCATCATGGTCCGGCTCCGGCTCGGCCAGCGCCGCGGCATAGCCGAGCACGCCCGGCAAATTCTCGGTGCCGGGCCGATAGCCCCGCTCCTGCCCGCCGCTCGGATGGAGCAGCCCCAGATCGCGGACCAGCAGCGCGCCGACGCCCGGCGGCCCGCCGCGCTTGTGCGCCGACAGCGCGACCATGTCAGCAACCGCCGCCAGTTCGTCCGACGCGGGCATCTGCGCCGCATCGACCAGCAGCATGCCGCCCGCCGCGTGCACGGCATTGGCGATCGCCGCGATCGGCTGGCGCACGCCCGTCTCGCTGTTCGCCCATTGCACGCAGACCAGCGCCGGCCCGTCCGCCAGCATCGCCGCTAGCCGGTCGAGGTCGACGATCCCATCCCCACCGGCCGGCACCACCCCCGCATCGGCGCCGGCGCGCATCACCGCATCATGCTCCACCGCGGTGATGAGCCGCCGCGGCAGCGTCGTCCGCCCCAGCGCGATGCCGAGCGATTCGCTCGCGCCGCTGGTCAGCAGCACCTCGCCCCGCCAGCCATGCGCCGCCGCGATCGCCCGCCGCGCCGCCTCCAGCGCCGCCCGCGCCGCCCGCCCCTCGGCATGCGGCGACGACGGGTTCGCCCACAGCGCCAGCCCGCGCGCGACCGCATCGCGCGCGGCGGCGGTCATCGGCGTGGTCGCGGCATGATCCAGATAGATACGATGGGGCAGGATTCGTTCCAATTGCGCAAGGGAGCGTCACGCCTATATAGCGCGCAACATTCTGCGCTCCACCAGCGCGCCCCTTCTTATGTGGCGAGGCTCATGCCCGAAGTCATTTTCCCCGGTCCCGAAGGCCGTCTCGAAGGGCGCTTCGCCCCGGCTCCCCGTCCCCGCGCGCCCGTCGCGATGATCCTCCACCCGCACCCGTCGGCGGGCGGCACGATGAACAACCGGCTGGTTCAGGAACTCTACAAGACGTTCCAGCGCCGCGGTTTCGCCACGCTGCGATTCAACTTCCGCGGCGTCGGCAAGAGCCAGGGGACGTTCGACAACGGCGTCGGCGAACTGTCCGACGCGGCGAGCGCGCTCGACTGGGTGCAGAGCTTCCACCCGGAAGCCTCGACCACCTGGATCGCCGGGGTGAGCTTCGGCGCGTGGATCGGCATGCAGCTGCTGATGCGCCGTCCGGAGATCCGCGGCTTCATCTCGGTCGCGCCGCCCGCGAACATGTACGATTTCAGCTTCCTCGCCCCCTGCCCGTCGTCGGGCATCATCATCCAGGGCGAGGCCGACGAGGTCGCAACCCCGGGCGCGACGCAAAAGCTGGTTGACAAGCTGCGCACGCAGAAGCACATCACCATCCACCACGACACGATCCCGAAGGCGAACCACTTCTTCGAGAACGAGACGCCGGAGCTGATGCGCTCGGTCGACAGCTATCTCGACATGCGGCTGGACCCGAATTCGCCGATCCGCTGATCGGGGAATGGACAGCATTGGACATATTGGTATGGTACCAATATGCTCCGTTCGATCGTATCGGCCGCTATCGGCCTGTCGGTGACCGCCGTCTCCGGTTTTGCGCCCGCCCAGCCCCGCCAGCCGGCAGACCGGCATCGGTCCGCGCCGTCCCCTACGCGAGGCCTGACCCGGGCCGGGGCGGCGCAGGCGCTGGGGCGGATCACGGCCGAACGCCGGCAGGCGATCCGCGCCGCCTATGGCCCGGCGATCGCCGCGAAGACGATCACGGTCGGCGGCAAGACGATGAAATGGGGCGACCGCACGTTCGGCACCGCCCCCGCGCAGGGTCGCAGCCTGTGGATATCGCTCCACGGCGGCGGCAACGCCCCGCCCGAGGTCAACGAGGACCAGTGGCACAACCAGATCCGTCTCTACCAGCCGGCCGAGGGCCTTTATCTCGCGCCGCGCGCGCCGACCGACACGTGGAACCTGTGGCATGAGCGTCATATCGATCCGCTGCTGCAGCGATTGATCGACGCGCAGGTCGCGATCAACGGCGTCGATCCCGATCGCGTCTATCTGATGGGCTATTCGGCGGGCGGCGACGGCGTCTGGCAGCTGGCGCCACGGATGGCGGACCGGTTCGCCGCTGCCGCGATGATGGCGGGGCATCCCGGCGACGCCTCGCTGCTGCCGCTGCGCAACCTCCCCTTCGCGATCCTGATGGGTGGTGCCGACGACGCCTATGATCGCAACCGGCTGGCGGCGGAGAAGACCGCGGACCTCGCCCGCCTCCACGCCGCCCATCCGGGCGGTTACGTCGTCCTGTCGCGCATCTACGAAGGGCTGCCCCACTGGATGAACCGGCGCGACGCCGAAGCGGTGCCGTGGATGGCGCGCTTCACCCGCGATCCGTGGCCACGCCGCATCGTCTGGGTGCAGGACGACGTCACCGCCGACCGCTTCTACTGGCTGCGCATCCCCGACGCGGCGGCGGCGAAGACCGGCGACCGCATCGACGCGACGGTCGACGGGCAGACGATCGCGCTGACCGGCGCGGTTCCGGCCGGCATGACGCTGCGCCTGTCCGACCGGCTGGTCGACCTCGACCGGCCGGTCCGCGTCACGGTCGAGGGCCGGCAGGTCTTCTCCGGCCGCGTGCCGCGCACCGCCACCGCGATCCGGGCATCGCTGACCGAACGCTTCGACCCCGCCTCCGCCGCGACGGCGACGCTCACGCTGCCCTAGGGCCTGGGGGATTCACAAAGTGTGATGGATGTGATTCACACTTTGGATGGATCGCGACGTACTGACGGACGCCCAGTGGGCGAGGATGGAGCCGCATTGTCTGGGCAAGCGGACTGACCCTGGCCGGAGTGGCAGGGACAATCGGCTGTTTGTGGAGGCGGTGCTGTGGATCGCGCGCACAGGCAGCCCGTGGCGCGATCTGCCTGAACGCTTTGGCAACTGGAGTACGGCCTTCCGGCGTTTTCGCGACTGGCGCGAAGCCGATGTTTTCCAGCGGATATTTGACGCGCTGTCGGACGAGCCGGACCTCGAATACGCCATGGTCGACGCCACCATCGTCAAGGTCCACCGTCACGGTCAGGGCGCAAAAGGGGGACTCAGAGCCAGGCCATTGGTCGCTCCAAAGGCGGCATGACGACCAAGATCCTCGCGCTGACCGATGCGCTGGGCAACCTCGTGCGCTTCCACCTGATGCCGGGACACCGTTTCGACACCGTCGGCGTTCCGCCGTTGATCGACGGGATCGCCTTCGATGGCCTGATCGCGGACAAGGCATTCGACAGCAATGCCATCATCGCCGACCTCGACGAGCGTGGAGCGGCGGTCATTATCTCGCAGCACTCACGGCGCATAGGCGCGCGCAAGATCGACGCCGCCATCTATACATGGCGCCATCTCATCGAGAACTTCTTCTGCCGGCTTAAGGAGTTCAAGCGCATCGCCATGCGTGCTTGCAAGACCGACCGCAGCTTCAAGGCCATGATCTACCTCGCCGCCGCAGTCATCAACTCACGATGAATCCCCACAGGCCCTAGGCGGGGCCCGCATCACAATTGCCAGATGACGACGTTGCCGAGCAGCACCGCCGCCATCACCAGCAGCAGCACGCCCTTCCGCCGGTCGCCACCCCGCGCGATCAGCGCCCCGCCACCGATCAGGCAGGCGAAACACCCCAGCATCGCGATGGCGGGGGCGGCATTGGCGATCGATCCGAGCGGGCCATCCATCCGGCAAGTGTGCCGTGCCCGATGCGGGATGTCGAGCGCTGCCGTTTCCGGTTTCCGAGCAGGGCCGGAGCCCGGTTGGGGAGAGATGTCGTGGCCGCGCCCGGCATCACTCAAGATCCGACATCGCAACTGGGCCCCGGC
This sequence comes from Sphingomonas sp. GW821-FHT10F09, assembly GCF_058809195.1. Taxonomy (NCBI): domain Bacteria; kingdom Pseudomonadati; phylum Pseudomonadota; class Alphaproteobacteria; order Sphingomonadales; family Sphingomonadaceae; genus Sphingomonas; species Sphingomonas sp. GW821-FHT10F09. Next base: position 801,693 of record NZ_JBXASI010000001.1, on the reverse strand, counting down.
CTGCGCTCGGGAACTGTGCCATGGATCCTGTGCGACATTGCCCGGTAGCCCGCGCGCTGACGCGACCTTGCTCGCCGGCATCGCCGCCCGGTCGTGCGCAAAAGTCGACCCCTCCCACCTAGTACCCCGGCGAAGGCCGGGGCCCAGTCGGACGAACCATCATGGCGTCCCCCGGCATCAGCCAAAACCCGACATCCCAACTGGGGCCCGGCCTTCGCCGGGGAACTGACGTGAAAGTACCGTCGGACCCTACCCGGCAGCCCGCGCGCTAAAGCGACCGTCCTCGCCAGCATCGCCGTCCGGCCATGCGTCGAAGCGTCCACCCGCCGCCGAACCACGAACGCCTACCCGATTGCCCGCGCATAGGCGTCGATGTCCACGTTCCCGCCCGACAGCACGACGAGCAGCCCGCGCTCCACCGCGACCTTGCCCGCCAGCAGCGCCGCCAGCGCGACCGCGCCGCCCGGCTCGATCACCAGCCGCAGATGCTCCGCCGCCCAGCGCTGCGCCGCCGCCGTCTCCGCCTCGCTCACCGCGACGCCGGTCGCATCGCGCCGCGACAGCACGTCGAAGGTCAGTGGCGACACGCGCGTGGTCTGGAGCGCATCGCAGGCGGTCGGCGGCGGGTTCGGTCCCACCGGCTCGATCCACGACGCCTCAAGCGAGCGGCGCATGTCGTCCCAGCCCTCCGGCTCGACGACGGTGACGGCCGCATCCTTCAGCCCCAGCGCGATCCCCGCCGACAGGCCGCCGCCGCCGCAGGGCACCACCGCGCGCGCGACCGGACCCAGCCCGAGCGCCGCCATCTGCGCCTCCGCCTCGATCCCCGCACTGCCCTGCCCCTCGATGATCCACGCATCGTCGAAGCTCGGCACCAACGTCGCGCCCCGCGCCTCGGCCAACCGGCCCGCGATCGCCTCACGGCTCTCGGTCGCGCGGTCGTAGCGGACCACCTCCGCTCCCAGCGCCAGCGTCCCTTCCAGCTTCGCCTTCGGGGCGTCCGCCGGCATCACGATCGTCGCGGCGATGCCCAGCCGCTTCGCCGCCCACGCCACCCCCTGCGCGTGATTCCCTGACGAGAAGGCGACCACCCCGCGACGCCGCGCATCCTCGTCCAGCGCAGTCAGCCGATGCCATGCGCCGCGAATCTTGAACGCGCCGATCGGCTGCAGCGATTCCGCCTTGAAAGCGACCTCCATCCCCTTGAATTCCCGTACGTAAAGCGGCGTCGGCGGCAGGATCCTGGCGATTTTCTCGGCGGCGTCGCGCACCCCCGCCCGTGTCGGCTGTCGCAGAATCGTCACTTTTCGTCCTTTCGTGCGCCAAGCCACTTTACATGAACGGCCAGCGACCATAGATCGCGCCTCCGCTGCCCCATGGGACTTCCAACCGCAAGGCAGCTTTTGTCACCGTATGCCGTAAGGCAATTGGAGGTCCCTTGAATTGGCCAAGCACCATAGCGCGTTGGGGTTAGCGCCCCTCTCGACCGCCCGTTCCGCTATCATCCGCGGGGGCATCGACATCGCCAGGAGCAAACCGGTCGATCCGGTCACGCTCGTTCGTCCGCACGCCGCCGCGCGCGCGGCCCGATTCTTCGTCGAGAAGTTTCCGGGTCGCTCGATGTATGCGGTGAAGGCGAACCCCAGCCCGGACCTGCTCCGTGTGCTCTGGGACAATGGCATCACCCATTACGATACCGCCTCGATCGCCGAAGTCCGGCTGGTCAAGGCCACCCTTCCGGACGCGACCTGCTGCTTCATGCATCCGGTCAAGTCGGAGGAGGCGATCGCGGAGGCGTATTTCACGCACGACGTGAAGACCTTCTCGCTCGACAGCATGGAAGAGCTGGACAAGATCGTCGCCGCCACCCGTGGCGCGAGCGACCTGACGCTCTGCGTCCGGCTGCGCGTGTCGTCGGAATATGCCAAGCTGAGCCTCGGTTCGAAGTTCGGCGTCGGTCCGGGCGAGACGAAGGAACTGCTGATGGCGACCCGCCAGGTCGCGGATGCGCTCGGCATCTGCTTCCATGTCGGCAGCCAGACGATGTCGCCCGACGCCTATACCAACGCGATGGAGCGCGCCCGCGCGGCGATCGTCGAGGCGGCGGTGACGGTCGACGTCATCGACGTCGGCGGCGGCTTCCCCTCGGCCTATCCGGGCATGACCCCGCCGCCGCTGGAGCGTTTCTTCGAGACGATCCATCGCGCGTTCGAGAGCCTGCCGATCAGCTATTCGGCCGAATTGTGGGCCGAGCCGGGCCGGTCGCTGTGCGCCGAATATGCCTCGGTCGTGGTCCGCGTCGAGCGGCGCCGCGGTACCGAGCTGTACATCAACGACGGCGCCTATGGCACGCTGTTCGATGCGGCGCATATCGGCTGGAAGTATCCGGTGCAGCTGCTCCGCCAGCCGGACAGCGACGCACGGGACATGGACTTCGCCTTCTGGGGTCCGACCTGCGACGACCTCGACTATATGCAGGGTCCGTTCCCGCTGCCCGCGGACACGAACACCGGCGACTATTTCGAGATCGGCATGCTCGGCGCCTATGGCTCGGCGATGCGCACCGCCTTCAACGGCTTCGGCGTCAGCGAGACCGTGATCGTCAGCGACGAGCCGATGCTGTCGGTCTATATCGAGGACGACCGGCTGGACCAGCGCGCGACCAACGTCGTCAAGCTGTAACGCCTGCTCTATACCGATGATCTTCCCCCCTCCCGCGACAGTGCGGGAGGGGCGGTTTTTGGGTTTCCGCGTCCCCAACGGTGAATGACGACGGGTTCTGGATAGCCAAGGGCGAACCATGACCGACACCCTGACCAAGACCGCCGGCGCCAACGCGCCGATCAACGACAATCGCAAGGCCGAACTGCTGTCGAAGCAGGTCAAGCATATCGACATCAAGAGCTTCGACGCGCGCCCGATCGTCGATGCGATGGCGGACATGAGCTTTACCAGCCGCGACCTCGGCCGCGCGACCAACATCTACAATCAGATGCTCGCCGATAAGGACTGCTCGATCTTCCTCGTCATCGCGGGCTCGACCTCGGCCGGCGGCTGCATGGACCTCTATGCCGAGCTGGTGCGCAACAACATGGTCGACGGCATCGTCGCGACCGGCGCGACCATCGTCGACATGGATTTCTTCGAGGGCCTCGGCCACAAGCATTATCAGGCGCTCGAGATCCCCGACGACGACACGCTGCGCTCGCTCTACATCGACCGCATCTACGATACGTATATCGACGAGGAAGCGCTCCAGAACGTCGACCACACGATCTTCGAGATCGCCGAGAGCCTGGAACCGCGCGCCTATTCCAGCCGCGCTTTCATCCGCGAGATGGGCAAGTATCTGGTCGAGCACGGCAAGAAGGACAACAGCCTCGTCAAGCTCGCCTACGAGCATGACGTGCCGATCTTCTGCCCGGCGTTCGTCGACAGCTCGGCCGGCTTCGGCCTCGTCAAGCATCAGGTCGATGCGGCCAAGGAAGGCCGCCCGTATCTGATGATCGACGCGGTCGCCGACTTCCGCGAGCTGACCGAGATCAAGATCGCCGCCGGCACCACCGGCCTGCTGATGATCGGCGGCGGCGTGCCGAAGAACTTCATCCAGGACACCGTCGTCTGCGCCGAGATCCTCGGCCATGACGACGTCCAGGTGCACAAATATGCGGTGCAGATCACCGTCGCCGACGTGCGCGACGGCGCCTGCTCGTCCTCGACGCTGCAGGAAGCGGCGAGCTGGGGCAAGGTCAACACGGGCATCGAACAGATGGTCTTCGCGGAGGCCGGCTCGGTGATGCCGCTGTTGGCGTCCGACGCCTATCACCGCGGCCTGTGGAAGGACCGCCCGGTCCACCGCTGGGGCACGCTGTTCGACAAGTAACACCAAGGGACGGGGCGGAGACGATACTCCGCCCCGTCGTTATCGTCTGCACGGTTTCCACCGACATGCATGGCGATCCTGCCGCCGATCTATGTCGCGTGGGCATGCGACATTCGCTGGTACAGGCGGCGGTGAACGGGGTAGAACCCGGCCCATGTCGTATCTCGCCCCCATAGTCGCGCTCGCCGCCCCGACGCCCCTCGCCACCATGGCGGCGTTCTGATGGCCAGGGGAGAAGGCTTCGAGCGTCACCGCCAGGCCTGGACGCAGGACGAGATCCAGAAACTCCATACGCTCGCCAAGAAGGGCATGGCGCTGAAGGCGATCGCCAAGGCGCTGACCCGCAGCGAGGAATCGACCAAGGACCGCGCCAAGGCCGACGGCCTGTCGATCGCCAAGCTGCGCTGACCGATCAGACGCTGCCGGCCAGGGCCACGAACGCCTGCGCCCGCGTCCGGAGCCGCGCGGTCGTGTCGGCGAGCACGCGCGACACCTCCGCCAGTGCCGTGGCATCCGCGCCCAGCGCCGCCGACTGACCGCTGATCGCCGCGGCCCGAACGCCGATGTCGCCGCCGGCGTCGACCGAGTGTTCGACGTTCATCGCGATCTGCCGCGTCGCGTCGCTCTGCCGGGCCAGAGCGCCCTCGATCGAGATGCCGGTGTCGGAGATCGTCGCCATCGCCGCGTCGAGCACGTGATGCCCGCCGACGACCTCCCCGAGCAGATGATGCATCTCCGCGACCCGCGTCGCGACGTCCTTGGCCGCCGCGCTGGTCTGGTTCGCTAGCATCTTGACCTCGTTCGCCACCACCGCAAAGCCGCGCCCGACGTCGCCCGCGCGGGCGGCTTCGATGCTGGCGTTAAGGGCAAGCAGGTTGGTTCTGGCGGCGATGGCCTGGATCAGGCCGAGCATGTCGTCGACCGCGGTGGCGCTGGCGACGAGGGCGGCGACGCGTTCGCCCGCCACCTGCATCGCCCCGCGCGCATGGCGGCGGACGCCATCGGCCGACGCGGTATCCCCGGCGATGCCGTCGAGCGTCGCCGCCAGCGAGCGGCCGAGCCCGGCGATCGTGTCGAGCGCGCCGACCATCTGCCCCGTCGCCCCCGCGACCGAGGCGGCATCTTCGCGCGAGGCGCCCGCGCGCTCGACCAGCAGCGCCGCCATCGACCCGATCCGGCCGGCGGCGTCGGCCAGTTCGCCGGCCAGCACCGCGACATCGGCGGTAAAGGCCTGCCCCGCCGCGTCGATCCGTGCCGCCCGCGCCTCGCGCTCCGCCGCCATCTGCGTCTGCCGCTCCGCCGCCAGTCGTTCGAATGCCATGGCATCCATGACCGAATGGAAACTGTCGCCCTGCGTCAGCACCAGCCCCTCGCTGCGCGCACGCAGATAGGCCGCCAGCAGCGCGTCGATCGACAGCCCGACGTCGGCGGTGCCGCACGGCCGTATCACCCCGTCCAGCGAGCCGCCGATGGTGGGGTTCTGCATCAGGGCGTGGCCGTAAGGGTTGAACAGAATGCTGCGGACGTCGCTTTCGCGGATGACGCCGACCGGGCGCCGTGCCTCGTCGACGATCGCGAGCAGGCGCAGGTCCGGCGAACCGCGGAACAGGTCGATCGCCGCCGCCAGCGTCGCATTGCGCGGCAGGCAACGGCCGTCGCCCTGTGGCCGCGCCGCGAGCGATACGGAGCCGTCCCGCAGCAGGTCGAGATCGAAGAACATGCCCACCAGCTAGGCCGCGGCTGGTAAACCCCGGGTTAGGGTTTGGTGACACCGGGATGACAGCGGCGGTTTTTCACCCGAACAGCCGCTTCGCGCTGCGATCCAGCATCAGCAACTGCCACAGCGTCCGGCCGTGATCGGCGCGGCCGGCGCGGTGATCCTCCGCCAGCCGCGCCACCGTCGCCATGTCGAGCCAGCCGCTGTCGACCAGGGTCCGCGACCGCGCCAGCCCCGCCGCCTCCGCCGCGAGCGGGCCGCGGAACCACGCACTGATCGGCGTCACGAACCCCATCTTGGGGCGGTAGAGGATATCCCGGGGCAGATGGCGTTCGAGGCTGCGCTTCATCAGCCATTTGCCCGTACCGCGGTGCAGCCGCATGCCGGCCGGCAGCGTCGCGCAGAATTCGATCAGCCGGTGGTCGAGCAGCGGCTCGCGCGCCTCCAGCCCCACCGCCATGCTGGTGCGATCGACCTTGGTCAGAATGTCGCCGGGCAGCCAGATCCGGATGTCGGCATATTGCGCGCGGTCGAGCGCATCGCGCGCCGGCGCCGCCCGCATCGCCGCGACATAGCGATCCTCGGCGCGATGACCCTGCAGCGCCGCCCGCGCCTCCGCGCTCAGCAGTCGCGACCGCAGCTCCGGCGTCGTCACCCCGACCGCGCGCGCATAGGCCTCGTCGCCATCGGTGCCGAGCGCGAGCAGCGTCGCCTTGGCGCGCAGCGGGCGCGGTGCCCAGTCGGCCTTGGGATAATAATGTCCGAGCGTTCCGAACGCCGCGCTCCGCCATCCGGCGGGCAACAGCCCGCGCACGCGCTCTTCCGCCGCCTGGAAGCGGTAGCGGCGATAGCCGGCGAGCGCCTCGTCCGCGCCGTCGCCCGACAGCGCCACGGTGACGCTCTGCCGCGCCAGCGCCGCGACCTGATAGGTGGCGAGCGCGCTGCCGTCGGCGAAGGGTTCGTCGAAATGGTGCACCAGCGTATCGATCAGGCCGAAATCGTCGGGCCGCACCACCTGCGCATGGTGATCGGTGGCGAAGCGCTGCGCCACCGCGGCGGCATAGGCGCGTTCGTCATGTCCCGCCTCGTCGAAGCCGATCGTGCAGGTGCTGACCGCCGCCTTGCTCGCCTCCGCCATCAGCGCGACGACCGCGGAGCTGTCGACGCCGCCCGACAGGAAGGCGCCGAGCGGCACGTCGGCGACCATGCGGCTGCGTACGCCGTCGCGCATCCGCGCCAGCAGTTCCTCGCCCAGCACCTTCGCCGATCCCGTCGCCCGGTTGGCGAAGCTGACGTCCCACCAGCGCTTCGGCCGCGGCACGCCCTGCCAGCGCTGCACCGACAGGAACGTCCCCGCCGGCAGCTTCTTCACGCCGGCGACGAGGCAGGCATCGTCGGGGACATAGCCATAAGCGAGGAAATCCTCGACCGCGGTGACGTCCGGCACGCGGCGCAGCAGCGGGTGCGCGAGCAGCCCCTTCAGTTCGGACGCGAAGGCGAGACTGCCGTCGGACAGCTCGACATAATGGAGCGGCTTCACCCCCATCCGGTCGCGGGCGAGGAACAGCGTTCCCGTCTCCGCATCGTGGAGCGCAAAGGCGAACATGCCGTTGAGCCGGTCGAGCATCGCCGGCCCCCAGGCGCGCCAGCCGTGCAGCAACACCTCGGTATCGCCGGCGGTGACGAAATGCGCGCCCTTCAGCTCCAGCTCGGCGCGCAGTTCGGCGAAATTGTAGATCTCGCCGTTATATGTGACGGTCAGCGCGCCCGCCTGCATCGGCTGCGGCGATCCGGCGAGGTCGATGATCGACAGCCGGCGATGGCCGAGCCCGACGCCCGGCGCGGTCCAGATGCCGTCGCCGTCGGGGCCGCGATGCGCCTGTACTGCGATCATCGCCGCGATGCGGGCGGGATCGACCGGCTTGGGCGTCCCGGGATGGAAGATGCCGGCGATGCCGCACATCAGCGCGGTGCCGCGAGATGGTCGCCCAATACGGGAACAGGCCCGAGCGCCGCCGCCAGCGCGGCGATATCGGCGCGCGCGTCGCGGCCCGGCACTACCTCCGCGGACAGATGCACCGCGACCGCGCGTTGCGGACCGCCGAGCAGCTTCGCCTTCATCGTCTCGATCTTCACCACGCGTTCGTCCGCCGTTATCCTGTCGCCGACGACGTACCATGTCGCGACGATGCGCTCCACCGATCGTCCGGCGCCGCCGGGGGCGGTCATCCGCAATGCCGCGCCACCGGCGATCGGCGCGTCGTCGGCGATGCGGACCCAGCGATCCTCCTCGCGGATCACACCGGTACCGAACGCGCCGATCTTGTGGCCCTCGCCCTGGCTGCCGAACAGCGCGATGGCGAGGTCGACCGCAGCGCCGTCGCGGGCGTAGCGGCCGAACAGGACATGGTCGGCGCCGGGATAATAAGGCTGCCACGGCGCGGCGCGGCTGAGCGGCACGCGGGTCCAGCCGGCGACCGGCGGCAGGTCGATGTGTGCCGGCAGCGGGGCCGCGCGGTGCGCGATCGCACTGCTCCACAGCGGCCAGACGCCCGCGGTCGCGACCGTCAGCAGCGTCGCCAGCGGCAGCGCGACGATACCGCGCCCGACCGCAGGCAGCCGCGCCGGATCGAACGCCGGCGCATCGGGCGCGCGATCGAACCAGCGCCAGCCGATGCCCAGCACCGCCGCCATCACGAGGCCGAAGAACACCCAGCCGTAGACGATATGGTCGAACCCCGTCGCCGCCTCGACGCTGGTCAGCTCGGCTGCATAGATGGTCCCGAACGCGCGCAGGCCGTTGGCGAGCACGGGCACGACGATCGCCGCGACCATGAACCCGGCGCGCCGTCGCCACGACACGAAGCAGACGTTGGCGACGAGCACGCCGAAGGCGAGCATCGCGATCACGAACTTGGCGCCCGAGCAGGCCTCCGCCACCTCGAACCAATAGCGGCCGGCGTGGATCAGCACGCCGTTGGAGGTGGCGGGCACACCGGCCAGATGCAGCAGCGGCATGACGATCCGCACCGTCACCGCCTGCAACGGCGGCTCCAGTTCCTCGCCGAACGGGACGAGGAATAGCGCATAGCCGAGCGGGAAGAGCAACCCGCGCGCTACCTGCGGCCCGAGCAGCGTGACGACGGCGCCCTGCAGCATCACCACCAGCCCGAACTGTCGCACGAAGCTGACCGAACCGGCATCGCCCATCAGCCAGCCGAGCCCCCCCAGCGCGACCAGCGCCAGCCCCGGCCACCAGCCGACCGGGGTCAGCGCGGCGAGTTCGCGGCGGCGCTGCCACACCAGCCAGGCGATCACCGGGCCGATGAACAGGCAATGGCCGAAGGTGGTGCTGGTCCACCAGATCGACAGCAGATGCGCGACGTCGTCGCGGAGCAGCAGCAGGATCGCCGCGGCGGCGAGCGCCAGCGCGACGCCATGCCGCCGCCACGCCCGCGCCGCGGTCAAGCGGAAAGCCCCAGCAGCGCGTCGAGCGGCGCGAGCCGCGCATCCCAGTCGTAGCGGGCGAGGACGCGGGCGCGGGCGCGGGCGCCGAGCGCGGCGGCGGCGACCGGATCGGCGAGCAGCGTCAGGATCTGCGCGGCGTGATCGGCGGCGGTGTCGGCGACGCACAGGGTGCCGGCGTGGTCGATCCCCTCCGCGGCGGCGACGGATGCGACCACCGGCCGGGCCATCGCCATCGCCTCCAGCACCTTGTTCTGGATACCCCGCGCGAGCTGGAGCGGTGCGACGCAGACATCGGCCGCGGCGAGCCAGGGGCGGACGTCGGCGACCGCACCGGTGACGATGACGCCATCGCCGGCGAGCGCCTGCACCGCCGCCGTCGGCGCGCGGCCGACGATCGCGAAACGGAGCGTGGGATGGATGGCGCGCAGATCCGGCAGCACGGTCGCGGCGAACCACGTCACCGCCTCGATATTCGGCCGGTAATCCATCTGGCCGGTGAAGACGACGAGGGGTCCCGCGCCCCTGCCCGTCGCCCCCGGCACGTCCGGGGGGTCGTTCGGCACGCGCGCAGCGACGGCGGCGGGATCGAACGCGGCGGCGTCGATGCCGTTTTCCACTGCCGCGATCCGACCGGTCGCACCGCCGGCCCGGAACAGCGCGGCCTCGGCCTCGCTGACGAAGACGCTAGCAACCACGTCGGCCGCGACGCGGCGTTCGAACGCGCCGAGCAGCCGCGCCTCGCGCCGCATCATCCAGCGCATCGGCGGCGTGCCGCTGTCGGCGAAGCCGGCGAACTTGGCCGAATCCACGTCGACGAAATCCATCACCGCCGGCACGCCCGCGGGCAGATACTGCGCCATCTGACCCGAGAAACAATAGACCGCATCGGCGCGGACCCGCGCCACCGCCGCGCGCATCGCCGCTGATCCGAAGGCGGTCAGCGACACCGGCAGGCCGCGCGCCAATGCCTCCAGCGCCGCGACCGGCTGCGCCTTGCGGCGCGGCACGATCGCCACGCTGGCTAGTCGTGCGGCGAGATCGGGCGGCACGGCGACGTCCGCCGCGCTCTCGCCGAACGCGACCAGATGCACCCGCGCGCGGCGGCAGAGATGGTGCAGCACGTGATAGCTGCGGATCCGGTCGCCGCGATCGGGCGGAAAGGGCGCGCGATGGGCGAGGAACAGCAGGTCCATCACCCCAGCCCGCGCGATATCCACGGCCCCAGGATGTTGGCGACCGGCAGCGGCAGGCGCTGCCACGTCCGCACCATCAGCGCAAATTTCGGATTGAGCGGATTGACCTCACGCAACGCGCCCGCGCTGCGCGTCGCATAGCTGCGCGGCACCGGCGTGAAGCCCCAGTTCTTCTTGAACGCCGCCGCGCCGGTGCCGGTCTTCGACCGTCCGAAGTCGAAGCGCGCGCAGCCCCGCCCGCGCGCATGGTTCATCAGCGCGAAATACATCCGGTCGTTGGCGCGCAACGCCCGCGCCGCCGCGGTGCCGCCGCCCCAATAGGGGAAGACCGTCCCCTGGAAATACAGGCTGAGGACGCTCGCCACCGCCCGGCCCTGATGGCGTACGGTGAGGACGTCGGCGTCCATCGCGGCCGCGACGCTGCGGAACAGCGCCGCCGGGAAGACTGGCGTGCCGAGATTGCGCACCGATTCGGCATAGACGCGATGATGTTCGGCGAGCAGCGGTTCGCCGCCGGTCACCACCTCCAGGTCGAGGCCGAGCGAGCGCCGCACCTCGGCGCGCTGCTTGCGCGGGATGGCGAGCAACTCGCCCTCCTCGGTCGCAGCGAGATCGCGCGCGAAGCCGAGGTAGGCGGTGTCGTCCGTCTCCCATCCCGCCGGTGCCGGTCCGCCGCGCAGCTCGACGCCGGGGCAGCCGATCCGCTGCGCCAGTTCCCATGCGCCCGATCCCAGCGCATCCGCGCCCTCGCCGAGCACGCCGCCGTCGACGCCGAAACCGGTCGATACCAGCGCCTTGCCGAACAAAGGCGATCGCATCTCGGTCAGCGGCAGGACGCCGGCGATACCGCCGTCGGCGCGTTCGGCGACCAGATAGCGGGCGCGCTGGCCGCAGCCGCGCTCGACCGCGCGACTCCATGCGGTGAGGTGGAAGGGCGTCGCGCCCGCCGTGCCGCGGACGAAGGCGTCGATCGCACCGCAGTCGCCGATGTCGGACAGCTGCGCCTCGCGCACGCCGAGCGGCATCGCCAGCAGCGGCATCACGACAGCAAAGCCGCTTCGCGCGCGACGACGGCATCGACCCGCCCCCAGTCGTGCCGCGCGATCAGGCCGCGCAGCTTGCCCGCCATCGCGCCGAGCCGGGCATAATGCCGCACCTTGGACCGCAGCGGCGCGTCGGCGACGCGCGGCTGGCCGGGGTCGACCTCCCACGGGTGGAAATAGAAGATGCCGCCATGCCCCTCGCCGTTGACCTGCCGCACCGCGAAATCGGTGAGCGCGGCGGGGAGCAGGCGGAAGAAGCCGCCACCGGTCGCCAGATGCTTCGCACCAAGCTTCGCCACCGTCACCGGCAGTTCGATCAACGCGGAATCCTTGAGCGGGCGGAAGGCGTAGCGCGGCGCGTCGGGCCAGCCGTAATGGTCGTGGCGCACCGGCGCGACGCTGGACGAATAGGCGTAGCCCGCCTCCGCCAGCACGTCGAACGCCCAGAGGTTGCGCGTGTCGATCGAGAAGCTCGGCGCGCGATAGCCGGTGACCGCCTGCCCGCCCGCATCCTCCAGCGCTGCGCGGGCGCGGGCGAGGTCGCCGCGGAAGGCGGCGGCATCCATCGTGAAGACGCGCTGATGATCCCAGCCGTGGCTCGCCACCTCATGGCCCGCGTCGGCGATGCGGCGCACCAGCCGCGGATGGCGCTGAGCGACCCAGCCGAGCGTGAAGAAGGTCGCCTTCACCCCGCTTTCGGCGAACAGGTCGAGCACCGCGGCGGTGTTGGCCTCGACGCGGCTCGCGTGCGAATCCCAGTCGGATCGGGCGATGACGCGTTCGAACGCACCGACCTGAAACCATTCCTCGACATCGACCGACAGGCCGTTGAGCATGCTAAGCTGCATGGTCCCACGCGGCCGGAGGGCGGATCGGGACGTGGTCCTCGATCATGTCGGCGACGCCGGCGACCATGGCGGAGGCGGCGGCGGCGACCTCGCCGCGATCCGCCTCGACCCAGTCGACCAGCAGGGTCAGCACGCGGCGCAACGCCGCCTCCTGCTCGGCGATCCGCGCTTCCAGCGCGGCGATGCGATCCTCGGTCACCGCGGGATCGACGGCCGTGGGGGCGTCGTCGGCGGCGGGTTCAGGTTCGGGTTCGGGCTCGGCGATCGGATCAAGCCATTGCACCGTGCGCGGGACGAAGCGGCGCACCGTGGTGTCCTCGACTTCGGGCTCGGGCTCGGGCTCGGGCTCTGGTTGGGGCGCCGGAGCCGGCGGCGCATCCACCGCCAGCATCGGCAGGTCGGCATGCAGGTCGCGCAGCACGCTGCGGACGACGCGGCCGTCGATGATCTCCAGCCCCTCGATCGCCGCCTGCAGCATCACCCGCCCGGCGAGCTGGTTGAGCCGCCGCGGCACGCCGCCCGACCCCTGGTACAGCGCCTCGAACGCGTCGTCGACGAAGTCGGGGCGCCCCTGCCAGCCGACCACCGACAGGCGGTGCGCGATGTAATCGGGGACCTCGTGCGGCTCCATCGCCTCGAGATGGTGGATTGCGATGACGCGCTGGCGTAGCTGTTCAAGTCGTTCGGAGCCGTGAAGCCGTTCGCGGAATTCGGGCTGGCCGAGCAGCAGGATCTGGAGCAGCGCATGGCCGCCTGCCTGGAAGTTGGACAGCATGCGCAGCTCTTCGAGCGCGTCGACCGGCAGCGCCTGCGCCTCGTCGACGATCAGCAGCGTGCGCCGCCCCGACCGCGCCACCGCGTGCAGGCCGCGTTCGATCGCGGTGAGCAATTGCGCCTTGGCGAGGCCCGCCGGATCGACGCCGAGCCCGGTCGCGACGATGCGCAGCAGGTCGTCGGCGGGGATCGCGGTCGACACGATGGTGATGACGTTGAGCGCGGCGGGATCGAGCAGCGCGATCAGATGCCCGACCAACGTCGTCTTGCCCGCACCGATATCGCCGGTGACGACGACGAAGCCCTCGCCCTGCGCGAGGCCGTAGCCGAGATAGGCCATCGCCTTGCGATGCGTCGCGGTTTCATACCAGAAGCGCGCGTCCGGCGTCAGCTGGAACGGGCGGCCCGTCAGTCCGAAATGCTCGTCGTACATCCTGTCGTCCCTAGAACGAGTAGCGCGCGGCGAGCAAAGCCTGCGCCGACCATGTGGTATCCACGTCACCGGTATCGAACGCGTAAACGCCTGCGCTCGCCGTGGTGGTCAGGCGGCCGAAGCTGTGCCCGTAGCTCGCGGTGCCGCCGTACGACCAGACGCCGAACGACTGCGCGACGCCCGATTCGTAATAGTTGACGAACAGGTTGGCGTCGACGCTCGACACCGGCGTCAGCGTCCGGTTGAAGAACAATTGCCCGTAATAGCTCTCGTCCTCGATCCCGTAGAGCGTCACGCCCGGCACGTCGTCGCGGTTGAACAGCTTGCGGTTGGCATAGCCGACGCCGCCGCCATAGACCGACCGCCCGCGCGTCACCGACAGCACCGCATCCGCGCCGCGCGCGCGATAGCTGGCGGTCGAGATCGACTGGAACACGTCGTTGAGGCAGCCGCCCGGGGTCGCCCCGCTGGTCGAGAAGACGCAGCCGTTGAACTGCTGGGTGAAGGCGTCGCGGGTCGCGATGAAGCTGGTCGGCAGGTTCGACAGGCCGGTGCGCAGCTGCCGCCCGAAGGTCGTCACGCTGTCGTAGACGTCGGCGGCGAGGCCGACATGCTCCGACGCCCGATAGGTCAGCAGGCCGGTGTAGCTGGTCGAGCCGTAGCGCCGGCCGACATGCGCCTCCGCCGAGGTGCGGCGGTTGGGCCGCCAGATGACGCCGGCATCGTAATAGACGCCGTCGGTGCGATAGGCGATCCGCCGCGGCGACGCCTCGTCGGTGACGAAGCGGCCGTCGCGATCGACCACGGGAGCGCCGGCGGCATCGGTCAGCGCGGCGCGGCCGCTCGTCTCGATCCGTTCGTAACCGACGCCGCCGGTCAGCGCGACATAGGGCGACACCGGGGCGAGCACGTCGCCGCGCACGCGCCAGCCCTCGTACCGTCCGTCGAGCTGCCCCGCATCCTCGCGCTCCCAGCCGCCGCTCGCGGTCAGGCCGACCGGCAGGATCTGCCCCGGCTGCACGCCGAGGCTCAGCCCCGCCGCCTGCCCGAACGAATCGTCATAATAGTCCAGCCGCGGCTGCCCCGCCGGCACCGCGACGAAGCTGGGACTCTCGACCTTGGTATAGCCCGCTTGATAGCTTGCCGCGACCGCGACCGGGCCGGCATGGGTGGCGTAGCTCGGCCCGCCATAGACGGCATAGACCTGGCTGATGTTGTCGACGTTGCCGACCAGCACGCCCGGTGCCGCGCCGCGGATGTCCGAACGGGTGCGCGTCGCGATGCCGCCCGCCTCCAGCGTCAGACCGCGCGCGACCTGTGCCGAGACGCGCGCCAGCCCGGTGTGGATGTCGTCGTCGCCGATATCGTCGTCCCACGATATCCGCCGTTCGTAGCGATAGGACAGCTGCCCGGTCACCCGCGCGGTGCTGGCGGCGACGTCGATCCCCGCCGCGATGGTCGAATAGGTCAGCACGTCGCCGCTGTTGAGATCGGCGTCGAGCACCTGCCCGACCTCGATATAGGGCGTCACTTGTACGCGGCGGCTCTGCGCCTGCGCCCCGGTGGCGGCGACCAGCGCGCCGAGCGCGACGCCGATGGCAAGAAGCCCCCTCACTTGACCGACTCCTGGCCGTAATAGGTGCCGTAGCGATGCCCCCCCGGCACGAACGACACGGCGTTGAGCACCAGCGCGATCTCGTCGCAGCCGTCCAGCCGCTGCACCGCCTCGCGCAATTCGCTTTCGGGCGTGCGATCGGCGCGCACGACCAGCATCACCTGCCCGACCAGCATCGCCAGCACCGCCGCGGGCGACGCCGCCAGCGCGGGCGGCGAATCGAAGATGACGATGCGGCGCGGATTGGCCTCCAGCAGCCGCGCCAGCACCGTGCGGGTGCGTGCGGAGGCGAGCAATTCGGTGTCGGTCGCGGTCTTGGTCCCGGCCGGCAGGATCGACAGGCCGCCGACATCGGTGCGGATCACCAGCGACTCGACGTCGATCCTGCCATCCGCCAGCGCATCGAGCAGCCCGGGCTGTTCCGCCATGCCGAGTTGCGCCAGCACGTCGGGCTTGGCGAAATCGGCATCGACCAGCAGCACCTCGGTATCCCGCTCCGCCGCCAGCGACAGCGCGAGATTGACAGCGCAGAAGGTCTTGCCGTCGCCCGGCCGCGCCGAACAGACCAGCGCGGTGCGCGCCTTGTCCGCCTGCCCCGGTCCGCCGGACGCCTGCGCGACCCGCTCCCGCGTGATGAGCAGCTGCCGCTTGATGAGGCGGAATTCCTCGGCGAGCGGCCCGACCGGCGCACCCGGCACGATCATCCCCGCTTCGGCCAGCATGCCGCGGTCGATCCCGGCGATGTCGCTCAATTCGGGCGTGTCATAGAAGGAATCGGGCAGTTCCTGCCCCACCGGCGCGCGCAGCTCCGCCGGAATGGCGAGGAAGGTCGGGTCCATCTCCGGCGCGTCGGGCCGGTCGATCGGCGCGACCGGCTCGACGACCGCGCGCTGCTCGCGAAGCTCGGGCAGATCCGGCACCGGCGCGTGGCGCGGCGTACGGGCGCCCAGCTGCGCCCCGAAATCATAGGTCTTCGCCGCACGCTCGAGCAGCGAATCGCGACGGATCGGCTTGTGCATCATCTCGTCCTTCCCCGCGCTCACGCCGCCATGCCGCGCTGGAGCACTTCGACGCCCAGCAGCAGCACATAGGCGGCGGCGAGGCCCGCGACCCCGCCGAGGAACAGCTTCAGCCGCTTCGCGCGCTGATCAGCCTGGATGCGGGTCACCACCTCGCCGATCGAGCCGATCACCGGCATGCCCGTCGCCTTTTCCAGCCGCGGGCCGGTCGCGAAGGTCGCGCGCAGCTGCCCCAGCGCAAAGGCCGCGCCGACGCCCGCGCCCAGCCCGACGATCAGCACGCCGGTCAGCAACAGCATCCGGTTGGGCGCGGTCGGCGCGCGCGGCATCGTCGGCGGGTCGATGACGGAGAATTTGACGTTGTCGGTCTGCGTCTGCGCCTGACCGCGCAGCGCGATCTGCTGGCGCTGGGTGAGCAGCTGGTCGTACTGGTCCTTCAGCACCTGATAGTCGCGATCGATCTGGCCCTGCTCCGCTGCGACCTCGGGATCGCCCGACAATTTGGCATTGAGCTGGTCGAGGTCGCCCTGCAGCTGCGCCTTGCGCATGCGCAGCGCGGCGACCGCCGACTGCTTGTCGGCGAGCATGGACTGCAGCGAGAGGTACAGCGGGTTGGGTGTACCGGCCGTGCCGCCGCCCATCGGCTCGCCCTTCGCCGCAGCCTGCGCGGCGGCGAGCTGGCGCTTCAACGCGACGACGTCGGGATGCTGGTCGGTATAGCCGCGCGCGCGCGCATCGGCGAGCTGGCCCTGGATCGCGTTCAGCGCCGCGCGCGCCGGCCCGGCGGCGACGCCGCCCATGCCCGGCACCGTCTGCGGCGTGCCCGCCATCTGCCCCTGCACCGCGGCGAGGCTGGACTGCGCCGCGGCGAGATCGCCGTCGACCTGCGCCATCTGGCTGCGCGACGCCCCCATCCGGTCGCTCACCGAGCCGGTGCCGGGCAGCGAGCCGAGATAGCGGGTCTGGAAATCCGACCGCTTGGCGTCGGCATCGGCAAGCTGCTTCTGCAACTGGTCGAGCTGCTTGTTGAGGAAATCGAGGCTCTGCGTCGTCTGGCTGCGGTCGCGGCCCAGATTCTGTTCGACGAAGATGTCGATCAGCTTCTGCGTGATCGCCCGCGCCAGCTTCGGCGAGGCGGCCGTGGTGGTGATCTGGAACAGATTGTCCTGCTGGCTGTCGATCTTGATCGCGGAGGCGAGGCCGGCGACGCGGTCGGCGACGTCGCGGTCGCTCGACACGGTCTGCGCCAGGTCGGTGCCGCGCACGACCTTTTCGAGGTTCACCGCGCTGATCAGCGTCTGGCGGATCGTGTCGACGTCCTTCTGCTGCGTCTGCGCGGGGGCATCCATCGACGCGGGCAGGATCGACTGCATCTGGACGAAGACGCGGGCGCGCGATTCGTAGCGGCTCGGCATCTGGCTGACGACGAACCAGCCGGCGACGCACACGCCCCAGGCGACGGCGAGCGCCAGCCAGCGCCGCGTCCAGATCGCATGCAGCGCGAGGCGCGCTTCGTCGTAGAGGCCGTTCATCCGCGGCTGCCTCAGAACATCGATTCGGGGATGATGATGACGTCGCCCGGCTGCAAACCGACGTTGGCGCTCGAATCGCCCTTCTTCAGCAGGTCGGCGATCTGGAGCTTGTATTCGTGCTGTTCGCCGGTGTCGCGGTCGTGCCGGACCAGCTTCGCCTTGTTGCCCGCGGCATATTGGTTGAGGCCGCCGACCGCGATCATCGCATCGAGCAGCGTCATGTTGGCGCGATACGGGATCGACGCCGGCTTTTCGGTCGCGCCGATGATCCGCACCTGCTGGCTGTAGGTGCCCGAGAAATTCTCGACGATGACCGAGACGATCGGGTCCTTCACATATTGGCCCAGCGCCTGTTTCATGTCGGCGGCGAGCATCGACGGCGTCTTGCCGACCGCGGGCATGTCGTTGATGAGCGGCGTGGTGATGCGGCCGTCGGGGCGCACCTGGATCTTCGCAGACAGTTCCGGGTTGCGCCAGACGAAGATGTTGAGCTGGTCGAGCGGGCCGATCACATATTCCTCGCCCGGCTGTTCCTTGCTCGCGACATAGGAGGCGGGCGGCAGTGCGGGGCGGCCGCTGCTGCCCGCACAGCCGGACAGCACCGACGCCGCGGCGCCGACGGCAAGCAGGACACGGACGGAAACACCGGAACGCATTGAGTCTTCTCCTGGCCGCCCGGCGCGCCTGAACGCGGCACGGGCTTCCAGCGCGCTATGCGGCGGGAGAGGTGAAGATAGCGTTAGGAACGCCTGGTCACCACGACCCGCCGGGGGCCCCTTCCCCCCTCGGCACAAGGCGTTAGGATCGGCGGATGACCCGTATCCTGCCGCTCGCCCTGACGATCCTCGCCGCACCCGCCGCGGGCCAGTCCGCGCCGCCGCTGACCGAATTGCAGATCGTCGCGGTCACCTCGGCCAGCCAGGCGGAGCGGATCGCGCCCGGCCAGAGCGCCACTGCGCGGCGCCACAGCGGCCCGGTGACGCTGGTCGTGCGCGGCAAGGGCATCGGCCGCGCGCGCATGCTGCGGCTGAACGGCGCACCGGCCGCGCCGCAATCGACGACCCGCGCCCTGTGCGGCGCGGCGGTGACCGCGGGCGCGTGCCGGCCGGGCGAGGTCACGACGGGGGTCGAGACCACCTACCACCTCGGCGCGCTGCCGCCTGGCACGATCGTGACGGTGCAGGACATGTCGGCGAACCTGCCGGCCCAGACGCTGACCGCGGAGATCACGATCGACTGAGGCGGGGCGCCGCGATGAAAGGATGATGTCCGCGCGGAGGCGCGGAGGACGCGGAGGTATCGCGCCGGGCGGCGTGGTCCTGTCATCGCCATCGTTGAGGGAGACATGTTCGGTGCCGCGCGCGCACCACCTCTGCGGCCTCTGCGCGAACCCTGTCTGTCGATACTGCTTAGGGCCGATCGACATTCAGAAGATGACGTGCCGAAAACGGTGGTTTCGCGTGACCCGGAGCGCAGCGTACTAACGGTACGTGAGCACCGGAAGCGCGCAAAACCGCCGTTTGCAGGCCGTCAGGGCTGAATGTCGATTGGCCCTAGCCGGCGACGATCTCCAGCGCGGCCGGGTGGCCGAGGAAGCCGGCGGGGCTGGCGGAGGCGCCATAGGCGCCGGCGAGGAACACCGCGATCAGGTCGCCCGGTTCGGCGGCGGGCAGGCCGATGCGGTCGCCGAGCCGGTCGAGCGGCGTACAGAGCGGCCCGACCACGGACACCGTCTCCGCCGCCGCCCCGCCGATGTCGCGGGCGAGCGCCAGCGGATAGTTGCGCCGCACCACCGTGCCGAAATTGCCCGACGCCGCCAATTGGTGGTTGAGCCCGCCGTCGGTGACGAGGAACGTCTCGCCCTGACTCTGCTTGCGATCGACGATCCGCGTCAGATAGACGCCCGCCTCGGCGACCAGCCAGCGGCCGAGTTCGATCGCGAAGCGCGCGTCGCGCAGCACGTCGGCACGCACGTCGAGCGCCACCGCCAGCGCCGCGCCGACCCGCTCGACGTCGAGCGGCACGTCGCCGGCGAAATAGGGCACGCCGAACCCGCCGCCGAGATTGACCAGCGGCGGCGCCTCCCCCGCCTCCTCCGCCAGCCGCGCCGCCAGCGCCAGCGTCGCCGCCTGCGTTTCCGCGATCGCGCCGGCATCAAGCGCCTGGCTGCCGGCATAGATGTGGAAGCCGCGCCAGTCCGCGCCGGCGGCGACGATGCGCCGCACCAGCGCCGCCGCGCGCACCGCGTCGACGCCGAACGGCGACGGTCGGCCGCCCATCTTCATCCCCGATCCGCGCAGTTCGATGTCGGGATTGACCCGCACCGCCAGCCGCGGCGCGACGCCGAGGTCCTCGCCCAGCCGCAGCGCGCGCTCCGCCTCGCCTTCGGATTCGACGTTCAACGTGGCGCCGCTGCGGATCGCGCCGATCAGCTCCGCATCGCGCTTGCCCGGCCCGGCGAAGCTGATCGCGGCGGCCGGTTTCACCGCCAGCGCCGTCTCCAGCTCGCCACCCGAGGCGACGTCGAGCCCGTCGACCATCGGCGCCACCCGCTCCAGCAGCGCGGGCAGCGGATTGGCCTTGATCGCATAATGGAGGTCGACGCCGCCAAAGGCGGCGCGGAACCGGTTGACCCGCGCCGCGACGATCCCCGCGTCGTAGACGAAGACCGGCGTCGTCGTCGCCCAGTCCGCCGCGGTCGTACCGGCGATCGTCAGCATGCCCGATTGGGCGGCGAATTCGGCGGGCAGCGGCCCCATCGGCTTCATGCGCGCACCCCGTCGCGAATCGCGGCGCGGTCGAGCTTGCCGTTGGCGTTGCGCGGCAGCGTGGCGTGCCAGTCGTAGCGCACCGGCTGCATGAAGCTCGGCAGCAGCGTCCGCAGCCGCGCCCGCAGCGCGTCCTCGCCCGCCGGATCGCCCGCCAGCGCGACGACGATCGCCTGCCCCAGCCGCGCATCGGCGACGCCGATCGCCACCGCCTCGCGCGCTTCCCCGCCTGCCAGCACCGCTTCCTCCACCTCGAGCGGGCTGATCCGGTTGCCCGCGCTCTTGATCATCTCATCATCGCGGCCGACGAAGCGGAACAGCCCGTCCGCCCCCTCGATAACGGTATCGCCCGACCACACCGCCATGCCGCCGCTCGCCGACCAGTCGGGGGCGGGGCGGAAGCGCGCGGCCGTCCGCTCCGGGTCACGCCAATAGCCCTGCGCGACCAGCGGACCGGCATGGACCAGCTCCCCCGGCGCGCCGATCGCGCGCGATCCGTCCGCCCCGACGGCCATCACCTCGGCAAAGGGAATCGCGCGGCCCATCGCATCGGGATGCGCATCGATCAGCGCCGGGTCGAGCCATGTCGAGCGGAACGCCTCGGTCAGGCCGTACATCGCCACCACCTCCGCCGCGGGGAAGCGCGCGCGCAGGGCCCGCACCAGCCGTTCGGTCAGCGCGCCGCCGGAATTGGTCAGTCGCCGCAGCCGCGCCGCCGTCTCGGCGGGCCAGTCCGCCTCGAGCAATTGCACCCACAGCGGCGGGACGCCGGCGAGCGTCGTCGCGCCGACCCGCTCGACCGCCTTCACCACGTCGCGCGCGGTCAGATAATCGAGCGGGGCGACCGCCGCCCCGGCATACCAGGTCGAGAAGAGCTGGTTCTGGCCATAATCGAACGACAGGGGCAGCACGCCGAGCACGCGATCCTCCGGCGCGATCCGCAAGTAATGCGCGACCGACACCGCCCCGAGCCACAGGTTGGCGTGGCTGAGCATCACCCCCTTCGGACGGCCCGTCGATCCGGAGGTGTAGAGGATCGCCGCCAGCGCCCGCGGGTCGTGATCCGACGCGCCCGGCCCCGGACCGGCCAGCGGCACCGCGGCGTCTTCGACCACCCGGCATCCCTCCGGCACGTCGCCCGGCGCCAGCGTCGCGGCCCGCGCGGGCTGCGTCACCAGCATGGCCGCGCCGCTGTCGTCGAGGATATGCGCGACCTGCGCGCGGCGCAGCGCAGGGTTGACCGGGACGTGCACCAGCCCGGCCCGCGCCGTCGCCAGCGGCAGGACGCAGGCGAGCGCGGTCTTGGGCAGCCAGGTCGCGACGCGCGCGCCGGGGGTCAGCCCCTGCCCCGCCAGCCACCCCGCCGCGCTCGCCACCGCCGCCTCAAGTTCGCCGAAGCTCCACGTCCGTGCGCGCTCGATCAGCGCCGGGTCGCCGGCGCGTCCGCGCAGCAGGTGATCGATCGGTTCGGGACGGGGGTCGGGCGGCGCCATAGGTCCCTCATAGCGCCACCCCGTTGCCGAATGCAGCCCCAGCCTCTAACGGGTCGCGATCCGCAACCGATCAGGGCCGCCGCTTTGCTTCCCGAAGGCTATCAGAACGTCGAATCGACCGTCCGCGCCGTGCTCGCCGACGTGCTCGGCCTCAGCGCGGAACGCGTCGCGGCCTTCGATCCCGCCACCCCGCTGTTCGGCGCGCTGCCCGAACTCGATTCGATGGCGGTCGCCGGTGTGCTGACCGAGATCGAGGACCGGCTCGGCATCCTGATCGAGGACGACGAGGTCGACGGCGACATGCTCGAAACCTTCGGCGCTCTCACCGAATTTGCCGCAGGCAAGGCGCTCGTCTAGCCTGCCTTCGGCATGGCCCCGCGGATCGATCATTACGACTGGAGCGGCGGCCGCGAGATGCTGCTGCGCTTCGGCCCCGACACCGGCCCCGCCGTCGTCGCCGCGCTGCCACTGTTCGAGGAGGCAAACCGCACCCGCACCTTCGCCGTCGCGCTGCTGCGCGCGCTGGCGGCACGCGGCATCGCCGGCCTGCTGCCCGACGTGCCGGGCCAGAACGAAAGCGTGACGCCGCTCGCCGGGCTGACGCTGCCGCGCATGGCCGGGGCGCTTGCCGCGGTCGCGCCGGACCGCCGCACCTATGCGGTCGGCATCCGCAGCGGCGCGCTGCTCGATCATGCCACGCCGCACCACGGCCGGTGGCATTTCAGTCCCCAGACGGGCGAGGCGCTGCTTCGCGACCTGCACCGGACGTGGCGCGCCGCCGGCAACAGCGGGGATCGCGACGGCATGCTGCGCACCAACGCGGTCGAGGTCGCGGGCAACCGCCTGTCCTCCGGGCTGCTGTCGTCGCTGTCCGCCGCGCAATGCCCGGCCGATCGGGTCGTCCGCCTCGCCGCCGATCCGGCCGGAGCCGACCGCAAGATCGACGCCGCCCCCTTGTGGCATCGCGCCGAGCCCGACACCGATCCCTTGCTGGTGCAACAGCTTGCCGACGATATTTCGGAATGGATCGCATCATGCGAAGCGTGATCGCCTTTGTGTGTGAAGGCGAAACGTTGGTCGGCACGCTCGATGCCGCGCCCGGTTCCACCGCGCTGCTGATCGTGTCCGGCGGCAACGAGATCCGCTGCGGGGCGCATCGCGGCATGGCGCTGCTTGCTGAACGGATCGCCGCGGCGGGGCATCCGGTGTTCCGCTACGACCGGCGCGGAATCGGCGATTCGACGGGCCGGAACCAGGGGTTCCTGACCGCCGGTCCCGACCTGATCGCCGCCGCCGACGTAGTTCGCCGCCACGCGCCGCAGGTCACGACGCTGGTCGGCTTCGGCAATTGCGATGCGGCGAGCACGCTGGCGGTTCACGGCCGCGCCGCCGGCATCGACCGGCTGCTGCTCGCCAACCCGTGGACGGTCGCCGACACCGACGACCTGCCGCCCGCCGCCGCGATCCGGGCCACCTATCGCCAGCGGCTGACCAGTCCCGCGGCATGGCGGCGGCTGCTGACCGGCAGGATTGCCATCGGCAAGGCGATCAGGGGCTTGCGCAAGCTATCTCAGGATTCGCAACAACCGTTCGCCACACAGATCGTCCAGGCGATCGCGACATGGGACGGCGCCGCGCAGGTCATCCTCGCGACCGGCGATGCGACCGCCCAGGCCTATGCCGCCGCCGCGCGGCATTTGCCGGCGACGCGGATCGAAACGGCATCGCACAGCTTCGCCCGCGAAACGGACCAGCAGGCGTTGTACGATGCCATCCTAATAACCCTAACCTGACCGCGAATCACTCCGCCGCTTCGGCCATCTCCTCGAACTCCGCTGTGGCGAGGAAGCGTTCGGCGTCGAGCGCGGCCATGCAGCCGGTGCCGGCGGCGGTCACCGCCTGGCGATAGATCTTGTCGGCGACGTCGCCGCAGGCGAACACGCCCGGCACGCTGGTGCGGGTCGATCCCGTCTCCACCGCGATATAGCCGTCGTCGTCAAGCGCGAGATGGCCGCGGAACAGTTCGGTCGCGGGATGGTGGCCGATGGCGACGAAGCCGCCCTCGACGTCCAGCCGCGACGCCTCGCCGGTCACCGTATCCTCAAGCGCAAGCGCGACCAGCCCGGCATTGCCGCCGCCATCCACGAATTCGCGCACTTCCTTGTTCCACAGCACGGTGATGTTGGGATGCGCGTGCAGCCGCTCTTGCAGGATGCGCTCCGCCCGCAGGGTGTCGCGGCGGTGGATCAGCGTCACGTCGTCGGAATGATTGGTAAGGTACAGCGCCTCCTCGACCGCGGTGTTGCCGCCGCCGATCACCGCGACCTTCTTGCCGCGATAGAAGAAGCCGTCGCACGTCGCGCAGGCGCTGACGCCCTTGCCCTTCATCGCCTCCTCGCTGTCGATGCCGAGCCACTTCGCCTGCGCGCCGGTGGCGATGACCAGCACGTCGCCCTCATAGACGTCGCCGCCGTCGCCGGTCAGGCGGAACGGCCGGCCGGACAGATCGACGTCGACGATCGTGTCCCACATCAGCCGCGTGCCGACATGTTCGGCCTGCTTCTGCATCTGCTCCATCAGCCACGGCCCCTGGATCACGTCCGCGAAGCCGGGATAATTCTCGACGTCCGTCGTCGTCGTCAGCTGGCCGCCCGGCTGGATGCCCTGCACGACGATCGGCGCCATCCCTGCGCGCGCGCCATAGATCGCCGCCGACAGCCCGGCCGGACCCGAACCGAGGATGAGCATGCGCGTGGTGTGAGTCGTCATGGAAACGGGTGCCTGTCGTCAGGAAGGGATTCGGTCCATGATCTAGGAGATCGCGACGCGGATTTGAACCGCTCCGTCCGCGGGGCGTTGCAGGATCGATGACGAAAAGGGTGCGCACCGTGAGCGACGATACGATCGATACCAAACCCTACACCGGCGCGGCGGGGGGCTGGGGATCGATGAAATCCCTCGCGGAAATCTCGCTGCGCGAGAAGGTCGGGCCGGAAACCGCACGCGAGCTTACCCGGCTGAACAAGCCGGGCGGCGTGATGTGCGTGTCCTGCGCCTGGGGAAAGCCCGCGCATCCCCACATCGCCGAATTCTGCGAGAACGGTGCCAAGGCGACTGCGTGGGAGCTGACCAACTACCGCAACACCCCCGCCTTCTTTGCCGAGCACACCGTCACCGAATTGCGCGGCTGGAAGGACTTCGACCTCGAACAGGCCGGGCGACTGACCCATCCGCTGAAATACGATGCCGCCACCGACAAATATGTCGCCGTGGGCTGGGACGAGGCGTTCGCCGACATCGGCACGCACCTCAAGGGTTACGACCCGACCAAGGTGGTCTTCTACGCCTCCGGCCGCGCCAGCCTCGAGACGAGCTATATGTGGGCGCTGATGGCGCGGATGTACGGCAGCCACAATCTGCCCGATTCGTCGAACATGTGCCACGAGACGACCTCGGTCGGGCTGAAGTCGGCGATCGGGTCGCCGGTCGGCACGATCCACCTGTCGGACTACGAGACGTGCGACGCGATCTTCTATTTTGGGCAGAATCCCGGCACCAACAGCCCGCGCTTCCTCCATCCCCTGCGCGACTGCGCCAAGCGCGGGGTCAAGATCGTCGTGTTCAACCCGCTGAAGGAACGCGGCCTAGAACGCTTCACGGATCCGCAGAACCCGATCGAGATGGCGACCGGCAAGTCGACCCCGATCGCCAGCCAATATCATCAGGTGAAAGCGGGCGGCGACATCGCCGCTCTGATGGGCATCTGCAAATATGTCATCGAGGCGGACGACCAGTGCCAGCGGATCGGCGCGCCTGCGATCCTCGATCACGCCTTCATCGCCCGGCACACGACAGGGTTCGAGGCCTTCGCCGACAAGGCCCGCGCGACCGACTGGGCGACGATCGAGCATGAAAGCGGGCTGACGCGACAGGGCCTAGAGGCGGCGGGCGCGGTCTATGCCAAGTCGGAACGGGTGATCTGCGTCTATGGCATGGGGCTGACCCAGCACGTCCACGGCATCGACAATATCCACACGCTGGTGAACCTGATGCTGCTGCGCGGCAACGTCGGCAAACCCGGCGCGGGCTTCGGACCGGTGCGTGGGCACAGCAACGTGCAGGGGCAGCGGACGGTGGGGATCACCGAAAAGCCCGAGCTCGCGCCGCTCGACCGGCTGAAGGCGCTGTACGATTTCGAACCGCCCCGCGAAAAGGGCTGGGATACGGTCGCGGCGTGCGAGCATATCATCGACGGCAGCGCACAGGCGTTCGTCGGTCTCGGCGGCAACCTCGCCCGTGCCGTTCCCGACACGGCGACGATCGAGCCAGCGTGGCAGCGCCTCGGCCTGACCGTCAGCATCGCGACCAAGCTCAACCGCACGCACCTGTTGCCCGGCAAGACCTGTTACCTATTGCCCTGCCTCGGCCGGATCGAAACCGACGAACAGGCGGGCGGCGCGCAGGCGGTGACGATGGAGGACAGCTTCAGCCGCATCTACGGATCGCGCGGCCGGGCAACGCCGGCGGCGGATACCCTGCTGTCCGAACCCGCGATCGTCGCGGGGATCGCCAAGGCGACGCTGGCGCCCAACCCCAAGGTCGACTGGGACGCATGGGTCGGCGATTACGGGCTGGTGCGCGACGCGATCGAGGCGACCTATCCCGACAAGTTCGACCGGTTCAACGAACGGATGTGGACGCCGGGCGGGTTCTGGAAGGGCGTGCCGGCGGCGCATCGCGAATGGGAGACCGAGAGCGGCCGGGCGGAATTCAACGTGCCGACCGCGCTGAACGCGACCGGTTTCGACGAGGCGCCGGGCCGGTTCCGGCTGATGACGCTGCGCTCAAACGACCAGTTCAACACCACCGTCTACGGGTATCACGACCGCTTCCGCGGCATCAAGGGCACCCGCGACGTGGTGTTGATGAACCGCGCCGACATGGCCGAGATGGGCCTCGCCGAGCATGATCATGTCGATATGGTCGGCGATGCCGGTGCCAATGCCGACCGCCGCGTCGCCAAGCTGCTGGTCGTTCCGTACGACATCCCGCGCGGCTGCGTCGGCGGCTATTATCCGGAATGCAACGTGCTGATCCCCGTCACCCACAAGGCCGAACAGAGCCATGTGCCGGCGGCAAAGTCGGTGCCGGTGCGGCTGGAGAAGGCAGGCTGATCCTCGGCGCGATCCTCGCCGGCGGCCGCTCCAGCCGTTTCGGCAGCGACAAGGCGGCGGCGATGCTCGATGGCAAGGCGCTGTTGACGCATGCGCGGGACGTCGTCGGCGCGCGGGTAGATGCGGTGATCGTCGTCGGGCGTGCGGGCGGCGTCGCCGACTTGCCCGACCCCGGCCTCGGGCCATTGGGGGGGATCGCGGGCGCGTTGGATCATGCGGCGCGTCACGGCTTTAACACCGTGCTGACCATCGGCTGCGACATGCCGCGCCTGCCGCCCGACCTGCTCGACGCATTGCTGCGGCGGGCGCCGAGCTATTGCATCGATGCACCGATCCTCGGCCATTGGCCCGCGGCGCTGGCGGACGGGTTGCTCGCGCATATCGCTGCGTCCGATCGCCGGTCGGTGCAGGGCTGGGCGCGGAGCATCGGCGCGCTGCCGCTTGCTTCGCCGGCACCGCTTGCCAACGTCAACACGCCGGAGGATCTGGCGGCGCTATGACGCCATCCCGCCCCGAACCCACCCGCATCCTCTACCCCGACGGCACCACGGCCCCCGGCACCCGCGAGATCGCGGTCGAGGCCCCGGTAGCGATCGAGGTCGACGGGCTCGGTTATGCGGTGATGATGATGACGCCCACCGATCTGGAGGCGTTCGCGACCGGCTTCATGCTGACCGAGCGGCTGGCGGATACGTCGGCGGACGTGATCGCCGTCGACGCCTTCGAAGCGCCGGCGGGCTGGATCGTCCGCATCGCGCTCGCCGACCATTGCCGCGACCGCATCCGCGATCGCATCCGCCACCGCACCAGCGATACCAGCTGCGGCCTGTGCGGCATCGCCAGTCTGGAACAGCTGGTCCGCCCCGTTGCGAGCCGCCCGCCCCGCCCCGCCGTGCGTTCGGGCGCGATCTTCGCCGCGCTCGCCAACCTGCGCGACCACCAGCGACTGAATGCGGCGACGGGCGCGGTCCATGCCGCCGCCGCCGCGTCCGAGGCAGGCGCGATCCTGTCGCTGTTCGAGGATGTCGGCCGCCACAACGCGCTCGACAAGCTGATCGGCCATCGCGCGGGCGTGGAGGCGGCGGCGTTCACGCTGGTGACGTCGCGGATCAGTTTCGAGATGGTCGACAAGGCGCTGGTATCGGCGACGCCGCTGCTGGTCGGCATCTCCGCGCCCACCAGCCTCGCGATCGATCACGCCCGCGCCCATGGCCTGACGCTGGTCGCGCTCGCCCGCGCGGATACGATGCTGGCGCTGAACGACCCCTGGGGCGTGTTCGGCTAGTGCCCCCAGTCCCAGACGTGCGCGGACCATTCGCGGACGCTGGCGGCACAGGCGGAAATCCAGTCCAGCACCATGTGGCGATAGGCACCCTCGAGGAAGACGCTGTCGGCGAGGACCATCGTCATGAGCACGGCGGCCCACAATACGCCGCGGTGCATCGGTTCGGACTTGCGGACCAGCTTCACTTCGGTCGCGCGGCGCTGCGCCAGCCGACGCTCGGGTCCGCCATGGCCCGTGGCGGGCAGGACGCGCCGCTCGATGCGACGGCGCTCGTTGGGAAAATGATACGACATCGTCGCGCCTCGACCGGGACCTGTCCCGATCCTCGCACGGCGAGCGTTACCAAATCGTTCGGATCACGACGGCGGCACTACCAAAAATGGTAGCGGAGGAGGGACTTGAACCCCCGACCCCAGGATTATGATTCCCGTGCTCTAACCAGCTGAGCTACTCCGCCCCGCCGTGTGAGGGCGCGCCTATAAGTGGGGGATGCGGCGTCCGTCAAGCGAACATGTGACGGGAAAGCGCCTCCCACGGCCCGCCGCGATACCACCAGGTCGCCAGGCCGGCGATTTCGACGTCCCAGGGTTTGAAATCGCGGCCCAGCGCGGTCATCAGCAGCTTGGCGATGTTCGGCTGCACCTTGTTCTGGATGGTGACGTGCGGACGCCAGCCGCCGGCGTCCTGGGGGGTCAGCAGGCCGGTGAACGCCTCGGCGAGATCGCGGCGGATCGCGACCAGTTCCGGCGATTCGATCCGATAGGCGACGCCGCGGCCGAGCGACATCAGGCCGCCGACACGCGCCCTGGGCGCACGCACGCCGCGCGTCAGTGCCGACAGGCGATGCTTCAGCTCGTCCGCCGCGGAGGGCGGCAGGTGGTGGAACAGCGTCAAATGCGCGGCGAGCTGGTTGCGTTCGGGCGGAAAATGCGCGGCGCGCTGCGCGTCGAACCAGCCCTGATCGCGCCGCCCGAAGACGGCGGTGACGATGATCGGCGCAGGGATCGGCGCAGGGATCGGCGCGGGCCCCGACGCGTCGCTCAAATCTCGACCTGGCTGCCGAGCTCGACCACGCGGTTGGTGGGCAGGCGGAAGAATTCCATCGCGCTTTCGGCGTTGCGCAGCATCCAGGCGAACAGCTTTTCGCGCCACAGCATCATGCCGGGCCGTTCCGACGGCAGCAGCGTCTGCCGCGACAGGAAGAAGCTGGTGTCCATCATCTTGAAGTCGGCGCCGCATTCGTGGACCCGCTTCAGCGCGGCCGGCACGTCGACCTCCTCCATGAAACCATAGCGCAGGACGAGGCGGTAGAAGCCCTCGCCCATCGCATCGTTCGTCGCCCGCTCCGCCTCGGGCCAATAGGGCTGGGCGACGATCTTCACCGTCAGCAGGATGACGCGCTCGTGCAGCACCTTGTTGTGCTTGAGGTTGTGGAGCAGCGCGTGCGGCACGCCATCGGCGGTCGAGGTCATGAACACCGCCGTGCCCGGCACGCGGCTGGCGGAATTGGCGGCCGAGGTGATGAACACCTTGATCGGCATCGCCGCCTCGCGCAGCCGGTCCATCATCAGCTGCCGCCCCTTCGACCAGGTCGTCAGGAAGGTGAAGATGATGAAGCCGACCATCAGCGGGAACCAGCCGCCGTCGGGCACCTTGGTGAGGTTCGCCGAGAAATAGGCGCCGTCGACGAGGAAGAACAACGCCAGCAGCGGCGCGGCGGCGTAGAGCGGCCAGTTCCACAGCCGGGTCAGCGCGACCCCGAGCAGGCACGAATCGATGAACATCGCGCCGGTCACGGCGATGCCGTACGCCGAAGTGAGGTTGGACGAGGTGCGGAAGAACAGCACCAGCAGGATCACCATCACCATCAGCATCCAGTTGATGAGCGGAATGTAGATCTGCCCGGCGGTGGCGGCGCTGGTATGCTCGATACGGAGCCGGGGCATGAAGCCCAGCTGGATCGCCTGCTGCGTCACCGAGAAGGCGCCGGAAATCACCGCCTGGCTGGCGATGATCGCCGCCATCGTCGCGAGGATCACCAGCGGCAGCTGCAGGCTGTCGGGCGCGAGCATGTAGAACGGGCTCCTCAGCGCCTCCTGCCCCTCGCGGAACAGCAGGGCGCCCTGCCCCAGATAGTTGCACATCAGCGCCGGGAGGACGAACACCAGCCACGACAGGCCGATCGGCTTGCGGCCGAAATGCCCCATGTCGGCATAGAGTGCCTCGGCTCCGGTCACCGCGAGCACGACCGACCCCAGCGCCAGAAAGGCGCGCACCGGATCAAGCAGGAAGAATTCGACCGCATGGTGGGGCGAGAAGGCCCAGAGCACTTCCGGGGTCTGCACCACGCTGATGAGGCCGAGCACGGCGATGACGCTGAAATAGACCAGCATGATCGGCCCGAACACCAGCCCGATCCGCGCGGTGCCGCTCTTCTGCACCCAGAACAGGGCGATCAGGATGGCGATGACGATCGGCAGGACCAGCCCGGCGAAGGCAGGCGCGGCGACGGCGAGGCCCTCGACTGCGCTGAGCACGGTGACCGCGGGCGTAATCATCGAATCGCCGTAGAAGAGCGAGGTCGCGAAGACGCCGAGCAGGATAATCCCGGTCGACCAGCGCTTGCTCTTCGTCCGGCCGGAGACGAGCGCGAGCAGGGCAAGGCTGCCCCCCTCGCCCTTGTTGTCGGCGCGCATGATGATCGCGACATATTTGATCGTCACCACGATCATCATCGACCAGAACATCAGGCTGAGCACGCCCATGATGTGCAGCGGGTCGAGCGCGAGCTGGTGATGCCCGGCAAAGGTTTCGCGGAACGCGTAGAGCGGGCTGGTGCCGATATCGCCGAAGACGATGCCGATGGCGCCGACCGCCAGCTTGACCATGCCGTCGTGGTGGCCGTGATCCCCCTCTTCGCTGCGCGCGGCGGGGAGCGCGGCCGGTACGGGAGCGCTCACGAGCGGTCCGGCCGATCCGACAAGACGCGAAGACCGGCGCTGTTCCCAACCTGTTCCATAACCGCGTGCCTTAGCATGGGCTGAACGACGGGAGCAACGCCGACGCCGCCGATCCGCGTCGATCGCGCGGACGTTCCGTGCCGGTCAGGGACGCCTAAACACCTCGCGAATCACGAAATGCGAGGCGAGCCGGGTGACGCCGGGCAGGCGGGCGAGCGTTTCGCGGTGGATGCGTTCGAAGGTGTCGTCGCGGCGCACCTCGACATGCAGCATATAGTCCGCCTCGCCGCTCATCAGGAAACAGTCGCGGATTTCGGGGATCTCTGCGATCTCGCGTTCGAACGCAGCCATCGTCTCCTCGCGCTGGTCGCGCAGGGTGACGTTGACGAGGACGACGCTGGGATTGCCGCGTGCCGCCTTGGTCAGCACCGCGCGGAAGCCGGCGATATAGCCGCGCTCCTTCAGCGAGCCGACGCGGCGGTGCGCCGCGCTGGGCGACAGGCCGACCGCCTCGCCAAGTTCGGCACTGGTGAGGTCGGAATTGGCGAGCAGCTGGCCAAGAATCCGGTTGTCGAGGGCGTCGAGCATGGATTTCGCGCTACACCCGATTGCTGCGCGAGGATATCCTGTCCGCATGCTGCCCGCTGGATGACATTGCGACCTTCTCCCGCCCGACACGCTGTATGACCCGCAGCGGAAGAGGAGATAAACATGCGCATCGGCGTTCCCAAGGAAATCAAGAACCACGAATATCGCGTCGGCCTGACGCCGCCGTCGGTGGCGGAGCTGGTCGCGGCGGGCCACGAGGTCGTCGTCGAGACGAAGGCCGGCAGCGGCATCGATTTCGAGGATCAGGATTATATCGACGCCGGCGCGACGATCCTGCCCGATCCCGCTGCGGTGTTCGCCGCCGCCGACATGATCGTGAAGGTCAAGGAACCGCAGGCGAGCGAGATCGCGCTGCTCGAACCGCGGCACGTGCTGTTCACCTACCTCCATCTCGCCGCGGACAAGCCGCAGGCGGAGGGGCTGATGAGGTCGGGCGCGACCTGCATCGCCTATGAGACGGTCACCGCGGCGCGCGGCGGCCTGCCGTTGCTCAAGCCGATGAGCGAGGTCGCGGGCCGCATGTCGGTGCAGGTCGGCGCGCATTACCTCGAAAAGGAGCAGGGCGGCCGCGGCGTGCTGCTCGGCGGCGTACCGGGCGTGGCGCCGGCAAAGGTCGCGATCCTCGGCGGCGGCGTGTCGGGCGTCAATGCGGCGCAGATGGCGGTCGGCATGCGCGCCGACGTGACGATTTACGACATCTCGAACGATCGCCTCGCCGAGCTCGACATGTTCTTCAGCAGTCAGATCAAGACGGCATATGCCAGCAAGGCGGCGATCGCGGCGGCAGTGAAGAATGCGCACCTGGTGATCGGCGCCGTGCTGGTGCCGGGTGCCGCGGCGCCCAAGCTGGTGACGCGCGAAATGGTCCGGACGATGAAGCGCGGCGCGGTGCTGGTCGATATCGCGATCGACCAGGGCGGCTGTTTCGAGACGAGCCATGCGACGACGCACGAGGACCCGGTGTTCGAGGTCGACGGCGTGATCCATTATTGCGTCGCCAACATGCCCGGCGCGGTCGCGCGTACCTCCGCATTCGCACTCAACAATGCGACGCTGCCGTTCGTGTTGAAGCTCGCCAATCTGGGGGCAGAAGCGGCGATGAAGGCCGACCCGCACCTCGCCAACGGCCTCAACGTCTACAAGGGCAAGATCGCGTTCAAGGCGGTCGCCGACGACCTGTCGCTGCCGTACGAGGCGTGGAACGGATAAGGAACACGATGGTTGAAGCCTTCGAACCAAGGAAGGCTTCAACCATGTCCGAACCCGAGAACCCCAAGACGCACCCGACCTCGAACGCCGAGAAGGATCCGGACGACTGGACGACCGGCGACGAGGCGATGACCGGCGCGCAGGCGAGCTATCTCAAGACGCTGAGCGAGGAAGCCGGCGAGGCGTTCGAAGACACGCTGACCAAGGCGGATGCGTCGAAGCGGATCGATGCCCTGCAGGACAAGACCGGCCGCGGTCAGTGATCCGGCGCTCCGTCCCCGCCGCCGATGCGGTGGGGACGGGACGGTTTACCGGGTGCCGATCCGTCGCCTTACCCCGCCTGCTCGGCGAGCAAACGGTCGAGCAGTTGCAGGCGCAGCGCGATGTCGCGGCGGTACGACGCCCCTTCGGGCGATAGCGCGAGTGCCTTGGCCCATTGGCCACGTGCGGCACGGTAGTCGTTGGCGCGGATATGGGCCAGACCCAGAAAGAAATGCGGCGCGGGATGCAGCGGCGCGACGCGGATCGCCTGATCGAAGGCGAATTGCGCCGGCGGTGACAGGACGTTGCCGTCATGCGCGGCCAGCGTCGTCCCGAGAGCGGTCCATAGCATGACGCTGCGCGGATAGCGGTTCAGCCCGCCGAGGATCGCGCGAACCGCCGAACGCCGGTCACCTGCGCGCGCCATCGCGTCAGACGCGGTGAGATAGGCGGAATCGGCGGTAAAGCGGCCGAGCATGCGTTCGCGCAGGTCGATCAGCGACGGATCGTCGGCGAGGCGCTGCGCGTCGGCTCGGGCATCGCTCGCCGGCAGCGACGGCGACCCCTGCCACGCATAGCCCGCCGCGCCGAGCATCAGCGCGGAACCGATCATCGACCACAACAGCCGGTTCACGCGCAGCAGCACCAACGCCGCGGCGGCGGCGAGCGCAATCAGGACGAGCATCAACCAGCCCATCAGCGCCGCGTCCGCCGGAAACTCGACCGGGCGATCACCACGCCCAGCACCAGCAGCGCGATCGGTGCCAGCCACAGCGGCCAGGTCGCCGCACCGATTGGCGGATCGTAGGTGACGTAATCGCCATAGCGTTCGACCAGCCATGCGCGGATCGCCTCGGGCGTGTCCCCCGCGGCGATGCGACTGCGGACCAGCGCGCGCATGTCGCCGGCCATGCTGGCGTCGCTGTCGGCGATCGACTGTCCCTGGCAGACGACGCAGCGCAACGTCGCCATCAGGTCGCGCGCCTGTGCTTCCTGCGCCGGGTCGCGCAACTGCGTATAGGCGAGTGCCGCGGGCGGAGTCGACGGATCGGCGGACGCGGGCGTCGCCGCAGCAAGCGCGACCAGGAGCAACAGCCGCTTCATTTCGCGTCCCGGATCGCGGCGGCGATCGTCGCGACGTCGTCGGCGCGGATGTCGCCGACATGCTGGAGGACGATGCGGCCGCGGCCGTCGATCACGAAGCTTTCGGGGACGCCCGACGAACCGAGCGCGAGCTGGACCGCGCTCTGGCGATCGTCGCCGATCCGGTCGTAGGGATCGCCGTTGCGGCGCAGGAAATCGCCCAGCGCAGGCGCGGTGTCGCGGATCGCTAGTCCGTCGACCGGTACGCCCATCGCCCTTAGCCGGACGAGCTGTGGCGATTCGGCGGCACAGGGGATGCACCAGCTGGCGAAGATGTTGAGCAGGCGCGGCTGGCCCTGACGGAAGGCGGCGCTCGACAGGCCGGGCTTGCCGGGCGCGATCGGCGGCAGGGTGAAATCGGGCAGCGGCTTGCCGACCAACGCCGAGCGGACGACGCGATCGGCAGGCTTGAAGAGGCCGCCCGCGACGATCGCGAACAGCAACGCGAACAGCACCAGCGGCGTCCAGATCAGCCAGCGCCTCACGCGTAGGCCTCCCGCGCGGCGGTGCGGCGTTCGCGGCGCCAGCGGCCGACCAGCGACAGCGCCCCACCGAGCGCGATCAGCACGCCGCCGAACCAGATCAGCGTCACGAACGGCTTCCACCACAGCCGCAGCTGCCAGCGCCCCTGCCCGTCCGCCTGCCCGAGCACCGTATAAAGCTGGCCGTCCCATTCGGTCGCGATCGCGCTCTCGCTGGTGGTAGTGACGGGATCGGAGAAATAGCGCGACTGCGGGCGCAGGACCATCGTCTCGCCGTCGCGGGTGGCGCTAAGCCGCGCCTCGAGCGCCGACCAATTCTGTCCGACGACCGGCTTGATGCCGTCCAGCTTCACCACATAGGGGCCGACGCGGACCGGCTGGCCGACAGCGGCAGCAACCAGCGTCTCGCTGGTATAGGCGCTGTCGCAGGCCATGCCGGCAAGGCTGACGGCGATCCCCAGATGGGCGACGACCATGCCCCATGTGAACAGCGGCGTGCGGCGCAGATTGCGCCCGACCAGCGGCAGCACGCTGGCGACCGCGAGGCCGGCGGCAAGCGACAGGCCGAACAGCGGCAGCACGCCCGGCGGCGCGAGGACGACCAGGGCCGCACCGGTGAAGCCGGCCGCGGCGATCGGCCAGATCAGCCGGTCGAGCAACGCGCCGGCATCGTCGCGCCGCCAGCGCAGCAGCGGTCCGACCGCCATCGCCACGACGAGCGCGAGCGCGATCGGGCCGGCCGCCTTGTTGAAGAAGGGCGGGCCGACCGACAGTTGTACGCCGAAGCCGGCGGCGACCAGCGGGTAGAGCGTGCCGATCAGGACGATGCCGAGGATGACCGACAGCAGCAGATTGTTGACGACCAGCCCGCCCTCGCGGCTGACGAGGGCGAAGGTGGTGCCGGCGCGGACGGTGCCGATGCGGGCGGCGAACAGCGCGAGCGCGCCGCCGATATAGATGGCGAGCAGCGCAAGGATGAAGGCGCCGCGTTCGGGATCGACGGCAAAGGCGTGGACGCTGGTGAGGATGCCGGAGCGGACGAGGAAGGTGCCGATCATCGACATCGAGAAGGCGACCACGGCGAGCATCACCGTCCAGGCGCGCAGGCCGTCGCGGGTGGCGAGCACCGTCACCGAATGGAGCAGCGCGGTCGCCGCCAGCCACGGCATCAGCGAGGCGTTCTCGACCGGGTCCCAGAACCACCAGCCGCCCCAGCCGAGCTCGTAATAGGCCCAATAGCTGCCCGCGGTGATGCCGAGCGTCAGGAAAATCCACGCCGCCAGCACCCATGGCCGCATCGCACGGGCGAAGGCGGGGCCGACGTCGCGCGTCACCAGCGCGCCGACCGCGAAGGAGAAGGCGACCGAGATGCCGACATAGCCGATGTAGAGCGTCGGCGGATGGAAGGCCAAACCCGGATCCTGCAACAGCGGATTGAGGCCGAGGCCGTTGGCGGGCGCCGGGCTGACCCGCGCGAAGGGGTTGGAGGCGAAGAGCAGGAAGGCGTAGAAGCCGAGCGCGATCCCCGCCTGCGCACCGAGGGTGGCGATCAACGTCCGTTCGGGCAGCCGCCGTTCGAGGATCGCGACCGCTCCGCCGGCGAGGCCGAGGATCGTCACCCAGAGCAGCATTGACCCTTCGTGATTGCCCCACGCCCCGGCGAACTTGTACAGCCACGGCTTCGCCGCATGGCTGTTCTCGACCACCAGTCGCACCGACATGTCGCTGGCGAGGAAGAGCGCGATCAGCGCCGCCATCGCGACGGCGGCGAGCCCGCCCTGGACGATCGCGATCGGGCGGACGGCGGCGACCGGCTCGGGCTGGCCGCGCCACAGGCCCAGGGCCGCCATCGCCAGTTGCAGCGCGGCGAGCGCGGCGGCGAACCACAGCGCAGCGAGGCCGCCTTCGGCGATCATGGCT
Organism: Sphingomonas sp. GW821-FHT10F09; assembly: GCF_058809195.1. NCBI lineage: Bacteria > Pseudomonadati > Pseudomonadota > Alphaproteobacteria > Sphingomonadales > Sphingomonadaceae > Sphingomonas > Sphingomonas sp. GW821-FHT10F09. Next base: position 764,864 of record NZ_JBXASI010000001.1, on the reverse strand, counting down.
CCAGCGTCTTGGTTTCGTGCATCTTGCCGGCCAGTTCGGGCGGCATGTACTTTTCGTCGTGCTTGGCGAGCAGGTTGGTCGCGGTGAAGCTGCCGTCGCGGTTGAACTGCCCCTCCGCGACGACGCCGGAGCGTTCGCGGAACAGGTCGGGGGTGATACCGGCGAAGGTGACCGGGGTGGTCGCGATGCCGTCGCCGACGACGAAATGGACGGTGACGCCATCGGGTGCACGGCGGATCGAGCCGGCCTGCACCATCCCGCCGAGCCGGACCGCGCGGCCCAGCGGCAGGCCCTGCCGCTGCACGTCCGCGGGCGCGTAGAAGAACGATGCCTGATCCTTCAGCGCCGACATGGCGAGCAGCGCCGCGGCGACCACCGCCGCGACGCCGAGCAGCGCCAGCGTCAGCCGTTGATGCTTGGCCTTCATTTCTCGATGCGCTTCATCGCGACATAGCTGACGAGGGTCAGCACCGCGGCCGCGCCGATCGTGACGGCATAGGCGGCGGCGATGAACGGCCAGGCGTTCATGCGCGCGCCATCCGCCGCAGCCGCGCCTCGGCCTTCACCCGCGCCAGCGCGGCGCGCATCCGCATCAGCACGATGGCGGCGAACAGCAGGGTGAAGCCGGCCATGGTGAAGCCCAGCGGCCACAGGATGCTGCCGGCGATGCTCGACCGCGTCAGGCCGATCGACGGCCCCTGGTGCAGTGTGTTCCACCAGATCACCGAATAGCGGATGATCGGCAGCAGCACGGTGCCGGCGATGCCGTAGAGCGCCGGGATGCGGCCATCGCCGCCGCGATCGGCATCGGCGCGGGCGAGCGCCATATAGCCGCAATAGACGAAGAAGAGCAGCAGCATCGAGGTCAGCCGCCCGTCCCATTGCCACCACGTGCCCCACGTCGGCCGGCCCCAGATCGACCCCGTCACGAGGCAGACTGCGGCGAAGGTCGCACCGGGCAGCGCGATCGCGCGCGCGGCGAGATGGCTGAGCGGATGGCGCCAGACGAGGAAGGCGATGCTGCTGATCGCGAGGCCGCTCCATCCGCCCATGCCGAGCCAGGCGGCGGGGACGTGGATGTAGAGGATGCGGACGCTCTCGCCCTGCAGATAGTCGGGCGGCGTCTGCGTCAGTCCCGCCCAGCAGCCGATCGCGAGCAGCAGCCAGCCGCCGATCAGCAGCGCCGGCGTCAACGGACGGGCGAGCTTCAGGAATCGCGCAGGGTTGGCAAGGGCATGAAGGGTCGACACGGCTGCATCCGCCATACGAAGCTTTATGGGCGGCGTCACCTGCGTTGGTGGTCGCGGCGGGACGATGACCGCCGACATGGGCAACATGAACACCTTGGCGAAAACGATCGGGACCTATCGTTTCGATTCTGGCGACGATTCGCGCTGAGAAGGAGCGGCGGTCGTGGCGCTCCGCGCGATAGTGTGGCGGGGTCGAATAGGACAGCGGTGGCGACTTTCGGCCGCTATACCAAGGCATTACGTGGCGGACTGCCCAACGCATGTGCGCCGTGGCGCATGTTCGCAGCGTAACAGGCCGTCGATCCTCCCCCGCTGCGGTGCGAGGGAGGATTTCGGCGGCCAATTCAGCCGCGGCCGATCAGCCGTTGCGCGATCGTGTCGGCGACCTCCGCCGCGGGGCGGCCGGTGCGTTCGCTTTCGTCCCAGACCTCGTCGAGCCGCGCCGGGATGCGGGCGATGCGCGCCATCACCTCGGCCTCGTCGCCCTGCCCGAGATATTCGAGGCCGACGTTGATGATGCCGCCGGCATTGATGACGTAATCGGGTGCGTAGAGGATGCCGCGGTCGTGGAGGCGGTCGTAATCCTCGCGCGTCGCGAGCTGGTTGTTCGCGCCGCCGGCAACGACCTTCGCCACCAGCGTCGGGATCGTCGCCTCGGTGAGGATCGCGCCGAGCGCATTGGGGCTGAAGATGTCCGCCTCGACGCCGAGGATCGCACCGGCGGCGACCGTTTCCGCCCCCAGCTCCGCGGCGAGCGCCTTCGCCCGCTCCGCATCGACGTCGGCGAGGGTCAGGCGCGCGCCGTCCTTCGCCAACAGCCGGGCGAGGCCGCCGCCGACCGAGCCGACGCCCTGGATCGCGACATGGACGCCCCGCATGTCGTCGGTGCCGAGGCCGCGCTTCGCCGCCGCGCGGACGCCGAGGTAGACGCCGTGCGCCGTGTAAGGGCCGGGATCGCCGCCCGCCGCGCCGCTTTCGACGGGCAGGCCGCTGACGTATTTCGTCTCGCCGGCGATCACCTTCATGCGCGCTTCGGACATGCCGACGTCTTCCGCGGTGACATAGCGGCCACCGAGCGATTCGACCGCGCGGCCGAAGGCCTTGAGCCGTTCGTCGCCGATCACCGCACCGGGCTGGTCGGCGAGGATCACGCCCTTGCCGCCACCCAGCGCGAGGCCGGCCATCGCATTCTTGAAGCTCATGCCGCGCGACAGGCGCAGCGCGTCGGTCACCGCCTGATCGCCCGAGGCGTAATGCCAGAAGCGGGCACCGCCCGCAGCCGGGCCGAGATGGGTGGAATGGACCGCGATGATCGCGCGCAGGCCCGATTCGCGATCTGTGAAGGTATGGACGCCTTCATGGCTGTCGAAATCGGGAAGATCCCACACCGAGGTCATGGCCTGCTCCGCTTGGCTGAATATTGCGAGCGGCGGTAATATTATTTCAGAGCCGCTTTGGCTAGTCCCGATCGGCACCGGCGCCGCATCGGGCGGCAAGATCCGGAATCGGGTGAAAAAATGGGGCGACCGACGGGACTTGAACCCGCAACTTCCGGCATCACAAGCCGACGCTCTAACCAATTGAACTACGGTCGCCGCGAAGGCTGCGCCCCTAGCGGGGGTGGAGGCGGCGCGTCAAGACGGAAGGCGGAGTTGCGGTGGAGAAAAACGAAGGGCAAGCCACACAGGAGGCAATGGCCTCACCCTTCCGCGCTGTTTGCCCGGCGCGCCCGACGGGAGACGGATAGATGCGCAGGACGAGGTCGCGTGCGGTCACCGCGCCCTGGGGCCGATCGACATTCAGATGATGACGTGCCGAAAACGGTGGTTTGGCGTGACCCGGAGCGCAGCGTACTATCAGTACGTGAGCACCGGAAGCACGCCAAACCGCCGTTTACAGGCCGTCAGGGCTAAATAGCGATTGGCCCTAGAACCGGCCCTCGATCGACAGGCGGTAGCCGCCCTGCCCGGCGACGAACCCCGCGGCGGCGAGGCGTTGGGCGGCGGTCGGGTCGGTGGGCGCGATGCGGAGTGCGGCGGTGTAGCGACCGGCGCCGGTGATGCGCAGCTCGATGCTCTCCGTCCCCGCCTGGCTGGCGAGCGGCAGCAGCAGGGTGCCGCCGTCGCAGCGTGCGATGCCCGACAATTCCGACGGCAGCGCGACCCCCGCCGCTTCGCCGACCAGTTTCGCGCGGACGCGGCCCTCCGCCCTGTCGCAGGTGTCGTCGGCGAAATGGACGGTGACGTTCTCGAGGCCCAGTTCGGTCACCGGCAGCGGCGCGAAGGCGCGGCCGGTGGGCAGCGTCGCCGTCATGTCGTCCACCCCCTGCCCGTGCCGGCTGAGGGTGATCGCGCCGTGCAGCAGGCCGGGATCGCCATCGAGCGCGATGCGTGCGCGGCCGATCAGCAAGGCGAAGGGCGACACGCTGGCGTCGAGCGAGCCCAGGGCGAGGTCGCCGAAGCGCGCCTCGTTGAGCCGCCCGTCCCAGATGCTGCCCGACACGGTGCGCGCGCTGAACCCCTGATCGCCGAGCCCGGCCCAGCCGAGCACCAGCCGCATCGGCAGGAAGACGAGCAATGCGACCAGCATCAGCCCGCCGAACAGCGCGGCGGGACCGGTGGCGAGGCGGATGCGCCTCACGACGCGCGCGCCCGGACGACGAAATCGGCGGCGACGCTGCCGTCGGCATTGTCGCGCCATGCCGCCGACTCGACGAGGATGCCGTTCGCCTCCAGCCCGGCGAACCAACGGCCGAGCACCGCGGGCCGAGCCGCCTGGATCGTCGCATGGACGCGGCCGCCGGCGCTGTCCTCGACGCTCGCCAGCGCGAAGCCCGCCGCCTCCGCGCGCAGGCGAAGCGTGTCGGCGAGGCTCCCGGTCAGCGGCACGCGGCGGCCGGCGGCGCGGATCAGGTCGACCTCCGCCTGCGTCGCGCCGAGCCGCACCACCGCGCCGGCATGGCGTTCGCGCGCGCCCGACAGGCCGTCGCGGACTGGCAGGATGATCCCGCCCCAGACGATCGTCACCGCCAGCAGCGCCAGCATGACGAGGATCAGCCGGCGTTCGCGCAGCGCGCGGCCGGCGAACCATGTGCGCAATCCGGTCATGGCCGCTCCACCGTCATCTCACCCGTGACCCTGCCGTTGGCGGACTGGAAGGTGCCGGCGGTGACGGTGAACCCCGCCGCCTCCAGCGTCCGCTTGAGATCGGTCGGCAGCGATTCGCGCGCCGCGCCGACACCGATGCGCAACGTGCCGTTTGACTGGAAATCGAGCGATGTCAGTTCCGTCCCGGGCGTCGCTCGCACCGCGGCATAGACCGCGGCGGTGGTGGTGCTGAACCCCAGACCTGGACCGCGCACCCCGGACAGCCGCTCGTCGAGCTGGCGGTCGACATCGGTCACCGTCTCGCCGCGGGCGAGGCCGGTGCGGCCCAGCGCCTCGGCGCGCGCCTCCAGCGCATCGGCGCCGAAGCTGTATTTGGCGATGCGGACGAGGTCGATCGCCAGCGTCACCGCAAGGATCGCAGCGCCGAGCAGGACGAGCCGGCGGATCAGCGCCCAGTCGATGCCGATGCGGCGGCGGCGTGCGAACGGTCCCTGCCGCAGGTCGAGCGGCGGCGTCGCCGCGGCGGTGGCGACCGCGATGTCGAGGCTCGCGCGGTCGAGCGTGGCCATCGGCGCGTCGCCGACGATCATGTCGGTCAGCCGTGCCTCGTCGGCGAAACCGGTGGTGCGGCTGCGCACCAGCGCCGCGCCGGCGACGATACCACGGACATAGCCCTCGTCCGGGCGGGGCAGCAGCAATGCGGCGGGCAGGATCGCCGCCGGATCGATACCGTGCAGCGCGAGGTCGGTGAGCCAGCCCGCCATCGTGCCCATGCCGACGACCGCGATCGGGCGTTCGCCCTCACCATCGTCACCGACCGCGACATGGAGTTCGGCGACCGGCGTTGCGCTTGCCTCTGCGACCAGCAGGCGGGCGGCGGCGTTCGCCTGCGCGGGCGAGCGCGCGGGCAGGTCCGCCCAGTGCAGGGTCACCGCCTCGGCAGGCGCGACGGCGACGACCGGCTCGTCGGCGAGCGCGGGAACGCCCTCGCCTTCGGTGATCGCACCGTCGTCGGCGATACGCAGCCAGCGATAGCCCTGGGTGGCGGCGGGAAGGAACAGCAGCGTCGTCATGATTCGTCGCCCCATTGCCGTGCCACGAGCCGCGCGGGAAGCATGCTTGCGTCGATCAAGGCTCTTTCCTGCAGACGCGCGGTGCCGTTGGTGACGTCGATCCCGAGCGCGAACCATTTGGAGGTGACGGCGAGGCCCGCGCCGCCCTCCGGCGTGGCGCCGTTGCCGGCAGAGTTGAGGAAGGTGGAGGCGTCCTTGTAGCCCTGCGGCGGACGGCGCAGGATCATGCCGCGGGCCGCATCGACCGAGAGGGTATCGGCGAACAGCATCGCGACGAGCGGCGCCTGTTCGGGGGTCAGCGTGTTGATGTTGATCGGCGAGGTTTCCGCGACCGGCAGGGTACAGACCCAGGGGCGCAGCGTCGCGTAGATCTCCGGCGTGACGCCGTCGACCGCGCGCAATTCGCTGGGATCAGCCATCAGCGTGCCGGCGGTGCGATAGGGTGTCGCCTTGGCCAGATAGGCCGGATCCTCCGCGCCGCCGCCCTGCTGGTCGGCATCGGTGTCGATCCAGTCGGCGGTGGCAGGCGCGATCCGCTCGGCCGCCTGTGCCGGCACGCCCACCAGCCGCATCAGCCGGACGAACTGGAGGCGCTGGGTGAAGCTCTGCGTCGACGTGTAGACATTGGGGCCCTGGCGGCTGACGAGGCTGTTGAGGTTGAAGCAATTGCCCCCGTCGGTGACGCGCGCGACGGCGAGGCCGCCGCCGGGGAGTGGCAGGCCGAACGGGCGGTTGCTCCAGCCGCCCGCCAGCGTGACGCGATCGCGGCTGGGTCCGAGCATGTCGGTGACCTTGCTGGTGGCGAGCGCCTCGGCGGCGCGGGCATAGTCGCGCGCCTGCTCGCCGCCGAGCGCATTGCCGGCGAGGCGGGTGGTCAGGCGCAGCCGTTCGAGCGCGGTGCCGGCGAGCACGGCGATCATCGCGACCAGCAGCAGGACGGTGAGCAGCGCAGCGCCGCGTTCGCGCTCAGGAACCATTGGGGGTGGCCGTGGCGGTGGGTTGCGGGCCGGGGAGCCCGTTGGGCTGGGCCGCGGGGCCGTAGCCGGAGCCGACCAGCAGCATCAGGCGAAAGGCGCTGCCGTCGGTGCGGCGCAGCACGATCTCGGCGGCCTGCGGCAGGCTCGCGCCCTGGGTGCCGTCCCAGCGGTCGCTCCACGCGCCCTTGTAGCGGTAGCGGGCGGAGACGCCGGCGACCTTCCCCAGCAGCGTCACGGGGGGAAGCGGCGCGGCGCCGTCGATCATCGGATAGGCGATGCGGACGAGCGCGGCGTCCTGAACGGCATAGGCGACCTTCTGCGCGCTGGCGCGGGGCGCGGCGTCGACATTGGCCCAGCCGGTGCGGACAAAGCGGATCTGCCCGTCGGGTTCGCCGGTGAAGGCGGGAAGGACGGTGCCGCCCTCGTCGCGCGCGGGGCGGTCGATCGCCTGGCCGAGGTCGCCCGAGAGCAGCGCAGTGGTGCGGTTGAGCGCGGCGATATCGTCGAAGCGCTTGCCGGTCGCGGTCTGCGCGCGGACGCTGAAGGTAAGGATCGCCACTCCCGCCGCGGCGAGCATGCCGAAGATCATGAGGGCGATCATGACCTCGACCAGCGTGAAGCCGTGTTCGGCGGAACGCCTGACAGAAGCGAAGCCGTGTTCGGCGGAACGCCTGGCGGAGGCAAAGCCGTGTTCGGCGGAACGCTTGCCGGGGATGACATCGTGTCCGTTGCGCCGCATCACGACGGCGTGTCCGCGGGGCGGATCGCGGTGGTCTTGCCGACGACCTGACCGCTGCGGTTGGTCACCGCCACGTCGATGCGGACGATGCTGGCGTTGCCGGTGCCGCGGACGTTGCGCACCCAGTTCCAGCTCTTGCCGCCGTTGACCTCGCTGCCGGCGGTGCGGCCGGCGACGGGCGGCTGCGCCTCGGTGATCGCGTCGTTGGCGACGTTGCGCGCGACGAGCCCGGCGACGAGGCTGTCGTCCAGCGTCGTCGCGCCGCGGATCGTCGCGGTCTCGAGCCGGAGCAACGCGAGCACCGCAAGACTGAACACCGCGAGCGCAACCATGATCTCGATCAGCGTGAAGCCGTGTTCGGCGGAACGCCCCCAGATGCCTGAGCCGTTGCGGCGCATCAGCTCGCGATCCGGACGGTGCCGTCGGCGGCCATGTCGATCACCGCGCGCGCGCCGTTGCGGGTCAGCGTCACCTGCGCATCGCGGTCGGCGAGGCCGGTGGGGTCGAAGACGATGCGCAGCCGGCCGCTCGCCTCGCCGGTCGCAGCCTGCGTGCCATCGGACCAGCGTTCGACGCGCAACGGCTTCTCCGCCATCGCGGTCCATTGCCCCGCCGCGCGCCGGTCGAAGCCATAGCCGCCGGCCGTCACCCACAGGCTGACCGGGCGCGCCTCGACGATCGCGGCATCGTGCGCGGCGCGGGCGCGCAGCGCGAAGCGTGCGGCCTCGTCCGCGACCCGGCCGCGCGGATCGGGCATGTTCCACACCGCCACGGCCGCGGCGAGGCCGATGATGGTGACGACCACCATCAGCTCTACCAGCGTAAAGCCGTGTTCGGCAGAACGCCGAACGGGCGTGGAACCGTTGCGGCGCGGGCGCATGCCTATTGCCAGCTGGTGATGTCGGCGTTGACGCCCTCGCCGCCGTCCTTGCCGTCGGCGCCGAGGCTCCAGACGTCGGCCTCGCCGTGCTGGCCGGGCGAGGCGTAGAGGTACGGGCGGCCCCAGGGATCGGGCGGCAGCTTCTTGATATAGCCGCCGCGCTGGTATTCCGCGGCGTTGACGCCGGCGGGCGCGGTCACCAGTGCCTGCAGGCCCTGGCTCGTCGTCGGGTAGCTGTTCATCTGGAGCCGGTACATCTCCAGCGCGCCCTCGATCGTGCTGATGTCCGATTTCGCCTTGGTGATCTTGCCCTTGTCGCCGGCGGGCAGGACGTTGAAGGTGACGATCGCGGCGAGCAGGCCGATGATGACGATGACGACCATCAGTTCGACAAGCGTGAAGCCGTGTTCGGCGGAGCGCCTCACGGGCGTAAAGCCGTGCTCGGCGGAACGCCTCACGGGCGTGAAACCCTCTTCGTTGCGATGGCGCTTCTTGGCTTCGGTACGCATGACTTTCCTCATTGTCCGGCCAGCGTGTTGAGCTGGAGGATGGGCAGCAGGATCGATAGCACGATGGTGGCGACGATGCCGCCCATCACGACGATGATCGCGGGTTCGAGCAGCGACAGCGCGGTGGCGGTGAAGCGGTCGAATTCGCGTTCGAGATAATCGGCGGCGCGTTCGAGCATCTCGTCGAGCCGGCCCGCCGCCTCGCCCGATGCCGCCAGATAGGTCAGCAGCGGCGGGAAGACGTTGGTGCGGCGCATCGCCGCCGACAGGCTGCCGCCGCCGCGGATCGCATCGACGATCTCGTCCGACGCGGCGCGCAGGCGGCGGTTGTGGATCGTGCTCGCGGTGAGCGCGAGCCCCTCGAGCAGCGGCAGGCGACTCGCCACCATCGTGCTGAGCGTGCGCGACATGCGCGCGGCGTGAAGGTCGCGCAACAGACGGCCGAGCAGCGGGATGCGCAGCACCGCGGTGTCGAACGACAGGCGCAGCGCCGGATCGCGCAACGCATACCAGCCCCCTGCCCCCGCCAGCGCGACGACCAGCACCATCACCCACCAATAGCCGACGAGGATATCGGACAGGCCGATCACCACGCGGGTGAGCAACGGCAGTTCCTGCCCGACGGTGTCGAACTGTTCGACCACCTGCGGCACAACGAACATCATCAGCGCGGTGACGACGCCCAGCGCGACGACCGCGAGGATCGTCGGATAGGCGAGCGCGGTGATGAGCTTGCCGCGGATTTCCGCCTGCCGTTCGAGCAGCGCGGCGAGGCGGTCGAGGATCGTCGGCAGGCTGCCCGAGCTTTCGCCCGCGGACACCATCGCACGGTAGAGCGGCGGGAAGCTCTTCGCCTCGCGCGCCATCGAATCGGCGAGGCGGCGGCCCTCGACGACGCCGGCATGGACCTGCGCGACGATGGTGCGGACGCTGTCCTGCTCCGTCTGGCGGGTAATCGTGCGCAGCGATTCCTCGAGCGGCGAGACGCGGTTGAGCGTGGCGAGCTGGCGCGTGAACAGCGTCAGCTGCTTGTTGCTCATCTTGCCGCGGCCGAGCCGGATGCCGAACAGCGGCCGGGTCGTGGTGGCGGGCGGTGCCCCGGGTTCGAGGCGGACGACGTAGAGCTTGCGCCGGTCGAGCGTCGAGCGCGCGGCGTCGATGGTCGCGGCGGCGACATGGCCGCGCTGCTCCTGCCCGCGAGTGTCGATGGCGAGATAGTCGAAGTCAGCCATGATGGGTGCCGGCCCTGGTCATGACGACCGTTCGAGGCATCGCCCCGGACCTCGCCCGTGGTCCGCCCATCCGCAATCGCAGGGCAAGCGCCTCAAGGTGCCGCACCCGGCCACGGTCCGAACTCCGGACCATGTCGGCGATCGTCCCCACCAGCCATGTCGTCGTCATCCACGCGCAGGCTGGGAACGCCGGACGCCGACGCCGTGGATAAAGCCGCACGTTTCGCCGAGACGGATTCCCGCCTGCGCGGGGATGACGACGGGACATGCAGGTCCCGGCGGGGTGGTCGCCGCACCCGTCCACGGTGCGAGGCGGAGGTCTACGCATCCGATGGCTCATCCACCACCGGGTCGGTCGCATCGCGCCTCGACACGCGGATCGCCTCTTCCGCCGTGGTCAGGCCGCGACGCACCAGTGTCTCCGCCGCCTGCGCGAGGTTCGGCGTGCGGGCGAAGGCGTGCGCGGCGATCGCGGTTTCATCCGTGCCGTCGTTGATGAAGCGGCGAATCGTGTCGTCGACCCGCACCGCCTCGAACACGCCGATCCGCCCCTTGAAGCCGGTGTGGTTGCATTCGCCGCAACCGACCGCTTCGTGGACGATCGCCTCTGGCTCGATGCCGAGCAACGCCGCGACGCCGCCCGCGGCGGGGACCGGCCGGCGACAGACGGGGCACAGCCGCCGCACCAGCCGCTGCGCGATCACCGCGCGCAGCGTCGAGGCGAGCAGGAAGGGTTCGACCTTCATGTCGCGCATGCGGGTGATCGCACCGATCGCGTCGTTGGTGTGGACGGTGGACAGCACGAGGTGGCCGGTCAGCGACGCCTGCACCGCGATCTCCGCCGTCTCGCGGTCGCGGATTTCGCCGACCATGACGACGTCGGGGTCCTGGCGCAGGATCGCGCGCAGGCCGGCCGCGAAGGTCAGCCCGACCTTCGGATTGACCTGCGTCTGGCCGACGCCCTCCACCGCATATTCGACCGGGTCCTCGACCGTCAGGATGTTGCGGCTGCCGTCGTTGAGCAGGCGCAGCGCCCCGTAGAGCGAGGTGGTCTTGCCCGATCCGGTCGGGCCGGTAACGAGGATGATGCCGTTGGGTTCGGACAGCGCACCGCGCAGCAGCGCGTACATGCCCGCATCCATGCCCAGGGCGTCGAGGTCGATGCCGGCATTGTCCTTGTCGAGGATACGCAGCACGACGCGCTCGCCCGCCCGGCTCGGCAGGGTCGAGACGCGGACGTCGAGCAATTTGCCGCCGAGCGTCAGGCCCATGCGGCCGTCCTGCGGCACGCGGCGCTCGGCGATGTCGAGCCGCGCCATCACCTTGATCCGGCTGACGACGACGGGGGCGACGTGCGGCGGCATCCGCAGCGTCTCGCGCAGCACGCCGTCGATGCGCATGCGGACGATCAGGCCGGTTTCGTACGGCTCGATATGGATGTCGGACACGCCGTTGCGCGCGGCATCGGCGATGATGCCGTTGATGAGGCGGATCGCGGGCGCGTCGTCGGCGGTGTCGAGCAGATCCTCCGCGGTCGGCAACCCCTCGGCGAGGCTGTCGAGTTCGTCGCCCATGCCGACCGCGGCGAGCGCGTTCGCCTGCCCGTCCATCGCATAATTGTCGGAGAGCAGACGGTCGAAGGCGGGCGCCTCGACGATCGCGATGTCGAACGGACGGGCGAGGTAGCGGCGGATCTCGAGCAGAGCCTTGGGATCCGCGCCGGCGCGCATCGCGACGGTCAGATGCGCGTCGGTGTCGGTATGCTGGACGACGACGCCGAACCGGCGCGCGAAGGCATAGGGGATGGCGAGCATCGGCAGCGGGTCCGCAGGCACGTCGATCGCGGGCAGGACGGGCGCCGCGTCGAGTTCCTCGCCGGTGCGGATCATCATGCGCGCTCGCTCCGCTCGATCGTCATCCCCGGGAAGGCGGGGATCCATGGTTGCGGGACGCTGACGGTGCGCGCGCACGCCGGGTTTACCGCGTCCATGGCTCCCGGCATTTGCCGCGATGACCGGCGGGATAGCGATGGGTGAAGGGCGATGCTCACCGGTCCCTCGGGCGGATGACCTTGGTGGTGTTGGTCTGGATCGGGACGGCGATGCGCGGGTCCTCGATGTTGCCGGGGATCGGCGCGGACGGGATCGGCGGGGCGGCGCCCATGTAGTCGCGGACCAGCTGGTCGATCGACGGCTCCTCGTTCGGCGACTGCAGCCCCTGTTGCAGGCGGAGATAGCCGTAGCGCTGTTCCGCCAGCTTGCGGCTGTCGGCGGCGCTGCGCAGGATCGTCGGCCGGATGAAGATCATCAGGTTGGTCTTGTTACGCGATTTCGCCTTCGATTTGAACAGATTGCCGAGCAGCGGGATATCGCCGAGCAGCGGGATCTTCTCGATCGTGCGGCGCTCCTCGTCGCTCAGCAGGCCGCCCATCACCGCGATCTGCCCTTCGTCGACGGTCAGCGTCGTCTCGATCTCGCGCTTGTTGAGGATCAGGTCGCTGTTGTCGCTCGACACCGGACCGGCGATCGAGCTGACTTCGAGGCGAAGGTTGAGCTTGACCGTGCCGGATGAATTGACCTGCGGCCGCGCGGTCAGCTCGATGCCGACATTCTCCCGCTGGGTGGTGCGGAACGTGTTGTCGAAATTGTTCGACAGCGCCTGGCCCGTGGTGATCGGGATCTCCTGCCCGACGAGGCTGTGCGCCTCCTGATTGTCGACGGTAACGAGGTGCGGGACCTGGAGCAGGTTGGAGGTGGTGTCGCTCTTCACCGCGTTGATGATCGCGCCGAAGATGAAATCGCCGATCTGGCCGCCGAACCCGCCGAACCCGCCCGACGATCCGATGATCGAGCTGATTGCCGACTGGGTCAGCTGGTCCGAGGCGGTGTTGGTCGTCACCGTCGTGGTAACGCCGTTGGCGATCGTCGTCGTGGTGTTGCGGCCGAGTTCGCGCGCGCCGATCGCGCCCGCGATCTGGAGGATGTTGGGCGCGCTGTTCGAGAAGGTCGAGGCGGCGAAGGCCCCGCCCGACGGGTTGGCGAGGATGAACTGCGCGCCCAGCCGGTTGACGGTCGCGTCGGACACCTCCGCGACGATCCCCTCGATCAGCACCTGTTCGCGGCGCGTGTCGAGCTGGCGGACGACGTCGGACAATTGCCGCTGGATATCGGCGGGCGCGGCGATGACGATCGCATTCGCCCCCTGGAAGCGGGTGACGACCGCGGCGGTGCGCCCGCCCTGCGTGGTGATCGCGGGCTGGCCGCTGCCGTTGGTGCCGCCGCCGGTGCTGACCGCGGGCGCCTGCGTCACGGTGCGCTGCTGGACGGCGCTGTTGGTATTCGCACCGCTGGCGCCGCCGAAGCCGCTCTGCGAGCGCGACAGCTGCGTGTCCTGCACCGCATCCGGCTGTTGCCCGACGAGCTGCTGGAGGACGGGGAGCAGCTGTGCCGCATCGGCGTTTTCGAGGAAGACGACGCGGATCTCGGTACCGTTCTTCGCCTTCTGGTCGAGGTCCTGCGCGACCGCGACGAGGCGCGCGACGCTGTTGGCATCGCCGCGGATGATGACCGAATTGCTGCTGTCGACCGCGGTGACGCTGCTGCCGACACCGCCCGGCGCGCCGACGCCCTGCCCGCCCGGAACGCCGGCGGCGAGGCCCTGCAACGCCGCCGCGATCTCCTTGGCGGAGGCGTTCTTCAGCGCGACGACGCGGGTCGCGGCATTGTCGCTGTCGACGCGGCGCAGCACCTCGCGGATGCGGCGGATGTTGTCGGCGAAATCGACGATGACGAGCGCGTTCGACCCGCGATTGGCGCTGACCGATCCTTGCGCGCTGACTAGCGGGCGGACCGTCTCGATCGCCTGCGTCGCGTCGATCGCGCGCAGGCGGACGATCTCGGTGACGAAGCTGTTGCGGCTCGCGCCCGCCGATCCGACGCGGCTCGGTTGCGAGGCGGCATTGTCGATCGGCTGGATGCGGAACGCGCCGTTGCCGGTCGGCACCGCGACGAGGCCGTTGGCGCGCATCGTCGACAGAAACGCCTCGAAATATTCGCTGCGGCTCAAGGGGCGGTCGGTGACGACGGTGACTTTGCCCTGCACCCGCGAATCGATGATGAAGGTGCGCCCCGTCACCCGCGCGGCATCGGCGATGAACGCGCGGATATCGGCATCGCGCACGTTGAGCGTGGTCTGCGCGACCGCCTGCACCGGCAGCGTCAGCGCGGCGGTGGACAGCATCAGGGCGGGGGCGAGCGTCTTCATGGCCAATGTCATGGATTTTGCGCGATCGTGATGGCGAGCGCCAGCGTCTGCGTGCCGCGCTCTACGGTGATGGGGATGTTGCCGCCGCCGGCGAAATCGGCGGTGACGCGGTCGAGGTCCTGCGGGCCGGTGACCGGCCGGCCGCCGATCGCGGTGACGACGTCGCCTTCGCGCAGGCCGGCGGTGCGGAACAGGTTTCCGGTGCCCTGCGGGCGGACGACGAGGCCGGAGATGCGGCCGCCGTCGATGCGGGGGATGAAGCCGATTTCGCCCCGGATCTGGTTGGCGGCGATCGGCGGCGGCGCGGCCTGGCCGACGACCGGCGGCGCGCCCGCCGGGGACGGCGCGCCGGGCGGCGGCACGCCCTGCGGCGCGTCGGACTGGACGAGGAACAGGTTCTCGGTCGCGTCGCCGCGATCGATGGTGATGTGGTCGAAGGCGACCGCCTTCAGCCGGACGCCGGGCTGAATCTCCTCGCCGACCGCAATGCTCTTCTGGACGTTGTCGGGCCCCGCGACGATCGCCGATCCGCGCCCCGACGCCTCGTCGACGCGGATGCCGAACAGCGTCAGCTGCAGCGCGGTGACGGTGGCCGGGCCCGGCTGCGCGCCGCCCAGCCGGAAGAAGGGATCGAAGCCCGCCAGCACGTCATAGGGGCGCCCCGGCACGCTGATCTCCGCCGGGCGCCAGTCGCCCAGCGGCGACACCGGCGTCACCAGCGTCCACAACAGGCGCGCACATTGCGTCGCCAGCCCTGCGATCAGGAGCAGCTCGGCCAGCGAATAGACGTTCACGACGGGCAGGCGGCGCAGGATACGCCGCGTGCGCGCGTCGATGTTCAAGCGCATGTATCAGTCCCGTCCCGCACCCTAGCGCCTACGCATGCCATGTTACGCTTTTGCGTCAAAGGGGTGAGATGCACGTCGCCCCGTTCTGCCGTCTTCCCTTGGGCGGATCAGCGGCGGTAGGATGCGGCGCATGGATGACCCCCCTCTCCTCGGCAGCGGGCTCGACCCCGCCCCGATCGCCGCGCGCCTGCTCGCGCAGCCCGGCGTGCAGAAGGTGCCGAGCCCGAAGCTCGACCTGTTCCTGGCGCGCAACTTCATCGGCCCCGAGCTGTGCGCCGCCCTGATCGAGCGGATCGACGCGGTGCGCCGCCCGTCGACGATCGCCGACGCCAACGGTGATTCGGCGTTCCGGACCAGCGAGACGGGCGACCTGTTCGCGGGCGACCCGGTCGTGCAGGCGGTCGAACGGCGGCTCGCGATGTTCACCGGCCTCGACCCCGCGCACGGCGAGCCGTTGCAGGGCCAGCGCTATGCCGTCGGGCAGGAGTTCAAGGGCCACACCGATTATTTCGAGCCGCAGGGCGCGGACTATGCACGCTATTGCTCGGTCGCGGGCAACCGCACCTGGACGGTCATGGTCTATCTGAACGCCCCCGAGGCAGGCGGGGCGACGCGGTTCAAGGCGGTCGACAAGATCGTCCAGCCGGAAACGGGCAAACTGGTCGCGTGGAACAACCGGCGGCCGGACGGATCGCTCAATCCGGCGACGCTGCATCAGGGGATGAAGGTGCGCGCGGGGGTGAAATACGTGATTACGAAATGGTATCGCGAGCTGCCCTGGGGCTGACCTCCCCGGCATGAAAAGGGGGCTTTCCACCCGCGGCACGCGCGTGGAAAGCCCCCTCCGTCACCGCTCGTGCGGTGCCACCTACCCGTACCGGGGAGACGTATGACCTAGAAGGTTGCGCTGACGCCGAGGCTGAACACCCGGCCGAGATTGTACTTGTTGATGAACACCTCGTTCCCGCTCGGGAAGGTCTGGCTCTCGCGATACTTGGTGCGCGTCAGGTTGCGCGCCTCGGCCTTGATCTCGAACTTGCCGCCCATCAGCTCGACGCCCTGCCGCGCGACGAGGTCGAGGCGGATGCCGGGATGCTCGATCACGTCCGGCTGGAAGCCGACGCCCGACAGGTTCGACGGGCCGCGGTTGGTGACGCGGTCGCTGGCATAGTTGAACAGCATCGTGATCTGCGACAGCGAGGCGGTGTCCTCCAGCCCGACCTGCACGTTGACCAGATGGTCCGACTGGCCGGTCAGCGGCGCGCCATCGCGGAACTGGAGCGCGGCCGGGCCGAAGCCGGTGCGGCAGCCGCCCAGCGTCTGGTTGAGCACGTTGGGGACGCACGAACCGTCCGCCGTGATGCTCGACTTGGTGTAGGTGTAGTTGGCGACGAACAGCGCGCGGCGGGTGGCGAAGAAGTCGCCCTGGAACACGTCCGCGAGGCGGAAGTATTTCTGCAGCTCGACCTCGCCGCCGTACAGCGTCGCCTTGGGCAGGTTGGTGAAGCCGGTCTGCAACCGGTCGTCGGCGCCGGTGTAGAAGCCGACCTGCTCGATCGGATTGTCGATCCGCTTGTAGAAGCCCGCCAACGTGAAGCGCTGGTCGCGCTTGAAGAACCATTCGTAGCGCGCTTCGAGATTGTACAGCTCGCTGTCCTGCAACAGCGGGTTGCCGAAGAACAGGCGGTCCGAATCGGGGTCGCGGAACTGCTGCGGCGCAAGCTCGCGGAACTGCGGGCGCGAGATCGTCTTGGCGGCGCTGGCGCGCAGCTGCATGTCGGACGCGAAGTTCCAGGTCAGCGTCGCCGCCGGCAGCCAGTAATTGTTCTTCAGCCGGGTGGTCGCGGTCTGCACCGGCGTCACCTTTTCGGTGCCGGTCTCGTAGCGCAGGCCGATCACCGCACGCAGGCCGTCGAACGCCTCCGCTTCCGCCTGCAGATAGCCGGCATGCACGTCGAGCGACGCGTCATAGGCATAGGCGCCGAGCGGCGTGTTGAACTGCAGCTGGATCGTGCAGGCGCCGGTGCCCTGCAACGGGCAGGCGTTGTTGAGCACGTCCGGGCTGAGCAGATAGTCCGGGCGCAGCAGGTTGTAGGGATAGCCCGGCGCGGTGCCGCCGCCGGCCGAGGTCTGGTAGTTGAACTGGAGGCGCGACGACGTACGATCCGTCCCCTGGTAGAAATAGCCCGCCGAGAGCGTGATCGGACGATCGCCGTCGATCTTGTACGACGCGTCGGCCTGGCCGGTGAACAGGTCTTCGTTCAGCTCGCTGAACACGATCGAGGCGAAGGGCGTGAAGCGCTGCGACACCTGATAGGCGCCGCTGCACTGGAAGCCCTCGGCCTGCTGGCCGCCGTCGCTGGTGATCGGCAGGCCGTTCGACGTGGTCGCGGAACAGAGATAGTCGAACTGGCGCTCATAGGGAGCGTTGCGCTTCGAATTGGCATAGGCGAAGCGGCCGTCGAGCTTGAGCGCGTCGGTCAGCTTGAATTCGCCGACCAGCTGGCTCTCGATCAGCTGACGCTCGAACCAGTTGGTGTTCTGCTGGAAACGCAGGCCGCTGGCGTTGTTGTACAGCGTCGCCGCCGAGCCGCGGCCCTGCTTCAGCGTGTCGTGGATGTAGACGTTGGTCCAGCGGATCGTGTTCTCACCGAATTCGAGGCCGAGGCCGATCAGCGCATTGGCGACGATACGGTTGTCGGTCAGCAGTGTGCGATAGTCGTTGCGGAGCGTGCCGTCCGCCGACACCGTATCCTGCTGGATCGCCGAGCGGGTGCGGAAGGTGTTGCTGGCGCTGAGCGAGGCGATCACGCCGAGACGCGACCCGCCGATGTCGTAGACCGAGCCGCCGCTGATTTCGCCCGACCAGTTCGCCGGCAGCTGGTTGTTGCGCTGGAGCAGCGTGGTGGAGGCGTTGGACAGCTGCGCGACCTGCGTGGCCGGGATGATGCCGGTGCCGGTCGGCGCGTTCTTGATGAACGAGGGCACCTTGCGCGTGCCGTCGTCGAAGCCGATCCAGTCGGCATCGCCGCCGTAATAGGTATAGCCCAGCTCGCTGGTCGTCGCGTCGTCCGCCGAGATGGTCGCGCCGGCCGAGATGAAGTTCTTGTCCGGGATCGCCTTGGTCGTCAGGTTGATGACGCCGCCGCCGAATTCGCCCGGATAGTTCACCGAATAGGTCTTCTGGACCAGCGCCGATCCGACGATCGTGGTCGGGAAGATGTCGAGCGGCACCGACCGGCGCAGCGGCTCGGGCGACGGCAGCGGCGAGCCGTTGAGCAGCGACGACGAATAGCGGTCGCCGAGGCCACGCACGTAGACGAAGCCGCCGCCGACCACCGACAGGCCGGTGACGCGGGTCAGCGCGCCGGCGATGTCGCCCTCGCCGGTGCGGGCGATGTCGGCGCTCGACAGCACCGCGACGATCTGCGGCGTGGCGCGCACGACATTGGGGATGTTGCGGCCGACGACGACGATATCGGCACCGTCGCCGCTCGCGCCCGGCGCGGAGATCTCGACCGGCGCGTCCTGCTGGTCGGCCGCGGTCGGCTCGGCGGCCTGGGGATCGGTCGCGCCGTTCGGGCTGGCGGTGGCGGGGGTCGAGGTCTGCGCGGGCGGCGGCGCGGCGGGGGCCGGCGACGCGGTGCCTCCGGCCTGCGCGAGGACCGCCGGCGCCACGAGGGTGGAGGACATCAGTAGAAGGGTGGCGAAAGCGAGCCGCTGCGGCATGACCGTCAATCCCGGATCAAGAGGCTGTTATAAAGGTATCCGGGGCGGCGCTGCCGCCACCCCGGACCCGATGCTGTGAGCGGGGGCGGCGTGCCCCCGGTCATCAGCGGCCCTGGCAGGCGAAGTAGACCGAGTTGAACGACGGCGGGCCGAAGTCCTGCAGCGCCGAGTCGGCCGGACGGACCGTCGAGCGACCGCCGCTGGTCTGTTCGCCGGCGATGATGTTGACGCAGGCGACCGTGTTGACCGTCTTCACGACACCGTTGACGAAGCGCATGTCCGAACCGCCACGCTGGCGGATCGCGGCGGGGGCCAGCGCGGTCTGGATGAAGGTGAAGTTGGCGTAGGTCGAGAAGGTGCGCGGCAGCAGGTCCTCGGCGTTGTTCGAGTCGATCTCGGTCGAGAAGCTGTCCGGCGTCGCGCCCAGCGTGCGCTGCGCCGCGATCATGAACTGCATGAAGCCGCGATAGCCGTTGTCGATGTCGAAGCCGTCGTCGTCCGCACCGGTGACCGCGATATATCTGATGTTGGTGTTGCCGCCGAAGATCTCGATGCCGTCATCCGCCGAATTGTGGCTCTGGATATGGTCGAGCACGGTGCCCGAACCGGTACCGCCCAGCGTCAGGCCCTGCAATTCGTTGCCGTCGCTGATCGCGATGCCCGAATAGCGGATCTGGACATAGGACATCTGGCCGCTCGAATCCGCCGCGGTCGGGCCGCCGTAGAAGCGGCCGGTGACGCCCTCGATCGCCTGCTGGCAGGTGGTCGAGGTGCCGCCCGCATTGTTCGGCCCGGTGCCGGCGGCGCAGACGCCGACGGGCGCGCGGCCGAGCAGGATGATGCCGCCCCACTGGCCCTGCGTCGCGTCGGACACGCCGTTGACGGCGAGGTTCTGCTGCGAGGTGAAGATGATCGGGTTGTCGCGGTTGCCCACGGCATTGATCTTCGACCCGCGGTTGACGAGCAGTAGGTCGTTGGTCGGCTCCGACGAATCGGCGGCGATGACGACGCCCGGCTCGATCGTCAGCGTGACGCCGGCCGCGCCGGTGGTGCCGAGATCGGTGCCGACCTCGGTCTGGCCACGCAGGCGGTAATAGACGCCCGGGATCTTCGGCAGCGTCAGGTTGGTGGTGATGTTCTGCGGGATCAGGCAGCCCTGGAACCCTCCGACGACGTCGCTGGTGGTCGTGCCGGTCGGGCAGACCGAGACGGCGACGCGGGCGCCGACGTTCGGCACCGCCGTGCAGCGCGCACCCGAACCGCCGAATTCCGCGGAGGTCGAATTACATGTCCATCCTTGAAAACTCGTGTCGCTCGGCCCGTTCAGCGCGCCGACGAAGTTGGTGCTGGTAAAGAAGCTGTTGATCGACGACGGGTCGGTCGCGGTGGTCAGCGGCGCGGTGCCGACCGGGTAGAGGCCGTTGAGGGTGGCGCCGGTGCCGTTGACGTTGTTGTTGGTGCCGGCATTGACGATGGCGAGCTGTTCGTCGGCGGTGACCGAGATGCCGTTGACGCTGGTGACGGCAGCGAACTGCGCGGCGGTGATCGCGGACGGCGTCGGGGTCGGCGCGGTCGGCGTCGGGGTGGCGATCGGCTGGGTGATGACGACGCTGCCGGCACCCGGCGAGGCGACGTTGTCGGCACCGCCGCAGCCCGACAGCGCGAGGCAGGCCGTCGAGGCCATGAGGAATGTGCCGATACGCATGTTGCTCGCCATGTCGAAAAGCTCCCGGGTCGAAGATCGTTGCTGATGGTCGGACGTCGTTGTCCGCGACCGGCCAAGGCTCCCCCTCTGCCGATCCCTGATGCCGCCGTTAGGAGCGGCACATTACGCCTGCGTGAGGATTTCGAGACGATCACGTTACGCCCGTGGGACGTATTTGTGACAACGCCCGTTGCGGCACGCGAAAAAGGGCGCCCCTCCTGCGAGGGACGCCCTTTCGTCAGGCAGCAATGTCGAGCGGCGATTACTTCTCGCCATTGTCCTTCACGCCGACGACGGGGACCGACACGGTCTCCTTTTCGGTCTGCACCTTGGGGACCTCGACGGTGGTTTCCTTGGTGCCGACGACGACCTTCTTCGAATCGAGGTCGACATCGGGGAGCGCGCCGCCCTTGGCGCTGATATCGACGTCGGGGAGTGCACCCTTCTTGACGTCGGCGCTCCAGAAGCCGGTCAGGAACAGCAGGGCGACGATGACGACGGCGACGATGGCGACGATCCCGAGCACGCGGCCCGCGCCGCCACGACGTTCCACCACCACGCGGTCGCCGTTACGGTCGGTCGTATATTCCACCATGTTCACTCTCCCTTTGATCGATTTGTGAGAGACTTAATCCCGATCAAAGCAGATTGTTCCCGATCCGCAACGACCAAAGCGGACATGGCCGGACGCACACGGTTAACATTGATAGGGATGGCTACGAAGACGGTCGGGCTGCCGGCCGATGCGACCGGCCCCAGAAACCAGAAAGCCCGCCGGTCGATCGACCTGGCGGGCTGTCATGGTGGGCGCGACAGGGATTGAACCTGTGACCCCACCCGTGTGAAGGGTGTGCTCTACCGCTGAGCTACGCGCCCCCGATCCTCGGCCACGCCGTGACATAAGCCGTCGGGAAGCGGGCCTTTACGGGGCGCCGCCTCGCCTGTCCAGCCCGGATTTCGCGGGCCTCGGGGTGTTTAGTTGACCGAATCCTTCAGACCCTTGCCGGCCTTGAACTTCGGCTGCGACGATGCCTTGATCGTCATCGGCTCGCCGGTGCGCGGGTTGCGGCCGGTCGACGCCTTGCGCTTCGAGACGGAGAAGGTGCCGAAGCCGACGAGACGAACCTCGTCGCCCTTCTTCAGACTCGCCGAGATCGCGTCGAACACCGCCTCGACCGCCTTGATCGCATCGCCCTTGGCGAGGCCCGAGGTGTCCGCGACCGTCGCGATCAGCTCTTGCTTGTTCATGGAAATACTGCCCCCTTCGTATACTTTAGAAGAATCGTTACCAAGCCAGAACGGCAAGTAATGCTGTCCGGACCGGCGGAGTCAATGGATACCGCCGCGCCTTGGCAGGCACGGCGGTTCCAAAACGTTAATGACCCGATCCTAAGGTTGCCCGATCAGTGATGCAACTCGCCACCGGCCGGAGCGACGCCTGCCGGCGGCAAAGCGGCGAGTTCGTCGGCATCGGTCCAGTCGATCGCCTCGAGCGGCTCGGTCAGCGCAAGCTTCAGCACCTCGTCGACATGGCTCACCGGCACGATCGCCAGCCCGTCCTTGATGTTCTGCGGGATGTCGGCAAGGTCCTTCTCGTTCTCCTGCGGGATCAACACCGTGGTGATGCCGCCGCGCAGCGCCGCGAGCAGCTTTTCCTTCAATCCGCCGATCGGCAGCACGCGACCGCGCAGCGTCACCTCGCCGGTCATCGCGACGTCCTTCTTCACCGACACGCCGGTCAGCGTCGAGACGATCGACACGACCAGCCCGATGCCCGCCGACGGCCCGTCCTTGGGCACCGCGCCTTCGGGCAGGTGGATGTGGATGTCCTTGCGATGGAACAGCGACGGCTTGATGCCATAGCTTGGACTGCGCGCCTGGACGAAGCTGAAGGCGGCCTGCACCGATTCCTTCATCACGTCGCCGAGCTTCCCGGTCGTCTTGATCCCGCCCTTGCCCGGCACGGTGACGCTCTCGATCGTCAGCAATTCGCCGCCGACCTCGGTCCAGGCGAGGCCGGTGACCGCACCGATCTGATGCTCCGTCTCGCCGAGGCCGTGGCGATACTTCTGTACCCCCGCGAACTCGCCCAGATTGTCGGGCGTTACCGTGACGCTGGTCACCTTGCCCTCGAGGATCTGGCGCAGCGCCTTGCGCGCCAGCCGCGCGATCTCGCGCTCCAGCGTGCGCACGCCCGCCTCGCGGGTGTACTTCTGGATCAGCGCGCGCAGCCCCTCGTCGGTGAGCGTGAACTCGCCCGGCTTCAGCCCGTGCGCCTCGATCTGCTTCTCGATCAGATGCCCCTTGGCGATCTCGACCTTCTCGTCCTCGGTATAGCCTTCCAGCCGGATGATCTCCATCCGGTCGAGCAGCGGCTGCGGCAGGTTCAGCGTGTTCGCGGTGCAGACGAACATCACGTCGCTGAGGTCGATGTCGATCTCGAGATAATGGTCGTTGAACTTGCCGTTCTGTTCCGGGTCGAGCACCTCGAGCAGTGCCGATGCCGGATCGCCGCGGAAATCCTGGCCGAGCTTGTCGATCTCGTCGAGCAGGAACAGCGGGTTGCTGGTGCCGGCCTTCTTGAGGTTGGTGACGATCTTGCCCGGCAGCGAGCCGATATAGGTGCGGCGATGGCCGCGGATCTCGGCCTCGTCGCGCACGCCGCCGAGGCTCTGGCGGATGAACTCGCGCCCGGTCGCCTTGGCGATCGACTTGCCGAGGCTGGTCTTGCCGACGCCCGGCGGGCCGACGAGGCACAGGATCGGCCCCTTCAGCTTGTTGGTGCGCGCCTGCACGCCAAGATATTCGACGATACGGTCCTTGACCTTCTCCAGCGCGTAATGATCCTCGTCCAGCACCGCCTGCGCGGCGGCGATGTCCTTCTTGATCTTGGACTTCTTGCCCCAGGGCAATCCAAGCAGCACGTCGAGATAGTTGCGCACCACCGTCGCCTCGGCACTCATCGGCGCCATCGTCTTGAGCTTCTTCAGCTCCGACGTCGCCTTGGTCCGCGCTTCCTTGGACAGCTTGAGCGTCGCGATCTTCTGCGTCAGCTCGGCGATCTCGTCGCCGTCGCTCTCGTCGTCGCTGTTGCCCAGCTCGCGCTGGATCGCCTTGAGCTGTTCGTTGAGATAATATTCGCGCTGCGTCTTCTCCATCTGGCGCTTGACGCGGCTCTTGATCTTCTTCTCGACGTGCAGGACGCCGAGCTCGCCCTCCATCAGCGCATAGGCCATTTCCAGCCGCTTGACGGGATCGGGCTCGACCAGCAGCGCCTGCTTGTCGGCGACCTTGACCTGCACGTTCGCCATGATCGCATCCGACAGCTTGGCGGCATCGGTCAGCTCGGACAGCTGCACCGCGGTTTCCGCCGGCAGCTTCTTGTTGAGCTTGGCATAGGCCTCGAACTGCTCGACCGACGAGCGCATCAGCGCCTCGACCTCGATCCCCTCGGCCTCGCGCTCCTCCATCATCTCGACGGTGGACTGCAGATAGTCCTCGCCCTCGCTCAGCTCGCCGAGCCGGCCGCGCGCCTTGCCCTCGACCAGCACGCGGACCGTGCCGTCGGGCAGTTTCAGCAGCTGGAGCACGGTGGCGGTGACGCCGACCTCGTACAGGTCCTCGCGACCGGGATCGTCCTCGGCCGGATCGAGCTGCGCGACGAGGAAGATCTCCTTGTCGGCGCCCATCGCCGCTTCCAGCGCGGCGACCGATTTGTCGCGTCCGACGAACAGCGGCACGATCATGTGCGGAAAGACGACGATATCGCGCAGCGGCAGAACGGGGAAAGTGGTCATGGATACTCCGGTGCCGCTTCGAACGGGGCGGCTTTGGTACACTATATGGTGATGCCACGGCATCCATCAATCGTCGCGCGTACGGCACGGCGGGACTTGTCATCGCCGGGGCGAGCGTCGAAACCGGCCCCGGCGCTTGCGCCGAAACCCGCAACGCCCAATCGGGAGTACAGAATGTCGCTTCGCCTGCCGTTCGCCGCCTTGCTGCTGCTGTCGACCGCGGGGATCGCCGCGGAGAGGGGCCAGCCGCCGATCACGCCGCAGACCGCCATGTCGGGCGGCCCCCTCGACCCGGCGCAGAAGAAGGTGACGTTCGACAGTGCCGACCTGCAGATCGAGGTCGATCCGGTGCGCGAGGTCATCAACGGCACGGCGACCCTCGCCTTCACCGCGCTGGAAAAGACCAACAGGATCGTCGTCGATCTCGACAAGAACTATACCGTGACGTCGGTACAGGTCGACGGCGTCGATGCGGGCTTCGCCAATTCCGAAGGGCGGATGACTATCACCCTGGCGAAGAAGGTCGCCAAGGATGCCAAGCTGTCGGTCAAAATCGTCTATGGCGGCCGTCCGCACACCGCGGTGCGCGCGCCCTGGGATGGCGGCTTCGTCTGGTCGAAGACACGCGACGGAAAGCCTTGGATGGCGACGGCGGTGCAGATGGAAGGGTGCGACCTGATCTGGCCGTGCATCGACTATCCGACCTACGAGCCCGAGAAGGTCACGCTGCACATCACCGTGCCGGCGGGGCTGAAGGCGCCGTCGAACGGCAAGCTGCTCGGTATCGACCGCTTCGACGACGGGCGCAGCACCTGGAACTGGGAGGTGAAGCGGCCGAACCTCTATGGCATCGCGCTCAACGTCGGGCCGTATGAGGAGATCACGGGCACCTACAGGAGCAAGTTCGGCAACGAGATCCCGATGTTCTACTGGTACCTGCCCGGCGAGAAGGACAAGGCGGAAAAGCTGTTCGCCGAATTCGCACCGACGCTGGATTTCTACGAAAGCGTCGTCGGCCCATACCCTTGGGCGGACGAAAAGGTCGGCGTCGTCGAAACCCCGCACAAGGGCATGGAGCATCAGACGATCAACGCCTACGGCAACGAATATGCCAAGGCGCCGGAAGGGTTCGACTGGCTGTTCCAGCATGAATTCGGCCACGAATGGTTCGCCAACCAGCTCACCGCAAGCAACTGGGACGATTTCTGGCTGCACGAAGGCTTTACCGCCTATATGCAGCCGCTCTACGGTCGCTGGCGCGAGGGCGACGGGCGCTACACCGCGATGATGCTGGCGAGCCGCACCGGCATCCAGAACACCTCGCCGCTGGTGACCGGCAAGCCGCAGAGCGCCGAAGACGTCTACGAACGCGCACCGGGACGCGGTGGTGACATCTACACCAAGGGCTCGTGGATCCTGCATACGCTGCGAAATTCGGTCGGCGACAAGGCGTTCGCCGAGATCCTGCGGCGCGAGGTCTATGGCCGCCCCGATCCTGCCCCGGGTAACTTCACGCCGCAGTTCCGGACGACGCCGGAGTTCATCGCGATCGTCAATCAGGTGACCGGGCAGGACTGGCAGTGGTTCTTCGACGTCTACCTCTATCAGGCGGCGCTACCCAAGCTGGTGGTGAACCGCAACGCGACCCAGCTGACGCTGAAATGGGTGACGCCCTTGCCCAAGCCCTTCCCCCTGCCGGTCGAGGTCGCGGTCGACGACGTCGTACAGAAGGTCCCGATGACCGGTGGCCTCGCCACGATCACCGTGCCGGCGGACGCGCATGTCGTCGTCGATCCGATGGCGCGGCTGCTCAAGCAGGACGATGCCGTCGACGCCTTCCAGGCGTGGAAGGCGGAACAGAAGCCGGCGAAATGACGGGGCATCGCGGCGGACGGGAGAAGGACATCATGGCGAACTGGTTCGCCCGCACCGCCGAAATGGCGGCGATCTTCATGGTCGGCGACGGCCTGATCGGCCTCGCCCAGCCGCGCCGCCATGTCGACCTGTGGAAGGAGGATGCGCTCGGCACCGAGGTGATGGTCGCGCCGTTCGTCGACCGGCCGGGGCGGCGGCGGCTGTATGCGACGGCACAGATCGCCGCCGGGCTGTGGCTCGCCAGCCGCCAGCGCCCGCGCTGAACGTCGCGGGCGCCGGCCGACCCCGCTTCGATCTCCGGATCGTCAGGGAATGACGGTGGTGAACAGATAGGCGGCGAAGATCACCAGATGGACGACGCCCTGCAACACCGTCGTCCGTCCCGTCCCCAGCGAGATCGTTGTCACGAACAGCGACAGCGCGAGCAACGTCATGCTCTTGGCGCCGATACCAAGCGCTAGCGGCAGGTCGAGCACGAGGCTGACGATCGCTACCGCCGGGATGGTCAGCCCGATCGTCGCCAGTGCCGATCCCAGCGCCAGATTGAGGCTGGTCTGCAGTCGGTCGCGACGTGCGGCATTATAGGCAGCGAGGCTTTCGGGCGCGAGCACCAGCGCGGCAATCACCACGCCGACGATCGCCAGCGGCAGGCCCGCCGCGAGGATCGCCTCCTCGACCTGCGCCGATAGGCCCTTGGCGAGCATCACGACGACGACCAGCGCGAGCAGCAGGATGCCGAACGCGGTCCAGGCGGTGCGGTCGCTCGGCGGGGCGGCATGCGCCTCGGGCTCCACATCGCCCGCGGGCAGGAAGTAATCGCGGTGGCGCACCGTCTGCACGAGTACGAACGTGCCGTAGAGGACGAGGCTGACGATCGCGACGAAGATCAGCTGCGACGGCGCATAGGTCGGTCCCGCCGCGCTCGTCGTGTAATTGGGCAGGATCAGCGACAGCACGACCAGCGCCGCCAGAGTCGCCAGCGCCGCGCTGATCCCGCGCAGCGTGAAACGCTGTTCGCCATGCTTCATCCCGCCGGTCAGCAGGCAGAGGCCGATGATGAAGTTGAGGATGATCATGATCGCGGCGAACACCGTGTCGCGCGCCAGCGCCGCGACGTCGCCCGACCCCGACAGCATCAGCGAGACGATTAGCGACACCTCGATCACCGTCACCGCGACCGCCAGCACCAGCGTGCCGAACGGCTCGCCGACGCGATGCGCGACGACCTCGGCATGGTGGACAGCTGCGACGACCGACCCGATCAGCACCAGCGCGGCAATGATCGTGCCGACGGTGCCCATCGCGTAGATCGACAGCAACACCGCCGGCACGCCAAGCGCCGGAAACAGGATCGCCCAAAGCGGCAGCCCCATCCAGCCCTTCGGCGCCGCATGCCTCGTGATGGCCTCGTTCGTCGTTGCGGTCATGCCTGTCCCCGATATCGTTACGCAAAGCCAATGCTTCGGCGCACCGAAAGGTCCATTGCGGGCGTGGCACGCAGGCCGGTTTACCTTTTGACACGATCCGCACATCGAATCACGGTCGCCGCGTCAATGCCCCAGTACGATGAGGAGCGCGGGGAAGAGGTTCTGGAGGACGTGGACCGCGATGACGATGCCGACCGCGGTCCAGAAGCCGCGTGGGCGCCAGGTGACGTAAAGCGTCGAGAAAATCAGAAACGGCCACCAGATCACCGCGCCCC
Source organism: Sphingomonas sp. GW821-FHT10F09 (assembly GCF_058809195.1). Lineage (NCBI taxonomy): Bacteria > Pseudomonadati > Pseudomonadota > Alphaproteobacteria > Sphingomonadales > Sphingomonadaceae > Sphingomonas > Sphingomonas sp. GW821-FHT10F09. The sequence continues at coordinate 737,178 of NZ_JBXASI010000001.1, read as the reverse complement.
ACAAGGGTGACGCGAGGCTGTGCAACACGCCCCAGATCGCCGCGCTCGCGATCACCGCCTGCCAGCCGGCAAGAAACCGCAACAGGATCGCGAGAATGGCGGCCATGAGAAGCGTCTCGACCACTGGACTGAACCCCGCGATCAGAAACAGCTTCATCGCCCCGGAGGCATCAGCCAAATCCGGGCCCGCATTGTCCGGGACCAGCCAGGCGATCGCATAGCTAAGCATCGTGCTGCCGACGATCGTCAGCACCCAGCCGATCAGGATCGCGAGCCACGGCCGCGCATCGCGGAACAGAGCGGGTGGCAGGATCGCAAGCGGTCCCCTGCCCGCCTGCCAGCCGGAACTGATCTCCGGGGCCGGTTCGATCCGTGTCGCTGTCATCGTCATCCTGTCGCTTGCCGGCGGGTCATCGCCCGCGCGGCGTTAACGTCCCATGAGGAGCGCGTCTCCGCCGTCACGAAAAAGGGCGCCGCTCTCGCGACGCCCCTTCCCGATATCATGCGGACAGATCAGGCGGCGGCGCCCGCCCCATCCTTCTTCTTTTCAGCATAGACGCGGATCGGCTCCTTGCGGCCCTCGATCACGTCCTTGTCGATCATTACCTCGTCGACACCGTCCATGCCGGGCAGGTCGAACATCGTGTCGAGCAGGATCGCCTCCAGGATCGACCGCAGGCCGCGGGCGCCGGTCTTGCGCTCGATGCCCTTCTTGGCAACCGCGACCAGCGCGTCGTCGGTGAAGCCCAGGTCGACCGATTCCATCTCGAACAGCTTCTGGTACTGCTTCACCAGCGCGTTCTTCGGTTCCTTCAGGATCTTGACCAGCGCGTCGATGTCGAGGTCCTCAAGCGTCGCGATCACCGGCAGGCGACCGACGAATTCGGGGATCAGCCCGAACTTCAGCAGATCCTCCGGCTCGGTCTGGCGCAGCATCTCGCCCGTGCGACGCTCTTCCGGCGCGGCGACATAGGCGCCGAAGCCGATCGACTTGCCCTGCAGGCGGTCGCCGATGATCTTCTCGAGCCCGCTGAACGCGCCACCACAGATGAACAGGATGTTCGTCGTGTCGACCTGCAGGAATTCCTGCTGCGGATGCTTGCGACCACCCTGCGGCGGGACGCTCGCGGTGGTGCCTTCCATCAGCTTGAGCAGCGCCTGCTGCACGCCCTCGCCCGACACATCGCGCGTGATCGACGGATTCTCCGCCTTGCGGCTGATCTTGTCGATCTCGTCGATGTAGACGATGCCGCGCTGCGCGCGCTCGACGTTATAGTCGGACGCTTGCAGCAGCTTGAGGATGATGTTCTCGACATCCTCACCGACATAGCCCGCCTCAGTCAGCGTCGTCGCATCCGCCATCGTGAACGGCACGTCGAGGATGCGCGCCAGCGTCTGCGCGAGCAACGTCTTGCCGCAACCGGTCGGGCCGACGAGAAGGATGTTCGACTTGGCGAGCTCGACGTCCGCACCCTTGGCGCCGTGGTTCAGGCGCTTGTAATGGTTGTGGACCGCCACCGACAGCACGCGCTTCGCCTGCTTCTGGCCGATGACGTAATCGTCGAGGACGTCGCAAATCTCCTGCGGAGTCGGCACGCCGCCGTCCTTCTTGGAGACAAGTGCGGACTTGGTCTCTTCACGGATGATGTCGTTGCACAGCTCCACGCACTCGTCGCAGATGAACACGGTCGGCCCTGCGATGAGCTTGCGCACCTCGTGCTGCGACTTGCCGCAGAACGAGCAGTAGAGGGTGCTCTTCGAGTCGCCACCGCTCAGTTTCGTCATTCACACTTCCTTGTCGCGGGATCGGACCCGCCGGTGAGGCCGGGTATGGTAGCCCGGCCGATACGCAAACCACAACGCCCAAACGTGTTTAATGGACACGGCCGGGCGCGCATCAGCGCCTTTACGCCGCCTTCGCCATGTCCTCGGTCGGCGCGGGACGCTTGTCGAACACCTCGTCGACGAGGCCGAAAGCCTTGGCTTCATGCGCCTCGAGGAACGTATCGCGGTCCATGCGGCGCTCAATCTCCTCGATCGGCTGGCCGGTATACTGCGCGTACAGCTGGTTCATCCGCGCCCGGATACGCAGAATTTCCTTGGCCTGGATCTCAATGTCCGACGCCATGCCCTGCGCCCCGCCCGAGGGCTGGTGGATCATGATCCGGGCGTTGGTAAGCGCGACGCGCATGCCCGGTTCGCCGCTGGCGAGCAGGAAGCTGCCCATCGATGCCGCCTGGCCGATGCACACCGTGCCGACGCGCGGTCGGATGTACTGCATCGTATCATGGATCGCCATGCCCGCCGTGACGACGCCTCCCGGCGAGTTGATGTACATGAAGATGTCCTTCTTCGGGTTCTCGGACTCGAGGAAGAGCAGCTGTGCGGTGATGAGGCTGGCCATGCCGTCCTCCACCCCGCCAGTCACGAAGATGATCCGCTCGCGCAGCAGGCGGCTGAAGATGTCGAACGAGCGTTCGCCGCGGTTCGACTGTTCGATGACGATCGGCACCAGACCCGACTGGGTCTGCTGCAAGCCAAGGCCGGCGTGGGCGATGGGGCTCATGAAGTCGCCGGTCTCGAACGGATTGTGCATGGGTGTCTCTCTTATGCCCTCAGAGACGCCAACATCGGCGCTCCCGCAGGGGAGTTCAACCCCCGCTGGAGGGGGCGGGATGTGCCAGATACGCCAAACGCCGCACTTCGCGCCGGCCGCGGACGACCGTGTCGAGGATCAAACCCGCGAACACGCACAAAGCGGCGATGATCATCAGCCCGGTGATGAGGATTGCGGTCGGGAAGCGCGGCACCAGATGCGTCTGCATATAGGTAAGCGCCAGCGGGATGCCGAGCACGACGCCGAACAGGGCGAACAGCGCGCCGATCGCGCCGAAGAACAGCAGCGGCCGCTCGATCCGGTACAGCGTCAGGATCGTGCCGAGGATGCGGAAGCCGTCGCCGTAGGTGCTGAGCTTCGACGCCGATCCCTCGGGGCGCGCATAATAAGGCGTCTCGATCTCGGCGCAGGGCATCTTCAGTTCGAGCGCGTGGACGCTGATCTCCGTCTCGATCTCGAACCCCGACGACAGCGACGGGAAGCTCTTGACGAAACGGCGCGAAAAGACGCGATAGCCCGACAGGATATCGGTGAAGCTGCGCCCGAACAGCCGCGCAAGCATGCCGGTCAGCACCGCATTGCCAAAGCGATGACCGCGGCGATAGCTGTCCTGCACCTGGCTGATCCGGCTGCCGACGATCATGTCGCATTGCTCGTCGAGCAGGCGCGCGACGAGTGCGGGCGCGGAGGCGGCGTCATAGGTCGCATCGCCATCGGCCATCACATAGACGTCGGCGTCGATATCGGCGAACATGCGGCGGACGACATTGCCCTTGCCCTGAATCCGCTCGGTGCGGACCACGGCGCCCGCGGCGCGCGCGACCGCAACGGTGTCGTCGGTCGAATTGTTGTCGTAGACGTAAACGGTCGCATCCGGCAACGCGGCGCGGAAGCCGGCGACGGTCTGCGCGATCGCCGCAGCCTCGTTGTAGCAGGGCAGCAGGACTGCGATCGTCGGTTGCGTCACGTCCGTCCTCTTTGGGCCAGCAAGGGTGTGGGACCGCCCGCACCACCCGGTTCGTCATCTCCGCGCAGGCGGGGATCCATGGACGCTGACGCTGCGGCTCCGTCGGGGAGCTGCGCGTCTGGATCCCCGCCTCCGCGGGGATGACGATGGCGGGAAAGGGACGACGCCCCTCCCCCATCAGTGTTAGCCCTCGGTCTTCGCAGCCGCCTTCTTCGCGCGCGGCTTCTTGGCCGGTGCGTCGGCAGCTTCGGTGCCTTCTGCGGCTTCGGCAGCGACCGGCGACGATTCCGTCACCGCGGTCTCGGCCTCGACCGGCGCGGTGGCCTTCTTGGCGCGCGGCTTCTTGGCGGGCGCCTCGTCGGCCGTCACTGCCGGCTCGGCCTCGGCACCGGCACCGGCATTGTCATCCTGCGCGACCGGCTTCTTGGCCGCCGCTTTCTTGGCGGGCTTGGCCTCGCCCTCCGCCTTGGCCTTCTTGGCACGCGGCTTGTGATTGTCATGATCGTGGCTGTGCGTGCCGGTCGCGAAACCGTCCTCGCTCTCGATCGCGGCTTCCAGCTCCTCGCGGGTCGCGTCGCGGTCGGTCACTTCCGCCTTCTCGAACAGGAAGTCGACGACCTTGTCCTCATACAGCGGCGCACGCAGCTGGGCGGCCGCCATCGGCTCCTGCTGGACGTACTGGATGAAGCGCTGCTGGTCCTCGCCGCGATACTGCTGCGCAGCCTGCGCGATCAGGCGGTTCATCTCCTGCTGCGACACTTCGACGCCGTTCGCCTGACCGATCTCGGACAACAGCAGGCCCAGACGCACGCGGCGCTCGGCGATCTTGCGATAGTCGTCACGCTCCGATTCCATCTCGGCGAGCGCCGCGGCGGGATCTTCCTCGTGCGTCGCCTCATGCTCCAGTTGCTGCCAGATCTGCGCGAACTCGGCCTCGACCATCGACGGCGGCACTTCGAAATCGTGACCCTCGGCCAGCTGGTCAAGCAGCTTGCGCTTCATATGGGTGCGCGTCAGGCCGTTATGCTCCTGCTCGATCTGCCCCTTGATGAGGCCGCGCAGCTGCTCGAGGCTCTCGAGCCCGAGGTTCTTGGCCAGATCCTCGTCGATCTTGCTCTCGGCCGCGATCTGGATCTTCTTGACGGTGATGTCGAACGTCGCGGGCTGGCCGGCGAGTTCCTTGGCACCGTAATCCTCGGGGAAGGTGACGTTGAGCGTCTTCTCTTCACCCAGCGTCACGCCGACGAGCTGCTCCTCGAAACCGGGGATCAGGCGGCCCGAACCCAGCTCGACGCCCATGTCGGTGCCGGTGCCGCCCTCGAAGGCGACGCCGTCGGCGGTCTTGCCGACGAAATCGACGGTGACCAGATCGCCCATCTCGGCGGTCTTGTCGTCGGCGTCGTCCCACTTCTTCGACTGGTCGGCGAACTTCTGCAGCTGCTCGTCGACCGCCTCGTCGGCGACCGGCACCGTCAGGCGCTCGAGCTTCAGCGCGTCGATCGCCGGAGCCGGCACCGTCGGCAGCACTTCCAGCTCGACGGTGACGACCGCATCCTTGCCGGGCGCATAATCATCGTTGAGCGCGACCGAAGGCTGCATCGCCGGACGCAGCGCGTTGTCGGCGAGCATCTGCTGCACGCCCTGCTGGATCGCGGTGTTGAGCGCGTCGGCGGCGAGCGATTCACCGTGCATCTTGCGCACTAGGTTCGCCGGCACCTTGCCGGGGCGGAAGCCGGGCATCTTCACCTGCGGCGCGACGCGCTTCACTTCGGCATCGACCTTCGCATCGATATCCGACGCGGTGATGGTCAGGGTATAGGCGCGCTTCAGGCCCTCGTTCAACGTCTCGACAGTCTGCATATCCGGCCTTCAATCTTGAGAAATCTGACGAAAATTCTTTAAGGCTGCCGCCCCGCGCCGCAAGCGACGGGACTGGTGCGGGCGAAGGGACTCGAACCCCCACATCTTGCGATGGCAGGACCTAAACCTGCTGCGTCTACCAATTCCGCCACGCCCGCACGAAGGACCCGCCGTAGGCCTGCACGACATGCGTCGGGCATTCCCTTGGGCGCGCGTCTATACCAGCGTGGCGTCGTCTAGCAAGCAAAGAGGCAACCCGGCCGGTTCCCGGGCGTTGGGTGGAATGAAGGAGAGACGACCATGGCCACCCAGCCCCCACCCGAGACGCCCGCACCGACGCCGCAGCCGGTCCAGCCTGACGGCCCGCCGCCCGAGGTGACGACGCCCGCCCCGGACGTCGATATCCCCTCGCCCGGCACGCCTGCCGGCGACCCCGGCACCTCGCAGCCTGCGGAGATCTGACGATGAGCGATACCGACCCCAAAGCCGATCCTCACCCCGACGACACCCGGGAGGACGAACGCTCCGACATCCAGCAGGCGGTCGAGGCGCGTGCCGACGCCGTCGCCCGCGGCGAAGGCGGTGACGAACCCGTCCGCTTCACCGATACCGGCGAATTCGACGGCAACAGCGGCACCGGCGGTGAAGTGAAGAACCAGGACCTGACGCAGCAATAGTTGCGTTGTTCCCGTACTGAGGGGCGGTCCGTACCCGGGCTGCCCCTTGTTCTTCGCGCGCGGAGGCGCGGAGGACGCAGAGAGAAGCCCGTCATCCCGACGGCCCATGCTCCCTCTTCCGTCATCCCGACGAACGTCGGGACCCATGGACGCGCTGACGGTACTGCTAGTCCGCTACATCATGCCGTCAAAACTATGGTTTCCGGCCTTCGCCCAATTGACGGCAAACGCTCAGTTCACAAAGGCAAGAAGCGGCAAGAGCAGTCGGCCGGACAAATTACTTCGCCGCCACCCGCCGCGCCGTCAACACCTTGACCGTCGTCACCGGCACCTCACCCTTGAACGATCCGCGCACCGTCGCGGTCGGCGACACCGGCGCATCGAGGATCGTGACGATCGTATCCATCCCCTCCACGACCCGACCGAACGCCGCATAGCCGAGGTTGTCGACCGGCTTGCCCGGGTCGGCGTCGAGCGCGGCGCGCTGGTCGCCGACGCTGATCGTGAAATCCCCGGTCGCCGTCCCCGGGCCGAACCGCGCGACGGAGATCGCGCCCTCGGTATGATGCAGGCCGGTCTGCGTCGTCGGTTCATGCTTGATCGGCGGCAGCACCCGTTTGGCCTCGCCATTCGTGCCGAACTGCACGAAGCCGAACCGGTCAGCGACCTTGACCGCGCGATAGAAGACGACCCCGTCCAGTCGCTTGCCGTCGACATATTTCAGGAAATTGCCCGCGGTGACCGGCGCATGCGCAATATCCGCCTCGATCACGATCCGCCCAGCGGTCGTCTCCAGCGCCACCCGCGGCAAGGGCGCCGCAGCGGGCGGGACCTGCTGCGCCGACACCGCACCGCCCGCCAGTCCGACCATCAGCGCCAGGCCCAAACGCAATCCGCTCATATCCCTGCTCCCACCGTCATGCGAAGCGCAGATACACGTCCTGCCCGAATTCCGCACGCGCATCGTCGAACACGGTTTCGGCGCGGCAGATATAGGCGAGCTCGTCCGCCGGCATGCCCGCGCTGTTACGGACGGTCACTCGCAACGGCACAGGCAAAGTACAGATCCCGCCGCCGAGGCAATCGAACAGCGCGTCCAGATTGCCGCCGACCCAGTCCGGCGCCCCCAGCCGGGGCAGCAGCGCGGCGTAGAAATCTGCCCGCGTCCGCCACCCGCCCGCATCCAGCTCGATCCGCGTCACCGATCAGCCGAGCGCCTTCTTGAGCAACGCGTTGACCACCGCCGGATTGGCCTTCCCGCCCATCGCCTTCATCGTCTGGCCGACGAAGAAGCCGAACAGCGTCTCCTTGCCGCCGCGATATTGCGCCAGCTGGTTGGGGTTCTTGGCGATCACCTCGGCGATCACCGCCTCGATCGCGCCGGTGTCGCTGGTCTGCTTCAGGCCGCGATCCTCGACGATCTTGGCGGGCGCGTCGCCCGTCTCCAGCATCACCTCGAACACCTGCTTGGCGAGGCTGCCCGACAGCGTGCCGTCCGCAACCAGGGCGAGCAGCTCCGCCGCCTGCGTCGGCGACACCGGCGACGTGGCGATATCGCGCCCGGTCCGGTTAAGCGCGCCGAACAGTTCCGACGTCGTCCAGTTCGCGGCCGCGACCGGCTTCGCGCCCGCCTCCAACAGGGCGTCAAACCAGCGCGCCGCCTCGACTTCCGCAGTCAGCACGTTCGCCTGATAGGCAGAAATGCCGAGCGCCTCGTACCGCTTGCGCTTGGCGTCGGGCAGTTCGGGCAGCGAAGCGCGGCACTGGTCGAGGAAATCCTCCTCCAGTTCGAGCGGCAGCAGATCGGGATCGGGGAAGTAGCGGTAATCGTGCGCGTCTTCCTTCGACCGCATCGACCGGGTCGTGCCGCTCTCGACGTTGAACAGCCGCGTTTCCTGGACGATCCTGCCGCCGTCCTCCAGCACCTCGACCTGCCGCTTCGCCTCATATTCGATCGCGGCCATCACGAAACGCACCGAATTGACGTTCTTCGTTTCGGTGCGGGTGCCAAGGTCGTCGCCGGGCTTGCGCACGCTGACGTTGACGTCGGCGCGCATCGACCCCTCTTCCATATTGCCGTCGCACGACCCGACATAGCGCAGGATCGCACGCAGCTTGCGCAGATAGGCACCCGCTTCGGCGGGGGACCGCATGTCCGGCCGGCTGACGATCTCCATCAGCGCCACGCCCGAACGGTTGAGGTCGACATAGGAGCGCGTCGGATGCTGGTCGTGCATCAGCTTGCCCGCATCCTGCTCGACATGGATGCGCTCGACACCGATCACCTTGGTCGCGTCGGGGTTCTTGTCGTCCGGGCTGATCTCGACCGAACCCTCGCCCACCAGCGGATGGTAGAGCTGGCTGATCTGATAGCCCTGCGGCAGATCGGCGTAGAAATAGTTTTTGCGATCGAACCGCGACCAGCGGTTGATCTGCGCGTCGATCGCCATGCCGGTGCGCACCGCCTGACGGATGCACTCCATGTTCGGCACCGGCAGCATCCCTGGCATCGCCGCATCGACCAGGCTCACCTGCGTGTTCGGCTCCGCACCGAATTCGGTGGCCGCGCCCGAGAACAGCTTGGCGTTCGAAGTGACCTGCGCATGGACCTCCAGCCCGATCACGACCTCCCACTCGCCGGTGGCGCCCTGGATGCGATAGCTGGTGTCGGTCATGGATGGGTCTCTGGCGTGATGAGGGTGAGGTCGGGGAAATAGCTGGCGAGCCGGCGGTCGCGAGTCATCAAATGTGCGCCGATCGCGGCGGCATGCCCCGCAATCAGAAAGTCGGGCAAGATCGTCTGCCTGTTGCCGCCACGTTCGCGGTACGATCGATGCGCCTTGCCTGCGGCCATCGCGACGTCGAGGTCCAGATCAAGCAGCTGGATTTGGAAACGCTCCATATTTCCCAGCAATGTCTCGACCGCGCCGCCTTGCGCCGCCACCTCGGCCAGCACGATCAGATTGCAGCCGAAAGGCGCGTCTCCGGCAATGCGGCTATAGGTACGCCGCGACCACCGCGCGCCATCGTGATCGTCGATTCCGAACAGGTCGATCAGAACGTTGGTATCCAGCACGATCACGGCAGCGGTTCGTCGCCACGCAGCTCGCGCATGATCTCGTCGGTCGGTCGAGTGAACATTGGATTGGCGCGAATATAGGCGAAGGCCGCATCGATCCGGTCGCGACGTTCCGCCGGCGTTTCGTCCGGCCAGCGCTTGACGGGTACGACCACCGCCTCGCCGCGATCGTTGACGCCGACATCGACGGGACGTCCCGGCACCAGCCCGATCGCATCGCGAACGTCCTTGGGGATCAGCACCTGCCCCTTGCTGGTCATGTTGGTGGTGGTGCGTTTGTCGAGCGGTGCGTTCATCGCCTGCCTCCAGTGTTACCAAGGTAACACTTCAGGCGCTGTCGGTCTACCACCACGCCTCCGGCCGCGCGACGAAGCCGGCGCGCTGCTCGATCGCGAGGCCTGCGTTTAGCACGCCCTGCTCGTCCAGCGGCCGGCCGATGATCTGCAACCCCAGCGGCAGCCCGTCCTTGTCGAGCCCGCCCGGCACGCTCATCGCGGGCAGGCCGGCGAGGCTCGACGGCACGGTGAACACGTCGTTGAGGTACATCGCGATCGGATCCGCCGATTTTTCGCCCAGCGCGAACGCCGCCGACGGCGCGGTCGGGGTCAGCAGCACGTCGCATGTGGCCCACGCCGCCTCGAAATCGCGCGCAATCAGCGCCCGCACCTTCTGCGCCTGCGTATAATAAGCGTCGTAGAAACCCGCCGACAGCACATAGGTGCCGATCATGATCCGGCGCTTCACCTCGGCGCCGAAGCCGTCGGCGCGGGTCGCGGCATACATGTCCTGCAGCCCCGCCCCCTCGGGCAGGTCGCGCAGGCCGTAGCGCACGCCGTCATAGCGCGCGAGGTTGGACGAGGCCTCCGCCGGTGCGATGATGTAATAGGCCGGCAGCGCATATTTGGTATGCGGCAGCGACACCTCGACGATCTCCGCGCCCGCGTCCTTCAGCCAGTCGATCCCCGACTGCCACAGCGCCTCAATCTCCCCGGGCATGCCGTCGACGCGATATTCCTTCGGAATGCCGACTCGCTTGCCGGCGAGGCTCGCCGACAGGCCCTGCTCCCAGCGCGGCACGTCGAGCTTCAGGGACGTCGCATCCTTCGCGTCGAAGCCCGCCATCGCCTCCAGCATGATCGCGCAGTCGCGCACGTCGCGCGCCATCGGTCCCGCCTGATCGAGGCTGGAGGCGAAGGCGATCGTCCCCCAGCGCGAACAGCGGCCATAGGTCGGCTTGATCCCGCTGATCCCGACGAATGCCGCCGGCTGGCGGATCGAGCCGCCGGTGTCGGTGCCGGTCGCCCCCGGGCACAGGCCCGCGGCGACCGCCGACGAACTGCCGCCCGACGAACCGCCCGGCGCGAGGGGAGCGTTGCTGCCCGCCTTGCGCCACGGCGAGATGACATTGCCGAACGCGCTCGTCTCGTTCGACGATCCCATCGCGAACTGGTCCATGTTGAGCTTACCCAGCATCCCCGCGCCCGCATCCCACAGATTCTGGGAGACGGTCGATTCGTAGGTTGGCACGAACCCTTCGAGGATATGGCTCGCCGCGGTGGTGGCTACACCCTTGGTGCAGAACAGGTCCTTCATCCCGATCGGTACGCCGGCCAGCGGCTTCAGCGTCTCGCCGGCCGCGCGCGCGGCATCGGCGGCGCGCGCTGCGGCGAGCGCATGATCGGGCGTCTCGACCAGAAAGGCGTTGAGCGGCTTGGCCTTGGCGACCTTCACGACGAAGGCGTCGGCCACCTCCACCGCGGAGAAGGCGCCGCTGCGCACGCCATCGCGGATGCCGGCGATGCCGAGATCGGTTACGTCGGCCATTATTCGATCACCTTGGGAACGGTAAAGAAGCCATGCTCCGCCTGGGGCGCATTGGCCATCAGCGCATCGCGGATGCCGCCGCCGGTCAGCGGATCGGCGTTGATGACGTCGTCGCGCAGCCGCAGATGGTTGGGAATGACCGCGGTCATCGGCTCGATCCCCGACGTATCGACCTCCCCCAGTTGCTCGATCCAGCCGAGGATGTTGGACAGTTCGGGCGCGAGGCGGGTCGCATCCTCTTCGGTGATCGCGATGCGCGCGAGCGCGGCGACCTTCTTCACGGTGGCGGTGTCTACGGACATGCGGTTGCGCCTAGCAGCGGCGGCTTGCCCTGCGCAACCGCATGTTGCCAGTTCCCCGCCCCTCGTCCATCAGAGCCGCTTCCCCGTCCCGTCCGGAACCCGACGCCTTGGCCCGCAAATTCCTCTACGTCTTCGCGTTCCTGATCGCGCTCGTCATCGCCGGCGCCTTCGCCTACCGGATCTACGGCACCGAGATCCTGCGCATGGCGCTTGTCCCGTCGGAGGCGTTCCGGGCGCAGCCCGGCGTCGATCCCGCAGTCTATGCCGACAAGGCGATGTGGATCGCCCGTCCGGACATCCCCGGCAACCCCGCGCTCTGGACCCCCGCCGGCTACACGCCGGAGGCGAAGCCGAAGGCCGCGGTCTTCTTCATCCACCCGACCTCCTATATCGGCCGCGACCACTGGAACGCGGCGCTGGACGATGCCGAAACCAACGCCCGCGCCGCGATCTTCCTGCGCGGGCAGGCGAGCGCGTTCAACGCCGCCGGCGACATCTGGTCGCCGCGCTATCGCCAGGCGACGTTCGGCGCCTTCCTCACCAGCGTCGCCGACGCCAATCGCGCGCTCGACCTCGCCTATGGCGACGTCGCCGCCGCCTTCGCCGCCTTCGTCAAGCAGGTCGACCGGAAACGCCCGATCATCCTCGCCGGCCACAGCCAGGGCGCGCTCCACCTCACCCGCCTGCTGCGCGAGCAGGTCGCCGGCAAGCCGATCGCGAAGCGGGTGGTCGCGGCGTACGTGGTCGGCTGGCCGGTGTCGGCAAGCACCGACCTCGCCGCGCTCGGCCTGCCGCAATGCACCCGCCCCGACGAGGCGCGCTGCCTGCTGTCGTGGGAAAGCTTCGCCGAGCCCGCCGACCCGAGCATGATTACCGACCTCTACGACCGCACGCGGGGCTTCGACGGCCGCCCCCGCAAGGACACCGACATGGTCTGCACCAATCCGCTGACCGGCACGCCGGGCGTCGCCGCGCCCGCCACCGCCAACCAGGGCACGCTCTACCCCTCCGAAGACCTCACCACCGCGACGATCGCGCCGGGCAAGGTCCCCGCCCGCTGCGGCCCGCGCGGTATCCTGCTGATCGGCGAGGCGCCGGAGGTCGGCGGCTACGTTCTGCCCGGCAACAATTACCACGTCTACGATTACAGCCTGTTCTGGGCGAACGTCCGCGCCGATGCACTGCGCCGGCTGGCGGCGTTCGGGGCGAAACGATGATCACGCTCGACCGCGCCGTCTTTCGCGAGGCGCTGCCGCAGGGCGGTCGGCTGCTCGGCCTCGACCTCGGCACCAAGACGATCGGCACCGCCTTGTGCGACGCCGGGTGGAGCTTCGCCAGCCCCGCCGACCTCGTCCGCCGCAGCAAGTTCACGCAGGACAAGGCAGCGCTGGTCGCGCTGTCCACCGCGCAGCACGTCCGCGGCTGGGTGCTCGGCCTGCCCCTCAACCTCGACGGCACCGAAAGCCCGCGCAGCCAGTCGACCCGCGCCTTCGCCAGGAACTGCCAGGACCTCGGTCTGCCGATCCTGCTGTGGGACGAACGCTGGTCGACGGTCGCGGTCGAACGCACGATGATCGAACAGGACATGAGCCGCGCGAAGCGGGCCGAACGCATCGACAACCTCGCCGCCGCGCACATCCTGCAAGCCGCGATCGACGCACTGGTGATGATCTAGGGCCGATCGCCATTCAGAAGATGACGTGCCGAAAACGGTGGTTTTGCGTGACCCGGAGCGCAGCGTACTAACGGTACGTGAGCACCGGAAGCGCGCGAAACCGCCGTTTGCAGGCCGTCAGGGCTGAATGTCGATTGGCCCTAGCGGCGCCAACCCGGCGCCGCCAGTCACTGGATGGCGAGCACGCGCCCGGTCACCGTCATGCGCGTATCGGTGGGGGGATCGATCGCATAGAGCGAAAACAGCAGCGCCGCCTCCCTCGCATGCGGGCCGAAGAACCAGCCAGCGACGGATGAGGTCTGGGTCGACCGGTTGCTGCTGCCGAGCTGCCCCGCGGCGCTCGGCAGGCTGCGGTCGATCGGCAGCGATCCCTCGAACGTCCCGAGTTCGGTGCTGGTCGCTGCCGTGCCGGTGGCGGTAAGGAGGTTGCCGAGCAGCACGACGCGCAACGTCGCCACGCCGCGGGCCGGCTCCAGCGTCAACGTCGCCGTGCTCGCGGCGACCGAATAGGTGCGCGGCGTCCCGCCCGCGCCCTCGACGGCATAGGCCGTACCGTTGACCGCGACCTTGCCGAACGGAACGCTGGCTCCGGCCGGCAGGTCAGTCGCCAGCGTCGGCACGCCATAGGCGCAGCCATATTGCACCGTGATCCCGCTGCGCACCGTCCCCAGCGTGAAGCCGCGGGTATAGTCGAGCGCGCTGCCGCCCGCCATCGGCGTGCCGAAGGTCAGGCGATGGGGGACGCCGTCGATCCGCCGCAGATAGCTGCGCGTGCCGGCCGGCGCCGCGGCATCGAGATCGGCGGCCGCGAACGTAAGATCGATCGTCTCGCCGCTCACCCAATAGCTGCCCGCGGCGGCGGTGGACTCGAGCGTCAGCCCGGTGCCGAACGCGCTCGACGGACTGGGCTGCGGCGGCGCGCCGTTGAGGGCGATCGACGCACAGGCGGTCGCAAAGCGCTGATCCCCGGCCAGGTCGGCGACGCGCGCATAGGTCGGCCCCGGGCTGGGCGCGGTCGTCGGCGTAGGTGCGACGCCGGCCACCGGCACCCCGCCACCCGACCCGTCCCCGCCACCACAGCCCGCCACGGCAAGCATCGCCCCCAGCGCGACCCCGGCCGCCCATCGTCCATCCCGCATATGCGCCTCCCTACCGTCCCAACTTTATGGCCGGATCGGGAGCGGTCAAGACGGCTGCAGCTGTGTCTCGTCGCCACGATACGACGTAAGATGCCGCGCTCGACACTCGATCAATACGGGACGACCGCCGGCCGCGCCGTCCAGTGGCATGTGGCGCTGACGGACCATGTCGATCAGCCTAATTTCGGCGGGATGCAGCCCTACTCCTTTGTCGAGCGAAATCGAGAGCTGGAATGCCCGGGATTGGGGGTAAGCTGACGTTCGTACGTCGATAAAGATTTCCTTTTAGAGGCGAGTGCAAGGGCTCGACCTTGTCGTGCCGCTGCCCCTTCAGCGGTTTCTGGCCTTCTGACAGAAAGCGGCCAGACTGCCAGAACACGGGGAAACAGCTTCATGACCGCGTAACAAGACGAAACGATCATTGGCGCCTTGACAGCCGGAACCGACGGCTCGCCATCCTGCTTCGGACACGAAACTTTAGGCTTAATGTCGAACGGCTCAACCACGGACAAAAGTTCGAAAACGTTCTTGTCTCCGTTTTTGTAAGACTCTAACTGCCTAAGATGTATTGGGTCTACGAGGAAAAAGCGTGCCGGAAGATCGTTGGCAACCCCAGCTCGTCCTGACCTGCAGCGCCAGCTTATACATTCAATATTTGGAGGTCGCCCTTCGTAGACTGAGGTGGGAACAATTACTAGGAGATAGCCGGATACAGGCGCTGATGATCTAGAGGCGTCTCGCGCGAGCTTTTCAGCCTGAAACTTCCCCGTGTCCTCATCTCGGGGGTAGTATGACATTACACCGGATTCGTCCCGTTTCGTTACGAGCTGCACCTCTGCCACGCGCACCTTGAATACTTGATCGGCAACTTTGACGAAGACGGGCGACCTTAGGACATAGTCCGAGGCTCGATCGGCTGGGGCCATGGAGCATGCGCCTAGCGAAAGGAAACCGGTTACGGCCAACAGCATTGCTGCCGTGCGCAGGCGTAAATGGGTCGCGAAGTGAGAAGACAACCGCATCCGCGAGTGATCGCTCACTAGCCCAACCTTCGCAAGTTGCGATCCACGCCGAGTCTCGGGTGTCCGCTGTTGGTCGATAGCCGACATCATGCGGGGCTTCCTGTCCGAAGGAACGGAGATTAAACTGGTCGGAGCTTTTCTTATCAAGATCGATTTCGGGGAATGCATTGGTTTGAACGACGCGGTCAGCTTGGCGTCATTCCCGGCAACCCCGATTGTCGGACCATGCTCGGCGCCACTTGGGAGTCTTTCAGAGGCAGGTGTCGCTATGGAAACCAACTCGGCGGTGCTCCCATCCCGAAAGACGATCGGCCCCGGCCAATAGCGGTGGCTGCAAAATCCCGTTCGGGAACCATGCCGAGAAAAATGTCCAGGCAACCTGCCGCGCAACCGTCCAAACGGTTTATCTTTTTCAGAACCCGTTCCCGATTATGCTTTCTCGACATCGCCGCCCCGAGACAGGGAAACGGGAAAGACCGCTCCGAACGGATGGCGACTTTCACCGACGCGGATCGCCCGTCCGCCCACCCGCCGGCAGCGGCGCCGGCCCCATAGCGCCGCCGCAACACGCCCCCGCCCCGGAACGCCCGTTCCCGCTCTGTCCTACACACCCCGGATATGCCACACCGCCCGGGATGGCGCGGCACCTCTCTCCCCTATCATCGCAGACATCGAAACGATCGGGACGGATCGTTTCCGCCAAGGTGTTCATGTTGTCCATGTTGCCCGCCGCATCGCCGGCCGTCCCCCGCTTGCCCCCGCCCCGTCCGGGCGCTACCCGGCGCGCCTAATGCAACGCTCGGACCACCGCCCCGCCGCCCTGATCGAGGGGGGCGCCGTCTTCCCGCACCGGCATTTGACCGGCATCGACGGGCTTCAGCCGCATGAGATCGCGTTCCTGCTCGACGAGGCGGAGACGTGGGTCGGCGCCAACCGCAGCCACGCCGCGCCGGACAAGCGCCTCGCCGGCCTGACGCAGATCAACGCCTTCTTCGAAAACAGCACGCGCACGCTGCTGAGCTTCGAGATCGCCGGCAAGCGGCTCGGCGCGGACGTCGTCAACATGCATGCCGCGACGTCGAGCGTGAAGAAGGGCGAGACGCTGATCGACACCGCGCAGACGCTGAACGCGATGCGCGCCGACGTGATCGTGATCCGCCATATGTCGTCGGGCGCGGTGCGGCTGATCGCGGACAAGGTCGATTGCCCGGTGCTCAACGCCGGCGACGGGCGCCACGAACATCCGACGCAGGCGCTGCTCGATGCGCTGACGATCCGCCGCCGCCGCGGCAGCATCGCCGGGCAGCGCGTCGTGATCTGCGGCGACGTGCTGCACAGCCGCGTCGCGCGATCGAACATCCTCGCGCTGACCGCGCTCGCGGCGGAGGTGCGGGTCTGCGCACCGTCGACGCTGATGCCCGCCGCGATCGAGCGGATGGGGGTGACGCCGTTCACCGATTTCGACGCGGCGCTGGCCGGTGCCGACGTCGTCATGATGCTGCGGGTCCAGAACGAGCGGATGGCGGGCGGCTACATCCCGTCCAGCCGCGAATACCGGATGCGCTACGGCCTGACGCCGGAGCGGCTGGCGAAGCTGCCGGATGCACTGGTCATGCACCCCGGCCCGATGAACCGCGGGGTGGAAATCGATTCGGCCGTCGCCGACGGGCCGCAATCGGCGATCACGGAACAGGTGGAGATGGGCGTGGCGGTGCGGATGGCGTGTCTGGATGTCCTCACCCGCCGGGCACGCGGCGTGGAGGGCTGGGCATGAGCACGATCGCCTTCCTGAACGCCCGCCTCGCCTGCCCGGTCGCCGGCGTCACGCCCGGCGGACTGCTGGTCCGCGACGGCGCGATTCTCGCATCGGGGACGTTCGAGATGCCGGCCGACGCGACGACCGTCGACTGCGGCGGCCGGACGCTCGCGCCAGGCATCGTCGACCTCGGCGTCTTCCGGATCGATCGCGCCGCCTTCCGCGCCGGCGGCATCGTCCGCGTCGCGCTGATGCCCGACGGCAACCGCGTGCTCGACGATCCCGGCATCGTCCAGCGCGCCGCGCTGATCGGCAAGCCCGACCTGTGGATCCACCCGATCGCCGCGGCGACGCGCGGCCTCGAGGGCCGAGACATGGCCGAAATGGCGGTCTGCGCCTCCGCCGGCGCACGCGCGGTCGGCACCGGGCGGCACTGGATCGCCGACAGCGGCGTGATGCTGCGCGTGCTCGCCTACGCCCGCGACCTCGACATCGCGGTCGTCGCGCATGCCGAGGACGGCGGCCTCACCGCGGGCGCGGTGACCACCGATGGCGAGACGGCGACGCGGCTCGGCCTGCCCTCCGCGCCGGCGGTGGCGGAGGCGCTGGCGGTGGCGCGCGACCTGATGCTGGCGGAGGAGAGCGGCGCGCGGCTGCATATCCGTCAGGCGACCACCGCCGCCGCCTTCGACCTGATCCGCGCCGCCAAACGGCGCGGCGTGCGCGTTACCTGCGCCATCACGCCCGCGCACCTCCACCTGTCCGACATCGCGATGAGCGATTTTCGCACCTACGCCCATCTCTCGCCGCCGCTGCGCAGCGAGGGCGACCGGCAGGCGGCGCTGGCGGCGGTGAAGGACGGAACGATCGACGTGCTCGCCTCGGGCCACGATCCGCACGGACCGGAGGAGAAGCGCCTGCCCTTCGCCGATTCGGCGGCGGGCATGGCGGGAGCGGAGACGTTGCTGCCGCTGGGGCTGATGCTGGTGCGCGACGGCCTGCTGCCGCTCGAACGGCTGCTGGCGATGCTGTCCGCCAACCCCGCGCGGGTGCTCGGGCTCGACACCGGCACGCTGGAGGCAGGCAAGCCCGCCGACCTGATGCTGTTCGACGCCGACACGCCATGGCAGATCGACGGCACTGCCTTCGTCGGGTCGGAGGGCAACACCCCGTTCGACGGCCTGCCCGTCCAGGGCCGCGTGCTGCGGCTGTGGAAGGCGGGCCGGGAAATCGCCTAGCGCGAGGCCAGCTGCACCGGGGTGCGCAGCCATTGCGCCATGCGGTCGCCGGCCTCGCGGCGGACGAAGCAGGCGCCGCCCTTGGCGCGATAGGCGCGGCACATCTGGTCCGCCGCATCGCGGGTGAAACCCCCGACCGACAGGCGGTAGAGCGCCCCCTGCGCCGCCGCGACCGTCGTGCCGGTCGGCTGATGACCCGACAGGATGGCGAAGCGGCGCGTCGCGCTGTCCCATCCGGACCGTGCGACCGCGGCGTTGCGGAAGGCGCCGATCTGGACGAACCAGTCGCCGCCGGCCGCGGCACGCGCGCGGACGAACGGCTTGGCGGCCGGCACCATCTGCACGACCCGGGCGGACGAGGCCGGGGTCGCCAGCGCGACGCGGGTCGGTGCGGAGTCGGCGCGGATCAGCGGCGCGGGCAACGGCTGCGCCATTTCGCTCCGCGGTCCGAACGTCACCCTGGCGAGCGACAGCTTGGCGAACTGGGCCTCGGCCGTTTCGGCAGGCGCCGGCGCGGCGGCGGCAACCTGCACCGGCGCCTCCTGCACCGGCGTCACCGGCACCGCGGCGTTGAGCGCGAGCGCGACCGGACGGCCGCCGTCGGCGACCGGGGTCACGCCGAGCAGCGCGGCGACCTGATCGGACGCCCCCCGCGGCTGTGCGAACGACGCCCATTGTTCCAGCCGGGCGTCGAGGTCGGCGGCCGACAGATCCGCCGCCGCCGCGACCCGCGCCATGTTCCACTGCCCGGCCAGCGCATAGCTGAGCGCGAGATTCTGCCGGATCTTGGCGTTCGCCCCCGGCGCGCGCGCCGCGGCGTTGAGGATTTCGATCGCGGCTGCGGGATTGCCGGCGAGCGCGGTCGCGAGGCCGAGGTCGCCGACCGGAATCGCCGCCGCATTGGCGTGCAGTCTCGCCTGCGCCGCCGCCCAGTCGCCGGTGGCGACCTGCGTCAGCGCGAGGTTGAGCGCCGCCTTGCCGTTCGCCGGATACAGCTGGACGACGTCCGCGAACGTGTCGCGCGCCGACGGGAAACGCCCCGCCTGCAGATAGCTTTGCCCGAGCAGCATGCGATAGCCCGCGTCGCGCGGCGCCAGCGCCACCGCATCCTCCGCGAAGCGCACGGCGGTGGCGACGTCGCGCCTGGCAAGCGCGCGCGCCGCCTTGTCGGCGTTGCGCGCCGCGGCCTTCGCCGCCTGCGCGTCGTTGCGGTCGCTCGCCGAGGCGATGCGGCCGGTCGAACCGGTGCAGCCGACCATCGTGCCGCCGAGCACCAGCGCGGACATGCCAAAGGTCAGGATCAGACGTGGTGTCATCGGGTGTTTCCCCAGATCTCGGTCGGTTACCGGGCGGCCTTGGCCGGCGGCAGTTGCGCGACGAGCGCCTCCACCTCCGGTACGGCGCCGAGCAGCGCGTCCAGCGCCTCGGTCACCAGGTCCTGCGCGGAGCGGTTCGTGATCGCGGAGGCGAGCCGCAACCGGAGGTGCCGGTCGGCATCGACCCGCAATGTGAAGGCCGCCTTGCCGCCATGCTGCGTCTCGCGCCGGATGCGCGTCGCGGTGGCGACGGACACCGATTTGGTCGCTTCGGGCGATCCGATCTGTGCGGCGAGCAATTCGCGCTGGACGAGCACGGTCGGCACCGGACCGGCCGACACCGGGCCGGTCGACACGACCGGTGCCGCGACCACGGGCGCCGCGACCGGCGCAGGTGCCGCGACTGGCGCAGGTGCCTCGCTGGTCCCCATGTCGTTCCAGCCGAGATCGTCGGTCGCTTGGCCGCCGCCGAAGCCGCCGAACCCCTGGCTGCGCATCGCCGGCCGCGCCTGTCCCTTGCGGGCGAGCAGGCCCGACGACAGCGATGCCATCGGCTTGGACGATCCGAACATGCTCACCCTCCCACCACGCGACGGCCGAAGCCGCTCGCCGCAGGACGCTGGCCGAAGCCTGGGCCGCCGGACACGGTCGGCACGCTGAACACGGTGCGGCGGAAGTTCTTCTCCAGCCGGTCGGCGACATAGGTCCACAATTGCGCGATCTCGCCCGCCGACTTGCCGTTCGGATCGACCTCCATCACCGTGCGGCCGTCGATCATCGACGCGGCGAAATCGGTGCGCTGGTGGACGGTGATCGGCGCAACGGTGCCGTGCTGCGACAGCGCGACCGCGGCGTCGGACGTGATCCGCGCCTTGGGCGTCGCCGCATTGACGACGAAGATCAGCGGCTTGCCGGCGCGATCGCACAGGTCGACGGTGGCGCCGACCGCGCGCAGGTCGTGCGGGCTGGGGCGGGTCGGCACGACGACCAGTTCGGACACGTTGATGACGCTCTGGATTGCCATGGTGATCGCGGGCGGCGTGTCGATCATCGCCAGCTTGAAGCCCTGCTGACGCAGCACCTCCAGATCGGCCTGCAAGCGCGCGACGGTGGTCTGCGCGAACGCGGGATATTCCGCCGTGCGCTCGTTCCACCATTCCGACAGGCTGCCCTGCGGGTCGATGTCGATCAGCACGACCGGGCCATGCCCCGCCAGCTGCGCCTGCACGGCCAGATGCCCGGACAAGGTCGTCTTGCCCGATCCACCCTTTTGCGATGCCATCGCGAGAACGCGCATAGGCCCCCTTTAAAAATTATCGCTATTTCCGGACGCAGACCTGCCAGACCGGCGCTAAGAACCGGTTAATGGGGGCTATCGTGCGATCGCGCTTTGCCTGCGGGGACAGCCGGGGCATGATGCGGCCGGGACGGTCAAAAGGGTGACAGGCATGCGGAATACGGGTTGGATCGCGGGCGCCATGCTCGCCGCGAGCCTCGCCGGAGGGGCGCCGGCGGCGGCGCAGAACGTCAAGGCGGGCGTCGATGCCTGGGGGCGCGGCGACTTCAACGCGGCGGTGACCCAGTGGCGCGGTCCCGCGGTGGCGGGCGATGCCGATGCGCAGTTCAACCTCGGGCAGGCGTACAAGCTCGGCCGCGGCGTGCCGCTCGACCCGGCGCTGGCGGAAAGCTGGTTCCGCAAGGCCGCGTTACAGGGGCACCAGCAGGCCGAGGACAATTACGGCCTCGCGCTGTTTCAGGCGGGTCGCAAATCCGAAGCCGCGGCGTGGCTGGAAAAGTCGGTGCAGCGCGGCGAACCGCGCGGCCAGCTGGTGCTCGGCACGATGCTGTTCAACGGCGACGGCGTCGCCCGCGACTATCCCCGCGCCTATGCACTGATGACGCTGGCGTCGCAGGCGGGGCTGAAGTCCGCGTCGGAAACGCTCGCGCAGATGGACCAGTATATCACCCCCGCCGACCGCGAGCGCGGCACCGCGCTCACCCGGCGTTACGCCGCCGATCTGCGCAATGCACCCGCGCAGGGCAGCCGCGGCGGCATGATGGCGATCGAGTCCACCGCTCCGCGCCGCCCGGTCGCGACCATCCCTGCCGCGCAGCCGCGCCCCGTCAAGCTGCCGCCCCGCGGCGGACCCGAGCGCGTGCCGGCGCCCTCCCCCGACCGCCCGGTCAACGATCGTATCGCCGCACACGAATCGCGCCCCGCCCCGGCACGGCCGACCCCGGCAAAGCCCGCCCCCGCCGCGACCGGCGGCGCATGGAAGATCCAGCTCGGCGCCTTCAGCACGCAGGCGAACGCCCAGACGCAATGGTCGCGCGTCCGCGCCAAGCTCGGCAACGCGCAGCCCGTCTATGCCAAAGCGGGCAACGTCATCCGACTGCAGGCGGGCGGATTCGCATCGAAGGCGGCGGCGCAAAAGGCATGTACCGCGTCGGGCGTGTCGTGCGTCGTGGTCGCGCCATAACGCCCGCGCGCTTATCTCCCTTTCCTATCGGGAGAGGGAGAGATGGCGCTGCCGGCGCAGGGTGAGGTCAGGCGCCGACCGTTAGGGCCGATCGACAGAAGATGACGTGCCGAAAACGGTGGTTTTGCGTGACCCGGAACGCAGCGTACTGACGGTACGTGACCACCGGAAGCACGCGAAACCGCCGTTTGCAGGCCGTCAGGGCTGAATGTCGATTGGCCCTAGTCCACCCATTCCGAGCGGCTGTACCCCTGCGCATATAACAGCGCCGACAGATCGCCGTGATCGATCCGCGCACCGGCCGCGGCCGCGACGATCGGCTTGGCGTGATAGGCCACGCCCAGCCCGGCACGCCGGATCATCGCCAGATCGTTCGCGCCGTCGCCGACCGCCAGCGACACCGCCGGATCGATCCCGCGGCGATCGATCGCGGCGAGCAGCGTCTCCTCCTTCGTCGCCGAGCCGACGATCGGCTTGGCGACCTTGCCGGTCAGCCGGCCGTCCGCGATCAGCAGCACGTTGGCGATCGCCCGGTCGAAGCCGATCTCCGCCGCCACCGGTTCGGCGAAACGGGTAAAGCCGCCCGACACCAGCACCGCCTCCGCGCCATGCGCACGCATCGTCCGCACCAGCGCCCTGGCGCCCGGCATGATTTGCACCCGCTCGGCGAGGCATTGCGCGATGACGCTCTCGCTCAACCCTTCCAGCAGCGCGACGCGCCCATCCAGCGCGCCCTCGAAATCGAGTTCGCCACGCATCGCCGCCTCCGTCACCGCCGCGACCTCGGCCTTGATCCCGGCATAATCGGCCAGTTCGTCGATGCATTCGACAGTAATCATCGTCGAATCCATATCGGCGACGATCAGCGCCTTGCGCCGCGTCGCGGTCGGCTGGACCACCACGTCGACCGCCGCGAACACCCCCTCCAGCGCGATCCGCGCCGCGGCGGGATCGGCGGCGAACGGCAGGTCGGCGGCGACGCCCTCCTCCAGCCACGCGCCCGTGCCCGGTGCGCAGCCGGCCGCCGCCAGCCGATCGACCGCCGCCGGGATATCGCCTGCGGCAAGTGCATCGCCTATGAGCGTCGCCGTGAACATCGCTGCCTCCCACCCGAAACCGGGGCCAAAATTGCCGGTGGCGCTCATCGCAGGGCCGACCGCCAGCGGCAAGTCCGCCGCGGCGATCGCACTGGCACGGGCCCATGACGGCATCGTCGTCAACGCCGACGCCAGCCAGGTCTATGCCGATCTCCGCATCCTGACGGCGCGCCCGGACGCGGCGGAGGAGGCGCAGGCGCCGCACCGCCTGTTCGGCCATGTCGACGCCGCCGACGCCGGCTATTCCGCCGCGCGCTGGGCCACCGAGGCACGCGATGCCATCGCCGCGGCCCATGAGGCGGGCCGGCTGCCGATCCTCGTCGGCGGAACCGGCCTCTACCTGCGCACCTTGCTCGACGGCATCGCCCCCGTCCCCGCGATCGACACCGACGTCCGCGCTACGGTGCGGGCGCTCCCCGTCGCCGAGGCACACCGCTGCCTCGCGATCGAGGACCCGGAGGCCGCCGGCCGCCTCGCCCCCGCCGACACGACGCGGGTCGCCCGCGCGCTCGAGGTCGTGCGCTCCACCGGTCGTCCGCTCGGCGCATGGCAACAGGCGCGCGTCGGCGGGATCGGCGACGCCATCGCGCTCGCCCCGACCATCCTGCTCCCCGACCGCGACACGCTGTTCGCCCGCATCGACGCGCGCTGCGAAGCGATGTTCGCCGGCGGCGCGGTGGAGGAGGTGGAGGCCCTGCTCGCGCGCGACGACATCGCCGCCGACGCGCCGATCCGCCGCGCGATCGGCGTCCCCCCGATCGCCGCGATGCTGTCGGACGCCTGCTCCCGCGCGGACGCCCTTGCGCAGGTGCAGTTGGACACGCGCCGCTATGCCAAGCGGCAGTACACATGGTTCCGCAACCAACCGCCGCCCGATTGGACAAGGACGACAGATTCAGTCCAATTATACGCCTCGATAGCAAGTTTGTTACAAGAACAGGGTTGACCCCGCGGTGCGGCACGTCTACCCGCCCCTGCCATCAACCCCGTGCAACATGAGTGGAGACGAACCGTGGGCGAAAAGAGCGGAGCAGACATCCTGGTCGAGGCGCTGTGCGATCTCGGCGTGGAGGTCGTGTTCGGCTACCCCGGTGGGGCGGTCTTGCCGATCTACGACGCGATGTTCCGGTCGGGACGGCTGAAGCATATCCTCGTCCGCCACGAACAGGCGGCGACGCATGCGGCGGAGGGCTATGCCCGCTCGACCGGCAAGCCCGGCGTCGTGCTCGTCACCTCCGGCCCCGGCGCGACCAATGCGGTCACCGGCATCACCGACGCGCTGATGGATTCGATCCCGATGGTCGTCATCACCGGGCAGGTCCCGACCGCGCTGATCGGCACCGACGCGTTCCAGGAGGCCGACACGGTCGGCATCACGCGCCACTGTTCGAAGCACAATTATCTGGTCAAGGACCCGGCGAAGCTGGGCGACACGATCCATGAGGCGTTCCATATCGCGACCTCGGGCCGCCCCGGTCCGGTCGTCGTCGATATCCCCAAGGACGTGCAGGTCGCGACCGCGCGCTACACCCGGCCCGGCCCGATCCAGCACAAGACCTATCGCCCGCAGGTGAAGGCGCCGCAGACGCAGATCGAGCAGGTCGTCGACATGCTCGCCGCGGCCGAACGCCCGATCCTCTACACTGGCGGCGGCATCATCAATGCGGGGCCGGCGGCGTCGCAACTGCTGCGCGAACTGGCGCGGATCACCGGTGCGCCCGTCACCTCGACGCTGATGGGCCTCGGCTGTTTCCCCGCCTCGTCCGACCAGTTCCTCGGCATGCTCGGCATGCACGGGACCTATGAGGCGAACATGGCGATGAACCAGGCCGATCTGGTCGTCGCGATCGGCAGCCGCTTCGACGACCGCGTCACCGGTCGGCTCGACGCGTTCAGCCCGAACAGCCGCAAGGTCCATATCGATATCGACCGGTCGAGCGTGAACAAGAACGTCCGCGTCGACCTCGCGATCATCGCCGATGCCGGCCATGCGATGGAGGACATGGTCCGCATCTGGAAATCGCGCCAGCATCCCAAGCCGGATACGCGCGACTGGTGGAACCGCATCCAGGGCTGGCGCGCGGTCAAGAGCCTCGACTTCCCGGAAAATGGCGAGGCGATCATGCCGCAGCGCGCGATCCGGGCGCTGTGGGAGGCGACGCATGCCCGCGATCCGATCATCACGACCGAGGTCGGCCAGCACCAGATGTGGGCCGCGCAGCATTTCGGCTTCGAAAAGCCCAACAAGTGGCTGACCAGCGGAGGCCTCGGCACGATGGGCTATGGCCTGCCGGCTGCGATCGGCGCGCAGCTCGGCAACCCGAAGGCGCTGGTCATCGACATCGCCGGCGAAGCCAGCATCCAGATGAACATCCAGGAGCTGGCGACCGCGACGCAATACCGGCTGCCGGTCAAGATCTTCATCCTCAACAACGAATATATGGGGATGGTCCGCCAGTGGCAGGAGCTGACCTATGAGAGCCGCTATGCCGAAAGCTATTCGGACTCGCTGCCCGACTTCGTCCGGCTGGGCGAGGCCTATGGCTGGAAGGGCATCCGCATCGACACGATGGGCGAACTCGACGACGGCATCGCTGCGATGCTCGACCACGACGGCCCGGTGATCGTCGACTGCCGCGTCGCCAAGCTGGCGAACTGCTTCCCGATGATCCCGTCGGGTGCGGCGCACACCGACATGATCCTGCAGGCCAACGAAGTGTCGGGCACGATGGACGACGAGGCCAAGGCGCTGGTCTGACCGAACCTGCCCCCTCCCTTGCGGGAGGGGCTGGGGGTGGATGGCGTGCTCGCGATACGGTGCCGATGGCACCCGCCCGGCCGTACATCCCCAGACGGCACCCACCCCCGACCCCTCCCCGCAAGGGAGGGGAGCGAGAGACGAACATGCACATCAAGACCGAAGCTTCCGAACGCCATACGCTGGCGGTGATCGTCGACAACGAACCGGGCATCCTCGCCCGGATCGCCGGCCTGTTCACCGCGCGCGGCTATAATATCGAGAGCCTGACGGTGTCGGAGATCACCGCGGACAAATCGGTCAGCCGCATCACCATCGTTACCAGCGCCTCGCCGGCGACGATGGAACAGATCATGGCGCAGCTCGATCGCCTCGTGCCGGTCCACAAGGTCACCGACCTGACCGCGCAGGGCGCGCACGTCGAGCGCGAACTGGCGCTCATCAAGGTCCGCGGAACCGGCGACCACCGAATCGAGGCGCTGCGCCTCGCCGACGTCTACCGCGCCCGCGTCGTCGATGCGACGACCAGCAGCTTCGTGTTCGAGGTGACCGGCTCGATCGAGAAGATCGACAAGTTCGTCGAACTGATGGGCGAGGTCGGCCTGATCGAGGTCGCCCGCACCGGAATCGTCGCCATCAGCCGCGGCAAGGAAGCGGCGTAGTACATCCTCGGCGCGACGCGCCGGAAGGGTGAGGGCAGCCAACGAACGCCCCTGCCCTCACCAACTCCGGCTGGGCAGCCGAGCTGCCAAGCCTTCGTATTCTCTCCCCCGGGAGAGGCAGACAAGCAAAGGGACATGACATGAAGGTCTATTACGATCGCGACGCCGATCTGAATCTCATCACCGACAAGAAGATTGCGATCGTCGGTTATGGGTCGCAGGGTCACGCCCATGCGCAGAACCTGCGCGACAGCGGCGTCAAGGACGTGGCGATCGCGCTGCGCGAAGGCTCGGCGACCGCGAAGAAGGCGATCGACGCCGGCTTCAAGGTGCTGTCGAACAAGGAAGCGGCGCAATGGGCCGACATCGTCATGATCCTCGCCCCTGACGAGCATCAGGCGGCGATCTGGGACGCGGATCTCAAGGGCAACATGAAGCCCGGCGCCGCGCTCGCCTTCGCGCACGGCCTCAACGTGCATTTCGGCCTGATCGAGCCGCCGCAGGACATCGACGTCATCATGATCGCGCCCAAGGGCCCCGGCCACACCGTGCGCAGCGAATACGTCCGCGGTGGCGGCGTCCCCTGCCTGATCGCGATCCATCAGGACGCCAGCGGCAATGCGCATGACGTCGCGCTCGCCTATGCCAGCGGCGTCGGCGGCGGCCGTTCGGGCATCATCGAGACGAACTTCCGCGAGGAATGCGAAACCGACCTGTTTGGCGAGCAGGCCGTGCTCTGCGGCGGCATCACCCACCTGATCCAGGCGGGCTTCGAGACGCTGACCGAGGCTGGCTACGCGCCGGAAATGGCCTATTTCGAATGCCTCCACGAAACCAAGCTGATCGTCGACCTGCTCTATGAGGGCGGCATCGCCAACATGCGCTATTCGATCAGCAACACCGCCGAATATGGCGACATCGTCACCGGCCCGCGGATCATCACCGACGAGACCAAGGCCGAGATGAAGCGCGTCCTCGCCGACATTCAGTCGGGCCGCTTCGTCAAGAACTTCGTCCTCGACAACCGCGCCGGCCAGCCCGAGCTCAAGGCGAGCCGCAAGCAGGCTGCCGCCCACCCGATCGAGAAGGTCGGCACCGAACTGCGCGCGATGATGCCGTGGATCGGCGCCAACAAGCTGGTCGACAAGGACAAGAACTAATCCGTCCGCGTGTCGCCCTCCCATCGGAGGGCGACACCGCACGCCGGACCGCGCCGTCCCGGGCGATGTCCGCCTCGAACGATCCGTTTCGGCTTTAGTGCTTCCTCCGCGCGCCAAGCCATGGTTAAACCTCCGAAACAATCCTTCGGAGCTTCCACCATGCGCCTCATCCTCGCCGCCCTCATCGCCGCCGCGGCGGTCCCCGCCATCGCCCAGACCGGCCTGCCCGGCACGCAGACCAAGGCACCGGTCACTGCCGGCACCTACAAGGTCGATACCGCGCATACGCAGGTGACGTGGACGCTCAATCACATGGGCTTCAGCATGCTCAGCGGCCAGTTCGGCGCGCAGGACGGCACGCTGACGATCGACCCCGCCAAGCCCGCCGCGACCAAGCTCGACGTCACCTTCGCGATCGACCAGCTGTCGGTCACCTCGGCGCAGTTCGCCGGCCATCTGAAGTCGAAGGACTTTTTCGACGCCGCGACCTATCCGACCGCGCGCTTCGTCTCGACCGGCGTCGTCGCCAGAGGCAACACCGCGAAGATCACCGGCAACCTGACGATCAAGGACCAGACCAAGCCGGTCACGATCGACGCGACCTTCGTCGGCGCCGGCACCAATCCGATGAGCAAGAAGGTCAACTTCGGCTTCCGCGGCACCGCGACGATCAAGCGCAGCGACTTCGGCCTCGGCTATGCGACGCCGGTCGTCGCCGATTCGGTGAAGCTCGACATCAACGCCGCCTTCGCCGCACAATGATCCCCGCCGGCGCGCGGCATCACGCCGCGCGTCGGACCTTGGCGAATCCCTCGAACGTGGCGCGCACCGCCGGATCGGCGTTCGCCGTCAGATGCGCGACGCGATCGAGCGCCGGGGCATCCTCTTCGCCCGGCGCCTTATAGGCCATCGCCCAGACGCCGAACTCGCGCGCCGCGATATCGCGGTTCGACAGCAGCACGAGCGCGTGATGCCGTTCGTCCTGCTGGATGCGTGCGAAGGTCGCGTCGACCGCCGCCTCCTCGCCCTCCAGCGCCTGCAGGAACCGCTTGCCGTCGAAAAACAGCAATCCGGTGATCCCCGCGGCGGCATTGTTGCGGCGCGACTGGGCAAGGATCGTGGCCGGATCGACGTCCGCCTGACGCCGCATGCTGCTGATATAGACGAGTTGCCGCATCGTAAGTCGTTCCCAACACAGGTTAAGGGGACGAACGACCGTCCCTGCTGCCGATACCGCGGCCGGGTTAACCATTGGTCACCACGGCCATGGCGCACGCGCCGCCATGCCACCGCCCGGGGGTAGACAAGCCGGACCGGCTCGGCCATGAACCCGCTCCTATGGACCGCGCCTGCACCCTGCTTCGACTTATCCGCCCTTAGGGCGGCGATTGCTCGTGCACGCTTCCCTAAGGGCCGGATAACGCTTCAGCGCCACCCCCGCCGCGTATGACCCGATGGTCCGCGGCGCCAAGACGGGACCGACACATGCTCCGCGATCCATCGACCAAATACCGCCCCTTCCCCACCATCGATCTACCCGACCGGCGCTGGCCGTCGAACGTCATCACGCGCGCGCCGCGCTGGCTGTCGACCGACCTGCGCGACGGCAATCAGGCGCTGATCGACCCGATGGATGCGGAAAAGAAGACCCGCTTCTTCGACCTGCTGGTCAAGACCGGCCTCAAGGAGATCGAGGTCGGCTTCCCCTCCGCCGGCGCGACCGAATTCGACTTCATCAGCGGGCTGGTGAAGACCGGCCGCATTCCCGACGACGTGTTCGTGCAGGTGCTGACCCAGTCGCGCCGCGACCTGATCGAGACGACCTTCGCCTCGCTCGACGGCGCGAAGCAGGGCATCGTCCACCTCTACAACGCCGTTTCGCCGGCATGGCGCAAGATCGTGTTCGGCATGACCCGCGACGAGGTGAAGCGGATCGCGGTCGAGGGCGCCAAGGTGCTGCGCGACGAAGCCGGCAAGCGCCCGGACACCGACTGGCACTTCGAATACAGCCCCGAAACCTTCTCGACCGCCGAACTCGATTTCTCGGTCGAGGTCTGCGCCGCGGTGATGGACGTGCTGCGGCCGACGGCGGACCGCCCGATCATCTTCAACCTCCCCGCGACGGTCGAATGCGCGACGCCGAACGTCTATGCCGACCAGATCGAATGGTTCGCGCGCAACATCCCCAACCGCGAGTGCGTCGTGATCTCGCTCCACACCCACAACGATCGCGGCACCGGCGTCGCCGCCGCCGAACTGGGACTGATGGCGGGTGCCGACCGGGTCGAGGGCTGCCTGCTCGGCAACGGCGAGCGCACCGGCAATTGCGACCTCGTGACCGTCGCGCTCAACATGTACACGCAGGGCGTATCGCCCAATCTCGACCTGTCGGACATCGACGCCATCGTGAAGACGGTCGACTATTGCACCAACATCCCCGTCCACCCGCGCACGCCTTATGCCGGCGATCTGGTCTTCACCGCCTTTTCCGGCAGCCATCAGGATGCGATCAAGAAGGGCTTCGCCGCGCAGGCGGCACGCAACGACGCCCTGTGGGAAGTCCCCTATCTGCCGATCGACCCGGCCGACCTCGGCCGCAGCTACGAAGCGGTGATCCGCGTCAACTCGCAGTCGGGCAAGGGCGGCGTCGCCTGGGTGATCGAACAGGACAAGGGGCTGAAGCTGCCCAAGCGCCTGCAGGCCGATTTCAGCCGTCACGTCCAGGCGCTCGCCGACGAGACCAGCCGCGAACTCGGCGCCGCCGACATCTGGGGCCGGTTCGAAGCGACCTATCTGCCGCGCGACGGCGACCGGTTCGTGCTGCGCGACTATGAGGAAACCGGGAGCGCCGGGGCGCGCCTGTTCGTCGGCCGCGTCGCGGTCGACGGAGTCGAACGTTCGATTTCCGGTCGCGGCAACGGCCTGATCTCCGGCGTCATTGCCGCGCTGGGCGAAACCGGACCCGACCTCGACGTCGTCGACTACAGCGAACATGCGATCGGCCATGGCGCCGATGCGCAGGCCGCCGCCTATGTCGAATGCCGCACCGCGGACGGCCGCACCGTGTTCGGCGTCGGCCTCGACACCGACATCGCCACCGCCAGCGTCCGCGCCGTCCTCAGCGCGGCGAACCGGGCGTAAAATGCATCCGGCGGAGCGGCGCCCTCGCCCCGCTCCGCCGGCCTTGCTGATCAGTCGCAGGCGAAGCGGAAGCTGCCGTCGAGCGCGACCGGCAGGACGAGGGTACGCAACCCCTCGCTCCGCGCGGCGATGCACAGCCGGTCCCGCTCACCGCTGGCGTTGGACCGGTAGCCGGCACGATATTCGGCGTTGAGCACCGGCTTGCCCGCCGCGACGAACACCCGATAGACGCCGCATTCGTCATATTCGTGGCACTGCTCGTTGACCGCCAGATCGAACTCGCCGACCAGCGCCGGGATCTGCGCCAGATCGTTCTTCAGCGCGATCGCCAGATTGAGCCGATGCGCCTCGGTCGCGAGGAAGCGGTTGAAGTCGAGCTGGTCGCTCGCGGTGAACGACAGGCCGGACCGGTTGTCGGTTTCGAAGCCGTCGACATTGTCCGGTTCGACGCCGTCGCAGCCCTTGCCGGCCGCCTCGACCAGACGCGCGGCCATGATGCTCCGCACAGTGGCGCGGCGGATGTCGAGCCAGCGTTCGCCCGCCCAGCCGTCGAGCGGATTGCCGAGATCGGCAGCGGCGAACCGGGCATAATCGGGCCGCCAGTTTTCCGCACTGCCGGCGGAGAAATAGCACAGCACCCGTCGTCCTTGCGCATGCAGCGCCGCCACGGTCGCACGCGGCGTATCGAACAGGTCGACGTCATAGATTGCGACGTCGTGGCGCGCGTCGATCGTACTGCTCAACTGCCATTGCCACGTGTCCGATACGCGCGGCGTCCAGCGAGTCGTCGGCGTCGCGCCGGGCTGCGGCGCTGCCGTCGTCGGTGTGGGTGTTGGTGCCGATGTCGACGGGGGCGCGGGCGTCACCGCCACGACATCGTCGCCCGCTCCCCCGCCCCCGCAACCGGACAGCAGCGGCATCAGCCCGCACATCGCTGCCGTCATCATCCCGCGCATCACCGAATCACCCCCGCCCCGCGGACGCCATCGTCCGGCGGGGATTCCTGCGCCCATAAGGATTCGACCGGACCGGCGCTATCGGTCCCGGCCGGTGGCGCCGCGATCCGATCCGCCGCTCACCCGGCCTTGCGCTCCCGCACGATCTCGCACCCCACCGCGGCATCGGGATAGACGTCCGGCTTCATCGACCGGACCCGCACCGCGCGGACGCGACGGTCGGCGAGGCAGAGCGCGGCGACCGCATCGACCAGCGTTTCCTGCAACGCAAAGCCCGGCCCCTCGACCAGCGCGCGGATGCCGTCGCGGACGAAGTCGTAATCGAGCACCTCCTCGATCCGGTCGGCGCCCGGCGGCGCGGCATAGTCGACCGTCATCCACACCGACAGGCGGACGCGCTGCGGGACGGCTTCGTGCGGGTGGATGCCGAGCCGCATCGCGACCTCCAGCCCTTCGAGGATGATGGTATATTCAGCCATCGCGCTTCTCGAACATCACGTCGCCGTCGCGCTTTACGAAACGCTGGCCGCCATCCACATACAAAGTCTGTCCCGTGACGCTCCGCGCGCCGAGCAGATAGACCACCGCTTCGGCGACGTTCGCTGCGCCGACCGGGCGGCGGAGCAGATTGTCGCGCGCGACCGCGGCGAATTCGGCCTCGCTCTGGTCGCCGCTCGGCAGGGTGATGCCGGGCGCCACGGCGTTGACGCGCACCCGGGGGGCGAGCGCCTGCGCCAGCATCTCGGTCGCGCCGGCCAGCGCATATTTGCTGAGCGAATAGCTGAAGAAATCCGGATTGGGATTGGCGAGCTTCTGGTCGAGCAGGTTGACCACCACCGCGCCATCGTCCACGTCGTCCTGCGCCGCCAGCGCGGCGGCGAGCAGCGCGGGCGTCACCGCATTGACCGCATGCAGACGCGCCGCCAGCGCCGGATCGATCGATTCGGGCCGGTCATACTCGAACATCGAAGCGCTGTTGACGAGCCCGGCGATCGGACCGCCCGCGGCGGCCCGCGCCCGCGCGAACAGCGCCGCGGCGCCCGCCGTATCGGCAAGGTCGCCCTGCACGGTCGCGCCGCCCAGTTCCGCGGCCAGCGCCTCCGCCTCCGCCGCCGACCGACCGTAGTGGATCACGACGCGCGCGCCCGCCGCCGCGATGGCGCGCGCGATCGCCGCCCCCAGCCGCTTCGCGCCACCGGTGACCAGGATCGTTCCCGGCATCAGCATCCCATCAGTGCCAGCACTTCCTTGCGGCTGCGGTCGTCCTCGCGGAACACGCCCATCATCCGGCTGGTCACCATCGACACGCCGGGCGTGCGGACGCCGCGCGCGGTCATGCAGGCATGGCTCGCCTCGATCACCACCGCGACGCCCTGCGGCTTGAGATTGTCCCAGATGCAGTCGGCGACTTCGGCGGTCAGCCGCTCCTGCACCTGCAACCGGCGCGCGAAGCCGTGGAGGACACGGGCGAGCTTGCTGATCCCGACGACATGGTCCTTCGGCAGATAGGCGATGTGCGCCTTGCCGATGATCGGCGCCATATGGTGCTCGCAATGCGACTGGAACGGAATGTCCTTGAGCAGCACGATCTCGTCATAGCCGCCGACCTCCTCGAACACGCGTTCGAGGTGCCTGGCGGGATCGTCGCCATAGCCCGCGCAATATTCCTTCCACGCCTTGGCGACGCGGCGCGGCGTGTCGACCAGTCCTTCGCGCGTGGGATCGTCGCCGGCCCAGCGGATCAGCGTGCGGATCGCCTCGGCGACGTCCGCGGGCACGGTCCCTGCCGCGGCCGTGTCGATCAGGTCGCCGTCGTCCGGCGAAGCGATGGGATCAATCATGTGATAAGCCTTTCGATACGACCGCGTCGCTGCATTGCACCCGACCTTAAGTTCGATTCTGCAACTGTTCCACCCTGACGCCGCGGCCCGACATTACGCATTTGCGTAGGAGAATTCGGTTGACGCGAGAAAATTTCCGACGCTAGTTTCGCCATACCCAAAACAGGAACTTCCGTATCACCGGCGACAGACCGGAGGAGCGGGACCGGGAGAGGACGCCATCATGAAGAAGTACGACCTGCTTGCGGCATCGGCCCTCGTCATGCTGGCGGCGATTCCCGCCGCCGCACAGACGGCCGATACCACGTCGTCCCAGAACACGGCACCCACCAACGGCCCCGGCCAGGAAGCGCCCTCCGCACCCGCCGGCGCCGCGACCGACAGCAACGTCGGCGACATCGTCATCACCGCCCAGCGCCAGTCGCAGCGCCTGCAGGACGTGCCGATCGCGGTCAGCGCCTTCACCGCGCAGAATCTCGAAAAGCAGCAGATCGTCAACCCTATCGCCTTGCAGCAGACACTGCCCAACGTCACCTTCACCAAGACCGGCTATACGACGTCGAGCTTCACGATCCGCGGCATCGGCGACTTGTGCGTCGGCGCGACCTGCGATCAGGCGACCGCGATTCACGTCAACGACATGCCGCTGTCGACGACTCGCCTGTTCGAAAGCGAATTCTTCGACCTCGAGCGTGTCGAGGTGCTGCGCGGGCCGCAGGGGACGTTGTTCGGCCGCAACGCGACGTCGGGCGTCGTCAACTTCATCACCGCCAAACCCGACCTCAGCGGCGTCCATGCCGCGGGCGAATTCGAATATGGCAATTTCGATTCGAAGCGTGCGCGCGGCATGTTCAATCTGCCGATCGGCGACACGCTCGGCATCCGCGTCGCCGGCACCTACCTCAAGCGCGACGGCTATACCTTCAACACCTACGACAACAGCCGGATCGACGGCCGCGACCTCTATTCGATCCGCGGCACGCTGTCGTGGGAGCCGTCCGCCGACACGCGCATCGACCTGATCGGTTACTATTTCCGCGAAAAGGACAATCGCAGCCGCATCCAGAAGCAATTGTGCCACCGCGATCCCACCGGCGTGCTCGGCTGTTTGCCCGATACCAAGGGGTTCGAGACGACCAACGGCCTGTCGACGCTGGCGGCGGTGCTGACCTCGACCGAATTCTTCCGCGTCAACAATGCCGCGCTGGCGCCGTTCGCGCTGCAGAGCCTCTACGGCACCGATCCCTATGCCGGCGTGGTCAACCCGACCGACGTGCGCACCGTGCGGATCGACTACAACCCGACCTATTTCGCCGACGAAGAGCAATATACCGCCAAGATCTTCCACGATTTCGGTCCGGTGAGCTTCAATTTCACCGGCGGCTATGCCCGCAATTCGGTCGACAGCACGGTCGACTATAACCTCGCGGTCGAAGGATCGCTCGCCACCAATCCGGGGCTGGCCGCCCTCAACGCCGTCGGGCGACCCGGCGGTGCGGCACCGTTCCTCAACGGCGTCCGCCAGACGCTGATCCCCAACGGCCCCGCCGGCGGCGTCTGCCAGTCCTCTGCCGACCCGAGCAACGTCGGCGTGTTCGGCGGCAACAGCATCGGCTGCTTCCCGCAGAGCCTCGATTTCGACCGGTCGCGGATCCGCAACCGGCAATTCACCGCCGAGGCGCATATCGACAGCAACTTCGAAGGCCCGTTCAACTTCCTGCTCGGCGGCATCTATCTGGACAGCCTGAGCCGCGACAACGACTATTTCGTCAACGCCTTCGGCCTCGATTACGCCTCCGGCATCCTCGGCGCGGCCTCGTCCGCGGCGATCCCCGGCGTCGGCGGCAACGCCTTCGTCGGCCCACCCTTCTACCGCAACGACACCCGGCGCTTCCGCCTCAAATCCTACGGTATCTTCGGCGAAACCTATGTCGCGTTCAGCGACCGGGCCAAGCTGACGCTGGGGCTGCGCTACAATCACGACGAAAAGGAAGTGCAGGCGCGCAACCTGACGCTGAACGTGCTGACGCCGTACAATGCGGGCGGCATCGAAAACGGACTGAACTACGCCGCAATCGATTTCGACCCCACTACCGCAGGCATCCAGGATTATGCGCGGCGCGATGTCGCGTTCGGGCGGCTGACCGGCCGCGCGGTGTTCGATTACAAGATCGACGACGACAAGCTGATCTACGCGTCCTATTCGCGCGGCTATAAATCGGGCGGCATCAACCCGCCGGTCGCCGCCAGCTTCTCGGTACCGCAGACCTTCACCCCGGAAAAGGTCGACGCGTTCGAGATCGGTTCGAAGAACACGTTCGGCAACGGCACGCTGCGCCTCAACCTCACCGGCTTCTACTACAAGTACAAGGGGTTGCAGCTGAGCCGCATCGTCGCGCGCACGGCAGTGAACGACAATGTCGATGCGAACATCTACGGCGTCGAGGCGGAGGCGATCATCTCGCCGATCGCGCGCTTCGTGGTCAACATGAACGCGAGCTACCTCAAGACCGAGATTACCGGCGACAAGGCGCTCATCAACCCGCGCCTGCCGTCGGGCGGACGCAGCGACACCGTCATCATCAAGGACATCACCAACGCGTCCAACTGCGTCGTCATCCCCAATGCGGGCGGCGCTGCAGCGGCGAACGCCTATGTCGGCGCGGTCAACGGCGCGATCGGGCTGCGCGCGCCGACCGCGATCCCGGCGACCGGCACGACCGGGGCGTACGGCATCTGCTCCGCGCTCGCCGCCTCCGCGGCATCGCCGTCGGCGGCGTTGCGCGCGGCGTTCGGTGTGCCGACCGGCGCACTGCCGTTCACCGTCACCGATGGCGTGCCGGTCGGGCTGAACGGCAACAAGCTGCCCCAGGCGCCGACCTACAAATGGGCGATCGGCGCGCAATATACCGTCGATCTCGCCGGCGGCTGGACAGTCGTGCCGCGCGCCGACCTCAACTATACCGGCAATTTCTCGGCGAGCGTGTTCAACCTCAACGTCGACCGCGTGCCGGGCTATGAGGTAGTCAATGCGCAGATTCAGGTCAACGCGCCCGACGACCGCTTCTACCTGCGTGCGTTCGTGCAGAACCTGACCGACAACGATGCGATCACCGGCCAGGCCGTGGCGGACCAGTCGTCCGGCCTCTACACCAACATTTTCACGATCGAGCCGCGCCGCTACGGCGCCGCGGTCGGGTTCAAGTTCTGATCCCCGTCCCGCCCCTGCAACCCTTTGCCACCCCGCGCGATTCCATCGTGCGGGGGCCAGCAGGAGATGGACGATGGCGGATGTGAAGGTAGGCGACGAAGTGACCTGGAAAAGCCACGGCGGCACCACCCACGGCAAGGTCGAGAAGAAACAGACGAGCGACACCCAGATCAAGGGTCATACCGTCCGCGCCTCGGAGGACGAGCCGCAATATATTGTAAAGAGTGACAACGGGGGAAAGGCGGCGCACAAGGCGGCCGCGCTCAAAAAGGCGTGACACTCAAGCGCGTCCGGGCTGGACCGGGCGCAGACAGGAAGGAATGCGATGGCTACGACACCACCCAAAACCGGCGGCATCCACGCCCCCGTGCAGCCCTCGCCCGAACTCGGCGCGATCGTCGGCAACGAGAAGCTGCCGCGCAGCCAGGTCATCAGCAAGGTGTGGGAATATATCAAGTCCAACAACCTGCAGAACCCTGAGAACAAGCGCGAGATCCTCGCAGACGACAAGCTGCAGAAGGTGTTCGGCCGGGACAAGGTCACCATGTTCGAGATGAACAAATACATCTCGCAGCACGTGAAGGCCTGACCCGAAACGGCATTTCATCGGGAGCATCGCGCCGCGACCGGCCGACGATGCTCCCGACAGGATAGCGGCCTGCCATTACGCTTGCGCAAAATTTCGAGTAATTTACCGCGGATCGTCTCCGCGACGCGGCGTCAGCGCGTGCGCGACGCCATGAACGGCATCGCCAGCGTCGATGCGACGATCATCACCACACCCGCCGCGACATAGAGCCAGAACCCGATCGGACGCAGATTCATCGGCGCGCACCCGACCCCAGCCACGCGACCGGCGCGGCCGAGAGGGTGGTGGCAATCGAATTCGGTCCCGGCAATGCGCCGCGCGTCATGGCGATGATCCTGTCAGCCTGACCTGCGCCCTAGCACCGGATTGTTGCGGCGATCTTTCAGTGGCACGGCGGGAGCACCGGGGGGAGACCCGACCGCCGTGCCCGCAAAGCTATGACCCCGATCCTGATCCAGGGCAAGCCAATGTGTTGCTGGAAAATTAACCGGCTGTACCGCAGCGGGATTCGCCTGCGACGGACGCGGGC
Source organism: Sphingomonas sp. GW821-FHT10F09 (assembly GCF_058809195.1). Lineage (NCBI taxonomy): Bacteria > Pseudomonadati > Pseudomonadota > Alphaproteobacteria > Sphingomonadales > Sphingomonadaceae > Sphingomonas > Sphingomonas sp. GW821-FHT10F09. Next base: position 699,282 of record NZ_JBXASI010000001.1, on the reverse strand, counting down.
ACGCGCGAGACGATGGTGACCCCGGCGCGATTCGAACGCGCGACCTACAGATTAGGAATCTGGCGCTCTATCCTGCTGAGCTACGGGGCCGTCGAGCGCCATGATACCGGCCGCCGCCGCGCCGGTCTAGCCACGTCGCGCCGGCCTCAGTTGGTCTTTTCGGGCGGCACCACCGGCAGCGGCAGCGGTGCGACCTTCACGCCTTCGTCGACCAGCGCCTTCGCCTCCGCGATGCTTGCCTGACCATGGATCGGCTTATGGTCTTCCTCGCCCTGATGCATCGCCCGCGCGCGGCTGGCGAAGGCATTGCCGACCCATTGCGACCCCTCCAGCGCCTTGGCCTGCGCCGCCGCCAGCTGGTGTAGCGCCTGCTTGACCAGCGCGGGCGGCGGCGCCTCGCCACGCCGGTTGCCCTTGGCGGGAATGCTTGGCGCCATCACCGCCTTTTCGATCGCGGTGTCGCCGCAGAACGGACAGGCGACCTGCCCTGCCGCCGCCTGGTCGGCATAGGCCGTGCTCGACGCGAACCATGCCTCGAAAACATGGCCCGTGTTGCAGCGCAGGTCGAAGACGATCATGCCCGCGTGATCGGCGGAATGGCGCGACGATGCGCCAGCACCGGGATGCGGCCGCGCACCTCGGCGACCTGCGCCACGTCGATCTCGGCGAAACCCAGCCCGCGCGCCGTGCCCATGTCGAGCAGCACCTCGCCCCACGGGTCGACGACCAGCGAATGGCCATAGGTGCTGCGGCCGTCCTCATGCGCGCCCGCCTGCGCGGCGGCGATGACGAAACAGCCGTTCTCGATGGCGCGCGCGCGCATCAGCGCATGCCAGTGCGCCGCACCGGTCGGCCGCGTGAAGGCGGCCGGAATGGCGAGCAGCGCCGCGCCCGCCTCCGCCAGCGCCGCATAGAGCGCCGGGAAGCGCAGGTCGTAACAGATCGACAGGCCGAGCGCGCCGGCCGGCGTGTCCGCCACCACCGCACTGTCGCCGGGGGCATAAGCGGCGGATTCACGCCAGCTCTCGCCGGTCGGCAAATCGACGTCGAACAGATGCAATTTGTCGTAGCGGGCGCGGATCGCCCCGCTGGCATCGATGACGAAGCTGCGGTTGGCGAACCGTCCGTCCGCGCGCCGCACTGCGAGCGACCCGAGCTGGACCCAAATCCCCGCCGCCGCCGCCGCATCGCGCACGGTGGCGAGGACGGCATCGTCGGCCTCAGCATGGATCGCCGCGGCGGCGCGGGTACGATCGCGGTCGATCAGCCCGGCCATTTCCGGCACGAAGATCATGCCCGCGCCGTTCGCCGCCGCAGCGGCGATGCCGTGACGCAGATCGGCGGCGTTGACGGCGGGGTCGATCCCGCTCGTCATCTGCAGCAGCGCGATCCTCATGCCGGCATCACGCCGTCAGCAGCGGATCGAGCCCCCCGCGGGCATCCAGCGCGGCGAGATCGTCGGACCCGCCGATATGCCTGCCGTCGATGAAGACCTGCGGCACCGTCGTGCGGCCGTTGGCGCGCTGGATCATCTCCTGCCGCTGCGGGCCACCCATGCTGATGTCATATTCCTGCGCCTCGACGCCCTTCGACGCGAGCAACCGCATCGCACGGGAGCAATAGGGGCAGAATGCCTTGGTATAGATTTCGACCTTTGCCATGGTCAGGAAGTGTGGGCTGTGACCGGGCTTGTCAATCGGCCGCCGCCGCCTCGTCCTCGATCACGCGCGCCCAGCACAGGATCGTGACCGACGCCGCGCCGGCCGCCAGCAAGGCGCGGGTGCAGGCGGCCGCGGTCGCGCCGCTGGTGTAGACGTCGTCGACCAGCCCTATCGCCCTGCCCCGCACCCGGTCGCGGTCGGCAACCGCGAACGCGCCCGCCACCGCCTTGCGCCGCGCGCGCCCGCCCAGCCCCTTCAGTGCGACGGTCCGGCGATGGCGGACCAGCGCGAACGGATCGTGCGCCACGCCGATGCTTCGATGCAACGCCGCCGCGATCAGCCCCGCCTGGTTGTAGCCGCGCGACCACAGCCGCCAGCGGTGCAGCGGCACCGGAACCAGCAGGTCGAGCCCCTCCGGCATCCCCGGCACCATCCGCTCCGCCATCGTCGCGGCGACGCCGATCCGGCGCCCGTATTTCAGCTTCAGCGCCAGCTGCCGCGCCACCGGGCCGTAGGCGACCGCGGCGCGCACGCCCCGATGCCGCGGCGGCTCGGCGATACAGGCCGCGCAGCGCGCATCCTCACCGCGGTCGAAGGCGAAGGGCCGGTTGCAGCCGGCGCACCATGGCGGGGCCAGCAACCGCAACCCGCTCCAGCAGGCGGCGCAGAAGCGGTGATCGGCGGCGACCGGCGTGCCGCAACCGGGGCAGCGCGGCGGCAACGCCCAGCCCAGTACGGCACCCGATACGGCGCCGACGGCCCGTCGCGCCACCACCGCCGCCCGTCCGATCGCGCCGCCCCCCGTCCGCATGGCCGCTTGTCGCGCACCGCCGGAGCAGGCACAAGCCGCGCCGTGAACGCCGCCCCCACTCCCGCCGACATCTTCGACCGCCCGTCCCGTCGCCGGCGCCGCGACCGCGCCGCCGCGGGCGACTATCCCGCCCACGCTTTCCTGCGCGACGTGATGGTCGAGGGGCTGCTCGAACGGCTCGACGCGGTGAAACGCAGTTTCGACGACGTGCTCGACATCGGTGCGCCCGATGCCGGCCTCCGCGTACCCGGCGCGCGGATCGCCCGCGTCGACCCCGGCTTCGGGTTCGCGCGCGGCATCGGCGGGGTGCAGGGCGACGAGGATCGCCTACCCTTCGCCGATGCCAGTTTCGACGGCGTGCTCAGCGCGGGCGTGCTCGATCAGGTCAACGACCTGCCCGGCGCGCTGACCCTGATCCGGCGCGTGCTGCGTCCCGACGGCCTGTTCCTCGGCGCCTTCCTCGGCGGGGGCAGTCTGCCCGCGCTCCGTGCGGCGCTACGCGTCGCCGAGGGCGATCGTCCCGCGGCGCGGCTGCATCCGCAGATCGACGTCCGCTCCGCCGGCGACCTGCTGATGCGCGCCGGCTTAGCGCTGCCGGTCGCCGATGTCGAAACCTTCGACGTCCGCTACGCGCATCTCGGACGATTGCTCGACGACCTGCGCGGCATGGCGGCGAGCAATATCCTGACCGGCCGGTCGGGCATGACGCGCGGCACGCTGGCCCGCGCCGCCGCGGCCTTTGCCGACGCCGCCGGCCCGGACGGGCGCACCACCGAACGGTTTGCGATCGTGTTCGTCACCGGCTGGGCGCCGGACGCCTCGCAGCCGAAGCCGGCACGCCGCGGCAGCGCCACCGCCTCGCTGGCCGCCGCCTTGCAGGTACCGCCCGCACAGGACTGACGATCAGGCGATCATGCCGTCCTGCGCACCGCGCGCGAGGATACGGCCCATCGCCTCGAACAGCGCGTCCATCGCAACCGGTTTGAACAACACCTCGTCCGCCCCCGCCACTATGCAACGTTCGCGCAGGTCGAGCGCGGTGTCGGCGGTGATGACGATGATCGGCACCGTCGCCTTGGCATCGTCGCGGGCGCGGATGTGCTCGATCGCGGTGATGCCATCCATGCCGGGCATCCGCAGATCGATCAGCAGCATGTCGAACGTCTGCGCATCGAGCGTCGCCAAACCCTGCTCGGCGCTCTCCGCCTCGGTCATGCTGGCGCCGGCGACGTCCAGCATGTCCCGTACGACCCGCCGATTCATCCGGTCGTCCTCGATGAACAGGACGTTCATCGCCCGGACATCTGCTTGGTAGGCGGTTTCGTCGGAAGCATGGTCTTGCGTCTACGCTTCATGCCGCCTGCGATACAAGGGCGTCGTCACCCGACGCATATAAGGATGCGACCAATGACACGCCGCTGACCGGTTTGATAACGTTAGTAAAACACGGGGTCGTTGCGATACCGTCACAATGAGGATCGCTGCCGGCGGGCCACAGGATGACGATCCGCGCGCCGCCGCCCTGCTGCGCCAGCCGCCGTGCCGCCATGGCGGCATCGCCGGTCGCCGACAGCACCGCCGCGTCGATCAGGATCCGCTCGACGCCGCCGCGATCGAGGATCGGCAGCGCGTCGTCCAGCGACGCCGCCAGCGCGACCTCGCCGGCATGCGGCGCCAGCAGCGTCTTCAGCATGCTGCGGGTGATCGGGCTGCGATCGACGATCAGCAGCGCCGGCGTCGGCGCCGCCCCGGCGCCCTGCGCATCGGCGGCCGGCGCGAGAACCAGCGGCAGGTCGACCGTGAAGCGCGATCCGGCGCCCGGCGTGCTCGATACGGTGACGTCGCCGCCCATCGCGCGCGCGAGGTTGCGGCAGATCGACAGGCCCAGCCCGGTGCCGCCAAACTGGCGCGTCGTGCTCGTGTCCGCTTGCCGGAACGATTCGAAGATCTCCTCGCATTTGTCGGGCGCGATGCCGACGCCGGTATCGGCGATGACGATGTGCAGCCGGTCGTCGGCGGTGGCGGCGACGCTCAGCGATACCCCGCCGGTCGCGGTGAACTTCAACGCGTTCGACATCAGGTTGAACACCACCTGCCGCAGTCGCACCGCGTCGCCGACGATCATGCCCGGGCAGTCGTCCAGATCGCGCGCGAAGGTCAGCCCCTTCGCGCGCGCCTGATCGTCCCACAGCCGCGTCGAATCGCGCAGCATCGCATCGAGGTCGAACGGCGCCGCCTCGATCACCAGATTGCCCGTCTCCATCTTGGCGACGTCGAGGATGTCGTCGACCAGCGCGCGCATCGTCACCCCCGCGCTGTGCACCACGGTCAGCCGGTCGCGCGTCGCCCCCGCCACGCCCTGATCGGCGAGCATCACCTGCGTCATGCCGAGGATCCCGTTCAGCGGCGTGCGAATCTCATGGCTGGTCGTCGCGAGGAATTCCGTCTTCGCCGCCAACGCTTTGCCGAGTGCGGTGTTGGTCACGGCGAGGTCGGCGTTGGCCGCACGCACCTTGTTGCGGCTGCGGCGCAGCGTGACGAGGCCGAAGGCGAGCATCGCCACGATCAACACCGCTGCCGCCGCGACGCCGAGGAAGATATCGCGCTGCGTCCGGGCCCGCGTTTGTTCATACGCCACGTTCCGCCGCGCCTCGTCGCGCTGCAGGTTGGCGATCTTGAGTTCCTGATTGGCGAAATCGAACCGCGCCGCCATCAGCGCCGCCCCCGTCGACCGCGCCAGCGTCGTCGCCTCGTCATCCAGCCGCTTCAACGCGACCAGATGCCGAAGCGCGAGGTCATGCGCCCCGGTGGCGTTGTAGATGGTGTAGGCGCTTTGATGGGCGGTCCGGTCGATCAGGGTCGTCCTGGCCAGATCCTCGCCTGCGAAGCGCTCGTCGATCAGCGTTGCGGCATGGCGCAGGTCGCCGCGCTGATAGGCCGCCTGCGCGGCGAGGCCGATCAGGAACTTGCGATACGACGCCGCCTCGCCCCGCTCCGCCAGCCGCAACCCCTCGTCGATCGCCTGTTGCGCACCGGCGACATCGCCGCCCAGCAATCGCGCTTCCGCGATATTGGCGAGGACGACGATACGCAGCAACGGGCTGCCCATCTCCCGGGTCAATGCCAGCGCCTGCCGGAATTGTCCTTCGGCATCGCGATAGCGCTTGAGGTCTTTGAAGGCATTGCCGCGGTTGTTGTACAACGTCATCGCCAGCATCGGATCGGCCTTGTACGCGTCCAGCGCCTGCCCGTAATAGCGCAGCGCATTCGCATAGTCGTTCGCATCGGCATAGAGCGAGCCGATCGACTGGAGCGCTTTCGCCTGGCTGCGCGTCTCGCCCAGCGCGCGGAAGATCGCATAGCCGCGCTGATAGGCGCTCAGCGCCGCCGCGACATCGCCCTGCGCGGTGTTGATCCACCCACTCGCCAGCAAGGCGTCACCCTGCAGGTTGGATCCGGGCGCGACCCGCGATGTCAGTTCGACCGCACCGGTAATCAACGGCTCGGCGCGCGCCAGATCGTTCAGCCGCGACAGCGCCTCGCCCCGCAGCCACATCGCCGTCGCGCGCTGCACGGCATGCCCCCGCGTCGGCGGCTGGCGCTCCGCCAGACGCTCGGCGGCATGCGCCTTGGTCTCCGCCTCGCGCGGATCGGTCAGCATCGCCGCTTTCGCATCGGCGATCAGGGCATCGAACGCCGCGGTCCGGCTGTCCAGGGCGGCGGCGCCAGTCGGCAGCAGCAGCAGGGCGCACACGAACATCACGATGCGCAACGCCATCGTTCAGGCCATGCGGCGTGGCGTGGCGAAACCTGCGAATGCGGCAAGCGGGTCGGGCGTCGGCGCGCGATGCCGCCCCTCTTCGAGATACTGGAACAGCGATTCGAGCACCACCGGGCGGCTGATGAGGAACCCCTGCACCATGTCGCAGCCCATCACCGTCAGCAGCGCGAGCGCCGCATGCGTCTCCACGCCCTCGGCGACCACTTCCATCTCCAGCGCATGCGCAAGATCGATGGTCGACCGCACGATCAGCGGATCGCGGTTGGAGCTGGTCAGCTGCGTCACGAACAATTTGTCGATCTTCAGTTCGCGCGCGGGCAATTGCTTGAGATAGGCGAGCGACGACAGGCCGGCGCCGTAATCGTCGATCGCGATGGTGATGCCGAAGTCGGCGAAGATGTTGAGGTTGGCGATCGCGCCGGCCGGATCGCGAATGACCGATGTCTCGGTGATCTCGAACCCCAGCTTGGCATCGCTGCCGCCGACGAGGTCGCACGCCTCGCGCACAAATGCCGCATCGCCAAGCAGTTGCCCTGCGATGTTGATGAACAGCCGCAACTGATGCCCCCGCGCGGCGAGCTTGCGCTGATCTTCTATAGCCTGACGTATAGTCCACAACGTCATCGCCCCGATCAGATTGCTGTCTTCAGCGATCGGAATGAAGTCGTTGGGCATGACGAGCCCTCGCGTCGGATGACGCCAGCGCACCAATGCTTCTGCACTGGTGATCTCCTGCCGGCGTACATGCACCTTGGGCTGGTAATGCAGCACCAATTGTTCGTCGTCGATCGCAATCGCCAGTTCACTCGCCAGTTGCAGCGCATCCGGCAGCGCGCGTGGGGGGAGCGCATGCGTCACCGCACGATATCCCGCACGCGCCTCGGCCAGCGCTGCCTCCGCCTGTTCGACCATCGCCACTTCGTCGACATTGGATGTGGGCGCACTGGCTGCGCCCGACGTGATCGTAACGATGACGTTTTGATCGTCGATCACGAACGGCCGTTCGCAAGCCCCCTTGATCGCAGCGACGATCGTGTCGGCCGCATCCGGTCGGGCATCGCGAAACCCGCAGGCGATCTGCGTCCGTCCGATGGGAGCAACACTCGCGACCGGAACCACCCGCCCGATCCGGTCCGAGACCAGCCCGACCAGCAAGTCCGCGCGCTGGCAGCCAAGGCAGCGACGCAGATCGGTGAAGTTTGCGATTTCGAGCAGCAGGTGAAATCGCCATGCGTCCGTCGCCGCCTGCGCGGTTTCTCCCCGGGCCTGGGAGGCGGACTTTTCCACGGTTTCCGGGCGTTGCGCAACGGTCATGACCCGTCCCGACTAAGCCCGAGTGTTGAAGAATGCATTAACTCCCCCTGACGGGGCCCACTGCCGGGGAATGCGATTGGAAAATGCTTAATTTTCTGTTAACGTTGGCACGCATCCCAAAGATGCCAAATAGGGAGATAAGCATGTCGGTTCTTTTCGCTCTGGTGCTCGCCGCCATCTCGATCAACATCAAGCCCTGGTGAGATCGATCCCGGCTCGGTCTCTCCGATGCGTGAGTCACGCGACTCCGCTGAAGACGTCCGGGCCGGAAATCTCTGTAAAGGCGTCATTTTTTAGCTCGCCCCTGCTCGCGCGAGAATTCCTCGCGCGAGCAGGGGCGAAATCACACTTCCCGATCCTGTTGCCGTGATATACTCGCGGCACGACCAAGCGGTCCGCATGGTGCGCTGACGCTGTCTGCATGAGGCAGGCGAATCGGGGACGCGATGTCCCCCGACCCCAGCCCTAAGCCGCCAGTCTCCCCGCCTTGGGTGCCGGATTCCCGAACACCATATCGTCGTCCACCGACCCCAGCCGTAGCGCCAGCACGTCCAGCGCGTAATTCTGGTTGAGCTTCCACGGCTTGCGCGAACCCTGTTTCGGCAGCGTGTGTTCCGCGCGCTGGATATACCCGGAACTGAAATCGACGAACGGCTCGGTCGCCATGGTCGAATCGCTGTTGTGCGGCGTCGCCTGTCGCAGGCCGCGCTTCTTCATCGTGTTGAGCAGGCGACAGACGTACATCGCCACCAGGTCCGCCTTCAGCGTCCACGACGCATTAGTATAACCGAACGTATAGGCGAGGTTCGGCACGTCCGAGAACATCATCCCCTTATATTGCAATGCCTTGGACAGATCGATCGGCACACCGTCCGTGCTGAAGCGCACGTCGCTGAGCAATTGCAGTTCGAGGCCGGTCGCGGTGACGATGACGTCCGCAGGCAATTCCTCGCCCGAATGCAGCCGAATGCCGGATTCAGTGAAGCCCTCGATCGTGTCGGTGACCACCGACGCATCGCCACGCTTGAGGCTTTCGAACAGGTCGGCATCCGGCACGAGGCACAGCCGCTGGTCCCACGGATTGTAGCGCGGGGTGAAATGCGTATCGACGTCATAGTCCGGGCCGAGATGGTCGCGGACCATGCCGATCAGGCGCTGCTTGAACTTCTCCGGCCGCTTCTTTGCGATGCGATAGAAGACCATACTGGTCAGCACGTTCTTCCAGCGGGTGACGCCGTACGCCGCCTTGGCGGGCAACTTGGTCCGCAGCCAGTTGGCGATCTTGTCCTCCCCGGGACGGGAGACGACATAGGTCGGCGATCGCTGCAACATGGTGACGTGCGCGGCCGTCTTCGCCATCTCGGGCACCAGCGTCACCGCGGTCGCGCCGCTGCCGATCACGACGACGCGCTTGCCGGCATAGTCCAGATCATCGGGCCACAATTGCGGGTGGACGATGCGGCCGCCGAAACGCTCGGCACCGGCGAACTCGGGCGTGTAGCCCTTGGTGTAATTGTAATAGCCCGAGCACATGCACAGGAAATTGCAGGTAAAGGTCAGCGGTTCACCGTCGGGTCCGGTGACCTCGACCGTCCAGCGTGCGTCCTCGGTCGACCAGGCGGCGCTGGTGACGTGGTGGCGAAAGCGGATGTGACGGTCGATGCCGTACGTCCGCGCCGTCTCCTCGACATAGGCACGGATCGACGGGCCGTCCGCGATCGATCTGGCCGCCGTCCAGGGATGGAAAGAGAAGCCGAGCGTATGCATGTCGCTGTCGGATCGGATACCCGGATACCGAAACAGGTCCCATGTTCCGCCCAGCGCCGCCCGCCCCTCGAGGATGACATAGCTGCGGTCCGGGCACCGCGTCTGCAGGTGATACCCCTGGCCCACGCCCGAAATACCGGCGCCCACCACGACCACATCGACATGCTCGGCCATCGGCCCCTCCACCATACCCGTTATTCGGTTTAGTGGAGAGACCTACCCTAATCGCCCTCAATAGTCTTTCGAATATTTCAGTCGGGCGTCGGACCCGCCCGCCGAACCGGTCGAGGTAAGCAGGCTCAGCGCCCGCGTCAGCGCGATCTCCAGCTGCGTCGCGGTAAAGCCGCGGGCGTCGGTGACGATCTCGACATAGATGTCGTCGGTCAGGTACTTGCCCGCCGCCAGACTGGTGCCGCGCCCGCTAGCCTCGTCGGCGCCCAGCACTCGCAACCGGTCGAAACCGGTCGCCGAGCGCAGCTTGCCGAGCGGGTTCAACCCGCCGCCGCCGGATCCGCGCAGCGAGTTGAGCGCGCTCGCCAGCTGGATCGCCTCGGTCGCCGACAGGTTTTCCGGGTTCGTCCCGAACAGCAGGCGGCTGAGCACTTCGTCCTGCGGCAGCGCCGGCGTCGAGGTGAAGGCGATCTGCGGACGCTGGCCGGTGCCGGTGACCGCGATCAGCGCGGTGATGCCGTTGACCGTGGTCGATGCCTGGATGTTGATATCCGGGTCGGTCAGTGCGCCGCCACGGAAGCGGATCGTGCCACGCGTCACCTCGAAGCGCTTGCCGGCGAAGGAATAGGTGCCGCGCACGAGGTCCAGCCCGCCGGTGATGACCGGCGCCGCCGAAGTGCCGCCGACCTTCAGGTTCATCTCCCATTCCGATTCGAGGCCCATGCCGGACACGAACAGCTGGTTTTCCGCACGCACCGTCAGGTCGAGCCGGATCAGGCTGACCGGCGCCGGCTTTGCCCGGTCGGTCGGGCGCGGGGTGACCAGCTGGCTCTTGCGCCGGATGCCGGTCAGTTCCGGCACCTCCGCCGAACCCTGGCGGATGATCTGGTAGCGCGCCTCGGGCACGTTCAGGTTGCCCTGCAGCAGGCCACCATCGCGTCCATAGGTGAAGCGGATGTCACCCGACGTCGTCGCTGCCAGCGCGTCGCTCTTGGCAAGCTGCGCATTGTTGAGCTTCGCACGCAGGTCGATCGGGAAGCCGCTGTCCGCCGCCAGCCCGACGCTGCCCTGCGCCTGCACTGTGCCGTTGCCGGCGCGCGCGGTCAGGCTCGTCAGGTCGAGCCGGTCGTTGGTGAAGCGGGCGGCGATCTTCATCTGCGACAGGCGCGTCCCGAAGGTTTCGTTGTCATAGGTGAGGTTGTCCGCACGGATCAGCCCGTTGAGCCGCGGTGCCGCGACCCGGCCGGAGAAGTCCGCCGCGACCGCGATCGGCCCGGTCAGCTGCTGCTCGGGCAGCGCGGCGAGGCTGAACAGCACCCCCGACGGACCGTTGTAGCGGATGCCGCCCGACAATGGCGCCTGCATCAGACGGGTCGTCCACGATCCGGCGCCCGGCGGCAGCGGCCGCAGCGTTGCGAGCATCCGGCCGATCGTGTTCGGCCCACGCTTGACCAACGCCCGCGCCTCGCCCCCGTCGGGAACGAGACGGCCGACGAACTGGACGTCGACGGGCTCCGACACCGCGGCAAGGCCGGTGCGCTGGAAGCCGGCGATCGTCATCCGCGCATCGGCGGCGGGAATGGCGCTGCCCTGCTGGCGATAGTCGAGGCTGCCGGTGACCGCGCCCGACAGGCCGAGGTTCGGCACGAACGCCGACAGCATCGACAGGTTGAGCCGATCGAGCCGCGCCTGCGCCGCGGTCACGCCGCCGCCGAACGATCCCGCGACCCGCGCCGAACCGGCGGTCGGCCCCTGACCGAAATCGATCCGCGTCGCGGCGAGGCGATAGGCATTGCCCGCCGCGGTGATCCGCGCCGGATTGACGGTGCGGAACGGGATGTTGTTCGCCTGCCCCTGCGCGGCGACGAGGTAATTGCCCGGCGACAGCTGCGCGTTGAGCGCGATCCGCAGCGGCACGCCGCTCGATCCGGTCAGCAGCGCCTGCGCGGTGCCGCGGCCGCCGACATAGTTCACCTTGGCGCGCATCGCCTGGATGACGAACGCATTGTAGCGCGTGTCGGCGACCTGCACGTCGGCGATCACCTGCGGCGCCTTGGGGAACATGACGACGTTCGCATCGACGATCGCGCGGCCGATGTTGAAGTCGGCGATGCCCGGGATGCTGGCGTTGTAGGCGCGCGCCGCGACGTCGGCACGCTGGTAGCCGCCCTGGTTGCCGAGGCGCACGTTGCCGCTGACGCCGCGACCGGCGAATTGCAGCGCACCGGCGAACGGCCCCGCCGCGGTGGCGGCGATGCGCCCGCGCGCGGTGATGCCGGCGAGGACGACCCGATTGACGTCGACGGTCAACTGCGGGCTCGGACGCACCAGCACGTCCGCGGTGAACGGTCCGTAGTCGGTGCCGCCGGTTGCGGTGACGGCATAGGCCCCGCCCCGCCCGACGACGCGCGCATTGAGATCGACGAGGCCGATGCCGACGCCCGGGCGTGCCGCGCGCAGCACGACGACGGGCGCATCGGCGCTGCCGGTGACGCGCGCGGACAGCGGCCCATATTGCGTCGAATAGGCATCGGCATTGACCAGCACGCCGCCGTTCGCGGGGTTGAACCGACCCTCGCCGCGCGTGATGCGGAACTGCGGCGCGTTCATCCGCAGGTTGCGGAAGGTGACGATGCCCTCGGGGCTGTAGCCGATGTCGCTGCGGACGATCGCATTGCCGCCCAGGAAATCGCGCACGCCGCTGTTGAACAGCTGCTTCGTTTGCGCGACGACGCGCCCGGTGATGCCGAACCCGCCATTGGCGCCCGGCACCAGCTTGGCGTCGGTCGACAGGTCGAGGATGCCGATGCTCTCCAGCCGGTAGTTGTTGACCCGGCCCTTCAGCGCGCCGGTGTAGCGGCCGGTCTGCGTGTTCGCGACGACGATCGCGGTCGCATCGATATTGTCCGACCGGATCCGCAGATTGTCCGACAGGATGTTCGGCATCGAAATGGCGAAGTCGCCCTCGATACGGACGTTGTTCGCCAGCCCGCCGACTGCGGCGTTGAGGCCGGTGATACGACGCGCGCGCGCCTTGACCGGTACCAGGATGCGGTCGGCGTTCACCCGGGCGAGGCCCTCGGCATAAACGTTCTCGACCGTCGTCGTGCCGAAGCCGATCGCCGCGGCGTTGATCTTGTAATCGACCGTCGGCGTCCCGAAAGCCCCGTCGAGCACGACACGCGCCATCACGTCGCGGCCGCGCAGGTTGGGCGCGATCGCCCCGGGGGTGAGCAGGCGCGCGTTGACCGCGAAATTGCCGAACGTGTTGTTGGCAAGGTCGATCAGCCCCCCCGCATCCACCGCCAGCGCATCGGACTTCAGCGTCAGCCGCGTATCCGCCTTGCGGTCGTTGAGCGTGGTATCGAGCGCCAGGTCGAGGCGCGGCGCGGTCAGACGCTCGACCGGCCCCTGCAGGTACAGGCCTGGCGTCGCGAAGCCGCGCACGGCGATACGCCCGTTGCGCGCGGTGACGTCGAGGTCGGCGAGTTGCCCGCCGCCCAGCGTGGCGCGTGCCTTGCCCTGCCACGCCTTCCAGCTGCCGCGGCCGTCGACGGTCGCGGTCAGCGGCGCCTTGAGCGCCCCCATCGTGGCGACGACGCCGCCCACCGGCGCGTCCAGTTTCAGGTCGATGTCGAGCTGGTTGCGCTCCGGCACCGCGTCGAGCTTCAGGTGCAGCGTATCGCCCCCGGCGACACCGGCACCGCGCAGCGCCGCAGCATCGGTGACGAGCTGCGCGCGGCGATCGGCGATATGCACCGCGCCGTCGATGCGGACGATATGCGTCTCACCGGTCACCGGCTTGGCCAGCACCAGCCGGCCGACGTGCAGGCGGTTCACGTCGATATCCAGATCGGGCAGCAGCGGCGCGTTCGGGTCGCTCGGCGTCTGCTTGAGTTCGGGTCGGCGCGCGAGCGTGACCAGTTCGGTCGACAGCGCGCGCACGTCGACGTGATTGTCCACGAACGCGAACGGGCGCCAGTCGACGCTCAACCGCGGGCTGGTGAGGAACACGCCCTTGGGATCGGCGACGCGCACGTCGGACAGGACCATCCGGCCATAGAGGGATCCATCGATCCGCCCGACCTTGATGTTAAGGCCGGACGCGGTCGTATAGCCGCCGATCCGGTTGGCGACGAAGCGGCGGCCGGGATCGGTGTTGATCCCCAGCACGACCGCCCCGACCAGAATGACAAGGCCGAGGACAAGGAACAGGATCCACTTGAGGATGCGCTGCCACAGCGGCCGCCTGGCCACGACGGCGGCGTCGGTCGTTTCGGTCACGGGCGTGTCCTGCGCCATCAGAATGCCTGCCCGATCGAAATGTAGAGCGCGACCTTGCCGTCGCCGGGCCGCGGGTTGAGCGGGGTCGCCACGTCGATGCGCATCGGCCCGAAATTGGTGTAGAAGCGGCCGCCGATGCCGGCGCCGAACTTCAGTTCGGACCCCTTGGGCAGGCTCGATTCATAGCTGTTGCCGGCGTCGACGAACGGTACGATGCCGAAATTGCCGAACCGGTAGCGCGCCTCGAGCGCGAATTCGTTGAGGCTGCGGCCGCCGACCGGATCGCCGTTGGGATCGAACGGCCCAAGCCGCTGATAGCCATAGCCGCGCACCGATCCGCCGCCGCCGCCGTAATAGCGGCGCGAGGGCGCGAGATCGTCGCGCGCGATGCCCTGGATCGACGCGGCACGCGCGCGTCCCGCGATCACCAGGCTGTTCGACACCGGATAATAAAGCGTGCCCTCGATCTGCGTACGGACATAGGGCTTGAACCCGCCGCTCACCGCGCCTTCCGGGCTGACGTTCAGGCGCAGGCGATAGCCGCGCGTCGGGTTGAGCAGGCTGTCGGACGTGTCCCATTCGACCTGCCCCGGCAGCGCGACGATGCCATAGGTCCGGCGGACGTTCCGCCCTTCCGTGAAATCGTAGACGCTCTCGTTGGTGCCGACGAGTTCGCCGCCGTAATAATAGGTGAATCGCTTCTGCCAGATCGGCGTCGAGACATAGCTCCAGCGCGCCGACAGCGTGCCGGTGAACGCGTCGAAGGCGTCGTAATTCTGGTGGACCGCGCTGGCGATCGCGGTGAACGTCTTGTCACGCCGGCCGGCGTTGGAGCGGCGGAAGGTGCCCGAAGCGCCCTGTTCCTGCGTACCGGCGACGACCGTGCCGATCAGCGCTCCCTCCGGCGGGAACAGGTTGCGGTGCGTCCAGCTACCCTCGGCCTTGAAGCCCTGCCCGGTCGAATAGCCCGCGCTGCCCGCCAGCGTCCGTGCCGGCCCCTTGCTCTGGCGGACGAGCAGGTCGACCGCCTCGGTGCCGTCGGCATTGGTGCGGCCGGTCCGCTGCGGCTCGACCGAAACGCTGGAGAACAGGCCGGTCGCGACCAGCGCGTCGCGCAAATCGTCGCGCTTGCGACTGTCGTAGAGGTCGCCCGCGTCGAACCGCGGGAAGACGTTGAGATGCTTCAGGTCGAACACCGGGTCGCCGGTGGTGACGAGGTTGCCGAAGCTGGACCGCGGACCGGTATCGACCGGCAGCGTATAGGCGCCGGTCGCCTTTTCCGACTGGTCGTCGAGCAGGATGTCGCGATCGCCGAGCTTGACGAAGGGATAGCCCTGCTGCGGCAGGACGAGGCTGACGTTCGCCTCCGCGCCCTGGATGCGCGCCGCCTCGATCGGATCGCCGACGCGCAACGGCAGATTGCGGCTGAGCAGGTCCGGCGGGGTCACCGGCTGCGCCTCGATCACCACCGACGACAGCGTGTAGAGCCGGCCCGGCGTTGCGGTCACTGTCGCGCGCAGGCGACCGGCCTTGGTCGCATCGGCGTTCGGCACCGTCTCGACCATCGAGATCGCGGTGCCGTCATAATAGCCCAGCGACTTCATCAGCCGCACCGCCAGCGCCTCGTCCTCGCGCGCCCGGGCGGCGACCTGCGTCGCATTGGCAGCCTTGCCGCCGCCTTCCTGCAAGGCCGACAGCGACTTGAACTGCGAGGCGAGATCGAGCTTCTCCAGCCCCTTCAGCTCGGTGTCGTAGCGGATTTGCGGCGCGTCGGCGTCCTTGACGTCGGCCACCGTCTGCAGCGGCGCCGAATCAAAGGTGCCGAGCGGCTGGAGCGGCTGCGCCAGCTCCGGATTTTCCGCCGCGGGGGGCGGCAGCGTACCGTCCGGGTTGACCAGCGGCTGTTGCGCCACGGTCGATCCCGGCGTCGGCGTCGTTTGGGTGGCGGGGGACGTCGTTTGGGCAGCCGAAGACTGGGCCGGCATCGGTTCGAGCGGCGCATTGATGTCACCGCTCAGCGGCGGCAGCGCGGCATTGAATTCGCTGTCGGGAACGATCGGCGCGTTACCATTGGGGTCGGTGACGCCGGTCTGGACGCCATCGGCCGGGGCCTTCGCCTTGTCGCGCTCTACCTTGGGCGCATCCGGCCCTCGAGCCGGTGCAACGCCCTGCTGCTGGTTGAATTGGCCATATGCCGGGGCCGCGGCGACCAGAGCGATGGCAAGCCAGTAATGTCGTCCGGTCGATACTCGCACGCGTGTCCGTTCCCCTTTGTGAGAGCGTTCGCGTTCGAATCCACCCCCAAGCACGCCGATAACGCCGCCGCCCGCATCTTGGTTGCATCGCAGCGAGGACTTTTGTCGCAACTGCCCGGATTTCCGCTGGGCGATCAACGGGATGGGAGGCGGCCTATTTGTACGACATGCTGTCGTCGGTAGAATCAGGCCTTCATCTGCCGCTTTATCGACGCTGCCAGCGCCTTGCCGTACGGCGGTTTCAGGCCGGCGATCTTCGCGACGTCGAGCCGCGCCTGTTTGAACACCGCCTTGGCATGGCTGAAGGTCCGGAACCCGTCGACGCCGTGATAGCTGCCCATCCCCGATGGCCCGACCCCGCCGAACGGCAGGTCCTCCATCGACACGTGAAAGACGACATCGTCCAGCGTCACCCCGCCCGAGATCGTCCGGTCGAGCACCCGGCGGCGCTCGTCGCCATCGCGGCCGAAATGATAGAGGCCGAGCGGGCGCGGACCCTTATTGACGCGCGCGATCGCCGCGTCGATCCCGTCGTAGCGGACGACCGGCAGGATCGGCCCGAAAATCTCCTCCTGCATCAGCACCATGTCGTCGGTGACATCGGTGACGATGTGGAGCGGCATTTTCCGGCCGTTCGAGTTGCTGAAATCCTCGTCGGCGGGATTGACCGTCTCGATCCGGGCACCCTTCGCGCGGGCGTCGTCGAGCCAGTCGCTCAGCCGCCGGTGGTGGCGGTCGTTGATGATCGCGGTGTAATCGGGGTTGGCGAGCAGCGTCGGATACATCGCGCTCGCCGCCGCCTTCAGCCCGTCGACCAGCGCGCGTTCCTGCGCGGCGGGGACGAGAACGTAATCGGGCGCGAGGCAGATCTGCCCGGCATTGAGCATCTTGCCGAGCGCGATCCGCTCCGCCGCGCGGGCTAGGTCGACATCCGCGCCGATGATCGCCGGGCTCTTGCCACCGAGTTCGAGCGTCACCGGCGTCAGATTGTCCGCCGCGGCGTGGAGGATATGGCGGCCGACCCCGGTCGCGCCGGTGAACAGCAAATGGTCGAACGGCAGCGCGGCGAACGCCTTGCCGACCTCCGGCCCGCCGGACACGAAGGCGAGTTCGTCGGGCGCGAAATAGCCGCCGACGACCTCCTCGAACAAGGCCGCGGTGGCCGGGGTGAATTCGCTCGTCTTCACCATTACGCGATTGCCCGCGGCAAAGGCGCCCGCGACAGGCCCCATCACGAGGTTGACCGGGAAATTCCACGGCGCGATCACGCCGACGACGCCCTTGGGCTGATATTCGACCCAGGCCCGGGCACCGAGCAGGCCGAGCGGGAACTGGACCGCACGCCTCTCCGGCCTCGCCCAGCCATCGAGCTTCTTCAGCGCGTGCGCGATCGGCGCGATCGATCCGCCGATATCGGTCAGCATCGACTGGTCGCGGCTGCGATGGCCGAAATCCTCGCTCAACGCGTCGCAGAAGCGGACGGCATGGTCGCGGATCATCGCCGCCGCGCGCGTGAGGCGGTCCTTGCGCACCGCGAGCGTCACCGGCAGTTCGGCCATGAAGGCGGCGCGCTGCGCCTCCAGCAATGCGTCCATCGTCATGCGCGGCATCCGATCAGTCCGGCGACGGGGACGACGATGCCGTCCTGCCCCGGCCGGTCGATTTGCAACGACCCCGTCGGCACCTTCGCCCCCGCGGTCAGCCCCTCCTGCTGGACGATATCCATCGTCAGCCGCGCGGTGATGTCGTCGCGGCGATATTCGGCGGCGTCGGCGAAGCCGAGCTTGCCCGGCCCGTCGCCGGCGCTGCGCGCGAGATCGATCGTCCGGCCG
Organism: Sphingomonas sp. GW821-FHT10F09; assembly: GCF_058809195.1. NCBI lineage: Bacteria > Pseudomonadati > Pseudomonadota > Alphaproteobacteria > Sphingomonadales > Sphingomonadaceae > Sphingomonas > Sphingomonas sp. GW821-FHT10F09. Next base: position 681,406 of record NZ_JBXASI010000001.1, on the reverse strand, counting down.
CCGATCGCGATGCGGATCGTCGCCGGATCGGCGGTCGCCATCGCGACCAGCTGACGGTCGGTCGCGCTCCACAGATAGGCGGCGCACCCCTTGTCGGGCAGTTGCTGGCGGCCGATCGCCCCCAACACCGGGGCGGCGGGGGCGGCCTGGGCCGCGACGGCGAGCAACAGCGCGATCATGACGCGAGGGATATCATGGCGATCCACGCAGGGTAAGCCGCCACCGCCAGCAGCGCGCCGAACGGCAGAGCGGTGTCGCGGGCGATGCCCCGGCCGGTCAGGTGCGCGAACAGCGCCACGCCGAGTCCGATCAGGCTGGCGATCACCAGCACCGCCGGCAGCATCCGCCAGCCGAGCCAGAGCCCGATGGCACCAAACAATTTGGGGTCGCCGCCGCCCATGCCGTCGCGCCCGCGTGCCGATTTATAGCCCCATGCGATCAGCGCGAGGCTCGCGTAACCGGCGACGCCGCCGATCAGCCGGTCGATCAGCGGCGGGTCGAGTCCCGCGGCTCCCGCCGCCAGCCCGGCTGCGGCGAGCAGGCCGGTCAGCCGGTCGGGTAGCCAGAATGCGCTGAGGTCGAGCGCCGCGAGCGCGAGCAGCAGCCAGCCGAACACGGCCCCGGCGATCCCGTCCGCATCGGGTGCGACGATGCCGGCAGCCAGACCGATCCCCAGCGCGGCCAGCTCGATTCCCGCATGCCGCGGATCGATTCGCGCGCCGCAACCCCGGCAACGCCCGCGCTGCACGGTAAAGCTCAGCAACGGCACCAATTCCCCCGCGCCCAGCGTCCGCCCGCACGCATCGCAAGCGGAACGCCCGTGCATCACCGATCGCCCCTGCGGCCAGCGGATCACCAGCGCGGCGATGAAGCTGCCGAAGATCGCCCCCGCAACGCCCAGCGCCAGCGGCCAGACGACGGCCGCGCTCATGTCAGGCTTCGCCGGGGTCCGGTTCGCGGATCAGATAGCGATAGACGCCCAGCACATCGATGCCGAGCAGCACGATGTTCTGCGACCCCAGCGCCCAGTCGCGCATCAGGACCGCGCCGGTGATCCACGCCACCGCCGACAGGCAGAACAGCACCATCGCCCAGCCGGTATCCCGGCGTCCCCAGTCCAGCGCGACCACGCCGGCGGCGATCATCCCGCTGATCGATGCAAACCACCGTACTGGCTCGATAAATTCTTCCATCTTCGCCCAGCGCACGGCGCTGCGGATCGATCCGGCGGGATTCCCTATGTGCAGGACAGACTCGGGCCGGCGCGCTCATTGCCCCGCCCTGCCCCGCATCCTAGATTGCTGGCAACCCAAAACACCGGAGAGCCCATGTCCACCGATCCCGTCGTCATCCTCGGCTATGCCCGCACCCCGATGGGCTCGTTTCAGGGCGCCCTCGCCGGTGCATCCGCGACGGAACTCGGCGCGGCGGCGGTGAAGGCCGCGGTCGACCGGTCCGGCGCATCGGCGGCAGCGATCGAGCGCATCTACATGGGTTGCGTCCTGCCCGCCGGCCTCGGCCAGGCGCCGGCGCGGCAGGCGGCGATCGGTGCCGGCCTCGGCACGCATGTCGAGGCGACGACGGTCAACAAGATGTGCGGGTCTGGTATGCAGGCGGCGATCCTCGCCGCGGACGCGCTCGCCGCCGGCTCGGTCGAGATGCTCGTCGCCGGTGGCATGGAGAGCATGACCAACGCACCCTATCTATCGAAGAAGCATCGCGCCGGCGCGCGCATCGGCCATGACACGCTCTACGATCATATGTACCTCGACGGGCTCGAGGACGCCTACGAACCCGGCAAGCTGATGGGCAATTTCGCCGAAGATACCGCGGCCGACTATCAGTTCACCCGCGCCGCGATGGACGATTATGCGATCGAATCGCTCAACCGTGCGCAAAAGGCGCAACGGGCGGGCGCCTTCGACCGAGAGATCGTCGCGGTCGAGGTGAAGGGCCGCAAGGGCAGCACCAATGTGTCGCTCGACGAACAGCCCGCCAAGGGCGACGTCGCCAAGATCCCGACGCTGAAGCCCGCCTTTTCGCGCGACGGCACGATCACCGCCGCCAACGCCTCGTCGATCTCCGACGGTGCCGCGGCGCTGGTGATGACGCGCGCCAGCGTGGCGGAGCGGCTGGGGCTGACGCCGATCGCGCGCGTCGTCGCGCATGCCGGGCATGCGCACGATCCGGCGAAGTTCACCACCGCGCCGGTGTTCGCGATGCGCAAGGCGATGGAGCGGGCCGGCTGGAGCCGCGACGACATCGACCTGTTCGAGGTCAACGAGGCGTTCGCCGCGGTGTCGATGATCGCGGTCCACGACCTCGGCCTCGATCCGGCGCGGCTCAACGTCCATGGCGGCGCCTGTGCGCTCGGTCACCCGATCGGCGCGAGCGGCGCGCGGATCCTCGCGACCTTGCTGTCGGCGCTGCAGACGACCGGACAGAGACGCGGGCTCGCGTCGCTGTGCATCGGTGGCGGCGAGGCGACCGCGATGGCGGTGGAACTGATGCAGTAGCTCAGCGGCGATACAGGTGCGAGACGTCCGACTTGCTGCCGTGCAGGCGGACGACCTGCCCGCCCTCGCACACCGGCGCGGCGATCAGCCGCAGCCACCGCTGGCCCGCGTCGTGCGGAAAGACCGAGACGTCCAGCGTGAAGCCGCGGCGATGGCGGATGGCGTGCGCGCGCAACCGCTCCATCGCCACCCGCGACGCCTCGGCATAGAGCGCGACGGTCGCACAGCGCGCAGGCGCCGCATGCTCGGGCAGGCCGAACAGGCGAAACACCTGGCGCGACCAGCTGAGGCGATTGTCGGCGAGATCACAGGCCCATAGCCCCGGCGTCGCATCCGGCGAAACGAACCGGACGGCCGCACCGTCCGCGGCGGGTGGATCGTCGAGCAGGCGCCCCAGATCGAACCTCTGGTCGGCCTCGGCCAACGGCCAGCTGTGATGCATTTGAAACGGTTCGGTTGGCGTCACGATCGTGGCCCTTCGCACGGGGAGCGCGATCGCTACCGTCCCGGTCCTAACATCCGGTTAGGGTCCCGGATCACGGCAGCCGTTCGCTGCCCTCGACGCCCCACAGGTCGGCGACCTCGACGAAGCCCGCCTGCCCCTTCACGTCGAGCCGGCACCATCCGCCGCCGCATTCGGACAGGCGCCCGACCACACCCGGCGCGGCGCGCCACAACAGCTTCGCCCCGGCCGACGGACGCGCATACATCTCGACCGGCTGCGCGCTCCGCACGATCCCGGTGCGGCGCTCGCTGAGCAGCGCGGCGAGCATCCAGCCCTGCGTCCCGTCGGGGTCCTCGACCTTGCGCCATTGCTTGAACGTCGCGATCACCCGCACCGGCAGGTCGGCGCGCTGGTACAGCCAGCTCGCCGGATAGGTCTTGTCCGGCCCGGTGCGCATCCGCGCGCGGCCGGCGTTGATCGACGCAAAATAGGGCAGCGTCTTCCTGGCGTCGGCGGCGCTCGCACGGCCGTCCGCCGTCACCATCGCCAGTCCGGCGATGGCCATCGCGCCCAAAGCCCAAAACCGCATCGTTCCTGTCCTTTTCCTCTGCGCCCTCTCTAGCGCGGCGCGGATGAACAGCAACGATCCGTTGACGCCCGCCGCGCGCTTCGCCAAGCCGGTGGCGCCATGTCAGATTCCCGCCGCACCCCCAAGGTCGTCGTGACCCGCGAACTCGCCGATACGGTGATGGACAGGCTGGAGGCGCTGTTCGACACCACGAACAACCGCGGCGACGCCCCGCTGACCCGCGATCAGCTTGCCGCGGCGATGGCGGATTGCGACGTGCTGGTGCCGACCGTCACCGACGAGATCGACGCCGCGTTGATCGCCGGCGCCGGCGAGCGGCTGCGCCTGATCGCCAATTACGGCGCGGGCGTGAACCACATCGCGCTGAAGGCGGCACGCGCACGCGGCATCATCGTCACCAACACGCCCGGCGTACTGACCGAAGATACCGCCGACATGGCGATGGCGCTGATCGTCTCCGTCCCGCGCCGGCTGGCGGAGGGCGAGAAGCTGGTGCGGTCGGGCGAATGGCATGGCTGGAGCCCCGGCGGCATGCTCGGCCATCGCATCGGCGGGAAGGCGCTGGGCATCGTCGGCATGGGTCGCATCGGCCAGGCGGTGGCGCGCCGCGCCCGCGCGTTCGGCCTGTCGATCCATTATCACAATCGCCATCGCCTGCCCGCGGTGGTCGAGGCGGAGCTGGGCGCGACCTTCCACGCCGATCTCGACGCGATGCTGGCGGCGGCGGACATCGTCAGCATCCATACGCCGCTCAACGCCGACAGCCGCGATCTGATCGACCGCCGCCGCATCGGGCTGATACGGCCCCACGTCTATCTCATCAACACCTCCCGCGGTGGCATCGTCGACGAAGCCGCGCTGGTCGACGCGCTGGAGGCCGGCCGCCTCGCCGGCGCGGGGCTCGACGTATGGGAGCACGAACCGCGCATCGATCCGCGCCTGCTCGCACTGCACAACGTCGTGATGACCCCGCACATGGGCAGCGCGACGCTGGAGGGGCGGCAGGCGTCGGGCGAGCGGGTGATCCAGAACATCCGCATGTGGGCGGATGGCCACCGCCCGCCCGATCAGGTGCTCGAAGGCTGGGCGTAACGCCCGCATCGTTCGTGATAAATGATTGCTGAACGGAAACCTTTGCTGCGCCGCGACATTACCCCCGCATCCCCGCAACGAAGGAATTAGCCATGTCCATCAAGCCCATCGCCGCCACCGCCCTCCTGCTCGCCTCCGCCGTCAGCCTGTCGGCCTGTTCGACGCTGAAGGGCGCAGGGATCGGTGCAGCGGGTGGCGCGGGCGTCGCCGCGGCGACCGGTGGCAGCGTCGAAAAGGGCGCCGCGATCGGCGGCACCGGTGGCGCGGTGGTCGGCACGGTCGCCGACTGACGAGGTTCGGGAGCGTCGAGCGCCTCAACCCGGCGCTCCCGTACATCTACAGCGCGGCGAGCAGACGCCTGCGCTCGATATCCTTGGCCCGGCCGAACCGGGTCAAAATTGCCATCAGTTCATCGCGATCCGGCACGTACACGTCACCCAAGGCAATCCGGGTGACGGGAACCAGCGGTTGCCAAGCGCCGCCTTCGCAGATCGCAAAGCCCCCCATGATCTCGACCGTGCGGTCGGACCGGGGCCAGCGCGCGAAGATTCGGGACCGGAACAGCGGATGCGGATCAAGCCGCTCCGCCCTCAGTCCCAATCGCGACACCAGGTCAGCTGCATCCTTTTCGCCGACCAGCAGATCGATATCGGCGACATCGGTCACGGCGCCATGCAGCGCGACCGCGGCGCTGCCGATCACCCACCACGGACCACGGGCGTCGCGCATCACGGCAGCGACCGCCGCCAGCGCCGTCGCGACACCCGTCTCAATCACCGGCGTCACGCCAGTATGCCGGCGGTGCGACCGCCGCCACACTCAGTCGCCGGTCAGGATGCGATCGACCAATTGCTTCACGCTCGGCACGAAGCCGTTGGAATAGAAGGGGTCGCGCTTGAAGTTGTACGCGGCATGGCCGGCGAACATCAGATTCTGGTCGACGTCGCCGCCATGCGCGATGTCCTGCAGCGTCTTCTGGATGCAGAAGCTGCGCGGGTCGGCGAGCCGCCCGGTCGAATTGGTTTCGGTATCCGCCCAGCTCGAGAAGGAGCATTGCGACAGGCAGCCCATGCAATCCGCCTGATCCTTGCGGATGATGCCCTTTTCGGTCGGCGACACGAACACCAGCGTATTGTCCGGCGTCTTCAGCGCGTCGGTATAGCCCTCGCCGAACCATTGCCGCGCGCGCAGCAGGTCGTTGCGCGTGACCCAGAAGTTCTTGCCCTTCACGCCGACGTCGAGCTGGAAGACGTGGTCCCCCGCCTCCTGAGTCGAAAAGGCGATCTGGCGTTCCGAACGCGCTTCGAGGTTGCGCAGGAACGGGTTGCGCACCGCCGACGAATAGAAACCGGTCGGCGAAAAGCGGTGCAGCAGCACCTCGCCTTCCTCGATCTGCGTCAGCCGGTCCTTCCAGTCCTGCGGGATCGGGCTCTCCTGCGTCAGCAGCGGCCGCGTGCCATATTGGAAGGCGATCGTGCCGAGTTCGGGATTGTCGATCCAGTCGTTCCAGTCGCGCAGATACCAGACGCCGCCCGCCATCACGATCGGCGTCGTGTCGGGGATGCCGCCCTCGCGCATCACCGCGCGCAGCTCGGCGACGCGCGGGAACGGATCCTGCGGCTTCAGCGGGTCTTCGGCGTTGGACAAACCGTTATGCCCGCCGGCGAGCCACGGGTCCTCATAGACCACCGCCGCCAGCCAGTCCGCGGCCTTCGAATAGGCGCGCTTCCACAGCGCGCGAAAGGCGCGGCCCGAGGATACGATCGGCAGGTAGGACACGCCGTAGGACGCGGTGATCTCGGACAGCTTGTATGGCATGCCCGCACCGCAGGTGACGCCCGACACCATGCCGCGGGTGCGTTCGAGCACGCCGTGCAGGATGCGCTGCGCTCCGCCCATCTCCCACAACACGTTGATGTTGATCGCGCCCTTGCCGCCGGAAATCTCGTGCGCGCGCTGCACCTGCTGCACGGCGCCTTCGATGGCATATTCGACCAGTTCCTCGTGGCGTTCGCGGCGGGTCAGCGCCTTGTAGACCTGGGGGATGATCTTGCCGTCGGGGTCGTAGCTGTCGGCGTTGACGGCGGATACCGTACCGATCCCTCCGGCGGCAGCCCAGGCACCGGCGGAGGCGTGGTTGGTCGCGGCGACGCCCTTGCCTCCTTCGACCAGCGGCCAGACCTCACGGCCATTGTACACGATCGGCTTCAGGCCCTTGAACACGGAAAACGTCACCTCATCCCGGGGGGTAAATACGACCGGCTATACAAGAAGGATGCGGTGATGCGAAGGAATTGCGATCCGCACCGGAATGCCATGGTCGCGACGGCGGCACCGCTTAGGCGTCGGTTAACCTCGTTCGTGCACAGCAGTCGCCAGCACATTGATAGGGAATCTGACCGATGGGGGTCCTCGACCATCTGATCGCGCCGAAGCGGCCGAAGCGCAAGACGCTGGCCGCGACGCTGCGGTCGCCGCTCGGCGCGCTGCTGCTGCCGCAGTTCGAGCGGCTGCACCTGCCCGCCGGCGAACTGCCGCACGACGGGCCGACCGGCTCGGCATGGTCGCGCGGCTATGTTCTCGGCGCGGCCTGCGCCTCGCTCCAGCACCAGAGCGCGGCACCGGCGAGCGATCACGAATGCTTCACCATCGCCCACACCGCCTTCGCCATGACCTATGGCGAGGCGGAGGCGCGCAGCCTGCTTGCCGCGACGGTCGCTGCCGCGGAGGCGCATGAACCGGAGATCGAGGACGGGCTGATGCAGGGCGCCAGCGACCTTGCGCTGGTCGCGTCGGGCGGGGCGAACGACATGCCGCTGCACTTCGCGACCCGCAACGGCGAGGAACTTGCCGCCGCGGGTCAATAGACGGAAACACTTCGTCACAACAAAACGCCCGGAAAAAACGAACCGTTCCGGACCCGACGCGTTACGATGCGGATGAGGGGGCTCAGAACATCGTCGCTCGGCGGCGCAGCCATGCTGCTTGCCGGCTGCAACACGCATCAATCGACGCTCGCGCCTTTCGGCGCGGACGCGGCCGATATCCGTTATTTGTTCCTCATCATGCTCGGCGGTGCGCTGGTGATCGCGATCGCCGTCGCCCTGCTGATGCGGCATGCGGTGCGCGCGCCCGAGGGGGAGCTGACGCACGCCGGCGGCATGCGGCTGGTGTTGTGGCTGGGCGGGATCGTGCCGACGGTCGTACTGCTCGGTCTGCTCGTCTATTCGCTCCCCTATATGAAGCCGCGGCCGGTCGGCCCCGCCGACCTCACCATCGCGGTCGAGGGCGAGCAATTCTGGTGGCGCGTCGTCTATCGCCCGGCCGGTGCCGCTCCGGTGGAAACCGCCAACGAGGTACGCGTCCCGGTCGGGCGCACCGTCGCCTTCCGCCTGAGCGCAGCGGACGTCGTTCACAGCTTCTGGATACCCGGCCTCGGCGGCAAGATGGACATGATCCCCGGGCGCACCAACACGCTCGTGGTGCGCGCCGACAAGGCCGGGCGCTATCGCGGCCAATGTGCCGAATTCTGCGGGCTGAGCCATGCGCTGATGGCGCTCGACGTCGTCGCGATGCCGCCCGCCGCCTTCGACGCCTGGCTCGCCGACCAGCGCCGGCTCGCCACCGCGTCCGGCGAGGGCGCGGCGCTGTTCGCCGCCAACGGCTGCAACGCCTGCCACGCCATCCGCGGCACCTCCGCGACCGGGCGGATCGGCCCCGACCTCACCCATTTCGGCGCGCGGCCGACGCTCGCCGCGGGCATCCTGCCGATGACCACCGCCAATGTCGCGGCCTTCATCCGCCATCCGCAGGCGACCAAACCCGGCGTGCGCATGCCCGCCTTCCCGCAACTGTCGCAAGGTGAGGCCACCGCCATCGCCCGCTATCTCCAGGGCCTGAAATGAGCCTCCACGCGCAAGACGATCCGCAGCTTCGCCGCGAGCAGGAAGCGCGCCTGCGCGAGGTGTGGAAGCCACCCTCGGGCTGGTTCTTCCGCTGGACCGACGTCAACAACAACCGGATCGGCGTCTGGTACACGCTGACCGCGTTCGGCTTCATGCTGTTCGCCGGCGTGCTCGCGCTCATCATGCGCACGCAGCTGGCGGTGCCGGACAACGACCTCGTTTCCGCGAACACCTTCAACCAGCTGTTCACGCTGCACGGCTCGATGATGATGTTCCTGTTCGCGGTGCCGATGTTCGAGGCGGTGTCGATCATCCTGCTGCCGCAGTTGCTGGGCGCACGCGACCTGCCCTTCCCGCGTCTGTCGGCGTTCGGTTACTGGAGCTTCCTGCTCGGCGGCATCTTCGTCGGGGGATCGATCTTCTTCAACGCCGCCCCCGATGGCGGCTGGTTCATGTACCCGCCGCTGACGACGCGCACCGACCTGTCGGGCCTTGGCGCCGACATCTGGATGCTGGGCCTCAGCTTTATCGAGGTGTCATCGGTCGCCGCCGCGGTCGAGCTGATCGTCGGCGTATTGAAGTGCCGTCCGCCGGGCATGCGCCTCAACCTGATGCCGCTCTACGCCTGGTACATCCTCGTCGTCGCGGTGATGATCCTGTTCGCCTTCCCGCCGTTGATCGCGGGCGACCTGCTGTTCGAGATGGAGCGGCTGCTCGGCTGGCCGTTCTTCGACGCGGCGAAGGGCGGCGATCCGCTGCTGTGGCAGCACCTCTTCTGGATCTTCGGCCACCCGGAAGTCTATATCGTCTTCCTCCCCTCGATCGCGCTGTTCGCGATGCTGATCCCGACCTTCGCGCAGCGGCATCTGCTCGGCTATCCGTGGATCGTGCTCGCCGCGGTCGGCACCGCCTTCCTGTCGTTCGGCCTGTGGGTCCATCACATGTTCGCGACCGGGCTGCCCAAGATCAGCCTCGCCTTCTTCTCGGCCGCGTCCGAAGCCGTCGCGATCCCGACCGGCGTACAGATCTTCGCCTTCATCGCGACGCTCTGGGCGGGCAAGGTCAAATGGTCGACGCCGCTGCTCTATGCCTCGGGCAGCCTCGCGATCTTCGTCATCGGCGGCCTGACCGGCGTGATGGTCGCGATCGCGCCTTTTGACTGGCAAGCGCACGATACCTACTTCATCGTTGCGCATCTCCATTACGTGCTAATCGGCGGCACCTTGCTGCCCCTGTTCGGCGGCCTGTATTATTACTGGCCGCTCATCACGGGCAAGAAGCTGAGCGACCGGCTCGGCCGCATCGCCTTCTGGATCATGTTCGTCGGCGTGAACCTGACCTTCTTCCCCATGCACCTGTCGGGGCTGGAGGGGATGCCGCGCCGCGTCTTCACCTATCCCGCCGACCTCAACATCGGCTGGCTCAACCTCGCCTCGACTGCGGGATCCTATCTGTTCGCCACCGGCGTGCTGGTGCTGGTGATCGACCTCGCGCTGTCGCCGACGCGGAAGAAGGCAGTCCGCAATCCGTGGAACGCCGGCACGCTCGAATGGCTGGCGCATCCGGACGACGAGGACTGGGGCATCCGGTCGGTGCCGCTGATCGAAAGCCGCTACCCGATCTGGGACCAGCCCGGTTTCGTCGCCAAGGTCGACGAGGGCCGCTTCTTCCTGCCCGATGCCGAGGAAGGGCGTCGCGAGACGATCATCACCTCCGTCCTCGATGCGAAGCCGGTGTCGGTGATTCGGCTCGGCACCCCCAGCGTCAAGCCGATGATGACCGCGGTCGCGCTTGGTGCGGTTTTTATCCTCACCACCTACCACCTCTACCTGCTGTCGGCGCTCAGCGGTGTTGTGACGCTTGCCTGCGTGCTCTGGTGGCTGTGGGACACGGCCGAGATCCCGGAAAAGCCCGAAAAGCCGATCGGCCATGGCATGCATATGCCGCTTTATATCTCCGGCCCCGCCGCGCCGGGCTGGTGGGCGATGTTCATCACGATGATGGCGGACGCCACCGCCTTCTCCGGCCTCGTCTTCGGTTATTACTTCTACTGGACGATCCACCCCGATTTCGGCGCCGGCTTCGACGGACCGGGCAGCTATTGGCCGATCGTCGCGCTCCTGCTGTCGCTCACCAGCTGGGCCGCGACGCTCGCCGCCCGTGAAGTCCACACGCGCGGCGCAGTGCAACCGGCACGCGCGTTGCTGGTCGCCGGTGCGGTCGCCGCGTTCGCCAGCCTCGCCGTGGGCTTGCGCTGCCTCGACGGGCTCGATCCGAAGGCGAACGTCTATCCGGCGATCGTCTGGGTGCTGGTGATCTGGACCGTGGTCCATGCCGCGGTCGGCGCGATCATGCAGCTCTACACGCTCGCGCGCAGCCTGGCCGGCCGCATGGACCCCGCGCATGACGCCGACCTGCGCAACATCACCGTCTACCAGCATTTCTTCGCGCTGACGGCGCTGGTCGCCTATCTGACGATCGGCCTGTTCCCGGAGGCGGGGCTGTGAGGCGCTGGTTGCGGCGCGCGCGCGACCTGCGCGTCACGCTGTGGACGTTGATCGTCCCGCCGACGACCTGGGCGGTGCATTTCCTGTTTTCCTATCTGTGGGCGGCCGTGTCCTGCGCGAAGCTGGGCAGTTGGGCGCGCTTCCCCACCGCCTTCGCGATCGGGACGGTGGCGGCGCTGCTCGTGATCGTCGCGGCAGGGCTGATCGCGTGGCAGCAGGCGCGCACCCCCGGCGCACCGGCCCCGCACGACGAGGGCACCGAAATCGATCGCCTGCGCTTCCTCGCCTATTCGACGTTGCTGCTGTCCGGGCTGAGCTTCATCGCGGTGCTGTTCACCGCCGCGCCAGTCATCGTGCTGAGCGATTGCCGATGAAACCGCCGATGCTCGTCGCCGGCCTCGCGCTGCTGCCGATCGGCTGGACGCTCAGCCGCTACGGCATGTCGGGCCATATGGCGGCGCATATGATCGCGGTCGCGATCGCCGCTCCGTTGATTGCGATCGGCCTGCAGGGCGGCCGGTGCGATCCGGCCATGCGCTGGCCGCGACTCGCCACCCCCCTGCCCGCCGCGCTGATCGAGGCGATCATCGTCTGGGGCTGGCATGTACCGACACTGCGCAGCCTCGCTGCGCATCATCCGCTGGCACTGGTCGTTGAACAGGCCAGCTTCCTCGCCGCAGGACTGCTGCTCTGGTCCGCCGTCCTTTCCCCGCGCCACCGCGCCGCCGGCGTCGGCGCCCTGCTCGTTACCTCGATGCACATGACCCTGCTCGGCGCGCTGATCGGCCTCGCCCCCCGGCCCCTGTACATGCACCACGGCCCCGACGCGCTCACTGACCAGCACGTTGCAGGCGTCGTCATGCTGCTGGTCGGCGGCATCGCCTATCTCGTCGGCGGGCTCGCGATGCTCGGCCGCCTGCTTCAGACCCGCCCGGAGGCACCCGCCGCATGACGATCCGCATCACCTGGGCGCGCGCCATCGTCACGCTGGTCGGGCTCGGCGCAGCGGGCCTGCTGTTCGCCTGGTCCGGGCTGTTCAATATCGCCGCGTCCAGCGGACATTGGCCGATCACCGACTGGTTCCTGCACTGGACGATGCGCAATTCGGTGCGCACCCATGCCGCCTTCACCAGCCCCGACGATCCCGCCGACGCGACCGGGCTGGTCAGCGCCGCGGGCCATTTCGCCAATGCCTGCGCCGTCTGCCACGGCGCGCCCGGGGTGAAGCCCGCGCCGGTGATGCAGTCCGCCACGCCGCCCGCGCCCGACCTTGCCGTCAACGCACGTGAATGGAGCGACAAACAGCTGTTCTGGATCCTTCAGCACGGCGTCAAATACACCGGCATGCCCGCTTGGGCGGTGCAGGACCGCCCCGACGAGGTGCGCCGCATGGTCGCCTTCGTTCGCAGCCTGCCGGGCATGACGCCCGCGCAATACAGGGCGCTGGTGAACGAGGCGAACCTGGGCGCCGACCTCGCCGCCTGCACCGGCTGCCACGGTACCGACGGCAAGGGCCGCGGCGCGCCCGACATTCCCGTGCTCGGCGGCCAGGACCCCGCCTATCTGCTCGCCGCGCTCAAGGGCTATGCCGACGGCACCCGCTCCAGCGCCGTGATGCAACAGGTCGCAATGCGCATGGCACCCGCCGCCATGGCCGACACCGCGCGCCGCTTCGCCGCGATGCCCGGCCTCGGCGCGGCACCCGCCGGCAACGCCGACGCCGCCAGGATCGTGACGCAGGGTATCGCCCGCATCCAGCTGCCCGCCTGCGCGAGCTGCCACGCGCCGGGCAAGCCCTACCCCGTCATCGCGGGCCAGCGCGCCGACTATATCGCGCAGCGCCTGCGCCACTGGCAGGGCGATGACACGATCGTCGACGCGCGCAAGAGCGCGGCGACGATGCCCGTCATCGCGCGCCGTATCCCCAAGGACATGATCGATCCGGTCGCGCGCTATCTCGCGGGGCAGACCACAGCGACGCGCTGAGGCGCATCGCGCCGGATCTACCGATCGGTAAAGAAAGTGGCGGAGAGGGAGGGATTCGAACCCTCGGTGCCCGCAAAGGCACGCCGCATTTCGAGTGCGGTACAATCGACCACTCTGCCACCTCTCCGCAGAAGACGTTTCCAGGGGCCGCGAAGGCTCCGGTCGGTCGGTCGAGGGCGCGCCTCTAACGGGTTCGTTTTCAGGAGGCAAGCACCCTTGCGCTTGTGCAGCGCAGAAAGACCACTAAATTGCCAGCATGCCCCGCCACGATCCTATCGGCACGTCCTCCGGCGTCACGTCACCCCATATCGGGATCGACGCGCCTGCGATCGCGCATGCGCGATTTTCGATCGGCGAGGTCGTCCGCCACCGCCTGTTCGATTTCCGCGGGGTGATCTTCGACGTCGATCCGGTCTTCGCCAATACCGACGAATGGTATGAGGCGATTCCCGAGGCGGTGCGGCCGGACAAGGACCAGCCCTTCTACCACCTGCTCGCCGAGAATATGGAATCGAGCTACGTCGCCTATGTCAGCCAGCAGAACCTGGTGCCGGATGAAAGCGACGAGCCGATCGATCATCCCGCGATTCCCGGGCTGTTCAACGAATTCGCCGACGGACGGTACGCCTTGCGTCGCGAGCATCGCCACTAGGTCGTTCGAAATCCGCCCCCGCCGCAGAATCACCGCGGCGGGAGGTTGACAGGCTGGCGGCTTTTCCTTAGCTGCCACCCCTCATCCCGCCGGGGTCTACCCGAGCGGGCGCAAGTTTTTTGGGAAGTGACTAGAGCCATGTTCGCAGTCGTGCGCACGGGCGGCAAGCAGTATCGCGTCGCCGCCGGAGACAAAATCGTCGTCGAGAAGCTGGACGGCGAAGCCGGCGCATCGATCACGCTGGGTGACGTCCTGCTCGCGGGCGAAGGCTCCGAGCTGAAGAGCGTCGAGGGCCTGACCGTCGCCGCCGAGATCGTCGCACAGGCGAAGGGCGAGAAGGTCATCGTCTTCAAGAAGCGTCGCCGTCACAATTACCGCCGCAAGAACGGTCATCGCCAGAACCACACGATCCTCAAGATCGTTTCGGTCGGCTGAGCCCAGCGCAGCGAACAGGAGTTAGAGCAGCATGGCACATAAGAAAGCAGGCGGTTCGTCGCGCAACGGTCGTGATTCGGCCGGCCGTCGTCTTGGCGTGAAGAAGTTCGGCGGTCAGGAAGCGATCGCGGGCAACATCCTCGTGCGTCAGCGCGGCACCAAATTCTATCCGGGCGCCAACGTCGGCATCGGCAAGGATCACACCTTGTTCGCGCTCGTCGACGGCCGCGTGGCGTTCCACGAGGGCAAGCTCGGCCGTAAATTCTGCTCGGTGCAGATTATGGCGGAAGCCGCCGAATAATCGGGTAACCAGACGGGTTGCCCACCAGGGTGACCCGGGTTCCTCGGCAGCGAGGGACCAGCCAACAAGGGAGACGGGTCCGCCCCGGCTCCCTTTTTTCTTGCTCCCCAACCCTTTGTCCCTGCCGCGTCACAGGCGCGTGGCAGCGGCGTGGCCAAGGAGAGAGCAAGAATGTTCGCCAGAACCAACAGATTGACGCTGCGGCCCGCATGGCCAGAGGATGCGCCGGCGCTGGCGCGGGCGATCGGCCACGAAACGGTCACCCGCATGCTGATGCGCGTGCCCTTCCCCTATGCCGTCGCCGACGCGGAGGCGTTCTGCACCCTGCCGCGTGGGGCGCACGAACCTCGATTCCTGATCGAATCGCACGATGGTGCGGCACCGGCATTGATCGGCGGCATCGCCATCGACGATCAGGGCGGCGGCGACATGCTGCTCGGCTATTGGCTCACGCCATCCGCATGGGGACGCGGCTATGCGACCGAGGCGGGCCGTGCGGTCGTCGACATGGCACGGCATGCGCTGCCGCTGCGCCGCCTGACCGCCTGGCATTTCGCCGACAATCCGGCATCCGGAGCAGTCCTGCGCAAGCTCGGCTTCCGCGCTTCGGGCAAGACGGTGATGCGCGAATCGGCGGCACGCCGCGAGGCGGCACCGGCGGTCAGCTACGACCTCGACCTGGTCGACCGATGCGAACCGATGCCGATCGCCGCCTAGGCGGCCGCGCCCTGCCGTACCGCAAGACGGTCGGCGGGGCCGAGCCATACGGCATAGAGCGTCAGCAGCGCCGCACCGCCGGCGGCGGCGGCGATCGCCGCGGTGCCGAAGCGTGGATAGACCAAAGCGCCGACCAGGGCACCCACGACGAGGCCGCACCAGAGCAACAAATAGGGCAGCCACGCCCAGCGCGGTCCGCCGAGCACCGCCATCGCCAGCCGCTGCGCGAACTTGACCAGTGCGCCGGTCATATAGGTGACGCCGACGCTCACCTCGCCGTCATGCTGGAACAGGGTGTTCGCCATCCCCATCCCCGCGGCGAGCAAGGCGGTGGTGACGCCGGCCGGCACGCGTGCATCGGTCGCCGCCGCCCCGGCGAGCAGGATCGCGACCCCGATCATTGCGGCAGGCTTGCGCCACGGGCCCGCCATCGCGGACACGATCGTTCCGACCACCACCCCGCCGACGAATGCCGCGATCAGTCCCGCGGCGATGCCCGCCACCGCTGCCTCCGTCGCCAGTCCGACCGCAAGCCGCGTCGAATTGCCACTCATGAATGACACGAACAGCCCGCCGAGCTTCAGGAATCCGATCGCATCGACATAGCCGGCGAGGCCGGACGTCGCTGCACCAAGGATCCAGAAGCGTTTCGCATATCGGGTCATGCCGCGACCCTAGCGCCTTTGCCGCCGGCGATTGAAGCCCGACGGCGCGATCAGGCGGCGCGGGGCAACACCGCCGCCTCGTAATCGCTTTCCGCGAGACCGATCAGCGCGCGGTCGTCATGCTTCCACGGATGGAAGCCGGGCAGGAAATAGGCCGCCCAGACCCCCGCGACCTTGCGCGCCATGCCGGGATTGCCGAACGCATACCAGAACAGCCGCGCCCACACCTTCGGCCCGGTCAGCCCGTCTTGCCGCAGCAGTTCGAGCATCCCGCGCGTCCGCCCGCCGAAGAACCGCCACGTCGTCACCAGCATCACGAGCGACTTGATCCGCCAGCGGGTAAATCGCGACCAGTCCTGCGTTGCGTGCAGCCAGGTGTCATAGGCGACGCCCTTGTGCTCGATCTCCTCGGCGGCATGCCACAGCCACAGCGCCTTGGCCTGCTCCTCGCCACCGCGCAGATGGCGGGGATCGACGATCAGTTCGTGGGCGAGCATCGCGGTGAAATGTTCGAGCGCGGTGGTCGCCGCGAGGCTGGCGATCGGCGGCCGGTCGCGGGTCAGCGCCAGCGCCGCGTCGACGTCGCGGTCGAGCAGGCCGACGTCATAGCCCTGATCGGTGACGTGCCGGTTGAACGCGACATGTTCGCGGGTGTGCATCACCTCCTGCTTGATGAAGGCGTTGATCTCCGCGGTCAGTCGCAGCGGCGTGCCCTCGCGAAATTTACGGACGCTGTCGACGAAATAACCCTCGCCCTTGGGGAAGGTCACCGACAACGCGTTGTAAAAGGCAGTCGCGATCGGGTCGTCGTTCAGCCACCAGCGGCTCATGCGGACGCCGCGACCGAAGCGGCGGTCGCGCGGCGTGATGACCAGATCGTGCGGGGTGGTTGCTTTCGCCATAGAATCCTCCGAACACAAGGCTACACTGCTTACTGACATCATTGTAAATAGGCCCCTGCCCTGTCCGCTGCAACCCCCACCGCACCTCCCCGTCGCCGCCTGTCCCCGGGCGAGAGCCGCGATGCCGCGCTGACGGCCGCGCAGCAATTGCTGATCGAAAGCGGCCCGCAGGCGGTGACGCTGAAGGCGGTGGGCGCGCGAATCGGCCGGACGCACGCCAACCTGCTCCACCATTTCGGCTCAGCGGAGGGGCTGCAGCGCGCGCTGATCGCCCGCATGGCGACCTATATCACCTCGACCATCCGCGATGCGGTGCTGAGCAATCGCGACGGCGATCCCGATCCACGGCGGATCGTCGACCTCGTCTTCGATGCGTTCGACAGCGGCGGCGCGGGCGCGCTGGCGAGCTGGATGATCCTGTCCGGCAATCGCGACGCGCTCGATCCCATCCTGTCGGCGGTGCACGATCTGGTCGACGAACTCGCGGTCGGGATGCAGCCGGCGGAACGGCCGATCCAGGACGAAACGCTGCACCTCGTCCTGCTCGCGCTCGGCGATACCTTGCTCGGTGCGCCGATGGCCCGGGCGCTCGACCTGCCGCGCAGCAAGGCGCGCGACCTCGCCGTGGCGATGCTGACCAGCGATGCGGACGGCGCGGGATGCGGCTGAACTGTCGGCAATAGCCGCTGGCACCGGGGCAATGGCCCCGCCCCTCCTTTTGCCATGGCCGCTGCGCTATGGACATGGCTCGAGCAGAGGGGTCGTTTCACGGCCTGTCGGTCAGAAGCGTGCGCGTGCCGCGTCCGGTCGGACGGGTCGCGGAATCGCGCGCCGATGACCGGCTCCAGACCGAACGGCACGCCAGTGGATGCCCCCGGCTCGAGCCGAACGCGACGTCAGCGCAGCCTGACGCAATCGGGAGAGGATGTTCGGACCGGCGGGTGCTCCCGGCGCCCGCCCGAAGAAGCCGTCGGTCGATGTTCGCGATGGGGGTCGCGGGGTCGGCCGGCGGTTTTCTCGTTGCGCCCGCTCTCGGCCTGCTACGATCGCCCGCCGCCGTGCAGCGCCCGATAGTCGCCCGGCGTCACGCCATAGACCTCGCGAAACGCCCGCCCGAGATAGGCCGCGTCGCAGAATCCCCACCGTTCGGCGAGTGCCGCGATCGTCTCGCGATCGCCGTCCCCGCGCAACGTCTCGGCGACGCGGGCCAGCCGGCGCGCACGGATATAGGCCTGCACGCCACCCTCCGCCTGCAACAGGCGGTAGAGCGTCGAGCGTGACACGCCGAGCATCCGACTCAGTCGGGCGGTGTTGAGCGAGGGCGAACCCAGATGCCGTTCGATCGAAGCGCACAATTGGTGGCGCAGGCCGCGGTCATGCTGCCCGGCATCGGCCGGCACGCCGCCGAGGCTGGCGGTCACGGCGACGGTGAACAGGTCGAGGATGGTCTGCGCCAGCAGCGGCCCGCTGCTCGCCGGCAGCTGCCCCGCGTGATGGCGGATCATCGTCAGGTGCGACGCCAGCAGCGCAGCGTGCTGCGGCGCGATGACATGGCCGTGCAGGCTGCGCACCGACGGCAGCATCCGTTCCGCCAGCGCGCGCGGCAGAACGAAGCCCGAGGTGACCGACGCGTCCGACGTATGGCGGCCGACCTGCGCCATGTCGGCGAGTACGATCGATCCGGCCGGGGCGACGACGGTCCGCCCCTCCATCTCGCCCACGGCGCCGCCGCGATGGCGGATGTTGACGACCAGATCGTCGCAATCGTCCGCGACGATATTGGCCCGATCGCGAATCCAGTCCTGAGCGGTGAAGCGCGCATGGCCGATCACCAGCGCACCCAGATCGAGCGCGTCGATCGTGGCCGCGAACGGTTCGTGCGGATCCGTATCGAACCGCCGCCGATACCCGCCCACGTCGGAATCGCGCCAGCAGCTGTAGCGCTGCGATTCGGGCAACACGTCGCTCTCGAACAGCCGTCCCCACGCCAGAGGCGGCTGCGACCCCGGCTGTGGCCCCGCGGGCACGATGGATTCGGGCGCGTACTTCACTAATATCCTCATAACGTTGCCAGCCCCGTGGTCCAGCGGGCTTGTCGTACCGCCGCTGGCGGGCTCCACCGCCGCCGGGGGTGGCCGTTCCCGCCCATCGCGCTAAAGAGGCGCCATGCATTTTCTCGATCAGGCCAAGATTTTCGTCCGCTCCGGCGCGGGCGGCCCCGGCGCCGTCAGCTTCCGCCGCGAAAAGTTCATCGAATATGGCGGCCCCGACGGCGGCAACGGCGGCAAGGGCGGCGACATCATCTTCGAGGCGGTCGCGGGCCTCAACACCCTGATCGACTTCCGCTATACGCAACATTTCCGCGCGCCGCGCGGTTCGGGCGGCTCGGGCAGCAACCGCACCGGCGGCGGCGGCGACGACCTGCTCATCAAGGTACCGGTCGGCACGCAGGTGCTGTCCGAGGACAAGGAAGAGGTGCTGCTCGACTTCACCAAGGTCGGCCAGCGCGAGATGTTCCTGCGCGGCGGCGACGGCGGTCGCGGCAATGCCAGCTACAAGACCTCGACCAACCGGACGCCGCGCCAGCACGGCACCGGCTGGCCCTATGAGGAGGCGTGGGTCTGGCTGCGGCTGAAGCTGCTCGCCGACGCCGGCCTCGTCGGCCTGCCCAATGCCGGCAAATCGACCTTCATCAACGCCGTCACCAACGCGCAGGCGAAGGTGGGCGCATATGCGTTCACCACCACCCGCCCTCAGCTCGGCGTCGTCCGCCACAAGCAGCGCGAGTTCGTCGTCGCCGATATCCCCGGCCTGATCGAGGGCGCGGCGGACGGCGCCGGCATCGGCGACCGCTTCCTCGGCCATATCGAGCGCTGCCGCGTGCTGCTGCACCTGGTCGACGCCAATGATGACGACGTCGCCGAAAGCTATCGTATCGTCCGCGAGGAGCTGGCCGCCTATGGCGGCGGCCTGATCGACAAGCCGCACATCGTCGCGCTCAACAAGATCGACATGCTCGACGACGAGCTGATCGAGGCGCTGTCGGCCGAACTGGCAGACGAAAGCGGCGCGGACGTGATCCCGCTGTCCGGCGCGGCCGGCACTGGCGTCGACTGGGTGCTCGACCGGCTGCTGGAG
This sequence comes from Sphingomonas sp. GW821-FHT10F09, assembly GCF_058809195.1. Taxonomy (NCBI): domain Bacteria; kingdom Pseudomonadati; phylum Pseudomonadota; class Alphaproteobacteria; order Sphingomonadales; family Sphingomonadaceae; genus Sphingomonas; species Sphingomonas sp. GW821-FHT10F09. The sequence goes on along the minus strand of NZ_JBXASI010000001.1, from coordinate 661,556 downwards.
GCGATCGGGCCGGGTCCGGAAACCGTCCCCGACAACGACGAGGGCGAGGACGAATTGACCTGGTCCCCCGTGTGACGATGCTGTTCCCGCTCGCCACTTGCCCGCGCCTGATCGTTAAGGTCGGGTCGGCGCTGCTCGTCGCGCCCGATGGCGCGGTGCGGCGGGCGTGGCTGGCGACGCTGGTGGCGGATATCGCCGCGCGGGTTGCGGCGGGGCAGCAGGTCGCGATCGTCTCTTCGGGCGCGATCGCGCTGGGCGCACGGCGGCTCGGCCTCGCCAGGGGCGGACGCGCCAGCCTGGAGGATGCGCAGGCCGCCGCCGCGACCGGTCAGATCGCGCTCAGCCAGACCTGGGCGGAGCTGCTCGGCACGCACGGCATCACCGCCGCGCAGATGCTGGTAACGCTCGACGACCTTGAGGATCGCCGGCGCTACCTCAATGCGGCGGCGACGCTCAACCGGCTGCTCGGGCTGGGCGTGGTGCCGGTCATCAACGAGAACGACAGCGTCGCGACCGAGGAAATCCGCTTCGGCGACAACGACCGGCTCGCCGCACGCGTCGCGCAGGCGGCGGGCGCGCAAGGCGTGGTGCTGCTGTCCGACGTGGACGGCCTGTACGACGCCAATCCGCACACCCATCCGGCGGCGCGGCATATCGCGACCGTCGAGCGGATCGACGCGGTGGCGGGGATGGCGGATGCCGGATCCGCATCCGGCATGGGGTCGGGCGGGATGGTGTCGAAGATTGCCGCGGCGCGGATCGCGACCGGCGCCGGCGCGAATCTAGCAATCGCGAGCGGGCGGCTCGACCACCCGCTGTCCGGCGAGCAACGCCATACGATGTTCGTGGCGGAACGCGCAGCACCGGCGCGCAAGGCGTGGCTGGCAGGCGGGCTGACCGCGAAGGGCGCGATCCACGTCGATGCCGGCGCGGCGCGGGCGCTGGCGGCGGGCAGCAGTCTGCTCGCGGCGGGCGCGACGCGGATCGAGGGCGGGTTCGCTCGCGGCGATCTTGTAACGATCGAGGGACCGCACGGCCTGCTCGCGCGTGGCCTGTCCGAATATGATGCCGGTGAGGCGGTGCGCCTGATCGGCACCCGGTCGGACGAGCAGGCGGCGATCCTCGGCTATGCACCGCGCGCGGCGCTGGTGCATCGCAATCATCTGGCGCTGGTGTGATGACGTCGGGCGTTTCGGTTCCCCGGCGAAGGCTAGGGTCCGGCTGGGGTGCCGTCGCGGCTTTATCAACGACCGTTTGCCAACTGGGCCTCGGCCTTCGCCATGGAACTACAGATCGGGAGGTGCGGCGACGCGGCGGTGTGTCTGTCCGGTTGGCGGCCGGGCGAGCGGGCGCTGATGGCTGGCTACGCGCCGTGCGTGGCGCTGATGTTACGATGGCGACGGCAATCAAGAGGCCGTCATCCCCGCGCAGGCGGGGATCCAGACGGGTTGGCCATACGACCCCGGCACTGACGTTCGCGGTTCCGGTTCCCCGCCGGCACGCGAGCGACGGTGATGCCAGGGTGACCGTACGGGCATGACCATTCTCGCCATCACCGGCGCGACGGGCTTCGTCGGCAGCGCGCTCGTCGCGAGGGCGCTCGCCGCAGGTCACCACGTCCGCGCGCTCACCCGCCGCGCGCAGCCGCCGCGCGACGGCATCACCTGGGTCGAGGGTGCGCTCGATCGTCCCGACAGCCTTGCGCGGCTCGTCTCCGGCGCCGATGCGATCGTCCATGTCGCCGGGGTGGTGAACGCCCGCGACCGCGCCGGCTTTGCCGCGGGTAATATTGAGGGCACCCGCGCGATGCTCGCCGCCGCGACGCACGGCGGGGTCCGCCGCTTCGTCCATGTCTCGTCGCTTTCCGCGCGCGAACCACAGCTGTCCAACTACGGCTGGTCGAAGGCGGAGGCGGAGACGCGGGTCAAGGACAGCGGGCTCGACTGGACGATCGTCCGCCCGAGCGGGGTCTATGGGCCCGGCGACATGGACATGCGCGATATCTTTCGCGTCGCGCGCTACGGGCTGGCACTGATGCCGCCGCCGAGCAAGGTCGGGTTGGTCCACGTCGACGATCTGGCGCGACTGCTGCTAATCCTCGCGGACGGCGCCGCCGCCCAAGCGATCTACGAGGTCGACGACGGGCGGGCGTGGAGCCATCGCGCCTTCCATCGGGCGATCGGTGCGGCGGTCGGGCGGCGCGTGCTGACGATCCACCTGCCACGCGCGCTGCTCGCGGCGGGTGCGCGCATCGACCGGCGACTGCGCGGCAACGGCGCGCGGCTGACGCAAGACCGGGTGTCCTATCTGGTCCACCCCGACTGGGCCGCGGATCCCGCCCGCCGACCGCCCGCGGCCGTGTGGACTCCGGCGATCCCGCTGGCGGAGGGGCTGGCCGCAACCGCGCGATGGTATCGCGCCAACGGGCTGCTATAGCGCCGCACCCCTGCCGTATTTGGCCGTCAGACGGATAAGCATCATGACCGACCGCACCCAGATCCTCGACACCATCAAGGCGCAGATCGAACCCTTCAACAAGAAGGGCGTCGCGCTGACCGAAACCACCACCTTCCAGGGCGACCTCGAATGGGACAGCCTGACCGTGATGGACTTCGTCGCGGCGATCGAGGACGAATTCGAGATCATCATCACGATGAACATGCAGGCCGAGATCGAGAATATCGGCCAACTGACCGACGCCGTCGAGAAACTGAAGGGCTGACATGACCGAGACCGGACTGCAGGCCGAGGCGCTTCCCGTCGATCCCCCGGCGATCGCGCCCGAACGCGACCTGATGAGCAAGTTCGACGCGCTGATCGCCGAACGTCAGGCGCTGATCGACACCGGCGTCACTGACCCGTTTGCGATCGTGATGGATCAGGTGAAGTCCCCGACCGAGGCGGTGATCGCCGGTCGCGACACGATCCTGCTCGGCACCTACAATTACATGGGCATGACCTTCGATCCCGACGTGATCGCCGCCGGTCATGCCGCGCTCGACCAGTTCGGGTCCGGCACCAACGGCAGCCGGATGCTCAACGGTACCTTCCGCGACCATATGGACGCCGAGGCGGCGCTGCGCGAATTCTACGGCACGACCGGTGCGATCGTCTTCTCGACCGGCTATATGGCCAATCTGGGCATGATCTCGACGCTCGCCGGCAAGGGCGAGTACGTCATCCTCGATGCCGACAGCCATGCCTCGATTTACGACGGCTGCCAGCAGGGCAATGCGGAGATCGTCCGCTTCCGCCACAACAGCGTCGAGGACCTCGACAAGCGGCTTGGCCGCCTGCCCAAGGAGCCGGCCAAGCTGGTGGTGCTGGAGGGCGTCTATTCGATGCTCGGCGATATCGCGCCGCTCAGGGAAATGGTCGCGGTTGCTAAGAAGCACGGCGCGATGGTGCTGAGCGACGAGGCGCATTCGATGGGCTTCTACGGCCCCAACGGGCGCGGCGTGTACGAGGCGCAGGGACTGGAGGCGGACGTCGATTTCGTCGTCGGCACCTTCTCCAAATCGGTGGGCACCGTCGGCGGCTTCTGCGTGTCGAACCATCCGAAGTTCGAGGCGATCCGCCTCGCCTGCCGCCCGTACATCTTCACCGCCAGCCTGCCGCCGTCGGTGGTCGCCACCGCCGCCGCGTCGATCCGCAAGCTGAAGACCGCGCATGCCAAGCGCGAGCAACTGTGGGCAAACGCACGCCAGCTGCACGGCGGCCTCAAGGCGATGGGGTTCGGGCTCGGCACCGAGGCGCCCGACAGCGCGATCGTCGCGGTGATCCTCGACGACCAGCAACAGGCGGTCGCGATGTGGCAGGGGCTGCTGGAGGCGGGCGTCTACGTCAACATGGCGCGCCCGCCCGCGACGCCGGCTGGCACCTTCCTGCTCCGCTGTTCGCTGTGCGCGGAGCATAGCAGCGCGCAGCTCGACACCGTGCTCGCCCATTTCCGCGCCGCGGGACAGGCCGTGGGCGCGATCGGCTGACGCTTCCCGCAGGCGCTTTCCAGGCGTAGCGAAACGCGTTAGCATCGCTGCCATGATGCGGGATGACGCCGAAACGGTCCCGGGGGGGGCCCTGGGAGGCGACGCGGCCTGGCGGATGATTACGCTGGTCGTGATGGGTCTGCTCGGCGCGGTGGTGCTGGTCGCGCTCATCCTGACCCTCGGCGAAGCGAACCGGCAGCGTGACCGCGCGCTGCAGGCGCAGGCGCACAGCTACGACGTGATGATCCTCGCGCGCACCGTGTCGGGCACGATCGCGCGATCGGAGGCGTCGCTGGGCCGCTACGTCATCAGCGGCAAGGGGCAGCAGGCGCTCGGCCAGATCTATTTCGACCAATGGCGGCTGGCGGGCACGCAGCTCGGCCGGCTCGAACGGCTGACGCGGGCAACCGGCGAGCAGAGCGCGCGCGTCGCGCAGTTGCGCAACGCCTATATGCGGCGCGGCGAGGAGCTGTCGCTGACCGCGCTCAGCACCACCTATGGCAAGAACAGCCAGGCGCTGGCGCGCTATTATGCGTCGCGCTCGTCGCCGACGCTCACCGCGATCGACCGGACGCTGGACGAGATCATCTCTGGCGAACGCGCCTTGCTCGATGCGCGCACCGCGGATGCGATGCGGACCGTCGACCGGTCGAGTCGGATCGCCGGCGTGCTCGCGATCTTCGGCGTGCTGATCGTGCTGGGCGCGCTGGTGCTCGGCTGGTTCACGCTCCAGGCGGTCGGCGAGCGCGCGCTCGCCCGCGCCGAGGCCGATGCCGAACGCGAGCGCGCCGAGGAGCTGTCCGCCGCGGTGACGCAGGCGACCGACGAACTGCGCGTGCAGGAAGCCAAGCTGCGGCAGGTGCAGAAGATGGAGGCGGTCGGCCAGCTGACCGGCGGCATCGCGCACGATTTCAACAATATGCTGGCGGTAGTCCTCGGCGGACTCGAGCTCGCCAAACGCTCGGTCGCGGGCGATCCCGCCGCGGTGACGCGGCATCTGGACAATGCCACCGACGGTGCCAACCGCGCCGCAGCGCTCACCCGCCGGCTGCTCGCCTTCAGCCGCGAGGAATCGCTCAAGCCAGAAGCGATCGCGGCGGCGCAGCTGGTATCGGGCATGTCCGAGCTGCTCGACCGGACGCTAGGCGATGCGATCACGGTCGTCACCCGCGACGATGCGCGCGGGTGGCAGGTGCGCGCGGATCGCGTCCAGCTCGAGAATGCGGTGCTCAACCTCGCGGTCAATGCGCGCGACGCGATGAACGGACGCGGCCGGCTGGTGATCGCGACTGGCACCGCGACGTTGACCGAGCATCAGGTCGACCAGTGCGCTGCGGGCGAATATGTAACGCTGGCGGTGACCGACGACGGCGCCGGCATGACCCCCGACGTGGTCGAGCGCGTCTACGAACCCTTCTTCACCACCAAGGAGGCCGGCAAGGGCACCGGATTGGGGCTCAGCCAGATATTCGCGCTCGTCCGCCAGTTGCTCGGCGCGATCACGATCGACACCGCCCCCGGCCGGGGCACGACGGTGGCACTCTACCTGCCGCGCGACACCGCGGCCGACGGCATCGGCCGCACCGCCGTGGTCGATATCACGCCGGCGGAGCCGGCCGCCGCGGGCCTGCGCGTGCTCGTCGTCGAAGACGATCCGCGGGTGCTGACCGCGACGCTGGGCGCACTGGAGGAACTGGGCCATCACGGCATCGGCTGCGATGCACCGGCGAAGGCCGCCGGCCTGCTTGCCGCGCACGACGACGTCGACCTCATCATTTCCGACGTGCTGATGCCCGGGCAGACCGGTCCGGAGATGATCGCGAGCCTCGGCCCGCAATATCCGCATATCGCGGTGCTGTTCGTCACCGGTTTCGCCGGCGAGGCGAATGCAAGCGAGTTCGGCGCGCACCAGCTGCTGCGCAAGCCGTTCACGCTCGTCGGGCTGGAACGGGCGATCGGCCGGGCGATGGCCGACGACCGCCCTGCGCCACCGCACCAGATCGCCGCGGAATGACCCGGCTTTTCTAGCTGACGCCCGCCCGCCCTGCGCCTATACCGGCTTCTTCTTATCCCGGCCCGAGCCCCTTCCCGCATGACATCCCTCGACCGCTACATGGCCCGGCTGATCGCGCTGCCGTTGTTTTCGACGCTGACGATCGCCGCCATGCTGCTGGTGCTCGATCGTATCCGGCGACTGTTCGACTTTGTCGCGACCGAAGGCGGCCCGATCAGCGTCGTGTGGCGGATGCTCGCCAACCTGCTGCCCGAATATCTCGGCCTCGGCATCCCGATCGGGCTGCTGCTCGGCATCCTGCTGGCGTTCCGTCGCCTCGCCGCCAATTCCGAACTCGACGTGCTGCGCGCGGTCGGGGTCAGCTATACCCGGATGCTGCGCGTCCCCTTCATGTACGCGCTGATCCTCGCCGCGCTCAACATCGCGATCGTCGGCTTCGTCCAGCCCAAGGCGCGCTATTATTACGAGCAGCTGCGCTTCGAATTGCGCACCGGTGCGCTGGGCGCGTCGATCAAGGTCGGCGAGTTCACCCATTTCGGCGACCGCATGACGCTGCGCATCGAGCAGAGCCACGACAAGGGCCGCAAGCTGGACGGCATCTTCGTCTATTACAATGACAAGGGCACGAGCTACTCGGTCACCGCGCAGTCGGGCCAGTTCCTCGCGACCGACGATCCCAACACGATCATCTTTCGCCTGACCAAGGGCACCCTGGTGCACAAGGCGCCCAATTTCGCGGTGCCGCGCGTGCTGACCTTCACCTCACACGATCTGCCGATCCCGCTGCCGCGCTACGAGAACTTCCGGTCGCGCGGTGGCCGCAACCTCGAATTCACCCTGCCCGAGCTCGCCCGGCTCGGCCACGCCTCGTCGAGCGAGGAACAGCGCGACAGCAGCCGGTCCGAATTCCATTTCCGGCTGGTCGAGGTGGCGACGATGTTCCTGCTGCCCCTGCTCGCGATCGCGCTGGGCGTGCCGCCGAAGCGATCCAATTCCGGCTTCGGCGTATTCCTGGCGATCGTGATGATCGTCGCCTATCACAAGGTGAACGAATATGCCGCGTCGATCGGCGAGCTGGGCCGGATCGACCCGCTGATCGCCCTGTGGGTGCCGTTCTGCATCTTTGCCGGGATCATCCTCTGGATGTATTATCAGATCGCCTATGTCCCTGGCGGCCAGCCGATCGGCGCGCTGGAGCGGGCCTTCTCGAAGGTCGCCAAGCTGCTGACCCGTTACCTGCCCGGCCGCGGCCGCAAGAAGGGGGCCGCGGCATGACCAGCTTCTTCCCGTCGCGGACCGTCGCGATCTACATGGGCCGGATGTTCCTGGTGCGCACGTTCGGCCTGCTCGCCGCGCTGTTGCTGATCCTCCAGACGCTCGACCTGCTCAGCGAATCGGGCGCGATCCTCGCGCATCCGGGCAACACCCAGTCGCAGGTGTGGGAATATGTCGGGCTGCGCGCGCCGCAGATCGTCGCCTTCCTCCTCCCCTTCTCCGTGTTGCTCGGCACGATCCTGACGCTCATCACGATGAACCAGAACAGCGAGGTCATCGCGCTCAAGGCGGCGGGGCTGTCCGCGCACCAGGTGCTCGCGCCGCTGCTGGTCGCGAGCCTCGGCGTCGCCGCCGTCAGCTTCGTCTTCAACGAACGGATCGTCACCCGCGCCACCGCGACGCTGGATCAATGGAAGGATGTCGATTACGGCCCGTTGCCGATCGATCGCGGCGAGCGGACCAACGTCTGGGTGCGCGACGGCGACGACCTGATCGCGGTGCAGCAGGTGCGCGGACGCGGCGAGCAGACCCGGCTCGGCACCGTCACCGTCTACGACCGGACCGGCGGCGAGCTGGTCGCGATCATCCGCGCGCCGCAGGGCCGCCATGCCGGCGACGGCTGGGCGATCGGCCCCGCCACCCGCTTCGACGTCGCGACCGGCCAGCTCTCCGGCCTCGGCACGGTCAACGTCGCGCCGGGGGTGCGACCCGACCAGTTCACGCTCGGCAAGGTCAATCCCGAGGGGCTCGACTTCACCGCGCTGGCGGCGGCGATCGGCGACCTGCGCGACGCCGGCCGGCCGACCAAATCGCTCGAGGGCACGTTGTGGCACAAATTCTCGGGGCCGCTGTCGGCGGTGCTGATGCCGCTGCTCGGCGCGGTCGCGGCGTTCGGCATCGCCCGATCGGGGCAATTGTTCGTGCGCGCGGTGATCGGCATGGGGCTGGGCTTCGCCTATTTCGTCGCGGACAATTTCGCGCTGGCGATGGGCAATCTGGGTGCCTACCCGCCCTTCCTCGCCGCCTGGGCGCCGTTCCTGCTGTTCCTGCTGATCGGCGAGGCGGTGCTGATCCGGACCGAGGAATAAGGCGCACGCCCGTCGCCGGTGCGGGCAACATGGACAACATGAACACCTTGACGAAAACGATCCCGGACTATCGTTTCCGTTTCCGCACCGATGAGAAAGACCGGGGCGTCACCACAAACCCCTGACCCTGACCCTGGCGCTGGACGCCCGTCGATGCCAGTCCTTCGACAGGCTTACGGCGAACGGGAGATCGGGTTCACCCTGCCTAGCCGCCCTCCCGTGCGTAGGACAGGGGCGACTGTTTCGTGCAGGAATGGGAATGGGTTAGGCCGGGCCTCGACCAACAGGCCCGCGCCGGTCCGGGCGTCAGCGGGCGACCAACGTGCTCCGCACGATCTTGTTCACCAGCCCGGGCAGGCCGGCATAGCTCGCCTTGTGATAAGGCGAGGCCTGATCGAGCGCCGCGGTGAGGCGGCGGTGCGCCTCGCCCAATGCGTGATAAGGCAGGCTCGGCAGCAGATGGTGGAGCGCGTGATAGCGCAGCCCGACCGGCGCCCACAGCGCGGGCAGCAGCGACGGCGGCGGCACGTTGACCGAGTCGAGATATTGCGCGGTGACCGACATCGCCTCGCCGTCATTCTCCCAGAGATGCGCGACGAGCGTGCGCACCTGATTGACGACGGCGACCGCCGAGCCGATTCCGAGAGCGATCAGGACGCTGCGCAGCGGAAAGATACCGGTCGCGGTCAGCCCGACGACGGCGATCGCCCACAGGCTGGCGGCAGCCTCGACCCGGTTCCACATCGTGCGCGCCGCGCCTTCCGGTGCACGGCGACGGAACGAGGGGTTGATCGCCAGCGCCGAATAGCGCTCCATCACGATCGTGCGCAGCTTCGGCGACAGCAGCGACAGCGGCGACAGGATCGCATAGCGGATCAGCAGCCCGACCGGCGCGAGCGCGGAAATCACCACGAACGCCGGCAGCGTCCACGGCTTCATCAGCGCGAGCGGCAGATATTCGGGGTCCTCCGACGTGCCGTAGCGCGTCTTGGCGTGGTGGAGGTTGTGCACCCCTTCGTACATGAAGCTCGGCACCAGCATCGGCACGCCGACCAGCACGTTCCACAGGCCGCGGAAGCGGGGCAGCGCGCTGTGCTTCATATGACTGACCTCGTGGATGAAGCTCAGCGCACGGTAGAGCGCGAGCGCCGACACGATTGCGGCGAGCACCACCCAGCCTGTCCCCTGCACGGTCACCGCCACCGCGAGCGCGCCGTAACCGACCAGCGCCGAGGCGATCAGGTCGGCCCAATAGATGCCGGGACGCGGCGCGATCAGGTCGCGGGTCAGCTCGGCGGCCGTGCGCAGCATCGCCTTGTCGTCGGCGATGCGCTGGCGCGGGGCGCGTACCTGAGCATCCGCCGCAGCGGGCGCGCGCGATAGGGTCAGCGAGTGTTCCATGGCCTGTTCCATTGCCCCCAGATAGTGGCGACAGCGTGGCATTTACAGGTCGGCGCGGTTGCGCGCCGCAGCAACGTTCCGATCACAGATGACGGAATCGTCACTCGCTTCGCCGCTGCGGCGTGCTAGATCGCAGCCCAAATGGGAGGCCCGAATTGAGCGACCTGACGATCACGCCCGTCACCACCAAGCGCGAGCGCAAGGCGTTCGTCGACCTGCCGTTCCGGCTCTACAAGAACGATCCGGCCTGGGTGCCACCGCTGAAGGGCGAGGCGCTGGGGCTGCTGACGCCCGAGAAGAACGGCTGGTACAGCCATGCGAAAGCACAGCTTTTCCTGGCGCATGAGGGCGGACGGGTCGTCGGGCGCATTTCCGCGCATATCGATACGCTGGCGCTGACGATGCCGGTCGAACAGGGCTTCGGCCCCGGCGTCGGCCAATGGGGGCTGATGGATGCCGAGCGTGAGGATATCTTCGTCGCGCTGCTGGCGACGGCCGAAGGCTGGCTGCGTGAGCAGGGAATGACGCGGGCGCTCGGCCCGATCTCGCAGTCGATCTGGGAAGAGCCGGGGCTGCTGGTGCAGGGCCACGACCATGCGCCGACGATCATGATGGGCCATGCCAAGCCCGAATATCAGGGCTGGATCGAACGCGCGGGCTACGCAACGGTGAAGCAGCTGTTCACCTATGAGCTGGACATCACGCAGGAATTTCCGCCGATCGTGAAGCGGATCATCCGGTCGGGCGAAAGCAACCCGCGCATCGTCGTGCGCGAGGTCGACAAGCGCAAGTTCGCGGAAGAGGCGGCGATCATCCTGTCGATCCTCAACGATGCATGGTCGGACAATTGGGGCTTCGTCCCCCTCACCCCGCCAGAGATCAAGGACGTCGGCGTCAAGCTGAAGCCGATCGTGTTCAACGACCTGATCCGTATCGCCGAACTCGACGGCAAGCCGGTCGCATTCATGATCACCCTGCCCGACCTCAACGAGCCGCTGAAGCCGCTCAACGGTTCGCTGCTGCCGTTCGGGTGGGCGAAGCTGCTGCTCTGGCTGCGCAAACCGAAGGTGCGGACGATGCGCGTGCCGCTGATGGGCGTGGTGAAGGAATTGCAGGCATCACGGATGGCGAGCCAGTTGGCCTTCATGATGATCGAGTACATCCGCCGCGCCTCGGTCGCGCATTATGGCGCGAGCCGCGGCGAGATCGGCTGGATCCTCGACGATAATCAGGGCATGCGATCGATCGCGACGACGCTCGATAGCCAGGTCAACAAGGTCTACAACGTCTACGGCAAGGACCTGTAGGCGGCTCCCCGTGCCGGGGACGGGGTCAGACCGTGAAGCTCTCCCCGCATCCACAGGCGCCCTTGGCGTTGGGGTTGGCGAAGACGAAGCCGGCGGTGAAATCGTCCTCGACCCAGTCCATCGTCGAGCCGACGAGGTAGAGGATCGATCCGCCGTCGACGAACAGCGTGCCGCCCGGCGTCTCGATCCGTTCGTCGAACGGCTTCGCCTCGGTGACGTAATCGACCGAATAGGCGAGGCCCGAACAGCCGCGGCGCGGGGTCGACAGCTTGACGCCGATCGCCCCGTCCGGCGCGCGCGCCATCAGGTCGGCGATGCGTGCGTCGGCGGCGGCGGTGAGGATCAGCGGCGCGGGGCGCTGGCGCAGGGTGGTGGCCATCACAGCATCCCCAGTTCGAGTTTCGCCTCGTCCGACATTTTCTGCGGGTCCCAGGGCGGATCCCAGATCAGGTTGACGTCGGCAAAGGCGATGCCCGGCACCGCGGCGACGCGCATCTCGACCTCGGCGGGCATCGATTCGGCGACCGGGCAATGCGGCGTGGTCAGCGTCATTGTGACGACCGCCTGCCCCTCCGCACCGACCTCGACGCCGTAGATCAGGCCGAGGTCGTAGATGTTGACCGGGATTTCCGGGTCGTAGATTTCCTTGAGCGCGTCGATGACGGCTTCGTAGAGCGCGCCGCCGGGTTCGCCCGGCGCGTCGCCCTGTGGCTGTTGCTGGAGGAAGCCCGACAGATAGTCGCGTTCGCGGCCGACCGCCCTCTGGGCATCCGCCGCATCCTCGACGCGCGCCCTCGGCGGCGGGGTCACCGCCTCCACTTCCTCGACACGGATCGTATCGCTCATCCGAAAATCCTCGTTACCCGTTCGACGCCGCGGACCAGCGCCTCGATATCCTGCGGCCCGTTATAGACCGCGAAGCTCGCCCGCGCGGTGGCATCAACGCCCAGCGCCTCCATCAGAGGCTGCGCGCAATGATGCCCGGCGCGGATCGCGACCCGGCCCTCGTCCAAGATGGTGCCGACGTCGTGCGGATGCACCCCCTCGACCGCGAAACTGACGATGCCGGCGCTGTCCTCCGGCCCGAACAGGCGGACCGAGTTGAGCGACGACAGCGCGGCGCGGGCGTCGCGGACCAGCGCAGTCTCGTGCGCATGGATGCGGTCGATGCCGATCCCCTCGACGTAATCGATCGCCCCGGCGAGGCCGAGGCCGCCGACGATATGCGGCGTCCCCGCCTCGAACCGGCCCGGCGGGGGGGCATAGGTGGTCTTCGCGAAGGTGACGCGGTCGATCATCGATCCGCCGCCCTGCCAGGGGGGCATCTGCGCGAGCAGATCGCCCCGGCCCCACAGCACGCCGATCCCGGTCGGGCCGTACAGCTTGTGGCCGGAGAAGACGTAGAAATCGCAACCGATTTTGGCGACGTCGACGGCGATGCGGGGCACCGCCTGACAGCCGTCCAGCAGGATCTTCGCGCCGACGCGGTGCGCCAGATCGGTCGCCCGCTTCGCATCGAGGACCGAGCCGAGCACGTTCGAGACATGCGCCAGCGCGACCAGTTTGTGACGCTCGGTCAGCATCGATTCCAACGCGTCGAGGTCGATGCGATGGTCCGCAGTCAACGGTACGACGTCGATCGCCGCGCCGACGCGCTCCGCCGCCATCTGCCACGGCACGATATTGCTGTGGTGCTCCAGCATCGACAGCAGGATGCGGTCGCCCGCCTTGAGCTGCGTCGTCGCCCAGCTGTGCGCGACGAGGTTGATCGCCTCGGTCGCGCCGCGGACGAAGACGATCTCGTCCGGCGTCGTCGCACCGATGAAGCGCGCCACCTTGCCGCGGGCGGCCTCATAGGCGAGCGTCATGTCGGCGCTGCGCTGGTAGACGCCGCGATGGACGGTGGCATAGGTTTCGGCATAGCCGCGCGTGATCGCGTCGATGACGACCTGCGGCTTCTGCGCGGTGGCGGCGGTGTCGAGATACGCCCAGCCTTGCGGGATGGCCGGGAAATCGGCGAGCGCGTCGAGCGGGGTTTCGATGGCGGTCACAAGGCCCCGTCCAGCCACGCGTCGGCATCGGCGGCGAACGCCTCCCGCACCGTCTCGTCGGCGATGCGGTCGATCGCATCGGCGACGAACGCGCGCGTCAGCAGCGCTTTGGCGCGCGCGGCGGGAATGCCACGGCTCTCCATGTAGAACAGCGCGCGCGCATCGAGTTCGCCGACCGTCGCGCCATGCGCGCATTTGACGTCGTCCGCGAAGATCTCGAGCTCGGGCTTGAGGTTCACCGTCGCGGTGCGCTGGAGCAGCAGGCCGCGCAGCGATTGTTCGCCATCGGTCTTCTGCGCGTCGCGCGCGACCTCGACCGCGGCGGCGAGGCTGACGGTCGAGCGATCCGCGGCGACCGCACGCCACAGCTGGTGCGACTGACCGTTGGGGTGGGCATGCCGGACGCGGACCGCGCATTCCTGCCGCTGGTCGTCGCGGGTCAGCAGCGCGCCGCCGAGTTCGGCATAGGCGCCGTCGCCGTTGAGCGTCAGCGCGGCATCGAAGCGCGTGCCGGCGGCAGTGGCGCCCAGCGCGACCGATACGAAGCTTGCGGCTTCGGATATCGCGACCTCGTCGCGGGTCGAGACGAAGCCCGCGGTCTGGACGACGCGGACGGCGCGCATGACGCGCGCGCCCTTGCCAAGTTCGAACCGGGTCAGCGTGTTGGTCCAGCCCGCGCCGGTATAGCTTTCGACCAATGTCAGGACGGCGTCGTCGCCCAAGGTGATGACGAGCGGCATTTGGCAGTCGGCACCGGCGTTGATGCGGGCGATCTCCAGCGTCGTAACCGTGCGCGGCGCGAGCGTGATGCGGTGGCCCGGCCCTGATACGAAGCGGGCGAGCGCATGGTCGCTGGTGACAGTTTCGGCGGATATCGTCAGGTCACCGATGTGATCGACCAGTTCGCCGCCGACGAACACCAGTCGCGCCGCGTCGGCGAGGATCGGATCGGGCGTGCCGGTCGATGCCGCGGGCAGCGCGCGGGCGGCTTCGAGCGCGGGCATGTCGGCCCAGCGGAACGCTTCCTCGCGGGTGGTGGGGAGGTCGAGGGTCATGCGGCGACTCGCTGGATGATGGTGTCACGCGAAGGCGCGAAGGGGCGAAGAGTAGGCTTTTTTTCGCGCGGAGGCGCGGAGACGCGGAGAAGAAGGGGAGTTTCGATGCCTGCGGCGCGCGGCTTGACCGCGCACGTCAGCGCGTTGAACATCGGCGTGATGATGCGCGGGAGCAGCGTCTGCGCGAGGCCCTCTCCGCACCTTCGCGTCTTCGCGTGAACCATCACGCCGCCACCACCCCCGCATAGCCCTCGCGCTCCAGCTCGTGCGCCAGCTCTGCACCGCCCGAGCGGACGATGCGGCCGTCGGCGAGGACGTGGACGAAGTCGGGCTGCACGTAATCGAGCAGCCGCTGGTAATGGGTGATGAGCAGCACTGCCTTGTCGGGCGCGCGCATGATGCGGTTGATGCCGTCGCCGACGATGCGCAGCGCGTCGATGTCGAGGCCGCTGTCCGTCTCGTCGAGGATCGCGAACTTGGGGTTTACGACGCCCATCTGCACCATCTCGTTGCGCTTCTTCTCGCCGCCGGAAAAGCCGACGTTGACCGGGCGCTTGAGCATCTCGGCATCCATGTCGAGCTTACGCGCTTCCTCGCGGGCGAGCTTGAGGAATTCGGCGCCGGACAGCGGCTTTTCGTCGCGGGTGCCGCGCTGGGCGTTGAGCGCCTCGCGCAGGAACTGGACGTTGCTGACGCCGGGAATCTCGACCGGATACTGGAAGCCGAGGAACACGCCCGCCGCGGCGCGCTCGTTGGAGGCGAGTTCGAGCAGGTCCTGGCCGTCGAAGGTGATCGATCCTTCGGTTACCTCGTAACCGGGACGGCCGCCGAGAACATAGCCGAGCGTCGACTTGCCCGCGCCGTTCGGGCCCATAATGGCGTGGATCTCGCCCGCGTTGACGGTGAGGCTGAGGCCCTTGAGGATCGGCTTGCCGTCGATCTCGGCGTGGAGGTTTTCAATCTTGAGCATTGCGGCTTTCTTCCTTGGCACGATCGCGAGCCACGGCTGCGAAGACGCCTTCATTAATGCAGTTCAGCAATCCGGTGTGGGCGACGGAACGTTCGCCGACACAGATGCGCGCAGCCGAGCAGGCCGCTTCATCGATAAATCGATCGCCGCTCGACACCCGCGCCCGACAGCCGCGCAAGTGCCCGGCGTCGGAATTCAGGTCCAGTTGCAGCTTGCGAAGCCGTCTGCCGACGACGCTGATCTCATCGGCGGGCGGAGCCTGTGCCACTGCCAACAACGCCACGGCGATCGGCCCAATCACCCGACCGAGCCTTCGAGGCTGATCCCCAGCAACTTCTGCGCCTCGACCGCGA
Organism: Sphingomonas sp. GW821-FHT10F09; assembly: GCF_058809195.1. Lineage (NCBI taxonomy): Bacteria > Pseudomonadati > Pseudomonadota > Alphaproteobacteria > Sphingomonadales > Sphingomonadaceae > Sphingomonas > Sphingomonas sp. GW821-FHT10F09. The sequence goes on along the minus strand of NZ_JBXASI010000001.1, from coordinate 646,056 downwards.
ACTCCATCGGCAGCTGTTGCAGAACCTCGCGAGCGAAGCCGTTGACGATCAGGGCAACCGCCGCTTCCTGGTCGAGGCCGCGGCTCATCGCGTAGAAGAGCTGGTCCTCGCTAATCTTCGACGTGGTCGCCTCGTGCTCGATCTGCGCCGAGGGGTTCTTCACCTCGATATATGGCACGGTGTGCGCGCCGCACTGGTCGCCCAAAAGCAGGCTGTCGCATTGCGTGAAGTTGCGAACGTTCTCGGCCGTAGGACCGACGCGTACCAGACCGCGGTAGGTGTTGTCGCTGCGACCGGCGCTGATCCCCTTCGACACGATCGTCGAGCGCGATCCCTTTCCGAGGTGGATCATCTTGGTGCCGGTATCCGCTTGCTGGCGGTTGTTGGTGACCGCCACCGAATAGAATTCACCGACGCTGTTCTCGCCCGCCAGCACGCAGCTGGGGTATTTCCAGGTGATCGCGCTGCCGGTTTCGACCTGCGTCCACGACACCTTGCTGTTCCGGCCCTGACACAGCGCGCGCTTGGTGACGAAATTGTAGATGCCGCCGACACCGTTCTCGTCGCCCGGATACCAGTTCTGAACGGTCGAATATTTGATCTCGGCATCGTCCAGCGCGACCAGCTCAACCACCGCGGCGTGGAGCTGGTTCTCATCGCGCATCGGTGCGGTGCAGCCTTCGAGGTAGGAGACGTAGCTCCCCTTGTCGGCGACGATCAGCGTACGTTCGAACTGGCCGGTGTTTTCCGCGTTGATACGGAAATAGGTCGACAGCTCCATCGGGCAGCGCACGCCCTCCGGGATGTAGACGAAGGTGCCGTCCGAGAAGACCGCCGAGTTGAGCGTCGCGAAATAATTGTCGCGCTGCGGCACGACCTTGCCCAGCCACTTGCGGACGAGGTCGGGATATTCCTTGATCGCCTCGCTGATCGAACGGAAGATGACGCCGGCGGCTTCCAGCTCCTTGCGGAAGGTGGTGGCGACCGAGACGCTGTCGAACACGGCGTCCACCGCGACGCGGCGCCTGGGACTGCCCTCCGCATCGAGGTCCTCGACGCCGGCCAGCATCTTCTGCTCGGCGATCGGGATGCCGAGCTTTTCGTAGACGCGCAGGATCTCGGGATCGACCTCGTCGAGCGAACCGAGCTTGGGCTTAGCCTTGGGCTCGGCGTAATAATAGGCGTCCTGATAGTCGATCGGGGGCACGTTGAGCTTGGCCCAGTCCGGCGGCGCCATCGTCTGCCACAGGCGGAACGCTTTCAGACGCCAGTCGAGCATCCATTCCGGCTCGCCCTTCTTGGCGCTGATGTAGCGGACGGTGTCCTCGTTCAGGCCCTTGGGCGCGAAATCCTGTTCGATATCGGACGAAAAGCCCCATTCGTAGGTCTTGGAGACGGCCGCATAGGCCTCTGCGTTCTTGGTCGCCATGGTTACACCTGTTCGCCGAGAAGGGCGGGAATGGGGCTGGACACGATATCGTGGGTCGGAGCGGGCGCGCGGGAGAGGCGGGCGAGCGACACGCCGGCGAGCGCGCCGCGGACCGCTTCGTTGACCACGCCCCAATGCGGGCGGACCTGACAATTGCCCTCGATCGCGCAATCGTGGCGGCTGCCCTCGACGCAGGAGGTCATCTGGATCGGTCCTTCGACCGCCTCGATGATGTCGGCAAGGCTGATCGCCGCCGCGGGCCGCGCGAGGCGGAAGCCGCCGCCGGTGCCGCGCGCGCTCTCGATCAGCCCGGCCGCCGACAGCCGGCTGACCAGCTTCTGCGCGGTCGGCAGCGGCACCCCGGTTTCCTCGGCGAGCAGGGTCGCGTTGAGTCGTGCCGCACCGCCGCAATGGCGCGCGGCGGCGGACATCATCACGACCGCATAATCGGCTAGGCTGCTGAGACGCATCGGCTCCGGGTCTGTTGTTGCGAGCAATTCGCAAATCGGATCAATTCGATCCGATTGCCAGATAAGCCTTTGTGCGCTGCGGTCAAGGTGGGGGAGCGATCGGGGTGGCAGGAGACCATCGATAGTCTGCCTGCCGTCATCCCCGCGCAGGCGGGCATGACGACGAGGTGTTACGAAAGGGGGGGGTGAACAGAGCGAAACGACGCCGCGCTTTGACCTTCGTCGACCGCGATGCGATGGGCGCCCGCATGTCCTACGCCCTACGCCCGTTGCTTTTCGCCCTCGATGCCGAGCGCGCCCATGCCCTCACGCTGCGGGCGCTGGCGGTCCGGGCGGCACTCCCCTACCCCGCCGCGAAGGCCAACCCGCGTCTCGCCACCCGGATCGGCGCGCTCGCCTTCGCCAATCCGCTCGGCGTCGCAGCCGGCCTCGACAAGGACGGCGTCGCGATCGAGGGCCTGTTCGGGCTCGGCTTCGGCGCGGTCGAGATGGGGACGCTGACGCCGGTGCCGCAGGCGGGCAATCCGAAGCCGCGGCTGTTCCGGCTGGTCGCCGATCGCGCGGTCATCAACCGGATGGGGTTCAACAACGGCGGGCTCGAAGCGGGGCTGGCGCGGGCGCGGGTCGCGGCGCGCGGCAGCGGGCGGCTCGGGATCAACGTCGGCGCCAACAAGGACGCCGCGGACCGCGTCGCCGATTATGTCGCGGGCGTCACCGCCGCCGCGCCGATCGCCGATTACGTCACGATCAACATCTCCTCGCCCAACACGCCCGGCCTGCGCGACCTGCAGCATGGCGCGGCGCTGGACGACCTGCTCGCCGCCTGCACCGCGGCGCGGGGGAACACGCCGCTGTTCCTCAAAATCGCGCCCGATCTCGACGCCGCGGCGATCGACGGCATCGTCCGCGCCGCGATCGGCAACCGGATCGACGCGCTCATCATGGGCAACACCACCATCTCCCGCCCCGCCCTGCGCGCGCCGGAGGCCGGCGAGACCGGCGGCCTGTCGGGCGCTCCGCTCGCCATGCTCGCGCGCCAGCGGTTGGCGGACGTGCGCAGCGCCGGCGGCGGCGGCATCGCGCTGATCGCCGCGGGCGGGATCGACAGCGGCGCGGAGGCGTACGCGCGAATCCGGGCGGGTGCGAGCCTCGTCCAGCTCTATTCGGCGCTGGTGTTCGAGGGGCCGGGCCTGCCCCGCCGCATCCTGCGCGACCTCGGCACGCGGCTCGCGCGCGACGGCTTTGCGAATGTTGCCGAAGCCGTAGCGGCATAATCGGTTGCCCTAGCCGGGCCAGCCGTTAGGCTTTGCCGCAATGAAGACCCTGTCGATCGCCCTCGTCATCGCGACGCTGCCGCTCACCGCCTGTGCCGCGCAGACGGCCCGCACCATGCCCGGCAAAGCCCCAGGCATGGTCAGCGCCGCCGATCCGCGCGCATCAGCGGCGGGCGTCGAGATCCTGAAGGCGGGCGGCAGCGCGACCGATGCGGCGATCGCGACGATGCTGGCGCTCAACGTCGTCGAACCGCAGAGTTCGGGCATCGGCGGCGGCAGCTTCTGGGTCAGCCATGCGACGACGACGGGCAAGGTGACGACGATCGACGCGCGCGAGGCCGCTCCCGCCGCGGCCGACACGCGCTGGTTCTACACGCCCGACGGCACGCCGATGGACCATATGCAGGCGGTTCCCGGCGGGCGCAGCGTCGGCGTGCCGGGCGCGCTGCGCGGCATGGCACTGGCCCATCGCCAGTCGGGCCGATTGCCCTGGGCCAGGCTGTTCGAACCGGCGATCCGGCTGGCGCGCGACGGGTTTCAGGCGACGCCGCGGTTCCGCAACTCGGTCTCCTCCTATGGCAGGCACCTGTCGCCCGAGGCGCAGGCGACGTTCACCATCCCCGCCGACGGCATCGTCCGCAATCCCGCGCAGGCGGCGCTGCTGCGGCGGATCGCGGCGCAGGGCCCCGACAGCTTCTACGTCGGCCCGCAGGCGCAGACGCTGGTCGCGACGGTCAACGGCGCCGCGCGCAACCCGTCGAAGATGACGACCGGCGACCTCGCCAGCTACGATGCCAAGCCGCGCGACCCGCTGTGCGTGCCCTACCGCAGCTACCGCATCTGCGGCATGGGGCCGCCGTCGTCGGGCGGGGTCACGGTGATGATGATCCTGAAGCAGCTCGAACGCTTCGACATGGCCGGGCTCGGCAAGGATTCGCCCGTCGCCTGGCATCTGTTCGCCGAATCCTCGCGCCTCGCCTATGCCGATCGCAACCTGTACGTCGGCGATCCCGATTACGTCCGCGTGCCGGTCGCGGGCATGCTCGACCCCGCCTATCTGGCATCGCGCTCCGCCCTGATCTCGCCCGCCGTGACGATGGCGCGCGTCGCTGCGGGCACACCGCCCGGCGCGCCGGCGCGGACGCCGGCACCGGTGAGCGAGGTCGCCGGCACCACCGACCTCGCCGTCGCCGATCGGGACGGCAATGTCGTCGAGGTGACGACGACGGTCGAGGGGCCGTTCGGGTCGGGGCTGGTGATGAACGGCATCGTCCTCAACAACGAACTCACCGATTTCGACACCGTGCCGGTCGATGCGGGCTATCTGGTCGCCAACCGGGTCGAGGGCGGCAAGCGGCCGCGCAGCTCGATGGCGCCGACGATCGTCTACGATGCCGCCGGCAAGGTCCGGCTGGCGGTCGGCGCGGCGGGCGGGTCGACGATCATCGCACAGATCGCCAAGGCGCTGGTCGGCGTGCTCGACTGGAACCTGTCGGCGCAGGAGGCGATCGCGCTCGGCCTCGTCTATGCGCCGGGCCCGGGCGCGACGCTGGAAACCGGATCGTCCGCCGTCGCGTTGCAGGCGGGGCTGGCCGCACTCGGCGAGCGGGTGCAGGTCGCGCCGATGGGGCTGAAGGCCAATGCGATCGAATGGCGCCGCGGCCGCTGGGTCGGCGCCGCCGATCCGCGCAGCGAAGGCGTCGCGATCGGCGAGGACGGCAGCGTCAGCGACGTATCGCGGATGGCGCCGGTCACCAATCGCCCTTCGGAATGAACGACGACGGCGGGCCATGAGCCCGCCGCGGCAGGAGAGACATGATGACCGGCCCCAAGGCGTCCCGCCCCCGCAGCCTCGAACATTTCCCCAATCTCGTCACGATGTTCTTCACGCGCGCCCGCGAAAAAGGCGACGCGCCGTTCCTCTGGGCCAAGACCAACGGCGCCTGGGTCTCGACCTGCTGGGCGGAGGCGGCGCGACAGGTCGCCAGCCTCGCTGCCGGGCTCAGGGCGATCGGCATCAAGCCGGGCGACCGGGTGATGCTGGTCAGCGAAAACCGCCCCGAATGGTGCATCAGCGACCTCGCGATCATGGCGGCGGGCGCGATCACGGTGCCGACCTACATCACCAATACCGAGCGCGACCATGCGCATATCATCGCCGATTCGGGTGCCTGCGCGGTCATCGTCTCGACCGACAAGCTGGCGCGGACGCTGTTGCAAGCGGTGCTGCGCTCCAACCGCGGCCAGCCGGTGATCGGCATCGACACGATCCGCGCGCCGTCCGCCGGCATCGACTTCCACAACTGGCACGCGCTGATCGCGGATCACCCGACCGACCCGGCGGTGACCGCGGCGGCGGCGACGTTCGAGCGCGGCGACCTCGCCTGCATCATCTACACCAGCGGCACCGGCGGCGCGCCGCGAGGCGTCATGCAACACCACGGCGCGATCCTGCACAACGTCAAGGGCTGCGCGGCCGTGATCTCGGAGGATTTCGGCTGGGACGACGAGGTGTTCCTGTCGTTCCTCCCCCTATCCCACGCCTATGAGCACACCGGCGGCCAGCATTTCCCAATCGGGCTCGGCGGCCAGATCTATTACGCCGAGGGTCTCGACAAGCTCGCGTCGAATATCGAGGAGGTGCGTCCGACGATCATGTTCGTGGTGCCGCGCCTGTTCGAGGTGCTACGCACGCGGATCAGCAAGGCGATCGAGAAACAAGGCGGGATGTCGTCCTATCTGCTCGCCAGGGCGCTCGACGTCGGCGCGAAGGCGAACGGTGGCACGCTGCGGCTGACCGACCGTCCGGCGCAATTGCTGGTGGCAACGCTGTTCAAGCCGAAGATCGCGAAGAAATTCGGCGGGCGGATGAAGGCGATGGTGTCGGGCGGCGCGCCGCTGACGCCGGAGGTCGGACTGTTCTTCCAGTCGCTCGGCGTCACCTTCCTCCAGGGCTATGGCCAGACCGAGGCGGCGCCGGTGATCTCGTGCAACCGGCCGAAGGCGGGCATCCGCATGGATTCGGTCGGCCCCGCGCTCGACGATACCGAGGTGGTGATCGCCCCCGACGGCGAGATCCTCGTCCGCGGTGAACTGGTGATGCACGGATACTGGCGCAACGAGGCGGAGACGGCGCGCGTGCTCAAGAACGGCTGGCTGCACACCGGCGACATCGGTGAGATCGACGACGCCGGCCGGATCACGATCACCGACCGCAAGAAGGACCTCATCATCAACGACAAGGGCGAGAATGTCGCGCCCCAGAAGGTCGAGGGGATGCTGACGCTGCAGCCCGAGATCGTGCAGGCGATGATCGCCGGCGACAGGCGGCCGTATATGGTGGCGCTGCTGGTCCCCGACCCCGACTGGACGCAGGAATGGTGCGCCGCGAACGGCACATCGTGCAAGTTCGAACGACTGGCGGAGAACAGCGCCTATCGCACCGTGATCGGGCAGGCGGTGGAGCGGGTGAACAAGGATCTGTCGGTCACCGAGCGCATCCGCCGCTTCGTGCTGGCGGACGAACCCTTCGCAATCGAGAATGAACAGCTGACCCCCAGCCTCAAGATCCGCCGCCATGTCATCCGCGGCGTCTATGGCGAGCGGCTGGACGCGCTCTACAAGGCGTGACCGTCAGCGCAGCACCGTCCAGGCATCGGGCTTGAACCCGACCAGCAGCGTCCCGCCCTGTTCGACCACCGGTCGCTTGATCATCGACGGCTGCGCAAGCATCAGTGCTATCGCCCGGTCCGCATCCAGCCCGGCCTTGTCCGCGTCGGGCAGCTTGCGGAACGTCGTCCCCGCCCGGTTGAGCAACGTTTCCCACCCCAGCCGGTCGACCCAGCCCCTGAGCCGGTCGGGATCGACGCCGGCGGTCTTGTAATCGTGGAAATCATAGGCGACGCCCGCCGCATCCAGCCATGCGCGCGCCTTCTTCACGGTGTCGCAGTTCCTGATCCCGTACAGCGTCGTCATCGCCCAGTTCCCCGTCGCCCACCGCAAGCGTGCGGCGGGCGGTTTAAAGGCGCCATCTGCCGCGCGGTGCATGCCGGGACAAGTGTCGCCTTCTGGAACGGCCCTTCAGTTCCCCGGCGAAGGCCGGGGCCCAGTTGGGCGAATGGTCGCGATGATCCGCAACGGCCTTCCCAACTGGGCCCCGGCCTTCGCCGGGGAACACCCGAATGGGTGATTCGCGCGATCGCACCTCTCTCCTTCCGCCCACGCCGGCGATCGTCTCCCGTGCAAACACGCGCAACGGTGGCACCCGTCGACCAACCGGGCTAGCATCGCAGGCGATGACGCACGCCTTTTATTCGATCCACCGCCACCAGATGGTCCGCGTCGCCGCAGCGACCCCGCTCGCCACCGTCGGCGACGTTGCCGCGAACATCGCCGCGACCGTCGCCATGGCGGAGCAGGCCGATGCGCGCGGGATCGACCTCGTCGTCTTCCCCGAACTCAACCTGACCTCCTACGCGATCGACGACCTGCACCTGCAATCGGCGCAGCAGCGTGCCAGCGAAGCCGCCCTGCTCGCGGTGGCGGATCGGACCGCCGGCCTCGCCCCCATGCTGCTCGTCGGCGTCGCGCTGGTCCGCAACGGCCGGCTCTACAATTGCGCGGCCGTGCTGTCGCGCGGTCGCATCCTCGGCGTCGTGCCCAAGAGCTTCCTGCCCAACTACCGTGAATATTACGAGAAGCGCTGGTTCGCCCCCGGCCTTGGCCTGCACGGCCTGACGATCCGGCTGGGCGATGCCGACGTGCCCTTCGGTCCCGACCTGATCTTCGCCGCGGACGACCTGCCGGGCTTCGTCGTCCATGCCGAGATCTGCGAGGATTATTGGGCGCCGGTCCCGCCCTCCACCGCCGGCGCGCTGGCGGGGGCGACGGTCTGCTGCAACCTGTCGGCCTCCAACATCGTCATCGGCAAGGGCCGCGAGCGCATGCTGCTCGCCGCGGCGCAATCCGCCCGCGCTGCATGCGCCTATGTCTATGCCGCCGCCGGCCCGGGGGAGAGCACCACCGACGTCGCCTGGGACGGCCAGGGCATGATCCACGAATTGGGCGACCTGCTCGCCGAATCGCACCGCTTCTCCGCCGAACCCGAACTAGTCGCCGCCGAGATCGACCTCGAACGCATCGTGCAGGAGCGGCTGCGCAACGGCACGTTCAACGATTCCGCGACCGCCGCCGGCCATCCCGAGACGCGCTTCCGCCGCATCGGCTTCACCCATGCGCCGGCGTTCGCCGACACCGGCCTTGTACGCGCGATCGCGCGCTTCCCCTTCGTCCCCGACGACCCCGCCCGGCGCGACGAGGATTGCTACGAAGCCTTCAACATCCAGGTCGAGGCGCTGTCCAAACGCCTGTCCGCGACGCAATCTAAGACGTTGGTCATCGGCGTCTCGGGCGGCCTCGATTCGACCCATGCGCTGATCGTCGCGGCCAAGGCGATGGACCGGCTCGGTCGGCCGCGCAGCGACATCCTCGGCTTCACCATGCCCGGCTTCGCCACTGGCGACGCGACCAAGGCCAACGCCTGGGCGCTGATGCGCGCGCTCGGCTGCACCGCGGACGAGATCGACATCCGCCCCGCCGCGCGCCAGATGCTCGCCGACATCGGCCATCCCTATGCGCAGGGCGAGCCGGTCTACGACGTGACGTTCGAGAACGTGCAGGCGGGCCTGCGCACCGATTACCTCTTCCGCCTCGCCAACCAGCGCGGCGGCATCGTGCTCGGCACCGGCGACCTCAGCGAACTGGCGCTCGGCTGGTGCACCTATGGCGTCGGCGACCAGATGAGCCATTATGCGGTCAATAGCGGCGTGCCCAAGACCTTGATCCAGTTCCTGATCCGCTGGTGCATCCGGACCGCGCAATATGACGCGGCGACCGACCGCATCCTGTCGACCATCCTCGCGCAGGAAATCTCGCCCGAACTGGTGCCCGCCGATGCCGAAACCGGCGCGATGCAAAGCACCGAATCGATGATCGGCCCCTACGCCCTCAACGACTTCTTCGCGCATTACGTCATCCGCTACGGACTGGCCCCGTCAAAGGTCGCCTTTCTCGCCTGGCACGCGTGGCGCGATGCGGCGGCGGGCTCATGGCCGGAGGACTTCCCCGAGGCGGCGCGCGTCGCCTACGACCTGCCGACGATCGTCCATTGGCTGGAACGGTTCCTACTGCGCTTCTTCCAGCTCAGCCAGTTCAAGCGCTCGGCGATCCCCAATGGCCCGAAAGTCTCGGGCGGGGGGGCGCTGAGCCCGCGCGGCGACTGGCGGGCACCGTCGGATGGCACCGCAGCGCCATGGCTGGACGAGTTGCGGCGAAACGTTCCCGCGATCGCCCCATAAATATTGCCTTTGCGCCTATAGAGGCGCAATATGAAGGCCTGATGACACCGCCGCCCCGGGATGGCTCACGCGATCGCCGGATCGAGGACCCATCGAATCTCTACCTGATCCACCCCGCGTCTCACGCCTTGCTCCCCTTTGCCCTGCGGCATGGGGTGTCGGCGAATGCGGTGTCGCTGATCGGGCTCGCCTGCGGCACCGTCGCGGCGATCGCCTATGCCAATTGGCAGGTGCCGGCGCTGGCGCTGGTCGGCCTCGTCTTCTCGGTCGCTTGGCTGATCGCCGACGGGCTCGACGGCATGATCGCACGCGCGACCAAGACCGCGAGCGCGCTTGGCCGCACGCTGGACGGACTGTGCGACCATGGCGTCTTCGCGCTGATCTATCTCTCGCTCGCCTGGACCGTCGGCACGGTCGAAGGCTGGGTGCTCGCGCTTACCGCCGCGGCCTGCCATGCCGTCCAGTCGAGCCTGTACGAGGGCGAGCGCGCCCGCTTCCACCGGCGCATCCGCGGCACGCCGCTGGCGGCGGTGCCGACGCCAACCGGGATGGTGCTCGTCCGCCTCTACGACAGCGTCGCCGGCAGCGTCGATCGCATCTCGATGCCGTTCGAGCGCCGGTTCGGCGCGGCCGAGGATCGCACCGCCTTCGCCGCCGCCTATGCCGCCGCCGCCGTGCCGGTGATGCGGCTGCAATCCCTGCTGACCGCCAACGTGCGCGTCTGGGCGATCTGCATCGCCTGCCTCGCGGGCAATCCGCGCATCTTCTGGTGGTTCGAGATCGTCCCGTTGACGCTGGTCACCGCGGTCGGCCTCTACCGTCACCGGCGCATCGAGCGCCGCTTCGTCCACGGCCTCGCGCCGCACTCCATTCTACTTCCAAGCGAACAGGGTCATTCATGAAGAGCATCAACATCGCCATCGTCGGCATCGGCAACTGCGCGAGCTCGCTCGTCCAGGGGCTGGAGCATTATCGCGAAGGCGCCAACGATCTCGTCGGGCTGATGCACTGGGAACTCGGCGGCTATAAGCCGTCGGACATCAAGGTCGTCGCCGCCTGGGACGTCGACGCGCGCAAGGTCGGCAAGGACGTCGCCGAGGCGGTCTTCGCCAAGCCCAATTGCACCGCGGTTTTCGCCGCCAACCTGCCCGCCACCGGCACGATCGTGAAGATGGGCGCAGTGCTCGACGGCGTCGCCGAGCATATGGCCGACTATAAGGACGACCGTACCTTCATCGTCGCCAACGACACCCAGGCATCGAAGGCGGAGATCGTCGCCGAGCTAAAGGCATCGGGCACCGACGTGCTGATGAACTATTTGCCCGTCGGCAGCCAGGAAGCGACCGAATTCTACGCCGAATGCGCGCTGGAAGCCGGCGTCGCCTTCGTCAACAACATCCCCGTCTTCATCGCGTCCAACCCGGTCTGGGCGAAGCGGTTCGAGGACGCCGGCGTGGCGATCATCGGCGACGACATCAAGGCGCAGCTCGGCGCGACGATCGTCCACCGCGTGCTGACCGACCTGTTCGCCAAGCGCGGCGTCAAGCTGGACCGGACCTACCAGCTCAACACCGGCGGCAACACCGACTTCCTCAACATGTCGAACCACCGCCGCCTCGAATCGAAGAAGATCTCGAAGACCGAGGCGGTGCAGTCTGTCGCGGCCGAGCGCATGGACGACGACAACGTCCACATCGGTCCGTCGGATTACGTGCCGTGGCAGAACGACAACAAGGTCTGCTTCCTGCGCATGGAAGGCCAGCTGTTCGGCGGCGTGCCGATGAATCTCGAACTGCGCCTGTCGGTCGAGGATTCGCCCAACAGCGCCGGCGTCGCGATCGACATGATCCGCTGCGCCGCGATCGCCAAGGACCGCGGCATCGCCGGCGTCATCGACCCGGCATCCGCTTATTTCTGCAAGCATCCGCGGCACCAGATGACCGACGACCTCGCCCAGATCGCGGTCGAGGACTTCATCAAGGCCGCCTGATGATCCGCACGGGCCTGCTGCTCGCCGCCGGACAGGGCAGTCGGCTCCGTTCGGTCACGCCGTTCAAGCCGCTCTGCCTCGTCGCAGGGCGCGCCTTGATCGATCATGCGCTCGACGGCATGGCCGCGGCGGGCCTGACACGCGCGATCGTGTCGCTCGGCTATGGTGCCGACGCGATCGCCGCGCATCTGGCGAGCCGGTCGTGGCCGCTGGAGGTGGTGACGGTGATGACCGACTATCTCCAGCCCAACGGCGTGTCGGCGCTCGCCGCGCGGCCGCTGGTCGGGCCGGAGGGCGCGGTACTCGCGATGTGCGACCACCTCGTCCAGCCACGCCACTACCGCCGCCTCGCCAAGGCGGGTGCGGGGGCGGGCCTGCGGCTCGGCATCGACCGCCGGCTCGGCCATGCCTGGATCGATCCGCTCGACGTCACCTGCGTCGCGACCCGCGGCGATGCGATCACCGCCATCGGCAAGGGGCTCGAGCCGCACGACTGCTACGACACCGGCATCTTCGCCGTGTCGCAGGCCTTCTTCGCCGCACTCGCGACGCTCGACAGCCCGTCGCTGACCGAGGGCGTCCGCATCCTCGCCGCCGAGGGCAACGCCCGGATCGTCGATTGCAGCGACCTCGACTGGCTCGACGTCGACGACGCCCCCGCATTCGCCCACGCCGAGGGCTGGATGACGAAACTCGCGGCGTAACTGCGGCGCATGCTCATCCTGTTCAACAAGCCCTACGACGTCCTCAGCCAGTTCACCGACCGCGGCAGCCCGACCACCCGCGCCACGCTGTCGGATCACATCGACGTACCGGGCGTCTATCCGGCCGGGCGCCTCGACCGCGACAGCGAGGGGCTGTTGCTGCTCACCGACGACGGCGGCCTGCAGGCGCGCATCGCGGACCCGAAGTTCAAACTGCCGAAAACCTATTGGGTGCAGGTCGAAGGGCTGCCCGACGAGGCCGCGCTCGACCGCCTGCGACGCGGCGTCACCCTCAACGACGGCCCGACCCGCCCCGCCGGGGCGACCCGCATCGACCCACCGGCCGTCTGGCCCCGAACACCCCCCATCCGCGTCCGCCAGTCCATACCGGACACCTGGCTGCAACTCACCATCACCGAAGGCCGAAACCGCCAGGTCCGCCGCATGACCGCCGCGGTCGGCCACCCGACGCTACGCCTGATCCGCTGGCGCATCGGCGACTGGACGCTGGACGGACTGGAATCGGGAGCTTGGCGGCAGGGCTGACGATCGAGTTTCAGGCGCTCTACGCCAACATCTGGCGCTTGGCGCGGGCACATCACCCCGCCCGCCCGGCAGACAGGGTGTGTTATCCAAATGTCACACATCTCGCATGGAATTCGCCACACCCGCAGCGGCCACGTGCTGCGGACAAGGGAGAATGACATGCGCAACGCCTTTCCTGTCGTCGTCGCCGGTGCCGCCATCCTCGCCGCCGCGACGCCGTCCATCGCGCGCAAGCCGGCCGACGACCGCCCGTACCGCGCCTCCTACGACGCACGGCGCGGCGTCTATTGCATCCGCTTGTTTTCCGACGGTCTGGCAGCAGACCCCCGCCCCGGCGGCCCAGGAACGACCTGCCGGACCCGCGACCGCTGGGTGCAGCAGGGCGTGTTCATCACGCATCGATCGCCGGTCGGATCGATTGCCGCGCCGTGATCGCTGCGGGCACGCCTGCGTCGGCTTCGCACCATAGCCGGCTTGACCCTCCCGGCCCGATCCCCGACACGCCGCTGCGTGACGCACCTTTTCCCGCCCCCGGCCGACCTGCTGCAAAATGCCGCGCTGTTCCTCGATTTTGACGGCACGCTCGTCGAACTGCAGGATCATCCCGACGCCGTCGCGGTGGATGCGCATCTCGCTGCGCTGATCGACCGGCTCAGCGCCGCGCTCGACGGGCGGGTCGCGATCATCTCCGGCCGGCCGGTCGCGGGCATCCGTGCGCTGTTCGGCGATCCGCATTTCGCCATCTCCGGCAGCCATGGTCTGGAGGTCGCCTGGCCCGACGGGCGGCACGACCGTGCGGAACGTCCCGCCGCCCTCGACCGTATAGTCGATCAGATGAAAACCTTCGCAACCGCAACAAACGGCGTGCTGGTCGAGGAAAAGCCGCTCGGGGCCGCGCTCCATTATCGTGCCGCGCCCGCAGCAGAGACGGCGGCGACCGACCTCGCCCGCGGCCTCGCCGCCGATGCAGGCCTTCATTTGCAGACCGGCAAGATGATGATCGAGGTCCGCGTTCCGGGCGCCGACAAGGGCACCGCGCTGCATGCGCTGATGCAGGCACCGGTCTTCGCCGGCCGCACGCCCGTCTTCCTCGGTGACGACGACACCGACGAGCCCGCGATGGTCGCTGCGCGCGACCTCGGCGGCGCCGGCATCCTGATCGGCGCGCCGCGTGCCACCGCCGCCGCCTGGCGCCTCGACGGCGTGCCGCAGACCCTCTCCTGGCTCGCCGCCGCAACCGAAAGCCTTGCCCGATGACCGCCGCGCCGACCAGCACGCCCCCGACCACCAGCGTCGATCTCTGGCCGATCGGCAATTGCCAGGTCAGCGCCCTCATCGATCGCGCCGGCCGCTTCGTCTGGGCCTGCGTGCCCCGCGTCGACGGCGATCCCCTGTTCTCGGCTCTGATCGGCGGCGCCGAGCCCGACAGCGGCTATTGGGGCATCGCGATCGAGAATTCGGTCAGCGTCGAACAGCATTACATCCGCAACACCCCGATCCTGGTCAGCGTCCATACCGACGATGCCGGCAACGCGCTGGAAGTCATCGACTTCTGCCCGCGCCTCGTCCGCTCGGGCCGCACCTATCGCCCGGTCGCCTTCGCCCGCATCGTCCGCCCGCTGCGCGGCAGCCCCCGCGTCACGATGCAGCTGCGCACGACCTGCGGCTGGGGCGGCACCTGCCGCGAACAGATCGGCGGGTCGAACCATCTGCGTATCCTGCTCGATTCGATGCAGCTGCGCCTCACCACCACCGCCCCGATCGGCATGGTGCAGGAAGAGCGCACCTTCCGCCTCGAACGCCCGCTCCACTTCTTCCTTGGCCCGGACGAGAGCTTCAGCGGCGACCTCGCCGAGACGCTCGACGCGATGCTCGCCCAGACCACCACCGAATGGCAGGAATGGGTGCGCGGCCTCGCCATCCCGCTCGAATGGCAGGATGTCGTCATTCGCTCGGCGATCACGCTCAAACTGTGCCAGCATGAGGAAACCGGCGCGATCGTCGCCGCGCTCACCACCTCGATCCCCGAACATGCCGGGTCGGAGCGGAACTGGGACTATCGCTATTGCTGGGTCCGCGATGCCTATTATACCGTGCAGGCGCTCAACCGGCTCGGCGCGCTCGACGTGCTGGAGGGCTATCTCGGCTATCTCCGCAATATCGTCGACAGCGCCGCCGGCGGCCATATCCAGCCGCTCTACGGCGTCCTCGGCGAGGCGACGCTGGAGGAACGCTTCGCCCCCGCCCTGCCCGGCTATCGCGGCATGGGCCCGGTCCGCGTCGGCAACCAGGCCTATGAGCAGATCCAGCACGATGCCTATGGCCAGATCGTGCTGTGCAGCGTCCACGCCTTCTTCGACCAGCGCCTGTTCCGCCAGTCCGGCATCGAGGATTTCCAGCGGCTGGAGCATGTCGGCGAGCGCGCGTGGCAGTTCCACGACCAGCCCGACGCCGGCCTGTGGGAATTGCGCACCCGGCAGAGCGTCCACACCTATTCCAGCGCGATGTGCTGGGCGGCGTGCGACCGGCTCGCCAATGCCGCGCACGTCCTCGACCTGCCCGACCGCCGCGATTTCTGGCAGGCGCGTGCCGACACGATCCGCAAGCATATCGAGGTCAGCGCCTGGCGCCCCGACACCAACCGCATGTCGGCGACCTTCTCAGGCGACGACCTCGACGCCAGCCTGATCCAGCTGCTCGACCTGCGCTTCTTCGAACCCGGCGACCCGCGCTTCATCGGCACGCTGGAGGCGGTGGAAAAGGGCCTGCGCCGCGGCAGCCACATGCTCCGCTACGACACGGAAGACGATTTCGGCCTGCCCGAAACCGCGTTTAACGTCTGCACCTTCTGGCTGATCGAGGCGCTGCACTTCACCGGTCGCGAGGCCGATGCGCGCGCGCTGTTCGACGAGATGCTGGCACGCCGCACCGCAGCGGGCCTTCTTTCCGAAGATATCGACCCGACATCGGGCGAGCTGTGGGGCAATTATCCCCAGACCTATTCGCTGGTCGGCATGATCAACTGCGCCGCCCTGCTGTCCAAACCCTGGAGTTCGATCCGCTGAGCCGTCTCATCATCATATCCAACCGCGTATCCGCCCCGTCGGGCTCCAAATCCGGCGCGCAGGGCGGCCTCGCGGTGGCGCTCGCCTCGGCTCTGCGCGAATACAAGGGCATGTGGTTCGGCTGGTCGGGCGAGCAGACCGACGAATATACCGGCCAGATCACCTTCCAGCGCAACGAAGGCGTCACCACCGCGACGGTCGACCTCGAAGAGCAGGATATCGAGGAATATTACAACGGCTACGCCAACCGGACCTTGTGGCCGCTGTTCCATTACCGCGTCGATCTGGCGGAATATGAACGCGAATTTGCCGGCGGCTACCAGCGCGTCAACGAACGCTTCGCCGACACCGTCCAGCCGCTGATCGAGGAGGACGACGCGGTTTGGATCCAGGATTACCACCTGTTCCCGCTCGGCGAGGAGCTGCGCAAGCGCGGCGCCAACAACCGCCTCGGCTTCTTCCTCCACATCCCCTGGCCGCCGCGCCGCCTGCTCGCGATCCTGCCGGAGGCGCAGGCGCTGGTGCGCAGCCTGTTCGCCTATGACGTCATCGGCTTCCACACCGACGAATGGCTCCAGTCCTTCTGCGACTATGCAACGCACGAACTCGGCGCCCATATGGAGGACGGCGAACTCGTCCTCGACGATCGCCGCGTCAAGGTGATGGCCTGCCCGATCGGCATCGATGCGAAGGAATTCGCCGACCTCGCCACCAGCACGCGCGCGCGCCTCGCGTTCCGCCAGATGCGCGATGCCGCGGTCGGCCGCGACATGATCGTCGGCGTCGACCGGCTCGACTATTCCAAGGGCCTCGAGGAACGCTTCCTCGGCTACGAACGCTTCCTCGTCGAGCATCCGGAAGAGCGCAAGGAGGTCACCCTCCTCCAGATCGCGCCGCCGAGCCGGGCCACCGTCGGCAGCTACCAGAAGATCCGCAGCAATCTCGAGGGGCTTGCCGGCCGGATCAACGGCGCCTATGCTGATATCGACTGGGTGCCGATCCGCTACGTCAACCAAGGCTATCCGCGCGACGTCCTCGCCGGCATCTATCGCGCCGCCAAAATCGGGCTCGTCACCCCCCTGCGCGACGGCATGAACCTCGTCGCGAAGGAATATGTCGCCGCGCAGAACCCGGAGGACCCGGGCGTCCTCATCCTGTCGCGCTTCGCCGGCGCCGCCTGCCAGCTCACCGACGCGGTGCTCATCAATCCCTATTCTGCCGAAGAGATGTCCGACGCGATCATGCTGGCGCTGCGCATGCCGCGCGAGGAACGGATCGAGCGCTGGCAGAAGATGATGGATACCATCCTGCGTGAGGATATCGGCTGGTGGCGCAAGACCTTCACCGAGACGCTGATGGCCAGTCCGCTGGAGATGGAACCGCCGCAGGACCAGACGGCGCACGCATGAACCGCTCCCGGGGCAGCGCTTCGGGCATCTCGGCGCGGATGAAGGCATAGATGGCCTCGCGCACGTCGCATCGCAGGTCGAACGCGGTCGAGGCGTCCTTGGCGGTCATCAGCCCGCGCACCTCCATCGTCCCGTCGGGCTTGGAATCGGTGACCTGCAGGTTGAAGAACCGCTGGTCCCAGCGCGGGTTGGCGCGCACCACCTCTTCCAGCTTCGCCCTGATCCGCGGCACGTCCGCGGCGGGGTCGAGATACCAGAACACCGATCCCAGCAGCGCGCTCGTCTCGCGCGTCCAGTTCTGGAAGCTGTTCTCCAGGAATTTGGACACCGGCACCACCAGGCGCCGGTCGTCCCAGATGCGGACCACGACATAGGTCAGCCGGATGTCCTCGATCCGTCCCCATTCATTGTCGATGATGACGACGTCGTCGATCCGGATCGGTTCGGTAAAGGCCATCTGGATCCCTGCGATCACGTTCTTCAGCGCCGGCTGCGCGGCCGCACCGATCGCGAGGCCCGCGACACCGGCGGACGCGGCCAGTGTGACGCCGATCGTCCGCACCGACGGGATGCTCATCAGCATCATCATCACCGTCAGCATGACCAGAACGAACACCCCGATCCGGTGCAGGATGCTGATCCGCGTCCGCCGCCGCCGCGCGCGCAGATTGTCGGACGCGGTGATATCGAACCGCACCTCGCTGATGTCGCGATAGACGGTCAGCGCCGCGAGCAGCATCCAGCCGAACACGCCGGGCGTCAGCAGCCCGAGCACCCGCTGCCAGATCGTCTCCCAATAGCGCGGCAGGTCCAGCCCGGGCCCCGACGCCGCCAGCGCGACGACCACCACCAGCCAGAACGACGGCCGCCCCAGCCGGTCGATCAGGATATCGTCGGTCTTCGTCGTCGTCCGCCGCGCGAGTCGCCGCAGCCCGGCGAGCAGCACCCGGTGCAGCAGCGCCAGCACCAGCACGAACGCCGCGACTCCGGCGAGCCGCTGCGCCCATCCGGGCAGGTCGATGTCGAGATAGGGGATGTGCATCGCGCTACCACGCTTGAGGGTGGCGAAGGGTCCCGCGTTGCGATCGAACTTTGCTGCAGGCGCGAAAGAAAGCGCATCGGGACCGATCATGTTAGGTCAATATGATTGCCGGATATAAAATGTCGGAACAGCCCCATCGTTTGCAGCAATATGCGGCATACACTGCGAACGGTGATCCACCCTACTGGAAACCTTGCGAAAAGCTGAACGAAGGGCCTCCATTCGCCGCATCTTCGGAAATTTGCTCGTTGTAATGATACTGACCTAATCTCCTCTCCTGTCGCTGTTACACGGACGCAACACCAAGGCGAAATCTGCAACATATCGGATACTTTGCCCTCGTCGGCGCGATTTGGCGAAGCTACCCGCCCTGTGGCTCAGGACAGGTTTGCTGCCCTTCTGAAGCGCTAGTGACAGGACGATGATTATGACCCTCGCGTACCGCCGGCAGCTGCTGGCAACCTCCCTCTTCGTCGGCGCCGCGATGCTCGCGACGCCTGCCGTGGCCCAGGATGCCGGCCAGCCCGGCGCGCCGCAGACGGTTTGTCCCCCGAACACCACGCCCCCGGATTGCACGCCGGCACAGACCACCAACGATCAGGCCGCCGGCCAGTCCGCGACCGGCGTGACGCCGGCCGGCGACGGCGCCACGGCCGTCGGCGCGGATGCCGGTGGGGCCGACATCGTCGTCACCGGTTCGCGCATCGCCTCGCCCGCGGCGGCATCCGCCTCGCCGCTGCAGGTGATCGGTGCCGAGCAGATCCAGCAGCAGGGCGCGATCAACGTGCAGGAAGTGCTGTTGCAGAACCCAGCCTTCGGCACGCCGGGGATCAGCCGCACCAATTCCAGCTTCGCTACGCAGGGCGCCGGCTCAGCGACGGTCAATCTGCGCAACCTCGGCGAGGATCGCACGCTGGTGCTGGTCAACGGCCGGCGGTTCGTGTCCGGCCAGCCGGGCAGCCAGGCGGTCGACCTCAACGTCATTCCGACGCAGTTCATCGAGCGGATCGACACGCTGACCGGCGGTGCCTCGGCCGTCTACGGTTCTGACGCGGTCGCGGGCGTGGTCAACTTCGTCTACAAGACCAAGTTCGACGGCCTCCAGATGGACGGTCAGCTCGGCATCTCCGAGCGGGGCGACGGTTTCGACCGGCAGGTGAACATCCTCGCCGGCAAGAACTTCGCCGACGGTCGCGGCAACATCATGCTGTTCGGTGGCTATTCGAAGGAAGGCACCGTCCTCAAGAAGGACCGTTCGACCGAGGCCGGTTCCAGCGCGATCGATTCGAGCAGCCTGGGTCTGTCGAACGGTCGCGACGAGGATCTGTTCACGCCGCGAACCCTGCTGTCGGGCTTCGCGCCGGGCGGACGCATCTACGCGGGTGACCAGACGTTCAGCTACAACACGGGCTCGCTGGTCAATTGCTCGGGCGCTGATTGCGGCGGGTTCAACCGGTCCGACTTCCGCTACCTCGCTGTCCCGGTCGAGCGCTATGTCGCCGCAGGTCGTGCCAACTTCGAGGTGTCGGACGCCGCCAACCTGTGGCTCGAGGGCAATTACGCCAAGACCAAGGTACAGACGGTCATCGAGCCGTTCCCGCTCAGCTCTGACCTGGTGGCGATCGCATCGGGCGGTCAGGTGCCGATCCAGACCGTCGTCGGTGGTGTGACCTATCGCAACCCCTTCGTCCCGGACGCGATCTTCAACGCCGCGACCGACACCGATGGCGATGGCCTCCGCGATATCTATTTCGATCGTCGCCTCGCCGATTTCGGCAATCGCACGCAATCGGCCAGCCGTGACCTGTTCCGCATCGCCGGCGGCATCAACGGCAGTTTCCTGGAGGATCGCTTCAGCTACGAAGCCTATGGCATCTACGGCGAGACCAAGGAAAAGCAGAACGGCAACGGCCAGTTCAACAGCGCCAATTTCGTGCAGGCGCTGAACTCCTACCGCGATCCCGCCACCGGCCAGATCGTCTGTGCCGATCCGGCGGCGCGTGCGGCCGGCTGCATCCCCGCCAACATCTACGGTGTCGGCACGCTCGCCAACACCGCATCCTATCTGGCCGCACCGACGACGCTGGATACGAAGGTGACACAGACCGTCGCCGGCGCCAACGTCACCGGCAAGCTGTTCTCGCTGTTCGGCGCCGATCCGATCGGGATCAACGTCGGCACCGAATACCGCCGCGAAACCAGCAGCAATGTATTCGATCTGCTGACCCAACAGGGCCTGAACGGCAACAATGCGCTGCCGTCAACCTATGGCAAGTTCGACCTCTGGGAAGGCTTCGGCGAAGCGATCGTACCGATCGTTCAGAACCGGCCGTTTTTCCATTCGCTCAGCCTGCGCGGCGCGGTTCGCGTGTCCGACTATTCGACGGTCGGCACGACGTTCAGCTACAATTACGGTGGCGAATGGGCGCCGATCGAGGACATCCGCTTCCGCGTCATCAAGGCACGGTCGGTGCGCGCGCCTAATATCAACGAACTGTTCCAGGCCCCGCAGCAGGACTTCCCGTCCGGCTTGCAGGACCCGTGCGTCGGCGTCACCGCCACGAGCACCGGCACCGTGTCGACCAACTGCCGCGCGGCACCCGGGGTCAACGCGAACATCGCCGCGAACGGGGCGTTCGTCGCCAACCAGGCCGATCTTCAGGGCATCACCAGCTTCGCCGGCGGCAATCGTAACTTGCAGGAAGAAAAGGGCGATTCGTTCACCGCGGGCGTGGTCATCAACCCTCGCTCGATCCGCGGCCTGCGCAACCTCGTCGTCACGGTCGACTATTTCAACATCCGCATCAAGGATGCGATCGTCTCGACGCCGCTGCAGTTCATCCTGAACCAATGCTACGCCAACTCGATCCAGTCCTATTGCGACCTCGTCACCCGCCGCTCGGCCGTGGTCGGTCCGAACAGCGCTGGCTCGCTGGACGAGGTGAATTCGGGTCCGTCGAACAGCGGCGGTGTGAAGACGTCGGGCATCGACACGACGGTGACGTGGCGCCAGAATCTGGCCGATTGGGGTCTTGGCGGCACGCTCGGACTGCGTGGCTCGTACACGCACCTCATCAGCGGCTATTCGATCCCGCTGCCGGATTCGGATCGCGACTATTTCGCCGGGGAAATCGGCGCGCCGCGTGACAAGTTCACGATCAACGGCTCGTTCGATATCGACGGGGTCGGACTCACGACGACCGGTACATGGATCAGCCAGTCGAGCCTCGACGATCAGCTGACCGGGGCCCGCCCGGGCAGCAACCCGCTGTACCGCGTCCGTCCGCAATTCTACCTCGACTCGCAAATCCGTTTCCGCACTGCCGACAATTTCGAATTCTATGTCGGCGGCGACAATCTGCTGAACAACAAGCCGCCCTACCTCGCCGATATCGGCGCGTCGGCAGGGCAAGATACCGATGCCGGCACATATGATGCGCTCGGCCGTCGCTATTATGCAGGCGTTCGCATCGGCCTCTGATCCGATCCGCATACTGCACGAAAGGGCCGTCCGGATCACACCGGGCGGCCTTTTCTTTAATTTCGAACCACCCCCCGCCGCCCCCACCAGCGCCACACCCCCGTCGCGAACAGCACCGCCGGCAGCAGCCCCGACGCGAACACCAGCCACCGCCCCGCCAGCCCGAGCACTTCGCCGTCGTGTAGCGGGTGCAGCCACGTCAGCACCGTGTCGCCGCCGCCGTCCTGGCGCGCGTCGCGCACCGCCAGCACGCGCCCGCCATAGGGGTCGAGCCAGACGTTGCTGCGCGGAAACCGCCGGCTCGGCTCGCCCGGTGCGGACAGGTTGACCCGCACCACCCCGCGTGCGCCCGCCGGCGTCTCGATCCACGCCAGCGACGCCCCCGGCAGCACCGCCCTCGCCCGCGCCACCAGCCCGTCCAGCGGCAGCATGCCGCCCGCCCGCGGCACGCTCTCCAGCACCGGCGTCGCGAACAGCGGCGAGGCGCGCGCCACCACGGGCCGCACCTGGTCGGGCAGGTCGAGCATCACCCCCGTCGCCGTCACCACGATCAGCACGATCGCGCCACCGATCCCGATCCATTTGTGCAGGTCGTACAATCGCCGCGACCGCGCGGCGGCGCGCTTCCACGCCAGCGAACGGCGCCAGCCGCCGGTGCGCGGCCACCACGCCCACAGGCCGCTGACCAGCAGCCCCAACATGGCGATCCCCGCAATCCCCATCGCGATGCCGCCGGGCTTCTGCAGCAGCAGCCGGTAATGCAGGTCGTAGATCCACGTCGTCCAGTAATCGCCCCAATAGCCGCGGCGTACGGCATGCAGCCCGACCGGATCGAGCCACAGCATCAGCGGCGCGAAGTCCCGCCCGCGCGTCTCGACCGGTTGGTAATAGCGGATCGGGATCGGACCGCCATCGGGCGTCACCTCGATCCGCCAAGCGCCGTCGCGGCCCGGATTGTCGCGCCGCAGCGCGTCATACACCGCCTGCCACGACGGCGGCCGCGCGCCAGCTGCGACGCGAGCCAGCCCCGGGTGCAGCGCGCCGTCGATCGCCGGGTAGAAGACCAGCACGCTGCCGGTCAGCCCGGTGACCGCGAACAGCAGGCCGATGCCCAACCCCAGCCACAGATGGATGCGCCGCACCATGACGCGCACCCGCTGCGCCGGCGTCGTCACAGCGTCAGCCGCACGCTGCCGTACAGCGCGCGCCCGTCCGCCGGCGCATGCAGCACCTGGCTGCCGTCGAACCAGACATATTCGTAGGCGCGATCGCCGATGTTCTTGAGCTGCGCCGCGACCTCCAGCCGCGGCAGCACCCGCCATGCGACCTCGCCGTTCACGACCAGATAGGCGCCGTAGCGCGGCAGCGTGTTGGCCGGCGTCAGCTCATAGCGCGACTGGCCGTTCCCCCACAGCGACACGCGCCAGCGCTCGGGGAGCACCACGTCCAGCCCGGCCGAGAACAGATGGCGCGGCACATGGTCGATCCAGTTGCCCGCCTGCGACGGTGTCGCCGGATCGGGGGTGACGATCCGCGCGCGCTGGTAGGAATAGGCGCCCCACATGCTGGCCGCCCGGACCAGCGTCACGCTTGTCTGCACGTCCAGCCCGGACCGCCGCGTAGCGCCCAGATTGTCGCTGTCGCCCGAGGGGTCGTTGAGCCGCCGCTTAATCTCGCCGCTCGCGGTCTGTTTCCACATCGCGACGCGCGCCTCCAGCCAGCGCCCCCGCGCCAGTCTGACGCCCGCCTCCCAGCCTTCATTGATCGACGAATCGAGGTCGGTGGTCCGCGGCGGCACCTTGTATGCGCCCGCGCCGACGCCGATCTGTAACGTCCGCCCGTAATTGGCATAAGCGGTGACTCCCGCCGCCGGGGTGATCGCGACGCTGACCTTGGGCTGGCTGATCGTGCCATAATCGTTGATCGGATAACGCTGTCCGTTCAGCCGGTTGTGCAATGTTCCCGACGCAATGTCGAAACGCCAGCCGGGGGTGATGCTGAGCCAGCCGGTCGGCTCGACCACCGCCTGCGCATAGCCGCCCGCCACGGTCAGCCCGAACGCCTGGTCGCGCGTCCGGCTGGTGATGCGGCGGTCGGCGGTCAGCCAGCGCAGGCTTTCATTGTCCTGCACCTGCACGTCGCCCCCCGCCTCCAGCATCAGGCGGTGCAGGACGGCGATTTTGGGGTGGTAATGTAGAACGGCCATCGCGCCGTAGTGGTTTTCGTGGGTCAGGCGGCGTTGTTGCGCGACGGTGGCGGAGAAGCGGACGTAGCGGTCGTCGTGGAAGCCGTTGGCATAGCCCTTCGCGCTCAGCGCCAGATCGTCGCCGAGGTCGGCGTCGAGATGCAGGCTGTACTGGCTCAACCGCCGCCGCCCGCCATCGCTCGCCGACACCGCATAGGAGCGGCGCCGGTCGGTATAGGCGTCGGCATCGGTCAGATAGCCCGGCTCGTCCGCCTCCGCCGCCGCATAGCGCGCGATCCCGCCGATCCGCACCGCCCCCCGGTCGTAGAACCATTTGCCCGCAAGGCTGACCCGATCGAGCCCGGCATGGTCGCGGAAGCCGTCGCTGCGCCGATAGCCGACGAAGTAGTTCTGGCTGAGCGGCCCCGTCTCCACCCCGGCGGACAGCTGCCCCTCCGCGGTGCCGAACGCCCCCGCCAGCGCGCGCACGTCCAGATAGTCGCCGCCGATCCGCGTCGCGATATCGGCACTGCCGGCGATCGCATGCAGGCCGTAGCGCGGGTCCGCCGTGCCGCGCACCAGCTCGACGCGCGCGATGTCGAGCGGCATCACCGCATCGATATAGGCCATGCCGCCGTCATTGGCGTTGGCGGGGATGCCGTCGATCGACAGCCTGACCGCGTTGATCTCCCCCTCCCCGTTGAAACCGCGGATCGAGAAGCGCCCCGACGTCGTCCCCTGGTTGAAATCGGTCAGCGTCACGCCGGGCAGCCGCGCGAACAGCTCCCATGTATTATCGACGCTCTGCCGTTGCGCGATGTCGCCGCCGAGCCGGTCGACTGAGGTCAGCACGGTCGCGCTCGATCCCGCCATGTCGCGCGCGGTGACGACGATGTCGCCGACCGAGAAGCTGGTGTCGCGCGCTGCGCGCGGGTCGTGGTCCTGGTCGGTATGGTCGGTATGGGCGGTCTGCGCCGCCACCGCCGGACAGACGGCAAGCATCAGGCCTGCCGCCGCGGCGGTTCGAAGATAGGTCATGAGAGAATCCCGATCCGGGCGCGCGTTCCCGCTTGGGAGGGACGGCGCCGTCAATGTGCATAGGGGCGGATCAGGCGGGGAGCGGCGGTCCCCGGAGCGGCGGCCGCAGGAACGGCACGGATCGCAGGCGGATAGGAACGACGGCGACGAAGCCCAGCGTCAGCACGAATGCCAAAGCGACGGCGAGCAGCACCGGATCGACCGGCATCGCCGCGCCATGCGCCAGCGCGGCGAACGGACAGGGCATGTCGGCAGCGGGATGGTCCACCCCGCCATGCCGCGTAGCGGGGTCGCCGGATGCCGCGTGCTTCGGCATGGCATGGTCCGGCATGGCATGATCCGCCATCGCGTCACCCGCCATGGCATCATCCGCCATCGCATGATGCGCCATCGGCGCCGCCGCGACCGGACCGAAGCCGCTGCAGATCTGCAACGCGACGCGGCCATCGACCACGCCGACCATGAACCCCGCCGGCACCAGCAGCTTCACGCCGAGCACCACCAGCGCCAGCCACAGGGCCAGCGTACGGTGATTCAGCGACAGGCGGCGCAGGGCGGTCACGCCCGCCATCCTAGGGGAGCCGGCGCGCCAAGTCATCGCCTCAGAGCGCGGCCGGAAAGCCCTGTCGATCCCACCGCCGCAACACGCCTGTCACGAACCCGTCACATTGCGGGTCCACCGGCAGCGTCATGGCTACCATGGTCTCTGCAGCACCTTCCCCCACGGCTGCCCGCGGCCCGCGTCTCGACGGCAATCTGCACCCCGCAAGCCGCTGGGTGTTCCTCGCCGTACTGGTCGGCGCACTCGGCTATGCGGGCGTCAGCATCGTCACCGACACGGCGGAGGTCGGCGAAACGCTCGCGACCGGCGTCTTCCTGTTCCTCGGGCTGGCGCTGCTGATCGCGCTGGGGTTCGAATTCGTCAACGGCTTCCACGACACCGCCAATGCGGTGGCCACGGTCATCTACACCCACGCCATGCCCGCACCGCTCGCGGTCGTCTGGTCCGGCTTCTTCAATTTCCTCGGCGTGCTGATGTCGTCGGGCGCGGTCGCCTATTCGATCATCACGCTGCTGCCGGTGGAGCTGATCCTCCACATCGGCTCGGCGGGCGGATTCGCGATGATCTTCGCCCTGCTGCTCGCCGCGGTGCTGTGGAATCTCGCCACCTGGTACGTCGGCCTGCCCAATTCCTCCAGCCACGCGCTGATCGGCTCGATCCTCGGCGTCGGCCTCGCCAACCAGTTGCTGTCGAACACCGGCGGCACGTCGGGCGTCGACTGGCATCAGGCGGAAAAGGTGCTGTCGGCCCTGATGGTCAGCCCGCTGATCGGCTTCGGCGGCGCGCTGCTGCTGCTGCTCGTGATGAAGCGCTTCCTGCGCGATCCCAAGCTGTACCGCGCGCCCGACACCAATGCGCCCCCGCCCCGCGGCATCCGCGCCACGCTGATCCTCACCTGCACCGCGGTCAGCTTCGCGCATGGCGGCAACGACGGGCAGAAGGGCATGGGCCTCATCATGCTCATCCTGATCGGCTGCGCGCCCACCGCCTATGCGCTCAACCGCACCGTGCCGGAAAGCGCCACGCCGGCCTTCGTCCAGCAGGCGCGCACCGCCGAGGCGATCTTCGCGCGCCAGCCCGGGCCCGAACCGACCTCGATCGACGCCGCCCGCGCCACCGTGACGCAGGGCCTCGCCGCCCGCCGCGTCGACAGCCAGGCGATGTACGGCGCGCTGTCGTCGCTGTCGCGCGACGTCGGCGACCGGCTCGCCAGCTACGGCTCGCTCGGCAAGGTTCCCGCCGCCGCCACGCCCAACCTGCGCGGCGACATGTATCTCGTCCTCGACGCCAGCAAGATGGTCGTCGCCGACGAGGGCGCGCAGGCCCGCTTCACCGCGCAGGAGATCCAGGGGATCAAGGGCTATGGCAGCGCGCTGGAACGCGGCACCCGCTACATCCCGCTGTGGGTGAAGGTCACCGTCGCGATCGCTCTGGGCCTCGGCACCATGGTCGGCTGGCGCCGCATCGTCGTCACCGTCGGCGAACGCATCGGCAAGACGCACCTCACCTATGGCATGGGCATGTCCGCCGAGCTGATGACCGCCGCGACGATCCTGCTCGCCGAACGCTTCGGCATGCCGGTGTCGACGACGCATATCCTCTCGTCGGGCGTCGCCGGAGCCTCGGTCGCGAACGGCGCCGGGCTGCAATGGCGCACGATCCGCAACATGGCGCTCGCCTGGGTGATGACGCTGCCGGCAGCGATGCTGCTCGCCGGTACGCTCTACTGGCTGCTGCTGACGGTGCTGCGCACCGCGATGGCATAGGGGCACTGGACGCCGCCTGCGGCTTCCCCTGCGCGATAAGGCGGAAACCGCGGGGCGGTCGATCGGCCGGGCATTCGATAGCGTCCCTGCCATCGTCGACGGATCTGCCTCATCGGTAAGGATCGTATCGGGAATGGAAACGATCGGGGTCGATCGTTTTCACCAAGGGGTTCATGCCGTCCATGGCGGCACCGCCGACCGCCACAGATCCGTCACGCTCCCGTGACGGCCGCGTAACATCGCACGGGCATAGGCATCCCCAAGGAACAGCGCGTTCCGGGGGGCCGATCATGACCACCAAAGATTGCACGAGCGACCAAACCGCCGACATCCTCGCCTTCCTGCCGCAGCGGCCGGCCGTGCCGGAACGCACCGACGGCGCCCGCCGCCGTTTCCGCACGATCTGGATCAGCGACGTCCATCTCGGCACGCGCGGCTGCAATGCGGAGATGCTGATCGACTTCCTCGACCATGTCGACAGCGAGCACATGTACCTCGTCGGCGACATGATCGACGGCTGGCGGCTGAAGAAGCGCTTCTACTGGCCCGCCGCGCACAACGACGTCGTCTGGCGCCTGATGAAACGCGCCAAGCGCGGCACCCGCGTCACCTATATTCCCGGCAACCACGACGAGGTGTTCCGCCAGTTCGCGGGGCTCGACTTCGGCGGCGTGAAGATCCGGCGCAAGGCGATCCACACCACCGCCGACGGCCGCCGCCTGCTCGTCCTGCACGGCGACGAATTCGACGCGATCACGCTGGCGCACCGCTGGGTCGCGTTCGTCGGCGACAGCGCCTACACCGCGCTGATGGTGGTCAACCAGTGGCTCAACGTCGCGCGCCGCCGGCTCGGCATGCCCTATTGGTCGCTGTCGAAGCACGCCAAGGCGAAGGTCAAGAATGCCGTCGCCTTCATCTCGCATTTCGAGGAGGTCGTCGCGCATGCCGCCGGGTCGCGCGGCGTCGACGGCGTCGTCTGCGGGCACATCCACACCGCGGAAATCCGCCAGATCGGCGATATCGCTTATTACAACGACGGCGACTGGGTGGAGGGCTGCACCGCGCTGGTCGAGCATTTCGACGGGCGAATGGAGCTGCTCCACTGGGCCGACGAGATCGCGCGGCGCGATGCGGATGCGCGGGCCGCAGCGGCGATCGCCGCCTGATGCGGATCGCGCTCGTCACCGACGCGTGGCAGCCGCAGGTCAACGGCGTCGTCCGCACTTTGACCTCGATCAAGCGCGAGCTGGAGGCGCAGGGCCATGAGCTGCTGGTCGTCTCGCCCGACCGCTTCGCCAGCCTGCCCTGCCCCAGCTACCCCGAGATCCGGCTGGCGCTCGCCCGCGGCAGCACGATCGGCCGGCTGATCCGCGCCTTCGACGCCGATGCGATCCACATCGCCACCGAAGGGCCGCTCGGCCTCGCCGCGCGCCGCTGGTGCCTCGGCGAAGGGCTGCGCTTCACCACCGCCTATCACACGCAGTTTCCCGATTACGTCGCCGCGCGTACCGGCGTGAACGCCGAATGGATCTGGCGCTATATCCGCTGGTTCCACGCCCCCGCCGACGCGATCCTGACCTCGACCCCTTCGGTCGATGCGGTGTTGCGCAGCCACGGCCTCGGCCGGCTGCGCCGCTGGGGCCGCGGCGTCGACCTTGCCACCTTCTCCACCGCGGGTGCGGTCGATCCGGCGATCACGGCGCTTGCTGGCCCGATCCTGCTCTATGTCGGCCGCGTCGCGGTGGAGAAGAACGTCGAGGCGTTTCTGGAGGCCGATGTCGCCGGCACCAAGGTGGTGGTCGGCGACGGCCCCGCCCGCGCGATGCTCGCCGCGCGCTATCCGTCGGCGCATTTCCTCGGGCCGAAGTTCGGCGACGCACTCGCCGCCGCCTATCGCAGCGCCGATGTCCTGGTCTTTCCGAGCCGCACCGACACGTTCGGGCTGGTGATGATCGAGGCGCTCGCCTGCGGCACCCCGGTCGCCGCCCTGCCGGCGCCCGGCCCGGTCGACGTGCTCGACGGCAGCGTCGGGGCGATCGACGACGATCTGGCGGCGGCGATCGTGCTGGCGCTGACCCGCGACCGCGCCGCCTGTGCCGCTTATGCGGCGCGCTTCACCTGGGCGAACAGCGCGCGCCAGTTCCTCGACAGCCTCGCGCCGATCCGCGCCTGCACCGCGCAGGCGGCCTGACCGTCCGACGCGGCGGGCGCTTATTCCAGACCGCCGCCGAGCGACCGGTACAATTCGACCAGATTGCTGCCCCGCGACAGCCGCGTCGTCACCAGCTGCTGCTGCGCGGTGTAGAGGTTCCGCTGCGAATCGAGCGTGGTGAGGAAGGAATCCACCCCCGCCCGATAGCGCGCGTCGGAGATCCGGAATGCGACGTTCGCGGCATCGGCCCGCGCCGTCTGCGCGGCGATCTGTTCGTCGATCGTGCCGCGCTGCGCCAGCGCATCGGCGACCTCGCGGAAGGCGGTCTGCACCGTCTTTTCATAGGTCGCGACCGCGCCCTGCTGCTGCGCCCGCGCCGATTCGAGGTTGCCGCGCAGCCGCCCGCCGTCGAACAGCGGCAGCGACACCGCCGGCGACCCGGTATAGGTGAAGCTGCCGCCCGCGAAGAGGCCGCTCAGCGCGGTGCTGATCGTTCCCAGCGTCGCGGTCAGCGAGATGCTCGGGAACATCGCCGCGCGCGCCGCGCCGATATTGGCGTTCTGCGCGATCAGCTGGTGCTCGGCCTGCAGCACGTCCGGCCGCCGCAGCAGCACGTCGGAGGCGACGCCCGCGGGCAGCACCTGCAACGCGGCATCACCGTTGCCAAGACCCTGCGGCAGCAGTTCGGGCGTTACCGGTGCGCCGACCAGCAGGTCGAGCGCATTCCGGTCCTGCGCCACCCGCGTTTTCAGCACCGCGATGTCGTTGCGCGCGGTCTGGTAGGTCGTTTCCGCCTGCCGCGCCTCCAGCTCCGACGCCACGCCGATGCGGAACTGCGCCCGCGTCAGCTCCAGCGTCTGCGCGAACGACTTGAGCGAATCCTGCGAGATCCGCATCTGGTCCTGATCCGACGCCAGCGTCAGCCATGCCGTCGCGATCTCTGCGATCAGGCTGATCCGCGTCGACCGCTGCGCCTCCTCGGTCGCGAAATATTGTTCCAGCGCCGCCCGGCTGAGATTGCGCACGCGACCGAACAGATCGAGCTCGAACGCCGAGAAACCGGCGTTGACCGAATAGAATTCGAGGTTCGACGAGGTGCTGCCGACGTTCGCGCCGGCGCCGGCGCCGGCCCCTGCTCCGGTACCCGCGCCGGCCCCGCCGGCTGCCGCACCGCCGCCGGCCGCGCCCGCGCCACCGAAGATGTTGTTGGTGTAGGTCCCTGACCCCGACAGCGTCGTCGACGGCACCAGATCGGCACGCTGGACGCGATACTGCGCCCGCGCCTGCAACACGTTCGCCGCCGCGAGCCGCAGATCGCGGTTATTCTCGAGGCCCAGCGCGATCGTGTTGCGCAACCGGTCGTCGGTGAAGAACGTCCGCCAGCCGATCCTGGTGACGTCGGGCGCGTCGGTCGCCGCCGCCGGATAGACGCCGCCCTGCGGCAATGCCGCCGGCACCGCGCCCACCGGCCGCACGTATTTGGGCGCCAGATTGCACCCGGCGAGCGCGGTGGCCGCGAGCAGACCCAGGACACACTTGCTGTTCATCACCACTCAGGCTCCCTGCGGCGCGGGATGGGGACCCCGTCCGCCATCGTCACGCGCGTCATCGTCATGGTCGTCGTGCGGCCGATCCTCCGCGACCGGCTTCGCCTCGCCGCCATGGCCGAACAGGCGCAGCACGACGACGAAGAACATCGGCACGAAGAAGATCGCGAGCACCGTCGCCGACAGCATGCCGCCGACCACCGCGCGCCCGATCGCATTCTGCCCGCCCGCACCCGCGCCGGTCGACAGCGCCAGCGGCAACACGCCGAAGATGAACGCGAGGCTGGTCATCAGGATCGGACGCAGGCGCAGCTTCGCAGCCTCCACCGCGGCCTCGAAGGGTTTCATCCCCTCGTTGATCCGCTCCTCGGCGAATTCGACGATCAGGATCGCATTCTTCGCGGACACGCCGATCGTCGTGATGAGGCCGACCTGCAGGTAGATGTCGTTGTTCAGGCCGGTCAGCCACGCCGCCAGCACCGCGCCGAGCACGCCGAGCGGCACGACCAGCAGCACCGAGATCGGCACCGACCAGCTTTCGTACAGCGCGGCAAGGCACAGGAACACGATCAGCAGCGACAGGCCGTACAGGGCCGGTGCCTGCCCACCCGACAGCCGCTCCTCGAACGACAGGCCGGTCCATTCGAGCGCGGTGCCCGGGGGCAGCTTGGCATGGATTTCCTCCATCGCCGTCATCGCCGCGCCCGTGCTCAGCCCCGGTCCGGGCGAACCCTGGATCTGCATCGCCGGCTGGCCATTGTAGCGGGTCAGCTGC
The DNA here is from genome assembly GCF_058809195.1 of Sphingomonas sp. GW821-FHT10F09. NCBI lineage: Bacteria > Pseudomonadati > Pseudomonadota > Alphaproteobacteria > Sphingomonadales > Sphingomonadaceae > Sphingomonas > Sphingomonas sp. GW821-FHT10F09. The sequence goes on along the minus strand of NZ_JBXASI010000001.1, from coordinate 614,265 downwards.
ACCGGCGCGTTCGCCCATTCCAGCGTCGAGAAGGCGGTGAACGGTGCCATCTGGCCGCTGGTGCTGCGCACGTACAGGTCGCCGACGTCATCGGGCGCGAGCCGGTAGGGGGCATCGGCCTGCATGTAGACGCGCTTGACGCGGCCACGATCGATGAAGTCGTTGATGTAGGTGCCGCCCCAGGCCGTCGAAATCGTCGAATTGACGTCGGCGAGGTCGAGGCCGAGCGCGCGGGCCTTGTCCTCGTCGACCTGCACCTTGAGCTGCGGCGCGTCGTCGAGGCTGAGCGGGCGGACCTGCGCGAGGTTCGGATTCTGCGCGGCCATGCCGAGCATCATGTTGCGCGCCTGCACCAGCTTTTCATGACCGATCCCGCCGGTATCGACCAGCTGCGCATCGAAGCCCGTGGCATTGCCCAGCTCCTGCACCGCCGGCGGCACCAGCGCGAAGATCATGCCGTCCTTATATTGGGCGAAGGTGCCCATCGCCCGGCCGACGATCGCCTGCGCCTTGTTCTCGGCACCGCCGCGATCCTCCCACGGCTTCAGGTTGACGAAGACGAGGCCGGCATTCTGGCCCTGCCCTGCGAAGCTGAACCCGTTGATCGTGAACACGCCGGCGACGTTGGCGCTTTCCTGTTTCAGGAAATGATCGCGGACGAGGGCCAGCCCCTTGTCGGTGCGTGCGGTCGTCGCACCCGCCGGACCCTGGACCAGCGCGAGTACCGTCCCCTGATCCTCGTCGGGCAGGAAGCCCGACGGCAGGCGCGTGAACACGAACACCATGCCGGCGACGATCAGCACATAGACGAGCAGCGACCGCTTCCAGCTGCGCGCCGTGCGCTTCACGCCGCCCTCATATTTGTGCTGCGCGTTGTCGAACTTCTCGTTGAACCAGCGGAAGAAGCGCGCGAGCAGGCCGTTGCCCTGCTTCTTGTCGGGATCGTGACGCTTCAGGATCGTCGCGCACAGCGCCGGGGTCAGGATCAGGGCGACCATGACCGAGAGCACCATCGCCGAGACGATCGTGATCGAGAACTGGCGATAGATCACGCCGGTCGACCCGCCGAAGAAGGCCATCGGCAGGAAGACCGCGGACAGCACCAGGCCGATGCCGATCAGCGCGCCGCTGATCTCGTCCATCGACTTGCGCGCCGCTTCCTTCGGGCTGAGATGTTCGGTGACGATCAGCCGCTCGACGTTCTCGACCACGACGATCGCGTCGTCGACCAGCAGGCCGATGGCGAGCACCATGCCGAACAGCGTCAGCGTGTTGATGGTGAAGCCGGCCATCGCCATCACGCCGAACGTGCCGAGCAGCACGACCGGGACCGCGATGGTCGGGATGATCGTCGCCCGCCAGTTCTGGAGGAACAGGAACATGACGAGGAAGACGAGCACCACCGCCTCGATCAGCGTGTGGATCACCTGCTCGACCGACAGCCGCACGAACGGCGTGGTGTCGTAGGGGTAGATGACCTTGACGTCGGCGGGCAGCGTCTTGCCGATCGATTCCGCCCGCGCCTTGACCAGCTCGACCGTGTCGAGCGCATTGGCCCCCGCGGCGAGACGGACGCCGAAGCCCGAGGCGGGTTTGCCGTTATACTGAACGTCGAAGCCGTAATTTTCCGCGCCGAGTTCGACCCGGGCGACGTCGTTGAGGCGCACGACCGCACCGGTGGTGGTCGTCTTCAGGCGGATGTTGCCGAACTGCTCGGGCGTCTGCAGGCGCGACTGGACCGAGACGGTCGCGTTGAGCATCTGCTCCTTGGGCGCGGGCTGCGCGCCGATCTGTCCGGCGGAAACCTGCGCGTTCTGCGCCTGCACCGCGGCGGAGACGTCGCCGATGGTGAGGGCGTAGCTGTTGAGCTTCACCGGATCGAGCCAGATGCGCATCGCATATTGCGCGCCGAACACCTGCAGCTCGCCGACGCCCGAGACGCGGCTGACCGGATCCTGGAACTTCGACACGACCATGTCGGAAAGGTCGGTATTGGTGTGCGAGCCGTCGGTCGACACGAGGCCGACGACCAGCAGGAAGCTGGCGGCGGACTTGGTCACCTGAATGCCCTGGCGCTGCACTTCCTGCGGCAGCAGCGGGGTCGCCGCCTGCAGCTTGTTCTGCACCTGCACCTGCGCGATGTCGGGATCGGTGCCCTGTTCGAAGGTCAGCGTGATCGTCACCGTGCCCGCCGAGGACGACGAGGACGAGAAATAGCGCAGGTTGTCGATGCCCTTGAGCTGCTGCTCGATGATCTGCGTCGTCGTGCGCTCCAGCGTTTCCGCATCGGCGCCGGGATAGCTGGCGGTGATCGCGACCGCGGGCGGTGCGATCTCGGGGAACTGGGCGACGGGCAGGCTGCGGATCGCGATGATCCCCGCCAGCATCAGCACCATGGCGATGACCCATGCGAAGATGGGCCGATCGATGAAATAGCGGGACATCAGCGGTTACTTCGCCTGAGCTGCGGGCGCGCCGGCGCCGTTGCCCGGCTGGGCTCCGGCGGCGGGGGCGTTGGGGTTCCACGGTTTGCCCTGCACCGGCATGCCCGGGCGCAGCATCATGCCGCCCTCGACGATCACCTTGTCGCCGACCTTCAGACCGCCGGTGACGAGCCAGTTGTCGCCGATCGTGCGGCTGGTCTGCAGGACGCGCGGCTGCACCTTGTTGTCGGCGCCGATGACCATGACGGTCGCCCCGCCCTTTTCATCGCGGGTGACGGCGCGCTGCGGCACCAGCATCGCCTTCTGGTCCGTACCCTGCGTCAGCGAGGCGCGGACGAACATGCCCGGCAGCAGCAATCCGTTGGGATTGGGGAACAATGCGCGGATGATCTGCGAGCCCGTCGTCGGATCGACGGTGACGTCGGCGAAGCGCAGCGTCCCCTGCGGACCGTAATCGCTGCCGTCCTCCAGCTTCAGCTTGACCGGCGCATTGCCGTCGCGCGTCAGCTGGCCGCTCATGATCTGCTGGCGCAGCTTGAGCAGGTCGGCGCTCGACTGCTGGATGTCGATATAGATCGGGTCGATGCGCTGGATCGTCGCCAGCGCCTCGGTCTGCGCCGCCGAGACCAGCGCGCCGGTGGTGAACACCGACCGGCCGATGCGACCGGTGATCGGCGCGCGGATGGTCGTACGGGCGAGATCGATCTGCGCGGTGCGAAGCGCGGCCTGCTGCGCCGCAACATCGGCCTGCGCCTGCTGCGCCGTCGTCTGCGCGTTTTCGAGGTCCTGACGCGAGATCGCGTTGATCTTGACCAGTTCGCCGTAGCGGCGGGCGAGCGCCGCGCTCGACGCGATGCTGGCACGGGCGCGGGCCAGTGCGGCACGGGCGCTGGCGACCTGCGCCTGATAGGGCGACGGGTCGATCCGGTAGAGCGGCTGGCCCTTGCGGACGACATCGCCCTCGACGAACAGGCGCTCCAGCACCAGGCCGTTGACCTGCGGGCGGACTTCCGACGTTTCGAAGGCGGTGGTGCGGCCGGGCAGCTCGGTGGTGAGCGTCACCGCCTCCTGCCGGACCAGGACATAGCCGACGGTGGGCGGCCCCTGCGGCGCCTGCTGCTGCTCGTTACCGCCGCCGCACGCCGCCAGAGCCAGTGCCAACGCGAGCACCGCCACTCCGTGTCGCTTCATCGCCATGCCAAAATGTCCGCTAAAAAAATTGTGAGTGATCGATCACTCACGCCCTGCTACAACCGTTCAGGAACGAGCGTCAAGGCTCGTGGTATGAGGATGGAATGATCGATTCCGGTTTTTGTTGCGACGCACCACGAAATAGGACCGCCGTCCGCCGCGAACGGGTGATCGATGCTGCACGTAAGTTATTTATCGACAACGGTTTTCACGCCACCGGCATCGCCCAGATCGCCAAGGAATCGGGCGTCGCGGTCGGCCAGTTGTATCGCGACTTCGCAGCGAAGGAAGACATCGTCGCGGCCATCGTCGACACCGATTGTCGCAGCTTCATGGCTGCCGACTCGCTGCGACTCGCGATCGAAAAGGGCGACGAACGTCAGGTAAGGGATTGGATTCGCCAGTTCGTCCTGCCCGACGAAGACGCCGACGACGGCCGCCTGTTCGCCGAGATCATGGCCGAGGCGGGCCGCAACGAGCGAATCGCCGCGATCTTCGACCGGACGCACAACGACGTCCACCGGCTGATGCTCGCCGCGCTCGACATGCTGGCCCCGGGGGCGGCGCTGACCGAGCGCCGCGCCGCGCTCGCCGACGTCATCCTCACCATGTCGCTGGGGCTGCTCCACCACCAGATCGTCCGCCCCGGGGCGACGCTGGCGCCGCTGGTCCAGGCGATGCTCGCGATCATCGACCGCGACATCGACGCGATCAGGGGCAAGGCACAGGCGGAGTCCGTTCCCGCCTGAACCCGGGGGCCGACCGCAGCGGGCAGACGGGACAAACCGCCCGAACGGCGCCGGTCAGCCGCCCGAGCGCAGCGTGCGAAAGGCGTCGGGATCGATGCCGTAGCGGCCGAGCTTGTAATAGAGCGTCTTGCGCGGGATGCCGAGCCGCTCGACCGCCTTCATGACGTTGCCGCCGCTCGCCCGCAGCGCGTCGACGATCACCGTCACCTCGAATTCGGCGACGCGGGCGGGCAGGTCCTGCACGTCGTCCGCGACCGGATCGCCGCCCGAGCCGAGCACGCATTCGAACGCATAATTGCGCAATTCCCGCACGTTGCCGGGCCAGCCATGGTCGAGCACATGGCGCCGCTCGGCCTCGCGGATCATATGGTCGGGCCGTTCGAGCGCGACGCGCGCCTGTTCGACGAAGGCGACGAACAGCAAGGTCCGGTCATGCTCGCGCTCGCGCAGCGGCGGCAGTCGCAGCCGCGTCGCCGCCAGCCGGTGGTAGAGATCGGCGCGGAACCGCCCCGCCGCCACCGCCGCCGCCAGATCGCCGCGGCTCGTCGCGACGACGTGCAGGTCGACCGCCTCCGCCCGCTCCGCGCCGATCGGCTGCACCTCGCGCTCCTCGATGACCCGCAACAGCGCCGCCTGCACCGCAGGGGCGAGCGCGTCGATCTCGTCGAGCAGCAATGTCCCCCCGCTCGAGGTCGCGATGCTGCCGGTGCGCGACAGCCGCGTGTGCGAGACGCTGTCGGCGGCATGGCCGAACAGCGCCTGCGCCGCCTGCTCCTCGCCCAGGGCGGCGCATTGTACCGCGATGAACGGCCGCGCCCGCCGCGGTCCCTGGCGATGGAGCAGGGTCGCGACCAGATCCTTGCCCGTCCCCGTCTCGCCCTCGACCAGAACGTCGAGCCCGGCGGTCGCCAGCGGCCGGATCGCGGCGCGCAATCGCGTGATCGCGACGCTCTGCCCGATCAGCGGGCTCTCCATTTCGGCGCTTTCGGCGACCGCGCGCAGCCGCCGGTTCTCGACCAGCAGCCCGCGGCGTTCCAGCGCGCGGGCGATCGTCGCGACCAGATGGTCGGTGGCGAACGGCTTGGTCAGGAAATCATAGGCGCCGTCGCGCAGCGCCGCGACCGCCATCGGCACGTCGCCATGGCCGGTGACTAGGATCACCGGCAGGTCGCCGTCGAGCGCACGCACCCGCGCCAGCAATTGCAGCCCGTCCATCCGCGGCATGCGGATGTCGGAGACGATGACGCCGTCGAAATCGGGCGACAGCGCCGCCAGCGCCGCTTCCGCCCCCGCGAAGGCGCGCACCGACAGACCGGCGAGCTCCAGCGCCTGCTGCGTCGCGAAGCGCAGCGCCTCGTCGTCCTCGACCAGCAGGACCGTCTGCCCCGTCATGCGAGGCGCAACGTCAGCACGAATACCGCGCCGCCCGCACCCGGCGCCAGCGCCAGCTCGCCGCCGAATTCGCGGGCGATATCGCGCGCGATCGCGAGGCCGAGCCCCAGCCCCTCCGGCTTGGCCGAGGCGAAGGGGGTGAACAGCGTCGCGTCCAGCGCAGGGTCGACGCCGCTGCCATTGTCGGCGACGCGCAGCGCGACGACGCCGTCGGCGCGCTCCGCGGCGATCGTCACCCGCCGGTCGGCAACGCCGGCGACCGCATCGAGCGCATTCTGCAGCAGGTTGACGAGGATCTGCTCCAGCCGGATGCGATCCGCGCTCACCCGCAGCGCGCGGATGTCGGCGGGCACCGCGTCCACAACCACGCCGCGCGCGCGGTCGCCGATCAGCAGCAGCGTGCCCTCGATCGCCTCCGCCAGCGTCGGCGCGCCGCGCGACGGCGTGCGCCGGCGCGAAAAGGCGCGCAGCTCCGCGGTGATCGTGCCGATCCGGTCGGTCAGCGCGACGATCCGCGACAGATTGTCGCGCGCGCGATCGGGCGCGTCGCGATCGAGCAGGGTGACGCCGTTCTCGGCGAAGGTGCGGATCGCGGCGAGCGGCTGGTTGATCTCATGCGCGACGCCCGCGGTGATCTGGCCGAGCGAGCCGAGGCGATTGGCCTGCGCCAGCTCCTCGCGCGCGGCGCGGAAGCGACGGTCGGCCTCGGCGCGCTCCTCCGATTCGACCACCAGCCGCGCGTTGGTGTCGCGCAGTTCGGCGGTGCGGCGCACCACCTCGCGCTCCAGCGCCGCCTGCGCCTGCGCCTGCATCCGCCGCCGCTCCGCGCCGCGCAGCCCGATGCCGCCCGCCAGCGCCGCGAGCAGCAACAGCCCCGATCCCCACAGGAGCGCCTGCGTGCGTGCCGCCGCCAGCGGTGGCGCGAGCGGCGCGAGGTGGAGCAGCCGCGTCGCCTCGATCGGCGCCGCGACCGCCGCGACCCGGTAGCGCCGGTCGCGCTGGACGGCGTCGCGGCCCGCGAGCGTGAAGGCCGGCGTCGTCGGCGGCGACGCACCGAACTGCCGCGAACGGCGCAGCGCGGCGATCGCCGGCGCGGACAGCGGCCGCGTCGGGTGGAACCGCCACGCCGGCACGCTGGTGACGAGGATCAGCCCGCGCGCGTCGACGACGACGGTCGCGCCCGGCGATTGCGCCCATTCGCGCTCCAGCCGGTCGAATTCGACCTTGACGACGATCACCCCCAGCGGCCGGCCGCCGGCATCGATCCGGCGCGCGAGATACAGGCCGGGCCGGCGGCTGACGCTGCCGAGTGCGAACACCTCCGACTGGCCGCGCGCCATCGCCTCGTTGAAATAGCTGCGGAAGGTATAGTCCTGCCCGACGAAGCTGGTCGGCGACCGCCAGTTGCTCGCCGCGACCGCACGGCCGCGGGCATCGACCGCATAGAGGACCGCGGCATCGGTGCGCGCGGCGAGCAGCTCCAGCGTCTCGTCCAGCCGCCGCGCCGCCGCCGCATCGCCGCCGGCGAGCGCGCGGGCGACGCCGGGATATTCGGCGAGCACCAGCGGCAGCAGGCGGAATTTCTGCAATTCGCTGGTCAGCAGGCCCAGATGGGTGCGCGCGATCGTCGTCGCGGCGCGATCGGTGGCGGTCCGCGCCGACAGGCTCGCCCAGCGGCTGCCCGCGGCGACGATTCCCAGCGCCAGCAGCGCGGCGACGAGCAGCCCCCATCCGATGCGACGCGATACGGTCATCGTCCCCGATGCTGCCACAGATTCCGTCGACGGCCGCGCGAATTCCGCGGCCGGTGCGCGATCAGCGGCTCGGCCAGACCGCCAGGCTGGTGTCGACCAGCCGCTCGAGATCGGCACGGCTCGCGCCCGAGCCCGCCTGCACCGCCATCCCCTGCAACAGCGCGTAGAGGTAGCTGGTCAGCCCGAGCACGTCGACATGCGCGGGCAGGTCGCCGTCGCTCTTGGCCTGTTCGAACCGCTCGATCAGCGCCGCCTGCGACGAGGCGCGGCGGGCGATGACGTCGGCCTTGATCGATTCGGCTTCGGCCCCGCAGGCCATCGCGCTGATGACGCCCAGGCACCCCTTGGGGTCGCACTGGCTGGTCTGCATCTGCAACGCACCGCGCATGAAATGCTCTGCAACGCCGCGCGCGGTCGGCTGGCGCAGCGCGACGCGGGTATAGTCCAGCTTCTCCGCCTCGTAGAGGTCGAGCGCCTTGTGGAACAGCGCCTCCTTGTTGCCGAACGCCGCATAGAGGCTGGGGCGGGTGATGCCCATCGCCTCGGTCAGGTCGGCGAGCGAGGCGCCTTCATAGCCCTTGCTCCAGAACACGCGCAGCGCCGCCGCCAGCGCCGCCTCGGTGCAGAATTCGCGGGGGCGCCCTTTCGGGGGGAGAGTGGCAACCATTTCCATATCGCTCAGTATAGAAACTTGCGCAGCGATAAACAAGACCGTTGCGGACTGAAACCCATCGTCACGCCGCGCGCGCCGTCGCCGGCCGCGCCGCCCGTCCGACCAGATCGCGCGCGACCGCCTCGGCGATCTTGATACCGTCGACCGCGGCGGAGAGGATGCCGCCGGCGTAACCCGCCCCCTCGCCCGCCGGATACAGCCCGGCGGTGTTGACACTCTGGAAATCGTCGCCGCGGGTGATCCGCACCGGCGAGGAGGTCCGCGTCTCGACGCCGGTCATCACCGCGTCGGGATGGTCGTAGCCGGGAATCTGCTGGCCGAAGGCGACCAGCGCCTCGCGCATCGCGGTCACCGCGAAATCGGGCAGGCAGGCCGCCAGATCGGTCAGCTGCACGCCCGGCCGGTAGGAGGGGATGACGTCGCCCAGCTTTGTCGAGGGCCGTCCGGCGAGGAAATCGCCCAGCCGCTGCGCCGGTGCCTTATAGTCGCCCCCGCCGACCTCGAACGCGCGGGTTTCCCATGCGCGTTGCAGTTCGATCCCGGCGAGCGGACCGCCCGGATAGTCGCGCGCCGGGTCGATGCCGACGACGATACCCGAATTGGCGTTGCGCTCGTTGCGCGAATATTGGCTCATGCCGTTGGTGGCGACGCGCCCGGGCTCGCTGGTCGCCGCGACCACGGTGCCGCCCGGACACATGCAGAAGCTGTAGACGGTGCGCCCGTTCCGGCAGTGATGCGACAGGCTGTAGGCGGCGGCGCCCAGATCGGGATGGCCGGCGCACGGCCCGAAGCGCGCATCGTCGATCCAGCTTTGCGGATGTTCGATCCGCACCCCGATCGAGAACGGCTTCGCCTCCAGATGCACGCCGCGTTCGTGCAGCATGTGGAAGGTGTCGCGCGCGCTATGGCCCAGCGCCAGCACCACCGGCCCCGTCTCCATCCGCTCGCCGGTCTGGAGCGTCAGCCCGCGCAGGTGCCGGCTGCCGTCCGCGGCCGTTTCCACATCGATATCGTCGACCCGGTGCTGGAAGCGATATTCGCCGCCCAGCGTCTCGACCGTCGCGCGCATCGATTCGACCATGGTCACCAGCCGGAACGTGCCGATATGCGGATGCGCCTCGGTCAGGATCTCCGGCGGCGCGCCCGCCTTGACGAATTCGGTCAGCACCTTGCGGCCAAGATGGCGCGGGTCCTTGATCTGGCTCCACAATTTGCCGTCGGAGAAGGTCCCCGCCCCGCCTTCGCCGAACTGGACGTTCGATTCGGGGTTCAGCTCGCTGCGGCGCCACAGGCCCCAAGTGTCCTTGGTCCGCTCGCGCACCAGCTTGCCGCGGTCGAGGATGATCGGGCGGAACCCCATCTGTGCGAGGATCAGCCCGGCGAACAGGCCGCACGGCCCCGCCCCCACCACCACCGGGCGCGGCCCGGCATAGTCCGCCGGCGCCTTGGCGACGAAGCGATAGCCGGTATCGGGGGTGGGATTGACGTGGCGGTCGCGCTTGCAGCGGGCGAGCACCGGCGCCTCGTTCTTCACCGTCACGTCGACCGAATAGACGAAATGGATGTCCGTCTTGTCGCGCGCGTCATGCGCCCGCCGCGCGACCGTATAGCGCACCAGATCGCGCGGCGTGATCCGCAGCCGGTTGCGGATCGCCGCCGCCAGGGCCTCCTCGGGATGGTTGAGGGGCAGCTTCAACTCGGTAATGCGCAGCATGCCGGCGCCTTAGCGTTTTCGCCCGTCCGTCACCAGCCGCGTCGGGATACCCCCATCGCGCCGTCGACCCGCGGCCCTTATCCCGCGACGTCGATGGGCTGTGTCGCGATGATCTCCGGCCGCGCGGCGGCGAGGTCGCGGGCGGCGCGGCCGAACGCCTTGAAATGGTCGGCCGCCATATGCGCCTGCACCGCCGCCTCGTCCGCATAGAGTTCGTTGAAGACGAAGCGCCGTTCGCCCTCCGCCTCGCGCCACAATTCGTAGTGGAGCACGCCCGGCTCGGCGCGCGACGCCGCGACGCACACGCGCGCCGCCTCGACGAAGGCGTCCTCGTGGCCCGGCTTGACCGTCACGAATGCGATCACCTTTACCGTCATGTCCATCTCCCTCGTTTATGGTCTGTGGCGATCGTGGCCGCGATCGGTGGCGGCGGCAAGCCTACCAGCGGCCATCCGCAGCGCGCAGACCGCGCCATTCCTCGATCCGCCGCCGCGTCGCCGGCGAGATCGCCTCGGGCAGGGCATCGGGCGGAAAGAATCGCGCCTCCGCCAGCTCGACCCCGTCGACCTGCGGCGGCCCGGCGGTCGTGCCGCGGAACAGATGCACGGTATCGCGCCGCCCCTCCGCCCGCGCCTCGAACGTCCCGGCCGGCGCAACGTCGCGCAGGACGCAGCCGGTTTCCTCGCGCAATTCGCGCACCGCCGCCAGCGCGGGCGCCTCGCCCCAGTTGATGCCGCCGCCCGGCAGCATCCACAGGTCGGACCGGCCATAACGATGCCGCACCAGCAGCAGCGCCCCGTCCGCATCGACGGCCATCACCTTGACGCCCCGCGTCCGCCAGCCGACCAGCGCCATCAGCCGCCGGCGCATCCGATAGGCGAGATCGATCAACGGCCGCATGCCGCGATGCTAGGGCGGACGGCGGCGTGACGCCAGCCTTGCCCTGCCCCGCCGAACCGGCGAAGAGGCGCATCGAAGGGGAGCCGCCATGTCCATCCTGTCCGATCGCTGGATTCGCGAAGCCGCGCTGAGCCAGAATATGATCGAGCCGTTCGTCGAGAGCCAGCGCCGCGAAGGCTGCATCAGCTACGGCCTGTCCTCCTATGGCTATGACGCGCGCGTCGCCGACGAATTCAAGATCTTCACCAATGTCGACAATGCGTTGGTCGATCCCAAGGACTTTGCGTCGAACAGCTTCGTCGATCGCAAGACCGACGTCTGCATCATCCCGCCCAACAGCTTCGCGCTGGCGCGGACGGTCGAATATTTCCGGGTGCCGCGCGACGTGCTGGTCATCTGCCTCGGCAAATCGACCTATGCGCGCTGCGGAATCATCGTCAACGTGACGCCGCTGGAGCCGGGTTGGGAGGGGCATGTCACCCTCGAATTCTCCAACACCACGCCGCTGCCCGCCAAGATCTACGCCAACGAGGGCGCCTGCCAGTTCCTGTTCCTGCAGGGCAACGAACCGTGCGAGATCAGCTACGCCGACCGCGCCGGCAAATATATGGGGCAGCGCGGGGTGACGCTCCCCCGCCTCTGACCGTGACCGGTCCCCGACCGGACGGACCGGAACCTCCCGTCCCCCAAACGCCAACGGCCCGCTCACCGAGCGGGCCGCAGCGTTTCGACCAGTGCCGAGGGGTCAGCGGGTCGCGAGCGTCGTGGTCAATCGCGACAGGCCGAGCGTCGCGACGTCGTGCGACGACACCACCGCGCCATCGGGCATGTCCATCGCCACCACCGGGCGCTGCAGCACATCGCTGTAGAGCGCGCGCGCTTCGCTGGTGCGGCCGGTCCGCGCATAGGCGACGGCAAGGTTCAGCATCAGTTCGGGCCGTTCGGGGAAGATCCGCCGCTCCGCCTCGATCCGTTTGGTCGCCTCGGCATAATTGCCCGCGGCGATCGCCTGATAGCCAGTCCGGTCGTTGGCCAGCGCTGGCGTCGTCAGGCATGCACCCGCCAGCATCGTCGCTACAATCAAACGCATGTCATCGTCTCCTTCCCCCGCCTTGATGGCAGGTTTCACTTTTGTGACATTGTTGTGTCACTTCGAAGACAGCTGTGCAAGCGGAATGCGCGGGCCGTTAACGCCCCGCTAGGACGGCCACGCTAACACCCTGAATTCTCTGGGGTGGGGCGGGTGATGCGAGCAGACACGGCGGGGAATCGCAGCACCGGGATCGACGGCATCCGCGGCCTGCTCGTCCTCGGCGTGATCCTCGGCCATTTCTTCGAAATCACCGAAGGCGAAAGCTTTCCCGCCTGGATCGGCGCCGGCCTGCGCATGCCGTTGTTCATCGGCCTCACCGGCTACCTGTTCAATCTGGAGCGCGCCCGCTGCGATTCGATCGCGGCGCTGCTGCGCCGTTACTATCCGCGGCTGATCCTGCCATGGATCGTCGCCAGCCTCGTCCATGTCACGCTCGCACGCGAACTGCATGTCGGCACGCCGCTGTCGCTGGTGCTGTGGCCGCCGTTCCACCTCTGGTTCGTGCCGGTCATCATGACCTTCATCCTCATCGCCGCCGCATCCCGCCGGACGCCGCCGGCGATGCTGGCCATCGCAACCCCGGTCAGCATCGCCGCCATGTACCTGCTCGGTGTCGGTCATCTGCCGCCCGCCCTCCACGGCGGGATGCCCGACCGGCGCTTCTTCATCTATCCGATCTACTTCTTCTACGGCCTGCTGGTCGCGCAGCGCGAACCCGACCGGTTTCGGCAGGGCGCCGCGGTGATCCTCGCCCCGATCGGGTTCCTGTGGTGGTGTTCGCTCTACGACAGGCCGAACGTCGCGGCGGAGGTGGCGGCCGAGCTGATCGCCTGCCTGCCGCTCATCTATCTGTTGCCGGTGGTCCGGCGGTTGCCGATCCCGGTACCGGGGATCGCCGCGATCGGGCGCAACAGCCTGTTCTATTACCTCTGGCACCCGCTGGTCTTCGCGCTGTGGCGCGCCGACCATGTCCAGGGGATGGCGCTGCTCGTGTTGACGCTGGTGACGCTGGTCGTCCTGTTGCCTCTGCTCGCCCGCTACGCGAGCCTCGCCCGCATCCTGGGGATCGTCCGGCCGCGGTCAGCCGAGCGATCGCTGTCGTTCGATACGCCCGCCCGCGAGCCGGTTGTGTGAGCATGATCCGCCAATTGTGCCGCACGGCTGTGCTGACCGTGACCTGGCTGGTCCTGCTGCCCTGCCTCGTCCTGCTGTTCTCGGCGATCGTGCCGGTCATCCCCTGGGTCCGCATCGAGGCGGTCGAGCTGGTGCCCAACCGCGCGACCTGGCTGCTGCTGATCGGCGGCGGCGGCGGCGCGGTCGGCCTGATCGCGCATCGGCGACGGGCGACGCCGGTGACCCGCGCGCTGCTCGCGACCGCGGTCGCCACCACCGCGGCGGCCGCGCTGGTCGTCGGGCGTCTGCTGGCGCTGGCGCAGGCGAACGGCATCCCGATCGACCTGATCGCCAGCCTGTCGACCCGCCATTTCAGCGAACAGGCCGCGCCCGACGAAACCCATGTCTATGCCGCGCCCGGCGGCGAGCCGCTGTCGCTCGACATCTATCGCCCCGTCGTCGCCGGCCCGGCCCGCCTCAGCCCGGTGATCGTCGTCGTCCACGGCGGCGGCTTCGTCGGCGGCGACCGGCGGATCAGCGCCGCCAACATGCGCCGCTATGCGCGCGGCGGCTGGACGGTCATCAGCATCGACTATCGCCTCGCGCGACCGGGGCGGCCGACGTGGAATCTCGCGATCCGGGACGTCCATTGCGCGCTCGCCTGGACGGTGGCGCATGCCCCCGCGCTGCGGCTCGATCTCGACCGGGTCGCGATGAACGGCGCCTCCGCGGGCGGCAGCCTCGCGATCGCCGCCGCCTATTCCGCCGGCACGGCGCGGGCCGATCCCCGTTGTGGCCCGCGCCTGCCGCGCATCGCCGCGGTCACGGCGCGGGTGCCGCTGATCGATCCCGCCGGGTCATGGGACAATCCCGGCGAGCTGCAACCGGTACAACGATCGTACATGGCCACCTATATCGGTGGTCCGCCGCGCGCCTTTCCCGAACGCTACGCCGCGCTCGACCTGCGTCGCCTGCTCGACGCCGCCAATCCGCCGACGCTGATCCTTGCCGGGGTCGAGGATCCGCTGCTGCCGATCGCCGCGGCACGCGACTTCACCCGTCGCGCGCACGCGCTCGGTGCGCGGGTTCGCCTGGTCGAATTCCCCTATTCGGGCCACGACTTCAACACGACCTATCACAGCATCACAAACCAGATCATCACCGGCAGCGTGACGCGATTTTTGGCCGATGCCACTGATCGACGGGATCGGGCGGACCGCCGCTGATCGTCGTTTTGGGTGGTGTGTGACGGCCGTATGGGTGGGTCGTGGGAGATTGTTTTCGCGCGGAGACGCGGAGACGCGGAGGTGTTCCGGTTGCCTGATTGGTCGCGCTCCCCCCACCGGCCATGCCGTTGGCAGCGGCGTGCTGCTCCGGACGCAACTTTCCGCGTCCTCCGCGCCCACGCGCCTCCGCGCGAGCTTCTCTATTTTGGCAGGGCGGACCGACTCTGGATTTGAAGGCCGTGTGACGCGGTTTCCGCCGCCGCCGGGGGGCAGCAGGATGGAGCGGGATGGTTCCGACTCACCGCCGACCTGAGTCCGGTCGACACGCAAGGTGCGCGGAAAGGCATCGCACGAAGGATTGTTTTCACGCGAAGGCGCGAAGGCGCGAAGGTGTTCCACGTGCCTGATCAGTCACCTCTCCATCGGACCGCGTCGATGAGAGCGCCGCGTTGCCGCGGGCGCAACTCTCCGCGTCCTCCGCGCCTCCGCGTGAATTCAACCTTTTCCCGGGCCGGGCGAACCACCGCCCGAAGGTCATGAGTGCCCGCCCACGAAGAAAAAGGCGGAGTCCCCCTGAGTGAGCCGACTCTTCCCGGCAACACCGTAGTCAGGCTTCACCGCAGGTCTACTCGCCATCGCTGACTGCCGGAACGCGCTGGCATGCCCGCCAATACGAAAAGGGCGGCTCCTCGCGGAACCGCCCTGTCGTCATCCGTCTGTCGCGGCGACTTAGAAGTCGTTGCGATATTGCTCATTGCCGATGAAGCCGAGCTTGGTGACCGCGGACCGCTTGATGACGGCCAGCGTCTGGTCGACCTTGTCGTACTTCGCCTGCGGGTCGGGCTGGAAGTGCAGCTCCGGCTCCGGATTGATCGCCGCTGCCGTATCGAGATACTGGCGCAGCGTGACCTCGTCGACCGGCGCGCCGTTCCAGGACACCGTCCCTGCCGCATCGATGATGATCTTGTTCTTCTGCGGATCGACCGGCGGCGTCTGGTTCCGCGGGTCATTGACCGGCAGATCCACCTTCACCGCGTGGGTCGGGATGGGAAGCGTAATGATGAACATGATGAGGAGCACGAGCATGACGTCGATCAACGGCGTCGTGTTCATTTCCATCATCGGTTCGCCGTCTTCCGAACCACCACTCATTGCCATGTCAGATACTCCTGGGTCGGCCGGTACGGATTAGGACGCGCCGCCCGCGGGTGGCGGCTGCGAGATGAAGCCGACCTTGGCGAACCCGGCCTGCTGCATCGTGTACACCGAACCGCCGATGCACTTGTACGGCGTGTTCACGTCGCCGCGGATGTGGACTTCGGGAAGTTCGAGATCGGGGTTGCCTGCGCCGCCCTGACGTTCGATTTCCAGCTTCAGCTTGTCGACCGCACGGGTCAGCAGGTCCTTGCTCGTGATCGGGGACGTGCCCCAATACACCAGACAATTGCCGTCCGGGCCGGTCGTGACCGAGAGCAACACGTTCTCGGGCTTGGTCGTCGTCGGATCGAAACGCACCTTGGGCAGGACGATGCCCTTGACCGTCTGGATTGCGACCGGAACGGCGATCAGGAAGATGATCAGAAGCACCAGCATCACGTCCACGAGGGGCGTGGTATTGATGTCCGACAGTGGTTTTTCGGAGGAACCTCCTCCTCCGCCAGCGCTCATCGCCATGTGCGAGCTATCCTATCCATTCCTCTTGCCGATGGCTTCGGGCCATCGACCGGTAGCGGGACCGCCGCCGTGGCGGTCCCGCAGCCTTTGGTATTTACGGGCGGGTCTGCACGCCACCGGTCTGGCCGGCGGTCGTGGTGGCCGCTGCCGGCTTCACCGGAGCTGCCTTCGGCGCAGGCGCACCGGCCAGCGTCGGCTTCACCGCGCCGTTCGAGGCGAGGAAGCCCAGCACGTCGTTCGAGAAGGCCGACAGGTCTTCCGCGATCGACTTGTTGCGGCGCTGCAGCCAGTTGTAGGCGAGCACGGCCGGAACCGCGACGACGAGGCCGAGCGCGGTCATGATGAGCGCCTCACCGACCGGGCCGGCGACCTTGTCGATCGAGGGATCGCCCGACGCGCCGATCTTGATGAGCGCGCGGTAGATACCGACCACGGTGCCGAACAGACCGATGAACGGTGCGGTCGCGCCGACCGTCGCGAGGAAGGCGAGACCGCCGCCCAGCTTCGAGTTGATCGCCGCTTCCGAACGGGCGAGCGAACCGTGCAGCCAGTCGTGTGCCTCGACCGGATCGGTCAGCTTGGCGTGCTGGTCCTGCGCCTGCAGGCCATCGTCGACGAGCTGCTTGTAGGCCGAGTTCTTCTCGAGCTTGGCCGAACCCTCGCGCAGCGAGGACGACTGCCAGAAGCCCTGACGGACGCGCTTCGCCTGGTTCATGATCTTCTGCTGCTCGAACAGCTTCGAGAACAGGATGTAGAAGGAGACGATCGACATCAGCACGAGGATCGTGAAGACCGACTGCGAGATCAGGCCGCCTTCCTTCAGCGCAGCCTGGAGGCCGAACTGGTTTTCGGCTGCCGCGGTGCCGCCGGCCGCGAGAATGGTGGTGAGCATGGTGAATTGAGTCCTTATCAAACGGTGTAGAAGTTCGGGGAGGACCCGCCTGCCCGTCCGGCCAATTCCGGACGGTCAGGCGGGGACCGCATCATTCCTTCGGGATCTTCCAGACCACGCGACGCGACGACGACGTGGCGATCGGATTGCCGGACGCGTCCTGCGCCGGGGTGTAACGACCCCGCCGCGTGATCGCCTGACATGCCGCACGATCCAGGGCAGCCGAGCCGCTCGACGCCGTGACGCGGCAATTCTCGACGCGACCCTGCGTGTTGATCGTCCAGGCGATCGCGCTGGTGCCTTCCTCGTTTCCGCGCAGCGAGCTGGGCGGATAGTCGTCCTGCGAAATCCATTCCGCCGGATTGCCCCTTGCGCCTGCCGCCTTGCTGACGACGGGAGCGGCGGGTGCCGGGGGCGCGGGCGGAGCCGGCGGCGCAGCGATCGGCGTCAGATTGACGGCGGGCGGCGGCGTCGAGACCGTCTGGATCACCACGGGCGGCGGATTCGGATTCTGCACGATCGGCGGCGGCGAAACCACCGGTGGCGGCGTCATCGGCGTGTCGGGCGGAGGGGGCGGCGGCTCGTCCGGCGGCGGGGGAGGCGGCTCCTCCACGTCGAACGTATTAAGTTTTTCTTGGGCTTTCTTCACGTATTGGTACGCGAGCCCGGTGACGAAGGCATAGCCCAGCGCGGCATGGATGAGCACGACGATGACGATCGCGACCACCCTGCCACCGGACATCTTCTGGTCAGCATAGGCCATTCAGCAACGACACTCCCTAATCTCGTGGTCCTCGCAGCGCCCGGGGGAAGAACGCGCGTAGGCCCCTGCCCCGGCTGAAGCCGTGCGTGGCAGTGACCGAACCCTATCGTCCCGTTTCCCGGCACGCAAACGCTTTGTCGGACGCAACAAACGTACAATCGCTTCGAGACAGAATTATTTCTGTATCGTTCAGGTGCACTCGGCTAGCGAAAGCGACATGACACCGGGTTTCCGCATCGTCCTGCCGACCGGCATCGCGCTCGCGATGCAGCTTGCCGCGCCCCCCCTTGCCGCACGCCCCCCCGCGCAGGCCGCGCCCGTAGCGGCTGCCGGTTCGGCCGCGGCGGGCACGGGATATGCCGATCTCGCCGATCTGGTCATCGCCGCGCCGATCATCGCCGACGCGACGATCCGGTCGGCGATCCGGCTGAAGGGCGCCGACGCCGCCGGGGTCGCACCGGGATCGACGCGCTTCTACGTCGAGGCGGACGTCGTCGCCCTCGTTCGCGGCACCGGGGGCCTGCCGCCGCGAATCGGCTATCTGCTCGACGTCGCGCCCGATGCCACCGGTCGCATGCCGAAGTTGAAGAAGTTGCGCGTGCTGCTGTTCGGCCGCCCGGTGGCGGGGATGCCGGGGCAGATCCAGCTCGTCGCGCCCGACGCGCAGGTCGCCTGGACGCCCGCCGACGACCAGCGCATCCGCGCCATCGCGCAAGGGCTCGTCGCCGCCGACGCGCCGCCGGTCATCACCGGCATCGGCAACGCCTTCCACGTCCCCGGCGCACTACCCGGCGAGGGCGAGACGCAGGTGTTCCTGACCACCGCCAATGGTGCACCGGTGTCGCTGACCGTGCTGCGCCGCCCGGGCGAGCAGCAGCGCTATGCGGTCGCGCTGTCGGAGATCGTCGACGAGGCCGCCGCCCCGCCGGCGCGGGACACGCTGCTGTGGTATCGGCTCGCCTGTGCGCTGCCCGCCAGCCTGCCGGAGCGTAGCACCGCCTCGCTCGACCCCGCCAATGCGGGGATCGCGCGAGAGGACTATGCCTTCGTCGTGCAGCAGCTGGGCGCCTGCGGCCGGACGCGCCAGCTGCGCTGACGCCGGATCAGCGGCGATTGCGGACCAGGGTGATGCCGATCGATTCGCCGGCCTCGGCGATCGCCAGCTTCACGATCTTGACCCGCACGCGCAGCACCCGCTCGTCGCCGAGGAACAATGTCTCGCAGATGTGATCCGCCACCGCCTCGATCAGCGTGAAATGCAGCCCCTCGGGCAGCGCGCTCGTCGCCGCATGCTTCAGGTCGAGATAGTTTTTCGACGCCGACAACGGTGTCTCGGGCGCGAAGCGATCGGGACAGCGCAGGTCGACGGTAAGGTCGATCCGCAGCGGCTGCGGCAGGTGCGTCTCCTCCGAATAGATACCGGTGAGCACCTGGACCTCGAGGTCGTGGACCTCCAGCTGTAGACTGTCTTGCATGGCGCGGGCCTCTAGCAAGACCTGCGCCCCCATGCGAATCGCATTCCGCTTGCGTTCGCCCGCCCCGGGCGCCATGCGCGCGGCCCGCCCGCCGCTGGATCGCACCGGCGGGCCGGAAAGGAACGCCGCCGTGATCGCATTCGTGCCGCTCAGCACCGCCGACGGAGCCGCCGTGGAAGCGCTGCTCGACCGCGCGTTCGGCCTCGATCGGCACAGCCGCACCGCCTATAAGGTCCGCGGCCAAGCCGCACCGCTGGCCGCGCTCAGCCTCGCCGCGGTTGCGGACGGGCGCCTGATCGGCACCATCCAGTGCTGGCCGGTCCGGCTGCACGGCGACGACGGCGCCGCCCGGCCGCTGGTGATGATCGGCCCCGTCGCGGTCGATCCCGGCTTCCAGCGCGACGGCATCGGCCGGCAGTTGATGACGCGCGCGCTCGACGCGGCGCGCGCGGAGGGGCTGGACGATGCGCTGATGCTGATCGGCGATCCCGAATATTACGGCCGCTTCTTCGGCTTCGATGCGAGTCGCACCGCCGACTGGCGGCTGCCCGGTCCGGTCGAGCGCCACCGGCTGCTCGCGCGTGGCGACGCCGTCCCCGCCGTCGCCGGCCTGCTCGGCCCGGCGGTCCCCGCCGTCACCTGACCGGTCACGCGCCTTTACGCGCACCGCCACAATCCCTACCTCGCCCCGATGCCGATGGAGGACCTGCCCGACCTCGCGACGCTCAGCCTGGCCGAGATCGCGACCCTGACCGAACAGCGGCGCCTGCCGCCGGTCGAGCAATGGAACCCGACGCATTGCGGCGACAGCGAGATGCGGATCGCGCGCGACGGCACCTGGTATCACCAGGGGTCGCCGATCGGGCGTCAGGCGATGGTGCGGCTGTTCTCGACGATCCTGCGCCGCGAGGCGGATGGCCGCTATGTCCTCGTCACCCCGGTCGAGAAGCTCGACATCGCGGTCGAGGATGTGCCGTTCGTCGCGGTCGAGATGAAGGCCGAGGGCGAAGGCGCCGCCGCCCGCCTCGCCTTCCGGCTCAACACCGGCGATCTCGTTACCGCCGGCCCCGACCATCCGTTGCGCTTCGCCGAGGGCGAGGACGGCCCGCGCCCCTATCTCCACGTCCGCGGCGGGCTGGAAGCGCTGGTCGCGCGTGCGGTCTATTACGACCTTGCCGAACGCGCCCTCGCTGACGATGCGGCGCGCCCCGGCGTGTGGAGCGACGGCGCCTTCTTCGCGCTGGAACCCGCCCCATCGGAACCCACTGCATGAACCTGGTCGAACGGCTGGGCGAGGCTCTGGATCGTGGCCGCGCGACGCGCCCGGTGCTGCTGACCGGCGACCATCGCGAGCTGGAGGTGCGCGACGAGGCCGATCTGACCCCCGCCGCGGTGCTGGTCGCGGTGACCGATCGCGCGCGCCCCGGCGTCCTGCTGACCCAGCGGACCGAGACGTTGCGCAACCATGCCGGGCAGGTCGCCTTTCCCGGCGGCCGGATCGACCCCGGCGAAACCGCGATCGCCGCGGCGCTGCGCGAGGCGGACGAGGAGATCGCGCTGCCGCCCTCCGCGGTGATGCTGGTCGGCGAGGTCGACCGCTATCGCACCGTCACTGGCTTTACGGTGACGCCGGTGCTCGGCGTGATCCCGCCCGACCTGACGCTGGTCCCCAGCGAGGCGGAGGTGGCGAGCGTGTTCGAGGTGCCGCTCGATTTCCTGCTCGATCCCGCCAACCAGATCGAGGCGAGCGCGCAGTGGCAGGGCCGCACGCGCCATTATTACGAGATCCGCTGGGCCGATCGCCGCATCTGGGGCGCCACCGCGGCGATGATCGTCAACCTGTCGCGGCAGCTCGCATGGGCCTGACGCTGCCGCTCGACCGGATCGCCCCGCGCGCGGGCTTCGCCGCTCTGATCGCCGCGCTCGGCGGGGCGGAACAGACGCGGCTGGTCGGCGGGGTGGTGCGCGACACGTTGCTCGGGTTCGATCCCGCCGATATCGATCTCGCCACCCGGCTGCTGCCGGAGGTGGTGCTCGATCGCCTGAAGAGTGCGGGCATCCGCGCGGTGCCGACCGGCCTCGCGCACGGCACCGTCACCGCGATCCTGCCCGACGGCCCGATCGAGGTGACGACGCTGCGCCGCGACGTGTCGACCGATGGCCGCCATGCGATCGTCGCCTTCACCGATGCATGGGAGGAGGATGGCGCCCGCCGCGACTTCACGATGAACGCGCTCTACGCCGATCCGGAGACGGGCGCGGTGTTCGACGCCTTCGGTGGCCTCGACGATCTCGGCGCCGGCCGCGTCCGCTTCATCGGCGACGCCTATCGCCGCATCGCCGAGGACCATCTGCGCATCCTGCGCTTCTTCCGCTTCCACGCCCGCTTCGGCGCGGCGGACCAGTCCGCGATCGACCCGGAGGGCCTTGCCGCCTGCGCTGCGCGCGCCAACGACCTGATGGCCTTGTCGCGCGAGCGCATCGCTGCCGAACTGCTCAAGCTGCTGGTCGCGCGGCACGCGGTGCCGGTGATCGCGCTGATGATCGAACACGGCATCTTCCGCGCCGTCCTACCCGAGATCACCGATGCCGGGACGCTGGCGACGCTCGCCGCGCGCGAGGCGGCGGCCGGCATCCCCCCCGACGCGATCCGCCGCCTCGCCGCGTTATTGCCGGCCGATGCCGCAGACGGCGTCGGCGCACGGCTCAAGCTGTCGAATGCGGATCGCAAGCGGCTGATCGCCGCGACGCAGGGTGCGGGCGACGAAGGGCCGCGCGCGCTCGCCTATCGCGCCGGCCTTGCCAGCGCGACCGACCGGCTGCTGCTCGCCGGCGCCGATACCGCCGCGCTGGCCGGCTGGAGGCCCCCCGCCCTGCCGATCGGTGGCGGCGCGCTGGTGCAGCGCGGGCTGCGCAAGGGGCCGGAAGTCGCGCGCGTGTTGCGCGGCATCGAGGATCGCTGGATCGCCGAGGGCTTCCCCGACGCCCCCCGCGTCGATCAGCTCGCCGACGAAGCGGTCGCCGCCGCCCTTGCCGCCGCGATCATCGACAGCGCCGCGTCGGCCTCGAGCGGCCGCGCGTAGAGATAACCCTGGCCGTAGGTGCAGCCGAGCGCCGCCAGCGTCTGCGCCAGTTCGTTGCTCTCGATCCCCTCGGCGGTGGTCCGCATGCCCAGCGCCTGCGCCAGGCTCAGGATCGCGCGCACGATCGCGATCTTGTCGCGGTCGGCGAGCATGCCCGACACGAAGCTGCGGTCGATCTTCAGGATGTCGATCGGCAGCTTCTGCAGATAGGCGAGGTTCGAATAGCCGGTGCCGAAATCGTCCATCGCCAGACTGGTGCCGAGCGCCTTCAGCGCATGCATGATCCCGGCGATGCGATCGGGATCGCTGACGATCGCGCTCTCGGTCAGTTCGAGGTTGAACCGGTTGCCCGCCAGATCGTGGCGGATCAGCGCCGCCTCGACCACCGGCGCGATATCGTCGCGCTGCATCTGGATCGCCGACAGATTGACCGCGACGCGCATCCCGCAATCGCCGCCGCACATGTCGTCCCACCAGCGCAGCGTCCGCGCCGCCTCGTCCATCGCCCAGCGGCCCAGCGGCACGATCAGGCCGGATTCCTCGGCGACCGGGATGAAGTCGCCCGGATCGTGTTCGACGCCATTCTGGTCGCGCCAGCGCGCCAGCGCCTCGAACGACACGATCGATCCGCTCGACAGGTCGCAGATCGGCTGGAACGCCAGCCGCAGCTGCCGCTCCTCGATCGCCCGGCGCAGCGCAGTCTCCATCGCGAACTGTTCGCGCGCGATCGTGAACGCCTGCGTCTGGTAGCTTTCGACGTGGCGCCCGGTCTTGGCGCGCTTGACCGCGAACTGGGCGTTGCGGATCAGTTCCTCGACGTCCTCGATCGCATCGTCGCCCTGCGCGATGCCGATCGAACATTCGACGCCGATCTCGTAATCGCTCAGCCGGAACGGCGCGGAGAGCGCGCGCTGGATGCGCTCGGCGAGCCGGGCCGCCTCCTCGGCATCGTCGTCCACCGCCATCAGGATGCCGAATTCGTCGCCGCCGATCCGCGCCAGCGCATCGCGGGCGCGCAGCACGCCCTTGATCCGGCGCGCGACGGTGATGAGCAGTTCGTCGCCCGCCAGCCCGCCCAGACAGGCGTTGAGCCGCCCGAACCGGTCGATGTCGATGACCAGCACGGCATGGCGGCTGCGGTCCGCCTGCACCGCCTCGATCATGTCGCTGAAGCCTTCGCGGTTGGGCAGGCCGGTCAGGCTGTCGGTCGTCATCTCGCGGCGCAGCGAGCGTTCGGTGTGGACCTGCGCGGTCAGGTCGATGAAGGCGATCTGGCAGCGGTCGCGCAGCGCCGGCGTCGGGCGCGCCAGCGTGACGCGATAGTAACGCGAATCGATCACCTGCCCGATCGACCAGTCGAAATCGCTGCGCATGTCGGTCGAGCGCAGGAAGGCGTCGATGCGGCTGCTGAGCAGCGCGAGCATCGGCGACCGGTCGGCGATCACGCCCAGCCCGGCGAGGCGATAGGCACGATTTACCGCCAGAAAATCGAATCCCGTCCCCTCGCGCACCACCTGCACGGTCGGGATCGGGATCAGCTCCAGGTCCCGCGCGAACAGTTCCAGCTCGGCAAGCGGCAGGGAAACCAGATCGGGCGAGGCAATGGCCATGCCGACCTGCCTAGGCGGTGAACGTTAAGAGCCGCTGAAAATTCTCGCAAATTGGGTCGTAACCCGACGTAATCGGCGCATCGGGGTGCGTGCGCTCAGCCGCCGAAGCGATTGTCGCGCGGGAATCCGGTCGGAGGCGTCCGCCCCGCGGCGCCGCGCGCGGTCCGCCACAGCGACAGGTCGCTCTCGGTCCGGGTGCGCCCGGTGTCACCCCCCATCGGCCAGCTCATCCCGTCGGCGAAGACGAACGTCGTCGCATCCGACAGACTGCCCTCGCGGAAGCGCTGGATCTGCACCCCCTGCCCGCGCGTCATCACCGGCAGCTCGGCGATCGGGAAGACCAGGAACTTGCGGTTGTCGCCGATCGCGGCGACGTAATCCGCATTGGGCGCGACCGGCCGCACGATCAGCAGCTTCGACCCGACGCGCGGCGTCATCACCGTCTTGCCCTTGCGCGTCTCCGCGATCACGTCCGCCACCGGCACGCGGAACCCGCGCCCGTCGGTCGCCGCGATCAGCAATTGCTCCTGCGCGCGCGCGTTGAGGAAGGCGGTGACGCCGACCGATCCGTCGAGGTCGATCATCGCGCGCACCGGCTCGCCAAAACCGCGTCCGCCCGGCAATTTGTCCGCCGCCAGCGTATAGAAGCGCCCGTTCTCCGCCGCGAGCAGCAGCTTGTCGGTGGTCTGCGCGTGAAAGGCGAAGGCGGGGCCGTCGCCTTCCTTGAACTTCAGCGTCTCCGCCGACGACAGGTCGGAATGGCCCTTCATCGCGCGGATCCAGCCGCGCTGCGACAGGATCACCGTGATCGGCTCGCGCTCGATCATCGCCTCCAGCGGAATGTCGCGGGTCGGCGCCGCCTCCTCGATCGTCGTCCGCCGCGCGCCGAGCAGCGTCTCGGGGCCGTAGCGGTCGCGCACCTTCTTGAGGTCGCGCTTCATCCGCCGCTTCTGCTTGCCCGGATCGGCGAGCAACGCCTCCAGCTCGCCGCGCTCCTTGTCGAGCTTGTCGCGTTCGCCGCGGATCTCGAACTCCTCCAGTCGCCGCAGGCTGCGCAGCCGCATGTTGAGGATCGCCTCCGCCTGCCGGTCGGTCAGGCTGAATTCGGCGATCATCACCTGCTTGGGCTCGTCCTCGGTACGGATGATCTCGATCACCCGGTCGAGGTTGAGATAGGCGACCAGATAGCCGTCGAGCAGCTCGATCCGGTCGGCGATCTTGCCCAGCCGGTGCCGCGTCCGCCGGTCGAGCACGACGAACTGGTGCTCGACCCACGCCTTCAGTGCGCCGCCCAGCGACATCACCCGCGGCGTGCGGTCCTTGTCGAGCACGTTGAGGTTGAGGCTGACCCGCGTCTCCAGATCGGAGAAGCGGAAGAGCCCGTCCATCAGCACCTGCGGATCGACGGTGCGGCTGCGCGGTTCGAGCACGATCCGCACCTCGGCATCGGATTCGTCGCGCACGTCGGCGAGGATCGGGAATTTGCGATCGTTGATGAGGCCGGCGATCTGCTCGATCAGCTTGCCCTTCTGCACCCCGTACGGGATCTGGCTGACCACGACCTGCCAGCCGCCGCCCTTCTCGCGCTCGATCCCCCAGCGGGCGCGCACCCGGAAGCTGCCACGCCCGGTCGCGTAGCTTTCCGCGATCACCGCCGGCGGATCGACCACCAGCCCGCCGGTGGGGAAATCCGGCCCCTTGACGTAGTCGAGCACCGCGGTGTCGGGCGCGTCCGGCTTGTCGACCAGCATGATCGCCGCATCGAGCAGCTCGGCGGCATTGTGCGGCGGGATGCTGGTCGCCATGCCGACCGCGATGCCGCTGGCGCCGTTGGCGAGCAGATTGGGGAACAGGCCGGGGAACAGCTCCGGCTCCTGCTCCTCGCCATTGTAGGTCGGACGATAGGATACGGCATCCTCGTCCAGCCCGTCCATCAGGTCGATCGCGACCTGCGTCAGCCGCGCCTCGGTGTAGCGATAGGCCGCGGCATTATCGCCGTCGATATTGCCGAAATTGCCCTGTCCGTCGACCAAGGGATAGCGCAGCGCGAAATCCTGCGCGAGGCGGACCATCGCGTCATAGACCGACTGGTCGCCGTGCGGATGGTATTTGCCGATGACGTCGCCGACGACGCGCGCGCACTTCTTGTAGCCCTGCGACGGATCGAGCTTCAGCAGCCGCATCGCCCACAGCAGGCGGCGGTGGACGGGCTTCAGGCCATCGCGCACGTCCGGCAGCGATCGCGCGGTGATCGTCGACAGCGCATAGACCAGATAACGGTCGGACAGAGCGGTATCGAACGGCGCATCGAGTATGCCGATCGGCGGTTCCTGAAAGTCGGTGGCCATATCGGGAACACCCTAGGCGGCGGGGCGGGAAACGGCAACGTCCCCCACCGCGTCCGCCAGCAGCGCGCGATGCTGGCGTCCGGTCTCGCGCCAGTCGTAGCGTTCGGCATAGGCCCGCGTCGCCGCCCGGTCGGGCAAGGCGGCCAGCAGATGCGCGATCGCATCGCGGATCGCCGCCGCCGAGCGGTCGGCGCTCAGCACCCCGGCCTGCGGCACCTTGACCACCTCGGGCGATCCCCACACCGGCGTCGCCACCACCGGCGTCCCGCACGCCAGCGCCTCCAGCAGCACGTTGGCGATCCCCTCGCGATCCGCGGCGTTCACGACGATATCCGCCGCGCCGTACAGATCGGGCAGCCGCGGCTGGTCGACATGCCCCAGGAAGCGCACCCGCTCCGCCACGCCCAGCGTTGCGGCGAGCGCCCGCAACGCACCCTCGCGCGGCCCGTCGCCGGCGATCATCAGCACTACGCCCGGCAGGTCCGCGACCGCACGGATCGCCAGATCATGCCCCTTGCGATCGATCAGATGCCCGACCGACAGGATCGCGGGCCCCTCGATCCCCAGCGACCGCCGCAATGCGTCGCGATCCGCCGGCGGGCGGAACAGCGTCAGGTCGACGCCATGCTCGACCACGCACACCCGGTCCGCCGCCGCGCCCAGCACCAGCAGTTCGTCGCGCAGCGCGCCGCATACCGTCGTCACCGCCGCCGCCCGGCCAACCGCCGACAGGATCATCGCCCGCGTGGCGTGATGCTGCGGGATCAGGCTGACGTCGGTCCCCAGTGCGGTCATCAGATACGGCCGGCCGAACGCGCGCGCGAGCAGCCCCGCCGCGACCCCGTCCGGATACAGGTAATAGCTGTCGATCGCGTCGAAATCGAATGTCTGCCGCAGCCGCGCGATATGCGGATAGAGCGCCGCCGCCATCAGCCACGGCGCCGCCGTCATCCCGACCTTCGGCACCACCGGATAGCGCGGATGGGTCACCGCGATCCCGCGCCGCACCGCGCTTTGCGGCGCCCGCGCGAAGGCGGCATAGCGGCCGAAGGCGGCATGCGCGCTCGGAAACCACGGCACCGGTGCCACCACCCGTATCTCGTCCCCCGGCGCGGCGAGATGCGCGACGCGATGTTCGATGAAGATGCCGTGCCGCGGCTGCGCATCATTGGGGTACAGGCTGGACAGCGCCAGGATCTTCATCGCCGCCCCCGTGTTGACCTCGTGTGACGAACCACCGCCTAGCCGCCCCATCCTTAACAACCCGCCTTGCGCCGGGAAGCCGTGGATCGCCGCCGCGACATCGGCTAGCCGGGCGATGCCGATGACCGACTATCTCACCTGGCCCGACCTCACCGCCCGCCCGCGCGGAACACCGGACGCGACCATCGCCTATGGCGCCGACCCGCTCCAGCGCATTGACCTGTGGCGTCCCGCCGGCGACGGCCCGCATCCGGTCGTGCTGATGGTCCATGGCGGCTGCTGGCAGACCGGGATCGCCGACCGCCGGCTGATGGACTGGGTCGCCGCCGACCTGCGGAACCATGGCGTTGCGGTGTGGAACATCGACTATCGCGGCGTCGACCGCGAGGGCGGCGGCTATCCCGGCACCTTCCGCGATGCCGCCGCCGCCGCCGACGGGCTGCGTGCGGAGGCCGATGCGCATGGCCTCGACCTCGCGCGCATGGTCGCGGTCGGCCATTCCGCGGGCGGGCATCTCGCGCTCTGGCTCGCCGCGCGCCACCGTTTGCCCGCGGACAGTCCGCTCCGGGATGCCGACCCGCTGCCGGTGCGCCATGTCGTCGTGCTCGGCGGCCTGCCCGATCTGGAGGCGGTCGCCGCCAGTCCCGACAACGGCTGCGGCACCGATGTGATCGCCCGGCTCGTCGGCGACCGCCCCGCGCCCTTCGCCGATACGTCGATCCCGCCGCTGCTGCCGATCGGCGCGGTGCAGACGCTCGTCGCCGGGCGTGAGGACCGGATCGTCCCCTATCGCATGGCCACCGACTATGTCGCCCGTGCCACCGCCGCCGGCGACACCGCGCAGCTCCACACCGTGCCCGACACGGGCCATGTCGAGCTGATCGCCCCCGGCACGCCCGCCTGGACGCAGGCACGCACCCTCATCCTCGCCGCCCTCGAAAGCACCATATGACTCGCGACGACGCCCGCGCCCTCGACGCCGCCGACTCGCTCGCGCCCCTTCGCGACTGGTTCGAGCTGCCCGCCGGGGTGATCTATCTCGACGGCAATTCGCTCGGCGCCCTTCCCCGCGCCGTTCCCGCCGCGCTCGCCGATGCGGCGACGCGCCAATGGGGCGAGCGGCTGATCCGCAGCTGGAACGAGGGCTGGATCGACGCGCCGCAGCGCCTCGGCGCCAGGATCGCCCCGCTGATCGGCGCCGCGCCCGACGAGGTGATCGTCGGCGACACCACCTCGACGCATCTCTTCAAGGCGATCGTCGCCGCGCTCCGCCACGATCCCGCCCGCCGCACCGTCGTCAGCGAGGCCGGCAACTTCCCCACCGACCTGCACATCGCAGAAGGCGCGGTCGCCTGCGTCCCCGGCGCACGGCTCAGGGTGGTCGATCGCGCCGCCCTTGCCGGGGCGCTCGACGACGACACCGCACTGCTGCTGCTCACCCACGTCCATTACAAGACGGCCGAGCGTTTCGACCTTTCCGCATGGACCGCCCGCGCCCATGCCGCCGGTGCGCTGATGCTCTGGGACTTCAGCCACAGCGTCGGCGCGGTCGCGCTCGACGTCACCGCCGCGCAGGCGGACCTCGCGGTCGGCTGCACCTACAAATATCTCAACGGCGGCCCCGGCGCGCCCGCCTTCCTCTACGTCGCGCGCCGTCATCAGGAGGCGCTCGCCAACCCGGTGAGCGGCTGGATGGGCCATGCCGAACCCTTCGCCTTCCAGGACGGCTATCGCCCCGCCCCGGGCATGAAGCGCTGGCTGGTCGGCACCCCGTCGATCCTCGCCATGGCCAGCCTGGAGGCCGCGCTCGACCTGTGGACCGGGATCGACATGGCGACCATCGCCAACAAGAGCGCCGCGCTGTTCGACATCCTCGCACAGGCGGGCGCTGCCGCCGGCCTGCCCTGCGTCAGCCCCGCCGACCCGGCGCGCCGCGGCAGCCACATCAGCTTCCGCGCGGACTATGCCTACGAACTGACGCAGGCGCTGATCGCCCGCGGCGTCATCGGCGATTTCCGCGCCCCCGACGTCCTCCGCCTCGGCCTGACCCCGCTCTACCTCAGCCACGAGGACGTCTGGCAGGCCGGCGAACAGCTGCGCGACATCGTCGCCACCGAGGCATGGCGCGATCCCCGGTTCGCGACGCGCAACGCGGTGACCTGAACGCGGCATTACATTGTATTGCGCGGCGACCGGACGGCAACCAACCCTGGCCCACCGTCATTGTATCGACAGGATCGATAACGATCGCAGGAGCCGGTCGGCAGGACCGGACGCAGCAGAGGAGAGGAACGATGGCCTATCTCTTGACCGCCGGCCTGATGCTGGGCGCCGCGGGTGCGGCGCTCGGCATGACCGTCGATCATCAGAGCCGGCTGGATCACCATAGCGGTCCGGTCGCGACCCATTATCGCGGCACGGTCGCGGTGTCGCACAAACAGGTCGGCGCGGTGGCACCCGCCGGCAAGGGCTCGACGCTGCGCTGCGACTGGGCCGCATCGATGGTCGTCGATCGCCGCGCCGCCACCGCCTCCGGCGCCACCATGACCCGCCAGATCGAAAGCAGGCCGATCGTATCGGGCACACGCGCCGGCTGGTGCGTCACCAATCGCGCCGCAATCGCCCGGGAGGTCGCCGATCGTACGGCGGACATGCAGGACCATCTGATCGATCTGGCCCGCGAGGACCATGAGACGCTCCGCAGCGAACTCGACCGCATCCATGGCGCCGTCCGCGCCGGCTGATCGGATGGTGGCATGACGAAAGGCCGGCGGATGGCGGCCATCGCGGGTGTGCTTGCCTGCACCCTGCCGGCGTCCGTCCACGCGCAACGTGCGCCCGCCGCGACAGTCGAGGCGGGTAGCGACGAGGTGCGGCGCGGCCTCAGCTGGACGGCCGGCCGCGCCGCCGCCAGTGCGGAGGGACAGATCTCCGCCGGGCCGATCGACGGATCGGCGCGCGTCGTCACCACGCGCGGCAGCCCGCGTCACGACGGCGCCGACGCGGTCGTCGACCTCGCGCTGTCGACCGGTTGGGATCTTGGCGCGGTACGCCTTCGGGCGGAGGCCGCCAGCCACCTGTTTGCCGGCGCGCGCAGCGGCATGGACTATCACGAAGTCGGGATCTCGGCCGGGTACGGCATCGGCCCGCTCTACGCGACGGTCGGCACGATGGTCGCGCCGTCGCAACGCGCGATCGGCGGCAGCAACGTCTATCTCTATGCCGCCGCCAACGCCGGCATTCCCGGCACGCCGTTCACCCTGCTGACACGGCTGGGTCGCTCGTCGGGCGATGTCGACCACGTCGCCCGCGCGCAGCGTCTTCGCCCCGGTGGCCCCTACGTCGACTGGCGCCTGGGGATCGAGCATCGACGCAATGCCCTGACCCTGGGGCTGGACTATACCGGCACGGATGTCGATCGGGACGGGCCGTCGAACCGCCTCGCCGATTTCGCCCACAGCGGCGACCGGCTGGTCGGACGCGTCCAGTTCGCCTTCTGACCGCCGCCGACGCGCTCAGTCGTGCAGATGCGGGAACAGCACGCCGCGGATGTTGATCGTCAGCTGCAGGTTCAGCGCATGGTCCATCTGCGCGCGCGATCCCGACCGGCCGAAACGATACTGGTTGAGATAGCCGATATCCGCCACCATCCGCGGCCCGATCGGCAGCATCAGCCCGACGATGTTGCGCATCCGCTCATAGCCGCTGCGCTGCCCCCAGCGCGTCGTGTTGGGCAGGAAGAAGCTTTCGTGGCTGACGAACAGCGCCGTCGTCTTCCCCGCGTGCAGCCGGTGGTTGTAGCGGACGAGCGGCCGGATGCGGAACCCGACCTCGTCGCCGCGCGGGTTGACGCGTTCGTCGATCCGGAATCGCGTCGTGAACGCGCCGAACGTGCCCACCACCTGCTGGCGGAACCGGTTCTCGTTCGCGGCCGTGTTGCCGTTGTGCGCGCCGACCTTGCGATAGCCGAGCCCCAGTTCGATCCCCTTCGCCGCCTTCGCCCCCAGCAGCACGCCGAACTCGGTCTGGTACAGCCCGTCCTGCCGGTCGCTGAACCGCGCGATCTGCTCCAGCGTGACGCGGACGTCCTCGGTCACCGGCACGTTGGTGTTGATCTGCGTCCAGAACTGCTCGTCCTGCTGCTGCGCCCACGCGGGCACGGCCAGCACGCACGCCGGCAACAGGCCCGACAGCCACAGGTAACGAAGCAGCAACATCACCGCCGGTTAGTCGGCCGCAGCGCGCTTGTCATCGGTTTGTCACCCGCCGACGCCGCTTGACCGCATTTCCCAGTCCGTCGATGGTATATCGGACATCCGGGGAGGGACCATCATGCGCAGCATCGCCGCCGCCGTCAGCACCGCCGTTCTGGCGCTCGCGGGGTGCAGCAAGGCACCCGATGGCAGCGACCCCGGCCCGACGCTGGGCAACGCCAGCACCGCCGGCCTCGCCTTCTCCTATGCCTACAGCCTGACGCTGCCCGCCCGGGCGATCGACGAACTGCAGGAAGCGCATGCCGCCGCCTGCGAGGCGCTGGGGCCGGAGCGCTGCCGGATCACCGGCATCGCCTATGACGTCGATGCCGCCGGCGACGTGTCCGCCAGCCTGTCCGCCAACGTTGCCGCGCCGATCGCGCGCCGGTTCGGCCGCGACGCCGTCGATGCCGCGGAACGGGCCGGCGCGACGCTGACCGGGGCGCATATCGGCGGCACCGAAGCCGCGCAGGAGGTGCGGGTCGCCACCGGCCAGTCGGACGACGCCGGTGCCGACCTTGCCCGCATCGACCGCGAACTCGCCCGGTCGGACCTGCCGGCGGCCGAACGCGCCGAATTGCAGGCGCAGCGATCGGGTCGCCTTGCCGACCAGCGGATCGCGGCCGCCACCCGCAGTGGTGCGCGCGCCAGCATCGTCACCGCCCCGGTTCGCTTCACCTATGCCACCGGACGCGGCTCCGGCTTCGTCAACCGGTTGCGCGATTCGGGCGACACCGCCCTCGCATCCGCCGCCGCGACGCTCGGCGCCGCGCTGTGGCTGCTCGCCGCGCTAGGCCCGCCCTTCCTCGGCCTGCTCGTGCTGATCCTGCTCTGGATCCGCTTCGGCCGCCCGCTCTGGTACCGGCTGATCGCCGTCGGCGACCGTGACCTGCCGCCGCCGCCGGGGTCGAGTTGACGCCACCGCATTGCACCCCCGCCCCCCATCCCTTATAGGCCCGCCCATTCCGGCCCCGGCTCGCGGATCACCCGCG
Organism: Sphingomonas sp. GW821-FHT10F09; assembly: GCF_058809195.1. Classification (NCBI taxonomy): domain Bacteria; kingdom Pseudomonadati; phylum Pseudomonadota; class Alphaproteobacteria; order Sphingomonadales; family Sphingomonadaceae; genus Sphingomonas; species Sphingomonas sp. GW821-FHT10F09. The sequence goes on along the minus strand of NZ_JBXASI010000001.1, from coordinate 581,723 downwards.
CCGCCGGGGCTGCTCTTTTCCAGGGGACATGCGCATGGCTCGGCGCCGCCAGATCTACGAAGGCAAGGCCAAGATCCTGTACGAGGGTCCCGAACCCGGCACGCTGATCCAGTATTTCAAGGACGACGCCACCGCCTTCAACGCCCAGAAAAAGGGCACGATCAACGGCAAGGGCGTGCTCAACAACCGGATTTCCGAGCATATCTTCACGATGCTCGACGCGATCGGCGTGCCGACGCACTTCATCCGCCGCCTCAACATGCGCGAGCAGCTGATCCGTCAGGTCGAGATCGTGCCGATCGAGGTCGTGGTGCGCAACATCGCCGCCGGTTCGCTGTCGAAGCGGCTCGGGATCGAGGAAGGCACCAAGCTGCCGCGTACGATCATCGAATATTATTACAAGGACGATGCGCTCGGTGATCCGATGATCACCGACGAACATATCGCCGCCTTCGGCTGGGCGAGCCAGGAGGAGATGCACGACATCGCCGACCTCGCGATCCGGGTGAACGATTTCCTGTCCGGCCTGTTCGCCGGCGTCGGCATCAAGCTCGTCGACTTCAAGCTCGAATTCGGTCGCATCTGGGACAATGACTACGGCCGCATCATCCTCGCGGACGAGATCAGCCCCGACGGCTGCCGCCTGTGGGACATGGAAACCAACGAGAAGATGGACAAGGACCGCTTCCGTCGCGATCTCGGCGGCGAGGCGGAGGCCTATCAGGAGGTCGCGCGTCGTCTCGGCCTGATGCCGGAGGGCGAGGACAGCGCCGTGCTCGACCTCGACAGCCATCGCAAACGGCGTGGCAAGTAAACTCGGGCAAGTGAACTGGGATAAATGAGATGAAGCTGCGTATCTTCGTGACGTTGAAGCCCGGCGTGCTCGACCCGCAGGGCCGCGCCATCCACCATGCGCTCGGCAGCCTCGGCTTCGCGGGCGTCGACGACGTCCGCGCCGGCAAGGTGTTCGAACTGGAGGTCGCCGACGCCACCACCGACGAGGCGATCGACGGCATGTGCCGCCAGCTGCTCGCCAACACCGTGATCGAAAACTATCGCGTGGAGCGGATCTGAGATGAAAACCGCGGTCATCGTCTTTCCGGGTTCCAATTGCGACCGCGACCTCGCCGTCGCGCTGGAGGCGGTGACCGGCGTCGCGCCGGCGATGGTCTGGCACGGCGACACCGCGCTGCCCGACGGCATCGGCGTCGTCGCCGTCCCCGGCGGCTTCTCCTACGGCGATTACCTGCGCTCGGGCGCGATCGCCGCACGGTCGCCGATCATGCAGGCGGTCGTCGAACAGGCCGGTCGCGGCCTGCCCGTGCTCGGCGTCTGCAACGGCTTCCAGGTGCTGACCGAGGCCGGGCTGCTGCCCGGCGCGCTGATGCGCAACGCCGGGCTGAACTTCGTCTGCCGCGACGTCGCACTCCGGATCGACAATGCGCAATCGACCTTCACCAGCCGCTACGACGCCGGTGAGACGATCCGCGTCCCCGTCGCGCACCACGACGGCAACTACTTCGCCGATGCCGACACGCTCGACCGGCTCGAGGGCGACGGCCGCGTCGCCTTCCGCTATGACGAACCGGTCAACGGCTCCGCCCGCGACATCGCCGGCATCCTCAACGCGACCGGCAACGTGCTCGGCATGATGCCCCACCCCGAACGCAAGATCGAAACCGCCCATGGCGGCACCGACGGCCGCCGCCTGTTCGAAGGCGTGCTGGAGACGATCGGGGCGTAACGCCCCTTCCCTGCCCCGGCGGGACAGGGAAAGCATCGCGCAGCATGGGATGGGTACGAGGGCATAGCCAACCCGTTGCATGCGCTCGTCAAACCGCCCCGCTGTCCTACACGCCGCGAGCCGTGCTAGCCGCTGCACGAGCGGGCGGCTCTTTTCCATCGTCGACCATCATCGCACGAACGGAAACGGTGGAAGGTTTCGGTTTCCGCTCAGGTGTCCATGTCGGTCGGCCGCGCTCACACCCGCGTCGCAAACGGCGTGAAATCAGTGCCATGGTCGAACACATCGACCCCTTCGGCACGCTTCAGCGCGCCGACGACGATATAGGTCACCGGCGTCAACAGCACCTCCCACGTCACCTTCAGCGCCCATTGCGTCAGCATCACGGTGACGACCAGCCCCGGCGTGAAGCCTTCCGCGCCCAGGAAGGCGAGCGGGTAGAAGATCAGGCTGTCGACGCCTTCGCCCAGCACCGTCGACCCGATCGTCCGCATCCACAGATGCCGCCCCGCGGTGCGCACCTTCATCCGCGCCATGACGTAGGAATTGACGAACTCACCCGCCCAGAAGGCGCAGACGCTTGCCAGCACGATCCGCGGCACCTGGCCGAAGATCGTCGCATAGGCCGCCTGATTGCCCCAGCTCGGCGCCGGCGGCAGCGCGACGACCACCCAGCTCATGAACGCCATGAACACCACCGCCGCGGTGCCGGCCCAGATCACCCGCCGGGCGCGGGTATAGCCATAGACCTCGGTCAGCACGTCGCCGATCACATAGCTGATCGGAAAGAACAGGATGCCCGCCCCGAACGGCCACGGCCCGATCCCCGGCAGCACGATCTGCGCGACCTTGCCCGCCCCGATCACGTTCGACAGCAGCAGGATCGCGACGAATGCCGCCATCACGAAATCGTAATAGCGGAACGCCCCGCCCCCGATCGCGCCGGCATCGACCGCGCGCCCGTCCCCCGTTTTGCTCATGCCCGGACTATATGGCGGTTCCAGTCCGGCGCAAACCGCGCTAACCGGTCCTTCGCGCGCGCCCGTAGTTCAACTGGATAGAGCACGAGCCTTCTAAGCTTGGAGTTGCAGGTTCGAATCCTGCCGGGCGCGCCAATCCCTTGTCCTTCAGCGGTAAGCCTGCGCCGATTTTTCATAACCCTGCCTCTTCCAGGCCGTGGTGCCGCCGCTACTCGCACCCGTTTACAAGCGGAGGCCACCTTTTGGCGACGCGGTCGCGCGAAGTGCAATCGCTACTCAAGTACGTCGTAGATTCGACGCAATTTTCCTTCATCGATACCGCCTACGATGTTCGGGCACGCAGAGGCGATCCGCGTAGCCTTAAACACAAGCGAGTTGCAGCGTACTTGGCCAAGACACCGCAGCATACCTTGGGACAGGTAGGATCGGGCTATAGGTAGTGTCATTGCTCGCTGAGTTTCTAGCTTGGAGATTAGAAGCATGACTGGCCGAATTGACCAGCACGTAAATTTTCAACCTCAAGACGATGCCTTGGACGAAGCCCTCGAAGAGACGTTTCCAGCGAGCGATCCTATTTCGCTTAGCCGACCGGTGACCGAACAAGGTGATCGCGCGGCCTCCCCAGAGGGCAACCACGATTGAACGCAAACCGGCGGTCGTTTCTGTGGAAGCGGCGTGCTCGCGCTTATACCGACTGTAAAATGCGCGCCTCTAGCCGCTGGCCATAGCCGTTCTGATCTCGCCACTCTTCCGCTGGCGGCGTGGGATCGCCTGCCGAACGGACGGGCCCGTGGGCGAGCGCCCGCCGCCAGCGCACGAGTGGATAATCTAGACCGCTGGCGCTGGTCGCGTATTCAGTATCGAGAAGTTGCCGACGGCATGAACCGTCAGTGCACCGTGGCGGTCGACCACCTCCCCCGAGACGTAGACGGTGCGACGACCGACGTTCAGCACACGCCCCGTAGCCGTCACGGGCGTGTTCCGGGCGTCTATCGGTCGAATGTAGGTCAGCGTGAGGTCCAGGGTCACTACCGCGCTTCCGACCGGCAGCATGGTGTGCGCTGCAGCTCCCATCGCCGTGTCGAGCATCGTCGCGGCGACTCCGCCATGGAGCATGCGCAACGTGTTCTCGAGCGAGGCCTCGTAATCGAGCCTCATCGCGATCTCGCCCGGTTCGGCGACGACGCATCGGAAGCCGATCGCTCGGGCCATCGGCGGGGCTGGCAGCGTCCCATCGCGTATTCCCCGCATGACCTCCAGCCCCGACAGCCCAGCCGTCAGCGGACCAGCCATGGCCGCATCATGCCATTGAACGGTCCGCTCGCGGAGCGCGTCGACTGGAATGGGGAACTCGACGAACGGCACCGGCCGGGCACCTTCGTCCTCGCCGGTCGACGACATCAGCGCGCCTCCAGCCACCCTTTGGCCTCCTGGACCTCCGCTCTTCCGTGCCGGCGATCGTAGAGGCACAGATAGCTACCCTTCACCCCTCGCAGACCTTTTTGCGGAAACTCGCCGGTTACGAGCACCGCGACCTGCCCGGTGCTGTCGCTGAACACGAGGGGAGCCGACGTGGACGGACGGAGAAGTCGGCTCTCGGCGGAGCAGCGCGCCTTGGCCTCGGCTGCGAGCTTGGACCAGGCACTGGCCGAAGAAGCATTCCCGGTGCTCGGCATCAGCAGCAGGAGGGGGAGCAGCGCGCGCTTGATCATCAGGTTCGTCCTTCCGGGATGCGGTCCTTCATAGAACAGCCTTCTCCTCCTCCGCTGAAGATCGCGACAGCCCAACTTCGGTATAGGGCCGCCGATCCGGCTTCCCTGCTCTTGAAGGACCAGGTCCCTAGCTTGCATGCACCCCGGCCATATGCGGCAGCGTGAGGACGAACCTTGCCCCCCGCGGGAGGGGGAACGCGGCGATCGATCCGCCGTGCGACTCCGCGATCGAGCGACACACCGCCAGGCCGATGCCCATTCCACGTGGCTTGGTCGTGTAGAAGGAATCGAAGAGCCGCTCCCGAGCTTCAGGCGCGATGCCGGGCCCCGTGTCGTCGACCGTCAGCATGACCATGTCGCCGTCTCGTGCAGTTGCGATCTCGATCTGCCTCTCGTCCTCGGGTAGGTCCTGCATGGCCTGGATGGCGTTGAGCACGAGATTGACCACCACCTGCTGAAGCTGGACGCGATCTCCGCAGGTGGGAGGCAGATGCTGCTCGAAGCGCAGTATCAGCTGGACCTGTCCCTGCTTCAGCTCGTGTCGCAAGAAGGGCAGAGCTTCCGACACCATCGCGTCGAGCGAGAGCGGCTGTCGCTCAGGCGTGATCGGCGCGACGACGGATCGGATCCGCGTCACGATCTCGGTGGCGCGATGCGCCGCTCCGAGCGTGTGCTCGGCGAGCGAGCGGAGCAGCACCGACCTGGGCGTGTCCTTCTCTAGGGCGCGAAGCGTCGTGCTGGAGTTCGTGATGATAGCCGAGAGCGGCTGACTGATCTCGTGGGCGACGGACGCCGCCAGCTCGCCGAGGGTGGAGATCCGGGACGCGTGGGCGAACTCGGCCCGTACGAGCTCGAGCCTCTGCTGAGCTTCGATCCGGTCGCTGATGTCGACCACGCCGCACAGCACCGGCTGGTCCGATCGACGCTCCGGCTCTGCCCAGAGCGTGATGTTCACGTCGACCTCGCTCCCGTCCGGCCGTCGGATACGATTGTCCTCGGGCGGAATCAGACGCTTTTCATAGCGCCCGCTCACCGCACGCGCGACGATGCTCCACGTATCCTGGGGCCAGAGCCAGCCGACCCCCTTTGTTCTGACGTCTTCTCTTCCCAGGCCGAAGATCTGGAGAGCTCTGTCGTTGATCGCGCCCACACGCATGGCGTCGATCATCTCCTGCATTCGTTCGGCATCCCCGGTCAGGTGGCCGCCGAGTTCGACGACGCCTTCGGCTCGGTAGCGCGCGATCAGCCGGTCGGCGTCCGAGAAGTCGTACTCCAGCAGGCCTATCGACATGGCGTCGAAGAGCTTCCTGAATTTCTCCTCGCTCCGCTGCAGCTCTGCGAAAGCGCGCTTCTGCTCGCGCAGGTCGACCACACCTACGACCATCACTCCGCGCTTCGCGCTCTCGGGCGACCAGGCCACGGTGAACAGGGCGTCGATAAGACTGCCGTCGAGCGCACGCAGCCTTGTCTCGCACACGAAGTCAGGCTGCTTGTCCATGACCGCGACCAGTGCGCCGACATAGTCCGGGATGCTCTCGTCAGGCCACAGCCGACTGCTTCGCCGGCCGCACAGCTCCGCTCCTTCGGTCGCGCCGAACAGTCTTACGCTGGCGGCGTTGACGTCGACGACCTCCTCGAGGTCCATGAGGGCGCGCACCCGGCTGGGATCGCCGAGTAGATGCGTCTTCAGATCGGTGACGCCGCTGTCGCGCATCCTCTTCAGTTCGGCCCCGACCATGCGGAAGTCGGTCTCGAAGAAGCTGACCGCCAGTGCCTGAAAGAGGTTCTCGAACCGGTACGTCGCGGATCGAACCTGGCGTCGAAGCTGCTCCAGCTCGGGCGCGGTTCGGGCCGTCTCGACGATCTCGCAGAGAAGTCCCTCCTGGTCGCGGCGCGCTTTCCAGCGTACCTGCAGCAGCGTCGGCCCGACCACCGTCGGGCGGATTGCCTCCCCGCTCCAGCTGTCGACCCCATCAAGGCGTGACCGCCAGTCTGCCTCAACATCCCCGAAGAGGTCACGTGCGTCTCTACCGAGCGCCGTCCCGCGCGCATGGCCGTAGAGCTCCTCGGACGCGCGATTCCAGCCGACGATCGTTCCGTCGGCATCGATACGGACGACGCTGTCGCCAAGCAGATCGTATGGATCGGCAGGACATCCCGGCTGCTCGACAGCCCGGATGCCGGAAGCCTGTCCTTCAAGGCTTTCGCTCTGTAGCAACCGTTCGACTTCATCCCAGAGGCGCACGTCGCTACGTGCTGCGATCCTCTCCTACCTCCACCTAGCTCAGATTCACATCGCTACTTCGGCCATCGACCACGTACCTCGGTATGCTTGTGGAAGCGGGATGTGCCGTCTAGTTCTCGGGACGGTGTAGTCGCGGCGGAAGGATTGCTGACTTGAGCGTCCCATCGCTTGTGGCCGTTATTGACGATGACGAGGACGTGCGGATCTCGCTCGAGATGCTCATCGTGAGCATCGGGCACGAGGCGGTACTGTTCGAGTCCGCCGACGCGCTTCTCGCGGCAGGCGGCCTCGACGCCTTCTCCTGCTTCATCAGCGACGTCCAGATGCCCGGAACGGACGGAATCCAGCTGGCTCGTCGGCTCCGACAGGTCACGTCTGCGCCGGTCATTCTCGTTACCGCGTTCGCGAGCGAGGACGTCGAGCGGCGGGCGCAGGAAGCCGGCGCGTACCGCTTCCTGAGCAAGCCCTTCGACCCGAACGAGCTCATCGACGAACTCGAGACCATCCTCGGCTAGCGGCCGGGATCGGCCATGGGCCGGCTTCCCATACCCAGGTAGGTCGCTCACGCCACTCCGTACGATTTCCGTCGGACCGTGCGTGGCGCAGGAAAGGCCCGTCGCCCGGACGGCGGCGTATCCTGGAGCAGGCCGATGAATGCCTTCACCGCTTTACCCATCTTGGAGAACATGATCGAGCAGAGCGCTTCGATAGAGGAGCCTTCGGCTTGGGCCTTCGACGGCGATCCAGCCCCGGAGACCTTCGGGCCCCTGGAGTGGCTGGTTATAGCCATCGGGCAGCGGGACGGAACCTCGTCCTTCCGATCGAGGCCGCTTCTAGACGCGTTCGGCCGACTGTTCGCATACCGTCAGCCGAACCGACTCGCGAATTGCCGGCTCGAGGAGCTGCGCCGTATGGCGGCGCTCGCGAGCGAGCATGGCTGGCACGTTCCTCCGAGTGAAATGGCCGCCTTCCTGCGTGCAGGCTGGTCCGAAGGTCAGCTGGAGCTTCTCGTCGAAAAGGTATCTCCGGTCCTGGCCAACGAATGAGCGCCGGAACGTCAGTCGATCGGTCCGACCTACACCCTACCATCGTATTGTTCCCAGCGGCCGAACGCAGCTCCTAGAGACTGGCGTAATCTTGGCGGAGTTGATCCAGTGGACGTGCTTGCAGACCTGATCATCGAGGCAAACCGCGGGCTCGAACGCTGAGACCCGCGTTGCATTGTCTTTACCGCCCTGATGCAGCGGCGCACCCTTCCGAAGCCGGATGGCTGCTCCCGGGCGCTAGCTCTCACCCGCGTGCCAGTACCTTCCTGTGCACCTTGAAGCCGGAAGAAGGAGCAGTCCACGCCGGCACTCATGTCACCACGCTGAAGGAAGTGCATGTGATCGGCGACATGTCCTTGGACTGGCTCAACCGCGTCGCGTCCAACATTTGCAGGGGGCCTCTGGTCATATCGACGATCAACCAGCTGCTGACCGCCGTCGAAGCAGCCTGATACTGAGAATGACCGGAGACCGGCGGTCCGACAGCCTGTCTGCACGGAGCAGCCGTTGTCGCGACCACGGAAAGCTAGAGTATGCGCCGAACCGTCGAGGTGTCGGCCACAGCGGAAGGTGAGGAACACAGGTGCAGCGAGTCCTGGCGCAGTTACTGGATCTGTCCAGCGAGAGCATGATCTCGATCGGCGCCGACGGAGTGGTCAACAGCTGGAATCTGGCTTCGGCGACGCTCTACGGCTGGCAGCCTCACGAGGCTGTCGGACGCGGCATAGCCGAACTCGTCGGTCACTATCCGGAAGCCGCGACGCAGGCGCTCGCCGCGACTGGTCTGTGGGAGGGTAGTGTCGAGCGAAGGAGAAGGGACGGCTCCGCGTGCACCGTGCGGCTCCGCGTCGCTCGACTGGCGGAGGCAGACCGCCCCGAGTGCATGGAGGTCAGCTCGCTGCTCGACGTCGAGCATCCCGCCGAGCGGGCCCTGGCGACAAGCCAGTATCGCTACCGCAATCTGTTCGGCGCCGTGGCGGCTTCGTTCTGGGAGCTGGACTTCGTCGAGGTCGGTCGCATGATCCAGCAGCTGGCGAAGAGCGGCGTCACCGACATACCGGGCCATCTCCGCAGCAATCCCGAGGTCTCCCGCGTCATGATGCGGGCGACCCGCATCATCGACACGAACGACCGCTCGATCGAGATGTTCGGCCCCGCCACGAAGCGCGAGCTGCTGGCGACGCCGCTCGACTACTACTGGCCGGAGGAGAGTACTGGCGACTTCGCCGAAAGCGTCATCTCGGCGATCACGAACAGGCCACGTCACGTCGCCGAGACCCGGATGAGGGCCTTGGACGGGCGGATCTTCGACGCGCTCTTCACCGTCTCCTTCCTTCCCGGGACCGTCGGGGGCGGGACGCTCCTGGTCGGGTTCACCGACATCTCGGACCGGGTCCAGGCCGCAAGACAGCTCGGCGAAGTGAGCGCGCGCAGACAGATGCTTCTGGACGTCCCCACGATCGCGCTGTCCGAGCTGTCGGCACCCGGAATCGCGGATACGTTCCGGCAGCTGCGTTCGGATGGCGTCACCGACATGCATCGGTACATCGACAGTCATCCGGACTTCGTCGACTTCGTCATCGCGAACCTTCGCCTCGTCTCCGTCAACGATGCGGCCGTGCGACTGTTCGGAGCAGCCACGCCGGACGAGCTGATCGGCAGGAACATGACCGGCATCATCCCGCCCGGCTGCGAGGTCCTGCGCCGGTCGATCGAGGGGTCGTTCGTGCGCGAGCCGGTCTTCCAGTCCGAGATGCGGATGCTGCGTCTGGACGGGAGCCCGGTCGACACGCTCTTCTGCCGCGTGTCCAATCCGGATCCTGCCAGCAGCGAGGTGCTCGTCGCACAGATCGACATCACGGACCAGGTCCGGGCGCGCGACGAGATCGACAGGATGCGTCAGCAGGTCGCGCATGCCTCCCGCATCTCGCTGCTGGGGCAGCTGACCGCCTCGATAGTCCACGAGGTAAGCCAGCCCGTGACGGCAATCGCGAATCATGTGGCCGCCGCCGAGCGGCTTGCGCGCAGGCCTGATCCGCCCACGGGTAAGCTCGGAAGCGTCCTCTCGCTCATCGGCCAGCATGCGGTGCGCGTCGGCGAGATCATCCAGCGGCTGCGGGCGGTCGCGGCGAACAGGGAAGTGCCGCTTGTACGGCTGTACCTAGACGACGTCGTCGCCGAGACCCGGCTGCTGCTGCGTCAGGAACTCGACGAGCAGGGCATCAGGGTAGTAATCGACCGGGGCGTCGGTGCTCCCCTGGTCATGGGCGATCGCATCCAGCTCCAGCAGATACTTGCCAACCTCATGATGAACGCGATCCAGGCGCTGGCCGAGGTACCAAGAACGACGCGGACGATCGATCTGCAGATCCGATCGGACGCGAGCAGCGCGCATGTTGCGGTCAGCGACACGGGCCCTGGTCTCTCCCCGGAGTTCCTCGCAGCGCCCTACCAGACCTTCAGGAGCAGCAAGGCCGACGGGCTCGGCATGGGGCTGGCCATCTGCCGCTCGATCGCGGAAGCGCATGGAGGCAGCATAGCGGTGAGGGACCGCGTGGACCGACGCGGCGTCGTTTCCACCCTGGTCCTGCCCCTCGCGGGCTAGAGAACGTGCGGACGATACGGTAGCTCACCGTACTTGAGCGGATCGGATGCCCGGTCCGCTCTTGGAATGGATCAGAGGCCGAGCCGCTCGATCTTGCGGATCATGTCGGCGACGGAGACGGATTTCAGCTTCCGGCCTGCGCTGGACCTGTGCATCTTTACCGTGATCTCGGTGATCCCGAGCTCGAACGCTATCTGCTTGTTCAGCAGTCCCCTCCCCACTCCCCGCAGGACGTCGCATTCCCTAGGGGTGAGCTGGCTCCCCAGATGACGAATTCCGTTCACCTCGTCCTCGTCGCGCCGTCGCTCGCCGTCGAAGCGGAGCGCCTCCGCGACCGCGTCGAGGAGCTCCTGCTCGCGGAACGGCTTCGGCAGGAAGTCCACGGCCCCCGCCTTCATTGCCCGAACCGAGGTGGGTACGTCCGCGTAGCCGGTCAGGAAGATGATGGGCAGGCGAATACCCTGGCCCGAGAGCTGGGCCTGAAGCTCGAGACCGCTGACACCGGGAAGGCGAAGGTCGAGGATGAGGCAGCTCGGCCGGTCGGGGAGACCGGCCGCCATGAGCTCCGCGGTGGAGCCGTAGGTCAGCGTCTCCATGCCTACCGACAGGAACATGTCGGTCAGGCTCGCACGGATGTCGGCGTCGTCGTCCACTACGAGCACAAGCGGGGCCTGGACGGCCTCTTCCAGCACGGCCGCCTTCACATTCAGGTTAACTGCGACGCTCATTTATTCCAGCCTCCGCATGATGCCGGACGAGGCTCCCACTTAGCGCATCCTCCGCAGCCGTGCCATCTCGGATCGTCGTGGTGACTACATACATGAGTATGGGATCGCCCCCTTCGGGCCATCACAGACGACGCCAGTGGGATAGTCCAGGAACTCCGGCTGCATTGCAGGAGTAGTCAGATCCGCCGGTACACTGCGCGTCCGGAGCGGCTGGTCCGCCGGCCGAGGGGGAAATGTAGCCTAGATGACCGGTCCGACCTCCCTCATCGCAGTAGTTGACGACGACGAGGACGTACGGGTGTCGCTCGAGGCGCTTATCAGCAGCATCGGACACGAGGTGGTTATGTTCGAAAACGCCGACGATCTGCTGAGGTCCCCTCTTCTCGCCGATGCGGCATGCATCGTCAGCGACGTCCAGATGCCGGGAACGGATGGCATTCAGCTTGCCAGGTGTCTCCAGTCGAGAGCCGGCCCCCCGGTCATTCTGATGACCGCATACCCCGCGGCGCAGCTGGAACGGAGCGCCTACGGAGCCGGCGTACGTAAGTTCCTGCAGAAGCCTTTCTCCCCCGCCGATCTGATAGACGAACTGGAGCTTCTGCTCGACTAGCCTAATTCGAGCGATCTGTCGGACGTAGAGGGCGTGCGCTTCTCCGAAGAGCTACAGGGCGGTGCTGAGCACGACCTGCTACTGGGAAGCTGCGCTACCCTTCTCGTGGCTGAGCTCCGGTCTTCTGCAGTCGTCCTTCCGCGTCCCAGAGAAAGGTGAAGTGATTTTCCCTCATTCGCTTCTCGACCTCTCCAGCGGGAATGCCCACCACGTGACCGAAGTACTGATGCAGCAGCCCGCACTTGATATACCCGACGAGCTGGTCGTCGCGATCGAGGAATACCGGTTTCTCACCATCGACGTTTCCTTCGATCACCAGACCTGAGCCCTCTCTGTCTGACATGAGGGAACGAAACTGGGGGCGGTTCTCGAGATGAAGGTTCGCAGCCGCGAGCTCGGCGGCCAGCTCGCGCGCCTGCACTCTGTTCAGCGGGCCGTCGATCCGTTCCAGGATCTGATCGATCGCGGATACCGACGCCTGCGCGTCGTTGAGAACCGCGAAGAGAAGCACGTCGCCCAGCTGCAGGTAGATCGTGGATGCGTCGGTGACGGTCGCCGCGTCGAACGCCGGTTCGAGATCCGCAGCCTGCATTACGATCAGCGATCCGATTACGTGCGACCCGAGTTCGGCGCCGGTGTAGTGAGCGCGAGCGACGGAATGCAGGTGATGGAAATACTCCCACTCGTATCCGGCAGAGATCGGCTCCTTTCCCTTGCGATCATCGAGGTGACGCTGCAGAAGCCGGTCCTTCAGGTGGTACTTGAGATATACCAGCACCAGCCACTGAAACAGGAGGAAGCCGCCTCCATCTCGCAGCATCGCGTCCACGCCCTGGAAGCCGTTGCCGACCGCTTCGCTGATCGGCGCCTCGAATATGCGAGACATCTCGGAGTTGCAGTCGACGCAGCATGGCAGCGTGTATGTGCCGTACCGATGCCGCACACCGTTGGGCAGCGTGACCGTCTCACGGTGCAGATCGAACCTGTGCAATATCCAGTTCGGAAGGATATGCTCGCGGTTGAACCTTACCTCGCGCTCGGAACGGCCGCATATGAAGCAGCAGCTGCCGACGCAGATGTCTCGCACGAACCTCTCGACGCTGCAGAAGATCAGGCGTCCGTCGGAGCTGATCACGGATCCGTCGTGGGCTATGGGCATGCCCCCATGTACCTTCTTACCTCGACCTATCCAATCGGCGGCCTTGATCATGCGGCAGAGTAGGGAGGCCTCACTGACGTGCATACTACGGGCTGAAGCCCAGATGTTGGCATGACGACCGAGCTGCCGAGAAGGTACGGCCATCGCCATGTGACGAGCACGGTCTTCACCGCGATCAGCGAATGGGCTGCCCTTCTCGGCGCTCGTGCGGGTCAGCTTTTGACGAAGGCCAGTAGATCCGGGTTCAGCACGTCCGCATGGGTCGTGAGCATCCCGTGCGGGAAGCCCTTGTAGACCTTGAGCTGTCCCTGACGGAGCAGCTTGACGGCCAATGGCGCGGCGTCCGCGATCGGCACGACCTGGTCGTCGTCGCCGTGCATCACCAGCGTGGGAACGGCGATCTGCTTCAGATCCTCGGTGAAGTCGGTTTCGGAGAAGACGGCGACGCAGTCGTAATGCGCCTTGGCGCCGCCTATCATGCCTTGGCGCCACCAGTTCTGGATCGTTCCGGGATAGACCTTCGCGCCCTCACGATTGAAGCCGTAGAAGGGGCCGCTTGCGATTTCGTAATAGAGCTGCGCACGATTGGCCGCGAGGGCCGACCGGTAGCCGTCGAAGACCGACATCGGGAGCCCGCCCGGGTTCTTCTCGGACTTCAGCATGACCGGCGGAATTGCCGAGACCAGCACGGCTTTTGCAACCCGCCCCGGCTTGGCCTTTGCCGCATAGCGACAGGCTTCGCCGCCGCCCGTGGAGTGGCCGATATGGACTGCGTTCTTCAGGTTGAGGTGATCCGTCAGTTCGATCACGTCGGCGACGTAGGTGTCCATGTCGTTGCCGACGTCGGTCTGGGTGGAGCGCCCGTGGCCGCGGCGATCATGCGCGATCACCCGATACCCCTTCGAGAGGAAGAAGAGCATCTGGGTGTCCCAGTCGTCCGACGAGAGCGGCCAGCCGTGATGGAAGAAGATCGGCTGGGCACCCTTGGGCCCCCAGTCCTTGTAGAAGATCTGCGTGCCGTCCTTGGTCGTGAAGGTGGTCATGGTCATGTCTCCGTGCGTCTGGGATGGGGATGCGAGAAGCGGGGTGGCCGCGGCACCTGCGATGACGCCGGCAGCCAGCAGGCCGACGAGCGCGTCGCGACGTGACAGCTCTCCGGACCAGCCGGACAGAGTCTCCGCGTTCACGACCCAGACCTGCTCGCGCGGACGGGCTGGCCGTCCGCATGGTTTGTGCTTGAAGCGATCATCGGAAGGGCCTCCATCGGGGTACGCGGCATGTGCCGGGCTGCCGACGATGATGACGCTCGTCACGCGGCCCTCCAATTCTACGAAGGCACGCCACGCCCCATACCATCGTGCAGTGCAGTCCGGCGTCCCGACCGAAGTAGGACTCGTAAGTCAGTCACATCCGAACGAGGATCCACATGTCCAGAGACGGCTTCAGCAAGGTTCGGCCGCGCATCGCGGTGGCGGGGGCCACGGGCCGTGTCGGCGCGGCTCTGATGGCCCGGCTTGCCGATGACCCGGTGGAGGTCCTTGGACTGTCGCGGAGCGCGTCGAATTGCCGCCTGTCGCCCGCACCCCCCATCGCGCAGATCGATTTCGACAGACCTGCAAGCCTCTCCGTCGCGCTCGAAGGCGCCGACAGGCTGTTCCTAGCCCACGGGACGTCGGACAGGCAGGTCGAGAACGAGATCGCAATGATCGATGCAGCAGTGCGCGCTGGCGTCTCGCACATCGTCAAGCTGTCCGCGATGGGACCGCCCACCCGTCTGCACCCCTTCGACTGGCACATGAAGATCGAGGCGCATCTGGCCGACTGCGACATCGGCTACACGGTCCTGCGTCCAAGCTGCTTCGTGGACGTCCTCGCACGAGCGAAGGCTCCCGTCGCCAGCGGCACCTGGGGCGGGACGGCAGAAGACGGTCGGGTCAATCTGATCGATACGCGGGACGTCGCCGAGGTGGCGCGCGTCGCGCTGCTCGACGAACGCTTCCTCGACTCCCAGCGGGCGTATCATCTCACGGGCCCGGGCACGGTGAGCATGCCGGAGATCGCGGAGGAACTGTCGCAGCTACTCGGCCGACCCGTGACCTATGCGCAGCGGACGCGCGCCGAGCATCGGGAGATCCTCGTCGCCTCGGGCGTCAGCGAGATGGTCGCGGACCTGCTGCTCGGGCTCGACCGGATCTTTCGGGATGGCGTGCTCGCCGAGACGACCAAGACCGTCAGCGATCTCACGGGCAAGGACGCGCGCCCGGTCAGCGGCTGGCTCTCCGACAACCGGCTCGCCTTCGGACCGTCCGCCGAAGCCGCCGCCTGAGATCTCCCTTCTTGATCCGAGACGACCATGAGCATCAGCAGGACCGACATCTCCTTCCGAGCCGACGCGGAAACCGCGATCGGCGGCTGGCTATTCCTTCCCCAAGGGGCCGGGCCGTACCCTGCGATCACGATGTCGGCAGGGTTCGGCGGCACGATCCATTACGGTCTGGAGCCGTTCGCGGTCGCCTTCGCCGACGCTGGCTTCGCTGTCCTGCTGCACGATCATCGCGGCTTCGGCAGCAGCGAAGGGCTTCCGCGTCAGGATGTCGACCCGTGGCGGCAGATCGCGGACTGGCGGCGGGCCATCTCCTACCTGGAGGGCCGGCCCGAGGTGGATGCGAGGAGGATCGGCCTCTGGGGCACGAGCTACTCCGGCGGGCACGCCATCATGCTCGGTGCCAGCGACCGCAGACTGAAGGCGGTCGTCGCCCAGGTGCCGACGATCAGCGGCTACGAGCAGGGCCTGCGCCGGATCCCGGCCGATCAGCTCGCCGCCGTCGACGAGGCGCTGGCACAGGACGACCGCAACCAGCTCGACGGCGAACCGGGCTATCAGGCACTGGTCGGATCCGATCCAGGCGTGCCGGCGGCGTATCGGACGCAGGACGCAATCGACTTCATGCTTCGGCCCGTGCCGGAGGGCGTATGGGAGAATACGGTAACGCTGCGCTCGTCGCGACTGGCGCGCATGTACGAGCCAGGCGCCTTCGTGAGCCGCGTCTCGCCGACGCCGCTGATGTTCATCGTAGCGCGGGAGGACGGGGCGACGCCGACCGACCTGGCGCTCGCGGCCTACCAGCGGGCGCTCGAGCCCAAGCGGCTCGTTCTGGTTCCCGGCGTCCACTACGACATCTACATCGCCCAGCGGTCCGCGGCCATCGCCGCCGCCCTGGAGTGGTTTCGCGAACATCTCTGACCCGAATAGAAGGACGTCACCATGACCGAGGCAGTCCGTCCCCCGCTCGAATGGGAGCTGTTCATCATGAAGCGCGCGAGCGCCACCCAGGGCGTCCCGCCGGGGAAGGAGAGCCTGAGCTGGGTCGCCAACACGACGACCCTGTTCTGGGGCGAACGAGACGCCGTGCTGGTGGACACCTTCCTCAGCGATTCCCAGACGTCGGTGCTCGCCGACTTCATCGAGAGCAAGGGCCGGACCCTTCGCTCGATCTATCTCACCCATGCCCATCCCGACCACTTCTTCGGTCTAACCAAGCTGCTGCAGCGCTTCCCCGACGCTCGGGCGATCGCCCGTCCGAACGTCGTGGACGCAATGCGGGCGACTTCGTCGCCCCAAGTACTGGAGTCCAACTGGAAGCAACGCTTTCCGGGTCTCGTGCCCGATCGTCTCACGATCGCGCAGGTACTCGAGAATGATCGCTTCGAACTTGAAGGCCACGAGTTCCGGGTGATCGATCTCGGACACACCGACACGGACGACACCACCGGTCTTCACGTCCCCTCGCTTGACCTCGTCGTCTCGGGCGACGCCGTCTACAACGAGGTGCATCCCTTCCTGGTCGAGACGGACAGGGCGGGTCGCAGGGCCTGGCTCGCGGCGCTCGATCGCATCGAGGCGCTACGTCCGAAGATCGTCATCGTCGGGCATGGACCGCTCACCCCCGACAACAGCCCGCGACACATCGAAGCCACCCGGCGGTACATCGAGGACTTCGACCGCCTGGATGGGGAGACGACGACGGCCCGGGACCTCTACGATGCCATGCTCGCGCTCTATCCCGAGCGGGTGAATCCGGGATCGCTGTGGGGCAGCGCGCATGCCGCGAAGCGCGAAGCCTGATGGCGTACTTCGCCGCCGCGCGGCATCGACCGTCTCCGGCTCCATGATCGAGGCGCCCCCTCGCCTCCTCCGCAGCGACTTTGCGAAGCGAAGGTCGGGAAGGTATGCTCCTGGATAGTGCCGGCCGCGAGCCGGTGCGAACCAAGGGGGCCGGCATGATGGACGGGCGACTGGCAGGACCGCTTTCCCTGGTTGCGGCCATCCTGCTCGCGGCAGCCGTCTTCTCCGTCGACAGCATCGCTGTCTACGACTTCTCGGTATCGATCCTCTATCTTGCGGTCCTGGTACTCGTATCGGTCAGTGGCGGCGTGAAGGCGGTCCTGCGGGCGGCGCAGATATGCGTGGCGCTGACCGTCCTGGCCTGGATCGTCGCACATCTTCACCAGCCGACCCTCGCGAACACGCTGCGCTGTATCTTCGCATGCGTGGCCATCGGCGTGACCGCCGCGCTGCTGGTCAGCCGCAAGCGCCTGGAGACGGTCAGGCTGGACCTGGACCGCAGCAGATCCGAAGTGGAGCTGTTCGCCAACTCCGTCCCGTTCGTTCTCTGGCGCTCGAACCCGCAGGGCGAGATCGAGTACCTCAACGAGAGCTGGACGGCGGTGACCGGGCTGGACCGCTGGAGCGTTCTGGAAGGGCAGCGCTACAACGACGTCGTCCACCCGGACGACGTGCCGGCCCTTACCGAGACGGTCTCGCATGCGGTCGCGACGCGGACGATGACGGATCTCAAGATCAGGGTCCGCCAGAGTGACGGCAGCTATCGCTGGATGCAGATCTACGACAGCCCCGCCTACTCGCCGCTTACCGGCAAGGTGGAGCGCTTCGGTGGCCTTTCGGACGTCCATGACGAGGTGGTCGCGAAGGAGGAGCTGCAGAAGGTCCAGCGAGAACTCGAGGCGAGCCGGGCCGAACTGATCAACGTCACCGATTCGGTGCCGCAGATCCTCTGGCGGTCGGACGCCTCCGGCACCGTCGACTTCTACAACCGGAGGTATCCGGAGCTTACCGGGCGGCAGTTCGGCGACCGGATCGAGCCGGAGGACTACCTGGCCGACATCCATCCCGACGACCGGGCCGGGTTCGTAGGTCTGCTGAAGGAGGTGATGCCTGCGGAGAAGGAGCTCCGAACGGTATACAGACTGCGCCACGCGGACGGCAGCTATCGCTGGATGTCGCACGTAGGCCGGCCGGTGCCCGTCGCCGGCAGATCGGGCGAGATCCGATGGTACGGAGGAATGTCGGACATCCACGAGGAGGTGGCGGCGCATCAGAAGGTCCGCGAGCTGAACGAGACGCTGGAGCAGCGGGTGGCGGAACGAACGTCCGAGCTGGTCCGCACCGAACGCCGCTACGCCGGCCTGTTCGACGTCAGCAACATGACCTTCGCGGAGATGGACTTCAGCGCGGCCGAGAGGATCCTCGACGATCTCAGGGCGCGCGGAGTCACCGATCTACGCTCGTACATGGCGACGCACCCGGACGAGCTGGCCAGCACCCTGGCCGTAATCCGGACCACCCGCGTCAACGAGGCGCTGGCACGCATGATGGGCTTCGAGAACGTGGCCGAGCTCGTCGCGAATCCACCGGCCCAGAACGCAGACGACGGCCCCGAGGTACTGCTTCGCCAGCTGGAGATGTACTTCGACGGGCTGAGCCATATCGATGGCCGCACCGTTCTCGTCGGCAAGGGTGGCAGACGCATACCGGTCTACTTCACCGTGACCAGGCTGGCGGAAGGTCTCCACCTGTCGAGTCACGTGGACCTCTCGGACCAGGAGCGGATCGAAGGCATGCGCCGAGCCGCCCAGACGGAGCTTGCGCGCGCGAACCGGATCGCGACCGTCGGCGCCTTCTCCGCCTCCATCGCCCACGAGCTGAACCAGCCGATCGCCTCCCTGCTGATGGACGCCACGACAGGACTTCGCCTCGCAGGAAGGGATAACCCCGACGTCGAAGCGGTTGCCCGCATCCTGCAGCGCGTCGACAGAACTGCCCAGCGCATCGCCGGCATCGTACAGCGGACGCGGGAGAACATCGTCGCAGGTCGGCCGGCCAGGAAGGCCGTCGATCTCTGCCGTCTTGCCACCGACACGCGCGATCTCCTCCACCATGATCTCGCGCGATCGGGGGCGGATCTGCAGATCGTCTGCGGCGAAGGCGTGCCATGCGTGATTGGCGATCCGATCGAGGTGCAGCAGGTCCTCGTCAACCTGGTGAGCAACGCGGCCGACGCGATGCGGGACCAGCCCGGGCACCGCCGCATATCGATGGAGATCACTACGGAGGATGCCGCGGTCCGCGTCCATGTCGCGGACTCCGGGCCGGGCATTCCCGACGAGCACCTGTCCAGGCTGTTCGACCCGTTCTTCACGACGAAGTCGACCGGCATAGGAATGGGTCTGAACATCTGCCGCACGACCGTCGAGGCGATGGGAGGGCAGCTGACCGTGCGGAATCTGCCGAGCGGAGGCGCCGGCTTCTCGTTCGACCTGCCGATCGCGGACGCGGATCCTGCCTGAAGCGAACCGGACTTCGTCGTGGCGATGCCCGGCCCCTACGGGGGTGCGTCCGGATCATACCGACGTCCATATCGCTAGCCGCGCCGGCGTGAGCCACGGTCTCCTCAAGGAGATCGAACCATGCAGACGCATCAGAACGCCCCCACTCAGTTCATCGAAGCGGGCCAGAACCGCTACGCCTACCGCCGGTTCGGCAACTCGACCGGGACGCCGATCGTGCTTCTGCAGCATTTCACCGGTGGGCTCGACCACTGGGATCCGGCCTTCACCGATGGCCTGGCCAGGGATCGCGAGATCATCCTCGTGGACAACGCGGGCGTAGGCGCCTCGAGCGGAGAGACGCCGAGCACGATCGAGGGAATGGCGGACTGCATCGTCGACTTCGTCGATGCACTCGAGCTAGGGACCTTCGACCTGCTGGGCTTCTCCATGGGCGGCATGGTCGCCCAGGCGTTCGCCAAGAAGAACGCCGAGCGTGTCCGGCGTCTCGTCTTGGTCGGTACCAGCCCGCGTGGCGGCGATCCGTCGCCGTATATCGCCGAGGTCTCCCAGCGCGCCCGCGGCAACGCAGGCCTCGACGACATGGCCTGGCTGTTCTTCGGACAGTCGGACGCCGGCCGCGCGGCTGCGGCGCGGTACTGGGAACGGCGGCATGCACGCACCGAGGACGTCGATGCGCCCAGCGGCATGCCGACGATCATGGCGCAGGTCGCCGCCGGGCGGGACTGGCTCGAGCCGCACGGCGAGCGCTTCGCGGACCTCGCCGCCATCACGATGCCGACGCTGGTGGCGAACGGCCACCTCGACGTGATGCTCAACACGACGAATTCCTTTCACCTGCAGCAGCATCTGCCGAACGCGCAGCTCATCATCTACCCGGATTCGGGACACGCTCCTCACTTCCAGTATCCCGACCTGTTCCTGGCTCATCTGCGCCTCTTCCTGGAAGCCTGAGCGGAAAACGGCGAGGCGTCATGTCGGACGCCCGCACGGACGGGCGCCTCAATCACGCATTGGAGAAGGTACATACCATGGCGACGCTCGAAGGCAGGCTGGCGGTGGTCACCGGCGGAAGCTCCGGCATCGGCTTCGCCATAGCGAAGGCCTTCATACAGGAAGGCGCGCGCGTGATCGTGACAGGCCGGCGGGAGAAGGAGCTCGGCGAGGCGGTGGCTTCGCTCGGGCAGGCCGCCACCGGTTTTCGCGGCGACGTAGGCTCCCTTCAGGATCTTGACCGCCTGTACGAGGTCGTCGCCGGACTGGGTCGGATAGACGTGCTCGTCGCCAACGCCGGGGTCGCCGAGGTGGGAACGCTGGAAGCAATGACCGAGCAGCACTTCGATCGGCTCTTCTCGACGAACGTGAAGGGCACCGTGTTCACGGTGAAGAAGGCGCTGCCGCATCTCCGTGACGGCGCCTCCATCATCCTGATCGGCTCGGTGGCGGGGTCCAAGGGCACGCCGGGACTCGGCGTCTACGGCGCGACGAAGGCCGCCCTGCGCAACTTCGTGCGCTCATGGACGATCGAGCTGAAGGACCGGCGGATCCGGTCTAACGTCGTGAGCCCCGGCCCCATCGACACGCCCGGCACCCAGCGCCTGTCCGCGGAAGCGTTCCGGAAGCTGGTCTCATCCGTCCCGATGGGTCGGGTCGGCCTGCCTGAGGAGGTGGCCCAGGCGGTGCTCTATCTCGCCTCTGATGCATCCAGCTTCGTCAGCGGCACGGAGCTCTTCGTCGATGGCGGCCGGGCACAGGTCTGATCCTGGCCGAATTGGCGGAACCGCTTCGAACTCAGTCTTCGTAGTAGTGACCGCTTTCCCGTGACAGGGCCGCACGGTCCTGTGCCTCGTGACGATTGTGCTCGGCGCCGGTAACGTAATCGTCACGCTCCCGGCGGAATTCGAGTTCCTCATCGTCGACCCATTCGTCGGCTTCGGGTTCGATGACCTGAACGGCTCTAAGGAGGCCGGAGCGGCCCGCGAGGTAGAGGTCCCGCACGTCCGCATCGAACCGCGCCAGTTCCACACCGACGGGAGTTTTTTCCGGGAGCAGCAGCAGCTCGCCCTCCCCCGCACCCTTGAACGGGAGTGTCCAGGGCACGGCGTGACGCACATAGGCGTCGAATGGCTCGAAGGCGGCGATGAAGCGCCTCTCCAGATCCTCGGCGTCGCCCCTCGTCGGAGTCTGCTTCAATGCGACTATTTTCCAGTCGCTGCAGCCGCAGCACGGATGTACGTACGCACCCGTGGTCGGATGCGTGCCATTCAGTCCCATTTCGCGCATGGTCGGGCGCTCGCTTATGCCGACCTTCACGACGACACGGTCGAACTCCTCCTTCGACCAGGCGAGCAGGCGGTCGCTGGCAGCGACATAGACGTAGTGCGGTCGATTATTCATCGCAACTTACTGACATACGAGATGTGAAGGAGAGGTTTCGGAGCTTCGCGGCGACCCAGGATGAAGTCGCCCGACCGTAGCCTCGCCCCCGCAATTCGGACCTTGTCCGATATCAGGTAGCCGGAGCTTCCTCGTCGGTTCTTGGAAACCTGCCTCGTTTCCGCCGCAACGACCGCGAGGCGATGCAGGATCCCCAAGGCCTCGGATCAGCCGCTGGCCTGGCTCCGGGTTACGTCTCCCTGATCCTTCCGCATGTCGTATCCCACGCGATTTTCCAGGATCTGTTCAAGGTGTGCGCCCGCCCATTCGCCCAGATCTCGCAGCGGCCTCGAAAGCGAGTGACCGAGGTCCGTCAGAGCATATTCCACCTGAGGCGGAACGGTCGGATGAACCGTACGGCTGACCATGCCGTCGCGCTCCAGCGCCTTGAGCGTGCGCGTCAGCATCTGCTGCGAGATGCCGCCGATCAGACGCTTGATCTCGTTGAAGCGCCGCGGCCGCTCGATGAGGACCATCACGATCATCACCGTCCACTTGTCTCCGACGATCGTGAGCACGCCGCTCATCCTGCGGCATCGCTCCGTCACGCCGTGAGAGGCAGGCATATCCATGTGACCTGGTCCTAGAAATATGCGTTCTTGGCGAAAGAGTTTCGGTCACATAGCTGGTCCTGGTCACAAATCCAGACCGGAGACCATCAGTGAAACTTCTGCACATCGACTCCAGCATCATGGGCGAAGGCTCCGCCAGCCGGGCGATCTCCGCCGCGGTCGTCGACCGCCTCCGGGGAGCTCAGCCGGATCTGGACGTCACCTACCGCGACCTCGTCGACGAGCCGCTCTCCCACCTGACGCTCGACACCTACCTGGCACTCGCCGGCGGCGAGGACGTGCAGCAGTTCCTGGACGCCGACGTCGTGGTCATCGGCGTGGGGTTCTACAACTTCTCGATTCCCAGTCAGCTCAAGGCGTGGATCGACCGTATCGCCGTGCGCGGCAGGACCTTCGGCTACGGCGAGAACGGGCCGGTCGGACTGGCTAGGGGCAAGCGCGTCATCGTCGCGCTGGCTCGGGGCAATGTCTACGGCGAGGGCTCGCCCTATGCC
Source organism: Sphingomonas sp. GW821-FHT10F09 (assembly GCF_058809195.1). NCBI lineage: Bacteria > Pseudomonadati > Pseudomonadota > Alphaproteobacteria > Sphingomonadales > Sphingomonadaceae > Sphingomonas > Sphingomonas sp. GW821-FHT10F09. The sequence goes on along the minus strand of NZ_JBXASI010000001.1, from coordinate 558,744 downwards.
GCCTATGAGCATGCCGAGACCCTGCTACGTGCCGTGTTCGGCTTCGTCGGTGCCGACGTGGAGGTGATCGTGGCGGAAGGCATCGGGCGCGGCGAAGCGGCGCGTCAGGCTGCCGTCGAAGCGGCGATCGACGAGGCTCGGCGCCTTGAGCCGAACGAGGTCGCTGCCGCCGCGTGAACGTCGCAGGAGGACGTGCCCATCGGGCGGGTCCGGAATGCAGCGCGAGCTGATACCTTGAGGCCCCATGTGCTGCGTCCGATCGCGCGCCGCCACCTACCAAGGAACGTGGCGGCCACACCTCCTGACGACTGTGCGCCGACTGGGACAGGCGTTATTTTGCAGATGACCGGGACGGCGCCCCTGCCCCCCCCCCCAGCCGGCCAGCCCGTTCCTCCCGCGATGGTCGGCCCGCCGTTCCGGTCACCTTGCGGCGTAAGGCAGGTCGCCGACGCTGGATTCAGGAGCGTCTCATGGCTCGAGCGGATCGAGATCTCACACTGACCCTGGTCGTTGCGCTCGCCGGCGCCTGCGCCGCCGCAGCGTATGGAGCGATGCAGGCGATCGAGGATGCGGCCATATCGCTCCTTCTCGGCGCTCTGCTCTTCGTGACCATCCTGTCGCTCTGTCGTCCGCCGCCCGCCGCGATCGCTCGACGGACACGCTCCCGGCCAGGCCGGCCGGAGCGCTAGCGCAAGCGCGGCAGCGTGAACACGAATGTCGCGCCGCCATTTGGATTGTTACGGGCGACGAGGTCGCCGCCGAAGCTCTGGACTATCGTCCGGCAGATCGCGAGTCCCATGCCCATGCCTCCCGGGCGGGTCGAGAACAGCGGATCGAAGATCCGGGCCTCCGCGCCCGCGGGCAGCCCGACGCCGCTGTCCTTGACCTCAACGACGACGTCATCGTCTCGATCCGTCAGCGTCACCTCGATGGTCCGGTCGTTCGAGGAGGAGCACTGGCTGGCCGCCAGCGCGTTCAGGATCAGGTTGATGAGGACCTGCTGGAGCTCGACCCGGTCCGCCGCGACGAGGGCCGACCTTTCCGGCAGCTCGAGGTGCACCCGGCAGCCCTGTAGCCGTACCTCATGCTCCATGAGACCGACGCTTGTGCGGATGACCTCGGCCAGATCGACAGCCTCCACCGACCTCTCTCTCCGGGACGCCGTCTCCCTCGTACGGTTGAGCAGCTCGGCTGCCCGGCGCGCGGAGGAGATCACGCGATCCAGCGCCTTGCTCGCAGTGGCGGTATCGACGGGGGAGCTGGCAAGGGAGCGATGCCCCACGTGCGCGTCCATGGCTATGGAGCTGATCGGCTGGCCCAGATCGTGTGCGAGGGACATGGAGAGAGCGCCCACCGTCAGCGCCCTGTTCGCCCGGGATAGTTCCTCGCGCGCCTCCATCAGCATCTCGCGCGTGCGCTCGCGCTCGGTGATGTCGCTGAGATGGGTGAAGGCCCGTGTGCGTCCGGGGGTGCGCATCAGCGTGACCCCGCAGAGGGCCTGCCTGATGCTCCCGTCGGCGACCATCAGGGTGACGACACCCTCCCAGTGATCCTCTTTGCCGAAGGCGATTGTATGGAGAAGCTCGGCGAACGGCGCCGGGTCCACGATCTCCGGGCGCGTATGCGAGAGGATCGTGTCGCGAGACTTGCCGAGAAACTGCGCAGCGGCCGAATTCACGTCCTCGGTCCTCAGCAGCCGGAGGAGTCCGGACAGTTCATCCGGGTGGTCCACGAGGTAGGAGGCGAGCCTCTCGCCGTGGCGCATCCGCAGCGGCGCGAGGGCCGAGACCAGATCGTCGAGGTTCTGCTCGAAGAGCGCGACCTGCGATCGCTCGAAGATCGACCGGTACCGCTGCTCGCTGACTGACAGATCGCGTGTCCGCTCCTCGACACGCTGCTCCAGCGTCTGGTTCAGCTCGCGGACCCCGAGCTGTGCCTGCATCTCGGCATGGATGTCGGTCGACACGCCGTACCAACGCAGGATCGCACCGTCCTCGCTCCGCACCGGACGAGCCGTGATCTGGAGCCACCGGTAGGTTCCGTCCGCATGCAGCAGCCGTCGGTAGGAGTCGAACTGGACGCCCGACGCGCGCGCGCGTGCCCAGTCGTCAAGCAGTCCCTGCCGATCGTCGGGATGAAACCAGTTCTTCCAGGCCCAGCCGTCCTCGTCGAGTCCGTCCTCCACCGAAGCTCCGGTGATCTCGGTCCACCGGAGGTTCATGAACGTGACGCGCCCATCGGGTAGTCCCTGCCAGAGCACCTGCGGCACGGAGTCCGCGACGTGCCTGAGATTGTCCTCGCTCGTCTCGCGGGCGAGGGCCCGGCTCGTCGCCCCTAGACGATACGCCAGGACGGCACTGCCCAGGGCGGCTAGGATCAGCGCGACCGAAAAGGCTAGAAACGACATCCCGCCCCATGCTCATGACGCGGGCACGCCGATGTGGTCCCCGCTGCGACCTGTCTGTAGCGGCCGGTCGCATGTGAGAAGCTGGACGCTGGTAGGGGGTGTCTTCCCGTGAATCAGGATAGCACGGCGGATCGGTGCTGCTACCGCGCCCTAGAAAGACGAAGAAGCCGTCGCCGTCGCTCCCTCTGCCATTGCCGTCACATGCTCCTACCATAGGGCTATACTTCGGTAGTGCCTCCCGGTGCCAAGGTCGGTCCCTCCCCATACGACCGAGCGATGGGGAGAAATCAGGATCCAAGCGATAGTCCGACTGGTGTCACGACGACATGTCAGGCGGAGCGGCGGATAGATATGACCATCGACGTCAGGGCGGCGACCGAAGCCTACCTTCATCTGGTCCCGCGTGCGCGGGAGCTTGCCGCCATTGCCTACACGAGGGAAGGACACTGGCTCCTTCTCTGCTCCAAGCTGCTGGCGGTCGCAATCGCCGCGCTGCTGGTGCGCATCGACGTGCCGGCGAGGCTGCCCGTCGGCCTCGTCGCGCCGGTGAGACCTGTGAGGGCCTCGCTTGCGATCGTCTTCGCGACCCTTCTCGGCTTCTTCGCGCTGGAACTACCCTGGTTCGCCTTCTCGGACTGGCATCGCGAGCGCTCGTATGGCTTCTCGCACCAGCCGCTTGCGGCCTGGGCGACCGAGTACGCGATCCAGTCCCTCGTCACGGCCGTGGTGGGTGCTGCGCTGCTTGCCGGCTTCTACGCGGCAGTCCGGCGAACGGGTTCACGCTGGTGGCTCTGGGGGACCGCGCTCGCGGCGGTCGGGCTAGTTCTCGCCCTCGTGGTCCAGCCTGTCGCACTCGCTCCCTTCCTGCACCGGTACGCGCCCGCCCCCGCCGGCGAGATGCGGGAAGCCGTCCAGGAACTGGTTGAGGACGGCGGCGTGAACGGCGATCGAGTCCTGGTGTACGACGGATCAAGCCAGAGCAGCCGGTACACTGCGTCGGTGACCGGGCTTGGTTCGTCGGCCACCGTCCTGCTGAGCGACTCGATGTTCGCGCACGGAGCTGACGTCGGCGCGGTCAGGGCGGTGGTCGCCCATGAGCTGGGCCACGAACGCCATGCCCATCCGCTCATGCTGGCGTTCTTCCTGACGATCGTCGTGGGTGTCGGCCTTCTAGTGGCGCAGCGCTCCTTCGGGGCGGCGGCACGTCTCCTGGGCAGGCCAGGGCTTCGCCTCGCCGATCCCGCCGGCCTGCCGATCCTGCTTGGCATCTTCGCAGTCTACACGTTCGTGACCACGCCGCTCGTGAACACGGCCGAGCGGCTGGTGGAGGCCGACGCGGACCGGTACGGACTCGAACTTGCGCACGAGCCCGACGGCATGGTCAGGGCGGTGCTGGCCACTGCGGACTATCGGGCAAGTCGACCGACGTGGCTGGAGGAGCTTCTCTTCTACGATCATCCCAGCAACGCGCGGCGCATAGAGACGGCCATGAAGTGGAAGGTCGATCACGCAGGATTGGCCGCACCGGCGTCGCGATGAGCGGCTCACACGACAGCAGACGCGGCGCCACGGGCTGGCATGCTGGCAGCAACGGAGAAGTACGGTGCAGAACCTGACCGCCTTCGTGCAACCGTCCGGACCGACGGACAGCGCCACCACGGTGACGAGGACGGACTCCGACGGCGTGGCCACTGAGCCGCCAGCGGCCGATCCGTACGGCGGCGCCGCGGTCGCTCGCGCCCTGCGCTCCGCGATGGCCGCCGCCGGCCACGATCTCATGCAGCCGCTCCAGATCATCTCGCACGCGCTGGAGCGTCTGATCCTGGCCGACCAGCTGGCAGGCGACCGCATCTGGATAGAGGCCGCTCGCACGCAGGTCCGCCGGATGACGCGCGGGCTGGGCGATCTCGTCGGCGCGGCGGTGTCGGAGGAGCCGTTCGGCCCGCTCAAGCTGCAATGCCTGGGCGTCATGATGGAGGAGACCGAGGCGGTCTGGGCGAAGTCGGCGGCGGCTGGAGGCGTCAGGCTCGAGATCGAACGCCTGCCCGTCCCCGTCCGCACCGACGGGACGCGCATGCGCTCGATCCTGGACAACCTGATCGGCAATGCCCTGAAGTACGGGCGGAGCCACGTCAGGGTGAGCACCTGCCGCACCGCCGGAAAGGTCCGCATCGACGTCGTCAACGACGGGACGGTCATTCCGGCCGACATCCGGACCCGCCTATTCGAGGCGTTCTACCAGGCGGACAGGACGAGCGAGGGTCTCGGCCTGGGGCTCTCGATCGTGCGCGAGCACTGCCGCGCGCTGGGGCATCTGGTCGAGGTCGCGTCCGAGCCGTCGGGAACCCGCTTCAGCATCGTCATCGACGCGCCGGAAGCCGACTGACAGGGCCAATGGCTGCCCGATGCGCGTGACGCGAGATCGGACCGCTCCGTGAAGGCTCAGCCGCGCAGCGCCGGCAGGCGGCAGGTGAATACGGCCCCCTGAGCGGGCCCGTTCGCAACGCTCATCTCGCCTCCCATCCGCTGAATCGTGGAAAGGCAGATCTGGAGCCCCAGACCGACCCCCTCCTTCTTGGTCGTGAAAAAGGGCTGGAAGAGGCGTGAGCGGTCCTCCTCCGAGATACCGGCGCCGACGTCGGCGACCGCAAGCTCGACATGGTCCCCGACACCGCGCACGTCGACCGTGACGATCTTCTCGTCCCGCTCGACGTCGAGCATGGCGTCGCGAGCGTTGTTGATCAGGTTGATGAGCACCTGCTGCAGATCGACGAAGTCGCCTTCGACGGCCGGCGCGTCGCTTCCGACGTATCTGACGCTCACGCCGCTGCTCCGCATGTCTCGTGCGAGAAGTGCGCAGGTCTCCCTCGCAAGCCGGCCGAGATCGATCCTGCGGACGTCCTGCCGCCCGCCCTGGATACGATCGTGCGTGTGCCTGACGATGGTGGATATCCGCTCGATCGTGACGGAGACGCGCTCCAGCACCCGTACCGCGGCCCCCACGTCGGGTTGGGGACGCCGCAGCAGCCGCAGGCCAGTGTTCGCGTCCATGCTGATGGAGGCGACCGGCTGGTTGAGCTCGTGGGCGATGGAGGCCGAGAACGCGCCGACGGTCGCGATGCGGCTGGCACGCGCGAGCTCCGCCTGCGCGGCGCGGCGCATCTCCTCGACCTCCTCCTGGCTGCTGATGTCCACCAGGCTGGACAGCTGACGCTCGTCGTCGAGACGCGTGACGGAGTAGAAGACTGGCACGCGGCGTCCCCGGGCTCCGATCAGGACGACCCGTCCCTCCACGCTTTCCCAGCCGTAGAAGATCATCTCGAACTGCCTCAGCAGCACCGCCTCGATGTCCTCCGCAGTGCCGTCCACCGTCCGGTCCACCGCACCGTCGACGTCGTCGAAGCCCAGCATGCGCACGCACGCGTCGTTGACGGATACCGTCTTCACGGCAGCGACGCAGCGAGCGAGCGTCTCTGGATGCGCGGCCATGTAGGCCGCCAGGTCCTCGATTCCCTGCGCCTTCAGGTCGCGCAGGATCAGGGCGGTCCCGGACATGTCCTGCTCGGCGAACGCGATCCTGCTGATAGCGAAGAGGCTCGCGTAGCGGGCTTCCAGCGACGCCAGCTCCGCCGCCTGACCGTCCACCCGTTCCCGCAGGCCGCGGCTGATCGCATCGGGATCGCCGCGTGTCGCCCGCTCGTCATGAACGTCGGATGCCAGGCCATGCCAGACGATGTTCCCGGTCTCGTCCTGGACGATCCGGGCGGTCAGTCGCATCCACCTGAACGCCCCGTCCGCGTGCAGCAGCCGGAAGTCGACCTGCAGATCGCGATCGCCCTCCTCGCCGCCTGCGAGTGCGCCCTCCAGGCCGTCGAGATCCTCGGGATGTATCCGATCCCGCCACAGCGCCTCTCGGACAGCAGGATCCCGGTCGGCTCCGGTCAGCTCCTCGTACCGCAGGTTCAGGAACGTGATGACCCCATCGGGTCGAGCTCGAAGATGAAGCTGCGGCAGGCAGTCGGCATAGGCGTCCACGGCGCGCACCGAGATGCTCGTCGATCGCGAGCCGTCCGGAAGCGCTCGCATCTCCTCGAGGTTCGTCATGATCCAGAGAGTTCCATTCTGGCCGCAGCCGCGTCTTCGTTCCAGAGCTGCCGCGACGGCGTCAGCCAGGCTCCTTGTCGGACCAGACCCTGACGACGGGATCGATGGTCCGCAGCTTCTTCAGAAGATCCGCCAAGGGAAGGCTGTCGGATGCGGTCGCCTGGCCCGAAGTCGCCACCTCGCGCGACATCACGACCTTCCCCGGGCCTCGCCTCCCCTCGAGTAGCGGGAGGATCTCCGAAGTGCTTTCGAACGGCACGACCTGGTCGAGTACCGGCCTGATCACCCCGCCCTCGACGAGATGCGCGATCTCCGCAAGCTGTGCGCCGTCGGCACGCATGAAGAGGAAGGAGTATTCGACCCCCTGTCGGCTCGCGAGCCTCCGGATCCTGGAACTCATCAGGCGCATGACCTGCCGCACCACGACGTTCGCGCCGACCGACCGGGCGAAGGCCGGATCGGGAGGTCCGGACAGCGAGATGAGCTTGCCTCCGGGCCGCAGGACCTTCAGCGACCGCTCCAGGACGTCGCGTCCAAGGGAGGTGAGGACGACGTCGTAGTCGTGCAGCCGCTGCGCGAAGTCCTCGCCGCGGTAGTCGATGGCGACGTCCGCACCGAGCGAGCGCACCAGTTCGAGGCTGGAGGCGCTCGCAGTGGTGGCGACCGTGGCGCCCAGGTGCTTGGCGAGCTGGATGGCGATGGTGCCGACACCGCCCGCCCCGGCGTGGATCAGCACCTTCTGCCCGGATCGCAGGCCCGCGCGCTCGACCAGCACCTGCCACGCAGTGAGTGCGACGAGCGGAAGCGACGCCGCTTGGGCCATGGAGAGATTGGCCGGCTTGCGCGCGAGATCGCCCTCGCTGACCGCTATACGCTCGGCGAACGTGCCGATCCTGGCCACATTGACCTTGGCGAAGACCTCGTCGCCCACCTGGAAACGCGTGACGCCAGGACCGACGGCGACGATCCTTCCCGCCAGGTCGTTGCCCAGCACGAGCGGCATGTCGTACCTGAGGAAGGCCTTGAACTCGCCGTCGCGGATCTTGCCGTCCAGCGGGTTGAGGCTCGCCGCCGCGATCTCGACGACCACCTGGCCGGCGTGCGCCACGGGTTCGGGCATGTCCCTGGGCTTCAGCTCGCCCTTGTAGCGGTCGATGGCGAACGCCTTCATGTCTCTGTCCGTCGCTTGAGGAAGATGTCCGGCAGGATCGCTAGGCCTCGTGGAAGGGGCTGACCTCCGCCAGAGAGGATCACACGACCGGCAGATCGTTCCGGCTGCTGGCCTGCAGGACATGGCGATCGTCATGCCGTCGTCCTTCAGCCGCCGGTAATCGGCTCGGCTTCTGCGCCGGCTCGCCGGCGAGCCGGCGCAGCTGCACGAAGGCCGAAGAGCCGCACAGGATGTGGGCGTTGAAGCCGCGCTCTACTGCTCCAGTCATCGTGCGGTCTCCCTCCGAAAGCCGAGCAGCCGATGTGTGCTGTCGTCGGCACCGGGTCCTGGGCGCAGCTCGATGCGGGTCGGCGGGACCGTCTGGCCGGTCTCCCGGTCGACCATCCCCAGCTCGAGCGGCCGCCCCGTCTCGCGATCCACGATATCGATAGTGGGGGCACCGAACCCGGAAGCATCCCAGCGGTCGCCCCACTCCCGCAGGGCCACGCTCACCTTCCAGAGATCACGTCCCTTCGGCGTGAGGCGGTATTCGTCACGAGCAGGTCGCTCCTGGTAGCGGTGCCGGGCCACGATCGCCGTTTCCTCCAGGCGCTTCAGACGCGCGGAAAGGGTCGCGGTCGGGATCCCTAGGCTGACCCGGATGTCGTCGTAGCGCGTCATGCCCATCGACAGATCACGCACGATGAGCAGAACCCAGCGGTCACCGATGAGCTCGAGAGCTCCGGCGATCGGACAGCGCATCCCGATGAACGACTTGGCCTTCATGCTGCCGACATAGCAGCTTCAATGATTGAAGTTAATAGCGAGCTGCCGCACACGGAACAGTAGCCAGTCGATCGTAAAGATCGTGTCCTCGGCTGCGTCGCGAGTCCGGATTGACATCACGGTCGCCCCAAGACAGCATCCGTGAGCGCTGCATCGGCGCAGGCGAGTTCGACGATCACGCACGAGGCTCGGTGCGTATCGACGGCCAGGGGAAGCGTTGGACCACGGGCCCAGGGGGCAACGATGCGTTCGATCGTTCTTGTCATGTTGGCGGCATGGCCAGCCGTCGCCGTCGCTCAGCAGGAAGTCGAGCAGAAGCCGAGCGTCGACGACCAGATCAAGGAGCAGCAGCTACGACAGCTGCGGATCGCCAACGACGCAGCGGAGCGCGCAGGGCAAATCGGCAAATCGAAGGAGCTCGTCGACGCGCTACCCGCCGGTCCGTCCACCGGTGCCACGACGATGAAGGACGGAGCCGGTCAGGCGGAGGCGTACGCGCTGGCGGCTACGGCCGTTCGTCCGCTGGCCGCCGAGATCGCGGGGCGCGTGAAAGTCGCGCTGAGCAGCGCCGGTCCTGCTGCGGCTGGCTCTCTGCCGACCGACTGGTGCAAGCCCATCCCATCTCTCGCCGACCCGGCTCCGGGCGCAGGAGGTACGCTCGCTCCGGTGCTTCTGACCTCCGGTCAGGAGGTTGCCACCTTCGCGCACTGGCAGCAGTTCCGCTTCCGCGCGTGCAGGCTGGCGAAGGATTACGCCGACGTCACCGGGAAGCTGACGCAGGCGACCCGAGCGCAGACCAGTGCCGTGCTCAGACCGGGAGGAAGCGTCGCGGCCGTCGGTGCTGCGGTGAGCAGTGCCGTCAAGCTGGCCCAGCTCGCTGTGCCGGACTAGGAGATCACCCCGGCCAAGGCCGACGTGTCCAACCGCGTCCTGCTGCTCGAGGTGAGTAATGCTCTGCGCACCGGCGATCCGGATCGCCCGGTCTACTGGCAGGGCGTCACCGGCTCAGGCTCCGGCGCGACGTCGGTCTTCACCGCGCTTGGCACCCTCGCGACGCTGGACGATACGGCTTCCGGGGCCGCCGCCGAGGCGAAGAGCCGGATCGACCAGGACGAGTCGGCGCTGAAGAAGACAGGCACCCCCGAGGCCGCGGCGAAGGACAAGCTGGAGCCGCTGCTCGCGGCCACGAAGGCCGCCTCGGCGGAGCTACAGGCCGTTGTGGCCGCGCACGTGCAGCTCCTCAAGGACATGTACGGGGGCGAGGCGGCGTCGCCGCTTCCGTTCGGAACCGTCGTCAACGAGGCCTCAGCCGCGAGCGTCCTTGGCACAAGCGGCATGGTAGTGAACGTCTCCGTCGACAGCTCGGGCGGGAACGTGGTCTCGCGCAAGGCGATTTGGAACGTCTTCGAGGTCGGATCTCCGCCGGTGTTCGTATCCGGCACGGCGACGGTCAGCTTCGCGGTCGTCCGTCCCGCCGACCAGCGGCTCGTCCGTTCAGGATCGATGTCCTGCAGCACGGGCCCGGTCCGGCTCGGGCGCGTTCAGCAGCGACTTCGTCCCTCTTCGAAGGTCGAGTGCCGATGAGCCCCCCTCTGCCGGCCCTGTTCCTCGGCCCGACTACGGAGCATGTCCCGCATGTTCCGGACGCGAACCTGTTCGCCCTGAAGGCCGGCGAGAAGGGACGCGTGCGAAACTTCACCGTCGAGTCCCAGCAGCCGTACGTGAACTGGTGCTGGGCCGGCGTCGCGGCGGGCGTCATCAACTCCTACCGGGGCGCCGGCGCGACGTCGCGCGACCAGGTCGCCCGACAGGTGCTGGGCAGGCGCTACCCCGCGGACGAACCGCAGCTGCTGCACGTGGTGCTGGGCGATCACTTCGCGTCGCCGATGCTCGAGGTCGATGCCGGCGACGCGACACCCGAGCGCTTTGAGGCGACGATCAAGCGCGAGATCGATGCGCAGCGGCCGGTATGCGCGGAGGTCGTGTCCGGCATCGTGCACTACGTGGGGATCGCGGGCTACCGCGTCGCCTCCCGCGACGACATCGAGCTGCTGATCCAGGACCCGGCGGACGACGATCCCGACGGCAGGTCGTACGTGCCCATCCACGAGTTCATGAACAACTACAACCAGCGCTTCGGGTGGTCTCGCACCTTTCGGACGAAGAGCGCCTGATGAAGCTCCGGCTTCGCTCCGCGCCCTCTGACGTGATCGCCACGCTCGACTCGATCGTGTCGCACCTCGCCCGCAAGGAGATAGCCTTCGCCTCGCCCGATCAGGCGGACGCCGACCTGGCGGTCTCGTGCACCCGCGCCGTGCCGGTCCGGCTTGCGACGCCCGAGGGCAGGATATCCGCCGGAGACAGCATCTGGGGCTGGTCGGTCCTGATGATCCGCGACGAGGAGCGGTGGCTGGCGGACCTGCGGAACGCGCCGGGAGGCCCGACGCTGAATCGGGTTCGATCAGGTGGCCCCGTGCGGCGGTTCGAAGTCGCCTGCGCGACGGCCGAGACCCAGGCGCTTAGTGGGTTCGTCGAGATCCTGCGCGTACCTGAGCTCGCGGTCGAGGCGCTGCGGACTGCCGGTCCGCCCGTGCGCTACGTGGTTCCCGATGCCGATGATCCGGCCCGCGCCATCGTGATGACCGGTCGCGATTTCCGAAGATGGCTGCAGCCACGACGGAAGGCTCGTCTATCCGTCGTCAACACGCCAGCGTCGACGTCGGATCAGCAGGTGCTCGGCAGCGGAATGAGTAGTGGCAGCCGCTAGCTGCCACTACGCTCCACCTCGCCGGCCACGACGTGCGATCGCCCGGACTCCACGTCCATGACGCACTGGTGCTCATGCCCGCCGTTCCGATAGAAGCCGAAGAGCCGCTTCCATCTGACGACGGCCATAGCGGCGTTCAGCGCGTTGAGGTCCGCGACCTGGATGTTCGTGCGATAGGGATCGTCAGCGCCGCCGTGTCCACCGGGTATGCAGTCGAGGGCAGCCTGGCGCGTCTCGTTCGTGCTGGTCGTCGTGCGGACGAGGCCGAACACGCCGTCAGGCGCCACATCCAGGCCTATACCGGTATCGACGAAGGGGACGCCAGCGCCTGCGAGTCGATCGCAGATGGCGCGCTTCGGGTCGACCTCGTCGATGCACAGGAACACGAAGTCCATTCCGTCGAGAGCAGCGAGCGACCCCCGCTGCATCCGCTCCGCGTGCGGCACGATCCCGCGATGCAGGCGCGAGTAGATCGCGGCGAAGTGATCGACCTTGGCACGACGAACGGCGAGGTCCTCGACCGCGACGGCCCCCGGTGCGCGGAAGGCGTTATGCTGGTCGAAGGTGTCGTCGTCGAACAGGTGAATGGTCGCGACCGGCGTCTTGGCGACGAGGTCGAGAACATATGAGCCGGTCCCGCCCAGGCCGACGATGGCGATGGTCATGCCCTCCAGCCGCCGTGAGAATGCTTCCACCCCGGCCCGGCTGGAGGCCGTATCGACGTAGTTGAACGGCGACGCGGCGTTGTGCTCCCTGACGATGCCGCCGCCGGTGCGGGCCGTGCAGTCCGGGTCGAGCAGAACCGCATACTGGGCGAAGAGATTGACGTACGACGTGACGAGCTCGTGATAGTCGTGGAACTCGCGACCGGCCGGCTTCTGGCAGAGAAGCCTGTGGCGGCTCTCGCCGTCGCCGGTGGGATAGCCGGCGTTCAGCATTGGGAGCCAGTCGCCGGTCGCGCTCCGCGGTGTCTCACCTCGCCACCGGATCGTGTGCCCGTCGGGGGGAAGCGTGACGTCGCCGGCCATCCGGAGAGGCACCATCAGCGTTCCGTACTGCACGGTCCTGAACTGGGTCGCATAGGGGATGCCCCGTACGACCAGAAGGCCATCGACGAGGGCTAGGTCGTAGCCCTCGTCCCGGAGCCGCTCCAGATCGGCGCTACGACGCGACGGTGCGGGCGACAACGAACGTCTCCCCCTGTGCGACCGGCTTGCGCTGGTGGGTCGTGAGCACGCCCTCGGCGGCACGAAGAGGCCCTCCGCGGTAGGTGACCGTCACAGACCGCGCCTCCTCGATGCGCATGTCGGGGAAGGCGAGCCGCACGAGCTCGCCATGGTCGAGGCTGTCGCTCTCGACGACGTGGCGCCTGCCGTTTACCGTGATCTCGCGCCCGGGCGAGCCGGAACGCTCGATGAGCCTGACCGCTTCGCCGCTCGAGGAAACGAGCGCGCGTTCGTCGTCTTCCATTCTCTTACTCCTTCGGTTGAACTGCGGGTACGCCGAGCGATCGATCACGGTCGGGGGGCATAGGTGCTGGCGGCACGCAGGAGCTGCCGCGTGACGCCTTCCACGAGAGCGCCGGCGGAACAGCGGGACATGGTGTCCCAGCTGCCGTCGGGATCATCGAACATGGTCTCCAGCGCCTGTACCACCTCGGCGAGGTGGAGGTCGTGATCGGCCATCACCTCCAGCACTACCGAAAGGACGCGCACCATCCGGCCTGCGCGGTCCTCCGGTAGAGCGATCGGGAGCTGGCGGAGCCTGGTATAGATGCTGGTGGGCAGCGCGTGCTCGTTCGGCGTCGCCACCATCCAGGTGATCGCGCTGAGATCGAGCACGGCACCCAGGGCGGGGCAGAGCCACCGCGCGGAGCTGTGCCGGTCGAGCAGATCACCCAGTTCCGACGCCATCTGATCGGAGGCCTGATCCGCGCCCAGCACGAGCACCAGGGGATTGGCACATCCACTGGTGGCGATCGCCACCACCGGATCCGGCGGCACGATGACGTCGGTTCCCCGTGCGGTCGACCGGGACAAAGCGCCGTCCTGCAGTCTGCTCACGTCCATCACGAGGTACGGGACGCCGGCCAGACGCGCGATCCGACGCGACACGAGACGCGCCTCGTCCGAGTTCCCGCCCGCCAGTGCGACCGGCGGCAGCCAGAACCAGGGTCGGTTGGACCCGGCCTGACGTCGACACGCATCGGCCAGCAGGCCTGACAGGCCAGGGATCCAGTCCATGGCGGCCTGCGTAGCGATGCCGTCCGGAGCGAGACAGTGTCCACCCAGGAGTCGCCTGGGCCGATCGAGGCCCAGGACGCTCGACCGGCTCTGCCCCGCCTGGACCAGCGTCATCGTGCTGCCGTCCGGGTTGCAGGGATCCAGTGCTCCCACCTCGATCGGGGAAACCGAGGAGGCGACCGCTACGCTCATGCTCATTCCTCACCTCGATAGAATCGGAGAGGGCGACGTCCGCCCGCCCCCAGGCCGGCCGCCCTGATCCTCTTCTCCGTGTCCTGCATCTCGCGCAGGAGCATCCGCTCCAGCGCCGGGGCCCCCTGGGCGTCGTGAAGCGCCGCGAACTCGGCGAACCGGTGATGCTGCGGACGCCACCAGTCGCGGAAGCGCTCGCGCTCCCAGCTTTCCCGGAACCACATGACGAAGAAGCCCTTCTTCTGCCCGCCGCGCTTCAGATTGACGCCGAACTGGCCGTGCTTCTCCACGAGATAGGACGAGATCCTCTGCTCCTTCCGGCGTGCGGCCTTCGCCTCGTTCCTGTTGCGGAGGAGGTCAGCTGCTCGCGCCGATCGAGCTCTTGCGACATCCTCGGCGGCGGCAGCGAACAGCCTGTCAGGGCCGATCAGGCTGGTGAGATGGCCCCAGAACGGCCATTCGTCCTGACGCTCGATCATCCATTCGAAGATGCCATCTGCGTCGCGCCGCCGGGCGAAGTGACGCCGCCAGATCAGGCGCTCGTTAAGGATCTTCCCGCTGGAGCGGGTAAGACCGACGAAGGTGACCGATGAGCTCGCCGCGTCCAGCCGCAGGTCGAAGTCGGCCGTGAATGCCGTCTCCTTGTCCCCTTGACCCCAGTCACTGTGGAAGGGGCCATTGATGTCGACTGCGTCTCGCATGGCAGCGATGTGCTATTGATTGCCCTCGGCATCCAGCGATGAGGAGGCGCACGGGTGTGACAACGAGGCGCACGCAGCGCGCATACGTCATCCTCACTGCCCAATCACTCTCGATCAGGCGCCGTCTATCGCCGCACGTTATCTTAGGCGGGCGAACTCGCCGCCCGCTCGAGCAGCTCGGTGATCAGGTCGTCGTCGACTAGCGGCGTGTGCCTGAGCGCCAGCAGAAACTCGGTCACCATTCTCGGAAAGGCGCTGCTGCCCTCTGTCAGCCACAGCGTAGCCAGGGCTACGTCGAGCGCCTCTCGCCGCTCGCCATCGGTTATCTCCGCGATCTGCTGCCGAAGCCTGCCGATGAGGCTGTCGGGGCCGGCCTCAATCTCCAGCCTGGGCACGCCGTAGCGATCAGTCGCCCAATCAAGCAGCTTCCAAACCTGTGGCTGAAGCTCGGTAAGATCACGCAGGTCGACGTCACCGCCCTCGACAACCGCCATCAGGGACCGGTGGATCACGGCATAGCGGCCAGGTCGCAGGTCGATGATCTGCTGATCGAAGAGGTCCTTCTGGATGGTGCGGAGGTCAGCATCCTTCAGCTCGCGCCGCTCACTGCCTGGATGCAGCTTGCCGACGATCCGCAGCCAGCTGGACCATAGGCGCGCGACGACGAGAGCGCGGGAGAGGTCGTCGCGGCCGGCGGAGCGAACCAGCGTGCTGCGGTCCTCCGTCAGACGCTTCAGCATCGCGTCCTTGCTCTTGAGCGGCCCTTTCAGCTGCCGCGCTGTGGCCTGGTCCGCGGAGACGTCCAGGAACCGGATCTGGAATTCCGCGCGCGGTACGTCCGCAAGAGCCTCCGAAATCGTCTCGAACCGCTTCAGCGCCTCCTCGTCCTCGACGTAGCGAGGCAGCGCGCGGCGGCCCGCAAGAATGCGATCTTCGGCGGGCCGGCGTCGGTTCGCGATCTCGATCACCAGGAGCTCGGGGCGCTCGTCTACCTGAACGTCCAACCGGACGAGATGAGCGACTATGTCGAGCCTTATCCCCTCGAGCCGGGCAAGCCGCGCCGCCCCGGTCTCGAGCTGGTCGCCAAGGATGTCCGTGCTCACCTTGTACCCGGCCGCGATCAGCTCCGCGGCCATGGCCTTCAGCTGCGTCTCCTCGTTCAACGCAGCACCGATCGGGAGTGGCTAGGAGGGGCGCCGACAGAGACGAACACTGCGGCCTGAGCCGACAACGCCGCGAGCGCCGCGGCATATTCCTGCGTCGTCAGGCTTCTGCTGCTCAGCTTCGTCGCGAAGCCGATCTTCGTCCGCTGGCTGATCACGCGCTCCACGTCCCGATCGTCATGGATGACCCGCATGGGCATCTTGGGCCCCTTCCCCGCCTTGCCGTCCAGACCGTCGAGGATCGCCTTCAGGAAGTTGTCGACGTCCTTGCGGGCGTCGAGGTGCTGGAAGTAGCGGATGTGAACCGAGCAGGGTGTCGTGACGAGACAGCCCGACCAGCTCCCGCCCTTCACGCTTTCGGTGTGAACGTCGCCTCTCCAGCTTCTGTAGGCGGCGGTGCCGTAGCGGTTCACCGAGACCGGGGAACCCGTGACGAAGAACTCGCGATGCGCATGAGAGGAGATGGGCATCGTCTGGTTCTGCACCGGCCAGGCGGCGACGCCAAGGCCCTGGTGATGAGCCTGGGGCGCTGCCTACCGGCGGCTATTCCGCCCCGTTGCGGCGCCCCGCCGCGCTACCTGTCGACGCTCGCCATCCCGGCCTCGGGATAGCGCGTGCCGGCGGCGGCACCGGGTGGCAGTATCTGGTCGATGCGGGCGAGGTCGTCCGGGCTGAGGGAGACGTCGAGCGCGCCGAGATTGTCCTCCAGGTACGTCCGGCGCTTGGTGCCGGGGATCGGCACGATGTCCTCGCCCTGCGCCAGTACCCAGGCAAGCGCCAGCTGCGCCGACGTGCAGCCCTTGTCCGCGGCCATGCGCTCCACCTCGGCGACCAGTTCCAGGTTCCTGCCGAACGCCTCGCCCTGGAAGCGGGGCGAGTTGCGGCGGTAGTCGTCGGCGGGCAGGTCGTCCTGCGACTTGAACTGGCCCGTCAGGAAGCCCCGGCCGAGCGGACTGTAGGGCACGAAGCCGATGCCGAGCTCGCGTACCGTGGGCAAGACCGCCTCTTCGGGATCGCGGCTCCAGAGCGAGTACTCGGTCTGCAGCGCGCTGATCGGATGGACCGCATGCGCGCGGCGGATCGTCGCGGGCGCGGCTTCCGACAGGCCCAGGTACTTGACCTTGCCGGCGGTCACGAGCTCGGCCATCGCGCCGACGGTCTCCTCGATCGGCACCTGGGGATCCACGCGGTGCTGGTAGTAGAGATCGATGAAGTCCAGCCCGAGCCGCTTCAGGCTCGCGTCGCATGCCTGGCGCACGTACTCGGGGCGGCCGTTCACGCCGCGGAAGCTGCCGTCCTCTCCGCGCACGTTGCCGAACTTCGTCGCGACGACCACCCACTCGCGGCGCTCGCGGACGACCCGGCCGACGAGTTCCTCGTTGGCACCGACGCCGTACATGTCGGCCGTGTCGAGGAAGCTGACGCCGAGATCGATCGCACGGTTGATCGTGGCGACGGACTCCGCCTCGTCGCGATCGCCGTAGAACTCGGACATGCCCATGCAGCCCAGGCCCAGGGCCGACACCTCGAGCCCGTGAGCGCCCAGCCTGCGGGTACGGATCGTATTCATAGCCTCGATGCTCCACGAGCAGGATCGGCGTCATGCGCGAACCCAATGCTGCTTGGGCGCACAATGCTCCGGCGGCGGGTTGCGTTGCGAACCGCACCCCCCGCGAGCGTTTTTCTCGAACACGCCGGCCAGCGCATCGACTTCCTACCCGAAAGCACGAACTTCATCCTGAGGTCCGATCACCATGCACCTTCCGTTTCCGCGCCGCCGGGGGGGCCGCGCGGCGTCCGCCTGACATTGTAGGATCGGACGGGCATCGCCGCAAACCCGGCGGCAACCACGCGGCATCAGGTCGGAAACGCCACCCTGGCCGCCGTCACCGTGCGCCGGATATCCTGCGGATGGCCAAAACCCAGGTGACCGTCGATATCCTGGAGGTTGGATGGTGTCCCGGAACTCTCTGGGCGCAACGCTTGCGGGTCATCGACTGCAACGCTCATGATCATGAACGAACTGCGGATCGCGAGCGTCCGGGTCTCGCGCGCGCGGAGAGTCTCTTTTCTCTCATCTACAGAGTCTAAGAGATAGAGAGATCCGCGCGCGCGAGCGAGCGCGATCGCTCGCGCGCCTGCGCGCATAGGCTCGGATCAGAAAAATTGTCAATCTTTCAGAAACCGCAGATTTCTGCCATTTATAGCGTCTGCACGTGATTCGGTCTCAGAGCCCGATCGGCGCGCTTTGCACACATGTGCAAAAAAAACGCTGATTATGCACATGTGTGCATGTCGAGTCGCGAGGGCGACGGATGCACATGTGTGCATAATCGCGGCGTGGATGCACATGTGTGCATAATTCGCGGATGCACATGTGTGCATAATCAGCGCCCAACTTGCACATGTGTGCAAACGCAACTTGCACATGTGTGCAAACGCAACTTGCACACATGTGCATAATCCCGATGCACATGTGTGCATACCGGGTCCGCCCCGGCCCTTATCAGCCCCCCTCGACGCGTGGCGGCGGCTCGGCTCAGCCGTCGTCGTGATCGTAGAAGATCGCGTCGAGCATGGCCGCCCTCCCCTGCCACGTCGCGAGCTCGTCGCCGTCGCCTGGCGCCGACGCCGACCACCAGCGCGAATCCCTGATCCGGCCGACGACGCTGTCCCAGTATACGTCGAAGTCGATCCCGCTGGCCGGGATGCCGAAGTCGTCCGCCAGCCCGGCACGGTTGCGCTTGCTGAGACAGACGAAGGTGTCCGGACGCTTCATGGCCAGCAGGCGGCTTGCGACCCCTGGTCGCCTGCGTCCGTCGGGAAGCGCCTGTTCGAACTCGCCGACGAACGCGTCGTAGTGCTCGCGTCCGACGGGGCCATCGAGCGGGATGCGGTCGAGCGCGGCCGATATGCCCGGCGTGTCGCCCTTGATCGCGCCATGGAAGACGCCGTCCCCCTTCATCGAGCCGAAGTAGCCCTGATTGGCGGTGCGGCCGTTCGGCAGGCCTGCGATCATCGCGCGGGTGTCGACATCCATCTCGCCGAAGCTCGCATGCGTTCGGAATGCGTCCCTGGCGTCGGCGAGAAGCTGGATGCGGTCCTGGAGATATCCGTCACCCGGCTCGCGGACGGCGGCATAGAACTGCTTCCACGACTTGCTCATCACCTCCGACTGGAACGGCGAGGTCGACTTCGTCGATCCGTAGTTGCCCGACAGCCGGTCCCGCAGCTTCTTCATCCGCTCGTGCGCATCGCGGTAGGCTTCGGCGTCCTCGGGCTTCGCCTTCTTCCCGTCGGACCTGAACCGCTTGATCGTTTCCTGGATGTCGGACCGTATGTGGTCGGCTCCGTCCTCGTGGGTGACGTGCATCACGGCCTCGGCATTCGGCCCGAGCGCGCCGCGCGTCAGGTTGGCCGAGCCGACGAAGGCGTCCCATCGCCGGCCCGAACGGAACAGAAATACCTTGGGATGGAAGACGCCGGAAGGCTGAAGCACGAAGCGGACCCGATCGTCGCCGACGAAATTCTCGAGGACCTCGGGGGACGTCTGATAGAAGTGGGTTCCGACCACGCCGTGGTGAATCGCCTCGCGTCTGTCGAGCAGAGCTTCGTAGACCTTGGTGCCGATCGTCGCCCAGGCGACGGCGAACGAGATCTTCTCGTGGGTCTTTACACACTGGAGCAGCTGCCGCTGCAGTTCCTTGCTCTCGGTAATCAGCTTCATCGGATCCCCCTGTATGACTCGGTGGTGACCGACCGCCGGTTCGCACGCAAGCCGTGCCGCGT
Source organism: Sphingomonas sp. GW821-FHT10F09 (assembly GCF_058809195.1). Taxonomy (NCBI): domain Bacteria; kingdom Pseudomonadati; phylum Pseudomonadota; class Alphaproteobacteria; order Sphingomonadales; family Sphingomonadaceae; genus Sphingomonas; species Sphingomonas sp. GW821-FHT10F09. The sequence continues at coordinate 539,442 of NZ_JBXASI010000001.1, read as the reverse complement.
CCGGCCGGACGGTGCCGTGACCGAACGGCTGCGGCCGATAGTCGGTCGGCAGCCATGACATGGCCATGCAGGAGACCGCCCCTATCTACCGGGCATGGCGCTGAAGGATCGGATAACCACGGAAAACATGCTGGCCTATGCCCGGGCCGGCATCGGGCTGGCTCGTGCGGTGCAGCGGCTTCGCGCCGACGGCTATGGGAGCATGATCGTGCCGAGCCGCGGCGCGGTGCCGTTCAAGAACATCGCGGATGCGTACTATCGCGCAGTCGTGCTTCCCGGCATGCCGAGTTCCGACAGGCGGTCCAAGGGATCGCAGGCGATCTTCGGTCCGCTGACCCTTGCGCTCGACGTGCCGTTCACGGCGGACGCGGGTCGTCTCGGCGTCGACGGTCTCACGCCGGCCCATGTTCGAAGGTACTGGGCGCGGGTGGTCTCCTGCATCGTGCGCCGGCAGGTGGACGATCCGAGCTATCGGCTCTTCCGCTTCGTCCGAGACGAGGTCTGCCGCGTCGGCCATCACGACGCCCTGGAGTGGCGAATGGAAAGCGAGCGCCTCCTGTTCGTCGACACGGTCGTCTCCGGGCAGGCCGTCTGCGAGATCGTGGACGCCTTCGATGCGGAAGGGATGGATCAGATCCACTATCTGCTGCTCCTGGACGAGAACGGTGCAGCGATGAAGGCGCAGTACGCGGGCTGCTTCGCGTTCCGTCGCTGTTCACCGAGGATCAGGGACCGGCAGTGAGCGGCATCTGGAGCGTCGTAGTGCCCAGGCTGATGGAGCTGGCACGCGAGGTCGTGGGGATGAGCGACGGCTTCGTGGGCGCCGGCCTGTACTATCACGAGATCCGCCGGCGCGAGGATCGCTCCAACGTAGCGACCACGCAGGCGATCGCTCGACTGAACGGGATACTGCGGAGGGCCATGTTCGTCGCCGCTGATCCCGAGGACGTGCTTAAGGACATTCAGCAGCTCGGGTCGGACCTGGACGACGAACGCACGCTCGATCGGCTGTTCGAGCAGCCGAGGATCCATGGCGAGTGGCTCGACGAGGCGGTTGCCGACTACCTGGAGCACCTGGAGCGGTTCGATCTCTTCGACAGGACGAGCACGTATCGAACCGCGTCAGCGCTGGTCAGGAGTGGTCTCGACAAACCGCCTGCGGACATCGACGTCTCGTCGTCGCACTGTATCCGGGTGCATCTCGACGACGCGGAGGCGCAGCGCCTCATGCGGAAGTTCCGTGCTTCGCTGGAACGGCCATACTGGGCCGACGCGAGGCGAACGAGGCGCGCCTGACTGCAGCGCCGGTGTCCTGTCGGGTGTGGCGGCCGGGTAGGCCGTCGCAGAGCGGCGGCGGCGCAGGATGGAAAAAGCGACTCCGAGCTGTTCTCATAATGTTCTCTTCGTCCTACAACGATCGGAGGATCAGCTGCGGATCGATCAAATGCCCCTAGTCACGCTCCATGAAGTCCCCTTCGAACTGGTGCCGCGCGAGGTGCGCCTATTCGTCGAGGTGACACCGGCCGGATTTCCGTCCCCCGCCCAGGACGACATGGAGGAGCCGATCGATCTCGCCAGCTGGCTGATCGACCATCCAGCCGCGAGCTACGTCATGCGGGTCGCTGGCCGCTCCATGACCGAGGCGGGCATCGCCGACGGCGACCTCGTGGTGGTCAGCCGGGCGATCGAGGCGAGGCCCGGCGACATCGTGGTGGCACTGGTGGATGGCGACCGCACCATGAAGCGTCTCCGTCGATCCGGTGACCGGCTGTGGCTGGTCCCCGAGGCCGACGGCTACCAGCGCATCATCGTCGACGAGACGGTGGAGATCTGGGGCGTCGTCGTGGGTCTGGCGCGGCGCTACCGCAGGTGAGCACGGTCGCGCTCATCGACTGCAACAACTTCTACGTGAGCTGCGAGCGCGCGTTCGATCCACGTCTCGCCGGCGTCCCGGTGGTGGTCGCCTCGAACAACGACGGCTGCGCCATCGCCAGATCGAACGAGGCCAAGGCGCTGGGCGTGAAGATGGGCGATCCGATCCACCTGATCCGCAGCAGGCTCGACCGGCACGGCGTGGTCGTGCGCTCGTCGAACTACACGCTCTACGGCGACATGCAGCGGAGAGTCGTCGCGGCGGTGGAGGAGTTCGCGAGCGAGGTCGAGATCTACTCGATCGACGAGAGCTTCCTCGATCTGAAGCCCTTCGCCGACCGCGACCTCGTGGCGCATGTGAGCGCGATGCGCGACCAGGTTCGCCGATGGACGACGATCCCGACGTGCGTCGGCATCGCGCCCACGAAGACGCTCGCGAAGCTGGCGAACGCCGCCGCCAAGAAGAACCCGCTCTTCGACGGCGTCGCCGATCTGCGCGATCCGGTGCTGCGGACCTGGGTCATGGATCGGTTTCCCGCGGCGGACGTCTGGGGCGTCGGGCGCGCGACCGCCGCGAAGCTGGCCGAGCTCGGAATCACGACGGCGGGGCAGATACGCGACATGCAGATGAAGCAGGCGCGCGGGCTCGGCACCGTGGTGCTCGAGCGGCTGGTCGCCGAGCTGCAGGGCGTACCCGCGAGCGCGGTCGAGGTCGTGGAGCCTCGGCGCAAGGGCATGGCGGTGACGCGCAGCTTCGGCACCCCGGTGGTCGACCTGGAGACCCTGATGGGTGCCGTGACGCAGTATGCGATGCGGGCTGGCGAGAAGCTGCGTCAGCACGGGCTGGTCGCCGGGCAGCTGACGGTGTTCTTCCATACGAACCGCTTCAAGGCGGGTGCCGTTCAGTATCAGGGGACAAGACGCATGACCCTGCACCCGATGACGGCGGACTCGCTCGAGCTTCTGGCGGCGGCGCGGCGCGGGGTGGAGGCGGCGTGGCGCGACGGCTTCGCCTACACGAAGGCCGGGATTCTGCTCGACGACCTCGTCGCCGCCGACGATCGACCCAGGACGCTCTTCGAAGGAGACGTCGGGCGTCGGGAGCGGCTGATGACGGCGCTCGACGAGGTCAACGGAAGGTTCGGGAAGTTCACCGCGGTACCGGCCACGCAGGGCTTCAGGCGCGAGTGGAAGATGCGGGCCGAGAACCGGTCGCCGGCCTGGACGACACGGATCCAGGACGTCCCGCTCGTGCTCGCGCGCTGATCGGAGGGGCCGGGATGTCTCCTGCTACGTGCCGGAGCGTACCCTGTCCCACTCCGTCTTGAGGATCTCCTGAGCCTTGGCGACGATCCGCTTCTCGGCCTCCAGCGAGAGCGTCGTGCCCAGCCCGTGGCGCATCAGCTCGAGCAGCTCCCTGCTCGAATCCTCCCGCACGTTGATGAGCAGCTCGACCTTCCGAAAGTGGCGTTCCTTGGCGGAATGGATGCGGACCTGTTCCTGGAGCTGCGGTGTCACTTCCGTGATGCGATCGCCGATCCCGCGCCGCAGCGCGTTCTCGGCCACGAAGCCGGCGACCTCGTCCCGAAGCTGATTGATCCAGCCCTGCCTGTTGAGAGACACGGCGGACAGCAGGGCCTGCTGGCGCCCTGCCTCGGCGGCGGCTTTGATCTGCCGGCCGGTGATCGCCTGCGTGGACTCGATCTGCCGCGTCAGCGCAGCTGCGGCCGCTTCGATGTTCGTCTGGTTGTTCGCCCTGGAAGCCCGATCGGAGGTGCGAACTCCCCATGCGGTCACGGCAGCGAGCAGGCCGGTGGCGCCAGCGTACACGAATGTCGCGATCATCAGGCCGTAGTTCGTATCCATCGGCATTCTTTCATCCCTCCCGACGTTTCTCGTCGGCGTTAGGCCGCACCGTTCCCAGGCGGAATACATGACTTGGAATGGGCCGAGGGACCGGCTGTCCCCGCGCTCGGGATCGTCGAGACTGTCGCGTCCACGTCTATCCGGCCGGCTAGACGGCCAGCTGCTTGAGCGTTCCGATCAGGTTCGCGACGCTCTCGACGTTCGCCCGATACACGACGTGGCGCCCGTCCTTGGTCGAAGAGACCAGTCCAGCATGCGTCAGGATGGTCAGGTGGCTGGACATGGTGTTGGCCGGAACGCCCAGCCCGACAGCCAGATCGCCTGCGCTGCTCGCCCCCTTCTCGACGAGCATTTCGACGCAACGGTAGCGGGTCGGCTGCGCGAGCGCACTGAGCACGGCGATGGTCTGCGACAGTTCCATATTACTAGAATAGTCAGGAACCGACGCGGATCAACCGACGCGGTTCATCAGGCAGCAAAAAAGGCGTTAACCAACAAAATCGCACATGACGTTTCCAGAAGTATTGAAATGTTAGTGTGCTGCTCCCCATCTGACAGCGCAGAGGGCCACGACTGCCGGCTCTCCCAAGAAGGACCTCTCTATACGTTGGAAAGGACTGACCGATGTACGCTGGTTTGGAAGCCCTGCAGATCCCCCACAGCAGATACGAGTCGCAAGCGTTCGACATGCCGGACCCGCTGGACCCTGACAGCTGTCGCGATCTGCCCATCGTCGTCACGCGCCGCCGTCTGGTCCGGCTCGCCCTGGTGGCGGCGGAGACGGGAGCCCGGTTCCAGCGGGAGGGCCTCGACTACGATCCGGTGGCCTGGATGCTTGCGCCGCGTGAGATGTTCGACGGGCGTGACGGTATCGAGGGTGCGCTCGGTCTGTCGGGATGTCTGCGGGCAATCCTCCTGCATGGGCTCGGCATTGGCCTGGATGCCGACCCGGCCCTCATCGACGACCTGCTCGCGGACGAGCCCGCCGGCGGTCATCCCTCCCCGATGATGGCGTGATGCGCGGACGGACGAGGAGAACCGACATGAAGACGCGCAGATTTCCCCGCCTGACGCATCCGCCCGGGCGTCCGACGCGCACGCGCGGGGCGTCGCGACCCGTTCGCGCGCGGCCCGAGGTCGCCACGGGTCCCGACGACCAGTCGACGCCGGCGGACACGCCGCGACCGGACGTGCGCAGGCTCGTCAGGCCGAAGCGAGGGCGCAGCACGCTCGAAAGGATGGTGCCCCGCCCTCGCCTGTTCACGGCGACGATCGCCTATTCGGACGGCGGCGTCATGATCCAGGCGTTCCACGCCTCCGTCGCGATCCATCCGGCGGAGGTCGTCCAGAAGCTCCGCTCCCGGTTCGGCGACGAGGTGCTGGCGATCGCCGAGCTGCGCGCCGGCTTCCATCCGGCCTCGCCAATCGTGATATCGCTGGTGCCGCCCTCCGTGGCGGACATGATCCGACTGACCGAGCGCAACTGCGAGGCGCCAGCCGGCATCTCGTTCACGGTCGACATCGAGCAGCGCATCGAGATCTGAAGATCCGGCTCGAGGACACGCCGGGGCTTCTGCCGATCAAATCCAGGAGACGAGAAGATGGAGAAGTCGGCAGCTGCCGGCGGCATGGACGCGTCCGACGTGCGCGTCCTGCACCGGGTCGATCTGACGGAGGGTCCGACCGGATCCGGGGACGTCGCGAACACGCGGGTGGGCGTAGCGGTGGACGTCGAGACCACCGGCAAGGTCCTGGAGACCGGTGCGATCATCGAGCTTGCGCTGCGTCGGTTCCGCTTCGACGCGGACGGCGTGATCACCCACGTCGATCGCAGCTACTGCTGGCGGGAGGATCCCGGCTTTCCCATCCCCGACGAGATCGTCGGTCTTACCGGGATCACCGACGCCGACGTCGCGGGAGAGTCGATCGATCAGGAGGCGGCGCTCCGGCTCCTGCGCTCCGCCTCGGTCGTCGTGGCTCACAACGCGGCCTTCGACCGGCCCTGGATCGAGCGTCGGCTGGACGGGGTAGGCGACATCGACTGGGCCTGTTCGATGTCCCAGGTGGACTGGCGTCCCCGCGGCTTCGACGGACTGGGCCTGGGCTACCTGCTCTGCCAGGCCGGCTGGTTCCACGATGCCCATCGCGGCGCATCGGACGTCGACGCCGTGATCCAGCTGCTCCGCCACAGGTTCGGCGACGGGCGGACGGCGCTGTCCCTCCTGCTCGAGCGTGCCGCCCGGTCGTCTTGGATCATCCGCGCCCACGGTGCTGCGTTCGGGGTCAAGGACGTGCTCCGCGAGCGTGGCTACAGCTGGGACGCGGACCGCCGGGTGTGGTGGACGGAAGTGCCCGACGAGAAGCGGAGCGCTGAGGAGTTCTGGCTTGCCGCCAACGTCTACTCCGTCGACAAGGGGCCGAAGGCGATGGGGCCGCAGTGCGAGGAGATCACCTCCGCGACGAGGTTCCGCTGAGCCCGCCGCATGGGCGATGAAAGGGGAACGAGGATGTGCAACAGAGCCCGGCTCTCCCACGAGCCCGAGACCCTGCGCACGCACTTCGGCGCCGACTGGCTTGCCGATCGCCCGATGGACAACCGTTTCAACCCGCGGGAGCTGACGCCCCGCAGCCGTGCATATGTCGTCCGGCGGAACGACCGGGGTCTAGGCATCGACATCATGTCCTGGGACGTTCTCGGCGGCCAGGCCAAGTGGCCGATGACGAACGTCCGCAACCTCTCGCTCCCGCAGTGGCGCCGGCTGGCCGAGCGTCCGGAGAACCGCTGCCTGGTGCCGCTGAGCGAATTCTGCGAGTGGACGCCCGACGTGCACGACGTGGGCGGGGGTCGCCCGATCAAGGGGGAGATGTGGTTCCAGGTGACCGACCAGCCGCTGTTCGCTGTCGCCGGCTTCTGGCAGCCCACCGAGAAGGGGAACGGCTTCTCCATGGTCACCTGCGATCCGAACGGCCTGGTGGCGCCGATACATCCCAAGGCCATGATCACCGTGCTGGAACCGTCAGACCAGCAGCGCTGGCTGACCGGCAGCTACGAGGACGTGGTCGCTCTCCAGCGGCCCTACGACGAGGCGAGGATGACCGTTCGCGGCCCCGAATTCCCGACGAGGGCGCAGGCGGGTCGGGTCACGCTCGGGATCTAGCGGGATGGTCTAACCGGTCCTGCGTCGGCGCTCTGTATCGTCCAAGGCGTCGTCACCGGCTTCTAAACCGCAGGGCGCTGAGTCGCTGATCGCTTTGACGGCGGTAGTCGGTGAATGCCAACAGCCACAGGAGCCAGCCGCCAGGCTAGCCAGGCAAGCTGAGCGCTGTTTGGAAACGATCAGCGTCCGACCTGTCATCCATGCGAAGGCCTGCATACTGGGCCGCGATTGCTTCCGTCGCAACGTTCAGCCACCAAGGCGTCGCGATGAGCCTGCTGGACTACCTCGAAACTTTCGACGCCGACGAAGCGGCTATGCCGCTGATGCATTCGACCGCGACCGCGGTTGGCGCGCGCATCATCGTCGAGGGCGAACTGCGCACGCGCCGCTGTAATGTATACGGCACAGACCTCCTGTACCTCTTCTATGGACGTCCGGCTTTCAAACCACTCCCAGGTGCCGCACCGAGCGGGATACATGAGCACCTTCCCATGTGCCTCGTCCTGGATCCGGCCCTGCTCGGGGACGCGCTGCGCATCCTGCCGTTCGACAGCGGCGGCTACGATCGCTACGCTTCCAATGTCGGCAACCTGCTGGGCAGGCCGGATTTCGAGCTCGGCCCCCGAGGCGACATCCCCATGCGGCTCGTTCGGGCCTTCTTCGACAGTAATGCCAATTATTTCAGGGCGAACTTCACCGCGGATGCCGACAGGATTTCCATCGTGCATGAAGCCGCACGCGCCTTCGCGCGCCTGGGCCGAGATCAGTCGCTGGCCGACGACGACGATCGGCGCTCGACCATCGAGGTTCAGATCGCAGGATCGGTCCCCTTGGCGGCGGCACTGCGCGCCGTGGTTGGACCGGCCACGCTGCTCTCGGACAGAGCCATCGCTGACGCTCTTGCGGCGATGCCGAACGTAGTGCCGATCTCGTACGAAACTTATGGGCGCCACCAGCCTTCCGCCTACACCGGCCTCCTCTACGACCATGTCGCCCGCTATCTCGTCTCTCAGAAGGTGATGTCGTGAGCACCACCCCGCGCACGCTGTCCGACTTCGTCGACCCCAGCGGGTCGATGCTGGGCTTCCTGGTGCCGCTCTTCGTCGACGGCCGGTCCAACGCGCCTCTCGTGCAGATCGTATCCGCGCACGGCCTCATCCGGGCGTTCGAACCATACGAGGTGCCGGAAGCGCCGAAGCTGCCCGCCCCTCATGCAGTCGTTAGGGAGGGGGACCCTGCCGTCTACGCCTTTGCCTTTGCGCCAGACGACATCGTCGTCGTCACGGAACATGGGGACCGGGACGTGCTGGCCGACCGGCTCGACGATCCCGTCCTTCTCGACCGCCCCATGCTTGCGGTAGAGCTCGCCGCATTCCTCGGCCGTGGAGACGTCCTGCTCGAGCGCGCGGTCGAGGTGCATCGCCACCTGCGACGAACGTCGCCCGTTGCGGCGGATGCATGGCGTGACCTCAGCGTCCTGACGACCGCCATCCGGAAGCGGATGGCCCGCTCGCCGCATCGTCACCTCAGGCGCATGGCCGGGGAGATCGTCGCGACGACTCGCGACGGTGTCGTCGAGGTTGCAGGCGTGCCGGCGACGGCCGAACCGTCCGGAGTCGAGCAGCTCAGGACCCTGATTGCGGACCAGATGCGCGACTTCGCGAGCCTCTATCCACGCGCGACCGGCGGCTGGCAGATCGTGCTGGCATCGGCCGTGCGAAGCCGAGGCCAGCGATCGGACGCCGCGGTTCTGATCGCCTCCAAGGAAGCCGTCAGCCGCGACTGGCGACCCGTGCTGGACCTTCAGCTGTTCTGGAAGGACGGTCCCGATTACGCGAGAGCGGTCGAGGAGACGAAGACCCCCCTCTTCGTCGCCTTCGATGCGAACGATTCCGAGCAGCTGGTTCGGGCACGTGGCGACTGGACCGTCAGGGACACGCACGGCCTGGCAATCGGTTCATCCTCCAAGACATGGCGGGAGTCGCTCGGGCGCTATCGCGGACGTACGACCCACGTGGCTGCTCCCGGGATCCGCTCTGGCGGTTCCGGTCGTGACAGGGGTGTTCTCGCCGCCCTGGAGCTGGCGATCGCAGCGGAGCTGGACAGGGTCAGGGCGGACCTGTCGTGGCCGGTCGAGGCTGCGCTTCTCCTGCGCGCGCAGGGGATGGGCCAGGATGCACGGTCGGACGGGTGGGCCGCTCTTTACGATCGCGCCTGGTCGATGGGACTCGCTCCGTGGCGCAGTCTCTGCATCGTAGCAGGCGGAGAGGGGCGACCCACGTCGGATAGCGATGACTGGGTCGCACATGCCCTTCTCGAAGCCGGCCGAACGATCCGCGGCCAGTCGGTCGCGAAGGTCATGGCGAACTCGCGCGCCACCGGGGCGATGCTTGTGGACCTGGTGCCCCGCGAGCCTGAGGACTTCATCCGGCACAGGCGCGCGATCGTGCGCCTCCTGGAGCATCAGCATTGGAGCGTGATCGATCGCGACCACGGTGACGAAGACATGGCGATAAGGATCGCCGGGGCGCACGGCGAGATAGACGTGCGCTTCGACGAGCCTGTACGACGACCCGGACGGACGACGCTGGAGAAGCTGGGTCATAAGAACGTCGATCTGCAAAGCCTCAAGGGCTTGGTGGTGACCTGCGGCGCCACGGCGGCCAGCGTCTTGACGCAGATCGAAGTCAGCAACGAGCTTGCCGTTGATGCGCGCGACCTGATCGGCCTGGACCCTCGAAGAGCGACACCACTCTCCGTAGTAGGGCATCAGCTGAGGCGCATGGTGATGGGCCTGCATTCGCCTTCACGCACCCGCTTCCTGGCGATGCTGGTGCGGCAGGCCTTCGAGCACGGGCGCATAGAGACGGAAGAAGCGCCTGCCCTTCGCTCGATGATCGACGATCCCGAACTGGGATCGCGACTGCATCTCACCGTTCGGACGACCACGCAGACCGACGGCGTGACGATCGCGCAGATGCGCCTATCAGATCGATCGAAGGAAAAAAGCTCCCGCCCTGATCCATCCGGGACGTTTCGCATGATTGTCACGCCACAGGAGGTAATTCTCGAGGATCGACAGCCACGCTAGTCCAGACCGCTCTGCCAGAAGAGTGTCGCGACGTGCCGGCTTCGTAGTGGATGATGCACTCGCCGTGATCTCGACCGGCTATGTTGGATCCGCAGAGCCGGACGGCGCCTCCGACGAAGCTGACCGTCGAGCAAGGGAGCCGAAGCGCTCGGCGAGGAAGTCCAGCGTCGCTCTGACGCGGGGATCATGGCGCAGTCTCTCGGGCGCCAGCAGCCAGAGGCCCCGTTCGCCCTCGGGCATCGGCGGCAGGCAGCGCGCCAGGTCGGGGTACATGTCCGCGACAAGGCACGGCAGCGCCGCGATGCCCAGGCCGGCGCGGGCCGCCGAGAGCATTCCCACGGACGAGTCGTGCTCGACCGCCACGTGGTCCGCCAGCCCGTGCCGTTCCAGCCATTCCCGATAGTATCTCCTGACTCCGGGTTCCCCTCCGCCGATCATTACATGATCCGCAAGATCTCGCCTCCGCGTCGGCATGCCGCGCCGCTCCGCATAGCCGATGCTGCAGTAGATCCCCCAGTCGTCGGAGGCGACGCGTCGCCCGACCAGCCCCGCCCCTTCGGGCCGCACGCACGAGCGCAGCGCCACGTCGGCGGCGCCGCCGGCGAGATCGCGCAGGGCGTCGGTGGTTTCCAGCTGAAGCCGTATGCCGGGATAGGCTTCATGGAAGTCGCCGAGCATCGGCGCGAGAACGGTGGACGCGTAGATCTCGCCGATGGTCAGCCTGACCGACCCTGTGATCAGGCGGGTTCCGGCGGCGGCGGCCTCGCCGAGCGACGTCGCTTCTCTCTCCACCTCGAGTGCACGGGGCAGCAGCGTACGCCCCTGCTCCGTCAGCCTGTATCCGGTCGGAACGCGGTCGAAGAGCGGTACGCCGAGCGCCTTCTCGAGCGCCGCTATCCGGCGAGCCGCCGTGGTCTGGCTGACGCCGAGCTGTCGCGCCGCCGCAAGCGTGCTGCCGGTCTGCGCGACGGCGATGAAGTAGCGGACGTCGTTCCAGTCGAACATGCGCCGGTTCTGCAACTTTGCAGAAGGTCCTTGCAACATCGTTGTTAGGCGCGTCCGTGGACCCGGCGTATTCCGTCCCACGCAGGGCCTAGCCTGCGTTCGGAGACACATCTCATGAAGCGTATCATCCTGATCGCGGCGTTCGCCGCGAGCGGCCTCGCCGTGTCCGCATCCGCTCAGGGCAGGCAGGGCACGGTCGTGGTCTCGCACGCCGATCTCGACCTCGGTCGCCAGAGGGACGTGGCCCGGCTCGATCTTCGCATCGCGCATGCGGCGAGCGAGGCGTGCGGCACGGTCTCGCAGTTCGATCTGGAGGGAACGGTCGCCAAGCCCCGCTGCGAGCGAGGTGCGATCGCCGCCGCGCGTCAGGTTCGCGACGACCTAGTCGCCCGGGCGGCTTCACGGCCGCGTGGCGAACTGGCGGCACGCTGAGCCACGGCTGTCCGCCGCCGCGTGTAGCCGGCCAGACGGGAGGCATCCGGTCGTCGCACTCGCCGACGATCCGGAACGCGACAGGCCTACGCCGTCCCGGGTCTAGGTCCTGTCGCTTGGTAGAACCGAAGTCCGAAGCGGTGTGCCCAGCTGCCGGGCGAACCAGAGGGCGTCGTCGGGTGTCACCTGCATCGGCAACGCCTGAAGACCGCGGTCACGCAGCCAGGCGAAGCGATGTCGCCCGTCGGTGAAGCACACGGCCTCGCCGTCGCGGCTCGCCACGCACATCTCGATGCTGTTGCCGGCTTCGATCCATTGACCGACCCTGGGGTAACGGAGGTCGTGCGCGCCGTTGCGGCCGCCGGGACCGACCCACTGATCGCTCCGCTTCCATGCGGCGTCGAACAGCGCCGGATCGATCCAGACCACGGCGTCGGGCTCGGCATCCGGCCAGGACTCGTCGGGGCGCCGTTCGGTCCAGACGAGCACACGTCCCGGAGCGTCACGTTCAGTCGGCAACCGGCGCCTCCTTCATCTCCCGATGGACGACGCGGTGACAGCTGGCGCACAGGCACATCAGATCCTCGAGCCGGGTGGCATGCCCCTCCTGCATCGCTGCGACCTCCGTCCGGCGATGATGGACCTCGATGCACGCCTCGCCCGACGCGGACCCGTATCGTTCCACCGGATCCATCAGGCACCGCTCGCAGAAGAGCCTGCCGTGCTCGGCGCGGAACCGGTCGCGCTTCGCGGCGGCAAGGCCGGTGCCTCGCTCGCGCCGCAGATGCTGGACGAGCTGCTGCCGTCCCTCGATCCAGATCCGGTCCTCGTCGCTGTCGGGGATGGCTGCCGTCGCCGGGTCCCGCCCCTTCGCGACCACCGGGTAGCCATGGTCCTGAAGAATGCGAAACGTGGGCGTCCCCTCGCCGCCTCGGAAGTTGTCCGGGCGCACCGGAAATCCAAGGGCCTCGGTCGCCGCAAGCCCGAACACCGCCTTGGGTGGCAGGCGTCTGCCGTCGAAGAGGACGTCGTAGGTCGTCGACTCCCGGAACGGATGCTCGGTGTAGCCGTCGGCCAGCCGCCTTGCCGCCCGAAGCAGATGCTCGCTGGTCACGGACATGAACGCCTTCGCCACGAAGCGCTGGTCGTGGCGCTGGGATGGCCACGCGCCCTGCTCCCGCAGGAAACCAAGCATCTCGGCGGCATCATCATGACCGAAGAGCCGCTTGCGGTACTCGCTCCGCTTGTTCTCCCTGACCTCGCCGAAGCGTTCCGTCGCCGCCTGGAAGAGCCCTTGGTGAGCGGAAAGGATCGGTCCTCGCAGATAGAAGTTCACATGACCGGGTCGTGCCTGGATGGAGAAGGGATTCCGCTGCCTGTCCGGCCAGCCCAGCTCGACCGAAGGAACCCTGCTGTCATAGGGGGTCAGCCTGAAGCCGGCCGCTTCCGCGTGCGCCACCAGATAGTCGAAAGCCGCGAGCGCCGCCGATCCGGACGTGAAGACGTCACGCACCTTTTTCGCCCTAGGATACATCGCAGCCCCTGCTCGACGCGACGAGATCGCCTGCGCCCTTGAGGATGCTAGCTTAGCGAGTCCCGTCCGGCCGCGACAGGGAGGTGATGACACCTCGCTATCCCGTCCCGACGCGCTCCATTTATGCACTCGCCCCGGTCCTGGACAGCTGGAAGCCGCCCACTGCTCAAGCGGACGGCTTTCGACAGGCGGACTTCGATCGTCAGGCGCCGATGGCCTCGACCAGCGCACGGAGCCTATCGTCCGACCGCTTGGGGCGCATTGCGCCCTGTTCGGCCAGGAGGGCGCGGGCGCTGTCTACGATGATCAGCCATGCCCCGGCCAGCAGCGCGACGTCCTTGAGCACGAGTCTCCCCGCGCCGGACAGATAGGGAAACCCGTGCTGAGCATCTCCCATGGCGCCGACCCAGGCCTCGGGGGTCGTCACTAGGAAGGACAGGGTTACGAACGGGGTTGCGAAGGCCAGTGCTGCCCCGACGATCCCGACTTTTCGGGACCCGAGGCCGGCGAGCGTGAGGCCGCCGATCACCAGCTCGAGCGTGCCCAGTCCGGTCGAGAAGCCGTAGGTGTTGTTGGCCGTCTGCCAGACCCGCTCGGCGGGCCTGAGCTCGCCCTCATGGGTGATGTGCGCCTTGTACTCGGTCGGGTGCTCGTAGAAGAACGACATGACCGGACTGTTCGCCACGAACGGCGTGATGCTGTCGGCCTCGTACGGCACGAACTTGAGCGCGCCGATCCAGAGGAAGATGATGGCGACGGCGATCTTCATGGCTCCGATCCCGATCCGATTGGACCGGGGCGCCGCGACGATCGAGAGGCCGGTGTGGATGACCTGGTTCATGGCTGCTGCCTCCTTCAGGCTGCCTTGAAGGCGTCGAGCGTGCGGGTCGAGAAGACCAGCGCCGCGCCTGCGTTGATGGAGGTCGCGACGCCGAGCGCCTCGGCGAGCTCCTCCTGGGTGACGCCGAGCTTCTTCGCCTCGGCGGCGTGGACGGTGATACAGCCGTCGCAGCGCAGCGAGATCGCGACCGCCAGGGCGATCAGCTCGCGGGTCTTCGCATCCAGGTGGCCCGTCTTGGCTCCGGCGCCGCCGAGAGTGGCGTATCCCTTCACCGTATCAGGGCTGAGCTTCGCGATCTCGCCCACTCCGGCAACGACCTGAGCGCGGTAGGCGTTCCAGTCCAGCATCGACATCGTTACATCCCTTCGTTCAGTTGATGGACGCAATCTGGTCCTCGATACGCAGCATTAGGATGGCCGGGCGGCGCAGCCGCATGGCTGCGCGGATCAAAGGACTGCGTGATGCCTGAAGACGTGTCGGAGCTGCTCAGGGTCATGGTCCCGCTGCTGCGCGTACGGCCGGTGATCGAGGACTTCTGCCGGTTCGGCGGCAGCTGGGCAGCCGAGCACGAGCCGTCCGGAAGCGGCTGGGCCCAGTTCCACATCGTCACCCGCGGGGCCTGCGTCCTAGAGCGGCCAGGCCTTGGCGAGCTCGCATTAGCGGCGGGCGACATCCTGCTGCTGCCTCATGGGGACAGCCACGTCGTCCGGAGCGCGGTCCGGGGCGTCCTGCGCCCGATCATGGTCGACTATCGCAACGGCGTGCGCGACAAGAGCACCGCCGGAACCGAGGTCGAGACGGAGCTGCTCTGCGGCCGTCTCCAGTTCGACGGCAGCGACGGCAATCCTCTGCTGGCCGTCCTTCCCGACGAGATCATCATGCGTACCGCCGGCGAGCCGCTCATGGACCGGTTCCGCAGGCTGCTGACCGACATCCGGGACGAGCTCGACTCCAACATGCCGGGATCGGAGGTGATCGCCGCCGACTTCGCCCGCGCGCTGTTCGTGATGATGCTTCGCGATCACCTGGGCGCACGGCACGGTGGCGACGGGACGCTGTCGCTGCTGCGCGAGCGCGGCACGGCTCGCGTGGTCCTCGCCATCCTCGGGGACCTCGCGCGCGCGTGGACCCTCGACGAGATGGCCGACATCGCCGCGATGTCGCGCGCCACCCTGGTGCGCAGCTTCAGGCGGCTGGGCCGCGTTGCCCCGACGACGTTTCTGGCCGACCTCAGGCTCGCTGTCGCGCGTCAGCGCCTCGCCGGCACGAACGACCCGATCGCGCGGATCGCCGCCGACGTCGGCTACGCATCCGAAGGAGCCCTGAGCAGGGCGGTCCTGCGAAGGTACGGCGTCAGGCCGGGAGCGCTCCGCATCGCCGGCGAGGCGCCCTAAAGACGCGGATCGCCCGCTCACCGAAGTGATCCCCCGGGACACGAGCATGCGCCGTGCGGCCATGGGTCCCGACCACGCTTCGACGCACATCCTGATGATGGCCGGCAGCCGCCGTCCATCCGAGGAGAAGTACGATGGGCATGGGTTCGACGTTCATGGTCCTGGCGGCAGCGGGATGGAGCCTGGCGCTAGGCGCACCGGTCTCGGCGGCCCGGGAACCGGCCTCGTTCTTCGAGATCGAGCATGTCGTCGGAGAGGATGGCATCCGGGACGCAGAGCAGAAGCTCGTCGAGCGCATCGCCGGCCCGGGCGTGACGATCGGACAGGCCCGGGCGTCGCTCGAGCAGGCGGGCGCCTGGTACGTCCGCACCAGCAAGGCGGGCCGCGTCGAGTTCCTCTACTCCGCTCCGGAAACCTTCGTCACTGTGACCCTGCTGAACGACGGTGCCGTCGTCACGTCGGTCGAGGTAAAGCGTCAGACACTCGGAGGATAACCCTGTAGGTAATTTGAAGTACCGCTAAAACTAAACTATCTAGTTACATGCACCAAATGTTTTACCCGAAATAATCAGGCCAGAGCACGAGGTGCCACGGGAACTGTAATCAGAAAGATAGAACCGGCGGCCGGCCTTTCTACCACTTTGCAACTCGGCCGCCGACTTATTTACAAAAACCGAACCGGCCTTCATTCTTTTCATTCCACGACAAACGTCACGACCTGTTCCGGGGGAGACGTTCGAGAACCTGTATCCGCATCAATCGAGACCCTGTGCGATGCGCGCTTGCAGATCGGAGCCTAGCCGGCGGAAACCGAGTAGACGCGCTGCCGCTCGAACGACATCGCCGTCGTCCCCGCCCGGATTGTCCTCGCGTACCATTCTGACGGCGGCTCGGATCTCAAGCATCGAGATGGCGTCAGCCTTCGCCGTAGCGCCACTCTCCGCCGAGCGGTCGCGCACAGGCGGAGCTGCCGACTGCAGGCCGGTGAACCAGAAGTCCTCTCTGTCCGACTGCAGATCGCTATCTTCCCTCTTCGCCGCGACAAGCGCCTGACGTGCCGCTGCAAGCACCCGTCGTCCGGCGCTCTTCTTGCCGAAAGCCGAGGCGAGCCTCCGGGCAACCTCGTCGACATGCAACGGTCCCTCGACAGCTACGATCTCACGCACCAGTGGGACGAGGATACGGACGGGCGCTTCGTGCGGCTCCATATCCGAGCCGGCCTGCACCTGCGCTCGGACGTAGGATGGCATGACGCGCGTAACGGCATCGAACAGGATAGGCCCCTGCTCGACCGGAGCATCTTCTGCCGGACGGCCGACGTTGGCACCTGCGATCCTCATCGCGCCGCCTTCCTGCCCCCGTGCAGTTTCGAGAGCGGCACGCAGACGTTCGATCTGTCTGTGGCGATCGTAGAACCAGTCCGTGCTCCAGATCCGGTGAAAGCGCCATCCGAGGTGTTCCAGGACGTCCTGACGCAGGCGATCCCGCTCTCGCGCCCACAGCGCCGAGTGATACGTTGCGCCATCGCACTCGACGGCGAGAAGGTAGCTGCCGGGCCGGTCGGGGTGACGCACGCCGATGTCGATGCGGAAGCCGGCCGAACCCACCTGGGGGTCGGCAAGGTATCCGAGGCTGCGAATGATCTCCGCGACGTCCTCTTCGAACGGCGTGTCGGGCGCCTCGCCGGTGGCTGTCGGCTGTTCCAGCCCGCCGGACTTAGCGTAGTCCAGGAAGCGCTTCAGGATACGCGGTCCGGGCTGGCTCGCACGACTGACGTCGAGCTGGCCGGGATCGAACGAGGCGAACACCTCGCAGCGCAGCCGCGCCCTGGTGAAGAGCACGTTGAGCCGGCGTTCGCCCCCCTCGCCGTTAACGGGGCCGAAGCTGGCGCCCGACATGACGCCTCCGGGCTGCGTCGGGCCGTAGCCGACGCTGATGAGGATGACGTCGCGCTCGTCTCCCTGCACGTTCTCGATGTTCTTGACGAACAGGTCTTCGGAACGGCCTTCTCGGAGGAACGCGTCCAGCGAGGTATCCTCCCGCCGGGCGAGTTCGAGAAGTTCGTTGATCGTGTTCTTCTGGGCATGGCTGAAGGTGACGATACCGAGGGAGAGATCGGGCGTGGACCGGGCATGCTGAACGACGCGCGAGACGAGCGCCTGCCCTTCCAGGCGATTGTCGCGCCGGCCGCCCCGGTCGTAGGCCCCGTCGACCTGCGTGAAGATCAGGCCGTAGGCCGGATCCTTCTCCAGGGGGGAAGGCGGGAGCACGAGGCCCCCCTCGTAGAATTCTGCGTTGGACACCCTCATCAGGGACGGGTCACGCGAACGGTAGTGCCATTGCAGCATGCGGTTCGGCAGGCCTCGCGCCTCGCAAAGCGTCAGCACGCTTTCTGACGCGCCGAGTGCGGCGGCGTTACCGAGCAGATCCTCGATCGGCTCGTCCTCCTCGTCGAGGGAATCGCTTTCGCCTCCCCCGTCCGCGAGCAGCCTGTCGAAGAAAGACGAGGGCGGGAGCTGCTTCTTGTCTCCGACCACGACGATCTGGCGGGCTCGGGCGATGGCGCCGAGAGCATCCTCAGGCCGCACCTGGCTCGCCTCGTCGATCACCAGGAGGTCGAAGCTGACGACGCCGGGTGTCAGGAACTGCGCGACCGATATGGGACTCATCAGCAGCACAGGCTTGATGCGCTGGATGGCCGTCGGTGCGCTCAGGAAGAGCTTACGCAGCGAGATATGCTGCTGCTTCTTGCCGATCTCCCCGCGCAGCACCTTCATCTCTCCCTGCGCACCCTGAGGAAGCTGGCCGAGATGACCCGCCAGGATGTCGACCACGTTCTCCTTCAGCCTTGCCCGCTCAAGGCGCACGAAGTCGTCGACGAGGGCGTGACGGTCGAGGTTCGCTACGTCCTTGAGCGCCGGATTGGTGGCGAGCGCGGCGTTCCACAGAGCCTCCGCGCGAGCGAATCTAAGCTCGATGGCGGCAGCGCTGGCGTCGAGCTCGCCGGTTGCCAATCTGGCCGCAAGATCCGCGAGACTCGTGCGCTCCAGCGAGGCACGCGCCTGATGAAGAGCCGACCATTCCCCGTAACGGTGAATAGCGGACCCCATGTCGGAGAAGGTGGCCGCAATGCGTGCAAGATCAGCGTCGGCGTACCCGCCGCCAAGACGCCGACCATCTAGGCGCAGCGTACCGACGACGTCCCGGATACGCCTCTCCGCCTCTGGTGCCTCGGAGTCCAGACTGGCGGCGTCGGCCGCACGCGCGTCCGCCTCAGCGGCCAGGCCTATAAGTCGGTCGTGGCCGACGGAAAGGACGTTGCGTGCCGCCTCGTCGCACCAGCGCGCCACGCGGGAAATCCGATCGAAATCGGTGCGCTCCCCCCGCCATGCCTCGCCAAGAGCGCTGGCGAGCCAGCTTTCGTCCTCGCTCCAAGAACGCCGAAGCCTCTGAACCTCGAGCAGGCGGTCCAGAACCGCCAGCCTCTCGTCGGCAGTCCTGGGCAGCGGATCGCGAAGGAGGCCGCCGATCGATCGGCCGGCAGCGCGGTAGGCGCCACCCCAGCGGGCGAAGAAAGACGCCGATCCGGCGACTAGCGGTGCCCGCAGCCCCGAGACGTCGGTTTCGAAGGCCGTTTCGAGGAAGGTGCCTTCCGCAGCGTCGCGCGCGGCCCGCCATGTGGCGCCGCCTTCAAGCCCCTCCCGCAGCCGTCCAGGATCCGCCACTGCGAAGAGCCGTCGCGCGAGCTCGGTGTCCCTCGGGTCGAACCCGGCGAGGCGGGTAAGCAGATCGCGGACCGGGACGACGGCTGACAGGGAGCGCGGGATGTCGAGCCCTGCTCGTGCCATGGGGCGGTCCAGAGCGGATCTGAGCCGCTGGGCGTCCGCCGCCGCCGCAGCGAGTTCGCTCCCGAGCCGGTTCACCGCGACCGGCTGCAGGTCGATCGTACCAACCCCGAAGAACGGGTGACCTTCCTCAGACCCGGCTGCCTCGATCAGTGCACCGTAGCGAGCCACGAGCTCGCAGGCGGCGGTCTCCTCCTCCCGCGTCATCGCGCCGACCGCTCCCCCGTCCAGCGTCGGCATAGGTGCACCCATGCCGAGGTAGCGCGCCTGACGGCCGAGTACGCTGAACGGCGTCTCTCCGCTTGCGCCGATCGGGGCGTGCAATGCCTCCGACAGCGCGTTCAGCCGATCCCGCGCGTCGCGAAGCGCTTCGGGAGCCGGGGGTACGGAAGGGATCGCCTGACCGACCGAGAGCGTGCGGCCAAGTTCGCCCAGGACCGCCTTCTTGTTCGCCGTCTTCGAGTGGAGCTCCAGAGTGAGATCCCTCAGGCCGACCTTCACCAGCCTGTCGTGCACGACGGATAGCGCCGCCATCTTCTCGGCGACGAACAGAACCGTCTTGCCCTCCTTTGCTGCGGCGGCGATGATGTTCGTGATGGTCTGGCTCTTGCCCGTGCCGGGCGGTCCCTGGACGACGAGATTGCGACCGGCCCTCGCCTCCTCGATGACCTTGGCCTGGCTCGCATCCGCATCGACGACGTGGAAGAGCCGCTCGGGCGGCAGGACCACGTCGAGCCGGTCCTCCGGCCCGAATAGCGGCGGCTCATGCGGGAAGCCCTCGAACAGAAGGCCGCGCGTCAGTTCGTGCGCCTCAAGCGCATGTTCCGGCCATGTCTCGATGGCGAGGTCGCGGTACATGAGGAGCTTGGAGAAGGAGAAGAACCCGAGCTGGATCGCGTCGCGATCGACCTTCCATCCACGACGTTCCGCGACGATAGCCTCGACCTGAGCGTGGTAGGCGCCGGGACGCCAGTCGTCGCCGTTATCGTCGAGATCAGGTAGTCGGATGCCGAAATCATCCTGCCACCGCTGCTGCAGCGGCAGGTTCGTCATCATGTCCTCGGGCCGGATCCTGAGGTCGTAGGTGGACCGGCGCTGATCGCGGACCAGCTCGACCGGAAGGAGCACAAGAGGCGCCTCGCGAGGTACGGCGGAATCCTTGTCCTCGAACCAGGTTGCGAAGCCGAGTGCGAGATAGAGGACGTTGATGCCCTGCTCCTCTTCCGCGGTCTTCGCCTCGCGGGCGATCTTCAGCAGTTTCTTGGCGAGCGCGTCCGGCCCGAGCCGTGTCTCCAGCTGGTTGTCGACGTACCGTTCAGGACCGATCACCACTTCGGCTTCCTCTGCCAGAACCAGACCGTCCGCCTCGTGCCGGTCCTGTCCCAGGGAGCGGAACCGCATTGTCTTCCCGCTGCACAGAAGAGAGTACACGTCGTCGGATCGCTCGTTGACGACGTTGAGGACGTTGCCCTTGGTGTTAGATCGGTTGACGTGCACGAGGCGATTGCGGGTCCCCGTTTCCACCAGACGCTTGCGAGTGTCGTCGAAGAGGCGTTGGATCGAGCGATCGTGCGTCGGAGAAGGATTCGCCAGGCTCACGGTGGCAATCGGGTTATCGGTCATGAGGTCTTCGCGCTTGAGGGCATTTGTATTGCCTTGGTAATCCATGCCTTAGCGCAATTCCTCTACCGAAAGTTGAAGGCCACTGAAGCCGGCATCTGTGAAGAACGTGCTTGGAAGCCGGTTGTGACGACGAGCGACGTGGTCGTCTTGAAAGGCGTGGCCAAGCTGCTCTTCGAATGCGTCGTTATGCCAGCTCCCCAAAGGCTGCTTTGTAGCCAACCCTCGTCCTGATCGACCCAGAAGTGGACATTCAGCCCACCCTTCCTGCTCCCCAACTTCGGACGCTTGTTCATCGTCGCGGACGACCAGCTTGCTACCCTGGTCATCTACTGACGAATGTCGAAATCTAGGAGGCTAGCGGACCTAGCTCGCCCCATTCTCATGGTTCACGTTTTGGCTCGTCGGTCTTTCTGCCCGGCCCCAACTCCGCCCGGAGTCCGAAACCACCGCCACGCTGAAACCCAAGGGATATTCCCGGAGCGATCTGTATCCTCAGGGGACGGGACAGAGGGCCAGGGGACACAGGTGGCGGTGTCAGCGGGCGTAGACGATATTCCTCGTCATTCCTTCGGCCACGAACCACAACCTCTTCAGCGTCAGACTTTTGGGCGCAGCTGCGGTCGTTTCGCATCAGGATATCGATCGGCGCGTTGCCAGGCAGCTAAGAGCTTTCCGCAGACGGGGCCGCTAGCGGTGACACCTCAGCTTGCTGAACGTCAATCATCTACGCCTCCACATGTCGGCCCCGACCAGCGTCATGCATCATGACGATGTTCGCAAGGGGGCATTATGCTCCGATTTAACTTCCTCGCGAGAGATGGTCAGGCGGGAACGCTGGTGGCTTCCCAAAACTCATGTTCGTCCAAGGAGTCGGGAACGCCGCCACGATCGCGAATGTCGCGAACTGGGCGTGAGCAGACGGTAAGCTGAGCTGAGTTCGTGCTTTCGAGTATCACATCTCGGGCATGAGCCATGGCTTCCACGACCCAGATGCGGTCGCTCCCGCCGTCCTTCCCGCTTCCCAACTCCTGCCATTCGTTCATTCCGAAATTTCAGAGGCATGCATGGTCATGGTCGCTGGCTAATTGTACAGCTGGGATTGGACGCGATAGTCGTTAAACTTGGCACTCTAACTGGTCGGCAGCGCTATCGTTGGCTGCACTTCAAATCTATCGTGGCCTTGTCTAGGTCACTGAGTGACCCGGCGATCCTCTTGACTTCGTCATCTACGCAACGCTGCTTTGCGGTCCGGTTGTCCCTTGACTGCTCCGGAACAACATAAACATCGCCGTAGCCTGGTACAGTGACACTGCGGGGGACGGCAACTTGATGCCGCTGCTGCACCGACTGTTGTGAATCGCGCGACTGCGCCGAGACGGTCGAAGCAGCCGCGAGAAAGGTTCCGGCCACGACCCTGCAAAGCCGTTTTTGATACTGCGGTTTCCTCATGGCAGCAGCATGCGGTGGATGTTGATTACCCGCAAGTGGGCAATAGCGGCCACTCTTCCCCATCACCGAGAGGACCCAAAAGACGACATTCGTGAGCCGTTTTTCATTTCCAAGGTTCGGTCATTCGTTCATTTTCAAAACGCACGCGAAGTATATGTATCGCGGCATAGATGCGCGATTTTCATTACGTCGCCCGGCTTGGCGCTGCTAATAGGGCGACTCGAGGCCGCTCAAGATCATTTCTGCGAAAACCTTACCGATCTCGTCGGCGGATGCGCCACGATCCGGCTTATACCAGCGGTGCGACCAGTTGAGCATACCAAGGATCCCGTAGGCAACAATCCGCGGCACGCCGACCCGGCGAAAGCTCTTGTCGGCATAGCCCTGCTCGACAATGTCGATCACCGATTGTTCGATATTGCGATTGAGTTGCCGCATATGCTCGGACCAGGTTGATCGCATGTCGCTGACGTGCGTCAGATCCTCACGAATGTAGATATACAACAGCGGATAATTGGAGCCGTAGGAGTTCATCAGCGCGGTGATCAGTTCGCGCAACTTGCGGGCCGGACTGATCGGACTGTCGGCGATGCGGCGCGCCAGTTCCGCGTTGCTTTCCAGGACCGTGCGGACGATCTCGTCGAACATCTGCTCTTTTGACGAGAAGTAATAATAGAGCGTGGCGCGATCGACGCCGAGTTCGGCTGCGACCGCGCTGACGCTCGCCGCGCTGTAGCCGAGTCTGTGGAAGACGCGGACCGCCGCCTCAGAGATTTCCTGGCGGCGGTTCTGATAGGATTCGCGGGGCTCCTTGCCTGCGGCAGATCGTCGCTTGCCGATCAACGATGGTTGCTTTGCCACTCTGATGCCCTTCGATGCGAGATGCCGCACTAAGGGCTCGGGTCGCGCTTGGCGAGGGCGCACACCCTCACCCCCTCGGTGCGCCTGCAACGTAAAGCACCTGCCCGGTCACGAAGCCGGACCGCTCGTCGGCAAAGAACGCGACTGCCTGCGCGATATCGTCGGGTAGGCCGGGGCGCCCGACATGGATCCCGCCCATCATCTCGGTCACCATGTCCTCGAACGGCATGTTCATGCGCGCCGCGACCGCACGCGTCATGTCGGTGACGACGAAACCCGGCGCAACCGCGTTGGCCGTGATGCCGTGACGGCCCAGTTCGATCGCCAGCGTCCGCGTGATGCCCTGAACACCCGCCTTGGCGGCAGCATAATTCGCCTCACCGATCACGCCGAGCGCGGCAATGCTCGACAGGTTGACGATCCGGCCCCATCGCGCGGCGCGCATATGCGGCTGCACCGCGCGGCACATCAGGAAGACCGAGCGGAGGTTTACCGCCATCACGACCTCCCAATCGTCCAGCGTCATCTTCGCCAGCGTCCGATCGCGGAGGATGCCGGCATTGTTGACCAGGACAGTGGGCGCCCCGAGCTCCTCGGCGACGCGCGCGACCCCGGCGACGACCGCGTCCTCGTTCGATACGTCGACGGCGACCGCCAGCGCGCGGCGTCCGGTCGCCTCGATCCGGCCGACCGTCTCGGCGCAGGCGTCGGCATCCAGGTCGAACACGGCGACGTCGTGGCCGTCCACCGCAAGCCGCGTGGCGATCGCCGCGCCAATGCCGCGCGCGCCGCCGGTGACGATTGCGATCTTGCGGTCGGGGGCGGTGAAGATCGTCGTCATGGCAGCTCCAGGATTTGCAGGGCCTGTTCGGTCAGCAGGAATTTGCGCGCCCGGCCGGACGCGGTGGTCGGGATGGCCGCCGCGTCGACGAGCAGGATATGCCGCGGTACCTTGTACCGTGCGAGACGCGCGGCAATCAGCGTCTGGAGCGCGGATCGGTCGAGCGTCGCGCCCGGCCGCGCGACGACGAACGCGACGCCCACTTCGCCCATCCGCTCGTCGGGGATCGGCACGACATGCGCCTGCACCACATCGGCATGCGTGGTCAGGAGATCCTCGATCTCGGTCGGCAGCACCTGTTCGCCGCCGCAGCGGTACGATTCCTTGGTCCGGCCGAGCAGCGTGATATAGCCGTCGTCGTCGATCCGGCCCAGATCGCCGGTGCGCAACCAGCCCTCGGCATCGAACGCCGCCGCGGTCGCCTCGGGCTTGTTGTAATAGCCCTGCGTCACGCCGTAGCCCCTGGCGACGAGTTCGCCGGTCTCGCCATCGTCCAGGACCGCGCCCGTGCCGGGATCGACGACGCGGTAGGTGACGAGCCGCCCGCCTTGCTGCGGATCGCCGGCGACGCCGACGTCGCGCTGGCGACCATTCGTCGTCAGCAACCGCTCGACCGGATCGTCGGGACGCGTGACCGTGGTCGATGCGGTCGTCTCGGTCATGCCGTAGCCGGTGGTGATCTCGCCCACCCCCAGCCCCTCGCGGAGGCCCTGCCACAGGCGCTCGGGCGCGCGTCCGCCCGATGCCAGCACCGCATGCCAGTGCGACAGGTCGTACGTCCCTTCCCCCGCGGCATCGAGGACCGCGAGCGACATCGCCGGAATCAACAGGGCATCGGTCGCATGATGCCGTGCAATCGCCGCCAGCGTCGCGATCGCATCGAACCGCAACTGCGGCACGATCGCGCCACCGACGAACGGCACCGCCAGCAGCCCTTCGACATAGCCGAACACATGATACATCGGCAGCGAGAACAGGATGCGGCGGCCATCCTCGAACGCCCGCGCATAGGCGCTGCCATAGGCGGTACGCAACAGCATGTCGTGCGTCAGCAGCACGCCCTTCGGCGGCCCGGTCGTGCCCGACGTGTAGATGATGTCGCAAACGGCGTGTGGATCGACCGTGATCTCCGCCCAGCCATCGCCGGCCTCAAGCGAGATAAGCGTTCGTGCAGCGCTACGGTCCGGCGCCTCGCCGGTCGGCAGCACCGCGACATGGCGCAGGTTCGGCAAGCCTTCCCCGCCTCCCGAATCTTCCCACCCCGGCGCGATCTGGTCGAGCATGTCGAGATAATCGACCCCGCGAAACCGATCCATCGTGACCAGCAGCACCGAGTCCGACTGATCGAGCAGATAGCGGAGTTCGTCGCAGCGATTGAGGATGTTGATCGGCACGCAGACCGCGCCGATCCGCGATACCGCATATCTGATCGCAACGAATTCGGGATAGTTCGCGAGCACCAATGCGACCTTCTCGCCGGGTGCGACGCCGAGCGCGACCAGCCCGGCCGCCAGTCGCTTCGACCAGGCGGCGATCTCGGCATAGCTCCAGCTGCGGTCGTCGGTGATCACGAACGGTCGATCCGGCGTCGCGCGAACCGTATCGTCGAGCACCGCGTGCAACGTCCGGGGCTCCCAGACGGGCATCGCAGCCCGCAACGCCTGCTGCCGATCGGCGACCGATCCCATCATCTCCTGCACACCTCGCCATTGCCGGTCCGGTACGGCGCGACGCGACGCCATCCGGCCGGAGGTCAATCCTTGGTCGACCGGAGCCGACGACGGCAATCTAATCCGGCGAAAACGCGATCGTCAATGTAGTCGTGGAAAATCGCGTGGCTGTGCAGGCGGGATACACGGCAACCACGTTGCAACGATCTTCCACGCAACCGTTGACTGGCATAAGGAAATGAGGGATTACCGATGGACAGGAGAGGTCCATGACGACGTTCGTTGACGCATTGGTGGTCGGTGCCGGGTTCGGCGGTTTGCGGACGTTGCATACGCTGCGCTCGCAGGGATTTTCGGTCGCCGTTCTCGAAGCGGGCGACGATATCGGCGGGGTCTGGCAGTTCAATCAATATCCCGGCGCGCGCTGCGACGTCGAAAGCTACGACTATTCCTATCGCTTTTCGCCTGAACTCGAACAGGAATGGCGCTGGAGCGAACGCTACGCGACGCAGCCCGAAATCCTGCGATACATCAACCACGTCGCCGATCGCTTCGACCTGCGCCGCGACATCCAACTGCGCACCCGCATGGAACGCGCGACGTTCGACGAGGCGACCGCCCGCTGGATCGTCGAGGCGAGCGACGGGCGTTGCTGGAATGCCGAAAAGCTGATCCTCGCGGTGGGACAATTGTCGACGCCCAAGGATACGCGCTATCCGGGTCAGGACGACTTTGCCGGACGCGTCATCTCCAGCGCGCGCTGGCCGAAGGACATGGTCGATTTCGCCGGCAAGCGTGTCGCGATCATCGGCACCGGATCGTCGGGCGTGCAGATGACGCCGGTTATCGCCAGGGAGGCCGCGCACCTCAACGTCTTCCAGCGCACGGCAAATTACTCGATTCCCGCTGCCAACGCGCCGGTCACCGACGCGGAGGACCGTGCGGTGAAGGCGGACTATCCGGCACGCCGCGAGGCGGCGCGCAATTCGCCGAGCGGTCTCGGTTTCGTGCCCGACAACCGCGCGGCGATCGACGTGCCCGAGGCTGAGCGCAACGCGGCGTTCGAGACCGCGTGGAACCGGCTGGGCTTCGGATTCGCGCTGACCTTCAAGGATATCCTGCTCGACCAGCAATCGAACGATACCGCGTCCGCGTTCATCCGCGGCAAGATCGCGGAACAGGTCGACGATCCAGCGCTGCGCGCCAAGCTCACCCCCGGCGACTTCCCGTTCGGAACACGCCGCCCGTCGGTCGACAGCGGATATTTCACGGCGTTCAACCGTCCGAACGTCTCGCTGGTCGACATCAGCGAGACCCCGATCGAACGCTTTACCGCGCACGGCATCCGGACCAGCGATGCCGAATATCCGTTCGATATCGTCATCTACGCGACCGGGTTCGACGCGTTCACCGGATCGCTGCTGAAGCCGGAGATCGTCGGTCGCGGTGGGTGCACATTGCGCGAGAAATGGTCGGCGGGGCCGGTGAGCTTTCTCGGCATCGGCGTACACGGCTTCCCCAACATGTTCGTGATCGTCGGACCAGGCAGCCCCTCGCTGCTGAGCAACGTGTTGCTGTCGACCGAAGAGCAGGTCGACTGGCTGGTCGCGCTGTTCGATCATTGCCGCCGTGCCGGGATCAACGAGATCGAGGCGACCGGGCAGGCCGAACGCGACTGGGTCGCGCATGTGAACAAGCGGGCGCAGGAAACCCTGTATCCGAAGACGCCGTCCTATTATCTGGGCGCCGAAATGCCGGGCAAGCCGCGCGTCTTCATGCCATATTCCGGGGGTGTCCGCGGCTATCGCCGCATCCTGGAAAAGACCGCGGCCAAGGGCTATGAGGGGCTGACGCTGCGCACGGTCGGCCAGCATGCCGATGCCTGACGATGCGCCCGATCCGGCGTTCGACGCGCTGCTCGGCGACCCGCGGTTGGCGTTGCGCCGGCCACCGCCGCATCTCTCCCTCACCGATCTACGCCGCGCCGCGAACGCGTTCCAGGCGGGCGCGCCGAAATCCGACGTGACAGCGGTGGCCGATCACGTCGTGGCCGGGCCGGGCGGATCGATCCCGGTACGACTTTACCGTCCGACGCTCGAGCGAACCGCCGCAATCCTGTTCTGCCACGGCGGCGGCTTCATCTTCGGCAACCTCGACACGCATGATGCGATGTGCCGGGCACTCGCCAATGCGAGCGGCCGGACGGTCGTCGCGGTCGACTATCGGCTGGCACCCGAACACCCCTTCCCCGCTGCACTCGACGACGCGCAGGCGGCACTCGAATGGCTCCGACGGGAGGACCGGTCGCTCGACCTCGACGCCGATCGTATCGCCGTTGCCGGGGACAGCGCCGGCGGTCACATCGCGCTCGGCCTCGCGCTGCGCTGCCGTGACGAGCGTGTCCCGCTCGATCATATCGGCCTGATCTACCCGCTGCTCGATCCCGCGGGCGACAGCGCTTCGGCGAGGCAATTCGCGCAAGGCTATATGCTGACCGCCTCATTCCTCGCATGGGCGTGGGACGCGTATCGCGGCGGGGGCTTGGCGGATCCGTCGGTCGATCCGACGCGCGCCGGTCTGTACGGCCTGCCGGCGACGACGATCGTCACCGCCCAGTTCGACCCGCTGCGTGACGAGGGCGAGGCGCTCGCCCGGCGATTGGGTGACGCCGAGGTCGACGTCGCGCTGCGTCGGTATCAGGGGATGATCCACGGCTTTGCCGGCCTGCCGCAGCTGACACCTGTCGCCAACGCGGCGATCGCGTTCGTCGCGTCCCGGATCGCCGCATCCCAGGCCAGCGCGCGCCAACTCAGCGCCCCCCAGCTCAGCGGGGGGCCATCCGGATTGCCCCGTCGAGGCGGATAACCTCACCGTTGAGCATCAGGTTGGCGATGATCGACGCGACCAGCTGCGCATATTCCTCCGGACGCCCGAGCCGCGACGGATGCGGCACCTGGGTCCCGAGCGAATCCTGCGCGGCCTGCGGCAGTCCCATCAGCATCGGCGTCAGGAAGATGCCCGGTGCGATCGTCATCACGCGGATCCGATGCTGTGCCAGGTCCCGCGCCACCGGCAGCGTCAGCCCGACGATGCCGCCCTTCGATGCGGCATAGGCCACCTGCCCGACCTGCCCGTCATATGCCGCGACCGACGCGGTGTTGACGATCACGCCGCGCTCCTCGCCGATCGGTTCGGCCGCCGCCAGGCGCGCGGCGAATTTCGAGATCATGTTGAAGCTGCCGACGAGATTGATCTCGACCGTCTTGCGGAACAGGTCGAGCGGATGCGGCGTCCCGTCCCTGCCGACCGTCTTCACCGCCGGCGCGATGCCTGCGCAATTGACCAGCACGCGCGCGACGCCGTGCGCCTGTTCCGCCTCGGCCAGCGCATCCGCCACGCGCTGATCGTCGGTGACGTCGACGCGCGCGAACCGTCCGCCGATCCTCGCCGCGGTCGCCGCGCCGATATCGGCGTTCAGATCGAAGATCGTCACGCGCGCGCCTGCTTCGGCCAGCATCGCCGCCGTGGCCTCGCCCAGTCCCGAGGCGCCACCGGTCACGATCGCGGCAATATCCGTCATTCGCATAATCTTGTCCTCACGCCTTCAGGATGACCGAGCCGCCGTTCGCGCCGAGCCCCAGCACCGCGGACATGCCGATGCGCGCACCGGGGACCTGATGCCCTTCGGCCTGTCCGCGCAGCTGCCATGTCAGTTCGCAGATCTGCAGCACGGCCTGCGCGGTGGTTGCCTCGCCGAACGACAGGAATCCGCCGCTCGGGTTGATCGGCAGTTTCCCGCCGATATCGAGCTCGCCGCGTTCGAGCATCCAGTCACCCTTGCCCGCCTCGTAAAATCCGAACTGCTCGGGCCAGGCGAGGATATGCCATGCGGTATTGTCCGCCATTTCGAGCACGTCGACGTCTTCGGGCCCGATCCCCGCCATCGCGCAGGCCCGCGCGACCGCGTTGCCGACCTCGCTGGTATGCGTGACGCCCGCGCGCACGCTCGAGGCGATCGTCGGGATCCGGCGGCCGGGATCGCCGAAACTGCCCGTTGCGATCGCGCAGCCCGCAACCGCCACGGCCAGGCGTCCGGTCCGCTTCACCCACGCCTCGCTGCCCAGGATGATGGCCGCCGCACCGTCGCTGACCGGGCAGATCTGGAGCAGGCGCAGCGGATCGGCGACCATCGGCGATGCGAGCACTTCGTCGACCGTCGTTTCCTTGCGGAACCGGGCCAGGCGATTCCCCGCGGCGTTGCGGCGCATCAGCACCGCGGCACGCGCAAGCGTCTCCTCGCTGGTGCCGAGCTCGTGCATCCGCCGCTGTGCCTCGATCGCCCAATAGGCGGGGTTGGTCGCGCCCATCGCGACCCAGCGCAGGTAATCGCTGTCGCTGATATCGTCCTGGCTGCCGGGCGGGCGCGGGATGAACCCCTTGGGCATCCGTTCGGCGCCGATCACGCACACCACCTCGTGCTCGCCGCTGGCGATCATCGCGTGCGCGGTGTGGAACGCGATCGCCCCGGCCGCGCAGGCGCCGCCGACGTTGACGCACGGGATGCCCTGTTCGGCCACCGCCTGGACGATCTCGTTGGCATGCAGCCCCCAGCCCATGCCGCCCTCGAACCGCGAGCTCGCCGCGACGAGACCCTGAACGTCGCGCCAGCCGAGCCCCGCATCGGCGAGCGCGAGGTCGATCGCCTCCAGCGCGAGCTGCAATTGCGGCGTGTCCGGCCACTTGCCCCACGGATGCGCACCGGCCCCAAGCACATAGACGGGCTGAGTCATGGTTCGATCTCCGGCGCGAACTTGTAGGTCAGCACGGCGCCCCGCTCCGCATCCGCATAGAGCGGCTCGGCGGCCAGCCGAACCGGCGCGCCGATCGCGATCCCGTCGAGCGCAAAACCCGAAAGCATGCCCATCACCTCGAGCCCGTCGCCGAGGTCGACCAGCCCGATCGCGTAGGGCTGCCAATCGTCGATCCGGAACAGCGACGGCGGCTGATACCGCTGCACGGTATAGCTGACGAGGATGCCGCGGGTTGGCAGCACCGCGCGTTCGATCGTCTTTTCCCGACAGTCGGGGTTCCGACAGCTCGGCGCCTGCGGGAAATACACCGCTTCGCACGCGGTGCACCGCGTACCGATCAACCGCGGTTCGTCGCCGTGAAGCGCGAACAGCCCGTCTGCGACCATCGCGTTCATAGCGACAGGATATCGCGCGTCTCGCGGAAATAGAGCGTGCCGTTCGCGACATCCTCGACGGTCACGGCATGCCGGACGTACCGCCGCTCGCGCTTCACATATTTGTCGGTGGCGCGCGTCGTGATCCGCACCGTCGCGCCGACCGGGATCGGCGCGAGGATCTCGGAATCATGGTTGGTGTGGATCGATCCGATCGCAAACGGCCTGGTGTGGTCGAACTGCACCGACAGCACGAAATGCGAGACCAGCAAGGGCGGCACGATCGCGCCGCCAAACGGGGACTCGCCCGGGATCGTCCAGCTGTTCATCCGCCAGCCTTCGTACCACGGATTGAAATCCTCGACGCCGTCCGCGTAGAGAATCACGAGTTCGGGACTGATCGTCAGCTCACGCGACAATTCGTCGCCGATCTCGACCATGTCCCAATAGGTCGCGGCTCCAGCCTCGAGCCCGTCAATGAAGTTGCGCGTCTGTGTGATTTGGACCGGCGACATGGGCCGCAACTGGTCGGTGCTCATGCGCGATCTCCCTTCACGTCGACATCGACCTCGACGAAGCCAACGGTCTTCTTCTCACCCTCCTCGTTGTCCGCCCAGACATCGACGACGAACCGGAAACCATCGCCCTTGACGATCTTTTCGCGGACCACGCCGTGCGTCGTGATGACCTCGTTCGCGAGCGTCGAGGCGATGTATTTGCACACCACACGCGCTCCGGTGAACATCGCCGCGCCGAAATGGTTGACGCACATCTCCGCGATATAGGCGGACGACATCTCGCCGGTCTGGATCGGTGCCTTCAGCCCCGTCGCGCCGGCATAGACCGGATCCCAGTGGTTGGGATTGAAGCGCCCCCACAACCGCGATCCCATCAGCTGGATCGCCGCCTTCTTCTTGAGCGGTTGCAGTTCATACCCGACCGGGGTGTCGCGCGTGACAAGCAGATCGTTCACATCCATCAGAATTTCCCCGAAAGCTGCAACGCGACTTCACGTCCGCGCGCGATGACGCCGCGTTGTTCGCTGATCGCGCCTGGAACGCTCGCGCCCCCGGTGCGGTCGGCTGCGTAGAGCAGATAATATTTGTTGGTCAGGTTGCGACCGATCACCGACACCGACCAGCGATCGTCAATCTCGGCGACGCGGGCGCTTGCGTTGAACCGCCAGAGCGAGCGCTGCAGCGTCGATGGCGCCATCGTTTCCGCCGCATAGTAGCTGCCGCTGTAGAAAGCGTCGCCCGTCACGGCGAGCTTGTAGGCGCCGAGCGGAATCGTGACTTCCGCTCCGCCATTGCCGGCCCAATCGGGGGACCGGGCGGGCGCGCGCCCGTTGAAATCCTGCTGCAGCGTGAGCGCGGTCGCGTTGACGAACGAACAGTTCGCCGGGGCGGTGGCGGTCGCGCGGATCGTACCCGTGGGGAAGGCATAGCCATAGCATTGCCCGACGAAATTGCGGAACCGATTATGCGTATAGGCGATCGCACCGTGCAGCGTCAGCGCCTGGAAGGGCGCGTAGTTCACCTCCGCCTCACCGCCGCGCTGACGGACTTCGCCGGCATTGTTGATCGTGTAGGCGACGCGCGCGGGATCATAGGTGTTCACCTGCAGGTCGGTGAAGTTGTACGCGAACGCCGCAACGTTGACGCGTAGCCGGCCATCGAGGAACAGCCCCTTTGCGCCAGCCTCGAACCCGCGCGCCTTTTCGGAGTCGAAATCGGTATCGCCGATCCGCGTCCCCGTCTGGAGCGGGCTCGTCAGCCCGAAACCGCCCGACTTGAAGCCGGTCTTGTAGGCGATGAACAGCGTCTTGTTGCTGTCGGGCCGCCACGTGACCGTCGCTTCGGGCGAGACGTTGCTGTCCTCGAACGTCCCCTCCAGATAGCCGACCCGGCTTGATCCGGGGTAGACGGTGTTCAGCGTGTTGAACGTGCCGATGCCATAAAGATTCTGCTTGCTGAACCGCTTGCGCTCGCGCGTGTACCGCGCACCGCCCGCGATCTCGATCGTTTCGACCGGCTTTACTAGGATCTGCGCGAACCCCGATAGCGTATTGCCGGTCTGAAGGCTGAAATCCTCATATGTCGAATACCGGTTGGCCGCGGCGTTGTAATTGCCGTCGTTCAGCTTGGTGTCGTTGTTGTCGTGCAATCGCGACGTTTGGTAGAACCCGCCGGCCATAAAATTGATCGGGCCCTGCAGGTCGCTGGTGACGCGAAGTTCCTGCGAGAACTGCTCAGCGCGCTGCTCGTTGAAGAATGCGAGCTGCGAGTAGCTGGTCTGGTCCAGACCCGAAAAGAACCGATATTTCGTGTAATTGTAACCGGTCGTGGTATCGATCGACACGGCACCCAGCTTCCAGCCCAGATCGATCGCCTGCGTCAGGACCGTCAGCTTGCCGTAGGGCGAACCGTCCGCGGTGCCGCCACGCATCGTCGTCGAGATCGCGGCGGGCAGGTTCCCGATCGTCGTTCGATTGTCGACCACGCAGTCGGCCGCCGGATCGGCGATGCCATACATGCGCGGCGTCGCGCCCGTGCAGGGGCCGATATTCTGCGTGGCGGTGCCGGGCCCGGCGTCCTTGTTGCGGGCGAAGAAGGATTTGGCGCGGAACGTGAAATTGTCCGAAGGCTCGCCCTTCAGCGTCAATCGCGCCAGGATCTCCTTGTCGCCCGGCCGCGTATCTGTGGTGCCGGGCAATTGCGCCGCCCCCGCAGGGGCTCCAGTCGCCGCGCGGTAGAAGGGGTTCGCGATCGGCCGTGCGGTATTGCGCAGCCAGCCGTCGAGATTGCGATAACGCACCGCGAGACGCGCCCCGAACGTCTCGGAAAGCGGCCCGGAGATCGCGACGTCCGTCGTGCTCTCGTCGCCGACGAATTCATACGATGTGCGCCCGCTGATTTCCAACCGGTTGGTCGGATCGGCGGTCGCGATCGAGATCACGCCAGCCGTATTGTTCTTACCGAACAGCAATGCCTGTGGGCCCTTCAGCACCTCGACCTGCTGCACGTCGAAGATGCCGAGCTGGGCGATACGACCGTCGCTGGTCTGTACGCCGTCGATCGCGACGGACACCGCCTGCTCGAACCCGGCCTGGTTGGCGGGCGAGCTGATCCCGCGGATCGCGATCGATCCCCCGCCGTTCGACTTGTACGCGCCGATGATGACGGTCGGCGTCAGTTCGCCGATTTTGCTGAGGTCGGTCGCGTTGTTGTTGGCGATCTGCGCCTGGCCGACGACCGAGACGATCACTGGCACGGTGTTCAGTCTCTCGCTTCGCCGCCGGGCCGTAACAACGATATCGCCGGTCGAGGCTGGTTCGGTCGAAGCTGGTTCGGTCTGGGCATCGGCTTGCGCAGCCGCTTCCGGCCCCGACGTAGAACCCGGCGCCGTCTGTGCCGTCGCGGGCAGCGCGAGCAGCGCCAGTGCCGAGATCCCACTCGCTAGCATTCCCCTGGTCATCGGGGCCCGCTTGATCGTGCCGCGCATCGTCAGCCTCCTGTTTGCATCCTCGCCGCGCCGCCCTCGCTGAGGCGGTCGCTACGACAAAACTTACGCAAGCTTTGACAGGTGTCAATGCATGCGTTGACAAATTGCACAGATGTGGCGATCGTGCGATGCAGAGGATCGTTCCGACCGCGAGAGTCCTTGCGGCGCCTGTATTGGGATGAAAATCAATGGTAGATGCTTTCGTCGTCGATGCGTTGCGCACCCCGGGCGGACGTCGCAAAGGCCGTCTCGCCGGAGTTCACCCCGCCGACCTCGGTGCCATCGTTCTCAACGCCCTCGTGGATAGAACGGGGATCGATCCCGCGGCGATCGAAGACGTCATTGTGGGCTGTGTCAGCCAGGCTGGCGAGCAGGCGTTCGCACTCGGACGCAATCTCGTGCTGGCCTCGCGGCTACCCGACAGCGTTCCCGCCGTGACCATCGACCGGCAATGCGGATCGTCGCAACAGGCGCTGCATTTTGCCGCGCAGGCGGTGATGTCGGGCACGCAGGACGTGGTGATCGCGGCCGGCGTCGAAAGCATGACGCGGGTCCCGATGGGATCGAATTTCCGCCTCCACGCCGATGCCGGGCTCGGCACCGGTCCGTGGAGTGAGGCGATCCGCAATCGATATGATGTCGCGGACTTCAGCCAGTTTACCGGCGCGCAGATGGTCGCCGACAAATACGGACTGACGCGCGGGGACATGGATGCCTTCGCGCTTGACAGCCATCGCCGCGCCGCAGCAGCGATCGAACGCGGCGCGTTCGCCCATGAGATCGTTCCCGTTGACACCTCGGCAGGCCCGGTGACGCAAGACGAAGGCGTCCGGTTCGACACGTCGATCGAGGCGATCGGTGCGGTCAAGCCACTGGTTGAGGGCGGCACGATCACCGCTGCGAATGCGAGCCAGATGACCGACGGCGCCAGCGGCGTCCTGATTGTTAGCGAGGCTGCGCTGAAGCGCTTCAACCTCACGCCGATCGCGCGTGTCCACACGCTCACCGTCACCGCGGGCGATCCCGTGATCATGCTGGAGGAACCCATTCCCGCCACGGCCAAGGCGCTGGCCCGGGCCGGACTGTCCTTTGCCGATATCGATCTCTACGAGGTGAACGAGGCGTTCGCGGCCATCCCGCTGGCATGGCTGAAGGCGACCGGGGCTGATCCCTCCCGCCTGAACGTCAACGGAGGCGCAATCGCCCTCGGCCACCCATTGGGCGCAAGCGGGACAAAGTTGACGGCAACTCTCATTCACGCGTTACGCGCGCGCGGCGCGCGCTACGGCCTCCAGACAATGTGCGAGGGGGGCGGAATAGCGAACGCAACAATATTCGAGATTGTTTGACGCTTGTAGTAGCATTACACGACGGTAGTACGACCGACGTTGAAGTAGTCCAATAGTTCAGTTTAATAGATCAAAGCTATATATGCTTGCAAAGTCGAGCTGTAATTCACTTACATCGTTTAGTGAACGACAATGTAATTGCCTATATCATCGTAGACTTTGAATTTTTGATCTACCCCCCCCGCCCCCTTTATTTACGAACGGTTTTCTTGGATCGCACTAAGACCCAGTTGCAGACGTTCGGGATCCCATTCCCACCTCTCAAGTTCAGACATTCGTTCATGTCCGGTCGACGTCTCGACCGGCAACCGTGGAATGGCGCAATCTGGGACTTACCGGTCGTTCCTCCGTTACGTCTCAAGCGGCAGGTTTCGCCAATAGCCGACACTCAGCGTTCGCCTGGCTGACCTTGCGCTTCGACCGCAAACGTGCCGTTTGCAGACCAGGATGCGCTTGCCGACAGTCCACACCGGAGTAACGAAAGCGACATGGCCCATCGACCGACCTTCTTCCTGTCATCCACCATCTATGACTTTCGCGATCTGCGCAGCGCGATAAAATTCAGCCTTGAAGAGCGCGGTTGCCGCGTGCTCGCGTCCGAGTTCAACGACTTTGGCGGCAATCTCGACGAACACAGCTACGAAGCATGCCTAACCAATATCGAACAGGCCGACTATTTCGTGCTGCTGATCGGAGCACGGGTCGGCGGCTGGTACGATCCTAATGCACGGGTGAGCATCACCCAGCAGGAATATCGCACCGCCTATGCGCTCCATCAGCAACGCAAGCTGCGCATGGTCACCTTCGTGCGTTCCGAGGTCTGGCAGCTCAAGGAAGACCGCAAGGAGCTCGCGCGATTGCTGGCGGACATGGCGTTGACCGACAGCGAAAAGCAGGCGGTGGCGCAGGCGCCGAGCAAATTCGCCAACGACGCTACCTTTGTGAGCGGGTTCATCGCCGAGGTCGGCCGCAACCTCGAAACGGGCCGTGCGGTAAGCAAAGGAACCCCGAAGCCGACCGGCAACTGGATTCATCAGTTCCGCGACTTTCGCGACATCCACGATGTTCTCGGACCCCTCGCCTTCACCGGCCTCACCTCCGAGGAGGCCGCCTATCGCAAGGCGCTGCAGCATGAGCTGCTGATCGTAATGAGTGCCCTGCTCACCAAGTACAAAGGCAAGGTGCTCGATCTGAGAGCCGGCCTGAAGCGCGGCCTGGAAGAACATCCGATCACGGTGGAAATCAGGGACGCAGGCTGGATCACGGTCGATCTGAAGGCCTGGAACACGTTCGCCACCATCTTCTACCAGGTGATGGGGGTGACCTTCGAGCCGGTCGTCATCAACGACGCGCTCACCTCCACGATCTTCCTCGACTATGACCGCGAGAAGGGCTCCTATGTGCAGAGCCCCGCCTATGACGCGCTGTCGCGGCTCTGGGACGAGATGCGCCGGTTTCGGGATCTCACCACAATCGAGAATTTGGCCTTCTTGAACGAAACCTCACCGCGCTCGCTCGGACGCAAGACCGGCAAGATCGACCTTCCCGCCGACAAGGTGGGCATGCTCTACGGGATCGCCCATCGCTGGATCAACATCGTCAATCTCGCCCAGGCATTGATCCTGCACCTAGAAGGCCAGCCCTTTGCGAAGCCCGAGCTGATGCCGATCTCACCGATCGCAGGATTCGAGGACGCCTATCAGGCCGAGCGCGTGACGGTTCCCGAGCTGCGCGCGGCCATGGGCATCTGAAGTAAGACCGCGGCCAGTCTGACGGCTGGTAATTCCCACGCGATCACGAATGGTCGTAGATCACACCGACGATCGGGCGCGCATAGGCCATCACTGGCAGGTCAGGTGCATCCTCAATCTCTTCGGTGGCGATGACCGCCGAGTCCCCCAGCCCCCCGATCGTCTCAAACTGGCGAAGGTAAGGAAGCGCCGACGAGACCGGCGATCCCACGCGCTTGAGGAGGCTGGTGCCATCGTTCAACGTCAGTGCGACGATCTGTCGTTCCATTCTTCCCAAATCGGCGGCGGTGAGCCTCGGCCCGCCGAGGATGACTTGTCCCGGCAGCGCCAGCGGCACCGCGCTTTCTTCTCGCACGCGGTAGGCAACCTCGACCCTTGCCAGGATCGGGTCGCTCGAGATCTCGATCGCCTCCTCGCGGCCTTCGGGCGGCGGGAGGTGGCTGAAGAGCACGCCGACCACGCGGTGGGTATCGATGCCGTGATCCTCGAAGGCGAGCGTCGGGCGGCTCCGGCGGGGATCGGTCGCCTCGGCAGCGAGGGCGAACCCCTCGCCATTGCGCGGACGCAGCAGGCGCCGCGCGAAGGCCTGAGAACCGCGGCGCGCAACGACAAGGCTATGGTCGCGCACGGCGCTGGGCGCCGCCTCGACGATAGCCACCGATCCAGCCGGAATCGCGAACCCCATCGTGTCGTGGCGAATATAGAACAGCGCCTTGTTGCCGAACCACGCGCTCGACAGAAATTCATCATCTTCCGCCTGGCTGCCGCCCGAAGGGATATGTCCCGTAAAGGCCGCGATATCCTGGCTGACAGGCAGGGAGAAGGCCGGTGTCTGCACGGGCACCAGCGTCACGACGTTGTCGAGCACTTCGGGCGTAAGCGGCTCGCGCCAGCGATAGCGCCTGAACTCACCATGCACCCGCTCGATCCCGACCCGCAGGCGCTTCAGATCGGCGTCGACGCGATCGACATCGACATAGCTGATCGAGGCCTTGTCGTGATGCGACTGGTTCAGGATGCGCCGTGCCTCGGCGCCGGAGGCCATCCCCGGATCGGCGCAGAACGCGGCGAGGATCGGGCTCTTGAACAGTTCGTTCGAGCGTCCGCTCACCAGCGTGCGCAGCCGGTCGAACAAGGGGACCAGTGTCGGAGCGCGCGTGGGCGCGGAATGCGCGGGATAGGCGGGATCATCGAAGAGGTCTCCCAAGCGCGCCTCGATGAAGATGCGGGCCTCATTGGCATAGTCCTGCGCCTGCGGCGCACTATCGACATTCGCGACGAAGGCCTGCCGCTTGCGGTCCAGCTCGTCCACGGCGAGCGAGGTCTCGAGCGTTGCCCGCGAGATGTTCACGGGGTGCACGGCGCGATGGGCGATGAGGTCGGCGGCGCGCGTCTCTTGCACGACGGTGCGGGCGAAGCTGCGGTCATGCGTCGTGGCGACGATCTGGGCACCATCATTTGCCAGCTGCGCGATCGCCCGCGCGAGGCGCTGGCGGTTGTCATAGTCGAGCAGATCCTGGGGATCGTCGAGAACCAGGGTCGTCAGTCCGCCGCTGGTCGCGAGGACGTGCTCGCGAAAGGCGAGGTAGAAGCCCGTAAGCGCTGCGCGCAGCGCCGAGGCGTTCGAGACATGCTGGGCGGGTGCCTGGACCATGCCGCGTCCAACATGGATTTCGATCACCCCCTGAGCGCTCATTCCTGATGCCAGGGGGCGTGGTGAGAAGGAGCTGGCGTTCTGGTAGATTTGATCGCGCCAATATTCGGCACGGTCATGGAGCTGCCTTCGGAGACCCTCGACCTGGTCCTGAGCGAGCGCGCCAACCGGCACGATCGCGTCGAGCGCGCGTGCTGTGTCGTGACAGGCCGCGATGCGCCTGACCTTCTTCGTCCTCGCATCCAGGCTGGTCCGCATGCGCTGGACGAGCTGGGTCGCCGCGCCGATCGGCGCGACGCCTTTCACGATGAAATCCAGCCGCTGGAGACTGGCGCCTAGCGATACTCCGGCGGCAGGCGCATCCGGTCCGTCGCCGGCGGCGCCGCGAACCGCGTCGAGTGCTCCTCGGAGCGCACCGGGATTTGCTGTCATCCAGTCGCTGAAGGCGAGCGCCCGCTCGATCTTGGCGACGGTCGTCGTGAGTGAGCGCGCGGCCTCGGCGATCCGCTGCGGAAGCGCTTCAATCTCGGGCTCCAGGAACGGCGGCAACTCCGCGGATGCCCGATCAACCAGCGACAGGGCGAGCGGCTTGAGCGTGGCTAGCGTGCCGCTGAACGGTTCGGTGTCGAAGAGCTCTTCTCCAAGCCCCTGGCGGAGGAGGGCGGCCGGGCTGGCCGGCAGATCATGGGACAGCGTGCCACGAAGCTGCTCGGAAAGGTCCCGCGCGAGCGCGCCGGACCAGTCGGTCGCCCATTGGCTGATCGCCTTGGCAACGGCGCCGCCGCCTTCGCGTAGCTGGGCCAGATGCTCGGCGACAGGCGTGCCGGTATCGGGGTCGATCACGCCGGAAAGGCTGTGCCGGCACACGGCGCAATTCTCCTCATGCGGGGTTCCGTGCTCAGTCATCCATGCCGCGACACGCGCGTAGAGCTGGGTACGCTTTGCTAACACCGGATTCGCGGCAAGCTCGGCGAGCTCGCTGGCCTCGGCCCGCAATTCTGCGAGGAGTGCCCTCACCGCGTTGGTGGAATCGTCATCCAGCTTGAGCTTGCCGATCCGTTCGATGGCAGGAAGCGTACGCACGAGCCGCAGCTGCTCGACAGCAGGGCCGACGCACTCCTCGAGATCCTTGCGCTGACTGGCATCCTCTGGATCGAATGACTGCCCCAGCACGCTGCGCGCATCGGCGAGGCCTTCTGCCTTGAGACGCTCGAAATGGGCGGAGATACGCGTCAGCGCGTCGGCGGCATCCGCGTCGCGCGATACCGGCAACGGTTCGGGCGGCCGCATTGCCGAAAAAGCTTCGATCCGATCGGCAAGGTCGGTGTGGTGGACGACGAAGTCGGCTTCGATGCGCTCAAGCTCCTGCTGGCGCTCGCCGAGGATTGCACCGCCAATCTTGGTCGAGGCTCGTTCGGCATGCCGGGCGAGTGCGACGAGATCGGCGAGCCCCGTCAGCTTGGCAATCGCCAGGCCCAACTCGGAACTGCTGCCAATCTGCAGGAACGGCAGGATGCCCGGCATGGTAGTTCCAAGCCGAAATGCGACAGGATCGACGCCGAGCGAAGCTGGATCAGATGCGGTTTCGGTCAGCTTGCCGTTTGGCTTGCGGGACTGCGTTCGCCGGATGGGCGGCAGGACTGTGCCGCTTGCATCGGCGAAGGTGAGCTCAACCCATGTGTCAGTGGGGATGACCTTCGCAGCGGCGTCGGGCGTCCAGTCCTGGGCATGCGGCAGCGGCGTCACAGGGCTGATCGCGTGCGCGCTCGACTCCTCCTCGCGATGCTCCACCAGACAGTCGAACTCCTTGTCGCCCGGCTCAGGTAGCCGCTGCGGCCGCAGCAACTGACCGGTCAGGCACCAAATGATAGCGTTGGCGAGCGACGTCTTGCCCGAGCCGTTCCAGCCCTCGAACAGGGTGATCGGCTTGTCGGGCTCGAAAACGAAGTCGTTCGGCGCGTCGCTTGCGGTGCCATAGGCATGCAGACCGGCGAAACGGTGAGCCACCATCCGCACCAACCTTAGGTGCTTAATATCCGAAGCGGCCGCCGCGACTGGTGCGGGCAACTCGGGCGGCGCCGATCCAATCGCGTCGATGATCGCCTCGCAATCGGCCGCCATGACGTTACCTGTCCATTTTGGCCGATTTCGGCGATACCAGTTCAGCGCCGAGCGAGCGTGATCCGTCCCCAGCGAAAGCGAATGCCCCTCGCTTGTCACGATGGCGCGCCCCGAGATCAGGTCCGCGAGCAGGATGTCCGTGGTCAGCAGATGCAGCGGCCGGGAAGGCGGCAGGCTCTCGCTATCTGCGGCTTCTCCTGAACTCATATCCACTCCCTTGTTCGTCTATCGCGTCCGCGTAACGTTACTGCCAGCTTTGAGACATCCCTACGGCAATAAGCGCCTTCTTCATAGGAATGACGGGGTGCGAACACGCGTGTGGAAATTCC
Source organism: Sphingomonas sp. GW821-FHT10F09 (assembly GCF_058809195.1). Taxonomy (NCBI): domain Bacteria; kingdom Pseudomonadati; phylum Pseudomonadota; class Alphaproteobacteria; order Sphingomonadales; family Sphingomonadaceae; genus Sphingomonas; species Sphingomonas sp. GW821-FHT10F09. The sequence goes on along the minus strand of NZ_JBXASI010000001.1, from coordinate 498,067 downwards.
TCGACCTCGCCGCCGAGCTGCCGCACATCTTGCGAATTGCAGGTTTTCGCAAAAGCTGCCGTTCAAGCCGGTCCGGCGAACGACGCCTTGGTCGACTGCTGCCGGCTCGGCATGGGACTTAACTGTCGTTCGCGACGGGGCCGCCGAACGGCAGTTGCAGCCGAAAGCTGCCTTTCGAAGTGTCCCGCAAACGATTGGGAAATGGGACACCGCCGGGTTTCCAAAAAAGCCGCCGCAACCGGGTTATGGGATTCTCAGCAGGATCCGTATTCAAACTATGCCGGGCAATCGCAATGTAACGCCGAAACCGTTCCCGGATTGCGTAAGGGCAGCATCGCCACCGTGGCCGATAGCGACGGCGCGAACCAGCGCGAGGCCAAGGCCGTGTCCATCGGTAGTTCGGGACGCCTCCGCACGGGCGAACCGCTGGAACAGCCGTTCGGCATCGGCGGGGGAAACACCCGGGCCGTTATCCTCCAGCGTCACTTCAATCGCATCATGCGACACCTTAGCGGAGAGCTTCGCGGCGGTGCCGGCCGGTGTGTGCCGCAACGTATTCTCCAGAAGGTTCGACAATGCCTGCGCTAGCAGGCGCCGGTCGCCCTCAATATGCAGTCCGGGCATGACGTCGATCGTCAGCGTATGGCCGGCAGCCTCGAAGTCGGGACGATAAGTTTCGGCCATGTCCTCCAGCAGCGCCGACAGATCGACCGCTCCCAACGCTCGACGTTCAGCCAACCCTTCGACTTCGGCGATGCGCAGCAGCGCGGCGAATATCTCCAGCAGATCGTCGGCCTGACGGCGGGCGGCCTCGATCGCGTCTGTGTCCCCGGTCGCAGCGCGATCAAGCTGGTTACACAGGCGGGTAAGGGGGGTGCGCAGGTCGTGCGCCACGTCGGTCGACACCTGCCGCAGATTATCCATCAGCGCGGCGATGCGATCAAGCATCCGGTTGAGCGTGGCGGCGAGGCGATCGAACTCGCTGTCCGACCCGTCGCGCGGCACCCGCTGCGCTAGGTCTCCGGCGATGATCGCCTGCGCCGTGGCATCGATGCGCGAGAGGCGACGCCGGGTTAGCCATCCGACCAGCACGGCTGCGCCGATCCCCAGCGCCAGCATCGCCGCAAGCGCGGTGGCGAACAGCGACGCCAGTGTCCGGTCGATCGCGGCAAGGTCACGTCGATCAGCGACGACGACGAGCATCCCGCCGGGCAGCGGTGTCGCGAGCGCCTGACCGACGCCGGTCACGTTGCCGCGTCGGAAGCCGAAATGCTCCTGATAGCCTGGCTCGACCGGCGTCAGCGGCGTGATCGTCGCGGCGATCGGCCGCCCGGCGCGGTCAACGAGCAGATAATCAAGGCTCGCTTCGTTGCGCGCATCCTCGCGTAGGTGGATTGCCTCGGACACCGCCGCCAGACCACCTTCGCGCGCTTCTGCGACGAGCGCGCGGGTCTCCACCGCGACCCGATGGTCCAGTTGCTCCTCCAGTGCCTCATGCGTCACTTCATAGGCGACGGCACCGATCGCCAGCGTCGCGGCGCTGAACGCCAGCGCGACAAGCACAACGATGCCGAAGGTCGAGCGCCACAGGCGGGTGAGCATCTATTCGCCCCGGATCATGTAGCCGGCACCACGCACCGTCTCGATCGCATCGGCGTCGAAACCGGCGTTGAGCTTGGAGCGCAGCCGGCTCAGATGCGTCTCGACGATGTTGGTCTTCGGGTCGAAGTCGAAATCCCACACCCGCTCCAGCAGCATGGTGCGCGTCATCACCCGGCGCGGATTGCGCATCAGCTCCGCGAGCAACGCAAACTCACGGGGTTGCAGGGTGACGCGCCGACCATCGCGCTCGACCGTGCGGCGATGCAGGTCGAGGACGATATCGCCGACCCGCAGCAGATGCGTGTCATCGCCGCGTGAGGAAGGCCGGCGCGCCAGCGCATTGAGGCGGGCGGCCAGTTCGGAGAAGGCGAAGGGCTTGACCAGATAGTCGTCGGCCCCGCCCTCCAGTCCCTCGACGCGATCGGCGATACCACCGACCGCGGTCAGCATCAGAACCGGCGTCGCATCGCCCGCCGCGCGCAACGCCTTCACCAGTGCCAGCCCGTCGAGGCCGGGCAGCATCCGGTCGACCACGATCGCGTCGAACCCGCCGCCGGTCGCTTGGAACAGCCCGTCGCGGCCATCCTCGCTGACCGCGACCTGGTGTCCTGCTTGCCCCAGCCCCTGCGCTACGAAGGCGCGGGTGTCGGCATCATCCTCGACGATCAATATCCGCATTGCCCGATTATCGCGTAGCGGCGTCGGTTCGCCAACCGCCGCCTAAGGCGCGGAACAGAGCGACCTCGTTCTGCGACACCGCTAGATCGGACTGGACCTGTTGGAGGGTCGCCGATGCAGCCGCGCGCTGCGCGTCGACCTGAAGCAGGCCGGGCGCATCGCCGAGGCGGACCCGGACAGCGGCCCGCCGCGCATAGGCCTGCGCCTCGCGCGAGGCGGTCGCCAGATCGCGGTTGCGACGGGTTTCGGCATCGTAGGTCGCCAAGGCCGTCTCGACCTCGCGCAGTGACCGCAGCACCGCCACGTCCCACCCGGCCAGCACCGCGCGCTCGGTCGCGCGGGCCTGTTCGAGACGTGCGCGTGCCGGTGCCTGGTTGGGAAAGGCCCAGCTGACGAGCGGCGTCACCGCCGCACTGATCCCGCCGGACAGCAACCCGACAGCCCCGCCCAGATTGACCCGTGGATAGAGGTCCGCGCGTGCCACGCCGATCCGTGCGGCCGCGGCGGCAAGGCGGCGCTCTGCTTCGCGTACGTCGGGACGGCGTAGCAGCAGCGCGGTGCCGTCGCCGACCGGTGCCGCCCCACGCAGACGGGGCGCGGCGGTGCAGGCGAAGCGGTAGGCGCGCGCTTCGGCGGGCGGGCGCCCCTGCAGCGTCGCGAGCCGGTACAGCGCATTGGCGCGCTGCGCCTCGAACGGGGCGATGGCGGCACGAGTGGCAGCGGCGATCGTCGCGACCTGCGAGACTTCCAGCGGCGACACCTCGCCGGCACGCAACTGCTCGCGCACGAGAGCGACCGAACGGTCCTGCGCCGCAGCGATCTCGCGCGCGGTGGCGATGGCGCGGGTCGATCCGCACAGGTCGACATAGGCCAGCACGGTATCGGCAACGACCGCAACGCGCAGTCCGTCGACGACGGCCACTTGCGCCTCGGTATCAGCGCCCGCCGCGGTCGCGGCCGAGCGAAGCCGGCCGAACAGGTCGAGGTCCCAGCTCGCGGTTGCGGCGATATCGTAATCCGTCGTCGGCACATTGCCCGACGCACTCGGCTGTCCGGCGGGGTTGTCGACGCCAAGCGCGCTCTCGATCGTCGTCTGCGGCAACCGCGCCGCCCGTGCCTGTCGTAAGGCCGCGCGTGCGCCATCGAGATTGGCATAGGCGACCCGAAGGTCCGCGTTGGCGGTCAAGGCCGAGCGCACCAATCCGTCGAGCACAGGATCGTCATAGAGCCGCCACCAGTCGTCGGGCACCGGCGCGATCGAGGCCACCGGAAGCGACGCGAATGCCCCGGTGGCGCTGTCCGGCGCCACAGTGGGCGGCGGCTTGGGCACGCTCATGCAGGCGGATGCGAGTAGGGCTGCGGCGGGGGCCAGGCGGCGGATCATGCCAGCGCCTCCTTGTGTGCGGCAGCAGGCGGCACGGCGCGTTCCTCGCCATAGCGAGCGTAGAGCACGGGCAGCAGCAGCAGGTTGAGCGCGGTCGACGAGATGAGACCGCCGAGGATCACGATCGCCATCGGATGCTCGATCTCGTGCCCCGGCGCGTTGCCCGCGACGATAAGCGGCACCAGCGCGAGGCTGGCGCAAGCGGCGGTCATCAGGATCGGCACCAACCGCTCTTCCGCTCCGCGCAGCACCAGTTCGCGGCCGAAGGTCATCCCCTCGTGGCGTTCGAGATGCTGATAGTGCGATAGCAGCATGATGCCGTTGCGCGCGGCGATGCCGATGACGGTGACGAACCCGACCAGCGACCCCAGCGATAGCACCCCGCCGGTCAGCGCGACCGCGACCACGCCCCCGACCAGCGCGAACGGCAGGCTGACGGCGACCAGCGCGGTGATACGGCGCGAGCGGAACTCCATCCACACCAGCAGCAGGATGCCGACGAGGCAGAGCGCGCCGATACTCCACAGCCGGCTGCGCGATTCCTTTAGCGCGGCATATTCGCCCAGCACCTGCGGGTGATACCCGGTCGCGAACGGCACCTTCGCGACCGCAGCGCCAACCGCCTCCGCCACTGTGCCGAGGTCCGCGCCCGCCACGTTCATCGTGACGTCGAGCCGCCGCTGGCCGTTCTCGCGCTTCACCTCGTTGGGCGCGGGCGCGATCTCGATGTCGGCGATATCGCCGAGCCGCACCGGCGCGCCGGTGACGGGTGCCTGGATCATCAGGTCGCGGAGCGCATGGACGCTGTTCCGCACCGCCGGCTCACCCCAAACCGCGACGTCAAACGCGCGCTGGTCGCGGTAGATTTCGCCGACCTTGGCCTGCGCGACCAGCATCTGCGCCTGCCGGCGGACCTCGCCCGCGGTCAGCCCGAGCCGGGCCAGTTCGCCGGCGCGCGGGCGGATGCGGATTTGCGGGACCAGCACCTGGCTCTCCAGCTTCAGGTCGGACACGCCCTGAATACCGCCGATCGCGTCCCGAACACGCGCGCCGGCCGCGCGCAGCTCCGCCTGGTCGGGGCCGTAGATGCGGACGACGATGGTCGCCCCGGCACCAGTCAGCACCTCCTTGATCCGCTCGCGCAGATAGGTCAGCACATCGCGGTAGAGGCCGGGATAGCCCTCGACCACCTCCTTGATCCGCTTCACCGACGCATCGTAATCGGCATTCTCCTCAAGGCTGATCCAGAGTTCGGTGAAGTTGGGGCCGACCACCTCGTCGGCCTGCTCGGCGCGACCGATATGCGCGCCGAAGTTGCGCACGCCGGGGATGCTGCGCAGTTCCTTCGACGCGCGGATCGTAATACGGTCCATCGCCTCGATCGACGTGCCCGGCTTCTCGACGAAGTGCATCAGGAAGTCGGTTTCGCGGAAGTCGGGCAGGAACTGGTCCTTGAAGGTCGCATAGCCAACCCCCGCCAGCAGCAGCCCGCCCGCAACGATCCCTACCGCCAGCGCCGGCCGCCCGACGACGCGCGGCAGGAAGCCGACATAGCGCCGCTTCAGTGCGGCGACGATGCGGGTGTCGCGCTCTTCGGCCAGCGGCGCGTTCGGCAGGAGCAGCAGGCACATCGCCGGCGTGACGGTCAGCGCGACCAGCAGCGACATGCCGATCGCCAGCACATAGGCGATGGCGAGGGGCTGGAAGAAGGTGCCTGCCACGCCGCCCAGGAAGAAGATGGGCACGAACACCAGCATCACGATCAGCGAGGCGAACACCACCGCCGAGCGCACCTCCAGCGACGCGGCCAGCACCACCGCGAACGCGGGCTTCGGATCGGCGGACTCGCGGTTCAGCCGCAGACGGCGCGCGATATTTTCCACGTCGATGATCGCATCGTCGACCACTTCGCCCAGCGCGATGACGAGGCCGGCGATAATCATCACGTTGATCGTCGCGCCTGACCACAACAGCATCAGTCCCGCGCCGAGCAGCGACAGCGGGATCGCGACGAGGCTGATCGTCGCCTGCCGCCAGTCCCGGGTGAACACGAACAGCACCGCCGCGACCAACGCGCAGCCGATCATCAGCGCGCGGGTGAGGTTGTCGATCGAGCGTTCGATGAATGTCGCGGGACGGAAGATGGTCGTGTCGACCTTCACATCCTTCAGGCCCGGCTTCAGTTCTGCGAACGCGGCCTCGACCGCGCGGGTCAGCTCCAGCGTGTTGGCGGTCGGCTGTTTCTCGACGATCAGCATGATGCCGGGGCCGTCGTCGATGATGGCGTTGCCGATCGGCGCGTTGAAGCCATCGACCACGCGCGCGACGTCGCCGACCCGCACGGGCGCTTCGCCTGCCTGCTTGACGATCGCCCGGGCGAGGTCGGCCGCGGTCTGGACGGTGCCCGCCTGCTGAACCGCAAACCGCTGGTTGGGCGTGTCGACGAACCCGCCGCCCCCGACTAGAACCGCGTCGCCCGCCGCGGCGCGTACCTCCGCCAGCGTCACGCCGGAAGCGCGCAGGCGATCGGGATCGACCAGCACCTGTAACTGCCGGTCGCGCTGGCCCCAGACCGCCACGTTGGCGACGCCGGGCACCGCCATCAGCCGTGGCCGGATCGTCCAGCGGACCAGCTCGGACAACTGCATCTGATCGAGTTTCGTCGACGACAGTCCGACCTTCATCGCACGGCTGGTCGAGGACAGCGGCGGCATCAGCACCGGTTGGCGCGCCGCGAGCGGCAGGCGCGGCTGCACCTGCGCGATCCGTTCCCCGACCATCTGCCTGGCGCGGATCACGTCGGACCCGCGCTCGAACAGGATCTGGACCGACGACAGGCCCAGCACCGACTTGGATCGCAGCGTCATCAGGCCGGGGACGCCGTTGACCGCAGTCTCGATAGGCACCGTAACCAGGCTCTCGACTTCCTCGGTCGACAGGCTCGGCGCCTCGGTCTGGATTTCCACCATCGGCGGTGCGAACTCGGGGAACACGTCGAGCGGCACGTCGCGCCCGGCGCGGACCCCGAGCACCACCAGCAGCGCGGCGAGCGCGAGAACGAGGACGCGCTGCGCCAGTGCGAAATGGACGAGCCGGCCTAGCATCAGTGCGCCGCCCCGAACTCGGTGCCGAACAGTTCCGCCGCGCCATCGGTCACGACCTGCGCGCCGGCGGACAGTCCGCGCGCGAGCAGCACCCGTCCGCCGCTCTCCGATGCCACCTCGACGCGCTGTCGGACGAAGGTGTCGGGCGCGGTCCGCTGATAGACCCACTCGCCGCCATGAATGTCGCGCAGGATCGCGGCAGACGGCACCGATAGCCCCTCGGTTCGCCCGGCGAGCGGCAGGTCGACCGACACGCGCTGGCCGACCTGGAAAGCCCGGTCGCGATTGTCGACCGTGTAATAGAGGTCGACGGTGCCGGCGACGGTGTTGGCCGAAGGCGGTGCCTGCACCGGGCGCGCTGAACGGGGGGTACCGCCATCGCCTAGGGGGCGGACCGTGGCGGAGGCTTCGCGGCGCACATCGCCCATGTCGCTGCCGAACACCGACGCCCGGACCCATAGCACGGGCTGCGCGCCGAGCGAGGCGACCGCCGGTCCAAGCAGCCGGCGCTGCTGACGCGCCGCGCCTAATGCCGCCTGCGCTGCTGCGAGGGCTGCTGCTGCTTCGTCGCGCGCCCGGACACTGCCGGCTTCCTCGCGCACCAGGCTCTCGGCCCGGTCGCGCGCGATCCGGGCGAGGCGAGCCTGCGCCGATGCGCGCGCCAGTTCGGCATCGGCCGAAGCCTGCTGGCTGCCGATCTGTTGGAGATTGGTCGTCGAGTTGACCGGCACACCATTGGCGCTCATCGGTGGGACCACGATTTCGCCGGCCACCTCACGCGTTGCGGTGGCCGATCCTCCGCCGACGCGCTCCAGGCTGATGCCCAGGCGACGCTGCGCCTCGGGCGTCAGTGTCAGCTTCAGCAGCTCGCTTTCGTGCGCGATCGTCTCGGCATGGGCAGGCGGTGCGAGGGGCTTCGCGGTCTTCTCGCCGCAACCGGCAAGCAGGATCGGGATCAGAAAAAAGGTCTGGCGCATCGTGACGGCTTAATCACGAAAGCATGGGCGCTGCTGGAGGCGACTATACAAAGTCCCAATGAAGCGGCCCCCCGCTCTGGTTGCAGACGAGGGGTCCCGAGGTCACCCCCGACTTTTATTCGGTTTCTGTGGCGCGTGAAGTTCGCACCCCCGTCAGGCGACGTCGGACGAACCATATTGCCGCCAGCACGATCGCGCCCAGCAGGAACAGGTCGATCTTGTGAAACCAGGCCGACAATCTTGGGTCTGTGTTCCAGCGGCTCCCAAGCACCTGGCCGGCATAGGCCAGCCCCAGGCACCAAGGCAGTGACCCTATGAAGGTGTAGAGGTGAAGGCGCAGCAACGGCATCCGGGCGATCCCCGCAGGCAGCGCGATAAACGAGCGGATGCCCGGCAACATCCGACCTATCAGAACAGCCGCACCGCCGAAGCGCTCGAAAAACCGTTCCGATCGGTCAAGATCCTCGGGTGTGAGCAAAAGCCAGCGTCCGTAACGCTCGACCATGGGACGACCACCGCGGCGCCCCGCCTCATAAGCAAGAGCTGATCCGAGATTACAGCCAACCGCTCCCGCAATCGCTACCAGCCACAGGTCCAGGCGACCGGTCGAGACCAGATAACCGCTAAACGGCATGATGATTTCAGACGGCAGCGGGATGCAGGCGCTTTCGAGAGCCATCAAACCGATGATGCCAATATATCCGGTCGCAGCGATCACGGCGACGATCCAGCCCGCCAGCGTCGCGATGAGATTGCTTAGCCCATTCATTTTGATGTCCTTGGCGCTTCAGTTTTCTTGCGCAAATATGCGTCGACGCTCGTTGGCAGCCGCGAAATGACCGCAAGCGTCCTTTCTTCGATCATGCGCTAACGGAGAGACGGCCAACTGCTCGGCGCGGAATTCAGGTTATCGGTCCAAAAAAAATCTGCGTCACGATAGCGGTCCAGCCCAAGCCGATAGCCCAACCAGCGGCCACGTCCGTCGGCCAGTGGACGCCTAGAATGATCCGTGAAGCCCCGATTGCGAAAATCAGCAACATGGCAACGGAAGTTGCGACAGTCGCTCGACGACCTCGACGGGCCTGCGCAGCCATGACGATCGCTAGCGAGCCATAGACGAAAGCGGAGTCCATGGCGTGCCCGCTCGGGAAGCTGGCCGTTCGAACATCGACAAGATGCGCGACAATCATCGGCCGGGGCCGATCCACGAGTGCCTTTAAAACGCTGACGATAATCGCCCCACCTGCGGCCGTGCTCGCAAGATAGGCGCACAACCGCCAGCGTTGCCTGCTCGCTAGATATGCGAGCCCGATCGCGGTCACGATCCACAAAGTGAGGTTGTTACCCATCATGGTCGCACCGCGGGAAGCCACGATCAGCGGACCATGATCGCCGGTGCGCGCGCGCACCCACACGAGAATGGCCGCATCGATACCCGTCACCCGGCCTGTCGCGAAGAGCGACGCGGCGACGAGTAGAAGCCCTGCGCCCAGCGCGAGCAGTGAGCCCCCGTAGAGTATCCGCATGGGGACAGTCACCCGACTTATTCCATGTGGTCCCGTCACGCCGGCTTCACGACCAGGACCTTAAACGTGCCAGGCGTTGCGACCGGGCGGGCACCAGGTTTGGCTGGCAGGCCAAACGATGCTGTCGGCAAGTAGATCGCACCGCTATCTGGATCGAGCGCACCCGTCCGTGCACCCACCGCAGTCTTGATACGGCCCACGCGCTTCACGACGGTGCCCTCGAGAGACAGCACGTCCAGCACTCCGTCCTTGCCGCAGGGAATGAATGCCAAGCGACGCTGCGGATCCAGAATCACGGCATCCGGGCCTGCGCCGATGTCGACCAGCTGCGAAAGTTTGTGGTTCGAGCCCGTGACGATGGCCGCCTTGCCGTTGGCACACGCGGCAACCAGGCGATCCGTTTTCGCGTCATAGGCAAGGCCAGATGGCTCGGCGCACCCTGGCAAGGCGATCGGCGCAGCGGCTGTGCCACGCCGCACGTCGACGACCTCCATCTCGTTTGCGTCCTCGTTGTTCACGAACAGGGTGCCGTCCGGCGTCAGCGCGGCATATTCAAGGCCCGGCTTGAGCTGCACCGTGCGCAACGTCCGCATCGCTGCCGTGTCGATGATCGATACCGAACCGGCCTTGGCATTCATCACGAAGCCAGTTTTGCCGTCACGCGAGACGATCGCAGCGTCAGGTTTTTCGCCGACCGTTACACGACCGAGTTCGCGTCCATCGGAGGTTGAAAGAAAGCGGACCGAGGCATCGTCGCCGCTCGTCGCCATGAGCCGCCCGCCGGGAAGCGGTACGACCGCATGACCGTGCGCGATCGTGCCGATCGATCCGACTGCCCGCTCACCTCTGGTGTCGATGACGGTGACCGATGTCGACCGGGCGATGAAGAGGCGGTGATCGACTGGATCAACGCGGGCATAGTCCCATCCCTCGCCGTCCGGACCGGAAATGGTAGCCGCGACGCGATAAGCTGGCGTCGGCGGGGCAGCCCCCGCCGCAGCGAAGGAGGTCAGCGCCAAGGTAGCAGTCGTCAGTACCCTCTTCATTGTGCAGTTCCTTATGCTGAAATGGCGGGATCATGGTCGGAATGCGGTAGGGTCAGCCGAACGAGGATCGGCATTGCCAGGAGGACGAGCGGATATTGCAGCAACAGCCCGGCGATGATCGCGATCGCGAGCGGCTGCTGGATGCCTGAGCCTTGGCCGATCGCCAGGGCAAGCGGCAGGAGCGTCAGGATTGCCGCCAGCGTCGTCATCGTGATCGGACGCAGGCGGTTGCGGCTTGCCTCGCGCGTCGCGACGACGGGCGGCATGGTGTGGCAGAGTTCCTCGAACTCGGAGACGTAGAAGATCGCCATCTCGGTGCCGATGCCGATGATCATCGTCATGCCCATCAGCGCCGTGATGTTGAGGTCGACGCCGGCGAGCCACAGGGCGGTGAACACGGCCGTGGTCGACAGGAGCGAGCAGCCGATGATGATGACGGGCAGCCAGAACCGCCGGTAAAGCACAAGCAGCAACACCAGCTCGGCGACGAGCGCTGCGCCGAACACCTTGATGAGGCCGGCGAAGGCGATCTGCTGCTGCTGATAGAGACCGCCCAGCTCATAACGGATACCAGGTGCCAGTACGCCTGGCTGGTCGAGGGCCTTCGTCACGTCGCCGACGGCAGCACCGATGCCGCGTCCCTGAATGCGACCGGTCACGGCGACCATCGGTTCCAGGTTCTCACGGGCGATCTGCGGTTGTCCGACGACCGCCTCGATTGACGCGACACGCGACAGCGGGAATACATGGCCATCAGTGGCCCGGATGGGCAGTTGCGCAAGCCCGGCCTGGCTGATCGTCATCGCCTGCGGAAGCCGGACGCGGACGTCGATGGCCTTGTCCGGTCGGGCAAGGGTTGTAGCGACGGTGCCGCTCAGCGCAGTCGACAGTTGGGCCTCGACGTCGACCGGCGCCACGCCTTCCACGCCGGCACGGACGGGATCGACTCGGACATCGAGTGCGTCGCCGGCCAGTTGGACGCCGTCCTTCACCTCGACGACGCCGTCGATCTTCTCAATCAGGGCAGCGACCTTCTTCGCCTGGGCATCGAGCACGGTCGGGTCGGACGAATAGAGCTTGACCTCGATCGGCTGCGGAACGGCCGTGAGATCGCCGATCAGATCCTCGATGAGTTGCGCGACCTCGACCTGGACGCCTGGCACCTTGACCCCGATCTCGTCGGCGACGTCGACGGCCACTTCCTCGGTCGGGCGGCTGTGGTCCGGTTTCAGTCGAACGAAATAGTCGCCGTGATAGCTCTGGCCGAGATCACCACCGAGACCGGTGCCGAGCCGCCGCGAGAAGGTCAGCACCTCCGGATTGGCGGCAAGCAGACGGTCGATCTGACCGACCTGACGCCCGCTCTCGTCCAGCGACGTGCCGGGCGCGGTGTAATAGTCCATGACGAAGCCACCTTCGTCGACCTTCGGCATGAAGCCTGTCGGCACCTTGGAGTAGCCGATATAGCCGACCGCCAAGAGCGGCACGAGAATGACAAGGAGCAGCCAGGGCCGGGCCGACAAGCGATCAAGGCCCTTGTCGTGAACCACGGCAAGCCGCCCCTCACCGGCGACACCAGGATCCTTCCATGTACGAAAGTCCACCAGCCACCGCACGAGGACCGGCACGACGAAAGCGGTCATCGCCCAAGAAATGGCGAGCGCGGCCGCCATCGTCACCGATAGCGCCTTAGAGAAAGCGCCGGTGACCCCGGTCAGGAATGATAGCGGCACGAACACGATCAGCGTCGCGAGACTCGATCCGGTCAGCGGTGCCATAAACTCACGCGCGGCCGGGATGACCGCGGCATTGCCGGCGATCTCCCCATCCGGTCTCACCTCGCCGGCGCGGCGGGCGATATGCTCGACCATCACGATGACGTCGTCGATCAGCAGCCCGACTGCTGCGGCGATGCCGCCGAGGGTCATGATGTTGAAGCTCATGCCGAGGATGCTCAGCACCAACACCGTCGCCGCCAGCGTGGCCGGCACGACGATCACAGCGACGAGCGTGACGCGCCAGCTGCGCAGGAACAGGAGAAGCACCAGCGCGGCGAGCAGGAGGCCGATCAGCACCGCGTCGCGAACGCTCGCGACCGATTGGGTCACCAGCTCGCTCTGGTCGTACCAGTTGACGAGCTTTACCCCGGCCGGCAGCTTCACGCCCGCCAACTTCGCCTGCACCTCTTGTGCAATTTGGACCGCGTTGCCGTCTGGCTGTTCGTAGATGTTGAACAGCACCGCGGGTTTCCCGTCCTCGACGATCCGCTGCCAGACGGGCACGGCACCGGTCTGCACGGTCGCGACATCCCGCGCCCGAACGACCCCTGCCGAGGCCGCCTTGACGACGATGTCACCGATCTGCGCAGCGCTGGCGACACTGCGATCGGCAATCACGAGCGAGAGTCGACCACGATCCTGGACTTGGCCCACCGCACTCAACACGTTGCCGTTGCGGATGGCGGTCGCAAGGTCCGCCATCGCCAAGCCGTAGCTCGCGAGCCGTTGCGGGTCCGCGAGTACCTCGACCTCCGCGGTGTCGCCACCTTGCACGCCGACCTTGGCGAGACCGGTGATCGAGGACAGCAGCGGGGTGATTTGAAGCCGTGCGAAGTCCTGGAGCTGGGCTGGATCCGCCGTGTCGGATACCAGGGCATAGGAGATGATCGGGAAGACGGTCGGGTCCATCCGGCGGACATTGTATTGCGTGCCGGCAGGCAGCGACGGCAGGATCCGGCCGACCGAGGTATCGACGAGCAGCGTGCTCGCGATCATGTCGCGCCCCCAACCGAAGTCGATCGAGATCTGCGCCGTCCCGCGCGCCGTCTCGGAACGGACGTTGTTGACGCCAGGGATGGCGCGGATCGCCTCCTCGACCGGACGGGTGACGGTCAGCGCGGTCTGATCTGCGGGGCGGCTACCGGAATCGAGATCGACGACGACCCGCGGGAACGACACCTGAGGGAAGAGCCCGATCGGCAACGACAACGCTGCGACGATCCCCGCGAGCGCCAGCGCCAAGCCGACAAGGACGAAGGCGCGCGACTGGGTGCGCAGGAGCCGCTCCAGCATCAACGGCTCCGGACGGCATCGCCGTCGGTGACCTGATAAGCACCGGCGACGATCAGCGGTAATTGTAGAGACAGTGTGCCATCGACGACGTCGCCCGCGTCCGACGACAGTCTGATGGTGACCGGCACCGCCTTGGCTTTGCCGCTCTGCACCTGAAATATCCTCGGGCTGCCACCGGCGGTCACGACGGCCGCGTGCGGCATGACCCATCCTGTGACCGCGCCAGTGCGGATGTCGACCTGCATCGGCTCGCCCGGTAGGAGTGCGCCCGCGGGGAATGACAGGTCGACGTCGACCATCTTGGTCACGGCATTCAACGCGCCGTCGACCCGCACGACGCGGCCCTCGATCGTACCGCCACCCGACAGGCGCTTCAGCGACGCTGATTGCCCGACAGCGACCGCGCCGCGCTGCGACGGATCGATCCCGACCGTAACGACGATCCCGCCTGATCGCGCGACCGTCAGGATGGTTGCGCCCGCTGCGGTGCGATCACCCTGGGCAACCGCAACCGCAGTGACGACGCCCGCAAACGGTGCCACGATGGTGTGGACAGGGGCACCAGCCCCCTCGGCGCGAAGCGCAGCGAGCGAGGTTCGTGCGTCAGACACCGCCTTATCCGCCTGCACCAGCTGATCTGTTGTTGCGAGCTGCTGCGCGAGCAATTGCGCCGTACTGGTGCGCGCCTTCTGCGCTGCAGCGAGAGCGCTCACCGCTTGTTCGTAGGCGCTACGCGAGGTCGGCGCGGTGACGAAGGTCGCGAGTGATTGTCCGGCCTTCACGGCGCTGCCCGGGGCGACGAACAGTCGCGTCACCTGACCCGGCTGCGCTTCGTTGAATGTCCGGGTGCCGATCTCGGACGGCGCCACGGAGCCATAAGCCGTGACGATCGCCGGTAGCGCACCCTGACGGGGTGCGACGGTGTTGACGAGAACGCTGGGCGTCGGGGTATCGCTGGCATCCGGCGCGGGAGATCCGCTGCTGCAAGCCGTGACCAAAAGCAGAAGCAGAGCAGCAGATATTCTCGGATGAGGCGGCATCACCGACCGCTCCCCGCTTGTTCGGCGGACAAGTCGATCGTCGGCAGGCCCGCGCCGACCAGCGTCTGTATGGCGATCTGACGATCGAACAGCGCGAGTTCCAGGGTCATGATCTCCTCTTCCTTGGCGAAGCGGTTGGAGACGAGGTCGACATAGCCCCGCTCGTCGATATTGGAGGCACCGAACGCCGCCTGTGCCCGGGACGCGGCGATGCGGGCGGCAGGCAGATCGCGACGCGCGATCGCCAGTTGAACCGCGAGCTGCTCATATTCGCGCAGCAGCGCGCCGACCGTACCGGTAGCGGCCGCTAGCCGCGCAGAATAATCGGCTTGAAGCTGCGCCCGCGTCGCCCGCGCGATCGCGACATTGCCCTGGTTGCGATCGAAGATGGGCAAGCCGACCTGCACGTTCGGCCCGCCGTTGATGACCTTCGAACTGTCGCTCGACGCGGAACCGCCAAGGATCAGGTCAGGAAACTGCGACAGGATCGCGACGCGCAATTGCTCGTCAGCGGCGGCATAGCCGAGGCGCAGTGCGAGCAGGTCGGGCCGGCGATCAGGCAGCATCGCAAGCCCTGTACGGATCGCGGCGGGGTCGAACGGCGGGAGGTCGGGCGCGGTCGCAAGCTGCACGACCGCATCGGGCGTCAAGCCCAGCAGGGCGTTCAGCTGGTGCCGCTGCGAGAACAACGTCTGGTCGAGCGTGTTGAGCGACGTGCGGGCCGCCTGAAAAGCGACACGGTCCGGGGCGACGGTAACGAGCGTCACGGTTCTGGCAGCGAGGGCGCGCTCGAGCTTGCCGTTACGATCGGACAGGAGATCGTAGGCCGCGACATAGGTCGGGCGGCTGCGCGTGCCGATGATGATGTCGGTGGCAAGCTGGCGCGCCTGGCCGGCGACCTGCCATTCCTGCCAGACGAGATCGGCCGCAACTTGCCGCGTGCTGGCAGTGGCAGCGCGGCGTCGCGCGCGATAGGTGACGAGGCTCTTGATGTCCTGTGCCAGTCCCAGATTCCACGCCGGGACGGTGCCTGCCCCCGAAAGCAGAGGCAAGAAAGCGCCCGACAGGGATGGATTGGCAAGGATCGAGGCTTGCGTCGCCTGCCCCTCGGCAATGCCCCGCTTCAGGCGCGCCGCGCGAAGATCCGGGTTGTTTGCCAGCGCCAACGTCACGACGTCACTGACTGATAAGGCTCCATGATCTTCCGCGGCACCCTGCAGCGCGCCGACAGACGGCGCGAGCGGTATGTCTCGCGTGAGCGGAAGCGCGGTGTAATGCGCGCATCCCGCCAGCAACGCTGCAAGCAGAATGGGCAGGACGCCCTTCCTGATCCCCCTGATCAACATGCTTCTGTCGCGCCTCCTGGCCGGTAACGCTGGCCAATGCGTCGGGATCTCGATGTTGGTCAGTCCGGGTTTTTGCCTTCGGCAACATTCTCGAGGATCACGCCGCTTCGCGCGTCAATTCCGACCTCGTAAGGCTTGCCGTGGCTGGTGATATCGAAGGAATAGCGCAGGCCGCTGCCACCCTTCTCCCGTTCCAGCTCCTGATCGGTGATCGTGCCGGGACGCGCCTTGAGTGCGGTCTGCCGTGCCGTGGCGAGAGAGACCTTCGCCTGAGCGGCGTACTGGTGTCCCTTCAGTTTCATTGGTGCCGCGGCGGCTGACCCGCTCATCGCCGCGACGGACAGCAGACCCAGCATCAATCGCACGTCTTTCATTACACACATTCCTTGGGGCAGGTTACACCGTGCCCTTCTAGAAGCGGCAACCTTCGCCCCAGGTGAGGACAAGATTGATTATGCCCAACTTGCCGTCTCCGGCGCGAAACCGGATCATCAGCTAATGAAGCTCCTGTTGCTTGAAGACGATTCCGGGACGCGTGAGGACCTGGAGCGCGTCCTGAGCAGCGCAGGCCATGTCGTCGACGCCTGTTCGACCGGGCAGGACGCGATCTTCCTGGCATCTTCCAGCGAATACGCCGTTCTGATCCTTGACCGGATGGTGCCGGGCATCGCTGGCCTGCCGGCGCTCAAGGCCATCCGGGCGGCGGGGATACGGACACCTGCGCTGTTCCTCACAGCCATGAACGGCGTCGAGGACCGGGTCGAAGGGCTCGAGGCGGGGGCCGACGACTATCTGGCGAAACCGTTCGCGGCGACCGAACTGCTCGCCCGGATCAATGCGCTCGCGCGGCGCCCCCCGATCTCGGACGTCGCCGCCACGATTGCGGTCGGCGACCTGGTTCTCGACCGCATCCGCCGCAACGTGACGCGCGCCGGTCAGCGAGTGGATTTGCAAGCCCAGGAACTGAAACTGCTTGAATATCTGATGCTGCACGCAGGCGAGGTGGTGACCCGCACGATGCTCCTCGAAAATGTCTGGTCGTTTCACTTCGATCCCAAGACCAACATCATCGAGAGCCACATGAGCCGGTTGCGCGCCAAGGTCGATCGCGGCTTCGGACGTGAACTGATCCAGACCGTTCGGGGCGCTGGATACCGGATCGATGCGGGTTAGGTCACGCATCCCGGCCGCGTTCGGGAGCGCGGCCTTTCGCTTCGCCTTAATGCTGGCGGTCGTCGTGGCGCTCGGCGCAGGCGCCCTGTTGCTCACCGTGGAGAGGCAGATCGGTTATTACGCCCGAGAAGCCAGTGATGGGATGCTTCGGGCGGAATCGTCGGTTCTGGCCGCGGAATATGCCGATCTGGGTCTCTCGGGACTGACGGATGCCATCGCGCGGCACAGGGGTAGCGACGCGGATCCGCCCTATCGATATCTCCTGATCGACAAAACGGGACACCGGCTATCCGGCGACCTGCCGCTGCAAGCCGCCAGGATCGGTCAGGCAAGCGTTGCGGTGCCCGAGGATTTTGACGGTTCGCGACACGTCGAACATCTCGCAACGCAAGTAACGCAGCTGCCCGACGGATTGCTGCTCGTCGTGGCGACCGACAGCTTCGATGTTCAGCAGCTACGCCAGCGGCTCGGATACTTCACGATCTGGAGCGGCATCGCGATCGCTGCCTTCGCATTGATCGGCGGGTATCTGGTGGGGCGCGTCTTCCTGCGTCGGCTCGCGACGGTCAATCGCGCCATCGACCGGATCATTGAAGGGGATAGCGCGGAACGGCTGCCGATGATCGGGTTCGGTCCGGAGTTCGACGACCTCACCCGCAACCTCAATCGCATGCTCGAGCGGAAGGACGCGGCGATGGAGGCTCTGCGGCAGGTGTCGACGGATATCGCGCACGATCTGCGCACGCCACTTACCCGGCTCCACCAACGGCTCGAACGATTGCAGGCGTCAGGTGCCGGCGATCCCGACAGTATCGACGCGGCCGTCGAGCAGACCAACGGACTGCTCGCGACGTTCGAGGCCCTGCTGCGGATTGGGTCGATCGAGGGAGGTGTCGGGCGACGTCGCTTCGGTCCCGTCGACCTGTCCGAACTGCTCGATCGTATCCATGCGGCCTACTTGCCCGTGGTCGAGGACTCCGGGCAGACGTTCATTGCCCACCATGCCGCAGGAGTCACCGTCATCGGCGACCCCGACCTTCTCGCGCAGCTGTTCACCAATCTGATCGAGAACGCGATCGTCCACACTCCGCCCGGAACGCATATCGTCTCTCGCCTGCATATCGTTGGTGCCGAAGCAGTGGCGGAAATATGCGACAAAGGTCCCGGCATTCCCTTCGATGAACGTGAGAAGGTGTTTCGACGCTTCTACCGGCGGGATGCCAGTCGCAACACAGAAGGTGCGGGGCTTGGCCTGGCACTCGTGGCTGCGATTGCCGCCCTGCATCAGGCGGACTGCACCATCCCTGACAGTGCAATGGGCCTATGCGTCCGTCTCACTTTCCATCGGTCGTCTGCAATAGATCAGGTGACCGATGCCCCGAAGCACCATGGCTTGCCGTGATCGCCGACACCCGGGCGATCAGGCGCATACCCACGCCCCGTAAGGGGCACGAACATCGCCCAACCCAGTGAACACGCGACGACATTACCGTCAGCCTGCTTTGTGAAGACCTCAAGCCGCTCGGTGGCCGTGGAGGGGCCGATCGGCATCACCAGACGTCCGCCTATCCGCAATTGATCGAGTAGCGGCGTTGGAACACTCGCAGAACCGGCGGTGACGATCACCGCGTCGAAGGGCGCTCGTTCGGGCCAGCCCACAAAGCCGTCTCCAACCCGGGCATGGACATTCCGATAGCCGCGCCGGCGCAAGGCCGTGGCTGCCTGGCGTGCCAACTGCGGGACGATTTCGATCGTAGATACTTCTGCACCGAGCACGGCGAGGATCGCGGCCTGATAGCCGGAGCCCGTCCCGATCTCCAGGACGCGGGATCCGCGATGCACTTGCACCGCGGCCGTCATAATCGCCATGACGTAAGGATCGGAAATCGTCTGCTGCCACCCGATTTCCAACGGTGCGCCGATGTAGGCTTGCCGCTTTGCGGCGCGGGGCACGAAATCCTCGCGCAGAAGATTTTTCTCCACTGCGACTGCTGCCTGGAAAAAGGGGTCATCTCGCAGTGCTGGAACGTCGGCGGCCGCTGCCTTGATCGAGCTGATCATTCGCGCACGCTCGTCTGTTCGGTCCGGTGCGGAGAACCCGATGGCGGCTGAAGCGCCCGTCAAGCAAACCAGACCCAGAAAAGTCTTCAGCACGACGATCATGGCTCCATCAGAAACCGCCGACCCACCGCCAATATAGCTTGACGATACCAGCTCGCGGACGTGTTTACCCCTGACGAGATTACGCCACGATCGCAGCAGCTATGAGATTTACCAATGTCCGAGGCCGAGGCCTCACCGATCGGTGAGTGCATCGAGGTGACTGCGCGGCGCATTCTCGATTGGGAACGTGTTGGGGGACAGCCGGTGCGGCACGTGTCGAAATCCGGATGACGGGCTGACTTTTCCCAAAATCTGTTCCCGATTGCGTTTTCCCGAAATGCCGCATCGGAGATGGAGGAAACGGGACGATCGCGCATCCTACGCGCGGCCGATTGTGGGAAGCCATGACGATCAACTGAACGAAGTGTTTAGGGCGGCTTCACGACGCTCAATCGGCAGCTCCTGTCGGATCCAGACGTTCGCGCCATCAGGGAGGAACGGCGATACCTGGTCGTGAGCTGCCGCGGCCGACCGGCCGCGGGCAGACGCAAATCCGGCCCTTCAGCGGCGATGTCGCGCTTCTCGAAACCGGTCGTCCGTTAAACTCAGCGAACTAACCTCCTTCGAAGGTGCGAGCCGCCCCTACTTTCGAGGACTGTCCCCTGCTAGAAGACCCAAAAGGTCGGATCGCAGTCCCGGAGGCGAAGGCGTTGGCAAAGAATATCCTAATTTTTTCCGATGGAACCGGTCAGATTGGGGGCATCAGGCCTGATCAGAAGCTGTCAAACGTGTATAAGCTTTACCGGGCATTGCGACCAGGCCCAGCTTCATTCATCGATCCGCGGCAGCAAGTCGCATTCTACGATCCCGGACTTGGGAAGGGCGAGGTTAGCGGCTGGACCTTTAAAAGAACAAAGCAGTTGCTAGAGGCGACAGTCGGCACCGGTATCGATACGAATATTATCGACTGCTACGAGGCGATCATTGCCGCCTACGAAGTTGGAGACCGAATCTGCCTTTTCGGTTTCTCGAGGGGCGCCTACACCGTTCGGGCACTCGCATCCGTACTGAACCTTTGTGGGGTTCCCACTCGGCTGCCCGACGGACGGCCCATGCCCAAGTACGGTGCGACCGTCCGAGCCGTTGCGTATGAAGCGGTTCAGAAGGTTTACAACCACGGGGCGGGAAAGCGTCGCAACGCGCAGCCCTACTTCGATCAGAGAGAGGAACTCGGACGCCGGTTCCGCCTTCGCTATGGATCTTCGCAGAATGGAGAGCCGGCTGCCCCCCGGGGTAACGTGGAACCGCATTTTATCGGTGTATTCGACACGGTTGCGGCGCTGGGCAGTAGCAGTCTCAAGTCGATCTTCGGTGCCATCCTTCTGTCGGCCGGCCTGTTCACTGCCGCTTCGTTCGCGTTCCAGTTTCATTGGATATTCAAGTTGCTGAGCATCGCATCAGTGTCGCTTACCCTTGGATGGCTCCTGTACTTGGCGACCATCCTGCGGAAGAGCTATTCACCGGTCTGCAAGGAACTTGAAATTGATCTTCGTAAGGTACCCAACAAGAACCTGAGCAAGCGTTCTACGAATTTTGCGTTTTGGCATAACAAGAATTACGACAGGTTCCTTTCTGGAGAGGTGGCCTACGCGCGCCATGCGATGGCGATTGACGAGGAGCGCGCGAGTTTCCCGCGCGTCGAGTGGGGTCCGAAGGTCACACCCGCCCGTAGGGCGGACCAGAAGCCGAGATGGTTGAAGCAGGTATGGTTCGCCGGCTGCCACAGCGACATTGGTGGAAGCTATACGGAAAGCGAGTCCCGGCTGAGCGACATTGCGCTCGCATGGATGGTCGAGGAACTGCGGAATTGCGTCCCCGAGATTTTAATTAACGACCGGGAGCTCCAGACCTTCGGAGATCATCGCGGCCTGCAGCATGAAGAGCGATATATGGTGAAGGCGCTTGGCTGGCAGTGGAAAAAGAAGCCTCGATACGTTTTCGAGAACGGCGAATTGCATGAGAGCGTATATCGCCGCATCGATGCTGGTCCGGTTCCCATTGTCGACGAGGTAAAGGCTTATCGACCCGAGCAACTGAAGCTTCACACGAAGCTGAAAGCGATCTTGGGGCAGGAAGGTATTTAAGATAAGTGGTCCGACCAAGCGTCAATCGAATAGATGCTGTACCGATAACGGCTGGCGAGCCTGCGCGTACACCGGGCTGCGGCACCATTTCACATTGATGGCGCGAACTAGGCGGAGTATGGGAAATTCGCTCCCTGCAGCGTGAGATCAGGTCCGTTGGGAGGCCGTCATCCGCAGGCAAGTGTTGCGACGCGCACCGCCTCGTCGACGGTACCAAGCAAAGCGGAAAAGCTCCTAATCATGCGCTCGCAGTCTTGAAGACTCTCGATCTCTTTTGTGATCGCCGGGATCGCGTTGGAAACTGCCTTGGCGTGGCGCGCTATCTCCTCGGTTTGTGCGGCCAGAAGCACCCGGCCGGTCGATGTCACGCGTGCGTTCACCTCGGCCATCTGCTCAGTGATCGCGGCGATTGTCGCCGCGTCCGGGGCAGTGTCAATCGACTCCTCCAGCCGACGGACTAGCGCCACAAGATCTCGGTGCATTGCCTGCAGCTCAGGATTGCCGCCGGGACGGACCGGTAAGGTGTCAACGTCGCTCATTTCACGTCTCCTGCCTTGTCGATCGCCCGGTAGGTGGCCTCGGTCCGGTTCAGCCGCTCGTTCACGTCCTTAAGCATCTCATCAAACGGCCGCCTCGATCCGTTGGCGGCTGCAGTGTGCGCGTCCGCGAGACCGAGCAGCGATGCGCGCAGACCGGCAAGTGCCGCCAGCTGCGCGTCGCGCCTATCGATACCGGTAAGATAGTCGGCTACAATCTGCCTCTGACGTGCATCGGCCTTCTCCGTGGCGGCTACAGCGTATGTACGTTGATAGACGGAGAGCGCCGTGGTCCAGCTCGACGCCACAGTACCCCGCAGACCTTCCAGGTCGTTCCGCCCGATAGCGTTCGCCATTGCCGTCAGGAGCGCGCGGACGTCCGGGTCCGTCCGGCGCAGAATGTGACGCGTGCTGGCCTGAGCCCGCAGATCGACCAGAGCGCCTGCCAAGGCCGCAAAGCCGGCGGATACGCCGGGGTCGAGATCCGCCGCGGTCGGCCCCGCATTGAGTTGGACGCCCAGCTCGCGGAAGGCCTCAGTCTGTACGCCGCCGCGTCCGCGACCGCTGAGCGTCGCCAGCAGGTTGCCGTAGCGTGCAAGATCGCCAAGCGCACCGCGCCACTTAACGCCGACTTCGGGGGGAACGGCCGCCGGGAAGCGGCGTTCGGACAGGGCGATCGCTCCGGAGCGGACGAAGCGGTCAACCTCGACCGAGCGAGTCAGCCGGTTAGCGTCGGCGAACATCGTAGCGGCCTCCGTCTGGAGCGTCGAAGCCGCGCGACCAAAGCCGGTCAGATCGGCTGAGGGTGCGGTTGCGCATCCGCCGGCGGTTAGCGACAGCAAGAGGCATGGGGTCAGGGCATGCCCCGGCCGCACTTGAAATCTGATCATGGGTTACATCCCAAATCGGGCGATAGGTCACGGAACGATCGCGTTGTTAAGCGGGGAAAGAGGCCGAGCCGCGACCTCAACTCGACATCGTCCAGCGACACTCGAGCGCTGCAGTGATCGAGCGTCCTTGGCGCCGCGGTGTCCATGATGAAGGCCGCCATGCGGCCGTCCTGCGTCGCGATTACCTTCCAGTAGCCCGAGGGCACTCTATGGCGCTCATCCGCCTTGGGCAGCGGGGGCATCGTGCGCTCGAACAGGGGACCAGTCAGCACGTAAACGGCGATATTCGCCGACCGGGCGAGCTCGTTTTCCTGAGCCTCGAGCCGCTGCCATGGCGCTTGGTTCAGGGCGGCCCCCTGCGGCGTGATGTTGGAGAGGATGTTGGTATCGCCCGCGAACGGCGTACCTGATTGTCCGGCGAGCGGCGCCTGATGACCGCGATCGACGCCCAGCGCCTGCGATGCGCCGTCATAGTCGGCGGGCTCTAACGTCTCGTCAGGTGACAGCCACGGGTCTGCGGACCACTTCCGCTCGCCGGAGGGTCCGATGGAGGAGGGCGTCACGCGATACGCGACCCAGTCCGCCATCTTGGTCAGGTCGTTGGACGCCAGCGTGTATATTTCGCGCACGACGATATCATCAATGCCCGGAGCCCCGATTGGGCAGCCGTAGAGGCAGTGGAAGGTGTGGAGTTCGGCTCCGCCATGCGCAGTATCTGCAGCCGACACTGAAACTGTGGTCAGACAGATCGCCAGCAATCCTCGAATTCGGGGAATGGGGCGCAAAGCAGCTGCTATCCACTGCGTTCGGACCCCGACCAATGACTTCCTTGCCCGCAAGCGCGTTGGCGCGATTTTGGGCTGCTGATCCTCCTTAATGCTGGCAAATGGAGGGCCGATCTCAGCTTTCGGTGCCGGGCTCGTTCCGATCCGTAGCCTTGCGCCGGGGCGTGGACGCACGCGGTGTTCGGATCTGCCCCTCATTTGCCTGCGTCTTCCTTGCTGCTCGAGCCTTCTTAGCGATGTTTTTGGGTTCGGGCGCCGCTATATCGTTCTTTGCGACCACGTCCGACTGCTGCCGCTCAACATGCTCGAAGCTGTGCTTCAGTCCAGCTAGTTCGACGAGGAAGACGTCATATCGGTCGATCGTCAGCGTCTCGTGGTTATCCAGCGCGAAATCACGACGGAGTTGCAGCAATCGGGTTCTGACGGCGTCGGCCTCACGTGAATCGTCCAAGACGTCTGCTACGTCCTCAAGAAGGTGGAGGGCCTGCTCGGTCGTGGCGACGTCCGGATGGTCCCGGCGGAAATTGCTCTGCAGGCGATCGACGAGGGAGGAGATGCGTGCCTTTGAAGCGTCGCGTTCCGCTGCACGCTGTATTTCGGTCAACTTCCGGAACAATGACCGCATACGGGTGAGGAAATCGGCCACGTCGATATTCTCAGCCCCCTCCTTCTCGCAGATCCCGATCACCGCACGCGCGAAACCGATCTTGTCGATGTGCCTGCCACGTGCCTTTGCCAGCGTGTTCAACGCGTCGAACACCGACTCGTCGGCGGACAGCGTCGCGGGAAGCTCCTGAATCGTGAAGGCTGGAGGGCGTTCGCCACGAAACTCCTCGATTTCGAGGAAATACTCGTTGGCCGCCCGAACGGCCAGCGGGGTCGGAACGAGATCCTCGATTTCGACCGGGACACGTCCGTTATCGTCGGGCTCGACCGCAGTCGCAACGTCTAAGACGTATTCAGGCTTGATAAGGCGCCCGATCCGCTTCTCGCCTCCCCGCAGTGCCTTCGCAGCGTCTCGGCCTGCGGGGTCGGCATCTAGCAGCGCGATGACCGGCGGCTTCTCGGTGTCCCGTCCACGTATGAGGTAGACGGTGTAGGGCATTTGCCCGGCGGAGCCGCAGGGAACGATGACGATGCGGTTGAGGTCGAGGCTGTCACCGCGGCCTGGGCCAGCTGCGGCGCGGATCAGCCGCGATGCGCCGGCAAGCAGAACCTGATCGGCCGCTCCCTCCACTAGGAGGTTGCAGGAGCCGATAAACGCGGTCTCCCCCACGAACGCGCCGAAGGCCGAGCGAAGCGGTTCGTAGTGGTTACGTGATGCGTTGCGGATGACGCGGGTGCCTTCGCTCGCCCGCCCCTTCTGAAGGACGCGGATCCGCTCGGCGCGGTTTTTGTCGAGAAGGAAGGGCGAGTGGGTGACGTAGACGACCTGGACAGGCCGCGTGTCGCCCTCGGGATGGGCAAAGTTATCGAATATCTTGAGCAGATCCTGCTGCGCCTCGGCTGAGAGGAAAGCGTCAGGTTCGTCCATCAGCAGAATCTCGGCACGGTCAGCCGATGGCTCCCGCGTTTGGGCCTGGATGAGATACGAGAGGAAGTATTTGAGGCCGTGGCTCCGCTCCGCAAAAGTGTACTCCGTGCCGGTGCGGTCCTGGATGGTGAACACCAGGTCGACGTCGCGCGGCGACACCTTGATCGCGAAATCGCGGTCCTGCACCCAGAATCTAGGAAAATTCAGGTGACGCGCCAACTGGTGGTTGATCCTCGCGACCAGAGCGTTGGCATGTCCGTCGTCCCCGTCGTCGATGGCTTTGGCCAGGTCTGCGAGCCTGTCCGGGTCGATCAGTGCCAGCCTGACGAGCAGGTCGCGAGCGAGACCGAGCGCCTTCGGGTCCTCGTCCCCGACCGCTGCTCCGCGAGAAGTGCGGTAGCCGCTGATCCGGGGAAACAAGGTCGAAGCGATGCCGGCGAACTGCTGCGCGTCGGCAGGAAGGTTGTCGAGAACGAAGGCACCCGCCTCCAAAAGGGCCGCACGACCTCGCCTCGTAGCAAGCGCAGAAGAGGGTTCGATCTCGTCGCGTAGCCATGCCAGCGGAACTGCGTTCGGCAGCCCCACGCCGGCCTTGATCTCGAACGGGAGTGGTAGGAAGTCGTGACCGAAGCTTCTGGCGGCCGCACCAGTTAGTCCGATCTCCGTCGCCTCGCCATTCTTCCGCGGAAAGAATAGGCGAAGCACGTCAGGACCTTCACGAAACATGTGGAAGGTGGAAAAGTCTGCGGGCGCCTCGGGTGCCGCAGATCTCAATGCTGCGACCTCCTCCGCGTTCATGGACGACCACTTCAGACCGAGATGCGGCCAGGACGTCATTCCACGTTCAACGCTAAAGAACGGGGAATATCGGCAAAGATCACGTTGCTCGATGTCCTTACCCGTGATTGCGCTCTTGATAGCACCGAGGAGGTGGCTCTTGCCGGATTCATTCGCGCCGACGACGGCGGTAATGCGCGGATCGATGGCGATCGTGACGTAGGGGTAGAAGTCCCCGGCGATCAGATCCCAGGCCTCCGGCTTCGCATCGGGATGCGATTTGCGGACGCTGTCGAAGTTGAACGACTTGTAGAACCGGGCATACACGGTTTCCAGACGCATCGGCGACCTCTCGGCTTTAGCGGATCGCTATCGTATCCGCTTTCGAAACGAAAAGCGAACATGCGAGAGGAAGGGCTTGCCATGAGGTTAATAGGACGTGCTAGGTCCAGCAGATGGATCATCGCGAGAAAGATGACGCGGCGAAGGTAGCGTCGGGCAAGTCATGGCGGGATGACCTCGCCGAGCTCGCGCTTAACCTTCGTCGTGCGGTGCCGGGCGGGGCGCGGGTCCTGCTCCATGGCTCGGCCGTCCACGGCGTCGACCCGGGCGACGTCGACCTCGCGATCATCGTGCAAGACGGCACGGACCGGTTCGAGGCGGTGAGGACGATGGCTGGCTTACTGGCAGACTGCTCTGTCGCGACCGGTGTCCTTCACACGTGCTTTCCCATCGAGGAAGCAGCCTACTCGTCCGCGGCGTCGCAGTACGTCCGGAACGTTCTTGCCGACGGCAGCGAGGTTTAGGGTGCTGAGCGCAACTGGGGAAGTGGCCGATTGGGCTGCCGCCGCTTTGGTTTTACGCCGGGCGGGCATGTTGACCGAAGCAGTCGCACTGGATTGGGTGGCCCTGCGCGGCGCCCTTTTCGACTGGCTTGGGACGGCCGGAGTGGCATACGATGGGACGCGCGATGCAATGGTAGTGGGCATGACAGCGCTCGGCGGCAAGCTCGCGGCCGACCTGGCTTTCGTCTACCATGTGGCGACGATGGCAGAGTGGGACGCGACCTTCGGCGTCACCGAGGCGCAGGCGAGGACGGTGGCGGACGCGCGCGCGCGCGTGCTCGCTGCGTTTCAGTCCGGGTCGGAGCGCGAGCCAGGGTGAGATACGACGAGAACCACTTCCGCGCCGCGATCGACGAGATCAAGCGCCACCTGGAGGACACCGAGACTTCCAAGCTCGGCCACTGGGCGGCCGCGCGACGCTACGAGCAAGTTCACAAGCTCGCGCTCGGTCTCCCCGCCACAGTGCTCTCGATCGTACTCGCCTGGCTCGTTTCAAGCCAAACCCGCACCGTCTTGCCGGCAGCGGGCGTGGGCAGCGAGCTGGTCCGCAACATTCCCGTGTTCATCAGCCTAGTGGTTTCGCTCCTGAGCGGGATGACTGCCTTTCTCAATCTCAGTGACCTGGCGATTCGCCACCGTACGGCGGCGGAGAACCTCAACGCGCTGTGGCGCAACTGCCGCAACTGGGAGACGGATTTCCCGGACGCCTCGTTCTGCGAGGCGGCTGTGAAGGCGGTGCAGGGCTACCGGGCCCGGCTCAACGACATTAACGGCGACGCACCGCAGATCCCGAAGTGGGCGTGGAGGGACACGCGCAGGCAGCGTGAGGAGGGTTCGGTCTCCTACAGTGGCGAACAGCGCGGGTCCGCCCCGGGGTTCATCGCGCGCTTGTTCGGCGGTCATCAGCTCTGAAAGTATACTCGGACAGTTAGCGTTCGTGATCCACCCCCAAACTCGGCCGCTCATTCGGCTGCGCGCAAGGCTGGACAATCAAACACGTGTAATTCGCTAACTGCGTGCGGTCCACATCCCGCGGTGTAGCGCGCGTGAGCCGGCGTTGCATGGAGCACTATGCTGGAAAAAGCGTACCGAAGATTTCCCGCCATTTCTGCCGGCGTGACCAATCGTGGCCGTTGGTGTCGTAAGCAATGGCTTCCAAAGCTTTCAAGTAGGCATTCGCGGCCTTGTGCTCGAAGGCTCCACTACGAAAGACCAGCGCGCCGCTGCCCGGAGCTCGCCAATAGGACTGCTTAGTGTCTTGCTGCGACAAGTAAAGAAAGAAGTCTCGTGCCATGTAGTCGTGGTAGAAAAAGGACTTGTCGCGGTTCGTCCAATCTTCGATGAACTGGTACGCGAGCGCATCGATGAGCATTCCGCTCATCGGTACAGAGTGTACATCTCGCCACACCCGCATCATGCGACATAGATATTTCAGGTTCCTGTTGGTTAAGAGGCTTCTGGTGTCGACTGCACGCATCTCGGCGCGGGGATTGCAGGTCTTCCATGAGCCACCCCCGTTCGCGTTGGGATAAGTCCAGCTGTCGCCGTCGGCGTTGTCGAAGGCGGGAAGGATCTCAAAGGTGATCCCGTCCGTGAAGCTGACCACAACCACCTGTCCGTCCCCGAAGCTCTCGGATGTTGTGTAGGTCTTCTGGATCGAGCGCTTGACCGCCTGGAGCAGCGCCGACTGGCCATTTCCTAGGTGGGCATTGTACTGGTGATAGAGCGCGTTGGGGAGCATGAACCCGACGTCGAGATCGCTCAGGCCATGGGCCGCGGTGTCGCGGCCGTAAGATCCGACATAGAGGCTATGCGCGCTTTCGGACTCGGTGTTCCAGAAATCCCTGTTGAGTTGCTTGGTTATGCGCCGGTAGCGGTAGCTGATCGAAGCCATCGTGGGCGCGTCGATGTTGTAGCCATCTTTAAAGCGCGAAAAATCCTCGCCGACACCCATCCTCGACCCACTTCCGTCTTCTATCCGATGTTCACGAGAAACGGCCCGCTTCGAGCCGCCAGAAATCCGTCCTTAACGACGAAGCACTCGATGCTGTGGGAGCCGGGATACTCCGCGTCCTCGGTTCTCGACAGGACGCCCGGCACGACGGTGACCTCGTCGAACCCGCCCCGCAGGTTCCGCGCCTCGCTGGCGGCCGTGCCAGTGTTCACCACCTGCCAGTAGACGCGGAACGGGCGAGGCACGTCTGTTCGCGCGTCGAAGCGCAGCTTGGCCCCGGGCGGCACGGACGCATCGTCGCTCGTGAAGATCCTCGGCCGAAAGCCATCGCGCATCGCCGTTGCAGCGATGATTTCGACGGTGCCCGACCGCACCGTGGGCCAAGCCGCGGGCTTACGATGCGGCGCGTCGATCACCCGCTGCAGCGCCCGACTTGCCCTGCTGACTAATGACATTCCGCCCGAAGCGGGACGGCTCCTGCGAGCGACAGCTGCCTCGACCAGGCTCCGGCCGATGCGGGGAGCCAAGGCATCTACGAACGCGGACGGGTCCTGCTGGCTCGCAGCCATGCTGAAGTCAGCACGCGCGGTCTCCAGCCAGTCGTAGAACGCGTCCCGACGATCCGCATCCTCGTTCCATGCGTCGGCGAAATTCTCGCGGGGATCCGACGGGTTGGCGATCCAGTATCCGGCGTCCTGCTGAACGATGTAGCTGTCCATGCGCTGGAGGATGCTCAGCAGGGCGCCCGAGATGCTCGTCTCCTGCTGGTAGGCATGCGCCGCGAGCGTGGTAATGACGATTGACGTCGGGCGGCGCTCGGGTTCGTCGGCGAAGCGCATGTCCCGATGGCGCTTCAGGATCTGGATGGCTGACTGGAGCGGCGTCTTCACCCGATAGACCGGGATTTCCGCGACGTCCGCCTTCGCTTCGGCCAGCATCATCGCTCTACGGCGGCTCTCGAATGCGGGCTTCATGCGGGATTGGAACCATTCGGCATATCCGTTGGGATTGCTGGCCGGCCATTCGTCGCTTACAAATCGGAAGTTCGTGTGTTCGGTGTCGGTGATCGACACAGACTTGTCCACGTAGTCGAGCGGGAGAGATCGCGCCTCTCGCAACACCCGCTGCCGTTGCGCGTCAGGAACGGATGGCAGTACATCCATGTGGAATTGGGCCTCGTCCGCGTAGTTCAACGTCCAGCATCGTTGCCAAGGCGACGGCTCCTGCATGCCATGCTTAGCCGCATACAATTCGAGCTCATGCCCGAGATCGTCATACAACTGCTTTTGGGTCGTGTGCGACTTGCTGATGCGGAACTCGCAGACGATATCGAGGTCGTAATGCTCCTCGCCATTCAGAGGCCGTATCGCGGTGCCTAGGCGGAACGAGCCCTGCGTGTATACGTCCAGATCGACATGGGCGAACCTGGAATCCGGCCGGTCTAGCCACCGGCTGACCGACCTGTAGCTGCGGTCAGCCGATTCGTAGCGCGACATTGGGATTTCAAGGACCTCGGCGAGATCCTGAATCAGGCCCTCCCCAGTCCGGCTGGGAGGCGCCATTAAGCGGAAGTCTTTCGAAGTGAGGTTGGGAGGAACCAGTCGATCTCGGCGTCGGAGAAGGTAAGATCCTCCTTGTTCTTCAGGGCATCTTGAGCGTCGGCATAGGCCTCACCAGTGGTCTGAGGAGCACCCCTGTAGATGGCCGCCAGCTTGGCCTGGAGCGCATCGCGAACCTTTACGCCCTCGTCGTTGGAGATCCGCTTCATGCGCAGATCGGTGAGTAGGGAGAGATACGACTCTCGGATCGGCCACATGCTGGCAGCCGCATCCCTGTGCTTTTGCGCCATGGCACCGGGATCGAAGCCCTTCATGTACCCGGAAATGATTAGGCTCGCGATTGACGCTAAGGCAGTCGCAATTTTCAGCAAGGTGTCGTCGAGAAAGACGACCGAGAACGCGCCGGAAGCTGTAACAGCAGTAAGTACAATCTGTGCAATCTTAAATCGCCGCATGGTCCGGCTGCAGCGGTCTGCCATCTTCTCATGCGTCTTGTGGGTGTAAACGACGCGGCCGTAACACTCGCGAACCTGGTCTTCCAAATGCGTGAACTCAGCCAAGACGACCACCCCCGCAGCTCCATCGTTCCGTGTTTGTACCTTACACGTGGCCGCAAGCAATGGTGAATCCAACTCTGAAGGACCGCATATCGCAATCTGCCGGTAAGCGAACCAACCCTCACCCGCTCTGCTCGCTGCCTGAACGAATGGAAGCTTACCGCGATTGGCCGCTCGAAAGCGGACAGGCGGCTTCCCACCACCGGCGGGCGTGAAGGCCCCCTGCCCTCCCGGCTGAACGGACGGCAACTTACTGGAATTGGCCGCCCGAAAGCTGCCGTTCCGGTATCCACCACCGACAGGCGTTTAAGGCCCGTGCCCGGCC
Organism: Sphingomonas sp. GW821-FHT10F09; assembly: GCF_058809195.1. NCBI lineage: Bacteria > Pseudomonadati > Pseudomonadota > Alphaproteobacteria > Sphingomonadales > Sphingomonadaceae > Sphingomonas > Sphingomonas sp. GW821-FHT10F09. Next base: position 467,111 of record NZ_JBXASI010000001.1, on the reverse strand, counting down.
ACATGAACGAATGGCAGCTTTCGCTCGGGGCTTCTCGAAAGCGGCCAGTCCGCAATCCACCAACCCTGATTAAAACGAACTCTTATCTCACAAGCGCCTGCGTTGCGAAGCATAACCCGGGCGCAACCTACAGCATTTTTCTTCTTAACTCGACCTACTTCTAGAAATAGGTTTTTATTCCAATCCTAATTGTTCTCGGCTCAACTATTCGGCTGACCCTACCTTCAACCGGCCCGCGGATGTCGACTTTAGGGAGGTAAGAATCGTAGAGATAAGCAATGTCCTTGTCGCGGCTGGCGAGCATGTTCAGCACCTCGCCGTACAGTTCCACCCTGTCGCGCTTCCAAGCGACCCGCGCGTTCACGACGGTACTGCCGCGGTCGCGGACGCTGCCGTCCTCGATGAGCGGATACCGCCCCAGATGCCGCAGCCGCAGACTTCCTTCCCATGATCCGGTCGTGACGGCGGCACCGACCGAGGCCGCGTTCTCGAAGGCGTTCGGGATCCGGTCTCCATTGTCGTATCGCGCGTGGCTGGCGGTGTAGGTGGCGTCGAGGGCCAGCCAGGACGTGGGGCGCCAGAAGCCGACGAGCTCGTAGCCCCGCCGCCGGCTTGCTCCTGTCGGCTCGACCGAGTTGGCGTCCCCGACGAACCGGAGTTCGCTGTCCACGTCGAGCCACCAGTAGGTCGCGGTCAGGCTCACCTTTCCTCTCTGCACCCTCGCGCCCACCTCTCGACCGTCGCCGCGCACGAGCGGCGGCACCGCAGTCTCCCGGTTCACCGCTCCGCGAACGTCGTTCGAATGGAAGCCTCGCCCCCAGTTGCCGTAGAACTCGATCCAAGTCGCAGGCGCATAGGCGGCCGACATCTTAGGCGAGACCTGCACCGCATCACCCGTGCCGGTGCCGAGCGCTTCGGCCGCCGCGTCGCGCGCGCGCACGGTGAACGCGTAATAGTCGCCGCGAAGGCCTCCGACGAGGCGCAGACCAGGAGCCGGATTCCAGCGCACCTCCCCGTACAGCCCCGCCGAGCTCTCCTGCAGACGGTAGCGGCCGAGGGAACCCAGAAGTCGTCGGGACGCGGTGCGGTACACGCCTACATCGCCGACGTGGTCGTGGCGGGCCTCGCCTCCAAGCGTCACTCTCAGGTTTGGCAGGGCGCTCCAGTCCCGCTCTCCCCTGCCACCTACAATCCAGCGGCGGTCGAACTGCTCGATCTGGGCACTGGTGCCGTCCATGTCGGCATAGGTGGGATTGGAGAACATCCTCCAGTCGTAGAACTGGCCGTAGACGTTCGCCTTCCAGCCGTCGCCAGTAGCCGAGACGTTGCCGATCAGGCGCGTGGTCCTGCCACGCGCGCTGGGATCCGGGGAGCAGAAGACGTCCGGGCAGGCCTCGGAGCCGATGGCGCGCTCGGGTATCTGCTCGGTCGGGCGCCAGGTCGCGTGATAGGCGTGGAGCGTGACCGCGAGGTCGACCGTCCCGACCTGCCTGCGGTACTTGCCGAACCCGGCCAGATGCCGAAGCCTTTCGGGCTGCTGCCACGGTCCGTTATAGGCCTTTCCCTCGCCGGCCAGCGTCAGCGTCCCTGACCCCACGTTCTCGATGGTCCCGCCCGCCGCGACGCGGCGCCAGCCGTACGAGCCAAGCTCGGCCGACGCCCAGGGACGATCATAGCTGTCTATGGTCCTGAAGTAGGCCGCGCCGGCGAGCGCGAAGTCGCCGCCGTCCGCCCTGTACGGCCCTTTGCGGAAGTCCTCGCTGGCGACGATCTCGGGAATGAGGCCGTTAAGGTCGAGATAGCCCTGGCCGTGTCCGTGACTTCGAAGGTTCATCTGGACGCCGTCGACATAGGCGGTGAAGTCGGACCCGTGATCCAGGTTGAAGCCGCGAAGGAAGTATTGGTTCGCCTTGCCGCTGCCTGAATGCTGCGCGGCGATCATGCCGGGCACCGCCTCGACCAGTTCGGCGACACGCAGGAGCGGGCGGACGAGCAGATCCGCTCCGCTCACAGTGCCCTCGCTGGCGGCCGTGGCGACGCCGATCTTGGCCTCCCCACGACCGAAGACGACGATGTCGTCTGGCTCCGGCCCGTTCCCCTCGATCGATACGGTCCTCGGCGGATCGACATCTCGGACAGGATCGGCAGCGGCGTGGCCACAGCTGACGAAGGCGACCGCCCCGAGTGCTGCCAGGCGTGTCCCGTGACACATCAGGACGCACCCCGCAGAACAGACGGGACTTGCATGCCTGTAGCCTCCGGTGTCATCGGACGACCAGCGGCCGGCGCTCGATGGTGCGGAAGATCAGGAACGACATGGCCCAGGCCGCGGCGAACACGCCGATGATGGCGAACCCGAGCGCATTGAAGTTTTCGTTCAGCGCCAGGGCTATGCGGGCGATCGGGCCCTCCAGACCCAGCCTGCGCACCGCAAGCGCGGCGATCTCGACGCCGCCGATGAAGACCGCGACCGCGATCGACATCAGCGTGATCGTCATGTTGTAGTAGAGCTTGCGCAGCGGGTGGATGAACGCCCAGCGGTAGGCGCCCACCATCAATACTCCGTCGGTCGTGTCGAGAAGAGACATCCCGGCTGCGAAGAGCACCGGAAAGACCAGTGCAGCCTCCATCGGTACGCCATGCCCCGCCTGCGTCGCGGACAGGCCGAAAAGCGTCACTTCTGTTGCGGTGTCGAAGCCGAGGCCGAACAGGAATCCAAGCGGCGCCATGTGCCAGGAGCGACCGATCAGCCGGAACAGTGGACGAAACAGGCGCGAGAGCGGCCCTCGACCGGCAAACATGAGATCGAGCGCTCCGTCATCGATCCGCTCGCCCGCCTGCACGCGCCCGATCGTCCGCAGAATCGTGGCCAGGACCATCAGGTTCATCGCCGCGACGACCAGGAGAAAGAGCCCCGATAAGCAGGTGCTGAACGTTCCGCCCGCCTCCCTGAAGGCGTCGAACGCCTCCAGGTTACCGGCTGCGGCGATCACGATCGCGGTGACCAGGATGACGACCGCCGAGTGGCCGATCGCGAACCAGAAGCCGACGGCGACCGGCTGCTGACGCTCCTGCATCAGCTTGCGCGTCACGTTGTCGATGGCCGCGATGTGGTCGGCGTCCACGGCGTGTCGGAGGCCCAGGCCGTAGACCAGAACGGCCACGCCGAGCATCGCCGGCCTGTCGTGGAAGAGCAGCAGCGCCCATGTCCAGCCACCGATGTTCAGCACGGCGAGCGCGGTGTAGACGATCGCGAGATTGCGTCGAAACGCCTTATCGGCCGGCAGCAGCGCGGCGAGGCGCGCGATCATGCCGCGGCTTCCCGCGCAAGCGACTCGAGCAGGTCGCGCATCGTGTCCAGGACCGGCGAGCCGATATCCCCGCCATGCCGCTCGACGAGCCATGCGGGATCGTTGTAGCCGACCTGAACGCCGTCGGCGTCCTCCCAGACGATCAGCTTAAGAGGCAGATCGATGCCCAGCGTCGGACGGGCCTGCATGAGCCCGGTTCCGGCGCGCGGATTGCCGAACACGAACAGAATGAGCGGATGCAGCGACAGCCCCGCCCCCTCCGCCGCCGCGGCATGATCGATACGCGCCATCGGCACCATGTCGCGGGTACCGAACGCTGCCTCGAGACGCGCTAGGACCTGAGCGTACTCGCCCTCGGCAGGTCGCGTGACGAGGCCGGAAACGCTCATGCCACAGCTCCCGTCCTGGGGAGGAACAGCGTCACTGCAGCGAGTGCGAGCAGCCCGCCGGCAGCTTCGCCAAGAAGGTACGGAGCCGCTGACGCACCCCCGAGCGCGAGAGGCCCAGCCGTGACCAGCGCCCCGAGCACCACGGCCGGGTTGGCGTAAGAGGTCGTGGGCGTGGCGATCACGCCGGCGATCAGCCAGGCGCCGACGGCGAACGGTCCGGTGTTCGCGCGGCCGCTGCGCGCACAGCCGAATACGACGAGCATCAGTCCTGCGCTCGCGACGAGCTCGCTCACGGCGCCGTTCCAGCCCAGGCCGCCGGCTTCGGCTGCCGCGGCGTGCCACATCTGGCCTGCCAGCCAGCCGCCGAGAACGCCGCCGCCTAGTTGCGCCGAGACGTAGGCTGCCGTGCAGATGCCGCCGCGTTCTCGGGCGAGCCACTGAAGTACCGTGATCAGCGGATTGAAGTGACCGCCCGATACGGCGCCCAGCGCGACGATCAGCGACACGAGCGCGCCAGCGAGGACCAGCGCCACGACCGGCAGCACGAAGCCCGGCGCGGCGGCGAACAGCCGGCTCGCCGCGATGCCGCCGCTGCTCGCCGCCAGGACAAGCAGCAGGGTCCCGAGCGCTTCGACGCCTGACCGCCTCCAGAGCGACAGCGCCGGATCGGCCTCGTGGAAGCAGGTGGGCTGGGCGGGTCGCATCACGCCGCGTCCTGCTCCGCGAAGCGCGCGTCGATCTCGGCCATCTTCTCGGCCAGTTCGGTCGGGGTGAAGAAGCCCTTGGTGAAGCCGATGTTCGCGAAGGCGACGATCCAGCGCTCGTAGTAGGGCAGCTTTCCGATCAGCACCTCGCCGAGCGCCTCGACGCCCTTGCGCTTCTCCTCGGTGTTGATGAGCTTCCTGAAGTCGAGCACGTCGGCGAGTGCGTGGCAGCGCTTCTCCCAAGGTTCGAGCACATGCTCGACGCGCATCACCGAACCGGCCTCGAACCCACCGATGTCGTTGGGAAGTCGGCTGACGAAGTCCTGGGTCGCCATCACGCGGCCTCCTTGTCCAGAGTGACGGGGATGACGCCGATCATCGCGTCGCGGGTGACCAGCGCTGCGAGCTGTTCCTCTGACCAGCCCTCGGTGCCCTCGGGGCGACGCGGAAGGACCAGGTAGCGGACGACCGCAGTGGAGTCGCTCACGCGGATCTCGATGTCGTCCGGGATGAGGGTGCCGAACTCGGCGAGCACCTTGCGGGGTTCGATCACCGCACGGGCCCGGTAGGGCTTCAGCTTGTACCAGTCGGGCGGAAGTCCCAGGACTGGCCGCGGGTAGCAGGAGCACAGGGTGCACACGATCAGGTTGTGCACTTCGGCCGTGTTCTCGAGCACGATCAGCTGAGTGTCGTCGTAGAAGCTGATGCCCAGCTCCTCGCAGCCCTTTCGGCCGTCCGCCAGCAGGCGCTCCTTGAAGGCCGTGTCGGTCCACGCATGGGCCACGACGGCAGCGCCCAGCGCGGGCGTGCGGCTGTCGAGCACCTCGATCTGGTGCCGGACGTCGTTCGCCGTGATGAGCCCCTTGCTGATCAGGAGCTCCCGCACGGCGGTCTCCATCACCTCGTAGTAGCCCGGCTTCGCGTCGGCGGTGATCGGCGCGTGATCGTCATGGCCGTGATCATGATCATGATCGTGTGTATGCGGTTCGCCAGCCATCATGCGCGCTCCAGCCAGGTCTCGTAGATCTCGATGTGCAGCTCGTCGCGCGGGGAGCCGTCGTACTTTTCCCAGAGCGAGGGCATCGGGATGGACACGCGGTAGTAGTGCCGCTTGCTGCCGGCGTTCCGGCCGTACCCCTCCTCCTCGTTGTCCACGAGCGCCGGCTCGATTACCCGCTCTACTGTGCCTACGCTGCCGCGCAGGTAGATCGGCACACGGTAGTGACCGATCGGCGCGCGCATCGCGACGCGCACCCGCTCTCCCACGCCGAAGACCGGCTTCTCGTTCAAGGCCGGCAGTACCTGCTGTAGTATCGAAGCGGTCATAGGTTCGCTCCCTGTTGTTCGATGCCCAGGAAGTTGCCGAACCGGCTTGCAACCAGCCATTCTACCGTGTCAGGCATCCACCCCTACCAGAGTACATGTCGGCACCGGCTCGTTCGTAATTGACCCTGGCGAAATCGGTCCTGGATTCTCCGCCATAGAAGACTTACGACTTGAAGGAGGCTTACGCGCCTGCCGTCCAAGTGCGGTGAGGTCCGATACCGTCGTATGGATGTATTCGAGCTCGTGATCGTGCCAGAACATTTCAGGACGGCGTTCGACAGAACTCCGTCGCCAGCGATCAGCTTTGCACGATCCTGCACTCGGACGCAGCCATACCGACTAGAACCGGGCTGCGCCTTGCATCGTCACTGCGCAAATCGTGGAAGGCTACAGGGAAGGCGCACGAAATGATCACACGACTGATGCAGTCCTGCCTCTTCAGCGCAGCGGTCGGAAGCACGCTTCTAGGAGCTCCGGCGTTCGCTCAGCAGACCCCCTACGCAACCATCAACGCGGCCGCGGAGGCATCGGACGTGAGCGTCCAGCCGCTACGCGGGGGCGTGTCGATGCTGCAGGGATCCGGCGGCAACATGGCAGCGTTCGCAGCTCCAGAAGGCATGTTCCTCGTCGACGATGGCATCTCGGTTTCCAAGGAAAAGATCGAGGCGGCGCTGCGCGGCATCTCCCCGGTCCCGATCAGATATGCGGTCAACACGCACTGGCACTGGGACCATGCCGACGGCAACGCGTGGGCGCACCATGCCGGCGCAATCTTGATCGCTCACGCGAACACCGCCAAGCACCTGGACCAGACCATCCGCGTCGAGGAGTGGGGACATACCTTCACGCCCGTGCCCCAGGATGCTCGGATCGCCCAGTTGATCCGCGGCGAGAAGTCGATGCGGTTCGGCGGGGAGACGATACGGCTACGGCCCTACGTCCCTTCGCACACCGACGGCGATCTGTCGGCATACTTTACGAAGGCCGACGTGCTGCTGACCGGGGACACGTGGTGGAACGGGCTGTACCCTTTCATCGACTATGTCGCCGGCGGCAGCATCGACGGGATGATCAAGGCCGCCGAGGCGAACGTCGCCATGACCGGCCCGGAAACCATCGTCGTGCCGGGTCATGGCCCCGTCGGTGGCCGCTCGGACCTCGTCGAATATCGCGATATGCTGGTCTCGATCCGGACCAACGTGTCGTCTCTGAAGAAGCAGGGCAAGTCGCTGGAAGAGACCATTGCCGCCAAGCCCACGGCGGAGTTCGATGCCAGATGGGGAAAGGCGATCATCAGCCCCGCCCTGTTCGTCACCCTAGTGTACCGCGGGGTCTGACTGGACCTGCCACGCCATCGTGACGAGGGATGCAGCGTCAGGCTGTTTACGAACGAGCATCGTCTCGCAGCAGCGGCGAGGCGAACCGTTCGGAACGAGCGGCCATCCGCCAGAGGGTCACCGATAGCTTCTCGATCCGAGTTGGCCTGCCCTTCTATTGAGGGAGGCCGCGGCCCTATGGCCCGGACCACTCGATCGCGAGCGTCGGCGAAGCCGCTGCGCCCCCTTGCGGATCGGCGTCCTTGGGCGGGCGTTCGCGACCACGGTCAAGTCGATCGGCCATCTCGCTCACGAGGAGGGAGAGCAGGTGCCGCGTAAGCGCGCCGGCGCCGCCGCGATAGGCGATTTCCCCCCAGGCGTTCCACCGTTCGAGCCGGCCGCTCATCCAGCCGTGGTATGCGTCTCGGCTCTCCTCCTCGGCGAAGGTCTGCGTCCAGATCGTCCTGACGAGCGGCATCCTTAGGGAGACGTCTCTATGCACTAGGGATATCGAGGGCTGCCGGCCGATCCTTTCGCGCACGAACGCGTACTGCATGTGCGCTACGTCCTCATCACCTCTCTCAAAGGAGGTGCGATCGATCTCCTCCGCTGCGCCCTGGGCAAAGAGCACGGTCTCGACGCCGGGATGGAGCCCCGCCAGGCCTGGCGGTCGGGTCGCCAGCAGCATCTTAGCGACCGAACGACCCTCCGGCGTGATCCAGGCATCCTGCACGTGCATGCGAGGATCCTTCTTCATCAGGCCGTGCGCCCCAAGCCAGTGCCTGTAGAAGGAGCCGAAGGCGCTGTCCTGGAAGAGGTCGCCGACCCTCGACTGCAGGCCGCTGGCGCCGAAGGGGCCGCTCGCACCGAGAAGATAGACGAGCATCCGCTCCAGCTCGACCTCCCGAAAGTGCGGGATCATCGCTTCGAAGCCGAGTTTGCCGTGGAAGAAGGCCTCCCGAACGGACCGCCATTCGCGCCCATTTTCATCGATCAGGATCATCTCGCCCGCCCCAGGCTTCGTGCGCAGCCAGTGTCCCCAGGGCAGCAGAGCGGCATCGTCGGTCGATCCAGACATCACGCCCCTCCCACGCTGTCGGGATCGAGGCCGCTTGGGGGTGCAGCAGGAGCACTCGGCGTCGGCAGGTCGAGACCGTGGCCGACGGCGTGCAACTGGGCCGCCAGATCGACGACGTGAGCCAGCACGTAGTTCTCGTCACGGTAGACGCTCTTCAGTCCGACGTGCGCGCCGCGAATGGAGGCGGGGGCATCGGGCCGCGTGGGCTGAAGATCTCCTGGCTTGTCGCAGCTGAAGCCGAACCACCAGGCGTCATCGTGCTTCTTGTCGACCTCGGCTGCGGCTGCGGCTGCGGCTCTTTTTCTCGCGGACGCGGCGCGCCGTTCGCCTACATGGCAGACCGACACGGCCTCGGGTTCGCGCTGCTCGCACGGAGCCCCGTAATCGACGCCACCGTGAGGTCGGATGCCGAGCGCTGCAAGCGCGTCACCTTCGAAGCCGAACAGCGGATGGCCCGGGGGGACAGCCACATAGCCGCACAGGTATCCGCCATGGCGCGCCCGGCGGATGATGCAGTCCATTCCAGTCGCCGGATCCCTCCAGGCGACCTTGTCCGCCTCCATCTTCCACGGACCATCACCGTCCGGGTGCCGTTCGCCTACGCGGAATGCAGCATCCGCGAGGATCTCCCCGACATAGTAGTTTCTCTCCACGGAGATCTGGACGACGTTGCGACCCTTCGTAGTTCCTTTAGCCATACCTTGCGGCCTCCTTCGCGCCGCGGCGGACATTTCGGGTTGGGGTCGTCGCCTGGCCAGCGAAAGCGCGGCGCATCGACGGTTGTTGGAGGAGCAGCCGGTGTGCATTCTCCCGCTCCTCTGGTTTATCGCAGGATCCGATCGGTCAGCGACGACGCTCGCCTTACTCGACGAACGAAGGTCGTAAGCCCGTTGCACCTCGCTCAGTCCGTGGTAGCGGCGAGGCGGATTGCGTCCTCCCTGGACAGGCGATGACGGATCTTCGCCCACTGGACCTGATCTCCACTCGCGCCGCAGGAAAAACAGTGGAAGCGGGTTCCTCCGCAATAAGCGTAGAGGCTCATCCCGCGGTCTGGATGTAGATGACAGTTTGTCCGGATCGCGCCCGCCCGATCGTCGAGTCCGATCTCCCCGCCAAGGACGTCAACCAGCAGCACGTGCTTCCACCTGACAAGATCGTCAGGCGCTCCGTGCAGCGCGTCTATCAGCCTCTCGTAGAGAAGCGCGTCGTTCGGACGATTGCGGCGCGTCGCATCGTCGCTCTCGCGGGAGATGTAATCGACGACGTTGTACAGGCCTTCGTCTGGAAAGCCGACCGACGAACCAGACAGGAACTTCTCCGGCTGCGTGGACGGTAGATCGTCGCCTCCCGGCTCAACAGTGGGCGATGGACGGAAGACTAGAAGGCTACCTCTCGGCAGAAATCCTCGCTCGATCGCAACACGGTCGAGAAGCGAGCGGCCCGGTTCCAGCGCCGCACGCTTCGACTCCGCGTCGGCGAAGCATACGCCTCTCGTCTGGCCCTCCCCGATGTCGATCTCCAAATGATCATCGATGCCAAGGTCTCTGTACTTCATCGACCTCTCCGGACGTGAGGGTTGAGGTGCCCCCCGGGCAGCGAGGATACCGACGGGAGCTGCGTCATCACCGCAGCGGCCAGTCATCCCGCGAGAGCCGAGCGGAACGGTCAAGGACGCTCCGTCAGCGCCGGCGTCGCACGGGACGCCTTTCCCTGAGACTGCGACATTCACGGCGAAAGGTCTCGTAGCTGAACGGCACGATCTCGGAATCTGGCTTGCCGTAGCAGTGGTGAGCCCCCGAGTTGACGCGGCGTATATCGATAAGGGCACGCCGATAGCCATCGCGTATGCTGCTTCCGGAACCGTTCGTCCTGATGGCATGATGCCGCCTAAGACCGCGCACGATGCGATCCTCATCGGTGAGCCTCTTCGTGCTCGGGGCGGCCTCCAGGCTCGCGGCGCGTCGCCGCTGCAGCCTCCACCGCTTGATCGTCGCCGGCCTGGCCGCCTCGCCGAAGCGCTCGCGAAGGTCATCCGACCAGTGCTGGTGAAGCGCGATGGCGATCGCCTTGACGCCGTTGGATACGTTTAGCTGATCGAGCAGTTCGCAATGGGCGGCGATCCTCCTTTCGGCTTCGCTGTCGATCCGACCGGCTTCCGTGAGCGAAGACAGACGATAGCCGATCCCGATCTTCCATGATCCACCAGGCCCAAGGTTTTCGGTGGTTCCGGTGTACTGGACCTCGAAATGCCGCTGCAGCACCGACCGAATCTCGCGCATGACGGGAGCCCTCACCGCTGCGACCTCGTGGAACACTATCGTGATAGTCGGTTCCAGGTTGTGCTCGTCCATTGCTCCGCTTCCATATCGGCTATTCGGCAGCACACGTAATCGGGAAGCGAGCAATTATCAAGAATATCAATGCTGATTAGGTTGGAATGATACGATAATGCGGTCGGTCTGTTCTACTTGCCGGTCGGAGCAGGCCCTGAATGGGCACCGATCTTCACCAAGCAAAAACGTGCCGACGGACGGGTCGGCGCTAGCCGGCCCTCGGCTCCTAAAGGGCCCGGAGCGAGCGCAGCAACGCTTCGCGATCGGCAAATGCGTCTTCGGTCGCGGGGAAGGCGGCAGTGAGCCGGAGGCGCAAGGATGCTTCGACTTCAGCCACGGCTGCCGGCGCACCGCCGGCGGGTACCTTGAGCGTCCTGTTGGTGACGGTGCGCGCCGTCAGGTCGCCCTTGAGCCCGACGCCGGCCGGCCGGTTGCCGATCAGGGCCGTGACCGTGCGCGCCGATCGAGCCCGCAGCTTCTCGACCTCGACCGCCAGTCCTCCCCGGACGATTGCATCGACGAGCTCAGGCCACGGCCCTTCCCAGCCGACCTGCAGCAGAAGCCTCCGCACTGCATCGGGCTGCTCGCCTGGCTGCCGGAGGAGCGCGTCCTCAAGGGTCCTGATGACGTCAGCGGGCGTAGGATCGTCCAGAGACAGTGACAGTCCCAGGATCGCCGGATCGCCGGCCGCCGAGATCAGGACGCACATGATGGGCGCGACGACGCCGCGATCGGGATGGGCGACCGGCGCATCGACGGCACAGAAGCCGATGAACAGGTCGTGGACGCCGGAAGGTCTTTCGCCGCGTTCGGTGCGAAGCTGCGCTACATAGCGTGCGACGCGCTCGTGGCTCGGCATTCGAATGCTCCGCTCACGCCCGGCCCTACGCGCCCGCTCGGCGACGATGCGGACCGATGCATCGCGACTGCTCTCCTCGATCTGCCGAATTAGGGCGGTGACCTCTTCACCCAGATCACGGGAGGTCTTCCGATGACGGCCTGCTGCGCCCAGCTTCTCTGGTCGGGTGCCGTCGGCCCACGCGCGTAGCAGACGATGAAACGAAGGGCTGGAGAGCTGCAGTCGTTCGATTGCCTCGGCGCTGGTGATCCGACGCGCCGTGTAGTCCTCGAGGACGCCGATGCGACGCTTCACCTCGTCTATGCGGTGCGCGGCTACACCCGAAAAGTCATAGCTGTCCAATGACGCCATTGAAGCCTCCTTGTTTTTCATAGTGATTGTTGAGCAGTGGCCCGGCGGACTTGTACCTTTCCGGGTCTTCCGCCTGATCCGTCTTCAGAAAGAAGCGGCTTTTTTTTGATGCGGTGCCGCGATCCCTCAGAAGGGCTCGTCTGCACTCGGCATCAGCTGTCGGAACTTAGTGACAGAGCAGCCGGGCCTCGATTGACCGTCAACCCGCGTTGGGACGGCGCTCCAATTTACCCATTTAGCGGGGGGGCACGGGTAAGCTGCCACCCCGCTATGGTGCTTAGGTCGGAGACGTGATGCAGTGCGCCCCGCCCATCGCGTAAGAGCGGACTGGGTTGCGGGCGCCAAAGATGTAATAGTGTGGTTTCGCCTCCGAACATGCGAAGGCGGTCGAATATCTCAAATTTAGTTTGCTGACGTGATGTGACTTGATGGCAATCTAATTCACGTTACGACGAGCACCGCAGTCAGCAATTCTAAATTTTTCGCCTTCAAGACGGGCTGCATTGCATTTTTAGGTGCAAATCCGACTAATACTACTCCGCAAACCTTCTTAACGCCGGCGCTCCCCGAAGATTATATGGTGAAAATGGCATCACTTGTTGCAGCGCATCAGTCATTTGGCCTGCTTTAGAGACATTCGTAACTGACGGCGTGAGGATATTCTTCCTACGGAGCAGTTCTAGGATCGGCTGATTGTGCTCGTTCACACTTTGCGCGACGATCGCACTCGCCTCCTTGGAGCTAAACAAGGTTTTCGCCGACTGCCCGGCGGCTGAGTCGCCAATGCCCTTCTCGGTAGACGCGGGAAGAAGTAGGAGGCGGCCTAGTCTCCGGCCTATGACGGCAATGGTTGATCGGCCGAACCGCCGCGGCCCTTCCGACTTCACGTTTTCCTCGCCGATGCTCCCTTTCAGAACTTGGACGAAGTGGGCGAAAGCCGGATCTGCCGAAGGCGCGACTGAAACGGTGATGCGTGTCCGGTCCTTCCGCGAAACATCTAGTCCGTTCCACTTTACGTAGTGAAGAGCCTGTCTAAGTGCCATAGCCTGGCCGAAGGCAGCATTGCGTTCCGTACAGAGATTGACGGCAAGGATCAGTCCCGTCGACACTTCCAGCACTGTCGCCAGGATCGCCTGACGAGGCGTCGCGTCTTCATCGTCGAAGATGGTCATGGACACGGCACACGCGTCGACCACGAGCTCGCCACCGAAAGGCGATTCGTCAGTATCGACTATGCTTCTCGACTGTTCCAGCCGAACGGATCGGACCACTGCTTCGGCGACTTCGAGCGAAACGCCGTCCTTCGTTGCCTTCCTGACAAGGCGGGCCAAGGTCTTGACCGGCAGATCGGCAAGCACATCGTTCTTGAGAAGATCGATAGCATGGCGACGGGCCTCGTCACGAACCGCTCTCCTGCCTGCACCACGAGGTTTTCGGCCCGTAGAACCGGAGACCGAACGCAGACCCCGCCCCTCCGCTACGTCCCAAGCCTTCCTGAGACGGTAGAACGTCGGGAGGCTCACCCCTGCTTTCCGGGCGGCTTCCTCCACATCGATCTCGCCCGACCGCAGTGCGGCGAGAGCGTCGAGTCTCGCGAACATCGACGCGCGCTGATCGGGTTTCGCGACCGAGAGCAGATATCTGTCCTCATCGGTCAGCCTGTGATCGAGGTGGCTCAGGACTTCCGCCTCCTTCGCGCTCAGTTGGACGACTGAGTCGGATTGGACGTGCTCTCGCTCAAATTCCACGTGTTGTCCTTACCTTACCAGGTGCGAGGGTTGAGACCGCATTCGGTCTCCAAATGCATCCAGGGTTATAAGTTGCTGACTTGACGCGGTTTTTCATCTCATTCCAAGCCGCGCTTGCGAATCACATTTTCCACGCCTATCTTCATGTCATTCCAAGCCATAGAGCATTGGTTAACACGATACGATACATCACGGCTAGGGCACAAGTGCCGTTCGCCTGCTGATGGTTGAAGCATCCTGCGCTGAGTGAATTTTGACGGTCGCGGGCTCGTATCGACGTGAAGGGCGTTCGCAAGATGGGTAGGCATTCTTGGTCGAGATTTCCGGCAGCTCAGGTCCGCATCCAGCAGCCCGCCATTAGCGGCGTCGCGCCGTACCGCAGCGATGCGCGCGGACGAGAGCAGATGCCGCGGCTGGACGTCACGGTCGACGTTAAGACCACGGACATCGCCGGAACGGTCCGGATCGTCAGTCCGCCCGGACCTCGTCGGAGCGCAGACCGCAGGATGCTGGAGTCGGAACTCGAGCTGGTCGACCGAGCCACGGCGTCTGTGATCCGCACGCTGCCTCGCCCGATGATGGCCGAGATGGAAACTGACGATGGTCTGATCACCTCTACGGCGGCGCGCGCCCGTCTGTCCGTCAGCGGCGCATGGTCTGTCGTCTACCATCACGAGTGCGAGGAGGATGTCGAGAGCGACGCCGTGCGTCGCGAGGTGCTTCTCTGGCGCTTGGCGGCGGCAGCCGTCGGAGCGCGATACGTCGGCGAGACGACGCTCGGCTCTCCCGTGTTCAGGGAAAACCTGCGCATGCTCTCGCCGTATCGCACCATCCTGCCGACGATGCCGCAGCGGGTGAAAGCGGCGAAGATCCTGGGCGACGGCGGCTCCTTCGCACTCGGCGAGCTGTCCGGCGTCCTGCACCCGAACGCGATCAACGGCCGCGCTATCGTGTACGGCCTCCTGCTCCGCCGGTGCGTCGCCATCGACCTCGAAAAGCCCCTGGGGCCGGACAGCGAGGTGCGCGCCAGCGTGGGGGCACCGGAGATCATGCCCGGCCTCTTCGATCTGCTCCGCAAGATCCAAGCCGCCGGCTGAGCAGCCGCTGATCAAGGGGCGCCATCTTCCCTCCTCGAAACAGCTGACGCGGATGGAACGCTGACTGGCCGGTGATCGCACATCGCCGGATCAGAGCCCCGATCTAAGCCCGATAACGCTTTTTCCTGCTTCCGCGCTGATCCCCCGGGTCGGCGAACCACGCCGCTCGTCCTCCTCGATCTCTCGATAAGTTCAGCGGACGCAGCCGATAGAAGGATTGAACGTGAGCAATGACAGTCGTGCCCTCCGTGCCGCGCTTCTGACAGCGACCGCTCGGCAGGACCACAATGCCGTTCGACACGGCTTTGTCGCAAGTCGATCGGGCGCCGCGTCTCGCCAGCGTAATGGCCCGCTTCCAGTCACCGTGCCGTGTTTTGCGAGAAGCTGTGAGGCCCCTGCCCTGCAGGCATCGCCCGCAAGCGGGAACGGCTCTTCCGTTCTCACCCCGTCTCGCGGCCCGTCAAGCAACGAACCGCGCCAGGCAGACCGAGGCACGCTCTTGCCCGAGTTCCACCGCAGCTCCGGCTCGAGGCGCAGCATGAACCGTGTCTGCCGACGAGCGATTGACGCGCGGCTTGGCAGGATGAGGTTCGACGGATTTCCCGCCGCCTCAACGTCGACGGGCCAGGAGATTGCGTGACCGGTGGCAAGGCGATCAGGCAGGAGGACGTCGACGACGACCTGGCTACGTCGACCGTCCCGAAGATCGCCTCCCTCGTCGCAAAATCGGTAGCCAGAGCGGAGCAGATCGGCGCTCTGATGCTGGACCCCGTCTACGAGCCGTCGAACATCCGCCTGCGCCAGCTCGGCATCACATCGGATCTGCACCCCGACATCGGCTCCGCCGAGCTCGAGTCGATGGGCACCGTCATAGTGGCCGAGCACGGTGGCAGTCTGCGTACGTTCTCGGGCGGCCTCCCGCATGTCTGCGGATGGTGGCCGAGCGCGAAGGCCCGCCGGGTCCAGCATTGGGAAGGAATGGCGGCCTTCGACCACCTGCTCGCCGCCGAGTGCAACCCGCTGGTCGGCCGAATGCAGTCCGAAGGTATCGGATTCCGCTTCTTCTTGGGCGGCAAGTGGCTTGGGTACACGGCCGATGCGGACATGTGGATCGACGGAAGGCGGCACGTTGTCGAGATAAAGCGGAGCGAACGCGACCTGCGCAATCCCGAGTACCTGCTGAAGCTCGCCGCCGTCGCGGAGATCTGCCGGCGCTGTGGATGGATCTTTCGCATAGTCCTGGCCTCCGAGATCTTCGTGAACCGTCACCATCGGGAAAACTGCCAGCGATTTGCGATGCGGCGATTCGCGCATGTGCATCGCCGGCACATCAATCGGCTGGAAGGCTTCGCCATGCGCAAAGGGTTCGAGACGACCTACTGGGATCTGGCTCACGCCCTGGCACCGCGCTGCATCGAGGCCGGAGAGGCAGTGCTGCAGGCGCTCACCATCCAGCGTCGCGTCGCGATCGATCTCACCCGCCGAGTCCAGCCGAACACCCCGGTGACCATTCTGTAGCGAATGCGGCAGACCCCTTTCGGAGGAGGATCCGATGACGCCTGTTCCCCCCAATCCCGGAGACGAATGGCTCGCTCCCGACAGCGAGCCCGAGTTCGTCATCTCGAGGTCCGCGATCATCATGATCCGGAACGAGCCCTTCAAATATAACGGCTTGCTGCCCGGCGGCCGGATCTATCTCATGCATGTGAAAACCGGTCTGCCGTTCCTGCGCAAGGACGAGAAGGGCGAGGTCGGGCTGCTCACCAGGCAGGGCTGGGACGATCTGACGATCGACGGCGACCTTCGCGTGGTAGAGCCGCCGCCGAGGATATCGGCGCGTCTGATCGCACGCATGACCGACTGGGACTATCGCTCGATCGTCGGGCCCCGCGACAAAGATGGCAACGCTCTTTCGCCGGTCGCAGGCGAGGCGCTGCCTCTTGAGCCCGATGCGGCCAAGATGCTTGCGGAGGTCCTCTGCTGCGACGAGCACGGAGCCAAGAACGGCAACGTGTCGATCCGGCAGACGCTGGAGCAGCACTGGCCCGGAGAGCTGGAGAAGAAGTTCGGAGCGTTCGACAGTCCCGCGACCATCAGGCGCTGGCGGAGCGAACGTGGAACCGTAGGCGATCGCCAGCTCGTCGACTTCGTACGCATGTGGGGACGCGTGCCGCGCGGAGGCTATCGCGACGGGGTGGTGGATGGAATCATCTACAAGGTCTGTCTTCGGGCGAAGACAGAGCCAGGCACCCTCGAGGACATAACCGCCGAGGCGGCGACGCTCGTCAGGGAGATCAACGCCGGCGACCATCCCGACTACGAGAAGCCGGCTGTGCCCTACCCGGTGCCCAGCCAGTCCAAGGTATACCGGTCGTGGCGAGAACTCGAGAACGCGTACACGGCAGCGACTCTCGAGGGCGCCGCGGTCATTCGGTCCGAGTGGAAGGGCGCGGGTCGGTCGCTCCGGGCCAAGCACCCGCTGCAGATCGCGATGATCGATCACGCGCGGCTGCCAATGGCGGTGGTCATCGACCTCGACAACGACATCCTGTTCACCGAGGTATGGCTCACGGTCATGATCGACGTGTGCTCCAGAGCCGTGCTCGGCTGGGTGATCACCGCCTTTCCCCCGTCGCTTTGGACCGTCGCGGAGGTGATCCGACGAGCCAACCGGTCCAAGCGTCCGCCGCCGCATATGGCGAAAAAGCACCCGATTCTGCGTCGGCTCTGCGGCAGGTGCGACATCATCATCGTCGACAACGGCCGCGAGTTCCGCGGTCACGGACTGGAGGATGCGGTTGCAGGCGCCGGCTTCTCAGTGCGGTTCGCTCCCATCAAGCGCCCTACGTACAAGGCAGTGGTCGAGCGCCTCTTCAGAACAATCAAGATCAAGCTGACGAGGCGCCTGCCCGGCGTAACCATCCCGATCGCACGAGCGCGCAAGCGCGAGTATGATGCGAGGATCAAGGCTTGCGTTACCCTCGATGATCTCGAGGCGCTGATGAACCAGTGCATGGCCGAGTATCACACCGAGCCGCACGAAGGTCTGCTCGGCCGCCAGCCTGCGCTCGTCTTCCAAAAGGGCACGGGGGGCGTGATCGAGATCTGTCACGAGATCGATCGATACATGAACGAGATCATGGACGTGAGATTCAAAGTGCAGGTCGACAAGGCGGGCGTTACCCGCTGGGGCCTGCGATACACGAGTCCGCCGGGCGAACACGACGCAGTCTCGGATCTTCTGGACGATCTCGTTCCAACCGAGCCACGCCGACAGCGCCGCGACGACGCGAGCGCATTTACGAAAGTGAAATTTGACCCGATGAACATCGGTCGGATCCTCGTGTGGAATCGGAAAACGCGCAGGTACGTCGCCTTAGTCTGCGAGTACTCCAACTACTCGGAGGGGATGCCGCTCGCACTGCACAAGCAGATACGTGACCAGGCGAAGATCGAAGCGGACGAGTTCAACAGCGAGGAGCAGTGGCTTACCGAGCGGGCCCGTCGGATCCGCGCGATTCGCACGATCGACGCCACTGCCAGTCGGGAGCAGCGAGCCGAGCTGGCGAAGCTGAACGAGATACCACGCATCCACCAGATCGTCGGCAACATCGTCGACCTCAGCATCGAGCCGGCGGAGGCGGTGACGCTCGATGACTTCATCGCTCACGATGTCGCGGCCATCCGGTCCATCGACCACGAAATCCGGGCACCGCGCAAGGACGTGGCCAGCGAGGGATCTGACAAGCCGAAGCGCGTCCTGGCTCGCGACCGCCGGCAGGCGGGCCAGCCACGGCAGGACGAGACCAAGCCGCCACGCCGCAGCAAGTCGTCCCGGAAGACCATGGCCGAGTACAAGTAGGAGCAGGAAGATGTCAGACCAGGAAGATCCTTCGGTCCGTACCGCGCGATCGGCGGAAGCCGCGGCTAGGTTCAATGCTATCAGGGTCGGTCACGGTCCCCAGAACGCCTTGGTGGCCGGTCTGGAAGGATTTCGTCTGCAGGCAGTGGCGATTAGGGCGAAACGGGCCGAGACGGGCGTGAAGATCCCGATGCCTGTCGTCAGGACGTTCGCGGAACTGGGCGTCGGCAAGACGATCGGCGCTGAACTGCTCGAGGCCATGCACATGCCGACCAACCCAGCGGACAGGCGCCGACCCGTGATCATCGCCACGCTCGACACTACCGGTATGCAGATCTCGATCCCACAGGCCATTCTGAAGGCGCTGGGCAAGCCGAACTGGAATCATGCGTCCAAACCCGCCATCGCATGGGAGCGCGCCTACAAGGCGCTTCGCGAGCACGACGTCCAGCTCGTAGTGTTCGACGAGATGAACCGCGCTGCGCGCCGGCCTTCCATGGGCGAGGTCATCGGCGGCGATCTGATGGATATGCTGGTCGCTGGCGAGGCCGCTGTCGCCTTCCTTGGGACGAAGGAAGCAAACAAGGTCTTCAATCGCGTCCCAGCCTTAACGGATCGGATGAAGTCGCCCGTCGTGCTCAAGGCGCTGGAGTGGTATGACGACGGCGAGAAGGCGATCTTCGTCGAGTTCGTGAGGAAAATGGAACAGGCGATGCTGGACTGCGGCCTGGTGTCGAGCAAGGCCGGCCTCGACGATTACGTGGAAGTCCCCAGCGATAAAGCTCCGGTCAAGCGACCCGCCAAGGACGCCAAGGATACCGCCAAGCTGCTCTGGGAAGTCTGCCAGGGACGTCTCCGTCCGCTCTGTCTGCTTCTCGAAGAGGCGGTCAGTCTGATCCATTATGACAACAAGAGCCTGGTTCTCACGCACGACGTTCTCGCCCAGGCCGTGGAGAACCACAGCATCGAGAACGGGATCATCGACTATAATCCTTTCACCGGCGAGAGCCCGGAATGATCGGTCCGGGCGACATCGAGACCCGCGCTCCGTTCGAAGGCGAGTCACTTTACGGGTACGTCGCGGACATCACCGGCATGAACAAGCTGGGACGCGTGGCCGAGATCGCCGGAGCAGCTGACCGACTGCACGGCCATCGTCCCCAACTCACGACGACCGGCTGGGACGACCTTCCGGCACTTGCGGCCATTCTCGACGTCGATGTCGCCGAACTACAGCTGCGGTCCTACCCTATCGTGGCAGGCGATAGGGGCCGCAGGGCGTTCTTCGGCACGACTGTAGCGAGAGGCGACATCACGACGCGGGTGCGGCGCTTCTCGCCTCTAGCCCTCGCCGCCAGCCCCTTTCATCGAGCGATGTGGCAGCTACGCCTTCCTTTCGACGCAGACACGGGCGAAATCCTGCTTTCACACTGTCCGCTCTGCGGCAAGACGCAGCGCTGGCGCCACTCCGCGGGAGTAGCGTTCTGCGACAGCTGCGGCGAGAGCCTCGATCAGCCAGCGGAGCGTATCGATGACGACCTCAGGGCCAACCTGTCTGCGGCGATAGGTCTCACCCATACTGATCCGTCCCGCAGGAAGGCGTCCCTGGCCAAGCTGCCGCGGGAGATCTCCGATCTGGGCGCCGCCCTCGCGTACGAGCTGCTGCTGCGACTGGTGCCTATCGCCGAGCCGTCCTGCGCGTGGACAGGATCCAACCGTATCTGGAATAACGACGCTCATGACATCGCACGAGGTATCCATGGAGCGTGGGAGCTTATCGCGGGATGGCCGCAGGCGATTCTCGAGCGCATCACTCGGGACCTGGAAGTAGCGTCCCGCGGCTCGGACGGCACCGCAGGCGCCACAAGACGCTTCCTCAAGCTGAGGGACTACGACTTCATTGCACCGGAGCTTGCGTCGTTAGTTGGCCGGCTCCATCGATCGATCGACACCGCAGGCCCACTCGGCGCAGACCTGAAGGCTCAGACGATGACCAGCCTAGAGGTAGGACGCTATCTACGTATGGGATCGCAGGACGTGTCCGCACTCCGACGTGCGGGTGCCTTCAAGACTGTCGGCGTCGCGCGCGGATCGATGCTGGTTCCGGCTTTCGACCGCGAAGAAGTAGAGCTGATCGAGCGTGAGATGCATCTGCGCTACGACCTCAACCGGGTCGGCGCCGAGCTCGGCCTTCCGTACTACGCGGTCGAGCAGCTTTGCGCCCTGAACCGGCTGCCACTCATGCCGCACCCGTTCTTCCGTGCTCGATATAGCAAGCCCCAGATCACCAGGAAAACGGCCCGCAACCTTGTTCAGGCAATTACTGCCGCTCAGCAGCCCTACCTTGAGGACGCAGTCAGCCTAGTCGGGCTCGTACGGATGGTCGGAGGACGACTGAAGCCGTGGGATGCCATTGTCGAAGCGATGCTAGATGGAGGGCTAAGCTACACTATCGAACAAGGCACCACGTCGCTGTTCCAACGCATCAGGGTCAGACGGGAGGATATCGAGCGATATCTGGAGCTGCGGATTGCTCGCGTCGACCAAGCCTGTACGCCTGGTTCCGGGCTGAATCCTGATATCCTATTCGAAGAAAAGATGACGAAGCAGGATGCTGCCGAAGTGCTCAACCTCTCCGTGAGGGAGGCGACCAATCTTCTAAGCGGTTATCCCACTCGACCTGACCCAACCGTTCCCATTTCTGACGTCCTTGCGCTAGCGGAACGCTACGTCACGACTGTGGAGATAGGGACCCGGCTCGACGTACCGTACCAGCGAGTTCTATTCGCCGCCAAAGCAGCGGGAATCAGGCGCGCCTGCGACGCAGGCTTTGAGAGATCTCTCACCGCAGCGATCGTTGATGCGACAATCGCACTTTCGCAGAAACTGGCGAAACCACAGGCGCGGCGCGGCTAAGCTCGGCAATTCTTCACTGCGATGAGCCACCTCGCTTGTTTTCGGCCCACCCTTCGGCAAGCCCCGCGCTGACGGATGGAAACAAGCCGGCATAATGGCGCAGCACCGCCGTCGATCTCGCCCGTTCACTCATTTCCGATCTGCTTCGCAAATCGCCGCTGCGTATGCGCGCTACGCGCGGAGCATGCTAATGCCTGCTACCACCATCCGAGAGCATCTTCGCTAGCTCTATCTCTTTCACGCATGATCACGGCCATATTCGCGATGAATTCGCTTGGAAGAACGATAGCCTACCCTGCGCTGCCTGATCGGCTGTGACTATTGAGATCAGCGGTTGCTGGTTAGTCAAACCACCGACGTGGAGCCGATCGGTTCAGGCTTGTGAAAAACAACGCTTATGAAAAATTCACCGCCCCCTTGAGGGCGGCGCAGGCTTAGCGGAGAAGGACATCCCTCCCGTCGCTCAGCCCCGTCGATCAGCGAATATCCAGCATCACCACCGATTTCGGCGGCAGCGTCACCTGCAGCGTGCCCCCCGCCAGCGTCGCCCCGGTGAAGGCGATCGGCACCACTGCATTCGGCGCATCGAAGGTGTTGTGCGCGTCCATCGCCGCGGCGGTGAGGATGCGGCCGGTCACCGCCCCGCCGGCGACGCCGTCCAGCTTCACCGTCACGGTCGCGGGCTGGTTGGGATCGACGTTGGTCAGCCCCATGTGAACCGCGCCATCGGCGCCGCGCACCGCGCTGGCGCTGACCGCCTTCAGCACCCACTGGTTCTTGGAATACCAGCGCGACTGCACCTCGACCGGCAGGACGATGCCGTCCTGATAGTCCTTGTACAGGTCGAACACCCAATAGGTCGGCGTCTTCACCATGCGATTGCCGTCGGTCAGCATCATCGCCTGGAGCACGTTGACCATCTGCGCGATGTTGGCGCCGCGCAGCCGGTCGGTGTGGCGGGCGAAGATGTCGAAGTTCAGGCTGGTGACCAGGGCATCGCGCAGCGAATTCTGCTGGTAGAGGAAGCCCGGATGACTGCCGGGCTCCTGATCGTACCAGGTCCCCCATTCGTCGACGAGCAACGCCACGCGCTTCTGCGGATCATGCTTGTCCATGACCGCCGCATGCTTCGTGATCAGCTCTTCCATCTTCACGGTCTTGGCGAGCGTCCGCGCCCACTGATCCTCGTCGAAGCCGGTCGCGGCACCCTTGTGCTTCCAGTCGTAGGGAATGGTGTAATAATGGACGCCGATCCCGTCGAAATGACGGCCGGCATCGCGCATCATCACCTCGGTCCAGTTGTAATCCTCGGCATTGGCGCCGCTGGCGATCTTCATCACCTTCTGCCCCTCGGGCATCTTGAGGAAGGTGCCGTAGCGCCGTGTGATGTCCGCGGCATATTCGGGGCGCATGTTGCCGCCGCAGCCCCACAATTCGTTGCCGATCCCGAACATCGGCAGCGCCCAGGGCGTCTTGCGGCCGTTGGCGGCGCGCTCCCTCGCTAGGCTCGATCCGGTCGGCGAGGTCATATATTCGACCCATTCCGCCATCTCGCTCGGCGTGCCGTTGCCGACGTTGCCCGATACATAGGGTTCGGCGCCGAGCATCTCGGAATAGTTCATGAATTCGTGAGTGCCGACCGCATTGTCCTCGGTCACGCCGCCCCAGTTGGTGTTGATCTTCACCTTGCGCTTCGACGGTGCGCCGATCCCCTCGCGCCAGTGATATTCATCGGCAAAGCAACCGCCGGGCCAGCGAACGACGGGAACACGGATCGCCTTCAGCGCGTCGAGCACGTCGCGGCGGTAGCCGTCGACATTGGGGATGCGGCTGCCCTTGCCGACCCAGATGCCGCCGTAGATGCCGGTGCCGAGATGCTCGGCGAACTGGCCGAAGATGCGCTTGTCGAACCTGGGTGCGGGCCGATCACCATGGACGACGACCGTCTCGGCCGGGGCGCCGGCCTGTTGCGCCAGCGCGGGAGCGGCCAGAACCAGAGCCAGCGCGGTCACCATCGTCTTCATCGGTCCATCTCCCTTTACCGCCGGCGCTGCCGCCATGCTCCGGGGAGCTTTCGAACCTCCCCTTGTTGCCATCTTGTCAGACAAGATGCGGCGGAGGTCAAGGGTGCCGCTACGTCAGGGGCGCATGGACCGGGTCATTCCCATTCGATCGTGCCGGGCGGCTTGGAGGTGTAGTCGTAGACGACGCGGTTGACGCCCTTCACCTCGTTGACGATCCGGGTCGCGACGCGCGGCAGGAAGTCGCTCGGGAAGTCGAACACCTCCGCGGTCATGCCATCCGTCGACGTCACCGCACGCAGCGCGAGAACGTGGTCGTAGGTGCGGCCATCGCCCATCACCCCGACGGTACGCACCGGCAGCAGCACCGCGAACGCCTGCCAGATCGCGTCATAGAGGCCGGCGTTGCGGATCTCCTCCAGATACACCGCGTCCGCCTTGCGCAGGATGTCGCAGCGCTCCTGCGTCACCTCGCCGGGGATGCGGATGGCGAGGCCGGGTCCGGGGAACGGATGGCGACCGACGAAGACGTCGGGCAGGCCCAGTTCGCGCCCCAGCGCGCGGACCTCGTCCTTGAACAGTTCGCGCAACGGCTCGACCAGCTTCATCTTCATGCGCTCGGGCAGGCCACCGACATTGTGGTGGCTCTTGATCGTCACCGACGGACCGCCGGTGAAGCTGACGCTCTCGATCACGTCGGGATAGAGCGTCCCCTGCGCGAGGAATTCGGCACCGCCGATCTTCTTCGCCTCCGCCTCGAACACGTCGATGAAAGTCTTGCCGATGAACTTGCGCTTGGCCTCGGGGTCGGTGACGCCGGCGAGGCCGTTCATGAACAGCGTCTGCGCCTGCACATGGACGAGCGGAATGTTGTAATGGCCGCGGAAGAGGCCGACGACCTGCTCCGCCTCCCCGGCCCGTAGGATACCGCCGTCGACGAAGACGCAGGTCAGCTGGTCGCCGATCGCCTCGTGGATTAGCAGCGCGGCGACGGAGGAATCGACCCCGCCCGACAGGCCGCAGATCACCTTGCCCTTGCCGACCTGCGCCCGGATCTCGGCGATCTTGGCGTCGCGGAACTCGGCCATCGTCCAGTCGCCGGCGAGGCCGCAGACATGACGGGCGAAATTGGCGATCAGCTTGCCGCCGTCGGGGGTGTGGACGACCTCCGGGTGGAACTGGACGCCGTAGAAGCGGCGCGCCTCGTCGGCGACGATCGCGAAGGGCGCGCCTTCGGAGGTGGCGACGGGGACGAAGCCGGGCGGCAACGCGTCGACCTTGTCGCCATGGCTCATCCAGACCTGATGGCGCTCGCCCTCGGCCCACAGGCCGTGGAACAGCCCGCAGTCGGACTTGACGTCGACGAACGCCTTGCCGAATTCGCCACCGTCGCCGGAGATGACGACGTTGCCGCCAAGCTGCGCGCTCATCAGCTGCTGCCCGTAGCAGATGCCGAGAATGGGAATGCCCGCCTCGAAGAAGCGCTGCGGCGCGCGCGGGCTGGTCGCCAGCGTCACCGACGCGGGGCCGCCCGACAGGATGATGCCGGCGGGCCTGATCCGGTCGAATGCCTCTTCGGCGGATTGGAAGGGGGCGATCTCGCTATAGACGCCGGCTTCGCGGACGCGGCGGGCGATGAGCTGGGTCACCTGGCTGCCGAAATCGACGATGAGGATGCTGTCGGTGTGCTGCATGGCGGGCGTGTAGCGAGGTGGCGCCGATAACGAAAGGGGCCGCACCATCGCTGGTGCAGCCCCCTCGCCATTCCAAATTCCTGCCTATGCAGGCGCGATCGCTTATGCGGCCTCGTCGAAGTCCTCGTCCGACTGGACCGGACCCGAATCCTGGCCCTTCGCCGACACGTCGCGATCGACGAATTCGATGATCGCCATCGGCGAGGCGTCCGACGCGCGGATGCCGGCCTTGATGATGCGGGTGTAGCCGCCGTTACGGGCGGCATAGCGCGACGCGAGCACGTCGAACAGCTTCACCAGCTGTGCATCGTCGAGCAACCGCGCATGCGCCAGACGACGGTTGGATAGGCCACCCTTCTTCGCCAGCGTGATGAGCTTTTCGACGTAGGGGCGCAGTTCCTTCGCCTTGGCGACGGTGGTGGTGATCTGCTCATGCTTGATGAGCGCGGCCGACATGTTGCGGAACAGGGCCGTACGATGGGCCGAGGTACGCTGCAGCTTACGACCGCCAACGCGATGACGCATGGGTAATTCCTTCGTTCGTAGGGGGGCCGGATGAGGTACCCCGATCCAGGCGGTGTTGTGGAAGGGCCACCACCATTCGCCCTTTGGAAAGTCACAAAGGTCACGCCCGGGAGCATGTCCTTCGGTGGCCGGGTGGCGGTGCGGCAAAGCCGCACCGGTCACGTCGAACAGGACGGTGTCGCGGCATTGCCGCTTCCCCGCCCGCCGGCCGGGCTTGCGCCGTCTCCGGGATAGCGTGGCTATCCCGGTGCAGCTTAGCCCATGATTTCCTGCTCGAGCTTCTTCGCCATCTCTTCGATGTTCTCGGGCGGCCAGCCCGGGATTTCCATGCCAAGGCGCAGGCCCATGGACGAGAGGACTTCCTTGATCTCGTTCAACGACTTGCGGCCGAAGTTCGGGGTCCGGAGCATCTCAGCCTCGGTCTTGCCGACCAGGTCACCGATGTAGATAATGTTGTCGTTCTTGAGGCAGTTCGCCGAGCGCACCGAAAGTTCGAGCTCGTCGACCTTCTTAAGAAGGTAACGATTGATCTGCTGGGTGTCTCCCGCCGTCTCGCCACCGGCCGCCGGAGCAGCCGCCTGGCCGATCGGAGCGGACGAGCGCGTGATTGCCGAATCGTCGAAGTGGACGAACAGCGCGAGCTGGTCCTGAAGGATGCGGCCGGCATAGGCCACCGCGTCTTCCGGGGTCACCGTGCCGTCGGTTTCGATCGTCAGCGTCAGCTTGTCGTAATCGAGGTCCTGCCCGACGCGGGTCGGATCGACCTTGTACGACACCTGACGTACCGGCGAATACAGCGCATCGACCGGGATCAGGCCAATCGGCGCGTCGGCCGGACGGTTGGCGGTCGCGGGGACATAGCCCTTACCGATGTCGGCGGTCAGCTCCATGTTGAGCGTCGCGCCTTCGTCGAGATGGCAGAGCACCAGATCGGGGTTCATCACCTCGATATCGCCCGACACGGCGATGTCGCCGGCCTTCACTTCGCCGGGACCGGTCGCCGAGAGCTGGAGGCGCTTCGGCCCCTCGCCCTGCATGCGGATGGCGATCTGCTTGACGTTCAGGACGATGTCGGTGACGTCCTCGCGGACGCCGGCCAGGCTGGAGAATTCGTGCAGCACGTTCTCGATCTTGATCGAGGTCACGGCGGCACCCTGCAGCGACGAGAGCAGCACGCGGCGCAGCGCGTTGCCGAGCGTCAGGCCGAAACCACGCTCCAGCGGCTCGGCCACGAAGGTAGCCTTGCGCTTGCCATCGCCGCCCTTCTTCTCAAGGCCGTTGGGCTTCTTCAGTTCCTGCCAGTTCTTTGCATTGACAGACACAGGTGTCCCCTAATTTGGGCCGGAACAGGGGGCAGCTCCAGCCGGGAGAAAGACGCGCCGACTCGTCAGCCGGCGCGTGAGAGATCAGACGCGACGACGCTTCGACGGCCGCACGCCATTGTGCGGGATCGAGGTAACGTCACGGATCGAGGTGATCTGGAAACCGACCGCCTGCAACGCGCGCAGCGCCGATTCGCGGCCCGAACCCGGGCCCTTCACTTCGACTTCCAGGGTACGGACGCCGTGCTCGGCGGCCTTCTTGCCGGCGTCTTCCGCGGCCACCTGAGCGGCGTACGGAGTCGACTTGCGGCTGCCCTTGAAGCCCATCATGCCGGCGGACGACCACGAGATGGCGTTGCCCTGCGCGTCGGTGATGGTGATCATGGTGTTGTTGAAGCTGGCGTTCACATGGGCGACGCCGGCGGTGATGTTCTTGCGTTCGCGACGGCGAATACGCTGCGGTTCACGTGCCATTGGTTGAAATCCTGACCTGGATTACTGAAAGCGCCGGACGATCTTCTTCAGACCTGCCCCCGGCGGAGAAGTAAGCGACCTGCGCTTACTTCTTCTTGCCGGCGATCGGCTTTGCCTTGCCCTTGCGGGTGCGCGCATTGGTGTGCGTGCGCTGGCCGCGGACCGGCAGACCCTTGCGATGACGCAGGCCGCGATAGCAGGCCAGATCCATCAGGCGCTTGATGTTCATCGCGGTTTCGCGACGCAGATCGCCCTCGACCGTGTGGTCGGCGTCGATCGTCTCGCGGATCTGCAGAACTTCCTGATCGGTCAGGTCCTGAACGCGACGCTCGGGAGCGATGTTCAGCTTGGCCGTGATTTCCTTCGACTTGGTCAGACCAATGCCGTGGATGTAGGTCAGCGCGATCACCACGCGCTTGTTGGTCGGGATATTGACACCCGCGATACGTGCCATGAAATGTTTCTCCTAGCTCCACGGGGTTCGGCATGGCCGCACGACCCCCATCTCGTCGCATCTTCCGAGCAACACCGCCCGCCCCTGTTTGCGTCTACGCAAAACGCGGCGAGCGCAAACGAGCGCCGCCGGAGCAACCGGTATTTCGGAGGGAAAGGCAGGTAGGCGTGCGCAAACGCCGTGTCAAGCGACCGGTTCCACCATCCGTCGCTTGGCGAGCGCGATCCACCAGCGGCGCAGCGCGATCACGGTCCACAACAGTTCAACCGCACCGAACGGCCAAGCCCCCTGCAGGAACCCGTAGGTCGAGCTGAGGAGGCATCCGATCGCGAACCCGAACGTCCACCACGGCGACCGTTCCTCCATCAGATAGCACAGGAGCATGAACAGAATGGCAAAAAGGCCGAACAGACTGAGGGCGTCCATGATGATCCTGTGCGAGAGCCGCGGGGCCGGCGGTTCCGGTTTCGACGGTTCGGTCAACGTCCTGCCGGCCCGTTAACCATTTGGTAGCGGCGGACGGACCACAGCGCATCCCGGTCAGAGGAAATGCAGATGGCTCCGTCGCAACACGCTTATAGTCGCATCGCCAGAAAGATGCAGGCCCCCGCGCCCGGCGCCGGTACGCCATGGTCACCACCCGCACTTGGCGAGCTGATCGCCCGGATCGACACGGCCCTCGGCACACGACGCGCGGCCTGAGCGCGCCTGCCGGTCACATCAGCGGAAACGGGGCCTTCGCGGTGAAGGCCATGAGCAACAGCAGCCCCGACAGCCCGGCGGACAGGCCGCACAGCACGTAGCCGACATATTGCAGCATCGGCGGATTGGGCCGCTTCAGCTTCGCGTTGCGGGACGCCCCCTGCAACACGAAGCTCATCAGCATGCCATAGGTGAACACGATCGCCCCAAGCATAACGCTCCTTCTTGCCGAACCCGGCGCAAAGCCCCTCGATAAGATGCAGCCCCCCGGCCGCGCCCGTCCAACACACTATCGGACCCGGGCTAGCAAGTGGTTAACCCTCAGCCGGGGCGGAAATGCGACGAAGTCGCGGCGTCAGACGGGCAGGACGATCCGCGCGATCAGCCCCGGCGCATTGTCGGCGAGCTCGAACCGGCCGTTGTGCAACCGCGCCACCGCCTCGATCAGCGCCATGCCGAGCCCCGCCCCCGGCGTCGTCCGCGCGGAATCGAGCCGGCCGAAGCGCTTCAGCGCCTGCGCCCGATCCGCCTCCGCGATACCGCTGCCGCGATCCTCGACCTGGATCGCGATCGCCTGCGGCAGGCAGACGAGCCGGAGTGTCAACACCCCGCCGCTAGCCGCATGCTTCAGCGCATTGTCGATCAGGTTGGTGATCGCCTGGCTCAACAATTCGCGATGGAGCAGCATCGCCGGTGCCGAATCGTCGATCGCGGTGGTGAAGTCCAACCCCGCCTCCTCCGCGACCGGTTCGTAGAGTTCGGCGATTTCCTCGACCAGTTCGGCGGGCTCGACCTGAATAAAGCGGTCGCGCGACACCGCCTCCGACCGGCTGATCTCGATGAGCATCGTCAGCATCCGCATGACCAGATCGGTTTCGGCGAGCAGCCCGCCCAGCGCCGCCTCGCGTGCGGCCGGATCCGCGATCAGCACCGCCTGCTCGGTTTTGGTCCGCAGCCGGCTGAGCGGCGAACGCAGGTCGTGCGCGAGGCTGTCGGTCACGAGGCGCAATTCGACCATCAGCCGTTCGAGCTTGCCGAGCATCAGGTTAAGCTGGTTGGCGAGCCGATCGAAGGCGTCGCGCCGGCTCGCCGCCACCGGCACGCGCCGCGACAGGTCGCCCTCCCCCGCCACCTCGATCACCGCAGCGATGCGGTTGAGCCGCATGCCGACATAGCGCGCCAGCACCAGCCCCGCGCCGACGCCGAGTATCAGCGACAGCAGCACCGCGACCGCCAGCGCCCCCTCGATCGCGCGCCGTTCCGCCTCGACCAGATCGAGGCGACGGCCGGTGAGCAGCCAGTGGCGGCCGATCGGTCGCAGCGTATAGCCGATGTCGCCGGTGGCACGCACCGGATCGAGATCGGCGATCCGGAACGGGCTGGGCGTCAGCGGCAGCGCGATCCCCGCGGGCGCGAAGCCGGCGATCCGCACACCGCGGCTGTCGAGAACCGCCAGCAGCAGCGACGTATCGCCCGTCGCGCGGGCATGGCCGATCGCCTCGACCACCGCGGGCAGGCCGCCGACATGATAGATCGACCGCATCGCATCCGACTGCTCGATCGTCTCGCGGCGGACGGTCCCGATCACCGCCGCATCCGTCTGCTTCCAGACGAACCCGACCAGCACGAGGTTGGAGACGAGAGCCAGACCGATCGACAGCAAGGCGATGCGGGCGGTGACGGACAGGCGCATGACCTGCCTTAACCGGTTCACGGACGAATGCGAACCGGGGTCAGACCGGATCGGCCGCAAGCCGGTATCCCGCTCCGCGTACCGTATGGAGGATCGGCGAGGCGAAGCCATCCTCTAGCTTGCGGCGGAGGCGGCCGATATGAACGTCGACGACGTTGCTGCCCGGGTCGAAATGATAGTTCCAGATCTTCTCCAGCATCATCGTGCGGGTGACGACCTGACCAGCGTGGCGGGCGAGGAATTCGAGCAGGTTGAATTCGCGCGCACCGAGCGGGATCGCCCGTCCGGCGCGGGTGACGTGGCGCGCGAGCAGGTCGATCTCGAGATCGCCGACCGCGAGCCGCGTCCTGGTCGGCTCGGTCGCCGCACGGTCGGACCGGCGGACCAGCGCCTCGATCCGCGCCGACAATTCGGCAAAGGAGAAGGGCTTGCACAGATAATCGTCGGCACCTGCCCTCAGCCCGTCGACGCGATCGTCGACCGCG
This sequence comes from Sphingomonas sp. GW821-FHT10F09, assembly GCF_058809195.1. Taxonomy (NCBI): domain Bacteria; kingdom Pseudomonadati; phylum Pseudomonadota; class Alphaproteobacteria; order Sphingomonadales; family Sphingomonadaceae; genus Sphingomonas; species Sphingomonas sp. GW821-FHT10F09. Next base: position 436,451 of record NZ_JBXASI010000001.1, on the reverse strand, counting down.
GCGAGGGCCGACAAAACGAGCACCGGCGTCGCGATGCCCGCCGCGCGGATCGCGCTGACCATCGCCAGGCCGTCAAGGCCGGGTAGCATCCGGTCGGCGATGATGAGGTCGAAGATCCCTTCGCTCGCAAGGAACAGGCCGTCGCGTCCGTCGCGTGCCGATTCGACCGAATAACCAGCCTCCGACAGCCCCTTGGCGAGATAGGCCGCGGTCGAGCTGTCATCCTCCACGATCAGGATCTTGCGGGTCACGGGTGCTTCCTCACGCCATTCTTCTACAGGAAAGGCCGGCGGAAAGCATCCCTTCCGCCGGCCCCCTACGGCACCCCCGGGAGTGTCGGGCACCGATCTCGTCAAACTTGTGGGCCGCGCTGCGACCGTGGAATGACGTTTAGACGTGGCAGAGTAGCAAGGTGGTGACCGCGACATGACAAACGCGTCATGGTCGAAACGGGTCGATCCTCTGACCGGCATGGGGAGGGGCATCGTAACGGCTCTGGTCGAGCGGCCATCCTTCCGAGCATCGCGCGAGAATGCCCGCTCACCCATGCCGTAGCGCGGGACGCCCCCTCCCCGTGCCGGGAAGGGGGCAGGACGTCATCCGTCCAGAATGCTTGCGATCGCCTGCGACACATGGTCGATGTCCGCCATGCCGTTCACGCGCTGCACCAACCCGCGGGTCTGGTAGATCGGCAGGATTGGCGCGGTCTTTGCGCGATATTCCTGCATGCGGGTACGGACCGTCTCGGCATTGTCGTCCGGGCGGCGCTTGAACTCGGTCGAGCCGCAGACGTCGCAGACGCCATCCGTCCTGGGATGCTTGAACCGGTCGTGATAGCCCTCGCCGCACTTGGCGCAGGTGTATCGACCCTCGACGCGCTCGATCAGCGCGGCTTCGTCGACTTCGAGTTCGATGACGTGATCGAGCGTCAGGCCGCGCGATTCGAGCAGCAAATCGAGCGCCTGCGCCTGCGCGGCGGTGCGCGGATAGCCGTCGAAGATCGCCCCGCCGGCGACGCCCTGGTCGAGCCGTTCGCCGATCAGCGCCGAAACGATGTCGTCGGAAACGAGTTCGCCGGCTTCCATCACCGCCTTCGCCTGCAATCCGACGGGTGTTCCCGCCTTGACCGCAGCGCGCAACATGTCGCCGGTCGACAGCTGGACCATACCGCGCGCAGCCATCAGCCGCTGCGCCTGGGTGCCCTTGCCCGCACCCGGCGGCCCAAGAAGGATGATGTTCACAGCCGCACTCCCCTGTTTACACGCGTCGCTCCGCCTTTAGCGGAGACGTCCGCCCTTCAGCTTCGCCTTCTTGATGAGATCGCCATACTGGTGGGCCAGCAGGTGCGACTGGATCTGCGTCACCGTATCCATGGTGACGTTGACGACGATCAGCAGGCTGGTGCCACCAAGGTAGAACGGAATCGACAGCGCCGAGACAAGATACTCCGGCAACAGGCAGATGATCGTCAGATAGGCCGCACCGATGACGGTGATGCGGGTCAGCACGTAGTCGAAGTAGGTTTCGGTGTTCTTGCCCGGCCGGATGCCGGGGATAAAGCCACCGTAGCGCTTCAGATTGTCGGCCGTCTCTTCCGGGTTGAACACCACCGCGGTGTAGAAGAACGAGAAGAAGATGATGCCGGCGGCATAGAGCGCCATGTACACCGGCTGCCCGTGCGCCAGATACTGGTTGAGGGTGATGATGAAATCGCCCCACTTCGATTCGCCGGCGACGCGCTGTCCGGCGAACTGCGAGATGGTCAGCGGCATCAGCAACAGCGACGAGGCGAAGATCGGCGGGATGACGCCGGCCGTGTTGATCTTCAACGGCAAGTGGCTGCGATCCGCCTGCATCCCGCGCTGCGTCTGCCGCTTGGGATATTGGATCAGGATGCGGCGCTGGGCGCGCTCCATGAAACAAATGAACAGGATCAGCGCGACGACCGCGATGACGATGCCGATCAGGCGCACGGCGTCGATCGAGCCCGAACGGCCGCCTTCGAGCAGGTTGACGAGCGTGGTCGGCAGATGCGCGACGATGCCGGCCATGATGATGAGCGACACGCCGTTGCCGATGCCGCGGCTGGTGATCTGTTCGCCCAGCCACATCAGGAACATCGTGCCGCCGATCAGGCTGATGACCGCCGCGATGCGGAAGGTCATGCCCGGCTCGATCACCGCGGCGACGCCGTTGGTGGCGCTGAGCGCCTCAAGCCCGACGGCGATGAAATAGCCCTGGATCGCGGTCAGCCCGACAGTCCCGTAGCGGGTGTACTGGTTGAGCTTCTTGCGGCCCGATTCGCCTTCCTTCTTGATCGCGGCGAGCTGCGGCGACAGCGATGTGGCGAGCTGTACGACGATCGAGGCGGTGATGTACGGCATCACGCCCAGCGCGATCAACGACATGCGGCTGAGCGAGCCGCCGGAGAAGGTGTTGAAGAAGTCGAGCACGCCACCCGTGGTCCGCTCGCTCAACAGGTTGAGCGCGGTCGGGTCGATGCCCGGCAGCGGCACATAGCTGAGCAGACGGAAGACGATCAGCGCACCGATCGTGAACCACAGCCGCTTTTTGAGGTCGGTCGCCTTCGCGAATTTCGCGAGGCTGATGCTTTGCGCCATTTGGTCGGCTGCGGATGCCATGCGTGTCGGTGTCCTGGAAACAAAAACGGCGGGATGCGTTTGAACCGCCCCGCCGCTCATATAGTCATGCTCCGAAGGTTGTCTAACCCGTAGAGCGATGTTCCCCGGCGAGGACTGCTGGGCCCAGTCGCGAGCGGCTCGTTCTGGGCCCCGGCCTCCGCCGGGGAACAGATGCGCTTACGCCTTGAACGACGCCTTCTTTTCCTGGCGCGCCTTATACTGCACGCCCTTCTTGGCGGCGGCCTTCTCGGCGGCAGGAACGACGACCGGGATATCCAGCAAGCCGCCGGTCTTCTCGACCTGCGCCTTTGCGCCGGCCGATGCACCCGCGACGCGGAACGCCAGCTTGGTTGTCAGTTCGCCCTTGGCAAGCAGACGGACGCCGTCCTTGCCACCACGGACGAGGCCGGCCGCCTTCAGCGCCGCCTGATCGATCGTGCCGTCGGTCGACAGCTTGCCCGCGTCGATCGCCTTCTGGATCGCGCCGGTGTTCACCTCGGCATAATCCTTGGCGAAGATGTTGTTGAAGCCACGCTTCGGCAGACGCATGTGGAGCGGCATCTGACCGCCCTCGAAGCCGGCGATGCTGACGCCCTCGCGGCTCTTCTGACCCTTCTGGCCGCGGCCGCCGGTCTTGCCCTTGCCCGAGCCGATGCCGCGTCCGACGCGGATCTTGGACTTACGGGCGCCCTGGTTGTCGCGGAGTTCGTTGAGCTTCATGATATGCACTCGCTTTCGCTTTTGTCGCGCGGACTAAAGAATATGGAAAAAGGAAGGGGGCCGGTTAGCCCCCTTCCCCGTATTTGTCACGCGGTGACGTGAAGGGCGTTAGCCCTGCACCTCGACCATGTGCTGCACCTTGCGGATCATCCCGCGGACCTCGGGGCTGTCTTCCAGCTCCGAGACCTTGTGCATCTTGTTGAGGCCGAGACCGATCAGCGTCGCGCGCTGGTCCTTGGTCCGGCGGATCGGCGAACCGGTCTGCTTGATCTTGATAGTCGCCATGTCGATTACTCCACGACGGCCGCAGCATCCGCCTCGGCGGTCTGCGAACCACCGCGGCCGAGCAGGTCGGCGATCTTCTTGCCACGGCGTTGCGCGACCGACTTCGGCGAAGTCTGCTCACCCAGTGCCTCGAACGTGGCGCGGATCATGTTGTAGGGGTTGGACGTCCCGATCGACTTGGTCACGACGTCGGCGACACCCAGGCTCTCGAAGATGGCGCGCATCGGGCCACCTGCGATGATGCCGGTGCCCTGCGGCGCCGAACGGAGCGTCACGCGACCGGCACCGAAGTGGCCGTTGCCGTCATGATGCAGCGTACGCCCGTCCTTCAGGGGAACGCGAACCATCGCCTTCTTCGCAGCCGCAGTGGCCTTGGAGATGGCTTCAGGCACTTCGCGCGCCTTGCCATGACCGAAGCCGACCCGACCCTTGCCGTCGCCGACGACGACCAGCGCCGCGAAGCCGAAGCGCTTGCCGCCCTTCACCGTCTTCGAGACGCGGTTGATGTGGACCAGCTTCTCGATCAGCTCTTCGCCGCCATCGTCCTGACCGGGACGACCGCCGCGGTTGTCGCGACCGCGACCGCCGTCACGACCGCCGCGATTGCCGCCGGGACCACCCGGACCGCGACCGCCACCGCCGCCACCGCGACCACCGCGGGGGCCACCACGACCACCGCCGGGACCGCCGAAGCCGCCCTGCTGGCCACCCTGGGGGGCCGCATTGGCCTCCTGAGGAGCGCCTTCAGCCGCTGCCGGCTGCACGTTGTTCTCGTCAGCCATTATTAGAACTCCAATCCGGCTTCACGCGCGGCCTCGGCCAGCGCCTTGACACGACCGTGATAGAGGAAGCCGCCACGATCGAACACGACCTGCGTCACGCCCGCTTCCTTGGCCTTTTCCGCCACGCGGGTGCCGACTGCGGTCGCTGCCGCGACGTTGGCGCCCGACTGGTCGCGCACGTCCTTCTCCAGGGTCGACGCCGACGCGACGGTCTTGCCGGCGACGTCGTCGATGACCTGGGCATAGATGTGCTTACCCGAACGATGGATCGACAACCGCGGACGGGTGCCGGCACGCGCCTTCAGCGCGGTACGATTGCGCCGACGGCGCTTCGCGAAAAGAGAGAGACCCTTGGTCATTACTTCTTCTTCCCTTCCTTGCGGAAGATGAACTCGCCGTCGTACTTGATGCCCTTGCCCTTGTAGGGCTCCGGCTTGCGCCACTGACGAATCTCGGCGGCCAGCTGGCCGACCTTCTGCTTGTCGGAGCCGCTGATCTCGACGGTGGTGGCGTCCGGCGTCTTGACCTCGATGCCTTCCGGCACGTCGATGTTGACGTCGTGGCTGTAGCCGAGCTGCAGCTTGAGGTTGCGACCCTGTGCCGCGGCACGATAGCCGACGCCGGTGATGAGCAGCTTCTTGGTGAAGCCGTCGGTCACGCCCGTCACCAGGTTCTGCACCATCGTGCGCTGCATGCCCCAGAAGGCACGGGCGCGCTTGGTGTCGTTCGCCGGCTGCACCGAAATGCCACCGTCCTCGATCGTGTAGCTGATCTCGTCGCGCATCGGCATGGTGAGGGTGCCCTTGGGGCCCTTCACGCTGATGATGCCCTTGTCGATCGTCGGCGTCACGCCGGCCGGTACGGGAACCGGCTTCTTACCGATGCGGCTCATCAGAAGACCTCCGCAAGGACTTCGCCGCCGACATTCTGCTCGCGCGCTTCCGCGTCGGACAGAACGCCGCGAGGCGTCGAGACGATGGTGATGCCGAGGCCGTTGCGGACGCGCGGCAGTTCCTGCGAACCGGAATAGACGCGGCGGCCGGGCTTCGAGACGCGCGCGACGTGCTTGATTGCCGGCTGGCCCTCGAAATACTTCAGCTCGATACGGACGCCGGCGGCCGGGCCCATCTGCTCGTCGCTGTAGCCACGGATGTAGCCTTCGCGCTGGAGCACGTCGAGGACGCGGATGCGCAGCTTCGACGAGGGCGAGAGGACGGAGTCCTTCTTCGCACGCTGGCCGTTGCGGATGCGGGTGAGCAAATCACCCAGGGGATCGGTCAATGCCATGATTGAATCCTTACCAGCTCGACTTGGTGAGGCCCGGGATCATGCCCTTGTTGGCCAGATCACGAAGCATCACGCGAGCGAGACGGAACTTGCGGTAGTAAGCGCGCGGACGACCGGTGATCTCGCAACGGTTGCGGATCCGGGTCGGGTTCGAATTGCGCGGCAGTTCCGCCATCTTGAGGCGAGCAATCAGACGCTCGCTCTCCTCGAGGCTCTGGTCATTGGCCATCGCCTTCAGCTTCGCCAGCTTGGGAGCATATTGCTTCACAAGCTTCTTGCGACGCTCATTCTTGTTGATCGAACTCAGTTTCGCCATGGACTTAAGCTCTCTTCCTTACTTCAGACAAGCGAGGCTGCTCACGCAGCCTGCTTCTGCTCTTCAGCCTCGGGCTGAGGGAACGGGAAGCCGAACAGACGCAGCAGTTCGCGCGCCTCGTCGTCGGTCTTCGCAGTGGTGGTGACGATCACGTCCATGCCGCGCACCTTGTCGATGCGGTCATAGTTGATCTCCGGGAACACGATCTGCTCCTTGATGCCGCAGGCGTAATTGCCACGGCCGTCGAAGCTCTTCGGGTTGAGCCCGCGGAAATCGCGGACGCGGGGAAGCGCGATCGTGATGAACCGGTCGAGGAATTCGTACATGCGCTCGCGGCGAAGGGTGACCTTCACGCCTATCGGCATGCCTTCACGCAGCTTGAACTGCGCGATCGACTTCTTCGCCTTGGTGATGACCGGCTTCTGACCGGCGATCAGTTCCATTTCGGAAGCGGCCTGGTCGACGCGCTTCTTGTCCTGGGTCGCCTCGCCGACACCCATGTTCAGGACGATCTTGTCCAGACGCGGGATCTCGTTGACGTTCTTGTAGCCGAACTTCTCGACCATCGCCTTGATGATGGTCTCTTCGTAAAGACCCTTCATCCGGGGCTTGTAGACTGCATCAGCCATCGATCTTGTCTCCGGTCTTGACGGCCACGCGGACCTTCTTGCCGTCCTGCGCCTCGAACCGGACGCGGGTGGGCTTGCCGTCGGCGGTCACGTGCGCGACCTTCGAGATGTGCAGCGGCGCTTCGATCTTCTCGAGGCCACCCTGCGGGTTTGCCTGGGTCGGCTTCTTGTGGCGGGTCGCGATGTTCACGCCCTCGACCACGACCTTGCCGTCCTTCGGCATCGCCAACGTTACGGTACCGGTCTTGCCCTTGTCCTTGCCGGACAGAACGACGACGCGGTCACCCTTCTTGATCTTCGCGGCAGCCATTACAGCACCTCGGGAGCGAGAGAGATGATCTTCATGTGCTTCTTGCCACGCAGCTCGCGCACGACCGGGCCGAAGATACGGGTGCCGATCGGCTCCTCGTTCTTGTTGACCAGGACGGCGGCGTTGCCGTCGAAGCGGATGGTCGAGCCATCGGCACGGTGGATGTCCTTGGCGGTGCGGACGATGACGGCGCGATGCACGTCACCCTTCTTCACCTTGCCGCGGGGCTGTGCTTCCTTGATGCTGACGACGATGATGTCGCCAACCGATGCCGTGCGACGCTTCGAGCCGCCCAGCACCTTGATGCACTGCACCCGCTTCGCGCCGCTGTTGTCAGCGACGTCGAGATTGGATTGCATCTGGATCATCGATCCATTTCCTTCTCGTCTATGGGGTGGATACCGACCCAACCCCGCCTAAAATAATGACCCCGGCGCAGCGAACTGCACCGGGGGAGCGGCCCTGTAACCACTCCGCTGGCAGGAGGCAAGCCCCCTGCCCTCCTCCGGTCAGCCGGCCGAGGCCGGCACCGGATTATGCGTCGACGTCGACCCGCTCGGGCGTCGCGTGGGTGTTGACCCGATCGACGACCTTCCAGGTTTTCAGCTTCGAGATCGGCGCAGTCTCTTCGATGCGCACGGTCTCGCCCTGCTTGTACTCGTTCGCCTCGTCATGGGCGTGGTACTTCTTCGAACGACGGATGATCTTGCCGTAGAGCGGGTGCTTGACCTTGCGCTCGACATTCACAACCACCGTCTTGTCGCCCTTGTCGGAGACGATCAGCCCGGTCAGCACGCGCTTAGGCATGTGCTACTATCCTTACTTGGCAGCCGCGGCGCTGGTGCGCTGCGCCTGGAGGGTCTTGATCCGCGCGATGTCGCGACGGACTTCCTTGACGCGGCTCGGCTTCTCGAGCTGGTTCGTCGCCGCCTGAAAGCGGAGGTTGAACTGCTCGCGCTTCAGCTGGCCGAGGTTCTCGGACAGCTGATCGTCGCTCTGGCTGACGAAATCGGTCTTTGCCATGATATCATTCGCCTCCGAGGTGGCTGGTGTCACCCAGGCGGGCGACGACCTTGACTTTGATCGGGAGCTTCATCGCGGCGCGCTCGAACGCTTCGGCAGCGATCTTGCCTTCGACGCCGTCGAGCTCGAACAGGATCCGGCCTGGCTTGACGCGGGCGGCCCAGAACTCGGGCGAACCCTTGCCCGAGCCCATGCGGACTTCGGCAGGCTTCGACGAGACGGGCACGTCCGGGAAGATGCGGATCCACAAACGCCCCTGGCGCTTGATGTGGCGCGTGATCGCGCGGCGGGCCGCCTCGATCTGGCGTGCGGTGATCCGCTCCGGCTCCATCGCCTTCAGGCCGTACGACCCGAAATTGAGGCTGGTGCCACCCTTGGCGTCGCCATGGATGCGGCCCTTGAAGGCCTTGCGGAATTTGGTGCGCTTTGGCTGCAACATATCGTGTCAGTCCTTAACGACGGTCGTCGCGGGCCGGGCGGACGCCGGAGGTCTGAGCCTCCATCATCAGCCTGTCCTGCGCCATCGGGTCATGGCCGAGGATCTCGCCCTTGAAGACCCAGACCTTCACGCCGCACACGCCGTAAGACGTGTGGGCCTGGGCCTCGGCATAATCGATGTTCGCGCGCAGCGTGTGCAGCGGAACCCGACCTTCGCGATAGCTTTCCGAACGCGCGATCTCGGCACCGCCGAGTCGGCCGCCGCAGGCGACGCGGATGCCGTCGGCGCCCAGACGCATCGCCGACTGAACCGCACGCTTCATGGCGCGGCGGAAGGCGATACGACGCTCGAGCTGATCGGCGATCCCCTGTGCGACGAGCTTGGCGTCGATTTCCGGCTTGCGGATCTCGACGATGTTCAACGACACGTCGGACTTGGTCATCGCGCCGATCGTCTTGCGCAGCTTCTCGATGTCCGAGCCCTTCTTGCCGATGATGACACCGGGGCGGGCAGCGAAGATCGAGATGCGGCACAGCTTGGCCGGGCGCTCGATAACGACCTTGGAGATGGCGGCCTGCGGCAGCGTCTTCATGATGAAGGCGCGGATCTTCAGATCCTCCAGCAGCAGCTGGCCATAATCATGGCCCTCGGCGAACCAGCGGCTGTCCCAGGTCCGGTTGATCTGGAGACGCATGCCGATGGGGTTGCTCTTGTGGCCCATTATGCTTCTTCCTGCTCGCGCACGACGATGCGCAGACGGCTGAACGGCTTCAGGATGCGGGTGGACTTGCCACGGCCGCGGGTCGCGAAGCGCTTCATGGTGATCGACTTGCCGACCGACGCCTCGGCGACGACGAGTGCGTCGACGTCGAGGTTGTGGTTGTTCTCGGCATTGGCGATAGCCGAGGCCAGCACCTTACGCGCGTCGACCGCCATCGCCTTCGTCGAGAAGGCAAGGATGTTCATCGCGTCACCGACCGGCTTGTTGCGAATCAGGGCAGCAACGAGGTTCAGCTTCTGCGCCGAACCGCGGATCTGCGTGCCGACGGAAAGGGCTTCCTTTTCGCCGACCTTGCGGGGGGAGACTGGCTTGCTCATCAGCGCTTGCCCTTCTTGTCGGCGGCGTGGCCGGGGAAATAGCGCGTCGGCGCGAATTCACCCAGCTTCATGCCAACCATGTCTTCATTGACCGACACCGGCACGAACTTGCGGCCGTTGTAGACGTTGAACGTGAGGCCGACGAACGACGGCAGGATGGTGGAACGACGCGACCAGGTCTTGATCGGCGCGCGGCCACCGGCGTCCTGCGCGGTTTCCGCCTTCTTCAGAAGGCTCAGTTCGACGAACGGGCCCTTCCAGACTGAACGAGCCATGGTTAGCCCTTCCTCTTAGTCGAATGACGCGACCGGATAATCATCTTGTCGGTCGACTTATTGTGACGGGTGCGCGCACCCTTCGTCGGCTTGCCCCACGGGGTGACCGGATGACGGCCGCCCGAGGTCCGGCCTTCACCACCGCCGTGCGGATGGTCGACCGGGTTCTTGGCGACGCCGCGGGTCAGCGGACGCTTGCCCATCCAGCGCGAACGCCCGGCCTTGCCGAGGTTCTGGTTCTGGTTGTCCGGGTTCGACACCGCACCGACCGTCGCCATGCACTCGCCACGGATGTAGCGCTGCTCACCCGAGTTGAGACGGACGATGACCATGCCGCGGTCACGACCGACGACCTGCACGTAGGTGCCGGCCGAACGGGCGATCTGACCACCCTTGCCCGGCTTCATCTCCACGTTGTGGACGATGGTGCCGACGGGGACCTGGCCGATCTCCATCGCATTGCCCGGCTTGGTGTCGGTCTTCTTGGCCGCAAGGACCTTGTCGCCCGGCGCCAGACGCTGCGGCGCGATGATGTAGGCCAACTCTTCGTCGGCATACTTCACCAGCGCAATGAATGCGGTGCGGTTGGGATCGTACTCGAGCCGCTCGACGGTGCCTTCGACGTCCCACTTGCGACGCTTGAAGTCGACATAGCGGTACTTCTGCTTGTGACCGCCGGCGATGCCGCGCGAGGTCACATGGCCCTTGTTGTTGCGGCCACCGGTCTTGCGCTTGCCTTCGGTCAGCGCCTTGACCGGCTTGCCCTTGTACAGGCTGGACTTGTCGACGAGGATCAGGCCGCGGCGGGCCGGGCTCGTCGGGTTATAATGCTTGAGTGCCATCTTACTTGGCCCCCTCGGTTACGTCGATCGACTGGCCGTCCTTCAGGGTGACAATGGCCTTCTTCATGTCGGAGCGCTGGTAGGGAGCGCCCTTCCACTTCTTGGTCTTGCCCTTCTGGACGATCGTGTTCACGCCGGTCACGGTGACATCGAAGATCGCTTCGATGGCAGCCTTGATCTGCGGCTTGGTCGCGTCGTTCGCGACCTTGAACACGACGGCGTTGTGCTCGGAGAGCAGCGTCGCCTTCTCGGTGATGTGCGGCGCGACGATCACGTCATAATGACGGTTGTCGACGGCCTTCTGCTGCTTAGCCATTGAAGCGAGCCTCCAGCTTCTCGACCGCCGCGCGGGTCAGCACCAGCGTGTCAGCCTTCAGGATGTCATAGACGTTGGCACCGGCCGACGGCATCACGTTGATGCCATGGAGGTTGCCAGCGGCCAGCGCGAAGCTCGTCTCGACGGCATCGCCGTCGATGACCAGCGAGGTCTTGCCGAAGCCGACCTTGGCGAGATCGCCGACCAGCGTCTTGGTCTTGTTACCCTCGACCACGATGCTGTCCATGACGATCAGCGAGCCGGCCTTGGCATGGCTCGACAGAGCCATCTTGAGACCGAGCGCACGAACCTTCTTGTTCAGGCCGGGGTTGAAGTCGCGGACGCGGGCGCCGTGAGCCTTACCACCGCCGATGAAGACGGGAGCGCGGCGATCGCCGTGGCGAGCCGTACCGCCGCCCTTCTGGCGACCGAACTTCTTACCGGTGCGGGCGACGTCCGCACGCTCGCGGGTGCCACGAGCCGTCTCGCGACGCTTCTCGAGCTGCCAGGTGACCACACGGTGCAGGATGTCGGCGCGCGGATCGAGGCCGAAGACCTCATCGTTGAGCTCGACGTCCGCCGCAGCGGTACCGGCGAAGGATTGAACCTTGACCTTCACGTTCAGCCCTCCTGGCCGTCGGTAGCTTCCGGCGCGCTCGTCTGTGCGGGCGTGTCGGCTGCGGTGTTGCTGTTGGCAGCCTGCTTCAGGCTGGCGGGATAGGGAGCCTCGGCGTGCGCCTTGACCTTGACCGCGTCCTTCACGAACAGCCAGCCGCCCTTGGAACCGGGGACCGAACCCTTCACGAAGATCAGACCGCGCTCCGCGTCGGTGCCGACGACCTCGAGGTTCTGCTGCGTGCGATACTTGTCGCCCATGTGGCCGGCCATCTTCTTGTTCTTGAAGACGCGACCCGGATCCTGACGCTGACCGGTCGAACCGAGCGAACGGTGCGACACCGAGACGCCGTGCGTCGCGCGCAGACCGCCGAAGTTCCAGCGCTTCATGCCGCCGGCGAAGCCCTTACCCTGGGTACGACCCTGGATATCGACCAGCTGGCCAGCGACGTAATGCTCTGCCGAAATCTCTGCGCCGACGTCGAGGAGATTGTCCTCGGTGACGCGGAATTCGGCGACGACCGCCTTGGGCTCGACTTCGGCCTTGCCGAAGTGGCCGCGCTGCGGCTTGGCGACATTCTTGGCCTTCGCGACGCCAGCACCGAGCTGGACGGCGGTATAGCCATCACGATCTTGTTCGCGACGGGCAATGACCTGGAGGCCTTCGAGTTGCAGAACGGTGACCGGCACGTGGCGGCCGTCGTCCTGGAACAGGCGGGTCATACCCATTTTCTTCGCGATCACGCCAGTACGCATGATCCTGCACTCCTTTTACAGAGGCACGCCCGGGACCATTCCCGTGCGTGCGTGCGACACCGTCGAAACGGTGTCAGTCCAGCCCGTAAGTCTTTGCGTCGCCCCGTCCCGGGCTGGTCGTCCCCGTTGCCGGGAACATGACGGGAGACGCTGTCCCGGCTCCGGGGAGCCGGCGGTATCTCGTGTCTGTCAGGTGCTCCGCAGGGCGGAGTTCCCAAACCTGCCGCTCCGCCAGGGCGGAAACGGCAAACCCGCGGGACTCGACGTCGACCGCGGGATGCGGGCCATTACGCCAGCTTGATCTCGACGTCAACGCCTGCCGCGAGATCGAGCTTCATCAGCGCGTCGACCGTCTGCGGGGTAGGCTGCACGATGTCGAGCATGCGCTTGTAGGTGCGGACCTCGAACTGCTCGCGCGACTTCTTGTCGATGTGCGGACCGCGGTTGACCGTGAACTTCTCGATGCGCGTGGGCAGCGGAATCGGACCGCGGATGAGCGCGCCGGTACGACGCGCGGTGTCGGCGATGTCGCCGGTCGCCTGGTCGAGCACGCGATGATCGAACGCCTTGAGGCGAATGCGGATGTTGCTGTCCATGATCCCTACCGATGCGATGGAGCACGACCCCGGCCGTCTCCTGCGCATGGAAAGCGTAGGACTCGTGCCGCTGGTGCTGGACCGGCGGGATGAGACCCCCACGCTGGGCGGGAGCGACGAGAAAGAGCCGTAACTCAATAAAACTTGAACGGGCACCTTTAAAGGAGCCCTCACTAAATGGCAACGGCCCGACTCTCCTTTTTTAGGAAAGCCGGGCCGCCGCGTATCGGGCCGGCGCCGGGGCGCCGATCCGCTATCTTACTTGTCGATACCGCTCACGACGCCCGCGCCGACGGTACGACCGCCCTCACGGATGGTGAAGCGCTGGCCGACGTCCATGGCGATCGGTGCGATCAGCTTGATGCCGAGGGCGATGTTGTCGCCCGGCATCACCATCTCGGTGCCCTCGGGCAGCTCGACGGTGCCGGTCACGTCCGTGGTGCGGAAGTAGAACTGCGGACGATAGTTGGCGAAGAACGGCGTGTGACGGCCACCCTCTTCCTTCGACAGCACGTACACTTCCGACTGGAAGTCGGTGTGCGGCTTGATCGAGCCCGGCTTGCAGAGAACCTGGCCACGCTCGACTTCGTCGCGAGCGACGCCGCGGATCAGCGCGCCGACGTTGTCGCCGGCCTGGCCCTGGTCGAGCAACTTACGGAACATCTCGACGCCGGTGACGGTGGTCTTGCGGACGGTCGGGTGGATACCGACGATCTCGACTTCCTCGCCAACCTTAACGATGCCGGTCTCGACGCGGCCGGTGACGACCGTGCCACGACCCGAGATCGAGAACACGTCCTCGATCGGCATCATGAACGGCTTGTCGAGCGGACGCTCGGGCTGCGGGATGTAGTCGTCAACCGCCTGCATCAGCTCGGTGACGGCATCCTTGCCGAACTTGTCGTTCGAACCCGACAGCGCGCAGGTCGCCGACCCCTTGATGATGGGGATATCGTCGCCCGGGAACTCGTACGAGCTGAGCAGCTCGCGGATTTCCAGCTCGACCAGCTCGAGGATTTCCTCGTCGTCGACCAGATCGACCTTGTTCATGAACACGACCATCGCCGGCACGCCGACCTGACGGGCGAGCAGGATGTGCTCGCGGGTCTGCGGCATCGGACCGTCGGTCGCCGACACGACCAGGATCGCTCCGTCCATCTGCGCCGCGCCGGTGATCATGTTCTTCACATAGTCGGCGTGGCCCGGGCAATCGACGTGCGCATAGTGGCGGTTTGTCGTCTCATACTCGACGTGTGCGGTCGAGATGGTGATGCCGCGCTCGCGCTCTTCCGGAGCCTTGTCGATGTTCGCGAAGTCGACCGCGGTGCCGCCGGTCGTCTCCGCCAGCACCTTGGTGATCGCGGCGGTCAGCGACGTCTTGCCGTGATCGACGTGGCCGATGGTGCCGATGTTGAGGTGCGGCTTGTTCCGCTCGAATTTTGCCTTAGCCATTTTCCTACCTTCTGATTCGAATTCGGTGCCGCCGGGGCCACGCGAACGCGGCCCTGTAGCGGTAGTTGGTATGTAACGCCAGCCCCTGTACGGCGGGGCCAACGACGGAGTAAATCCGTCGTCGGACGGGTTCGACTGCGTCGCCCCGCCGGGGTTCCCCGCAAAGTACTACTTTGCGGGGCCCCTCGTCCGGCCTTCGGTGTCTCGGGGCCAAGTCGCCTTAGCCCCGCGCACCTCAGGCGAGCTTCGCCTTCACCTCGTCAGCGACGTTCTGCGGCACTTCGTCATAGTGCGAGAACTGCATGCTGTACTGTGCACGGCCCTGGGTGAACGAGCGGAGCGCGTTCACATAGCCGAACATGTTCGCCAGCGGCACCATCGCCTCGACAGTCTGTGCGTTGCCGCGGCTGTCGGTGCCCTGGATCTGACCACGACGGCTGTTCATGTCGCCGATGACGTCGCCCAGATAGTCCTCCGGGGTGACGACCTCGACCTTCATGACCGGCTCGAGCAGCGTGATGCCCGACTTCTGTGCCGCTTCGCGCATCGCGCCACGGGCACAGATTTCGAACGCCAGCGCCGACGAGTCGACGTCGTGGTATGCGCCGTCGTACAGCAGGACTTCGAAATCGATGATCGGGAAGCCGACCAGCGAACCGGTTTCCGCGGTCTCGCGGAAGCCCTTCTCGATCGCAGGGATATATTCCTTGGGAATATTACCGCCCTTGATCTCGTCCTTGAACACGAAGCCGCTGCCACGCTCGCCCGGCGACAGCTTCACCTTGACGCGACCGAACTGGCCGGTGCCGCCCGACTGCTTCTTATGCGTATAGTCGATGTCGACCGGCTTCTTGAGGTATTCGCGATACGCCACCTGCGGCGCACCGACGTTCGCCTCGACCTTAAACTCGCGCTTCATGCGGTCGACCAGGATCTCGAGGTGGAGCTCGCCCATCCCCTTGATAATCGTCTGGCCGGATTCGGCGTCCGACGACACGCGGAACGACGGGTCCTCGCGGGCGAGGCGATTGAGCGCGACGCCCATCTTCTCCTGGTCGGCCTTGGTCTTCGGCTCCACCGACAGCTCGATCACCGGCTCGGGGAATTCCATCCGCTCGAGGATGATCGGGGCGTTCTGCGCGCAGAGCGTGTCACCGGTCGTGGTATCCTTCAGGCCGGCGAGAGCGACGATGTCGCCCGCGAAAGCCTCCTGGATGTCCTCACGGCTGTTCGCATGCATCAGCAGCATGCGACCGACCTTTTCCTTCTTGTCCTTCACCGAATTCTGGACCTGCGACGCCGCCTCGAGCTTGCCCGAATAGATGCGTGCGAAAGTCAGCGTGCCGACGAACGGATCGTTCATGATCTTGAACGCCAGCGCCGAGAACGGCTCGCTGTCGGAGGACGGACGCTCGTCCGGCGTTTCGCCGTCGAGCTTGACGCCCTTGATCGCCGGCACGTCGAGCGGGCTCGGCAGATAGTCGACCACCGCGTCGAGCAGCGGCTGGACGCCCTTGTTCTTGAACGCCGAACCGCACACAATCGGAACGAAGGCCATCTCGAGCGTACCCTTACGGATCAGCTTCTTGAGGTCGGCGACGCTCGGCTCGTTGCCCTCGAGATACGCTTCCATCAGCGCATCGTCCTGCTCGACGGCCATCTCGATCAGCTCGCTGCGATACTTGGCGGCCTTGTCGGCCATGTCCGCAGGAATGTCCTGATATTCGAACTTCGCGCCCAGCGACTCTTCGAGCCAGATGATCGCGCGGTTCTCAACTAGGTCGACGAGACCCTTGAAACCGCCCTCGATACCGATCGGAAGATACAGGACGGCCGGACGCGCGCCGAGACGCTCGATGATCGAATCGACGCAGAAGTAGAAGTCCGCACCGGTACGATCGAGCTTGTTGACGAAGCACATGCGCGGCACGCCGTACTTGTCAGCCTGACGCCACACGGTTTCCGACTGCGGCTCGACACCGGCGACGCCATCGAAGCACGCAACCGCGCCGTCAAGCACGCGCAGCGAACGCTCGACCTCGATGGTGAAATCAACGTGGCCCGGCGTATCGATGATGTTGATGCGGTGCTCGGGACCCTTGCCCTCTTCGGCCGACCAGAAGCAGGTCGTCGCGGCGGACGTGATCGTGATCCCGCGCTCCTGCTCCTGCTCCATCCAGTCCATCGTCGCGGTGCCTTCATGCACTTCGCCGATCTTGTAAGACTTACCGGTATAATAGAGGATGCGCTCGGTCGTGGTCGTCTTGCCGGCGTCGATGTGCGCCATGATGCCGATGTTGCGATAGCGATCGAGCGGATGGCTGCGGGCCATGATCGTGTTTCCTTAGCGATGTGGGGAGCGCAGCTTCCGCCGGCTCCCCACGATATAGGTTAAAGGTTTGGAGCTTCCAAGCCTTACCAGCGATAGTGGCTGAAGGCGCGGTTGGCTTCGGCCATGCGATGCGTGTCTTCGCGCTTCTTCACCGCATTGCCGCGGTTGTTGGCGGCGTCCATCAACTCGCCCGACAGGCGGGCGGCCATGGTGTTCTCGCTGCGGGCGCGGGCGGCAGTGATGAGCCAGCGGATCGCCAGTGCCTGGGCGCGCTCCGGACGAACCTCGACGGGGACCTGATAGGTCGCACCACCGACGCGGCGCGAACGCACTTCGATACCGGGCTTGATGTTGTTCAGCGCATCATGGAACACGCCGATCGGCTCGCGCTTGGCGCGCTGCTCGACGGTTTCCAGGGCACCGTAGACGATCAGTTCCGCGACAGACTTCTTGCCGTCCAGCATGACGGAATTCATGAACTTCGAGAGGACCTCATCACCGAACTTGGGATCGGGGAGGATGATACGCTTTTCCGGGCGACGACGACGTGCCATTTCAAAAACCTTTCTAACTTCAGCCTGACGGTCGAGCCTGTGTGCCAGATGTCCGACTTGCGTCGGTTGGCGGGAGGCCGACCGGCTTACTTCGGACGCTTGGCGCCGTACTTGGAGCGGGACTGGCGACGATCCTTGACGCCCTGCGTATCGAGCACGCCGCGCAGGACGTGGTAGCGGACGCCGGGAAGATCGCGCACACGGCCACCGCGGATCAGGACCACCGAGTGTTCCTGCAGGTTGTGGCCTTCACCCGGAATGTAGCTGATCACTTCGCGGCTGTTGGTCAGGCGGACCTTGGCCACCTTGCGCAGCGCCGAGTTCGGCTTCTTCGGGGTCGTCGTGTAGACGCGGGTGCAGACGCCGCGCTTCTGCGGGTTCTGCTCCATCGCAGGGACCTTGGACTTGGCCTTCTGCGGTTCGCGGCCCTTGCGGACCAGCTGGTTGATCGTTGGCATGAAGCCTTCACCTCGTGAATGGGTTACTTTGCTGGAGCCATCACAGCACTTCGGAATACAAAAAGGGACGTGGGCAGCGACACGCGCCACCCCGGCCCCACAACTTTGCATCCAGCAATGTT
The DNA here is from genome assembly GCF_058809195.1 of Sphingomonas sp. GW821-FHT10F09. Taxonomy (NCBI): domain Bacteria; kingdom Pseudomonadati; phylum Pseudomonadota; class Alphaproteobacteria; order Sphingomonadales; family Sphingomonadaceae; genus Sphingomonas; species Sphingomonas sp. GW821-FHT10F09. Next base: position 418,602 of record NZ_JBXASI010000001.1, on the reverse strand, counting down.
CAAGCTTGCCCACCGGATCACTCCGGCGAACGGGGCGGGCCTATACGCAGAGTCGCGCCAATGGTCAACGGGGCGGCCCCTTAACGCGGCCGCAACCGGACCGCGCGCATGACGCCGCGATGACGCCCATCTCGCGTTCTACCGCGCCTACCCCTCCTATCTCGCTCGTTGTGCCCGTTGTTGCGGGGGCAATGCTTGCGGTCTTGCTGCCGGGCGGGCGGTGGAGCGACGGCCTGGCCCTGCTTGCGTCGATCGCGGCGCTCTGCGCAGCACATGAAAGACGCACCGGCGTAATGATTGTGGCGGCGGGCCTGGCTGCCGGACTGGCGCCTGCAGGATTGCTGCTCGCGCCATTGTGCCTGGGCCTTGCGATGAAGCGTCGCGCAATACAGCTGTTGCCATATGCAGCGGTGACTGCGGCGCTCGCAAATATTGCGCTCCCGTGGCCCACACCGGCGCCGCCGCTTCCCAATCTCGTGGCGGTGGTCGCTACGTATCCCGATACTTTGGCCCTGAGCGCGGCAGTCGGTATCGGCATAGCCGCGTGGCTGGCGGCACGCGCGTCCGTCTCGACCCCAAGCGGGCTGATGCATGAAGCGCGATTGGGCGCGATCCTGATGGCGGGCGTGCTGCCATTACCAATGAGCGCCCTCGGTATCGTATTGATGCTTGCAGTCCTCCCCCTGCCTAAGCGACCGCGTCTCGATGCTGCCAATGACAATGTTCTTGGCCAGCGAACGATTCGACTTGCCGCCTGACACTCCCCGGTCCGCGAACAGCCGCGATTCAGGTTTCATCGTGATGCCACAAGAGCGACTTGCCCTTTCTTTTTGGGGGAGGTAGGGGGTGCGGCGCTGCAGGAGTGTAGCTCAGTTGGTAGAGCATCGGTCTCCAAAACCGAGGGCCCACGGTTCGAGTCCGTGCACTCCTGCCAGTATCGCGCGCCGGTACGCCCATGAAATTTTTGTCACGCGAGGCGATGACGCACGCGTCCGGGCTGCTATAGGCGGGCCATGGATGAGGCCACGCGATACACCCTTGTTTATGCGATCGTCGGAACGCTGCTGCTGATCGGCGTCCCCGCGCTGATCGTCCACCTGCGCCGCCGCAAACGCGAGAAGCTGCGCCGCCGCGGGATCAAGCGCTACGGCCATTGAGCCGCCCCGCCGACACCCCCGCGCACCGGCCCCGCGCACCGGCCTTGCGTTCGCCGCCCCGTACGGCTATCTGCGCAGGCCATCCGACAGCGAGGACGGGCCACGCCGGTTCCCCACCCCAGGGGAAGCGGCAGCGGTCTTATGCCTCGCGATCCGGTTTTCGTGATTCCAGCGGGTTTTGAGACAAAACAGTGGCGAAGACGACCCCCATCGAATTCATCCGCCAGGTTCAGGCCGAGACCAAGAAGGTCGTCTGGCCGACCCGGCGCGAAACGATCATGACGGGCGTCATGGTGGTCATCATGACGACCATCCTCGCGCTGTTCTTCCTGGGCGTCGACACGTTCTTCAACGCGGTCGTCCAGGCGCTGCTCAAGCTCGCGAAGTAAGGGTAGATCCAATGGCGCGCTGGTACATCATTCACGCCTATTCGGGCTTCGAGGGCAAGGTCCGCGACGCGATCATGGCCGAGGCGACGCGGCTCGGCCTCGAGCAGCTGGTCGAACAGATCGAGGTCCCGACCGAGACGGTGACCGAGGCCCGCCGCGGCAAGAAGATCGCGGTCGAGCGCAAGTTCATGCCCGGCTACGTCCTCGCCAAGCTCAACATGAACGACGACGTCTATCACCTCGTCAAGAACACGCCCAAGGTCACCGGCTTCCTCGGCAGCATGGGCAAGCCGCAGGCGATCAGCGAGGCCGAGGCCGCGCGCATGCTCAACAGCAAGGAAGAGGCGGCCGCCGCCCCCAAGACCAAGGTCAAGGTCGATTACGAGATCGGCGACGCGGTCAAGGTGCTGGAAGGCCCGTTCGCGAGCTTCAACGGCATCGTCGAGGAACTCGATTTCGACAAGTCGAAGGTCAAGGTGTCGGTGTCGATCTTCGGCCGCGCCACCCCGGTCGAACTCGATTTCGAACAGGTCGAACGCTCGAAGTAAGGCGCACGCGGCCGGCGGGACATCGCCGGCGCGGGCATCATCACTCAACCACAGGCAAGCCGGGGCGGCGACGCTCCGGTTTTCGTCGTGCGCGGTCGGGGCGTGCCGGCCGGATGCCCGATCGGGCAATCGGGTGACGGGGTCGCCCGTCGCGATCGGGTGCGCGCCGCCGCAGATCGTCATCGACGCATCGCCACGACAGGCGCGGCGCTGCCCGCGTCCACGCACGAGCACAGTTCGCGAAACGGCATTGCCGCTGCCCTTTGCGTGGATGTTGGCGCGGATCGGCGCGGGGGCCGACCGCGCTGAACGGCACCCTGAGCGACCAGCGTCCGGTGAGGACAGGGGCCTGCCTTATGGTTCGCGAAAGGACGGCATCACCGTTACAGGTCATGCGAGGCCCCGATCAGGATCACCGAACACATGCTGCATCATCTCTCTATCGCCGTCACCGATCTGGGTCGCGCAGCCGCCTTCTATGATGCGGCGCTGACGCCGCTGGGCTATGCCCGCGTCTTCACCGGCGATGAGGCCGTCGGCTATGGCTATCCCGGACAGGGGGACAAGCTGCTGCTGAACCTCGAGGACCGGGTGAACGTCCCCGGCGAGGGATTTCATCTGGCATTTGCCGCGTCCGAGCCGGATCATGTCGATCGCTTCCACGCGGCCGCGCTGCGCCATGGCGGACGCTGCAATGGGCCGCCGGGACCACGGCCCGACTATGGCGACCGTTACTATGCGGCGTTCGTGTTCGATCCGGATGGCTACCGGATCGAAGCGGTGATGAATCCGGCGCCGTAACGCCGGCTTTTGGCGCGGCACAAGGCGATGCCGAACGTGGCGTGAGCAGGTTGCGGGCCACCATGCAGCCTTTTTTCACAGGCGCGGCGGGTTGGCGTCCCGGCGTCCGGTACCGACCGGGTATTGCCTGCCGGATGCCCGATCAAGACTACCGGGTGACGGGGTCGCCCGTCGCGATCGGCGCACTCTGATGCGGCCAGCAATTCGACGGATCGCGTCATTGCCGATCCTCTTCGCCGCAAGGCCGTGCGTACAACCTTCCGATATCAGCAGCTTGTCTGGCGGATATTGACACCCGCACCCCAAGAGTTGTGCCTGCATACGGGTCCACGACAAGTTTCCGGAGTCGCGCACCATGCGGCTGGAAAGGGATATCGTGTCTCTTATGACTGTACGATCACGCCATCTTGCTGCCGGTCTGTTTCTGGCGTCTGCCGCGATGACGATCGCATCTCCAGCGGTGGCCAGCCCGGCCAGACCATCGATCGCCAACCCGGCCAGGGAACATATCCGTCTCGTTACGGGCAAAGCACTCCGCGAGCTGGTCGTGGGCTCGACGATGGAATTCGCCGACGCTCATCAACCGCCGACTACGTGGTACGTGTTCCGGGAAGACATGCGTTTCAGCTTTATAAGCAGGTTCGAGAACTGGGACTTTCAGGCTCCCTATCGGATCGAGAAGGATCGGGTCTGTATGTCCGTGCATTATCCGTTCTGCATCACGATATATAAAGACAAAGAAGGAAGATACTATTCCTCTTCGTCGGATGCCCGATTCCGGGACTTTCCATTGGTCCGGTTTCGTCGCAACTGAGGAATGGTCTTGTCGGCACGAATGCCGTTCTCTCTTCGATCACCTAGTCGACTGCCGGCGCGTGAAACCCCGGACGGGCTCGTGCCCGGCTGCTCGGGATCGCGCCTGTCGAGACGAGCCCGCCCTTTGCGCTCTTCCTCCTGCGCTCGGGCCTCGCGCTCGGCCTGTGGGGGAAGGACGGCGTGGAGCCGGCGCCGGTCGCGGGAGGGGGCGGCAGCGAGGTCGGCTTCCGGGTGGACGGCGCGGCACGGATCGACAGCATGCACGGGGATTGGCAGGCCAAAGGTGCGACCACCGCATTGCCGCCGACCGACCTCGACTTCGGGCGCAGCTTCGTCGCGCTCGATCCCGATGGACACGGGCTGCGCGTCTATGCGGTCGCGGAGGACATGTGAGCGGCGCGGGTCGCCTACCGGATCGCCGGTGCCCCGGCCGAGGCTGTTTGGCTCGGCCGATCGCGCGGGGCGGGAATACCGGGCGGGGTGTTCCCAATGGATCGCATTGCGAGAAACGGCGGATGTACGGATCGTGCCCGGCGGGACCTTGGGTGTCGGTTATGCCCCCCCTACCCGCCCCCGCCCTTCCAGTCCTCGATCCGCCAGCCGCCGGCGATGCCGTGTCCGGGGCGACGGGGCGTCCGGGCCGGGTCGGCCTTGCTCCAGCCGGTGACCTGGTCGAGCGCGGGGAGGATCGCGGGCGGGTGTTCGTGGGGGTCGCGGCGGGCGGGTTCGGCGAGCGCGGTGCGGGCGATCGCGTCGTCTTCGGCATCCCGGGCGCGTTCGGCCTGCCATTGCAGCGCCATGCGGGCGGATTGCTGGTCGCCGGTCTCGCCGCGGCGGCGCCGGTAGTCGGGACGGGTCGCCCACAGGCGGGCGGCCTTGTGGTGGAGGTTGAGCAGGTGGATGACGTGGTCGCCGGTGACCTGCGCGACCGGCGGCAAATCATTGTGGCGCCAGCCGTCGTCGCGCGCGGCGGCGACGTCGAAGCTGTCGAGCAAGGCACCCTCGACCCGGTCGTAGCCCCATTGCAGCGCGAGCCGCATCTCGCGGGCGAAGCCGGGGTTGGCCCGGGCACGGGCGTAGAAGGTGGCGTGGCTGAACCCCGCGGCGGCGGCGGACAGGCGGACGTTGGCGGTGGCGGACAAGGCGGCGAGGAACGCCTGTTCGGCGGCGCGGGTGAGCTGGCCCTTGCGGTGGGCGCGGAGCTGGAGCCGGCCGTTGCGGGTGCGGATCGCCCTGGGTTCGGGGACGGGTTCGGGGACGGGTTCGGCGGGTGACGCGTCGGCCGCGCGTTGCAGGCGGGCATGGGCGATGGCGAGCGCGGCGTCCCATTCGGCGGCGAAGGCGGGGTGCCGGGCGCGGCGTCGGGTGAACATCGCGCGGTGGACCCCCATCTCGCGCACGGCGGCGCGGACGTTGCCGGTGCGGCGGAGGATGGCGAGGAAGGCCGCGTTCTGCAGCGCCTGTGCGCGGGTAAAGGGTCTCGGCATGATTCGCATGGCGTGCGCCGGCCGATCCAACATTGGAAGAGGGCGCGGTGGGGGAAAGCACCGGATCGGAGCGGGCATGGCGAACGGCCGTGGCCGCGGGGCCGACGAACCTCGGCCGCCGTTCCGTCATGCCGCCCCCCGGCGGCCACCGTTGCGCAAGCGCGATGGACCTTCGGTGTGCGGAACCGTGGATCCCGGAACCCGTCCGGGGTGACGATGCGATGGGGCGGCCGTTGCGACCGCGAACCGCGCGCCGTCGCGTGGCGACCGGCGACCGGCGGCGTCAGGCGGCCTGTGCGATGGTGTGGGGCTGCGCGCCCCTGAGGGTGAGGACGGCGACCGCGCCCCTGCCCCGGCCCTCGCTCTCGAGGCGCAGGCTGCCGTCCATCGCGTTCATCGAATTGGCGCACCAGTGGAGGCCGAGGCCGCCCGATTTGTGCGCGCGGGTCGAGAAGCCGCGCTGGAACAGGGTCGCGCCGGTCGCGGCGTCGAAGCCCTCGCCGTCGTCACGGATGTGAACGACGACGCTGGTGCCGTTCTCGTACATGGTGACGCCGATCGAGCCGCTGTCGCGGCCGCTGGCGGCGATCGCCTCGGCGGCGTTGCCGAGCAGGTTGCCGATCACCTGGCTGAGGATGACGCGGTTGGCGAGCGCGTGGTGCGAGCCGGCGGGGAAGCTGAAGGCGATCGACGCGGCGTCGGAATAGCGCGCGATGGCGGCGTTGCGCGCGACGATCTCGCTGAGGTCGCAAACCTCCAACGTCGGGCGTTCGTGCGCCTGCTGCTGCTGCTGGCCGATGATTTCGAGCACGTGCGCCATCGCCTCGCGACCGACCTGCAATTCGCCGCGCATCGTCTCGCGGCCCTGCACCTCGGCGGCGAGCGCGGCGGTGACGAAGGCGGCGAGCTTGGCGCGGCGGCCGGGGGCGAGGTCGTCGCGGCCGAGCTCGGCAAGCGCGCGCTCGACGGTGGCGCGGTCGATCGGCGGCGCCTGGGCGATGCCGTGGCTGAGGATCGTGCTGATCGGGTTGAGCGCGTTGCGGACGTTGTGCATCACCGCGACCGCACTCTCGCTGCGGCCGAGCGCGAAGCTCTGCACCTCGATCTGTTCGCGCAGATCCTTGAGCTGCGAGAGCATCGCGTTGAGGCTGCGGCCGAGCGAGCCGAATTCGTCGCGGCGGCCGTCGTCGTCGAACAGCGCCATCGAGCCGGAGGCGCGGACGCGCTGCATGTGGCGCTCGACGCGCTGCAACGGGCCGAGCACCAGCCGCGCGATGACGCGGCGCAGGACGACGAGGACGATCAGCAGCAACAATGTCGAGCCGGCGACGGCGAGCAGCAGCATGCGGCGACCGAGCAGCGAGACGTCGCGGACGATGTGGAAGCGCGCGGCGGCGATCGCATGGCCGTCCGCGCCGGGGATCGGCACCGCGATCCCCATCGTGTTGCGGCCGGGCACGACCCCCTCGCGGTCGCCGGTCGCCGCGAGATCGATGCGCGCGTCGAGCTGGAGCAGGTCGGAGATCTGGCGCGAGGTGATCTGGCGCGCCATCAGCACATAGCCGCGCGGCGTGCCGGTGCCGTCGGAGCGGCGGACCTGCGCGACGCCGACCGCGGCGACGGTCGATCCGAGCCGGGCGTAGACATGGCCGGAATTGCCGGCGCCGACGATGCGGGCGAGATCGGTGCGGGTGGCGAGGCGGACCATCGCCGCGCGCAGGTCGGCCCGTTCGCGGCCGGTCGCCGCGTCGAGCCAGCGGGCGATCTGGACGCGGCCGTCGAGGCGGACATAGGCCATGCCCTGCACGCCGAGGTTGGTCATCGCGAGCGGCGAGAAGCTGTCGCGTTCGAACGCCGCCGATTGCGCCGAGGAGGGCGCGCCCATGTAGGCGTAGCTCTGCGTCCAGTCGCCATAGTCGCGGACGGCATTCTCGACCTTCGCGGCATATTCGCCGAGCGCGGCGCGGGTGCGCTCGACATGGCCGTCGATCGCCTTGGTTTCCAGCGCGCTGAAGCTGGGAGTGATGACGCCGGCGAGCAGCAGAGTGATGCCGAGCGCGCCGGCGACGCCGACCACGGTCAGGATCAGCACCAGCTTGGCGCCGAGCGAGGCGGGGCCGCGGAACCAGGCCCGGGGCCGGGCGCGACGCATCAGCCGTGCGTCCCGGTGCCCGGCTGCGGCTGCGTCAGGTCGCTGCCCAGGAAGCGCTGCGCGGCGAGTTCGACCGCGAGGTCCGGCGCGACCGGGCGCGAGAAATAATAGCCCTGCAGGTGGCTGGCGCCGGCGAGGCGGAGCGCCTGTACCTGCGCCGCGGTCTCGACCCCCTCCGCGATCACCTCCAGCCCCAGGGCGCGGCCGAGGTGGATGATCGAATGGACGATCGCCGCGCTTTCGCGCTCGCGGCCCATGCCGTCGATGAAGCTGCGGTCGATCTTGAGACTGTCGAGCGCGAACTTGCGGATGTTGTAGAGGCTGGAATAGCCGGTGCCGAAATCGTCGAGCGCGATGCGGAAGCCCATCTGGCGCAGCTTGTAGAGCGTTTCGGCGGCGCGTTCGGCGTCGTCGAAGATCGCGGTCTCGGTGATCTCGATCTGGACGCGGCCGGGCAGCACGCCGGCGCGCTGGACGCTTTCCATGATATGGCCGACGAAATTGCTGCGGCGGAACTGGCGCGGCGAGAAATTGACCGAGACATATTGGTCGGGGAAGCGCTGCACCATGGTCAGCGCGGCATCGAGGATCCAGTCGCCGAGTTCGTGGATGACGTTCGATTCCTCGGCGATCGGGATGAAGGTCGCCGGGCTGATCGGGCCATATTCCTCGGTGTTCCAGCGCACCAGCGCCTCGAAACCGATCACCTCCATCTCGCTGCGGCTGACGATCGGCTGGTAGACGAGGCTGAGCTCGCCCTTGTCGATCGCCTGCGCGAGGCCCTGTTCGATGCGGCGGCGGAAGCGGATGCCCTCGTCCATGCTCTCGTCGAAGACGCGGGTGACGCCGCGGCCGGCGCGCTTGGCGTCGTTGAGCGCGAGGTCGGCGCGGCGCAGCGCGTCGATCGGGTCGCAGTCCGCGCCCTCGACGACGACGACGCCGCCGGAGGCGCCGCTCTGCACCGAATTGCCGAACACCTGATGCGTGCCGGCGCAGGCGGCGACGATGCGGTCGCAGGCCATCGCCGCGGCCTCTTCCCCCGGGGTGTCGAACAGGATGCCGAATTCGTCGCCGCCGAGCCGCGCGACGATCGCGCCGGCGGGCGCCTGCGCCTGCAGGATGCCGCAGACCTCGCGGATCAGCGCGTCGCCCGCCAGATGGCCGAGCGTGTCGTTGACGATCTTGAACCGGTCGAGATCGAACATCGCGGTGGCGAACAGGCCGGGGCGCCGGGCGCGTTCGCCGAGCGCGCGCAGGAAGGCGAGCCGGTTGGGCGCGTCGGTGAGCGAATCGTGCGTCGCCATGTGGATCGCGCGGCTTTCGTTGGCGGCGAGTTCCGCGCTCTGTTCCTCGAGCTGGACGATCTGGGCGGCGAGCTGCGCGCGGGCGGCGGCGAGTTCGCGGTCGACCTGCCAGCGGTGCGCGAGCGCGGTGGCGGTCTGCACCACCTCGGCGACCTCGAACGGTTTGGCGATGTAGAAGATCTTGTCGGCGGGGCCGGCGACCTTGCTGATCTCGAGCGGGGAGAAGTCGGAATAGCCGGTGACGATGACGAGGTTGATCTCGGGATCGAGCGCGCGGATGCGGCGCGCGGTCTCGCGGCCGTCGATCCCCGGCGGCATGCGCACGTCGATGAAGGCGACCGCATAGGGCGTGCCGGCGGCGCGCGCAGCCTCGACCGCGGCGACCGCGTCCAGACCCTGATGGCAGTGCGTCAGGTCGAAGCGTTCGCCGTCATCGACCGCATCCGGCGCGTCGTCGCCGAACAGCTCCGCCGCCATCGCGCCGAGCGCATCCTCCGCCACGCCGCGCTGGCCCCCGAAGCTGCGGGCGTAGCTGTCGTGCATCGCCGGCTCGTCGTCGACGATCAGCAGGCGCTTCGGGGCAACGGCGATCATGGCGGCATACTTCCCTCAGATGGTTGACGAGGGCGTAAGCAGACACGGTTAAAGGGTCGTAAACGTCTTCAGCTGCCCTTCGAGCGCCTGCGCGCCGAGCACGATCGCGCCGAGCGGTCCGGCGTTGCCGCCAAGCGCAGGCGGGACGACGAAGCCGGGCTCGGTGATCTCGGGCAGCGCGATATAGCCGGCGAGGCTCTTGACCATCGCGGCGCGGACGCGGGGGAAGAGGTGGTCGTTGCCGACCATCACGCCGCCGCCCATGACGATGCGGCGCGGTACGCCGGTGAGCACCAGAGTATGGCACAATTGGCCGAGGACGTGGGCGACCGGATCCCAGACGGGATCGTCGGCGGCGATATCCTCGCCCTTCTTGCCCGCGCGCGCGCCGATCGCGGGACCGGCGGCGAGCCCTTCGAGGCAGCCGCCGTGGAACGGGCAGACGCCCATCCAGTCGTCGCCGGCGAGGCGATCGGGGCGGATATGGCCGAATTCGCTGTGGGTCAGCCCGTCGACGGGCAGGCCGCCGGCGATCAGGCCGACGCCGATGCCGGTCCCGACGGTCGCATAGGCGATGTCGCGCAGCCCCCTGGCGGCGCCCCAGCGCGCCTCGGCGAGCGCGGCGCCGACCACGTCGGTGTGGAAGCCGGTCGGCACGTCGTAGCGCGCGGCGAGCCGTTTGGCGACGTCGGTCCCGGCCCAGTGCGGCTTGGGCGTCGAGGTGATGTGGCCGTAATCGGCGGACTCATGGTCGATCGAGATCGGGCCGAAGCTGGCGATGCCGAGCGCGTCGAACGCGCCCCAGCCGTCGAGCACGCCCTCGATCCCGGCGAGCGTTTCCTCGGGCCGGGTGGTCGGCAGCTGCACCCGGTCCTCGATCGCGTCGGGCCCGCGCGCCAGCAGACAGACGATCTTCGTCCCGCCCAATTCGATGCCGGCTACCAACGGGGGGACGCTCACCACGATCTTGTTCTCCTTCGGGCGGGGTGGTTAGCGGAGAATGGACGGTTTTGCGAGAGCGCTAACGTGGCGCAGATACGCCCTGTCGGGCCGGGCAAAACGGCGGCAGACGCAGCGCGTTGTCGTGTCATTCAAAATCGACTATATGTCATACGTCGGCGCATGGGAGGCAGGCATGGCTACGGAACGGACGGAGGAATCGCCCCGCGGCACGACGCGCCGGAAGGGCATTGCCGATGCTGCGATGAGCCAGCGCGTCAACGCCACGCTGACGACGGCCGCCGCCACCGGGCTGACCGCGGGCCGGAAGGGCAAGCAATTGTCGGGCCGCGTACATGAGACGCTGTTCGAGGCCGCCGCCGCCAGATCCGGCCTGCGCGGTACGGAACTGATCGATTATGCGCTGGCCAAGGTCGCGCTCGAAGACGACTTCGCCGACCGGCTGATCGCGTTGAAGGGATCGATCCCCAAGGACGTGGACCTTGGCGCTTGACCTTGCGGGTGCCCTGCGCCGGCTGAAACCGGAGAAGCGGACCCAGCCACTGGTTCGCCGACCGGACGGGGCACTTGATTTCGTCGATGACGCGGCGCTGGCCGGACCGCCGCTGCTGCTCGATACCACCGTCTATATCGACGTCCTTCAGGACCGTGCGCCACCTGCGCTGGACGATCTGCTGCGCGTACGGCAGGTGACCCATTCGTCCGTGGCGATCGGCGAGCTGGTGCATCCTTTCGGGCGGCTCGATCCGGCGCATCCGGGCACCGGTGCGGTCCTCGGCGCGATCCGCACGGCGATCGAGAGCATCCCCGCCCACCGCCTGTCCACGCCGAGCGTTCAGGCTGTTGCCGAGGCCGGCATCGTCACCGGCGTCGTCGCCCGGCTGCGCGACCTGCCCCGGACGGACCGCCAGCCGTTCATGAACGATGCGACGCTGTTCCTGCAGGCGCTGGAGAACGGTGCCGTGCTGCTCTCCCGGAACATCGGCGACATGGACCTGATCGAGCAGCTGGTGCCGTCCGGACGCGTGCTCTTCTATCGGCAGGTCTGATCGGTCGCCCCTGCGCTCGGGGTACGGGCGTGAGAGCGATATGGTGCGCGCAGAGGCGCGGAGGGCGCGGAGGGGGTGCGTTTGCGGCATCGGCTGACGCCTGCGACCCGGCGTCGCGATGACGGGATCGCGCTGTCGCGCGGGATAGGGCTCTGCGTCCTCCGCGCCTCTGCGTGAAAGCATATCGGTGAGGCGGTCCGTGGAGGGACGTTGCGCTGCTTCGCTGGCCTGCCCGTCCTCTGCCCCTCCCGTCCGGGGAGGGGCGTGACGGCGGGCCGGTTACTCCACCGTCACCGACTTGGCGAGGTTGCGGGGCTGGTCGACGTCGGTGCCTTTGGCGACGGCGACGTGATAGGCGAGCAGCTGGACCGGGACCGCATAGACCAGGGGTGCGATCAGCGGGTGGACCTTGGGCATGGTGATCGTGGCGATGCAATTCTCGCCCGCCGCCTGGATGCCGTCATAGTCGCTGATGAGCACGACCTTGCCGCCGCGGGCCTGCACCTCCTGCATGTTGCTGACGGTCTTGTCGAACAGCGGGCCTGACGGCGCGATGACGATGACGGGGACGTTTTCGTCGATCAGCGCGATCGGGCCGTGCTTCATCTCGCCGGCGGCATAGCCCTCGGCGTGGATGTAGCTGATCTCCTTGAGCTTGAGCGCCCCCTCCAGCGCCAGCGGATAGTCGGTGCCGCGGCCGAGGTAGAGGACGTCGCGCGCGCTGGCGATGACGCCGGCCATCGCCTCGATCGATTCGTCATAGGCGAGCGCGCCGTTGAGCGCGGCGGGCGCCTCGGCGAGGTGGCGGACGATCTCGCGCTCCTCGCCGTCCTTGAACTTGCCCTTGGCGCGGGCGAGGTTGGCGGCGAGCGCGGCGAGGACGGCGAGCTGGCAGGTGAACGCCTTGGTGCTGGCGACGCCGATCTCCGGCCCGGCATGCGTCGGCAGCAGCAGGTCCGCCTCGCGCGCCATGCTGCTGGTCGGCACGTTGACCACCGCGGCGATCGTCTGCCCCTCCGCCTTGGCATGGCGCAATGCGGCGAGCGTGTCGGCGGTCTCGCCCGACTGGCTGATGACGATCATCAGCCCGCCCGGCTCCATCACCGGCGCGCGATAGCGGAATTCGGAGGCGACATCGATGTCGACCGGCACGCGCGCGAACTGTTCGAACCAGTATTTGGCGACCATGCCGGCGTAATAGCTGGTGCCGCAGGCGACGATGGTGACGCGCTTGATCCCGGCGAGATCGAAATCGGGGATCGGCAGCGTTACCCGCTCCTCCATCCGCTGGAGGTAGGAGCGCAGCGTCTGCGCGACGACGATCGGCTGTTCGTAGATCTCCTTCAGCATGTAATGGCGGTGGTTGCCCTTGCTGACGAGTTCGCCGGTGATGCCGGAGATGGTGACCGGCCGCTCGACCGGCCGGTTGTCGCGATCGTAGACCTGCGCGCCCTCGGTGGTGCAGACGACCCAGTCGCCCTCGTCGAGATAGGCGATACGCTGGGTCAGCGGCGCGAGTGCGAGCGCGTCCGAGCCGAGATAGGTCTCGCCGTCGCCATGGCCGACGACCAGCGGCGAGCCGAGCCGCGCGCCGACCAGCAGTTCGGGATGCTTGCGGAACAGGATGGCGAGCGCGAAGGCGCCGTGGAGGCGCGGCAGCACCTCGCGCACAGCGGCGACGGGCTCGATCCCCGCCTCGACCTTTTCGCTGATGAGATGCGCGACGACCTCGGTATCCGTCTCGCTGGTGAAGACGCGGCCGCGGGCGATCAGTTCGTCGCGGAGCGGCTTGAAGTTCTCGATGATGCCGTTGTGGACCACCGCGACCTCTTCGGTGGCGTGCGGATGCGCGTTGTTGGTGGTCGGGCCGCCATGCGTCGCCCAGCGGGTGTGCGCGATGCCGGTGGTGCCGGGCAGCGGCGCGGCGGCGAGTTCCTTCGTCAGGTTGACGAGCTTGCCCGAGGCGCGGCGGCGCTCGATCCGGCCGTCATGGTCGGTGGCGATGCCCGCCGAATCGTAGCCGCGATATTCGAGCCGCTTCAGGCCGTCGAGCAGCCGGTCGGCGACGTCTTCGGTGCCGATGATTCCCACGATTCCGCACATGTTACTGCTTGTCCTTCTTCGCGCGCATCCGGGCGCGGAATTGCGTGGCCCAGCCGGATTTGGCGACCTGCGGCGGGCGGACGAGCGCGAGCGCACCCGCCTCGACGTCCTGCGTCAGCACCGATCCGGCGGCGACGATCGCGCCCTCGCCGACCGTCACCGGCGCGACGAGCGCGGAATTGGAGCCGATGAACGCGCCCGCGCCGATCGTCGTCCGGTATTTGAAGAACCCGTCGTAATTGCAGGTGATCGTGCCGGCGCCGATGTTCGCCTTTGCCCCGACCTCGGCATCGCCGATGTAGGAGAGGTGGTTGACCTTGGCGCCCTCGCCCAGCGTCGCCTTCTTCATCTCGACGAAATTGCCGACCTTGGAGCCCGCACCGAGCGTCGCGCCGGGACGCAGGCGGGCATAGGGGCCGACCTCCGCACCCGTGCCGATGGTGGCGCCCTCGATATGGCTGAAGGCGTGGATGGTGACGCCGTCGGCGACGGTGACGCCGGGGCCGAAGACGACGTTGGGTGCGATCACCACGTCGCGGCCGAGGCGCGTGTCGTGGCTGAACCAGACGGTGTCGGGGGCGATCAGCGTAGCACCGTCGGCCATCGCCTGTGCGCGCCGCGCCGCCTGCCAGCCGGCCTCGACCGCCGCCAGCTCGCCGCGGCTGTTGATGCCGGCGACCTCGTCCTCGCCCGTCTCGATGCATACCGCGCGGCCGCCCTCGGCGATCGCCAGCGTCACCACGTCGGGAAGGTAATATTCGCCCGCGGCATTGTCGTTGCCGACCGCCTCGAGCAGGCGCCACAGGTCGCGGGTGCGGACCGCGGTGACGCCCGAATTGCACAGGTCGACCGCGCGCTCCGCCTCGGTCGCATCCTTGTATTCGACCATCTTGGCGATCGTGCCGTCGGCGCCGGCGATGACGCGGCCATAGGCGCGCGCGTCGGCGGGGCGGAAGCCGAGCACCGCGACGGTCGGCGCATCCGCCGCATCGAGCCGCGCCGCGAGCCGCGCGACGGTGTCGGTGGCGAGCAGCGGCGTATCGCCGAAACAGACGATGGCGATGCCGTCGAACCCGGCGAGTGCCGCCTTCGCCTGCAGCGCCGCATGCGCGGTGCCGAGCTGTTCGCGCTGCCACGCGATCTCCACCCCGGTCGCGGCGACGGCGGCCTCGACCTGTTCGCCCGACGCGCCGACGACGACGACGCGGCGGGTCGCGCCGGCGCGGTTCAGGCTGTCGATCAGGTGGAGCAGCATCGGCCGCCCGGCGACGGGATGCAGGACCTTGTGCAGGTCGGACTTCATCCGCGTGCCTTTACCCGCGGCGAGGATGATGACGGCAAGAGGATCGCTCATGGCCCCATCGCCTGCCATGGAAGTCTTGCCATTTCCATAGGTAGCCGTCACCGCGCGCGGTTATGACGCAGAATTCATCGCCCCGTTCGCCGTTCGACATCGTCGGATTCGACCTCGACGGCACGCTGCTGGACACCAGCGGCGACCTGGCCGCGGCGGTCAACCATGCGCTCGCCTCGGTGGGGCGGCCGGCGCTGGGCGTCGAGGCGGTCAAGCCGATGATCGGCGGCGGCGCGCGGCATATGCTGGCGCAGGGCATGGCGGCGACCGGCGGCTGCGACGAGGCGACGCTGGACGTGCTGCACCGGCGGCTGCTCGCTTATTACGAGGAGCATATCGCGGTGCTGACCCGGCCCTATCCGGACGCGCTGGCGACACTCGACGCGCTGGCGGCGCGCGGTGCGCGGATCGGAATCGTTACCAACAAGCTGGAGGCGCTGGCGCGCAAGGTGCTGGATGCACTGGACCTGACCGGGCGGTTCGCCTGTATCATCGGTGGCGACACGATGGGACCGGGCAACGCCAAGCCGAGCCCCAAGCCGATCTACGAGATGCTGGCGCGGTGCGGCGGCGGCACGGCGGCGTTCGTCGGCGATTCGATCTTCGACATCCGCGCCGGACAGGCGGCGGGGTTGCCGACGGTGGCCTGCTCGTTCGGCTTCCTGATGCAGCCGGTCGCCGAGCTGGGGGCAGATACGGTCATCGACGGCTATGGCGAGCTGATCCCGGCGCTGGAGCGGCTGGCGGCGGCGCGGGGCGACGAATAGGCGATTTCTGGTTCGCGCGGCAGCTGGCGGCGAAGGCGAATGTCGTTCTAGTCGACGAGCTTCATCAGGCGGCGTTCGACGGGGGCGAGGATCGGGCCGAGGTCGTGGCCGCGCTTCAGGACCATGCCCTGTTCGCCGATCAGCGCCCACATGCCCTGCCGGGCGCGTAGCGCGGGGCGTTTCTCGATGCGGAATTCGGGGCGTTCGGCGGCGCGGCGGAAGGCGGCGAAGATCGCGGCGTCCCTGCCGAGCTGCATCGCATAATCCTTCCAGTGACCGGCGGCGACCATACGGCCGTACAGGTCGAGGATGCGGTTGAGTTCGGCGCGGTCGAAACCGACCTGCGACGGCTGTCCGCCCTGCGGAAACGGCGTGACGATTCCCATCAGGCGCGGTCGCGCTCCTGCTCGGGCAGCTGTTCGGCGAGCAGCGCGTCGAGGCGCTTGCGCATCGATTCGAGCTCGCAGCGCATGATCTCCATCTTCTGCGTCGCGGGGTCGAACATGTCGCTGCACGGCGTGCCGTACGGGACGAAGCGCGACGGGCTGGTCGCGGCCCCGCCCTCGACCATCGTCGCGCGCGCCGGGATGCCGACCATCACCGCGCCCGCGGGCACGTCCTTCGTCACCACCGCATTGGCGCCGACGCGCGCACGCCGGTCGACGAGGATCGGGCCGAGCACCTGCGCGCCCGACCCGATGATGACGCCGTCGGCGAGCGTCGGATGGCGCTTGCCCGCGACGCCATTGTCGGGGCTGGTCCCGCCCAGCGTCACGCATTGGTAGATGGTGACGTCGTCGCCGATCTCCGCGGTCTCGCCGATCACGACGAAGCCGTGATCGATGAAGAAGTTGCGGCCGATCTTCGCGCCGGGGTGGATGTCGATCGCGGTCCAGGCGCGGGCGATGTGATTGACGAGGCGCGCGAGGAAGAACCAGCGCCGGCGGTAGAGCGCATGCGCGACGCGGTGCAGCGCCAGCGCCCAGACGCCCGGATAAAGCAGGATTTCGGCCCGCGAATGCGGTGCCGGGTCGCGCGCCCGGATCGAATCGAGATAGGCGGCCAACCGTCCGAACATCCGTCGTTCCCCTTACAGACCCGCGCATGTAATCCTTCCGCCAGCCGATTTCCATGCCCGACCCGCCGCAGCTTTGGCGTAGCAAACTCCAGCTTTGTTGTAGGGATTGCGCGCGCCGTGCACGATGCGGCACGTCCTACCCGTTCGTATCCCTCCGGAGTGCCTGCCGCCGATGCCCGATTTTCTTACCGCCATCGACTGGAGCCAGGTGCTGCCGTTCATCGCGATCGGCTTTGCCGCACAGGTGGTCGACGGGGCACTCGGCATGGCGTTCGGCGTCATCAATTCGACGCTGCTGGTCACCGTGATGGGGGTGCCGCCGGCGGTCGCCTCCGCCAGCGTGCACGCGGTCGAGACCTTCACCACCGCGGCGTCGGGGGTCAGCCACATCGTCCACCGGAACGTCGACTGGAAGCTGTTTCGCCGGCTGGTCATCCCCGGCGTGATCGGCGCGATCCTGGGGGCGACGCTGCTGAGCAACATCGACGCCTCGGTCGCCAAGCCGTTCGTCATGCTCTATCTCGCCTGTATCGGCCTCTACCTGCTGTTCCGCGCGGTGAAGGGCCGGATCGAGCCGCGCACGCCCAAGGTGATCGCGCCGCTGGGCCTCGTCGGCGGGTTCCTCGATGCGGCGGGCGGCGGCGGCTGGGGGCCGGTGGTCACCAGCAACCTGCTGATCCAGGGGGCGACGCCGCGGCACACGATCGGCACCGTCAACACCGCGGAATTCTTCCTGACCGCGACCGCGTCGGTGACCTTCTTCATCGCGCTCGGCTGGTCGGCGTTCACGCTGCACACGCTCGGCATCCTGATCGGCGGGCTGGTCGCGGCCCCGCTGGGCGGCGTGCTGGCGAAGCGGGTGCCGACTCGCGGGCTGATGGCGCTGGTCGGCGTGTTGCTGACCCTCACCAGCGCCTGGTCGGTCTATGCGGCGTTCGCGCACTGAATGTTTCGCGCCTGCGAACAGCTAAACCCGCGGAAATGCTGCTGATCGCCTCATTCGATCACGCAACGCAAATAGATTAATTTTGCACTGCGGCATGAGGCACCCATATCCGGTCCACACCATTCAACCGGAGACCAACATGGCCCTCATCGGCAGCAAGCTGAAGCCGTTCACCACCCAGGCCTATAAGGAGGGCAAGTTCGTCAGCGTCAGCGACGCGGACGTGCTGGGCAAGTGGGCGGTCTTCTTCTTCTACCCGGCGGACTTCACGTTCGTCTGCCCGACCGAGCTGGAAGACCTCGCCGACGTGTATCCGACGCTCCAGAAAATGGGCGTCGAGGTGTACAGCGTGTCGACCGACACCCACTTCAGCCACAAGGCGTGGCACGACAGCTCGCCCGCGATCGGCAAGATCAACTATTTCATGCTGGGCGACCAGAACCACAGCATCAGCAACAACTTCGAGATCCTGCGCGAGGGCCAGGGCCTGGCCGATCGGGGCACGTTCGTGATCGATCCCGAGGGCGTGATCCAGCTGATCGAAGTGACGTCGGAAGGCGTCGGCCGCAACGCCGCCGAGCTGCTGCGCAAGATCAAGGCCGCGCAGTACATCGCCGCGCATCCGGGCGAAGTCTGCCCGGCGAAGTGGGAAGAGGGCGAAGAGACGCTCGCCCCCAGCCTCGACCTCGTCGGCAAGATCTGAGGTTTCGGACGGACCGTCCGGCTGCATCCGTAGCCGGCGTCCCGTCCAGCCCCATCCCCGCCCTTCCCCGAGGGTCAGGGTGATCGCGGCCCGGGGTGGAAGCCTTCCACCCCGGGCCGCTTGTTTATGACGACCCGCATTACCCAGGAGTTTCCGCCATGCTCGACGCCAATCTGACGCAGCAGTTGAAGGCCTATCTGGTCAACATCCGCCAGCCCATCGAGCTGGTCGCGAGCCTGGGCGACGACGCCAAGTCGCGCCAGATGGGCGAATTGCTCGACGAGATCGCCGCGCTGTCGGACAAGATCGCGGTCGTCACCGCCGACGACCGCCGCCGCCCGAGCTTCATGATCCGCCGCGCCGGCACCGATATCGGCGTGCGCTTCGCCGGCCTGCCGATGGGACATGAATTCACCTCGCTGGTGCTCGCGCTGCTGCAGGTCGGCGGCCATCCGTCCAAGGCGGCGCAGGAGCTGATCCAGCAGGTCGAGGCGCTGGACGGCGACTTCCATTTCGAGACGTTCTTCTCGCTGTCCTGCGCGAACTGCCCCGACGTGGTGCAGGCGCTCAACCTGATGGCGGTGCTCAACCCGCGGGTGACGCACACCGCGATCGACGGTGCGCTGTTCCAGGACGAGGTCGCGACCCGCATGGTGATGGCGGTGCCGACGGTGTTCCTGAACGGCGAACCGTTCGGCCAGGGCCGGATGGAGCTGGAACAGATCGTCGCCAAGCTCGACACCGGATCGGCCGCGCGCGCCGCCGAAAAGATCGCGGCAAAGGCGCCGTTCGACGTGCTTGTCGTCGGTGGCGGCCCGGCCGGTGCGGCGGCGGCGATCTACACCGCGCGCAAGGGCATCCGCACCGGCATCGCGGCGGAGCGGTTCGGCGGGCAGGTGCTCGACACGATGGCGATCGAGAATTTCATCTCGGTGCCGCATACCGAGGGGCCGAAGCTCGCCGCCGAGCTGGAGCGCCACGTCCGCGATTACGATGTCGACATCATGAACCTGCAGCGTGCGGAAAAGCTGATCCCGGCGGCGGGCGAAGGCGGGCTGCACGAGGTCGTGCTGGAGAATGGCGCGTCGCTGCATGCACGCACCGTCATCCTGTCGACCGGCGCGCGCTGGCGGCAGATGAACGTGCCGGGCGAGGATGCGTACCGGAACAAGGGGGTGGCGTACTGCCCGCATTGCGACGGCCCGCTCTACAAGGGCAAGCGCGTCGCGGTGATCGGCGGCGGCAATTCGGGCGTCGAGGCGGCGATCGACCTCGCCGGGATCGTCGCGCACGTCACGCTGATCGAATATGACAGCGACCTGCGCGCCGACGCGGTGCTGCAGCGCAAGCTCGCCAGCCTGCCCAACGTCGCGATCATCACCTCGGCGCTGACCACCGAGGTGCATGGCGACGGCGAAAAGGTGACGGCGCTGTCGTATCGCGACCGCAACACCGACGCGATGCACCGCGTCGCGCTGGAGGGGATCTTCGTCCAGATCGGGCTGGTGCCGAACACCGAATGGCTGGCGGGCGCGGTGGCGCTGAGCCCGCGCGGCGAGATCGAGATCGACCATCGCGGCCATACCTCGCAGCCGGGCGTGTTCGCCGCGGGCGACGTGACGACGGTGCCGTTCAAGCAGATCGTGATCGCGATGGGCGAAGGGTCGAAGGCGGCGCTGTCGGCGTTCGACCACCTCATCCGCCTGCCGGCGGAAGAGACGCACGACTGGGAGGAAGCGGCGGAGTAAGGGTGCGCTCCTCCCCGTACCGGGGAGGATTATGAGGGTGGCGTCGCGGCGGCGGCGCCTCTATCCGGCGGGGCATGGCGGCGACCTATCTTCCCACGCTCAAACAGCTGCAATATCTGGTCGCGTTGAAGGACGCCGGCCATTTCGGACGGGCGGCGGAGGCGTGTTTCGTCACCCAGTCGACCCTGTCGGCGGGCTTGCGCGAACTGGAGACGCTGATCGGCGTCACCCTTGTCGAGCGCACCCGCCGCGTCGTCCGCTTCACGCCGCTGGGCGACCGGATCGCCGACAAGGCGCGGCGCGTGCTGCGCGAGGCGGAGGAGCTGGGCGATATCGCGCGCGCCGCCGGGCGGCCGCTGTCGGGCGAGATGCGGATGAGCGTCATCCCGACGATCGCGCCGTTCATGCTGCCGCATATCCTGCCGCGGCTGCGCCGTGACTATCCCGACCTCAAGCTGTTCCTGCGCGAGGAACCGTCGGGCGCGGCATGCGAGGGGCTGCACAACGGCCGCACCGATTGCGTGCTGCTCGCGCTGCCCTTCGCCTGCGGCGACGTCGCGTCGCACCCGCTGTTCGACGACCGGCTGTTCGTCGCCTATCAGCCGCAGGACATGCCGAGCGATCCGCCGACGATTCCCGCGGCGCTGATCGACGAGACGCGGCTGCTGCTGCTCGAGGACGGGCATTGCCTGAAGGACCATGCGCTGTCCGCGTGCAACCGGCCCGAACTGCGCGCGGAGGCGACGATGCTCGGCACCTCGCTGCACACGATCGTGCAGATGGTCGACAATGGCCTGGGCATGACGATGCTGCCGGAAATGGCGCTGAAGGCGGGGATTCTCGACCATACCAATATCGTCGCGCGGCCGCTCGACGCCGACAATGCGGTGCGGCGGATCGCGCTGGTCTGGCGCCGCGCTTCCCCGCGCGAGAAGGATTTCCAGCTGCTCGCCGAGGCGCTGGCCGAGGCGCGCTGATGCAACCCCGCCCGGCTTCGGGCGTAGAAGAGGGTACGTGACCCAGTCCTTTCCCAACCCCCGGTCCTTGACCAGCCCCCGGTCCCTTACCAGCCAGGCGCGGCGGATCGCCGTCTATGCCTCGCTCGTCCTGCTCGCCGGCTGCGTGCCGCCGGCGACCGCTCCCGTCGTCGCACCGCCGCCGGTGGCCAGCGCGCCGGTGCCGGTCGACCCGTCACGGATCGAATCGGAGGCGACGATCGCGACCTCGATCGCGGCGACCCCGGGGCTGCGCACGCTGGCGACCGAATTGCGGATCGCGGAGCTGGACCAGCTGCTCGGCGGCGACGGGCCCTATACGCTGTTCGCACCGACCGATGCGGCGTTCACCCGCCTCGCGCCGGGGATCGCCAGCGACCTGCTGGCGCCGGAGAATCGCGCGGCGCTGGTCGCGCTGCTGCGCTATCACGTCGTCGCGGGGACGGTGACGACCGAGCAATTGACCGACCGCATCCGCGCCGGCGGCGGGCGCGTGACGCTGACGACGCTGGGCGGGCAGCCGATCGCCGCGACGATGACCGGCGACGTCATCACGCTGACCAGCGTCACCGGCAACCGCAGCTATGTCGAGGCGGCGGACGTCGCGCAGGTCAATGGCGTCATCCATGTCGTGAATGGCGTGCTGGTGCCGGTGCTGCCGTAGGGCCGATCGACGGTCCGCGACGCTGGCGTCAGAGCTTTTTCCAGCGTTCCGCGGCGGCGGTGTCGGTATCCCGCGCCTCGACCCAGCGGGCGTCGGTGCCGCGGGTTTCGCGCTTCCAGAAGGGGGCGTCGGTCTTGAGCCGGTCAATCAGATAGGCGCAGGCCTCGAGCGCGGCGGCGCGATGCGGGGCGGCGGCGGCAACGAAGACGATGCGCTCGCCCGGGATCATCGGGCCGACGCGGTGGACGATCGTCGCCGCGCCGAGCGACCAGCGCGCGACCGCGCCTTCGGCGACGCGGGCCAGCGCCGCTTCGGTCGCGCCGGGATAATGTTCGAGTTCGAGCACGCCGACCGAATCGTCGGCACGGACCAGCCCGGTGAAGGTCGCGACCGCGCCGGCGCCGGCGGCACCCTCCGCCCGCGTCATTTCCGCGGCGATGTCGATCGGGTCGCGGCCGACGACGATGCGGATCATCCGCCGGTCACCGGGGGGAACAAAGCGATCTCGCGCGCGCCGGCGATGCCCGCGTCCATGGCGACGAAATCCTGATCGACCGCGGCGCGCAGCCGGGCACGGTCGGCGAGCGCATCGGCGCTGGTGGCGTCGCGGGCCGCGAGCCAGTCGACCAGCGCGGCGACCGTCGTCACGGTCGGCGGCGGCGACACGATTTCCTGCGCGCAGCCCATGCGTTCGCGCACCCAGGCGAAATAGAGCATCTCGATCGCCATCGGATCAGTCCATGTGCCGGATGCCGACGCGCAGGTAATCCCAGCCCGTCACCAAGGTCAGCGCCGCCGCCGCCCACAGGCAACCGAGGCCGGTCACCTTGATCCACGCCTGCGCGGGCAGCGCGCCGGCGAGGATCAGTGCGCCGAAGGCGACGAGCTGCAGCGTCGTCTTCCACTTGGCGAGCTTCGACACCGGCAGCGACACCTGCAGTCCGGCGAGGAATTCGCGCAGGCCCGACACCGCGATCTCGCGCAGCAGGATGATGAGCGCGGCGATCAGGTGGACGCCGGTGATGAGCGCCATGTCGTCGTGGCGGGTGCCGACCAGCATCAGGATCACCGCGGCGACCATGATCTTGTCCGCGATCGGATCGAGGAACACGCCAAGCTTCGACACCGCGCCCTGCGCACGCGCGAGATAGCCGTCGAAATAATCGGTGATGCCCATCAGGCAGTAGAGCGCGAAAGCGATGCCGAACCCCGCCTCCCACCGCGGCCACCACAGGAAGGCGACGAGCAGCGGGACCGCGACGATGCGCGACAGCGTCAAAAGGTTGGGCAGGGTCAGCATCGTACCCCCCTCCTACCGCGGCCGGCGGGCGGACGTAACCCCCGTGCAGCGGCTTGCATGACCTAAGCCGTTGGCGTGCCCGACCGGCTGGGCTATGCCTGCCGCAATCTCGCCACGATCGAAGGCCGACGTTCGCATGCTGAATGCCATGGGGTTGCTGAAGCAGCGCCGCTTCCTGCCCCTCTTCGCCACGCAATTCCTCGGCGCGTTCAACGACAATCTGTTCAAGACGTCGATGGTGCTGTTCGCGACCTATGCGATCTTCAACGATCCGCACATGGAATCGAACTTCAACGCGCTGGCGACCGGCATCGCCATCCTGCCCTTCTTTCTGCTCTCCGCGCTCGCCGGGCAGCTCGCCGACAGCCACGACAAGGCGCGGATCATCCGCATCGTCAAGACCGCGGAGATCGGCATCATGCTGCTCGGCGCGGGCGGGCTGATGGTGGCGCGCGCGGGCTATCCGACGCTGGGCATCGGCCTGATGCTGGGCGCGGTGCTGTTCCTCGGCGTGCATTCGACGTTCTTCGGGCCGATCAAATATGCGATCCTGCCGCAGCATCTGAAGCCCTGCGACGTGCTCGGCGGCACCGGGCTGGTCGAGGCGGGAACGTATCTCGCCATCCTGCTCGGCACGATCATGGCCGGCTGGGTGCCGATCGAGGGCGCCGCGATCCTGGTGATCGTCGTCGCGCTGATCGGCTGGGCGACCGCGCGGCAGGTGCCGCCCGCCCCGCGCGAGGGACCGCGGCTGAAGCTCAACTACAATCCGTTCACCGCATCGTGGCGGCTGATCCGCACGACGATGCACATCCCCCGGCTGTTCCTCGCGATCTGCGCGATCAGCTTCTTCTGGACGATCGGGGCGCTGCTCATCATCATCTTCCCGCCGCTGGTGAAGAACGTGCTCACCGCCGACGAGCGCGTCGCGAGCGGGGCGATCGCGGTCTTCTCGGTCGGGGTAGCGATCGGGTCCGTGGTCATCAACACAATGCTGAAGGGCAAGATCAGCGCGCGCTATTCGCCCGTCTCGGTGATCGCGATGGGCGTGTTCGTCGTGATCTTCTCGTTCCTGTGCCGCAGCTGGGTGCCGGCGGCGCCGGGCAGCTTCTACGACTGGAGCCAGTTCGTCGCGCAGCCGCGCGCGATCCCGATCATGCTGTGCCTGCTCGCGATCGCGACGACCGGCGGCATGTTCGTCGTGCCGCTCTATGCGTTCCTGACGACGACGGTCGAGAAGGACCAGACCGCGCGCACCGTCGCCGCGAACAACGTCGTCAATTCGGGCGCGATGACCCTGGGGTCGATCGCCGCGATCGGCATCGACCTGATGGGCGTCCGGTCGGTCGACATGCTGTTCCTCGTCGCGGCGATGTGCCTGGTATCGGCCTGGATCGCGCAGAAGCTGCACGCCGCCTGCGACTAGGACGTACCGGGGGTTCGCGGCGATCCGCGCGCGTTCGGGAAGAATAAATTCGCGAGGAGGCGCGGAGGACGCAGAGGGGTCGCGGTGCCGGCATCGGCAGCCTTCGCTTCCCGGGCAAGAAGATGACAGGGCCGTACGAGCCCCATCTCCCCGCCTCTGGGCGAACCGCTCATACCCCCGGCGGCGAGGCGATCAGAAGATCAGCGTGTAGAAGCAGGTGAAGAAGGCGGCGAAGCTGAGCAGGAACAGCTTCCAGTCCTCGTCGTCGCGCTTGCGGACATCGGGCGTCACCGGTGGCGGCAGGGTCTGCCGAAACGGATGGCGGGCGGCTTCGTTGGTCAGGACAAGGCGTCTGGTCATCATGGACATGTTAACGTCCTGTTTACGATTACGACCAGCCGCAAAGGTGGTTAAACCGGACCTGTCCGCGGATGGGACACAATGAGAGAGGCCGTGCCATGAGTGTCGCGTTCCGCCGCGAGAGCGACGAAGAGCATCTGGAGCCGAAGTTCGAGCTGCCCATCCCCGCCGGTCCCAATCTGGTGACGCGGGCGGGCAAGGCGTTGATCGAGACGCGGATCGCGGCGCTGGAGGCGGCGCTGGCGCAGGCGGCGACCGAGGATGCCGAAGCGATCCGCCGCGACCTGCGCTATTGGCAGACGCGGCGGACGACCGCGATCCCGACGGCGGCGCCGGAGGACGGCAGCGCCGGATTCGGCACGCGGGTGCATGCGACGATCGGCGGCAAGCCGCGTACGATCGCGATCGTCGGCGACGACGAGGCCGATCCGCATGCCGACCGGCTGGCGTTCGGCGCGCCGCTGGCGCGGGCGCTGATCGGCGCGGAGCCGGGCGACGTGCTGCCGTTCAACGGCCGGGACGATGCGATCAGAGTGCTGGGGGTCGAGCCGATCGACGGGGTCTGAGCGGCCGGGCCCGGATATGAGCCGAGCTACGCGACCATCGCTGGTCCCGTAGCTCGACCGTCGGGCACCGGGGAGCACCCGAATGCCGGCGGTGCCGTGTCTGGGAGAGAACGCCGCCGACCAACGTGGGATATCGCCCTCATGTTGCGGCGATATTTCCGCCGGGACATCGCGGTGCAATCCGGGACGGCGATGCATGGGGCGAAGGAGCCCCGCGCATGTCCGCCTCGCCGCCCGTCCCGTCCGCTTCCGGCCCCGCCCCCAGCCCTGCCCCCTGTCTCGCGAGCCGGCACCGGCCCGCGCGCAAGCAGACCAGCGTCGGCGGCGTGCGCCGCGCGCGCTGCCTGTGTTGCGGGCTGCAGTTGATGCGCACCGCGATCAGCCGGCGCTGGATCATCGCCGACCGGCTTGGGTGATTCTCGCGGTCCGGCGTCGATGGGGCGAACCGACTGGCGCGATCTGTTTTCGTCCCCCCCCTGTGCAAGGGGGGTCTTGGGACGCGAAGGGTACGGAAAGAGTCGAAACGCCAGCGTGTCCGGATCCCCGCCTGCGCGGGGATGACGGGTTTCGGTTACAGCGGCAGCGTGACGCGGGCGATGGCGCCGCCGTCGGGGTGGTTGGCGATGGTCGCGTCGCCGCCGTGCGCGCGGGCGACGCCGCGGACGCTGCTGAGGCCGAGGCCGATGCCGCCGGTGTCGCGATTGCGCGAGCGTTCGCCGCGGAAGAAGGGTTCGAACAGGCGGTCGAGGTCGTCGGGGTCGATACCCGGGCCGTGGTCGCGCACCGCGATCACCGCATGGCCATCGAGCTCGGCGAGCGTCACTTCGGCGTCGCCGGCATATTTCAGGGCGTTACCGACCAGATTGGCAACCAACGCCTTGAGCCCCGCCGCATCGCCCTCGATCACCACGGGGTCGCCGTCGTGCAGCGTTACCGGCTCGCCGCGGTCGGCAAGATCGTCGGTGACGCTCTCGACCAGCGAACGCAGGTCGAGCCGCCGACGCTCGCCGATGCGATTGTCGTCGCGGAAGAAGGCGAGCGCGGCCTGGATCATCGCCTGCATGTCGCGGATGTCCGATTCGCTGGTGGTGCGCAGCGGCTCGGGCGCCTGTTCGAGGCGCAGCCCGAGCCGCATCAGCGGCGTGCGCAGGTCGTGCGCGATCGCCGCGATCATCGTCGTGCGATCCTCGACATAGCGGTTGAGCCGCGCCTGCATCCGGTTGAACGCCGCCGCGGCATCGGCGATCTCCGCCGGGCCGCCGAGCGGCACCGGCGCGGCGCGCGGATCGCGGCCCAGCCGTTCCGCCGCAGCGCCGAAGGCGGCGATCGGCTTGGTCAGCCGCCGCGCGAGCAGCCAGGCGAAGGGCGCCACCGCGAGCATTGCCGCGAGCAGCCACAGCAACGCCCGCCCGCGCCAGCTTTCGAAGCCGGTGCGCGCGCCCCGCGCGCTCAGCCAGCTGCCGTCGGGCTGCTGCACCGAGACGGTGAAATGGCCGAACATGATCTGGCTGCGCGCATCGGGAGAGCGGCGCCGCTCCGGCGGCCCCGCGCGACGGGGGATCGGGCCGAAGACCATCGGCGGTGGGCCGCCACCGAAATGGACGCGCACCCGCTCCGCAGCGACGCCGAGCTGACCGGCGATCACCCCGGCGAGATGGTTGCCGCGATCGTCGAACGGCTCCGGGTCCTCCGCATCGCGCGACAGCAGCAGCTCGCCGCTTGCGTCGCCGCCATGGCGCAGCGCCGCCACCACCTGCGGGACCGAATAGATGCGCGGCGTCGGCGGCGCGATCGACACGACCAGCGCGACATTGAGCGCCTGCACCGCCGCGACGCTGAGCAGCATGACGAGGAACACCCGCCAGAACAACGACCGGCGCACCCCGCCCCATGGCCCCCGGGCGGGCCGGTCCGGCCGGGTCATGCGCGGCTGACCGCCGGCACGAACAGATAGCCTTCGTTGCGGATGGTGCGGATGATCTCGTCGCCGCCACTGCGCAGCTTGCGCCGCAGCCGGCTGATCTGGACGTCGATCGCGCGATCGAAGGCGTCGGAATTGGGGCCGCGCGCCGCCTCGAGCAGCCATTCGCGCGACAGCACCCGGCGTGGCCGTTCGGCGAAGACGCGCAGCAGGGCGAATTCGCCGTCGGTCAGGCCGACCAGCACGCCCTGCGCGTCGAACAATTCGTGCGCGAACAGGTCCATCGTCCAGCCGTCGAAGGTGAGGCGCGAACGATCCTGCGGCTCGGCCTGCTGGCGGCTGCGCAAGGCGGCGCGAACGGTGGCGAGCACTTCGCGCGCGCTGCACGGTTTGGGGAGGTAATGGCTCGCGCCGATCTCCAGCCCGACGATGCGGTCGCGCTCCTCGCCCAACGCGCTGAGCATGATGACCGCGGGGCCGCCGTCGCGGGTGATGCGGCGGCAGGCGGAGATGCCGTCCTCGCCCGGCATCATCACGTCGAGCAGGATCGCATCGATCCGCTCACGCTCCAGCACCGCATCCATCTCGCGCGTGTTGGCGGCGGCGCTGACACGATAGCCCCGCGCGCCGAGGCTCTGCGTCAACAGGGTGCGGATCTCGCGATCGTCGTCGACGACGAGGATCGCGGCCGGTTCGTCCCCCGCGGCGGTATCGGCATGTCGGTGCGTCATCGCCCCCTCATGCCGCAGAAATGTTTCCGCGGGATATCAGGGGGTGACGCACCGGCATCGATCAGTCCAGCCGGCGCGCGAGTTCCTTGTTGAGGCCGAGCGCGACCAGCGTGGCGATGGCGCCCGACAGCAGGTAGCCGCCCGCGGCGATCAGGCCGAACTGGCTCGCCAGCACCAGCGCGGCGAGCGGCGCGAAGCCGGCACCGAACAGCCAGGCGAGGTCCGAGGTCAGCGCCGCGCCGGTGTAGCGCGCCCGCTTGGGGAAGTTGTTGGTCACCGCGCCCGAGGACTGGCCGAAGGCGAGGCCGAGCAGCACGAAGCCACCGATCATGAACGCCAGTTCGCCCGAGCGGCCGCCGGCGAGCAATTGCGGCGCGAAGCCGCTGAACACCGCGATCGCCGCAGCGGTATAGCCGAGCACCGAGCGCCGGCCGATGCGATCGGCGAGCAGGCCGGAGATGACCACCGAACCGAGGCCGAAGAAGGCGCCGATGATCTCGATACCGAGGAAGCTCGCGATATTCTCGCTGGTGTAGAGCGCGATCCACGACAGCGGGAACACCGTCACCATGTGGAAGAGCGCGAAGCTCGCCAGCGGGGCGAAGGCGCCGATGATGATGTTGCGCCACTGCGCCTTGACCGTCGCGGTGACGCGCGACGGGGTCAGCTCGCGGCTCTTGAACAGCTCGGTATATTCCGGCGTCACGACGATGCGCAGCCGCGCGAACAGCGCGACGACGTTGAGCGCGAAGGCGACGAAGAACGGATAGCGCCAGCCCCAGGACAGGAAGTCGACCATGTCCATGTTGGCGAGGAAGAAGGCGAAGAGCGCGCTCGCCACGATCAGGCCGAGCGGCGCGCCAAGCTGCGGCACCATCGCATACCAGCCGCGCTTTTCGGGCGGTGCGTTGAGCGCGAGGAGCGAGGCGAGGCCGTCCCAGGCGCCACCGAGCGCCAGCCCCTGGCCGATGCGGAAGGCGGCGAGCAGGAAGGCCGACGCGGCACCGACCTCGCCATAGCCGGGCAGGAAGGCGAGCGACACGGTCGAGGTGCCGAGCAGGAACAGGGCGATCGTCAGCTTGGTGCCGCGGCCATATTCGCGGTCGACCCACATGAAGATCTGCGTGCCGATCGGGCGGGCGATGAACGCCAGCGGAAAGAGCGCGAACGACCAGAGCGTGCCGGTCAGGCGATCGACGTACGGGAAGACCAGCGCCGGGAAGACGATGACCGACGCGATCGCGTAGCAGAAGAAGTCGAAGAATTCGGAGGTGCGACCGATGACGACGCCGATCGCGATCTCGCCCGGGCGGACCTCATGGTCGCCCCGGGTGTTGACGGCACGGGCATCGCGTTCGAGCGGTGCGGAATGGGCGGAAGCCACTGACATGTATCGCAGTCCTGTCGTCTCGCAGCCCGAGGGCCACCGGTCATCAACGCGCCTCGCCCGGAAACGGACGCAGCACCAACATGTCCCCTTACCGCACAGGTCGATCGCGCGGGATAGGACAAAATGTCCTATTTTGCGCTGCAGCACACAGGCGTAGCGGCAATGACGATGCGAACTCCCTCGTTCCCCCCCATGCGGCTTCGAACCGCTGCCGTCGCACTCCTCGCGCCTGCCCTGCTGGGTGGGTGCGACTGGGTGGTGATGAACCCGTCCGGCGATGTCGCCAAGCAGCAGGCCAGCCTGATCCTGTGGTCGACCGGCCTGATGCTGCTCATCATCGTGCCGGTGATCGCGCTCACCATCCTGTTCGCGTGGAAATACCGCCACACCAACGAGGATGCGGAATATACCCCCGACTGGGACCATTCGACGGGCCTCGAGCTCATCATCTGGTCGGCGCCGCTGCTGATCGTCATCGCGCTCGGCGCGCTGACCTGGATCAGCACGCACAGCCTCGACCCCTATCGCCCGCTGGCGCGGCTAGAGCCGGGCAAGCTGCTGGCCAAGAACGACAAGCCGCTGGAGATCCAGGTGGTGTCGCTCGACTGGAAGTGGCTGTTCATCTATCCCGAACAGGGCGTCGCGACGGTCAACGAGCTGGTGCTGCCGATGAACCGGCAGGTCCGGTTCCGGATCACCTCGTCGTCGGTGATGAACACCTTCTACGTCCCCGCGATGGCCGGCATGATCTATTCGATGCCGGGCATGGAGACGCGGCTGCACGCGGTGCTCAACAAGCCGGGCCGGTTCGACGGGTTCAGCGCCAATTACAGCGGCGCCGGCTTCTCGGACATGCGCTTCACCGTCGACAGCATGGACGATGCCGGCTTCGCCAAATGGGCGTCCGAAGCGCGGACCGCGCCGAAGCGGCTCGACATGCCGGCCTATCTCCAGCTCGAAAAGCCGAGCGAGAAGGTCGCGGCGGTCCGCTATGCCACCTTCGCGCCGCAGCTGTTCGACCGGATCCTGGGCATGTGCACCAAGCCGGGCGAGACCTGCATGCAGGCGACGATGATGCAGGACGGTGCGCACGATCCGAAACGCGACAGCGGCCATGGTGCGCCGGTCAACAACGGCGGCCATATGCGCGGCAGCGAGGCCAAGGGCGCGCTGCTCAAGGAGCCGGAGGAGAAGGGCAGCAGCCCGCACCGCAACGCGCCCCGCGACGCCGCCCCCGGCAGCAGCAAGCCCGGCAGCGAAGACAATCGCTCCATGACTTCCATCGACCCCCTGCGCGCGCCGTTTGCCGGTGCCGCGGCCGCTCGATCCTAGGACCCGCACGATGTCCGACGCATTGCTCAAGACCATTTTCGGGCGGCTGACGCTCGAAAGCTTCCCGATCCACGAGCCGATCCTGATCGCGACCTTTGCCATGGTCGCGATCGGCGGGGCCGCGGTGGTCGGCGCCCTCACCTATTTCAAGGTGTGGGGCTATCTGTGGAAGGAGTGGTTCACCAGCGTGGACCACAAGAAGATCGGCATCATGTACATGGTGCTCGGCATCGTCATGCTGCTGCGCGGCTTTGCCGACGCGCTGATGATGCGCGCCCAGCAGGCGATGGCGTTCGGCGCCAACGACGGCTTCCTGCCCGCGCACCATTACGACCAGGTGTTCACCGCGCACGGCGTCATCATGATCTTCTTCGTGGCGATGCCGTTCGTCACCGGACTGATGAACTATGTCGTCCCGCTCCAGATCGGCGCGCGCGACGTCAGCTTTCCGTTCCTCAATAATTTCAGCTTCTGGATGACCGCGGCGGGTGCCGCGATCGTCATGGTCAGCCTGTTCGTCGGCGAGTTCGCGCGCACCGGCTGGCTGGCGATGGCGCCTTTGTCGGGGCTCGATTACTCGCCCGACGTCGGTGTCGACTATTACATATGGGCGTTGCAGGTGGCGGGCGTCGGCACGTTGCTATCTGGCGTCAACCTGCTCGCGACGATCGTCAAGATGCGCGCGCCGGGTATGAGCCTGATGAAGATGCCGATCTTCACCTGGTCGGCGCTCGCCACCAACGTGCTGATCGTCGCCGCCTTCCCGGTGCTGACCGCGGTGCTCGCGATGCTGAGCCTCGACCGCTATCTGGGCACGCACTTCTTCACCAACACCATGGGCGGCAACCCCATGATGTACGTCAACATGATCTGGATCTGGGGCCACCCGGAGGTCTATATCCTGATCCTGCCGGCGTTCGGCGTGTTCAGCGAGATCACCTCGACCTTCTCGGGCAAGCGCCTGTTCGGCTATACGTCGATGGTCTACGCGCTGCTGGTCATCACCATCCTCGCCTACCTCGTCTGGCTGCACCACTTCTTCACCATGGGGTCGGGGGCAAGCGTCAATTCGTTCTTCGGCATCACCACGATGATCATCTCGATCCCGACGGGGGCGAAGATCTTCAACTGGCTGTTCACCATGTACAAGGGGCGCATCCGCTTCGAACTGCCGATGATGTGGACGATCGCGTTCATGATCACCTTCGTCATCGGCGGCATGACCGGCGTGCTGCTCGCGGTGCCGCCCGCCGACTTCGTGCTGCACAACTCGCTGTTCCTGGTGGCGCATTTCCACAACGTCATCATCGGCGGCGTGCTGTTCGGGATGTTCGCGGGGATCAACTACTGGTTCCCCAAGGCGTTCGGCTTCACGCTCGACAAGTTCTGGGGCACGATCAGCTTCTGGTTCTGGACGATCGGCTTCTACGTCGCCTTCATGCCGCTCTACGTGCTCGGCCTGATGGGCGTGACGCGCCGCCTGCGCCATTTCGAGGATCCGTCGCTGCAGATCTGGTTCGTCATCGCCGCGATCGGCGCCGCGATGATCGCGGTCGGCATCGCCGCCTTCCTGATCCAGATCTTCGTCAGCGTCCGCAACCGCGAGGCCCTGCGCGACACGACCGGCGATCCGTGGAACGGCCGCAGCCTCGAATGGGCGACCTCGTCGCCGCCGCCGGCCTATAACTTCGCGTTCACGCCGGTCGTCCGCGACCTCGACGCCTGGTACGACATGAAGTCGAACCACGCCGAGCGGCCGCTCAAGGGCTTCCGCGACATCCACATGCCGCGCAACACCGGCACCGGCGTGATCCTGGCGGGCCTGTCCGCGGTCTTCGCCGTCGCGATGATCTGGTACATGTGGTGGCTTGCCGGGCTGGCGTTCGTCGCCCTGCTGGCGGTCGCGATCGGCCATACCTTCAACTACGACCGCGATTATTACATTCCCGCCGCCGACGTGACGGAAGCCGAGGACGAACGTACCCGGCTGCTCGACGCGCGCGCCGCGGTGGCGGGGGCCTGAGGACCATGAGCGAAGCAACCATCCCGCCCGGCGCCGAGGCGCCGATCTTCTACGAGACGGACGAGCATCATCACGACGCCGGCGGCAGCACCATGCTGGGCTTCTGGCTGTACCTGATGAGCGACTGCCTGATCTTCGCGATGCTGTTCGCCTCGTACGGCGTGTTCGGCGGCAGCTATGCCGGCGGTCCGCAGCCGCACGAGATCTTCAAGCTGCCGCTGGTCGCGCTCAACACGTCGATGCTGCTGCTGTCGTCGATCACCTATGGCTTCGCCATGCTGTCGATGAACGACGGCAAGGTAAAGGCGGTGCAGGGCTGGCTGGCGATCACCGGCCTGTTCGGCCTCGCCTTCCTCGGGATCGAGCTCTACGAATTCTCCGAGCTGATCCACGAGGGTGCCGGGCCGCAGCGCAGCGCCTTCCTGTCGGCGTTCTTCACGCTCGTCGGCACGCACGGGCTGCACGTCACCTTCGGCATCATCTGGCTGGTGACGCTGATGGTGCAGGTCGGTCGCAAGGGCCTGATCGACGCCAACCAGCGCCGCCTGCAATGCCTGTCGCTGTTCTGGCACTTCCTCGACGTGATCTGGATCGGCGTCTTCACCTTCGTCTACCTGCTGGGAGTGCTGCGATGAGCGCCGACACCCATGGCCACGGCCATGACGATCATGCGTCCGGAGCCCCGCACGGCACCCGCAAGGACTATATCATCGGCTTCGTGCTGTCGGTCATCCTGACCGCCATCCCGTTCGGTCTGGTGATGAGCGGCATCATCGCCGACACGCGGATCACCGCCGGCATCGTCATGGTGTTCGCGCTGGTGCAGATCGTCGTCCACATGATCTATTTCCTCCACATGAACTCCAAGTCGGAGAACGGCTGGACGCTGATGGCGCTGATCTTCACGATCATCGTCGTCACCATCTGTCTGGCGGGATCGCTGTGGGTGATGTTCCATATGAACGCCAACATGATGCCCGGCATGACCTCCGGAGACATGGCCGGCATGTGAGCATGCGGCGGGCGATCGTCACCGGCCTGCTGCTGGCCGCGATCGCCCTGCTCGTCGGGCTGGGCATCTGGCAGCTCGAGCGCCGGGCATGGAAGCTCGCGCTGATCGCGCAGACCGAGCGGCAGCTGGCGCGGACGCCGGTCCCCGCGCCGGGACCGGCCCGCTGGGCCGCGGTCGGTGCGGGCGACGTCTATACGCCCGTCGTCGCCACCGGCCGCTACCGGCGCGACGCCGACACCTATGTCCAGGCGGTGACCGAGATCGGCGGCGGCTTCTGGGTGCTGACCCCGTTCGACACGACCCGCGGCTTCGCGCTGCTGGTCAACCGCGGCTTCGTGCCCGCCGGCGAGCGCGGACGCGTCGCCCCCTCTCCCGACTTACAGACAGTGCGCGGGCTGTTGCGGCTGAGCGAGCCGGGCGGCGGCTTCCTCCGCCGCAACGATCCCGCCGCCGGCCGCTGGTATTCGCGCGACGTCGCAGCGATCGCCGCGGCGGGGCGGGCCGGGACGATCGCCCCCTATTTCATCGACGCCGGCGCACCGCGCACCGGTTGGCCGCGCGGCGGGCTGACCGTGGTGCGGTTCCGCAACAGCCATATGGTCTATGCGCTGACGTGGTTCGGGCTGGCGCTGTTGGTCGCGGGGATGGCGTGGCGGGTGCGGCGGCGGGGATAGCCGGTCGGGCTGATGGCCTGGCCTTACCCTTCGCCGCCTTTGGCGTCTCTTACCTCTCCCGTCGGACGCGCCGGGTGAGGATGGCGAGGGCCGATCGACCACGAGCGGGATGGCTATAGTCGGTCGTGACAATCCATGCCGTCACTTCCGCTACGGCGGGAGTCCATACGCGCCGACCTCGCGGACGGAATCGAAGCGGTAGCGTCTATGGATTCCCGCCTTCGCGGGAATGACGAACTTTCGGGGTCCCGCGGATGTCGGTCTGACCTAGTCTTCGCGTTTCGCGCCGTCGAGGGTGCGGTCCGCTCTTGCGCGGTCGGCCGCGTCGGCGTCGCGTTCCGCTTTCGTGCGGCCGAATTTCGCGCGGTTCGCTTCGGCCGCCTGCGCGGCGGTGGCACGGTCGCGGGCCTTGCGGGCGCGGCGGAGGTTGATGATCTCGGCCATCGCGCGGCTATCGTCCGGCGGCGCGGTCTTGGGCCGCGCGGCGGACGGCGCACCAGCGCTCCCATTCGTCGCGCGCATCCGCGAGCGCGCGATGCGCGGGTATGTCGCGGTCGCGGAATTCGGCGAGCGCGACCACGTCGGCGACCGCGACGCCGAGCGCCGCTGCCGGCACCGCATCGCGCAGGATCGCCGTCGCCGTCTCGCGCTGCGCCTCTTCGGTGTCGCGCAGCCGGAGCGCGTGGCGCGGCAGCTTGGCGGCGCGCAGGAGCGCGCTCAGCCATTTGCCGTCCCATGACGGCGCGCTGGCGAACAGGTCGTGGCCGCTCAGCACCTCGACCATTCGGCGCGCGACGACGTCGTGCGGCGTGCCCTCGGCCTCCAGCTTTGCGCGCGGGATATGGTGGATGGCCTCGGCCGCGTCGTCCCAGTCGTCCCATTGCAGCGGCGGGCGGATCAGGTGGCTTTCCTCGCGCCCGTCCTCGAACACCCAGGCGACCTCGATCGGATAGCTTCTCTTGGCGAGCGACGAGGCTTCGAAATCGAGGAACACCAGCATGACGCGTCAACGCCTAGGCGCGGCAAAGGGGTGCCGTCTAGTGACCCGATCGCCGCCATGCGCCGCGGGCGAGGCGCCCGGCGAGCGCGGGCAGGCCCGGTCGGAGCAGCAGCCAGTCACGAATCGCGGGGCCGCGTTCGGCGCCGATCACCTGTTTGTAGCCGCTGTCGCCCGCGCCCCAATCGACGCGCGCGATGCCGCGGCTGAGCGCCTCGACCAGATTGCGGTAATAGAGCAATTTGCCGGGCGAATGCTTGGCGTAGGCCGGGTCGTAGCTGTTGGCGATCGCATATTTGAGGTCGCCGGCGTCGAGGTCGAAGGAGAAGGCCGCGGGCCTGCCGTCGATCGTCAGCAATGCGGCGCGGAGCATGCCGGCGATCACCGGATCGGCCGCCGCGGCGCGCCAGAAGGCGCCATGGCCGGTGGTGGTGAATTTCGCGTCCGACCCGTCGGTGCGCGCGGCGATCCAGCTTGCCTGTTCGATCGCGGCGAGCGCGTCGAAGGCGGCGGGCCAGTCGGCACCGGTGAGGAAGCGCCAGTCCGGCGTGCCGTGCGCGGCGAGATGCTTTTCGTGGAAGCGGTTCTTGCGCAGCGTCGATCCGCGCGGCCAGCTGCCCTCCGCCTGCAATGCCGTCATGTCGAGCAGCCAGCTGTCGGCGACGAACCGGTCGAGCACCGCCCAGCCGCTCGCCCGCGCCGCCGCGATCAGCGGCATCGCCGCGGCATCGTCGTCATAGACCGGGCCGATGCGCAGGCCGTTGACCGCGCCCGCGAGCGTCGACAGCGCCGCCCGGATCGTCGCCTCGCCGGCGCCCAGCGCAAGCGGGAAGCTGCGGAACGGCCAGTAGCAGCCCGGCACCGCAGCGAGGCGGAGCATCGCGGGGCCGACGCCGACCAGCGGCAGCGCCAGCGTCGGTTCGCCATCCTCCTCGACCAGCAACGTGCGGGCATGGCCGCCATAGGCCGCCAGCGCCGCGGCATACCAGCCGTAGCGCAGGAAGGCGTGGGTGGGTGCCGCACCCTGCGCCACCGTGTCGATCGCGGCGGCGAGGCCGTCGGCGACGCTGCCGCGCGCCACCGGGGGCAGCCGCTGGAAATCGGCGAGGAACATCGGCCTGGTCACGGCACCGGGGTGTAGCCGGGATGCGTTACCAAGCTGTGCAGAAAGCGGCGGCCCGTGCACCCTTTCGCGCCGCGCGAATCGACCTATGATACGCGCCATGCCGACGTTCTTCCAGGTTTCGACGATCGCCCAGACGATCCAGCTGTCGCTCGCGCCGGTGTTCATGCTCGCGGCGATCGGGCAGATCCTCAACGTGCTCGCCGGGCGGCTGGCGCGGGTGATCGACCGCGCGCGGGTGCTGGAGGATCGCGTGCTCGACAGCGAGGGCGCGGATCGGCAGCGTTACATCTGGGAACTGAAGCTGCTCGACGAGCGGATGTCGATCATCAACGCCGCCCTGTTCCTGTCGGTGTCGAGCGCGGTGATGGCGTGCATCGTCATCGCGCTGCTGTTCATCGCCAATATCGCGAGCTTTCACATCGGCACCTGGATCGCGCTCGCCTTCATCCTCGCGGTGGCGCTGCTGATCTGCTGCCTCACCGCCTTCATGTGGGAGGTGCGGGTCAGCCTGCGCGCGATCCACGTCCGCAAGGAGATCCTGTCGTGAGCCTCGCAGGCGAGCGCCGGCTGTTGCAGGCGGTAGTCGCGCTCGCCTGTGTCGTGCCGTTGAGCGTCGGCGGGCAGAGCGTGCTCCACGGCCCCGGCTTCCTCGGCCATCCGCCGGTGATCCCTACCGATGTCGACAGCCATTTCCGCTACATCTCGGGCATTTTCCTCGCGGTCGGCGTCGCGTTCGCGACCTGCGTGCCGCGGATCGAGACCAAAGGCCCGCGCTTTCGCCTGCTCGGCGCGCTGGTGGTGGCGGGCGGCGCGGCGCGGCTGGTGTCGCTGGCCGCGGTCGGCGCGCCGTCCACGGGGCATCTGTTCGGCTTCGCGATGGAACTGGGCGCGGTGCCGCTGCTGATGCTGTGGCAGGCGCGCTTCGCGCGGCGCTACCGTCGTGCGCCCTCCAGCCCCTCGCCGACGTCCGCCTGAGGGCGATAGCGCGGCGCGACGCGCGCCTGCGCCCGCTGTTCATAGGCATAGCCCGCGCCGAGCACGGTCGCGTCGCCGCCGCGCGTCGCGATGAACGACAGGCCGACCGGCAGCCCCTTCACCAGCCCCATCGGCACCGTCAGATGCGGATAGCCCGCGACCGCGGGCAGTTCGGAGGCGGAGGGGCCGTTATACTGGTCGCCATAGACCGGGTCGCTGAGCCATGCGCCGGCATAGGTCGGCTCGACCAGCACCTGCGCCCGCGCGCTGCGCAGCATGAAGTCGATCGCCTCGCTCGCCAGCCGGAGCGATTTCGCCCGCGCTGCCTTGTAGGCGGGATCGTCCAGCCCCTTCGTCTTCGCCGCCTCCTCGAAGATCTCCTGCTGGAAGAAGGGCATCTCTTCGGCCGCATGCGCGCGGTTGAACGCGATCAGCTGGTCGAGCGTGCGCGCGGTCACCGTCGGCGGGGTGGTGGCGAGATAGGCGTCGAGGTCCGCCTTCAGCTCGGTCTTGAGCACGATGAATTCGGCGTCGCCGATCCCGTCGAGCTTCGGCGCGGTGACGTCGACCAGCACCGCGCCGGCGCTGCGCAGCACGGCGAGCGCGGCGTCGTAGCGCTGGGTGAGATCGGCTGACAGCCCGTCCGGCCGCAGCACCGCGACGCGCACTCCCGACAGCGCGCTGACCGACAGGCCGGCGGCATAATCGGGCGCGCCGCCGCGGGTCGTCATCGCCTGCAGCAGGATGGCGACGTCGCGGACGCTGCGCGCCATCGGCCCCGGCGTGTCCTGCGAATGGCTGATCGGCACGACATGCACGCCGCTGACGAGGCCGATCGTCGGCTTCAGCCCGACCAGCCCGTTGATCGACGAGGGGCAGACCACCGATCCGTCGGTCTCCGTCCCCACCGCCGCCGCGGCGAAGCTCGCCGCCACCGCCGCGCCCGATCCCGACGACGATCCGCAGGCGGTGCGATCGAGCGCATAGGGATTGCGCACCAGCCCGCCGACCGCGCTCCATCCGCTCATCGCGTGACTGGAGCGGATGTTCGCCCATTCCGACAGGTTGGTCTTGCCGAGGATCACCGCGCCCGCCGCGCGCAGCGCCGCCACCACCGGCGCGTCGCGGCCGGTGACATTGTCCCGGAGCGCGAGGCTGCCCGCCGTCGTCGCCATCCGGTCGGCGGTTTCGATATTGTCCTTGATGAGCACCGGCACGCCGTGCAGCGGACCGCGTAGCCGCCCCGCCCGGCGCTCGGCATCCAGCGCCTTCGCCTGCGCCAGCGCATCCGGGTTGACCGCGATGACGCTGCGCAGCGTCGGCCCCTTGCGGTCCATCGCGGCGATCCGGTCGAGATAGGCGCGCGTCAGATCGACGCTGGTCGCGTGTCCCGCGGTCATCAGCGCCTGCGCCCGTTCGAGCGACACCTCCTCGACCTTGACCGACCTCGCCGCCGCCGGTGCGACCGGCATGACGGTGGCGGCGAGCAGAAACCCTAGAAATATCCGGCGCATGGAACCCCCTGTCCTGTCCAAGCGATGCTACCGCCAGACAGGGCCGGCGCAAGGGAGCGACGCCGGATTGACCCGGAGACGATCCCGCGCCACTCCTCGACATTGATCTGCATCAACCCATAAGGACGTCTGTGGCGCGCGTATCGAAGATCATCGGTGGAATCCTGCTGCTGCTGGTCGTGGCGGTCGGGTTGGCGGTGACGATCGTGCCGCGCTTCCTCGACCGTATCTATTATCGCGGCCACGCCAGCGACCATTACGACGGCGAACGCTTCTTCAACCCCGACAATGACGGCGACACGGCCGGCACGCCGGGCGGCGGCGGGCGTGCGGGGTTCCTGTGGCGCCAGTTGACCGGCCGCGACGGTCGCCCGGTCTGGCCGGTACGCGTGCCCGTTGCCGCGGCGAAGCCCGCCGCCCGCGTCGAGGGCGACCGGATGGTCGTCACCTGGATCGGCCATGCAAGCGTGCTGGTCCAGACCCACGGCCTCAACATCCTGACCGACCCCGTCTATGCGGAGCGCGCCGGCCCGCTCGGCTTCGGCCCCAAGCGCGTCGCCGCGCCCGGCGTCGCCTTCGACGACCTGCCGCGGATCGACCTCGTGCTCGTCAGCCACAACCATTACGACCATCTCGACCTGGCGACGCTGAAGCGGCTGTGGCAGCGCGACCATCCGCATATCGTCACCAGCCTCGGCAACGACAGCGTCATCGCGGCGACGGGGGCGAAGGCGATGGCGCTCGACTGGGGCGGCAATGCGACGCTGACCGACAAGGGGCTGGAGAACAGCAGCGACGCCCTGCGCTGCGACCCCGACGGCGCCTGCCCCGGTGACCGCGCGCGCATCTTCATCACCCGCAACCACCATTGGGGCAGCCGCTGGTTCACCGACCGCAACCGCGCGCTCTGGTCGAGCTTCGTCGTCACCCTGCCGGGCGGCGGCAACATCTTCTTCGCCGGCGACACCGGCTTCGGCGACGGCCTGTGGCCGGCGGAGGCGGCGACCTATGGCCCGATCCGCTTCGCGATGATCCCGATCGGCGCTTTCCGCTTCGCGCCCGGCCAGATGAGTTCGGGCAGCCATGTCGGACCGGCGGAGGCGGCGCTGATCCACCAGCGGCTCGGCGCGGCGCGATCGCTGGCGATCCACTGGGGGACGTTCCGCCTGTCCTACGAAGGCTATGACACGCCGCCCAGGATGCTGGCGCTGGCGATGCGTTGCACCGGCGGCAGCGGATTCGATGCTGCGCGGATCGGCGTGCCGTTCAAGGTGCCGGTCTATGCGCCGCCGCAGGCGGGCCGGCCGACGACGCGCGAAGCGATGCTGCGGTGCATGGACACGCCCGCGGTCAGGGCGTTGCGCTGAGCGCAGGATGACGGGCGGGGGCGCGATATCGCACGCCCCCTGCCCGTCCATAGATCAGTCGACGAAGGCGCGCTCGATCACATAGGTCCCGGCCTTGGCATTCGAGCCTTCCTCGAAGCCGATCGAATCGAGCATCGCCGCGGTTTCGCGGATCATCGCCATCGACCCGCACAGCATGATCCGGTCCGTCTCGGGATCGAGCTTCTTGGCGCCCTGTACCGGGTCGCCGAACAGCGCGGCGCTCTCGATCAGGTCGCCGATGCGGCCGGTGGTGCGGAACGGTTCGCGCGTCACCGTCGGGATATAGTGGAACTGCGTCACCGCCTCGTCCGAGACGAGGGGATCGTCCGCCAGCCGCGCCTGCAGTTCGTCGTGATAGGCGAGATCGCTGACCTGCCGCACCGAGTGGACCAGGATCACCTGATCGAACATGCTGTAGACGTCGGGATCGCGCGCGAGGCTGAGGAACGGCGCAAGGCCGGTGCCGGTCGAGAAGAAGAACAGGCGCTTGCCGCCGACCAGCGCGTCGGTGACGAGCGTGCCGGTCGGCTTTTTGCCCATATAGACCTCGTCGCCGGGCTCGATCAGCTGGAGCTTCGAGGTCAGCGGGCCGTCCTCGACCTTGATCGAGAGGAATTCCAGCTCCTCGGCATAATGCGGGGAGGCGATCGAATAGGCGCGCATGATCGGCTTGGCGCCCTCGCCGTCACCGGGCAGGCCGATCATCACGAACTCGCCCGAGCGGAAGCGGAAGCTCGCCGGGCGTTCGACTGCGAAGCTGAACAGCCGGTCGTTCCAGTGGCGTACCCACAGCACCTTGACGTTGGCGAACGCCTTGGTCTCGGGCAGGGTTACGGGTGTACGGACATCGGTCATCGATCGGGGGCTTCGGGTTGTTTGCGAAGGGATCGCATTATGAACCCTGCGGCCCACGGTCAACCAAAGCAAAGCTTGGCCGTGCATTGCTCTCCCTACCCGGCGGCCCCATATTCGTTCCCGATATGGCCATCCAGATCCGCACCAGCCTCGCCGAGCCGGAAACCGGCGAAAGCTTCGTCCCCCATCGCCCCGCCCGCCCCGACAAGGTCGAGGGCGGCCGGCCGTTCAAGCTGGTCAGCGAATACAGCCCCAGCGGCGACCAGCCGACCGCGATCCGGGAACTGACCGCGACCGCGCGCGCGGGCGAGAAGGATCAGGTGCTGCTCGGCGTCACCGGTTCGGGCAAGACCTTCACCATGGCCAAGGTGATCGAGGAATTGCAGCGCCCGGCGCTGATCCTCGCGCCCAACAAGATCCTCGCGGCGCAGCTCTACGGCGAGTTCAAGAGCTTCTTTCCCGAGAATGCGGTCGAGTATTTCGTCAGTTACTACGATTACTACCAGCCCGAGGCCTATGTGCCGCGGTCGGACACGTACATCGAGAAGGAATCCTCGACCAACGAATCGATCGACCGGATGCGCCATTCGGCGACCCGCTCGCTGCTCGAACGCGACGATTGCATCATCGTCGCCTCGGTATCGTGCCTGTACGGCATCGGTTCGGTCGAAACCTATTCGGCGATGATCTTCGACCTCAAGAAGGGGACCGCGGTCGACCAGCGCGAGATCGTCCGCAAGCTGGTCGCGCTCCAGTACAAGCGCAACGACGCCGCGTTCCAGCGCGGCAATTTCCGCGTGAAGGGCGACACGCTGGAGATCTTCCCGTCGCATTACGAAGACAGCGCGTGGCGGATCAGCTTCTTCGGCGACGATATCGAGGACATCACTGAATTCGATCCCCTGACGGGGAAGAAGGTCGCGAGCCTCAACAGCGTGCGCGTCTATGCCAACAGCCATTACGTCACGCCCGGCCCGACGCTCAAACAGGCGGGCGACGCGATCAAGCACGAGCTGGCCGAACGGCTCAAGGAGCTGGTCGTGGAGGGCAAATTGCTCGAGGCACAGCGACTGGAACAGCGCACGAATTTCGACCTCGAGATGATCGCCGCCACCGGCAGCTGTGCGGGGATCGAGAATTACAGCCGCTTCCTGACCGGCCGCCTGCCCGGCGAACCGCCGCCCACGCTCTTCGAATATCTGCCCGAGAATGCCGTGCTGTTCGTCGACGAGAGCCACCAGACGGTGCCGCAGATCGGCGCGATGGCGCGCGGCGATCACCGCCGCAAGATCACGCTCGCCGAATACGGCTTTCGCTTGCCCTCTTGCATCGACAACCGGCCGTTGCGCTTCAACGAATGGGACGCGATGCGGCCGCAGACGGTCAGCGTCTCGGCGACGCCGGGCAATTGGGAGATGGAGCAGACCGGGGGCGTCTTTGCCGAACAGGTCATCCGCCCGACCGGGCTGATCGATCCGCCGGTCGAGATCAAGCCGGTCGAGGAGCAGGTGCAGGACCTGATCCAGGAATGCCACAAGACCACCGCGCTCGGCTATCGCACGCTGGTGACGACGCTGACCAAGCGCATGTCCGAGGATCTGACCGAATATATGCACGAGGCGGGGATCAAGGTCCGCTACATGCATTCCGACGTCGAGACGCTGGAACGGATCGAGCTGATCCGCGACCTGCGGCTGGGCGTCTACGACGTGCTGATCGGCATCAACCTGTTGCGTGAGGGGCTCGACATTCCCGAATGCGGGCTGGTCGCGATCCTCGATGCCGACAAGGAAGGCTTCCTGCGTTCGGAGACGTCGCTGATCCAGACGATCGGCCGCGCCGCGCGCAACGTCGACGGCCGCGTCATCCTCTACGCCGACCGGATCACCGGATCGATGGAGCGGGCGATGAACGAAACCGCGCGCCGCCGCGAGAAGCAGGAAGAGTATAACCGCGAACACGGCATCACGCCGACGACGATCAAGCGCAACATCGGCGACATCATCGCACATGTGTCGCAGGGCGATCAGGTCACGATCCCGATCGACGAGGACCGCCCGCACATGGTCGGCCACAATCTGCGCGCCTATATCGAGGACCTCGAGAAGCAGATGCGGAAAGCGGCGTCGGATCTGGAATTCGAAACCGC
This sequence comes from Sphingomonas sp. GW821-FHT10F09, assembly GCF_058809195.1. Lineage (NCBI taxonomy): Bacteria > Pseudomonadati > Pseudomonadota > Alphaproteobacteria > Sphingomonadales > Sphingomonadaceae > Sphingomonas > Sphingomonas sp. GW821-FHT10F09. Next base: position 375,248 of record NZ_JBXASI010000001.1, on the reverse strand, counting down.
CGGCCGGCTGCGCGACGAGATCCGCCAGCTGGAGAACGAGGAACTCGGCCTGCCGGTCGACGAACAGAAGGCGCCGATCATGGGCCGCAGCAACGAAGGCAAGCCGGGCACGCGCAAGACGCGCTACGGCAAGGCGCAGGCGATGCGGATGGGCGGCAAGCGCGGGGGGCGGTGAAGATGGCGTCGGGCGTCGCCTGACGCCATCAGCCGTAACAGATTGTCTTGCGGGACGGATACGGATCGCGGTGAAAGGATGACGCCGTGATCCGTAGCCAATCAAACCGTCCGACTATACATCGTCACCGATGACCCGCATCGCAAAGCTCTATGCGACGATCACAGCCAACCCGCGGGCATCGATCACCTTTGCGGAATTCGAACGTCTGCTTGCCGCCGCCGGATTTGAGCTGGTCAGGATAAGGGGCAGCCATCGGCATTACAGCCACCCCACGGTGCCTTACATCCTGACGGCGTTACCGGACGGCAAGGGCGTGAAGCCCTACCTCGTGCGCCGCTTCCTTGAAATCGTCGACGAATATGGCCTAGATGTCGAATGATGGATACGCCGCGCTATCATATCAATCTGTTCTGGTCGCAGGACGACGATTGCTGGATCGCGGACGTGCCTGACCTGCATTATTGCGCGACCCATGGCGCAAACCCGGACGAGGCGCTGGCCAACGTTCAGGACGCCATCGCCGGCTGGCTCGATGCGGCAACGGCGTCCGGCAAGGACATACCGGAACCCCGCTACCGCCCCGCGATCTACGCAGCCAAATTTGCCGCGTGATCGCTTAACCCGTCGTCAGGTTCGCTGCGTTCACCCCGTAATAGCTCGCGACACGATCGGCATAGGCCTGGTCGAACACCGGCGCGTTGTTCGCCCAGCTCGGGCCGCCTTCCAGCATGCGACGGTCGATCGTCACCACATAGAGGTCGCGGACCGGATCGAACTGCAGCAGTTCGAAAGGGAGCGGGTAAAAGCTCTTGCCCATGCCGAGAAAGCCGCCGAGGCTGAGCACCGCATGGGTCGAGCGACCCGAGCCCTTGTGGACCATCAGCGCATAGACCGAGCCGACCTGGTCTCCGTCGCGGCTTTCCACCTTGAGCGAATGGGGGATGTTGGCCTGGACTAGCAGCTGGGTGGCGGTGGTGGTGGCCTGCGTATCGGTCGACATCGGATACTCCTGATTGTTACGCCGGTGAACCGCCCGGCCCCCGCGCCGGTTCCACGCCGCGACGGGTTGAGGCCGGCCCGCCCTTCCCGCATAAGCCGCGGCATGCGTGCCTTTCCCCGCCTCGCCATGACCATCGCCGCTTCGGGCGCGCTGCTGACCGCCTGCGTGCCCCAGCCGGTCGCGCCGCCGCCCGCGCCCGCGCCGGACCCCGTCGTCCGCCCCGCGCCGCCGCCGGTCGCGACGTCGAGCGACTGGCGCGACTGGCCGCTGACACCCGGCACCTGGGTCTATCGGCGCGATGGCCGCGGCAGCATCGCCGCATTCGGGGTCGCCGGTGCCGACCCGCGCCTGACGCTGCGCTGCGATGTCGATCGCCATCAGGTGATGCTCTCGGTCGCGGGCGCCGCGCCGGCGTCGCTGACGATCCGCACCACCAGCCTGACGCGTGCGGTGCCGGTGCAGCCGACCGGCGGCGTGCCTGCGCAGGTCGCCGCCGCGCTGGCGGCGAACGATGGCCTGCTCGACGCGATGGGCTTCAGCCGCGGGCGGTTCGTGGTCGAGCAGCCCGGGGCCCCGACGTTGGTCGTGCCGGCCTGGGCGGAGATCGAGCGGGTGACGGAGGATTGCCGCGGCTGAGCCTGCGGGCGAAGTGCCGAAGGTCGTGCAAAACGCGGCGCAATACAAGTCTTGCATGTATCCGAAGCCATGCGCACATTGATCGCGTGATCGGACTACCGGTCACATGGCTATCAACAAGCGAAAGGAGGTGATCCGATGTCTCATGGTTCAGCAGTGGGGTCGGTTCAGTTCGTTCGGGGGATCGGCTTCTAAGTACCCGTTATACTCATGCCGGGGGGTATCCTCCCCCAATCAACGGCATGACGAGGGTTCGAAGAGGCCTCATGGTCTCCCGGGCTGGAGCTCTCCGGCCGCTGACCATGTTTGGGGGGTGTCGGGTCGCCGGGAGGCGCCCGGCACCCTCTTCTCATTTCTGCGGATACGCCATCGCGCGACAGCGTTTGATGACGCGCCCCTGTAAGCGTGGAAGAACGCCGCATCCGGCAGCACGGCCCTGTCGTGGCTATGCAGCGATGTGCAAGGCTACAACTACCGCGGTCGCAACACCTCTGCGCCCTCCGCGCCTCCGCGCGAACCCCGCCCTACTCTTCCCGAAACGCCCCCGCTGATGAGAACCCGACCGTCACTCCTTAAAGGAAGGAGCGGGCGCGGTTTAGGATGAGATTGCACAACTGCGTCTTGATCTGGCCGCGGAGGGGATCGATTGACAGCGTCTGGCCGTTCGCCGCCTGCACCTGCCCGGTCTGGCCCGCCTGATAGCCCGGCAGGGTCGTCACGTCCTTCTGCCCGGTCAGCCGGCCGAGCACGCCCGCCGCGCCGGTCTGCCCGCCGGTGGCGCCGAGCAGCTTGTTCCTGACGCAATAGCCGAGCAGCCCGGCGGCATTGCCCGCCCCGATCGTACCCACCTGCGGCAGCCCGCCGCCGAGCAGACCGCCGGCCTGTCCGAGCAGGCCGCCGCTCCGCGCCGTCGTCGCCGGCGCGACCGTGGGCGTCGGGGCCGGCACGGTCTGCGCGACCGCCAGTGCGGGGATGGCGAGCAGCAGCGCGGCAAGGAGCGTCTTCATGGCTTGGGTCCCGGACATGATGAGAGGAGATCAGGCTCCAACCCCCCGCCACCCGGGCCGTTCCGCCGCGCCCGGCCCGGGCGCCGCGCGGATCAGGCGACGGTGCGCTGTTTCGGCGGCGGCGGGATCAGCGCGTAGAGCACCGTCTCCTCCCGCCCGATCCGGTGCATCAGCGCCTGCATGACACGGCGCGTCTCGCTCGCGAAATTGCCCCAGTCCGCGACGATGCGGTCCGACGACCAGTTGGCGACATAGTCGCGATAGGTCTGCGCGAGATCGCCCATCTCGTCGGCGAAGCGCGCCGCCAGCGCCGCGGTGCGCCGGTCGCTGCCCGCGATCAGCCGCGGGTAGAGCAACGTATCCTCCTTGGCGAGATGCGCGAGCAGCTTGCGCGTCATCTGCCAGCGCAGCTGCGCGATCCGTTCGGGCGCGGGTTCGGACGAGGCGACGCGGTCGAGCAGCGCGGCGGCCAGCTCCGCCAGCTCCCGATGTTCCGCGGACAGCATTTTCCGATCGAGCATCGCCTGTTCTCCCGCGGCGTCGTCCCATCCCGCATCACCTGACCGGCGATACTTGATCTACGATAACAACATCCGGGTTTCCAGCCGGTTAAAATGCTCACGCCGGCTGGAGCAGACCCTCCCGCGCGATCTTCTCGCGCCAGACCAGCGGCGCCAGCTGGTGGACGTTCTTGCCCTCGCTATCGACCGCGACGGTGACCGGAAAATCCGCGACCTCGAATTCGTAGATCGCCTCCATGCCCAGATCCTCGAAGCCGACGACCTTGCTGCCCTTGATCGCGCGCGCGACCAGATAGGCGGCGCCGCCCACCGCCATCAGATAGGCGCTCTTCGCCTCGGCAATCGCCTCGGTCGCCGCCGGCCCGCGCTCGGCCTTGCCGACCATCGCAAGCAGGCCCTGGTCGAGCATCATGCGGGTGAACTTGTCCATCCGGGTGGCGGTGGTGGGGCCGGCGGGGCCGACCACCTCCTCGCCGACGGGATCGACCGGGCCGACATAGTAGATGACCCGGCCGCGGAAATCGACCGGGAGCTCCTCGCCCTTCGCGAGCATGTCGGCGATGCGCTTGTGCGCCGCATCGCGCCCGGTCAGCATCTTGCCGTTGAGCAGCAGCCGGTCGCCATGCTTCCACGTCGCCACCACCTCCGGCGTCAGCGTGTCGAGGTCGACGCGGATCGCCGCCTTGTCCGGCGTCCAGTTCACCTGCGGCCAGTCGCTCAGCTTCGGCGCCTCCAGATACACCGGCCCGCTGCCGTCGAGCGTGAAATGCGCATGGCGGGTCGCGGCGCAATTGGGGATCATCGCGACCGGCTTCGACGCGGCATGCGTCGGCCAGTCGAGGATCTTGACGTCGAGCACGGTCGACAGCCCGCCCAGCCCCTGCGCGCCGATGCCGAGCGCATTGACCTTGTCCATGAGTTCGATGCGGAGCGCCTCGATGTCGTTCCGGGGGCCGCGGGCACGGAGCTGGCCCATGTCGATCGCGCCCATCAGCGACTGCTTGGCGAGCAGCATCGCCTTTTCCGCGGTGCCGCCGATGCCGATGCCGAGCATGCCGGGCGGGCACCAGCCGGCGCCCATCTGCGGGATCATCTCGAGCACCCAGTCGACGATCGAATCGCTGGGGTTCATCATCTTGAACTTCGACTTGTTCTCCGACCCGCCGCCCTTGGCCGCGACGTCGACGGACACTTTGGCGCCGGGCACCATCTCGACGTGCAGGACGCTCGGCGTATTGTCCTTCGTGTTGCGGCGGGTGAAGGCGGGGTCGGCGAGGATCGACGCACGCAGCTTGTTCTCGGGGTGCAGATAGGCGCGGCGCACGCCCTCGTCGATCACCTCCTGCAGCGAGCGGTCGCCCTCCAGCCGGCAATCCTGCCCCCATTGGACGAAGACGGTGACGATGCCGGTGTCCTGGCAGATCGGCCGGTGCCCCTCGGCACACATCCGGCTGTTGGTCAGGATCTGCGCGATCGCGTCCCTCGCCGCCGGGCTCTGCTCCGCCTCATAGGCCTCGCCGAGCGCGCGGATGTAATCCATCGGATGATAGTAACTGATGAACTGCAACGCGTCGGCGACGCTCTCGATCAGGTCTGCGGCGCGGATCATGGTGGTCACAAGCGAGGCTCCTTCGCCGCCGCCTTTAGGACGCCGCCGCGCCCTCGCCAAGCGCGTGCGACCGGATGCGCCCACCCCCCGATAAATTGCGAGCCCGTGCAAAGGTTTCTCAACCATCGTCGCGTATCGTCGCGATCATGCCGTATCTGGTTTCCCGTTCCCTGCCGGATACGCGCCATGTCACCGCGTCGATATGGCAGCTGCTCGGGCTGAGCGGCGAGGGACCCGACCATCAGGCCCGGCTCCACGCCACCCGCCTCGACGCGGTGCTGGCCGCCTGGCCGTTCGGGCTGACCGCGCAGGTCGTCGCCTGCGCCGTGCTGCTCGGCGCGACGCTCGCCGACACCACCCGCAACCTCGTCGAGGTCGCCGCGACCGCCCTGCTGCTGATCGTCCCCTCGCTCACCGCCTGGGCAATCCTGACCGCGCGCCGCTCGCGCCGGTGGACGCCGCACCTGCGCGTCCGCTGCCTCGCGATCGCGGCGACGGGAATCGCGGCGGCGCTGTCGTCCCTGCTCTGGGCGTCGACGCGGCTGCCCGCCGGACCCGTGCAGGTCGGCTGTTTCGTCGCCGTCGCCGGCGCGATCGGCATGACCGCGATCGCGCTGCACCCGGTGCGCGCCGCGACGCTGGGGTTCGGTGCCGGCCTGGTGCTGATGCTGCCGATCCTGTCGGTCAGCATCCTGCCCTCGGTCGTCGCCTGCGCCTTCCTCGCCTGCCTCGCGGTGGCGACGATCCGCCTCGCGCGCATCGATGCCTGCCACGCGCACGATCGCAACGCGGAATCACGCGAGGGCCGGCTCGCCGCCAAGATGATCGCCGAATTCGAAGGCCATGGCACCGGATGGTTCTGGGAGGCGGACCGCCACGGCCGGCTCACCTATCTGTCGGCGAAGGTCGCCGCGGAGCTGTCGGCGGCGCATCGCAACCCGGTCGGGCGGCTGCTGACCGACGTGTTCCGCATGGACAGTGCCGCGCCCGGCACCGAACGCACGCTCGCCTTCCACCTGTCCTCGCGCACCTCCTTCTCCGACTATACCGTCCGCGCCGCCGACGACGGCGACGGCGGCGAAGAGCCGGAGCGCTGGTGGTCGATCTCCGGCCGGCCCGTCGTCGACGAGCTCGACCGGTTCCAGGGCTTCATCGGATCGGGCAGCGATCTGACCGAGAAGCGCCGGTCGGATGCGGAGATCACCCGCCTCGCGCTGTTCGACGGGCTGACCGGCCTCGCCAACCGCCAGCGGATGCGCGCCAGCCTCGACAAGACGCTGCAGCAGCAGGTCGGCCCCTATCGCCCCGCCTCGCTGTTCCTGATGGACCTCGACCGGTTCAAGGCGGTCAACGACACGCTCGGCCATCAGGCCGGCGACGCGCTGCTCAAGCAGGTCGCGCAGCGGCTGCAACGCGGCGTCGGCGATGCCGGCCTCGTCGGGCGGCTCGGCGGCGACGAATTCCAGGTGCTGCTGCCCGGCATCGACAATCGCGAGACACTGGCGACGCTGGCGCGCGACCTGATCGGCGCGCTGTCGCAGCCCTATTTCATCGCCGGCGCCTCGGTGACGATCGGCTGTTCGATCGGCATCGCGATCGCGCCGCAGCATGGCGAGGATGCCGAGGAGCTGATCCGCAACGCCGATCTCGCGCTCTACGCCGCCAAGGCCGACGGGCGCGGCGTGCATCGTTTCTATTCCGAGGACATGCTGGCCGGCGCGCGCAGCCGCAAGGCGCTCGAGGACGACATGCGCATCGCGCTGAACGAGGGCGGATTCGCACTCGGCTACCAGCCGGTCGTGTCGACGCGGACGACGCAGATCATCGGCTATGAGGCGCTGCTGCGCTGGACCCACCCGACGCGCGGGCCGATCTCGCCCGCCGACTTCATCCCGGTCGCCGAGGAATGCGGGCTGATCGAGGCGCTGGGCGAATGGGTGTTGCGCACCGCCTGCGTCCAGGCGGCGCGCTGGCCGCGCGACGTCCGCATCGCGGTCAACGTCTCGCCGATCCAGTTCGCCAACCCGGCCTTTCCCGGCCTCGTCACATCGGCGCTGGCGCATGCCGGCCTCGCCGCCGACCGGCTCGAGCTGGAGATCACCGAGGGCGTGTTCCTCGACGAATCGGGATCGACCGATGCGATGTTCAAGGCGCTGAAGGGCATCGGCGTGCGGCTGGCGCTCGACGATTTCGGCACCGGCTATTCGAGCCTCGGCTATCTGCGCACCGCGCCGTTCGACAAGATCAAGATCGACCAGAGCTTCGTGCGCGGTGCCGCGCAGCCGGGCAGTCGCAACGCCGCGATCATCCGCGCGATCGTGACGCTGGCCGATACGCTCGGCATGGAGACCACCGCCGAGGGGGTCGAGGTGCAGGACGAGATCGAGCTGGTCCGCGCCTTGGGGTGCAGCCACATCCAGGGCTATGTCTACGGCCGCAGCGTGCCGGCGGACGCGGTGATCGAGCAGCTGGGCGGCGTGGTGCAGGTCGACCCCGTCGGCCACAAGATCAGCCGCGCGCCGCGGACGACGATGCTGCGGTCGGCGCGGCTGGCGATCGGCCGCAACCAGGGCGACGTGCGCATCCGCAACATCTCGACCAGCGGCGCGATGATCGACGGCGTCGACATCGACGACGGGGCGATCGGCCTCGACGTGCTGATCGAGCTGATCGAGGACCAGATGTTCGCCGCCCGCGTCGCCTGGGCGAAGGACGGCAAGGCCGGCCTGGAGTTCGTCGAGGCGTTCAATCTCAACCGCCTCAACCAGTTGCAACCCGGACGCAGCCAGCGCCGGATGGTGTGACGCCGGCGGCGGCCGGACCTCGCCCGATCGCCGTCGCGGCGCGCCGGAAACGTCCGTTCCGCACCCACCCATGGCACCGGCAGCGTCATCCAAAAAATTTTCGTTGCCGCTCTGTTCCCTTGCGCTTTGCGAAACCCGCGGAAGTCCACGCGTCGTTCGCGGCGGCGGATCGCGCCGGACCGGATCAAGGGGGAACGGCATCGCCTCCGGATCATTACCCCCTTGCCTGCCGCGCCGCTTTGCCACAATTTGTGGGGGTTGAGTTCGGGGGCGGACCCAATTGCTGGTAGAGAGCAGGCCCGACACCCATATGGGATGTCGGCCCGACGCACGCCGCGACGCCGCGATGTGCTCATTTTGTTCTCTCCATGGGGCCGCCATGGTGGTAGCATGGAAATGCGCCGCCGATTCGAACACTTAGAGAACGCAAGGATCGGTTCGATGGATTTCAGGGACACGCAGGGTGAAGCAATGACCGACACGATCGAAGCCACCACCAGCGCCGTGACGCAGGACGTCGGCACCGGCAGCAAGGCCGTGCACGCGCGTCCCTATCCGGTCGAGGTCGACCACAGCCGCGACGCCCTGCTCACCGATTTCGGCAAGGAAACGCTGAACGACCGCTACCTGCTGCCGGGCGAAAGCTATCAGGACCTGTTCGTCCGCGTCGCCTCCGCCTATGCCGACGACGCCGCGCATGCGCAGCGCCTGTACGACTATATCTCGCGCCTGTGGTTCATGCCCGCGACGCCGGTGCTGTCGAACGGCGGCACCGGGCGCGGCCTGCCGATCAGCTGCTACCTCAATTCGGTGCCCGACAGCCTCAACGGCATCGTCGACACCTGGAACGAGAACGTCTGGCTCGCCTCGCGCGGCGGCGGCATCGGCACCTATTGGGGCAACGTGCGCGGCATCGGCGAGCCGGTCGGCCTCAACGGCAAGACCAGCGGCATCATCCCCTTCGTCCGCGTCATGGATTCGCTCACCCTCGCGATCTCGCAGGGCTCGCTGCGCCGCGGTTCGGCCGCCTGCTATCTCGACATCAGCCATCCGGAGATCGAGGAGTTCCTCGAGATCCGCAAGCCGTCGGGCGACTTCAACCGCAAGGCGCTCAACCTGCACCATGGCGTGCTGCTGACCGACGCCTTCATGGAGGCGGTGCGCGACGGCGCCGAGTGGAACCTGCTCAGCCCCAAGGACCAGACCGTCCGCCAGACGGTCGATGCGCGTTCGCTGTTCCAGAAGCTGGTCGAGACGCGGCTGCAGACCGGCGAGCCGTACATCGTCTTCGCCGACCATGTGAACCGGACGATGCCCAAGCATCACCGCGACCTGGGCCTCAAGGTCTCGACCTCGAACCTCTGCTCCGAGATCACGCTGCCGACCGGCAAGGACCATCTCGGCAACGACCGGACCGCGGTCTGCTGCCTGTCCTCGCTCAACCTCGAGACGTGGGACCAGTGGAAGGACGACAAGGTCTTCATCGAGGACGTGATGCGTTTCCTCGACAACGTCCTGCAGGATTATATCGACCGCCACGAACCCGGCATGGAGCGTGCCGCCTATTCCGCCGCGCGTGAACGCTCGGTCGGGCTCGGCGTGATGGGCTTCCACTCCTTCCTCCAGGCGCGTGGCCTGCCGTTCGAGGGCGCGATGGCCAAGTCGTGGAACCTGCGCATCTTCAAGCACATCAACGCGCAGGTGAACGAGGCGTCGATGCAGCTCGCGGTCGAGCGCGGCCCCTGCCCCGATGCCGCCGACGTCGGCGTGATGGAGCGGTTCAGCTGCAAGATGGCGATCGCGCCGACCGCGTCGATCAGCATCATCTGCGGCGGCACCAGCGCCTGCATCGAGCCGATCCCGGCCAACATCTACACGCACAAGACGCTGTCGGGCAGCTTCTCGGTCAAGAACCCCTATCTCGAAAAGCTGCTCAACGAGAAATCGAAGAACAGCGAGGCGGTGTGGAGCTCGATCCTCGAACATGGCGGTTCGGTGCAGCATCTCGACTTCCTCTCTGTCGAGGAGAAGGATTGCTACAAGACCAGCTTCGAGATCGACCAGCGCTGGCTGCTCGAACTCGCCGGCGACCGCACGCCGTACATCGACCAGGCGCAGTCGCTGAACCTGTTCATCCCGGCCGACGTCGAGAAGTGGGACCTGCTGATGCTCCACTTCCGCGCGTGGGAGCTGGGGATCAAGTCGCTCTATTACCTGCGGTCCAAGTCGGTGCAGCGCGCCGGTTTCGCCGGCAGCGGCGGGGTCGAGGCCGACAACACGATCGCCGCACCGACGTTCGAGATCGGCGAGACGACGGATTACGACGAGTGTCTGGCGTGTCAGTGAGCGGAGCGTAACCGGCTGTCCTCACCCTCCCACCCGGCGATGCCGGGCGGGCCCCTCCCTCTCCCGGAGGGAGAGGGGTGAAGGCAGACAATTCCCTCTCCCTCCGGGAGAGGGAGGGAGCCGCGCAGCGGCGGAAGGGTGAGGACAGATGCGCCTCTATGCGAACCAGCCGGTCGGCACGGTCCCGCGCGCCCGACAGTTGCGCAAAGCCGCCCCCGAACCCGAGCGCCGCCTGCTCCGGGCATTGCGGGAATCGTTCCCGCATCTGAAGTGGCGTCATCAGGCCCCGCTGGGTCCCTATTACGCCGACATCCTCTGCATCGCGGCCGGGCTCGTCATCGAAGTCGACGGCAACACCCACGCCGCCACCACCGACCAAGACGCCACCCGCACCCTCTATATCACCCGCCAAGGCTACCACGTGCTCCGCTTTACCAACCTCGACGTGATGACCAACCCGCAAGGCGTAATCGCGCACATCTCCTTCTCCCTGCGGGAGAAGGAAGGGGCCCGCACGGCGCAGCCGTGTGGGAAGGATGAGGCCAGCACCACACACGAAAAGGGCGGCACCGCATGACCGGCACCGCCCTCATCAACCGGCGTCCGCGCCGTGCCGTCAGACGAAGCCAGCCCTGCTGGCTCCGCTGCACGCCGCGGCGGGTCCCGGGATTGCCGGAGCAGCCCCGGGCCGCCCGCGTCTCACTCGGCCTCTTCGAACATGTCCACGGCATTCGCCGCCGTGGCCGAGAGGCGCACCGTGTCGCCCTCGATCTCGGCGACCAGGCCGGCGGGGAGGTAATGGTGCTTGCCGCCCGTCCCGTCCTGCGTGCTCGGCGAATCGTTCTTGGTCAGCTTGATGCGCTCGCCGTCGACATGGTCGACCGTGCCGACATGCACGCCGTCCGCGCCGATGACCGTCATATGCTCCTTGATGTTGCTGTGATCGTGCATCGTTCGTCTCCTGTGATGGGTTCGGATGTGCAACGAGCCGCCCGGCAATTGGATGCATCCGCCGCCACCGGGATGCGCCGCTGATGCCGTTGCAAAGCCTCATCATGTTCGCGGTCGCCGCGGTGTTCGGCCTTGCCGGCGCGTGGATGCTGCTGCAATTGCGCCATGCCCAGCCGCCCGCGCGCGTCTACGTCTATCGCATGGCGGGCATCATGGCGGTCAGCCTCGCCATCGTCCTCGCCTTTTCCGCCCATGCCATGTGGCAGTGGAGCGTCCCCGCCTCCCCCCTTTCCTGAAATCCCGTCGGAGTACCCCCAATGTCCCTTCTCGCAGCCTCCAAGCAGTACAAGCCGTTCGAATATCCCTGGGCGTTCGAATTCTGGAAGCGTCAGCAGCAGCTCCACTGGCTCCCCGAAGAGGTGCCCTTGGGCGAGGATTGCCGCGACTGGGCGCAGAAGCTGACCGATCACGAGCGCAACCTGCTCACCCAGATCTTCCGCTTCTTCACGCAGGCGGACGTCGAGGTGCAGGATTGCTACCACGAGAAATACGGCCGCGTGTTCAAGCCGACCGAGATCAAGATGATGCTGACCGCGTTCAGCAACATGGAGACGGTGCACATCGCCGCCTACAGCCATCTGCTCGACACGATCGGCATGCCCGAGAGCGAATATGGCGCCTTCCTCGAATATGCCGAGATGAAGGAAAAGCATGATTACATGCAGAACTTCGGCGTCGACAACGATCAGGACATCGCCCGCACGCTCGCCATGTTCGGCGGCTTCACCGAAGGCGTGCAGCTGTTCGCCAGCTTCGCGATGCTGATGAACTTCCCGCGCTTCAACAAGATGAAGGGCATGGGCCAGATCGTCACCTGGTCGATCCGCGACGAGAGCCTGCATTGCGAGGGCATCATCAAGATGTTCCACACCTTCTGTCAGGAGCGCCAGTGCCTGACCAAGGCGGTGAAGGACGACATCGCCGACGTCTGCCAGACCACGATCCGGCTCGAGGACAATTTCATCGACCTCGCGTTCGAGATGGGCCCGGTCAACGGCATGACGCCCAAGGAGATCAAGAAGTACATCCGCTACATCGCCGACTGGCGGATGGGGCAATTGGGCCTGAAGCCGATCTACATGATCGACGAACACCCGCTGCCGTGGCTCGCGCCGATGCTGAACGGCGTCGAGCACGCCAACTTCTTCGAACAGCGCGCCACCGAATATTCGAAGGCCGCGACCAAGGGCCAGTGGAACGACGTCTGGGATTCGTTCGACAAGCGCCAGAAGGCGAAGATCATCCGCCCGACCGAGCAGGATCTGGGGCTGCTGGAAAGCGGCGACATGTTCTCGCGCGCTGGCGTGGCGGCTGAATAAGTATGACGAGCGCTATTGTCCGCACCGGCAAGCTAAAAGATGGTGATCTTCATCATATAGCCAAGCAGATCATCGATCTACTGCCTGATAGTGAGGCGATGATCGAATACCCGGCCGGGCAATCAGCCAAGATTAATAAGAACACAAAATTTACGAAGTCCCTTCTGAACAGTAAGGACCAACTTATTCAGACAATGACCGTGTCTTTCCCGGGCACGGTCAGAGAGAAAGTCGCGTTCCACCGGGGTGTCGTTGATCCTGAAACATGGAAAAGCAACCCATACGTGGGCGGATATAACGCCACCTTGCCTGACACCTATTTCGATGAACTTGCCTTCTTGCAGGCAAGATCAGAACCAAATTATGGCAATCCTCGACCCGCTCCTCCAGATACGCTGGAGAGAGAAACCGTGTTTGCAATACTACGTATTGTAAACTCCTATGCTGTCGATTCGACCCATGTCGGACAGATTGAGGGCGCGGCCAATGTCAGCGATGCCACCGCGAGCCAAATAGCAGACCTTCGCTCGCTCAACTTGGATATGACGCGAGGCCTAGCAGAAGCCCGCCAAGAATCGGACAGGCTATTTTTAGCAAGACAACAATCTCTTGATGAAATACAATCTCAGCGGGAACAATACCTCGCCGAACGGGAAACCGAACTCCAAAATCGTCGCGACGAGCTTAATGACCGCGAACCTCAACACGAGAGAAGACGTCTTCGCGAGCACTTAACTCTTCGCTTACAATCCTCAATCGCAGAACCTCGTCTTCAAACCGGCGTTATCGAACGGCGCTCTTATTATTTTTACTTGATAGCTGGCCTTATTTTTTTAGCACTATCAGTCTTTCTATCTACGAATAGCCAGAATTTAGGGACTTCTTACACAGTACTACTGTGGGCGAGACTGATAAAGGCATTTTCCGCAGGTGCGGCAGGAGCAGCCTTTATTTGGTCCGGACTGGCCGGGTTAAAGAGCTCAGCAGTCGCGACTAGGGACTATGAACAATCAATACAGCGATACGCTTTTGATATGGACCGAGCCAGTTGGATTGTCGAAACCATACTGCAGATGAATAGCGCAGAAAAAAGTGACGTTCCTAGTCAATGGCTACAGAGTGTTTGCCGTGATCTTTTTGCAACCTCTTACAATGAAGAGAATGAATCTAAGTCGCTGCAAGCATTTGCTGCACTCTTTGACGCGACAGCCAGAGCGAAAATAGGAACGACTGGCATCGAATTTGAAGTCGATCGAAAAGGCGCTAAGAAGCTGGCGTCAGGATAACCTTCACTCCACCATCGCCTCATTCCCCGCAAACCCCAGCCGCGTGATCCCCGCGCGCTTCACCTCGGCGAGCACGGCGTCGAAGCGGTCGTAGCGCGCCTCCGGGGCGGTGCGCATCACCAGCAGGGCGGCGGGGTCGGCGCGCAGCGCCCCGAACCGTGCCGGCATCGCCGCATCGGTCAGCGCACGACCATCCAGCGTCACCGTGCCGTTCCGCGCCAGCACCAGAGGGTGCGTCACCGTTTCGGCGGGCGGCGCGCTGCCCTGCGGCAGGTCGACCGCGACCTTGTGCAGCACCGTCGGCAGCGTCAGGATCATCATCACCAGCAACACCAGCATCACGTCGATCAGCGGCGTGATGTTCAGCTCCGATAGCGGCTCCTCGAACGCCGGCGATCCGGCGAAACGACGGGCGGGGGAGAAAGCACGCGGACGTGGCATCGGATATCTCCTGGCTATGTGATGGTATGTCATCACGTTTGCCGCCGACCGTCAAGCGCGGTTAACCGTCCCGGCTAACCCGGCGGCAAGACCGGTTGCGCCATGCTGCCGCCGGCATGCTCCTCTCCCCGCGCCTCTTCCGCAGCCGCTGGACGGCGTTGCTCTGGGCCGGGGGTATCCTGTGGCTCGCCTATGACGTCGCCGGATCGGCACCGGGCGGCACGGACAATGCCGCCGCGCTGACGGATGCCGATAGCGACGCCGTCAACGCCGCCGACCTGCGCGCGCTGGCCAACGTCATCGACGAATAGGATCGGCCCCCCGGTCCACGGCGCCGCTTTTGCCGTCCGACACCAGCCCCGCCACGATCTGGCGGTCCTGCACGCCGCGGCGTCGCCCCGGCGGGGCGCCGCACGGCTGCTCGTGATCGTCACAGGAATGGAAACGATCGGGGAGGATCGCTCGCGTCAGCTATTCATCCTGTCCTTGTTGCCGCGGTCCGCCGCCGCTCAGGTCCAGCCGCACCAGCCGCGGCGGTGGCCGCCGTCGTAGCGGCGCGCGAGCCCTTCCGCGACCAGCCGCTCGCCGAGCGATGCCCCGTCGCGCGTCACCAGCGCCAGCCGCCGGCCATAGCGGTCGTGCGGGCGCTTATAGGGTGCGATCGTCACCGGGCCGGCGTTGAGCAGCTCCTGCATCCGCACGGTCGCGCGCTCACCGAGCCGCGCCTCGCGCGCGCAGCGCGGCGGATGCGTCTCCGGCGTGTCGATATCGGCGATGCGGATCGTCTCGCCGGCGAGTTTGAAGGTGTCGCCGTCGACGACGCAATCGCCGGCATGGCCGCGGCGGCAGCGCGCGAACTGCGCCGTCACCGCCCCGGCCGTTCCGCCCACCCCGGCCGTTCCGTCTGCTCCGTCCGTCGGGCCCGCCGGCGCGGTGCGCGGCAGCGGCGGCACCGACAGGCCGGCGGGCAGCGGCGGCAGCGCGATCGCGCCCGCGGGCCATGTCACCCGGCCGGGGCGGGGCAGCTCGACCGTCATCCCTGCCGGCAGCAGCGCCTGCCAGTCGGTGCCGCGCAGCGATGGTATGGCCAGCCCGAGCATCACCCCCAGGATCGCGATCCGCAGCTGCGCCCATGCACCCGCGCCCTGTCGCCGCCGCCCGCGACCCGACGCCCCGCCGCTGATCGCGCGAGCAAAATCAAAGACATACTCCATGGGACCGGCATGGACATAAAAGACTGAAGGATCAATGACCGGAACGAATCGGGGACGATTATCGTCGGCGGCGGACCGGCACGGTGAAGTCCGCGGGCTTGTCCGCGATCCATGCCGCGAAGCGCGCGATGCCCGGATGCGCGCGCAGCGCCGCCGGATCGGCATAGGTCCGCGCAAGCTCGGCGTTGGGGATCAGCGCATGGACGGTGCGGTGGCAGATGGGGTGGACCGCGGCGGTGATCCGCCCGCCCTCCGCCTTGGGCACCAGATGATGCCATTCCACCTTCGTCCCCAGCGGTCGCTCGCAGACCGGGCATGGCGGGATCGCGACCTCGCGCGCCGCCCGTGCCGCCGCCTCCGCCAGTCCCGCCTTGCGCTTCACCCGTCCGACCATGCCGCAGGATATAGGAACGCGCTCCGCCGCTTGAACGGCAAAGGGCGGGCCTGCCGAAGCAGACCCGCCCTCACCTCTTGCCCGGTTGGGGGACTTAGAAGTGCGCGACCACACCCGCCATCGGGCGGAAGCTGTTCGCGTCGTCGAAGGTCGAAACCTCCATGCGCAGGCGCAGGCCGGAATTGCCGGTGATGCCGCCCAGGCCGATGTCCTTCGGGCCGATCTCGGCGCCGATGCCATAGACGGTCGCGTGGTAATCGCGGTTCAGGTCGCCGGCGACGCCCGGAGCGAACTTGTCGAAGTTGTTCCAGCGGTAGCCGACCTTGCCGTAGAACAGGCCGCTGTCGCCGGCGCGGAAGCCGAAGCGGCCATAGGCGCCATACTGCCAGTCGATGTCGCCCGACACGCCCTTGGCGACCGAACCTTCGGCACCGACGAAGACGGGGCCGAGCGGCACGTTGACGCCGACGATGCCTTCGACCAGCGCGCCGTCCAGCTTGTAGCCGCGCGGCTGCGCAGGGATGCCGGCGACCGCTTCACGGTCGAACTGCTCCCAGCCGCCCATCACGGCGACGTACGGCTCGATACCGAACGCGCGGGTGCCATCCGGTGCCCTGGGGGCGGTGTCGACCTGCGCATCGGTGGCGACGGTGGTGTCGGTCGTGCCGGTGGTCGACATGTCCTGCGCGAAGGCGGGGACGGCAAAGGACGCGGCCGCAACGGCGGCCGCGAGGGCGAGCTTACGCATGTGTGATTACCTTGTATTGCCTCAACTCGGGCCGCGACGACGCATCGTCGATCAACCCAGGCCCGTCCAAACACCAGGATTACGGCTTTGTTGCACCGCATTGTCGCATTTGGACCGATGCCCTGAAACTGTTGCGTTCACGCAACACTTCCTGTCGCCCCGATGAACGAAGTGGCGGAATTGCGTGGATCAGCGCTCCGCCATCCGGGACGATGAGGGCCGCGGTTTCATCTCGCTGCTGCGAATGCGCCACGCCTGCGCATGCGGATCGTCGCTCTCGATGCCGGCCGCCGCCTTGTGCAGCACGACCGGTCCCTCCAGCCGGAACGGGCCGCCCGAGGTCAGCGTGCCGGTGACGGTGACCGGCACCGTGATATAGCGCTGGCCGGCGCCGGCATCCGCATCGAACGGCGTGCCGATCGTGGCGCGATAGCTGGCATATTTGGCGAAGCTCGCCGCGAATGCCGCCTGCGTCATGCCGGACGCCTGACCATCCTCATCCCACAAGGCCCATGCCTCGTCGTAGCGACGGGCGGCGAGCGCATCGGTGTAGCGCCGGACGACCGCTTCGGGCGCGGCGTCATCCGGGAGCGGTGCCGCGGTGGCTGCGGGTGCGGCGACCAGCGTGGCGGAGGGGGCGGGCGTCGGCACAACCTGCCCGTGCGGCGGCGCGGCGGCGTAATTGGCGATGTCGGACTGCGCCTGCGAGGCCGCCGCCGCGACGTCGACGCTGTTCGTGCTGCGCTCGTCCGAACCGGAGCAGCCCGCCGCAGCGAGCATCAGGCCGAGGCAGACCGGCGGCAGGATAAGGGATCGAGAGATACGCATGGGGCCGTTCCGATACACAGGAAGGCAGCACGAACGCCGCCCCTGCCGCATCGTTCCGCCCGCCGGCCGGGGATCGTCCCCCGGCCGGCGGCACGGGATCAGGGCCGCAGGGCGACGTCGTCCGCGTCGGTCACGTCCGCATCGTCGGCACCGGTGCCGGCGTCGAAATCGTCCTGCGCGTCATCCTCGTCCATGTCCTCTTCGTCCATGGTGACGCTGGCGTCGCTTTCGCCGACCTCGGTCGAATCCATGTCGAGGTCGTCGATCGATTCCTCTTCGGCGTCGTCGTCGCCGAGGTCGGGGTCGAGATCGGTCAGGACGATGCCGTCGCTGGGGCCGTTGCGCGTCGCCTCGAGGATCTCGGCGCGCTGGCTCTCGTCATAGCCTTCCTCGTCGTAGCCGTCGTCGCCCGATCCATGGCCCATGACCTGATGTCCACCCATTGCAACCTCCATATGTGTGAAGTGCGAACGGCGGGACGGGGACGGCGGTTCCGCGGGCTTGCGTCAGGCCGACCGGAACAGGCGACCGCGCTCGGTCACCAGCACGACGGCAAGCGCGACCGTGCCGCAGATCAGGAAGCCCGCGGCGAGCGGCGCGGTGCTGCCGTCGAACGCCTGGCCGATGACGACGCCGATGACCGCGCCGAAGGTGACGCTGGTGAAGCCCTGCACGCTCGACGCGGTGCCGGCGATCCCGCCCATATTCTCCATCGCCATCGACGAGAAATTGGAGGTGGCGAGACCGAAACAGCCCATCGTCAGCGCCTGCAGCACGACGAAGCCGACCAATGTCTCGTAACCGGCGAGCGCGATGGCGAGATGGATCGCGCTCAGCACCACGAGCGCAGTCACCGCGCTGTGGCTGATGAGCCGCGTGCCGAGCCGCATCACGAGGCGTGCGTTGGTGAGGTTGGCGGCGGCCATCAGCATCGCGGTCAGCGCGAACATCACCGCGAGCAGCTTCGGCTTCTCGAACGTGTCGAACATGATCTGCTGGACCGAATTGAGATAGCCGTAGAGGGCGCCCATCAGCGAGGTCGAGGCGAGCGTGTAGCCCAGCGACCAGCGGTCGCCCAGCGTCTGCTTCCACCCCGCCACGATCCGCGCGACCGACAGCGGCTGCTGCGCATCGACGTGGAGCGTTTCGGGCATCCGCACGAAGAACCACGTCCAGATGCCCATGCTGAGCGCGCCGACCACCCAGAAGATGCCGCGCCAGTTGGCGAACAGCAGCACCGTCTGGCCGAAGGCGGGGGCGAGCACCGGCACGATCATGAACACCATGAAGGCGATCGACATCACCCGCGCCATCGGCCGGCCGTGATAGCAGTCGCGCACCATCGCCACCGTCGCGACGCGCGTCGCGGCGACCATCGCGCCGCCGAACACGCGCGCGGCGAGCAGCAGCGTGAAGCTCGCCGAGATCGCGCAGGCAACGTTGGCGATCGCATAGCCGCCGATCGCCCACAGCAGCACCGTGCGCCGGCCGAAACGATCCGCCAGCGGCCCGTGCGCGAGTTGCGCGATGCCGAAGCCGAGGACGAAGGCGGTGATGATGAACTGGCGCTGGTTCTCGGTCGCGATGCCCAGCGCGGTGCCGATCGCGGGCAGCGCGGGCAGCATCGAATCGATGCCCAGCGCCGCCAGCGACATCAGCGCGGCGACCAATGCGACGAATTCGGCGAAACCGATCGGCGCACCGGCGGGGCCGGGGGCGACGTCGGGATCGGTACCGGCGTCGACCGGTATGGTGGATTTGGGCATGGTCGTCACGATGGCCCTCCCCTACCGGCATCGGGCCGCCTCCGGAACCCCGCTTGAACCGGCCGGCACGCGCGCCTACGTGTATTGTACCGTCAACACACAAGGGATAAGCCGATGACGCGCCTGCTCCTCCTCGCCGCCACGCTGGCGCTGCCGCTCGCCGCCTGCGACCGTTCGGGCGACGGCACGTCGGTGTCGATCAACGCCGACGGCGGCAACGCGCTCGGCTCGATCGACGCGACATCGGGCGAGGTGAAGGTCGACGTGCCGGGCTTCTCGGGCCAGTTCAAGCTGCCCAAGGTCCAGCTCGACGCGACCGATTTCGACCTCAACGGCGTGCGCCTCTACCCGGGATCGACGATCGACACGGTCAACGTCGCGACCGCGGGGCGCGACGGCGGGCTGCGGCTCGGCTTCACCAGCCCGGCCAGCGCGGAACAGGTCCGCGGCTGGTTCCAGGAGCGGCTCGCCAAGGCGGGCTTCACGCTGAAGCAGGACGGCCGCGGCCTCACCGGCACCACCGACGAGAACAAGCCCTTCCGCCTCGAATTCGACGGCAGCGGCGGCGATACCGCCAAGGGGACGATCGTCCTGGGCGGCTGATCCCCGCCCCGGCGGACGTCCCCCGGGCGCTACAGCGCGTGCACCGCCTCCAGCACCGCGGCGGCGTGGCCGGGCACGCGCACCTTGCGCCATGCCTTCGCCAGCCGGCCGTCGGCGCCGAACAGGAAGGTCGCGCGCTCGATCCCCATATAGGTCTTGCCGTACATCTGCTTCTCGCCCCAGACCCCGAAGGCGTCGCAGGCGCTGCCGTCCTCGTCGCTGGCGAGGCCGACGGTGAGGCCGTGCTTGGCGATGAACTTGCCGTGGCTGGCGGGCGGGTCCTTGCTGATCCCGATCACGCTGGTGCCCGCCGCGGCGAAATCGTCCGAGAGCGCGGAAAAGTCCTGCGCCTCGCGCGTGCAACCCGACGTATCGTCCTTGGGGTAGAAATAGACGACCGCCGGCAGCACCATATCGGTCAGCCGGATCGGCGTGCCGTCGGGCGCGGTGACCGTCACCGCGGGGATCGTCGCACCGTCATCCATTCGTCTCTCCTGTCATACCGGCCCAGGCCGCCTCGACCTCCTGCCGCGTCGTCGCGAAGGCGGCAAGCACCGCATCCCAGTCGTCACGCCGCAGCACCTGCGCGATCAGCGCCCGCGTCGCCGGCGGCGGCTCGGCGGCATCGGGAGCGACCAGACGCAGCGTCACCAGCAGGCGGGTGAGCAGATCGTGCGCCGCCGCCAGCCCCGGCGGCAGCAGTCCCGCATCGACCAGCGCCGCGATCGCGGTGGCGAGATGCGGGGCGAAGCCGGTGCGATGGCGCAATTGCGTCAGGTGGACGGCGAATTCGAGGTCGACCAGCCCGCCCGGCAGCAGCTTCGCATCGAGCGGCCCCGCCGGCGGCTTGTGCCGCGCCATGTCGGCACGCATCCCCGCCGCCTCGCCGGCGAGGTCACGATCCGGGCGGGCGCCGTCCAGCACCCCGGCGATCACCGCTGCCGCCGCCGCGCGCGCCCCCGCCGAGCCGAACACCGGCCGCGCGCGGGTCAGCGCCATATGCTCCCACGTCCATGCCTCCTCGCGCTGGTAGCGGGCGAAGGATTCGAGCGAGACGACCAACGGCCCCTGCGTCCCCGACGGGCGCAACCGCGTATCGACCTGATAGAGCGGCCCCGCCGCGGTCGCGACCGACAGCGCCGCGGTGATCCGCTGCGCCAGCCGGTTGTAATAGAGCGTCGCGCCCAACGGCTTCGCCCCGTCCGATTCCGCGCTGAAGCTGCCGGTGAACAGATAGACGAGGTCGAGGTCGCTCGCATGGGTCAGCGCGCCGCCGCCGAGCCGGCCGAAGGCGAGGATGACCAGCTCGCTGTCCGCCACCCGGCCGTGCACCTCTGCGAAGCCGGCGATCGTCGCCGCCGCCAGCACCGCGATCGCCGCCTCCGCCAGCCGCGCATAGCCCGCCGCGGCATCGAGCGGATCGGCGGCGCCGGCGACCACTTGGGATCCCAGCGCGAACCGTTTCTCGCCGACGCAGCGGCGGACATGGTCGAGCAGCGCCTGATAATCGCCGCCGTCGCCGCGCATCTCCACCGCCAGATCGGCCACGCTGCCGAGCGGTTCGAACGCGCTGGCATCGATCAGCCAGTCGATCAGCTCGGGCCGGACGGCGAGCGCATCGGCGAGCGGCGCGGCATGGCTGAGGATCGTCGCCAGCAGGTTTGCCAGACCCGGCCGCGCCTCGAGCAGGCGCAGGATGTTGATCGCGCTCGACAAGCGTTCGAGCAGCCGGTCGAGCCGCAGCAGCGCCGCCGCCGGATCGGGCGCGCCGGCCAGCGCCGGCATCAGCACGGGCAATACCGCCTCCAGCGCCGCGCGCGCGGCGGGGCTGCGCAACGCCGGATAGCGGCCCGCCCGCCAGTCGGCGATGCGTGCGGCGGCTGCGTCCCCGTCGCCGAAGCCGGCCTCGCCCAAAGCCTGCGCCAGCGCGCCCGCCTCATGCGGCAGGCCGGCGGAGCGGCCTTCGTCGAGCGCGTCGTAGATCCGGCCCGCTTGCTCGACCGGGCCGCGCAGCACCGCCACCAGCGTGTCCCCGTCGGCCACGCCGTGCAACCGCGCCACGCGATCGAGCGCGTCGCCGGTCGGCAGGGTATGCGTCTGCCGGTCGTCGATCATCTGGACGCGATGTTCGATCGTACGCAGCAAGGTGTAGGATGCGGTCAGCGCCGCCGCCTGTTCCTCCGCGATCCACCCGGCGGCGGCGAGCTGCGCCAGCGCGTCGCGGGTCGCGGGCGCGCGCAACGCCGGATCGCGGCCGCCATGGATCAACTGATGGATCTGCGCGAAGAACTCCGCCTCGCGGATACCGCCGCGCCCGCGCTTGAGGTCGTAGCCGTGCCCGAGCGCCTGCCCGCTCGCATAATGATCGCGGATGCGGCGTGACAGGTCGCGGATCTCGCCGATCGCACCGAAATCGAGACCGCGCCGCCAGACGAACGGCCGGATCGCGTCGAGGAAATAGCGCCCCAGCGCCAGATCGCCCGCCGCGGCACGCGCGCGGATGAAAGCGGCGCGCTCCCACGCCAGCGCCTGCGATTCGTAATAACCGATCGCGCCCTCGACCGGCAGGGCGATCGGCGTCACCTCCGGCGAGGGGCGCAGACGCAGGTCGACGCGCAGCACATAGCCGTCCCCGTCGCGCGCCTGCAGCAGTTCGACGACGCGCTTGCCGATCCGCACCGCCGCCTCTTCCGGCTCCTCGCGGGGCCGGTGCGGCAAGGTGCGGGGATCGAAGATCAGGATCGGGTCGATGTCGGAGGAATAATTGAGCTCGCGGCTGCCCTGCTTGCCCAGCGCGATCGCGGCGAACCCGCGAGGCTCGGCCCCCGGCGTGCGCTCCTCGATCGCGGCGCGGATCGCCTGGTCGAGCGCACGGTCGGCGAAATCGCTCAACGTCTGCGTCACCGCGGTCAGGTCCATCGCGCCGGACAGGTCGCCGATCGCCACGGTCAGCGCCAGCGCGCGCCGGTCGAGCCGCAGCCGCCGTGCCGTCGGCATATCGGGTGTCGCGCTGGTGAAGGCAGGATCGAATTGCCCCGCCGCCAGCCGCTCCGCGAGGACCGGTTCGCGATCGAGCAGCAACGCGAGGAAGGGTGCATTGGCACGCGCCCGGGCGAGCGCGCCGCTTATGTCCGGCAACATTGCCGCATACCACGGTAAGACGCGCGCAACGTTTCGGTCGGCCGGTCGTTGGAGGGGACATGAACATCGAAATGCATCTGTCCGGGAAGGCCAAACACGGCGATTACGTCGTGCGCACCCCGCGCTCGACCGATGCGCTCGGCCACACGTTGCGCGGCGTGTTCAACGACACGCCGCTGCCCGACGACCTTCGGGCGTTGCTGGATCGACTGGACCGGGTGACGCACTGACGAACCCGCGGCAGCCTCAACGGCCGCGGCTGAGTTCGTCGACTTCGCCCATGATCGTGTCGAGCGCCGTCTTGTTGACGTCGGTTTCATGCTCGCGCCGCGACGGCAAGGATCCGTCGTTGAGGATATTCTCCAGCGCGACGCGGCCGCGTGCGACCCGGCTCTTGATCGTGCCGACTGCGACCTGACAGATTTCCGCGGCTTCCTCATAGGCGAAACCGCCGGCACCGACGAGGATCAGCGCCTCGCGCTGCGGCTGCGGCAGATGCAGCAATGCGCGCTGCATGTCGCCCAGTTCGACGTGGCGATCCTGGCTTGCCGGGGCCGCGAGAATCCGGTCGGCGACCAGATCGTCCCACTCGCCCTTGAAGCGCGCGCGTCGCATCTGCGACAGGTACAGGTTGCGCAGGATGATGAAGGTCCAGGCGCGCATGTTGGTGCCGGCCTGGAAGCGCTGGCGCGCTGCCCATGCCTTCAACAGCGTTTCCTGCACCAGATCGTCGGCGAGGTCGCGACTGCCCGACAGCGAACGGCCGAACGCGCGCAGGTGCGGAATGACCTGCGCCAGCTGTTTCTTGAATTCGGGATCGGACAGCGCAACGTGTTCAACGGGCTCTACGGGCGCGTCGTCGTCTTCGTAATCGTCGTCACGCGGAGCGGGCTGGGTCATGCAAATCCGTTCGAAGCCGGGGACATCATCGCCGCCTGTGACGGCAAGATAAGAGCCCTCTCCGGCAAATGCCAGTGAAGCGTCGGAAGACGCTGCGTTATCGCAGGATCAGGAAGGCGAAGATCGCGATCACGAGAACCAGCGATATGCCAAGGACATAGCGCGTTACGCCCGGTGTCGCGCCTGCACGCGCTTCGGTGGTGGTCACATGCACGGTTTCGTCAGGATCAGCCATGATCGTCAAACCCCCGAAGTCCGTTTTGGGTCCGTAACTTTCTGCGCCGGGCGGTGATCGGGCGCCCTGCCGGGCTCCCGATCACGCCACCGATCGATGGCCCGGTCAGGCCATCGCCGCCGGGATCGTCGCTTCGTCGAAGAACAGCGCCTGGCTGATCGCCGCCTTCACCGTCGACCGCTGGAACGGCTTGGTGATGAGGAAGGTCGGCTCGGGCCGCTCGCCGGTCAGCAGGCGCTCGGGGAAGGCGGTGATGAAGATCACCGGAACCTCGAATTCGGCAAGGATGTCCTTGACCGCGTCGATGCCCGAACTGTCGTCCGCCAGCTGGATATCGGCGAGCACCAGACCCGGACGATCCTCCATCGCCAGCGCAACCGCCTCGTCGCGGGTCACGGCGACACCGGTCACCTCATGACCCAGGTCGCGGACGATCGTCTCGATATCCATCGCGATGATCGGCTCGTCCTCGATGATGAGCACGCGGGCGCGGGTCTGCTTCTCGATCTCGGCCAGCGCCTCGGCGACCAGGCTCTCGACCTCGCTGGTGTCGACCTCGATCAGATAGGCCGCGTCCTCGGGCGTGAAGCCCTCCATCGCGGTCAGCAGCAGCGCCTGACGCGACAGCGGCGTCATCCGGGCGAGGCGCGCGCGGGCGACCGCCTCGGTGCCCTCGGCGTCGTTCGGCGACGTCTGCTCCTCGCCATCGATATTGGCCGATGCCCAGATGCCCTGGAACATGCGGTACAGGCCCAGCCGCGGATCGACGTCGCGCGGGAACTGGTCGGGCGCCGCGACGATCGCTTCCAGCGTGGCGCGGACATATTTGTCGCCCTGGTGCTGGCTGCCGGTCAGGGCCCGGCCGTAGCGCCGCAGGAAGGGAAGATGCGGTGCGAGTTGCTGTCCAAGCGACATGGGTGGTAATCACTCCCTGAAATTCTGAGCGGACGCCTGATCTGTGCCTGCGTCCGCGGCTTTGCAACGATGTTTGTCGAAGAACCCACCCGCCCCCTCGGACATGCGGAATTTTCGCGCGTCGATGGAACCAACGAACGCGAATTTGGTTTCATCGGCCATTGATTGGGTAAACCGCTTCGTCGAAAGCGGCCCCAAGTTGCGTTTGCGTCGATGCCCGGACCGCCGGGCCACCAGGGGGACATGTTGGAATTGCCCAGCGACAAGGTCACGAAAACGTCTTCCAAGAAGTCTCCTGCCAAGGTTCAGAGCAAGGATCGCGACATGGGCGCGGCCCTGCGCTCCGCCTATCAGCGGACGGTCGACGAGAGCGTTCCCGATGAAATGCTCGACCTGCTGAACAAGCTCGCCTAGCAGGGGGCATGGCCTCCACCTTCGACGCCGCCTCCTCCACCCGACGCGCGGCCATGGTCCCCGTGTCGGCGCTGTCGCGCCTGCCGACCGGGGCCAAGCTGTTCATCACATTGAGCATTGCGTTGCTGCTGCTCGCGCTCATCGCGATCGGCGCGACGCTGCAGACCGGCCGCACCGCCGATGCCGAGGCGCGTGCGCGGTTGCGTATCGCGGCCAACGAAAGCGCGCGCAGCATCGCGATCGAGCTGATCGGCGACATGACCGCGCTCCGCGTCGCGGTGAACGCGCTGCAGGTCGATGCCGCCGACGCGCCCAGCTGCGCCCGCGCGCAGGGCGTCTTCGCGCAACAGGCGACCACCGGCACGCGCTTCTCGATCGTCGATCGCAACGGACGCCTGCTCTGCGGCGAACCGCTCGATGCCACCGTCCCGCTCGATACCGGCACCGCGGTCGGCGCGACGGTGCTGCCGGACAAGGGGCTGATCCTCACCGTCGCCGGCCCCCGTCGCGGGCCTAGCGCGCGCGTTTTCTTCCCGCAGGCCTTCCTTGCCCGCCTCGCGGCGCCGGCGAGCCGGGCGATGCCGCTGGCGAGCGCGCTGATCCACGACGACGAGGCGCTGCAACTCGCCACCATCCCCGATCTCGGCCGGCTGGATCGCGTCGAAACGGTCGAAACCGACCTCGGCCTCGGCGGACTGGCGCTGCGCACCAGCATCCGCAGCGCGCCGATCACCTCGTCCTTCCTCGTCGCGCTGCTGCTGCCGCTGCTGATGTGGGCGGCGGCGGCGGGGCTGTCGTGGTTCATCGTCGACCGGCTGTTGATCCGTCCGCTGCGTCTGCTGCGCGCCAGCGTCGCCGCCTATACGCCGGGCGAGGTGATCGACCCGGGCAAGCTCGGCCCGCTGCCCGCGCAGGAGATCCGCGAACTCGGCGACACCTTCCGTGCGATCAGCCGCACCGTCGCGCTGCACGAGGCCGGCCTCGCCGAGGCGGTGGTCCGCCAGACCAAGCTGACGCGCGAGGTCCACCATCGCGTCAAGAACAACCTGCAGGTCATCTCCAGCCTCATCAACTTCCACGCGCGCGGCGCACCCAGCCCGGACGCCACCGCCGCCTATGCGTCGATCCAGCGCCGGGTGGATGCGCTGGCGGTCGTCCACCGCAACCACTTTGCGGAAATGGAGGACAATCGCGGCCTCAACCTGCGCTCGGTGATCGGCGAACTGTCCTCCAACATCCGCGCCACCGCCCCCGAAGGCGCAACCAGCCTGTCGATCGCGCTCGACATCGATCCCTATCTGGTCAGCCAGGACGTCGCGGTCGCGGTCGCCTTCCTCGTCACCGAGACGATCGAACTGGCGATGAGCTGCGACCCCGCCGCGCAGATCCGCGTCGCGGTCAAGCCGGGCGACGACGACAAGAAGGCCAAGCTGCGCGTCGTGTCGCGCGCTTTCGTCGAGAGCGAGACGCTCGAGACGCTGCTGTCGACCCGCTACGGCCGCGTGATCGAGGGGCTGTCGCGCCAGCTGCGGGCGCCGCTGCACCACGATCCGATGACCGGCGCCTATGAGATCGCGATCGCGATATTGGGCCGCGACTGACCCGCCAAAAAGATTCGCAAAAAGTGCAAAACGTGCGGAACCGGGTCGCCGGGTCGGTGTTATGCAATACGGATCGCGACCTTATGCCCCCCCGCTCTCGCGATCCACGACATAGGCCCGAAAGCATCCACCCTCCCCCCCCCCCCCCCCGGTGATGCTTTCGGGCCTTCTACGTTTCAGCGATATCGCATGACGGCGGCGAACTGCCGGTCCGGCCTGATCGATGGGTTGCGCAGCCGGAACGAATGGCCGTGCCGAACATTTCATCCCCGGCATTCATGCATCAGGAGGTTCTATGCGTAAGGTTCTCGGATTGGTCGTCGTCGCCGGCGCGCTCATGGTCAGCGCTTGCAACACGGTCGAAGGCGTCGGCAAGGACGTGAGCTCCGCCGGCAGCACCGTCGCCAAGACGGCCGACGACGCCAAGTAAGCGCGTTTCGCCTCACCCGGCTGGAAAGCCCTCGCTCGCAAGAGCGGGGGCTTTTTTCATGCCGTGCGCCGTCGTCCGCCGTCTACCGACGGCGTGCGCGTCACGCCTCGACGATGTCGGTACCGGCGTCCTTCTGCCGCTTGCGCTCGGTGAACCAGATGCCGATGATCGCCACCTCGTAGAGCAGGATCAGCGGCACCGCGAGCAGCACCTGGCTCATCAGGTCGGGCGGCGTCAGCACCGCCGCGATCGCGGTCGCACCGACGATCGCATAGCGCCGCGCCGCGATCAGCTGCTGGCGCGTCACGATCCCCGCCCGCTCCAGCAGCATCAGCAGCACCGGCAGCAGGAAGGCGAGGCCGAAGGCGAACAGGAACTGCATGACGAAGGAGAGGTAGTTGCCGATCGCCGGCAGGGCCTCCTGCTGGACGCCGCCGACATTGCCCTGGAAGCTCAGCAGGAAATGCAGCGCCATCGGGATCGCCATATAATAGGCCAGCGCCGCGCCGCCGATGAACAGCACCGGCGTCGCGAGGATGAAGGGCAGCAGCGCGCGCTTTTCCTTGCGGTACAGGCCGGGCGCGATGAACTGCCAGAGCTGGTTGGCGATCACCGGGAAGGAGATCATCATCGCCGCGAAGAACGCGACCTTCACCTTGACGAAGAACGCCTCGAAGATCTGCGTGTAGATCACCGTCTTCTGTCCCGCCGACAGCAAAGGCTGGACGAGGAAGGCGAAGATATCCTCGGCGAAGAAATAGCTGACGCCGAACGCGACCACGAGCGCGGCCATGCAATAGAGCAGGCGCCGGCGCAGCTCGATCAGGTGATCGAGCAACGGCGCACGGCTGGCGTCGATCTCGTTTTCGATCTCGGGTTCGCTCATGACGGGGTGCTATCGGGGCGCGGGGCCGGCTGGTGGTCGGGTGCGGGCGCCACGACCGGCTTTTCGACCATCACCGGCGCGTGAAGCTCGGGTTCCGGCTCGGGTTCCGGCCCAGGTTCCGGCGGGGGCTGGTCGGCGACCGGCTCGGCGGCGGCGAGCGATTCGGCGTCGGAGGAGGCGGGATGTTCCGCCATGATCCGCGCATTCTCCGCGGCCCAGCGCTTCTCCATCTCCTCCAGCTCGGCCTCGCGGACCATATTGTCGAAGCCCTGGCGGAACGAGCGGCTGACGCCACGCGCCTTGCCGACCCAATAGCCGACCACCCGCATCGCCTTGGGCAGATCCTTGGGTCCGATCACCACGAGCGCCACGATGGCGATCAGCAGGAATTCGGACGAATCGACGCCGAACATCGGGCGCTATAGCTCTGTATCGGGTCTGGTTTAGCGGTCGTCGCGGACGCGCTCGCCGTCGCGGTCGAACGCGGGCTCGGCCGCCTTCTTCGCCTCGATGCGGGGCGCGGGCTTGGCGGGGACGTCGTCGTCCTGTTCGGCCATGCCCTTCTTGAAATTCTTCACGCCCTTGGCAACGTCGCCCATCAGGCTGGAGAATCGACCACCACCGAGCAGCAGGATCGCAACGACGGCGAGAACGAGCAGATGGATCGGGCTGAAGCTGCCCATGGCATATCTCCTAGAATGCCGTTCCATCTAGTCGCTATCGCTAGCCTTTTCCACCTCCAAAGCGGCGTCCAGCGCACCTTCCAATGCAACGTCGACGGGATCGAGCAGTCCCGCCGCCCTGAGGTCGTCGACGCCCGGCAGATCGCGGCGGCTCGCCAGCCCGAAATGCGCGAGGAAGCCCGGCGTCGTCGCGAACATCAGCGGCCGTCCCGGCACCTCGCGCCGCCCCGCCGGGCGCACCCAGCCCGCCTCCATCAGCACGTCGAGCGTGCCCCTGGCGGTCTGCACCCCGCGGATCGCCTCGATCTCCGCGCGGGTGACGGGTTCGTGATAGGCGATGATCGCCAGCGTCTCGATCCCCGCCCGGCTGAGCCGGCGCGGCTCGTCGGATTCGCGGCGCAGCAAATGCGCGAGGTCGGGCGCGGTCTGGAAGTGCCAGCGTTCGCCACGGCGGACGAGCGCGATGCCGCGGCCGGCATAATCCCGTTCCAGCCGGGCGAGCGCGGCGCGCACGTCGATGTCGCCGACATAGGCACGGATCGATTCCACGCTCATCGGCTCGGGCGCGGCGAACAGCAGCGCCTCGACCGCGCGCACGTCGGCGTCGGGCGGGCTCATCCGATCGCCCGCACATAGAGCGGCGCGAAGGGCGCATGCTGGCGCAGCTCGACCTTGCCCTGCTTGGCGAGTTCCAGCGCGGCGAGGAAGGACGAGGCGAGCGCCGACGTGCGCAGCCGCCCCGACCCGTCGGGCAGGAAACTGTCCAGCGTCGCCCAGTCGAGGCGGCTGCCGACCAGCCGCGACACGCGCTCCAGCGCCGCCTCCAGCGTCATCACCTCGCGGTCGGCGACGACGTGCATCACCGGCCGGGTGCGCGCGCTGACCCGGCCATAAGCGGCGATCAGTTCGTAGATGTCGGCCTGCCAGCGGGCGCGGCGCACCACCCGCAGCCCTTCGGGCGCGCGCCGGACGAAGACGTCGCGGCCCAGCCGGTCGCGCGCCATCAGCCGCGCACCCGCCTCGCGCATCGCGTTCAGTCGTTCGAGCCGGATTTGCAGCCGCAGTGCCAGTTCCTCGGGGTCGGGTTCGACGCCGGGATCGCACGGCAGCAGCAGTGCCGATTTCAGATAGGCGAGCCACGCCGCCATCACCAGATAATCGGCGGCGACCTCCAGCTGCACCGTCTGGCGCTGGTGGATGTAGCGCAGATATTGCTCGACCAGCGCGAGGATCGAGATGTGGCGCAGGTCGACCTTCTGCGACCGCGCGAGCGTCAGCAGCAGGTCGAGCGGCCCTTCCCAGCCGTCCAGATCGAGCGTCAGCTGTTCGGGCGCGCTCATCCCATCAGGCGAGCGCGAGGAAAGCGTCGCGGCGGGCGATCAGTTCGGCGAAATCGCCCGTCGGCGCGCCGACGCTCGCCATCGCGCGATCGAGCCGCGCGCGCGCGGCCTCGCCGATCGGGCCGAGCCGGTCGGCGATCGCCACCATCTCGTCCATCCGCGCCCAGCAGTCGAGCACGAGGTCGCACCCCGCGGCGATCGCGCCCGCCGCCTTGTCGCCGGCGGTGCCGGACAGCGCCTTCATGTCGATATCGTCGGTCATCAGCAGCCCGTCGAAGCCGATCGCGCCGCGGATCACCCGGTCGATGACGATCGGCGACAGCGTCGCCGGGCGTTCGCGATCCCATGCCTCGAACACGATGTGCGAGGTCATCCCCATCGGTGCGTGCGCCAGCGTGCGGAAGGGTTCGAGGTCGACCTCCAGCGCGGCGGCGTCGGCGGTGACGGTGGGCAGCAGGTGATGGCTGTCGACGCGCGCACGGCCGTGGCCGGGCATATGCTTGACCACGCCGACGACGCCGCCCGCCGCCAGCCCTTCGAGCATCGCCCGGCCCAGCGCGGCGACCTGCATCGGCTCGCTGCCATAGCTGCGGCAGCTGATCGCCTCGGTCGTATCGGGCTGCGCGACGTCGACGATCGGCGCGCAATCGACGGTGATGCCGACCTCGGACAGCATCAGGCCGAGCGACTGGCCGTTGGCGCGCATCGCCTGGATCGCCGACATCGGCGCCTTCTGATAGAGCGCGTCGAACGCCGGTCCCGCGGGAAAGGCCGGCCATTCCGGCGGTCCCATCCGCGCGACGCGACCACCCTCCTGATCGATCAGGATCGGCAGGTCCGCCCGCCCCGTCAGGTCGCGCAGGGAATCGGTCAGCGCCCTGACCTGTGCGCGGGTCTCGATGTTGCGCTTGAACAGGATATAGCCGGCGGGCTCCGCCGCGGCGAAGAAGGCGCGCTCGTCGGGAGTGAGCGCGAGGCCGGCGATGCCGAAGATGACGGGCTTCATGGCCGCGTGGTTAGCCGGTTGCCGGGGGCGACGCTAGTTCGGGCGTACCGCGAACGATGCGCCATTCCTTCCCGGAACGGGGGGCTGCGCAAGGCCCGCCCCCCGTACCCGGATGGATTGCCTCAGCTCGCGACGAAGCAGCTTTCGCCGGCGACGCGGAGGCGACCGCAGATGTCGGCGGCCTGATTGGCGCTGCCCGCATTCACGCGCAGCCGGTACAACGTGCGACCGCCGGTGGCGACCGACTGGACCGACTTGCCGAGCGGGGCGAGATAGCTGAACCGCTTCGAAAAGCCGTTCCATGCCGTGTCCGCCGCCGCCTGCGTCGGATAGGCGCCGAGCTGGACCAGCGATCCGCTGCCCGCCGCATTCGCCGACGGATTGCGCTGCACCGTCACCGGCTCCGCGGCGACGAGGCGCCCGCCCGATGCCGGCACCTGCGCGACGGCGTTGCTGCCGCCGGTCGCCGACGGCTTCGCGCTCGGGGCGACGCGGCGGCCCTCGACCGGCTTTTCCGGCACCGCATTGAGGTCGATCGAGCCGTTGCCCGCCTTGCCGTCGCTGGTCGCGATCGCAGCATCGCCCTCGCCCTTGACCTTCAGGCCGCCGGGATCGTCGGGCTTGACCTTATAGTCGCCCGCCTGCGCCGCGATCAGCTGGCCGTCGGCGGCCTGCCGCGCCTGCAGCGCGTAGATGCCGTAGATGATCGCCGCGAGCACCGCGAGGCCGAGAACGACCAGCGCGATCACCTTGCCGACCGGCGCGCCGCGATCCTCGTCGGGCTCGACGGTCTCGAGCCACGGCAGCCGGTCCTCCTCACGCAGGTCCATGTCGTCCGCCATCACTTCATCTCCGAAACCGCGACCACACCCATGATGCTCAGCCCGTTACGGATAATCTGTGCGACCGCCGTCGCCAAGAACAGACGTGCACGCGTCGCATCATGGTCCTCGACCACCAGGAAACGGCGGTCGGGGCGGTCGTTGCCGACGTTCCACAGGGCATGGAAACCGGCGGCCAAGTCATAGAGATAAAACGCAATTCTATGCGGCTCGCGCGCCGTCGCCGCGGTTTCCACGACACGCGGGAATTGCGCGGCGAGCTTCACCAGCGCCAGCTCCTCCGTGTCAAGCCGGGACAGGTCGGCCGCCCCCGCGGCGATCCCCGCCTCACCCGCGCGGCGGTGCAGCGAGGCGATCCGCGCATGCGCGTACTGGACGTAGAAGACCGGATTGTCCTTCGACGCCTCCACCACCTTGGCGAAGTCGAAGTCCATCTGCGCGTCCGAGCGCCGGGTCAGCATGGTGAAGCGCACCACGTCCTTGCCGACCTCGCGCACCACGTCGGCGAGCGTCACGAAATTGCCCGCGCGCTTCGACATCTTGACCGGCTCGCCGCCGCGCAGCAGCCGCACCATCTGCACGAGCTTGACGTCGAACCGGGTCTTGCCGCCGGTCAGCGCCGCGACCGCCGCGACGATGCGCTTGACGGTGCCGGCATGATCGGCACCCCAGATGTCGATCAGCTGGTCGGCCGACTGGCTCTTCTGGAAATGATAGGCGAGGTCGGCGCCGAAATAGGTCCATTGCCCGTTCGACTTCTTGATCGGCCGGTCCTGGTCGTCGCCGAACTGCGACGAGCGGAACAGCGGCAGCTCGACCGGCTCCCAATCCTCCGGCGTCTCGCCCTTCGGCGCTTCGAGCACGCCGTCATAGACGAGGCCGCGCGCACGCAATTCCGCCTCCGCCGCCTCCGGCTTGCCCGCCGCCTGCAGCTCGGCCTCCGACGAGAACAGGTCGTGGTGGATGCCGAGCAGCGCGAGGTCGTCCTTGATCATCACCAGCATCGCCGCGACCGCGCGGGTGCGGAACAGCGCGAGCCATTCGCCCTCGGGCGCCGCGACGTAGCGGTCGCCATATTCGGCGGCGAGTTCCTGCCCGATGCCGACGAGATAGTCGCCGGGATACAGCCCCTCGGGGATCGCGATCGTCTCGCCCAGCGCCTCGCGGTAGCGCAGGTGCGCGGAGCGGGCGAGCACGTCGACCTGCCCGCCGGCATCGTTGACGTAATATTCGCGGATGACCGTATGCCCCGCGAATTCGAGCAGGCTGGACAGCGCATCGCCGACCACCGCGCCGCGGCAATGGCCCATGTGCATCGGTCCGGTCGGGTTGGCCGAGACATATTCGACGTTGACGGTCACCCCCTGCCCCAGCGTCGAGCGGCCGTAATCGTCACCGGCGGCGTCGATCTGCGTCAGTTCGTCGCGCCACGCGGCATCGGTCAGCGTCAGGTTGATGAAGCCCGGGCCGGCGACGCTCGCCGTGGTGACGTCGTCCAGCTTGCCGAGTTCGGCCGCGAGTGCCTCGCCCAGCGCACGCGGGTTCATGCCGGCGGGCTTGGCGAGCACCATCGCGGCGTTGGTCGCGAGGTCGCCATGGGTGACGTCGCGCGGCGGCTCGACCGTCACGTGTTTGCGATCGAGACCGTCCGGCAGCGTGCCGGCGGCGGTCAGCGTGTCGAGAGCCGTCGCGACATGCGCGGCGAAGCGGGTGTAAAGCGTCATGAGCGTCCGTTCGGCAAAAGCGCCGCGCTCTACCCCACAACGGGGGCGGGTTCAAATCAGCTGCGCAACAATCCCCCGGACGCCGCAGTCCGCGCGCTGGCGGGGAACAGCGCCGCCATCGCCCGGGCGGGATCGACCGCGAAGTGGCTCGCCACCGCGCCGCCGATGAACGCGTCGAGCTGCATCGTCGGTTTCAGGTCGCGCGCCTCGTACAGATCGGCGGCGGCGAGGCCGGGCCAGTCGGCCACCACCCGCCCGCCCTTCACCGTGCCGCCGAACAGCATCGCCGCGGTGCCGGTGCCGTGATCGGTGCCGCCGGTGCCGTTGACCGCGACGGTGCGGCCGAATTCGGTCGCGACCAGCACCAGCGTATCGTCCCACACCGGGCCGAGCCCCGCCTGCAGCGCGCCGATCATCGCATCGAGCCCCTTGAGCTGCGCGGCGAGCCGCCCGCGCTGGCCCGCATGCGTATCCCAGCCCCCGGTCTCGATCATCGCGATCCGCGCCCCGTTGGCGGGGGCGAGCAGCCGCGCCGCCAGCGCGCCGGTGGCGGCGGCGTTGCGGCCATTGTCCTGCGCCAGGTCGCTGGTCAGCTGCCGCGTCGCCAGCGCCTCGCCCCACAGGGCATGCAATTGCGCATCGCCCTGATACAGCTGCGTCACTCGCGCGAGCAGGTCGTCGGAGGCGTCGGGCAGCGACGAGGGCGCATAGCTCGCCACCTCGCGTCGCCCGCGCAATGCCATCGGCACGGTCGCCGCGATGGCGATCGCGCGCGCATCGTCGGTCGGCACGACGCCGAGCAGCCGGTTCAGCCAGCCGTCCTTGAGCTGATACGCGCCCGTCCCGCCCGTCTCGAGCACGTTCTGCCCGTCGAAATGCGACCGGTCGCGATAGGGCGAGGCGATGGCATGCGCGAACAGCGCCTGTCCCTTGCCGTACAGGCCGGCGGCATTGGCCATCGCCGGGTGCAGCGCGAACATCGCGTCGAGCTTCGTCCCCGCGGTCAGGTCCGCCGCGAGGTCGCCGCGTGCGCCGACGAAGGCGGGGTCGCCGATCGCCCCGATCGTGCCGAGCCCATCGGCGGCGCCGCGCTGGATGACGAAGACGAAGCGCTTCGCGGTCGCCGCCCTGGCGAAGGCGATCCGGGGCGCGAAGCTGCCGAGCAGGCCGGCGGCGATGAAGGCGCGACGGTCCATGGGATTATCTCCGCATCATTTCGGGGGATGCCAGCAGCAGCGCGAGCGCCTGCCCCGGGCTTTCGGCACGCGCGAGCGCCTGCGTCGTCGCGGGCGACACCGCGGCGGGGAACAGCCGGGGGGCGAGCGCGCGGGCGTCGATGCTCGCGCCCGACCGCGCGGCGAAGCGCTCTGCCGCCTCGACCCGGCGCATGATCGCATCGGGGCCGGCCCATGACGGCGCGGTGTCGTCGTAGCCGATCGGCTGCCCCGGCTTCCACACCGGCTGGCCGAGCTGGTTGAGCAGGCCGAGCACCGTCTGCGGCCGCACCTCCGCCAGCCCGAGCGCGCGATAGGTGGCGATCGTCCATTCCCACGGCGTGCGGAACTTGGCCGGCGCAGGCGTCCACGCCTCGGGCGAGGCGATCAGCGCGCGATAGACGGTCGGCAGGTCGCCGCCCGACGACAGGAACGCCCGCTCCAGCCGCGCGACCATCGCCGGCGGCGGCGTGTCGCCGGCGAAATGGCGGGCGAGCTTGGTCGCGACATGGCGCGCGGTGGCGGGATGCACCGCGAGGTCGGCGAGCACCGCCGGCGCCTGCGCCTCGCCGCCTTCGGGATAGGTCCTGCCGATGATCGTCCGCGCGCCGGGCTGATGGATCGCCGCGGCGAAGACGAAGCTGCCCGGCGTCGCCTCTCCGGCAAGACGCGCGCCGGGACCGCCGCCGATGCCGCCGACCGTCCAGCCGGTCATCGCGCGGGCGAATTCGGTGACGTCGGCCTGGGTATAGCCGGTGCGCACGCCGAGCGTGTGCAGTTCCATGATCTCGCGCGCCAGATTCTCGTTGAGCCCGACCTTGCGCCGGCCGCGCCCGGCGATGCGCGCGCCGAGCGGACTGTCGGGACCGACCGACACCGCCTGGTCGAGGTAGAGCAGCATCGCCGGATGCCGCTCGACCGCGAACAGCATGTCGGCGAAGCGGCCCATCACATGCGGGCGGATCGCCTCCATCTCCAGCGTGCCGGCGAGGCCGACCAGCTCCAGCTTGTCGGCGGAGACGGCGAAATGGTTCGACCAGAAATGGACGAGCCGCTCGGCGAACGGCGTGTCGGTGGCGACCGCGGCGGCGGTGCGCGCGCCGACGAGCGCGACGTAGCGATCCTGCGCGACGCGGCGCGCCGCCTGCCGCGCCGCCATCCGGGCGTCGCGCGCCGGCGGGACCGCCGCGGGCTGCATCGCCTGCCCCGCCATCAACGGTTCCGGCCCCGACGACGGAGTCGGCGCGCCCATCGTCTGGCGGATCGTGCGCTGTTCGGCCTGATAGGCGACGAGATCGGTCGCCACCGCCGCGCTGGTCGGGGCCGCGGCGACCGGCGGCGGCGCCGGGCGATAGCGTGCCATCTGCGCGGTCAGCCAGCCGCGGGGATCGTCCGCGAGCGGCTGGTCCGGCCGCGCGCCGAGACCGAATCTGTGCAAAGCGATGGCAGCGTCCGACACGTCATGCTCCTCGCCCCCGGACATGCCCTACGCGCGAGATGTCGCAGAACTGTGCCAGCGCCGGGACGCGACGCCCGATTGCAGTAAATGCATTCGCAGGCTGGCCGCTTTGCATTTGATCGTCATGCTGCACTGCAATATCCGCCGCACTCGAAAGTTGGGAAGGACCTGATCTGGCTCGACGCACACAATTGCGGGAGACGATCATGCGCAAGACCATTGCTATTCTGGCCACCGTTGCGGCCACCCTCACCTCGACCATCGGTATGGCACGCGAGGGCGAACGGTCGTTCCAGCACGAGGGACAGACCTATGTCTACACGACCTCGGTCGCCAACGACCGTCAGGTCATCAGCGGCCGTCGCTATCCGTCGGGCGCGCCGTTCCGCCTCGTCGTTCGCGGCAATCGCGTGACCGGGACCGCCGGTGGCGTGCCGGTGTCCTTCCGCACCGCCGACGCCAAGGGCGCGGTGCGCGGGACGCAGCTGGCGCTGCGCTAAGCCCGGACGATACGACCCTGATACGACCCGGACCGGGCCCCGCCAGTCGATGACCATCCTGGCGGGGTCCGGTATCCCCCTTTCGCGCGACCCGGCCCGTCCCGCGACACGGCACCGCCGCCGGCCCGCAGCCGACCGGCCGGCGTGGCACACGCCGCCCTCCGCGTCGCCGCGCCCCGCGCGATTCGCTGCCGCAACCTCCTGTAACGTCACGGCATCCTCGCATCCGGCCGGATCGTCCGCGCCGGAACGACGCATCGATCGCAGGCGCCTGCTCTAACTTCACGTTAACCAGCGACGCTTACCAACAGGCACGAACCCATGCCCGTTGCCCATGCCCATCGATCGCCGGAGACGCACTTGCCCGATATCGTTCTGCCCCCGCCGACCAGCATCGCGGCCTCCGTGGATCTGCAGAGTCGCATCACGGCGTTCGACGGCGGCGAGAACACGCTGCTCGGGCGCGCCGCCGAACTGTGGGCGATCATCGAACCCGCCGCACCGGAAATCGTCGAGGCCTATTGGTCG
Source organism: Sphingomonas sp. GW821-FHT10F09 (assembly GCF_058809195.1). Classification (NCBI taxonomy): domain Bacteria; kingdom Pseudomonadati; phylum Pseudomonadota; class Alphaproteobacteria; order Sphingomonadales; family Sphingomonadaceae; genus Sphingomonas; species Sphingomonas sp. GW821-FHT10F09. The sequence goes on along the minus strand of NZ_JBXASI010000001.1, from coordinate 337,719 downwards.
CACTGGCGGGTTTCCAATCCCGGCGCGGCCGAATGGACGCCGCTGGAAACCGAACGGCGGATCGCGGCGGGCGTCGCCTATCTGCGCAACCGCTGCTGCCACCTCGACGGCCGCGCCTGGGTCGAATCGCTCGAACGCTCGGTCGCCGCGGCCTATGCCGCCGGCGTGTCGACGATGGAGGTGCTGGCGATGTCCTGCGCCAGCGATCGCGCCGCGCTGAAGGCGCTGATGGGGCGGGTGCCGGCCGACGATCCGCGCCAGGCCGGGCTGGTCGACGCGCTGATGCGCCTGTTCGGCATGGAAACCGAATTGACCGTCGAGCTGTTCGCCGGTTTCGCCGATTACAACGCCCGCATCGCCCGCGAACGGCTGTCCGCCGAATTCCGCGAAGGCATCGCCACCGCGGTCGAAACCGCCACCGACGAAGGCCATACGCTGCGCGAACAGGCGGAGCGCAGCTCCGGCTCGGCGCGCGGCATGCTGGGCAAGGCGAGCGAGGTCGCCGCCGCCGCCGAACAATCCGCCGTCGCGATGCGCGAGGCGGCGCAGACCGCCGCCGGCCTGATCCGTGCGATCGAGGATGCGCGCACCGAGGTCGAGGCCGCGGCAGAGATCGCCAGCCGCGCCTCCGTCCAGGCGACCAACGCGGTCGGCATGTCCGAGGCGCTGAGCGACCACGCCAAGTCGATCGAATCGATCCTGGGCCTGATCCGCGACATCGCCGGACAGACCAACCTGCTCGCGCTCAACGCGACGATCGAGGCCGCCCGCGCGGGCGATGCCGGTCGCGGCTTTGCAGTGGTGGCGCAGGAGGTGAAGAGCCTCGCCAACCAGACCGCGCGCGCCACCGACGACATCGCCGCCAAGATCGCCTCGATCCAGTCCGCGACGCGCTCGACGGTCGAGACCAACGCCAGCATCAAGGCGACGGTGACCGAGGTGCAGGAGAGCGCCGACCGCATCCGCTATGCGATGGAGGCACAGGCGCAGACGGTGACCGCGATCACCGCCGCCGTCGACGAAACCGCGCTTGCCGCCGATTCGATGTCGAGCACGATCGCCGCGATCCGCGAGGATACCGAGACGGTCGCCGCCGAGATCGACAATGTCGGCCGCGGGTTCGACCGGCTCGACGGGCGCTTGAACACCCTCAAGACCAGCGCCGGCGAATTCGTCGCCAAGGTCGCGGCGTGAGGACGGGAAGGACGAACGCATGGCCAAAGCATTGCCGTTGGGGGCGGTGACGCCGGCAAGACGCACGATCGTCGAACATCTCGGCGAATATGACCGCGACGGGCTTATCGCCGAGGCGTGCCGCGACATCTGCACGCTGCTCGACGCGGACGATTATCACCGGATCGCCAGCCGCTTCTGGCAACATTATCTGTCGTTGCCCGCCACCCGGGGGATCCGGCACATCTTCACCGCCGACCGGCTGGAACGGCGGATCCAGGACAGCGCGCATTACGCCTTCCTCAAATACAATGGCCCGTTCGACGAGGCCTGGGTCGACGTCGCGATCCGCCACGCCGAACAGGCGGCGCAATCGGGCGTGCCGCTGCAATGCCTGCAGGCGGCGCTGGCGCAGTCGCACAGCTTCACCATGGCGACGCTGGAACCGCGCTGCGCGGGCGACACGAAGCGCCTGCTGCGCCTGTTCGACGGCGTGCAGCGCACCGCATTGGTCGAATCCGACCTGATGACCGGCCATCTCGCGACCATGCAGGCGGAGGCGGCGCGCGAGGAGCGCCAGACCCGCTCCGCGGCGTTCCGCGAGAGCATTGCGACCTCGATCGAGGGGGCGGCGACGCTCGGCGCGCGCATCCGCGTGCAGGCGAACGCCGCCTCCGCCTCGACCCGCGACGTGCTCGGCAAGGCGAGCCAGGTCGCCGCCGCCGCCGAGCAGTCCGCGCTCGCCATGCGCGAGGCGGCGCAGACCGCGGCCGGCCTGATCCGCGCGATCGAGGATGCGCGCACCGAGGTCGATTCGGCCGCCACCATCGCCACCCGCGCCAGCGAACATGCGCAGGATGCGGTCCGGGCGAGCGAATTGCTGAGCGACCACGCCCATTCGATCGAATCGATCCTCGGCCTGATCCGTGCCATCGCCGGACAGACCAACCTGCTCGCGCTCAACGCGACGATCGAGGCCGCCCGGGCGGGCGATGCCGGTCGCGGTTTCGCGGTAGTCGCGCAGGAGGTGAAGAGCCTCGCCAACCAGACCGCGCGCGCCACCGACGACATCGCCGCCAAGATCGCCGCGATCCAGCATGCGACCCGCACCACAGTCGCGACCAACGCCAGCATCAAGGCGACCGTCGCCGAGGTGCAGGGGTCGGCCGACCGCATCCGCTTCGCGATGGAGGCGCAGGCGCACACCGTCACCGCGATCACCGCCGCCGTCGACGAAACCGCGCTGGCGGCGGATTCCATGTCGCAGACGATCGACGCGATCCGGGCGGACACGCAGGCGGTGGCGGGGGAGATCGACAGCCTCGGCGCCGGCTTCGGCGAGGTCGGCGATCGTCTGGGCCAGCTCCGCGCCTCGGCCGACAGCTTCTCCGCCAGCGTCGGCTGACCCCCGCGCGACGGATGGGGGGTTGCGCGCCGTCCCTGCCCGCTTAATGCCGCGGCCATGTCCATTCTCCTCACCGGATCGAGCCGCGGCATCGGCGCGGCCATCTTCGACACGCTCACCGCGGCGGGCGCTTCGGTCATCGGCCATGGCACGCAGAGCGGCATCGCCGCCGACTTCGCCGATCCCGCCGCGCCGCGCGCCCTGTGGGACGCCGCGCTGGACCGCGCCGGCGGCACGATCGACGTGCTCGTCAACAATGCCGGCGTCTTCGAGGCCAACCCGCTCGACCGGCCGCACGACGACTGGGTCGCCGACTGGGAGCGGACGCTGCGGATCGACCTGACCGCCTCCGCCGAACTGTGCCGCCTCGCGGTGCGCCACTGGCAGGCACGCGGCACCGGCGGCCGCATCGTCAACATCGCCAGCCGCGCCGCCTATCGCGGCGACAGCCCCGCACACTGGCATTATGCCGCCGCAAAGGCGGGCATGGTTGCGATGACCAAGACGATCGCGCGCGGCTATGCCGGCGAAGGCATCCTCGCCTTCGCGATCTGCCCCGGTTTCACCATGACCGGCATGGCCGACGACTATCTCGCCAGCCGCGGCGGCGACAAGCTGCTCGCCGACATCCCGCTCGGCAAGGTCGCCGACCCCGAAGAAGTCGCCGCGGTCGCGCGCTTCTGCGCGCTGGACGCGCCCGCATCGATGACCGGCGCGGTGCTCGACGTCAACGGAGCCAGCTATGTCCGCTGAATCGTGGAAGGTCACCCTGCCCTGCACCCGTGCCGAGGCGGAGGCGATCGACAGCGCGTCCGACCTCGCGATCGACGCGGTGCTGATGACCACCGAGGAGGTGGAGGACAACGTCGAACGCTGGCGGCTCGACGCCTATATGGAGCATGAGCCCGATGGCGCGCTGCTCGCGCAGCTGCACGCGCTGGTGCCGAGCGCGTCGGCAACCGATCCGCTGGTCGTCCGCCTCGCCGACGAGGACTGGATCACGATGAGCCAGTCGGGGCTCGAGCCGATCCGCGAGGGCCGGTTCGTCGTCCACACCGGCACGCATGCCGTCGACGTGCCGGCGGGCGGCCGCGCCTTCCTGATCGAGGCGGGGCAGGCGTTCGGCACCGGCCATCACGGCACGACCAGCGGCTGCCTCGCGATGCTCGACGGGCTGGAGGCGGCGGGCAAGCGTTTCGCCAGCGTCATCGACGTCGGCACCGGCACCGGCCTGCTCGCCTTCGCCGCGGTCGACCTCTGGCCCGAGGCAAGGGTGATCGCCACCGACATCGACCCGGTCGCGGTCGACGTGACGCGCGAGAATGCGGCGCTGAACGCCGTGGCGGGGGTCGACCTGTTCGTCGCGGACGGCGCGCGCCATCCCGATATCGACGCACAGGCCCCCTTCGACCTCGTCATCGCCAACATCCTCGCCGGCCCGCTGGTGTCGATGGCGCCCGAACTCGCCGCGATCGCCGATGGCGGCGCGACGATCGTCCTCGCCGGCCTACTCGAAACGCAACGCGAGACGGTGGTCGCGGCCTATGCCGCCTGCGGCTGCACGCTCGACGCGATCGACCGCCGTGGCGATTGGACCGTCCTGCGCCTCACCGCCGGCGCGACCCGCTACGTCCCCACCGCCCCCTTCGATCCCAACGGCCGCGACGGCTGGGCGCTGGACCTGTGACCTGATCCGTCAGCCCCGCGCCTTGCGGCGCGCATAGGCCTGCGTCCCCTGCGTCAGCACCGCGTCGCCGGCGACGATCGCCGCGACCGGAATGTCCTCCTGCGCCTTCAGCTCTTCGTACAGCGGCGCGAAGTCCGTCTCCACCGTCACCCGCAGCAATTCGTCGAAGCTCGGGATGACGAAGTAATTCTGCTGGAAATCGTCGATCCGATATTCGGTCCGCATCACCCGCGCGATGTCGAAGCCGATCCGGTTCGGGCTCGGATCGTCCAGCGCGAAACGGCTTTCGGCAAAGCTCGACACGATGCCCGAGCCATAGATGCGCAGGTCGTCGCCCTCGCGGATCAGCCCGAACTCCACCGTATACCAATAGAGCCGCCCGAGATATTTCAGCGCATCCAGCCCCAGCGCGCGCTGTCCGCCGCGGCCATAGGCTTCCAGATAATCGGCGAACACCGGATCGGCGAGCATCGGCACATGGCCGAACACGTCGTGAAAGACGTCGGGTTCCTGCAGATAGTCGAGCTGATCGGGCCGCCGGATGAAATTGCCCGCGACGAAGCGCCGGTTGGCCATATGGTCGAAGAACACGTCGTCCGGCACCAGCCCCGGCACCGCCACCACCTGCCACCCGGTCAGCTTCATCAGCCGTTCGGACAGTTCGGCGAAATCGGGAATGCCGGGCTTGGACAGCTTGAGCACGTCGAGCCCGCGCAGATAGGCGTCCGACGCACGGCCGGGAAGCAGTTGGGATTGGCGCGCGAACAGGGTATCCCAGGTCGCGTGATCCTCCGCGCTGTAATGCTGCCAGTCCTGGTCGATCGTCCAGTCGGGTGCGGCACCGGCCGGGGGCGTATCGAGAGCGTGCGATTCATCTGCCATGGCCATGGCCTAGCATAAGGTTTCGAATGATACCAAGTGATGCCCCTGCCATGATCCTGCTGCGCCGTTGCGTCCGCTGGCTGGGCCGGTGCGCGCTGGTGCTGGCGGTGCTGATCGGTGGCTATGGCGTCGCGGGCCTCGTCGGCGGCGCGCTGCCGGCGAATGCGGGCTGGCGGCCACCGGTGGAGGGCGTGCGCATCTATGTCGAATCGAACGGCATCCATGTCGGCATCGTCGTTCCGAAGGTCGCGGGCGGGGTCGACTGGCGCGGGATCGCACCGGGAGCGGACCTCGCCGATCCGCGTTATGCCGCTTATGACCATCTGGCGATCGGCTGGGGCGAACGCGCCTTCTTCCTCGATACGGCGACCTGGGCCGACCTCAAGCTGCGCACAGTGCTTGCCGCCGCGCGCGGCAGCGACGCAACGCTGCTGCACGTCGAGCATGTCCCCGCGCCCCGCCCGGACGGCGCCGTCCGCAGCATATTGCTACGCCCCGAGGAATATCGCCGCCTCGCCGCCTATATCCGCGCCAGCCTGTCGCCGTCGCGCGAACGCCACCGCGGCTATGGCGCCAACGACGCCTTCTACGCCGCGCGCGGCCATTATGACGCGATCCGCACCTGCAACGCCTGGGCGGGCGACGCCCTCCGCTACGCCGGCGTGCGCATCGGCCGATGGACGCCGTTTCCGGTGACGGTGCTGGCATGGTTCTAGACCGCCTCGCCGCCGGCCTTGCCCGCTGGCAGGATCGCGCGCCGCCGCATGCGCGGATCGGCACCGGCTTCCTCGCGCCGCCACCGCCGCCCAAGACGCTGGCGGCGAGCGAGGTGCCGCGCGTCGCCTGGATGCTGGCGACGCGCTGGCGCCACGCCGCGGCGCTGGCGGCGGTGCCGCGCGGGCGTGGCGGCGCGGTGATGATCCTGCCCGGGCTGTTCGACGCCGACGGATCGAGCCTCGTGCTGCGCCGTTTCCTCGAACGCGCCGGCTATCGCGCCGAAGGCTGGGGCCTCGGCCGCAACCTCGGCGTCAAGAGCGTCGGCGCGGATGCGGAACGGCTGATCGCGCGGGTCGCGGCGCTGCATGCGGAGGCGGGGCCGGTGATATTGGTCGGGATCAGCCTCGGCGGCATCCTTGCGCGGCTGGTCGCGCATCGCCGCCCGGAACTGGTCGCGCGCGTGGTGACGGTCAGCTCGCCCTATGCCGGCAGCGGCCGCGCCACCAACGTCTGGCGCGCGTTCGAATGGGCGACCGGCGAGCGCGTCGACGACCCCGCGGTGATCGCCCGCAGCGAAGCGATCGCCGCGCCGCTTCCCGTCCCCTGCACCGCGATCTGGAGCGCGCGCGACGGCTTCGTCAACGGCTTCATCTGCCACGACCCGACCGCCGAGGCGGTGGAGGTCAGCAGCGGCCATCTCGGCGTCCACATCCACCCCGAAGTGCTGATCGCGGTGGCGGCGGCACTCGCTGGCGATACCGTCGTGCAGGACCGCTAGCGCGGCTCGACGTTCGATCGGGCGGAGAATGTCCACCCACCATCCGTCATCCCCGCGCAGGGACGTCCCCAACCGGCAACGAAGCAGACAACCGGCGTACCCGGAAGAATGCCCCCCTCCGGCCCGCGTTCAATATCCGGCGCGATACCCCGAATATTCGCACGCGCGGCGGTCGTCGGGGTGCTTGCGGCATTGCTTCGCCGCTTCCTTGCGCTCGCGGCCTTCCTTCGCCTCCTGCTTGCGCATCTTGCGGCCGTAGTTGCGGTCCGCCTCCTCCTGACTGGTCGTCGTCCAGTCGACCGCCTTGCCGGCGACCTGGAACGGCGCCTTCACGATCGAGGCGGCGGTGTTGATGCAGCCGCCGGTGGCGAGCAGCAGGGGCAGACAGACGAGGGGGGCGATACGCATTACCGATGATCCTTGGCCGCATGGCGGGCTTCGACGCCGATTAGCGGGTAATCGGTGAAGAATCCGTCGATACCAAGGCGCAGCGCCGCATCGATCTCCCCGGCGACATCGCCATGCGCGTTCGGCGCATCCCCGCGGCGAAACCGCGCCGGCAGAAACGCATTTTCCGCGCGATACGTCCAGGGATGCACCCGCAGCCCCGCGGCATGTGCGTCCGCGACCAGCGACGTGGGCACCGCGCCCGCCCACAATTGCGCCTTGTCCGGCCCCAGCCCCCAGGCATAGCGCGCCACCTGCCGCAGCCCGTCGGGCGTCAGCATGTCCGCATAGGACGGCGCCGCGCCATCCGCCGGCGCCCCCTGCCCCGCCACCAGCTGGATCAGCCGCACGCTGGTGAGCGCGTGGATGCGCTGCAGGTTGGCGACCTCGAACGACTGGATGAACACCGGCGCATCCGCACTGTCCCACCCGGCCGCCTTCAGCGCGGCGACCAGGGGCACGTCGGTCGGATGGCCGATCCGCGCGAAATAGGTCGGATGCTTCGTTTCGGGATAGATGCCGACGTGCCGCCGCTGCGCCAGCGCGATGATCTCCGCCAGCGTCGGGATCGCGAACCGGCCGTCATAGGCGGCGTTGCCGGGCCGCAGCGCGGGCAGCCGCTCGCGCGCGCGCAGCGTCTTCAGTTCGGCGAGCGTGAAATCCTCGACGAACCAGTCGGTCAGCACCTGCCCGTCGATCGTCTTCGTCGTGCGGCGGTCGGCGAATTCGGGATGCGCGGCGACGTCGGTGGTGCCGCCGATCGCATTCTCGTGCCGCGCGACCAGCACGTCGTCCCTGGTCGGCACCAGATCGGGCTCGATGACGTCGGCGCCCTGATCGATCGCCAGTTCATAGGCGGCGAGCGTATGTTCGGGGCGCGATCCGCTCGCCCCGCGATGGGCGATGACGATTGGCGGGGACAGCGGCTTGGTCATGCCACGATCCTGCCCGGGCGCGGGCGCCGACGCCAGAGTCGCGGCAGTGAGAGCGATTCGCAAAGCGGAAACCATCATGGCCGAACGCGTTAGGGCATCGATCCTACACGGGCGAGACACCCGAATTTCGCGAGGCGGCGCATGCACTTCACCATCAACGGCACATCCTATGACGCGGACCCCGATATCCGCACCTCGCTGCTCGACCTGTGCCGCGAACACCTAGGCCTGACCGGCAGCAAGAAGGGCTGCGACCACGGCCAGTGCGGCGCCTGCACGATGCTGGTCAACGGCCGCCGCATCAACAGCTGCCTCAGCCTCGCGGTGATGCATCAGGACGATGAGATCACGACGATCGAGGGGCTCGGCACGCCCGACGACCTGCACGCGCTGCAATCCGCCTTCGTCCGCCACGACGGCTATCAGTGCGGCTATTGCACCCCGGGCCAGATCTGCTCCGCGGTCGGCATGCTCGACGAGGTGCGCAAGGGCTGGGCCAGCCACGTCACCGGCGATCTCGACGCACCGCGCTTCGACGACGAGGAGATTTCGGAGCGGATGAGCGGCAACCTGTGCCGTTGCGCCGCCTACCCCAATATCGTCGATGCGATCCGCGAGGTCGCCGAGGCCGAGGGCGTCGTCGACGTCGCGCTCCGTCACAAGGCGGAGGCCGGCGCATGAAGACCTTCACCTACGCCCGCGCGGACACCACAGACACCGCTGTCCGCGACGCCCACGTCTCCGGCGCCCGCTATATCGCCGGCGGTACCAATCTGCTCGACCTGATGAAATTGCAGGTCGAAACACCCGAGAAGCTGGTTGACATCAGCCGCCTGCCCTTGGCCGAGATCGAGGAGCGCGAGGATGGCGGCCTGACCATCGGTGCGCTCGTCCCCAATTCCGACCTCGCCGCCGACCCGCGCGTGATCGCGAAATACGAGGTGCTGAGCCGCGCACTGCTCGCCGGCGCGTCGGGGCAGCTCCGCAACAAGGCATCGACCGGCGGCAATTTGCTCCAGCGCACCCGCTGCTATTATTTCTACGACACCGCAATGGCGTGCAACAAGCGTGAGCCCGGCACCGGCTGTTCGGCGGTCGGCGGCTTCAACCGCGTGCTGGCGGTGCTCGGTACCTCCGACCAGTGTATCGCCACCCATCCAAGTGACATGGCGGTGGCGATGCGCGCGCTCGATGCGACGATCATCACGCAGACGTCGGACGGCGACAAGCGCCGCATCTCGATCCACGATTTCTACCGCCTGCCCGGCGACACTCCGAATATCGAGACCGTGCTCCAGCCGGGCGAACTCATCACCCATATCGAGCTGCCCGCGCCGCCGAAGGGCCGGCAGGTCTATCGCAAGGTCCGCGACCGCGCCTCCTATGCCTTCGCGCTGGTCTCGGTCGCCGGCGTCGTCAGCGTCGAGGACGGCAGGATCGCGAGCGCCGCGCTCGCCTTCGGCGGCCTCGGTCCGATGCCGTGGCGCAACCCGGCGGTCGAGGCCGCGCTGGTCGGGCAGGCCCCGTCCGACGCGGTGTTCGGCGCCGCCGCCGACGCGCTGCTGGCCGACGCCAAGGGCTATGGCTCGAACGATTTCAAGATTCCGCTCGCGCGGCGGGTCCTGATCGCCACGCTGCGCGATCTGACGGGAGAATAAGCATGTTTGGTTTCGGCAGCGGCGACACCAATTCGCTCACCATGAACAAGGCGCATCCCGACAGCCTGCTCGATACGGCGGCGCAGGACATCGTCGGCAAGCCCATCGACCGTATCGACGGCCCGAAGAAGGTGTCGGGCACCGCGACCTATGCCGCGGAATATTCGCTCGACAATCTCGCCTACGGCTATCTCGTCCGCGCCACCGTCGGTGCCGGCAAGATCATTTCGCTCGACGCGGAGCGGGCGAAGGCGATGCCCGGCGTCATCGACGTCGTCACCGATTACGCCAGCTTCATCCGCAACCCGCAGCAGGGCGGCGAAACCGCCGCGCCGACGCAAGGGGTGGAGAACGTCGCCTATCACGGCGAGATCATCGCGATCGTCATCGCCGAAAGCTACGAGGCCGCCCGCGACGCCGCGACGCAGATGACGGTCGAATATGCCCCCGCCGAAGGCCGCTACAGCTTCCTCGCGCATCGCGAGGAGGCGGAAAAGCCCGCCGCGCAGCAGATCCCGCCGCACCACAGCCAGGGCGACATCGACAAGGCGATGGCGGACGCCGCGCACCGGATCGACGTCACCTACACCACGCCCAGCCAGAATTCGGCGGCGATGGAGCCGCATGCCAGCCTTGCGGTGTGGGAAGACGGCGCGCTGACCTTGTACGGCGCCTATCAGATGCCCTCGTCGGACAAGCTGCAGCTCGCCAAGGCGCTCGGCGTGGCGGCGGACAAGGTCCGCATCGTCGCCGCCTATGTCGGTGGCGGCTTCGGGTCGAAGCTCGGCATCGCCCCCGAAAGCGTCGCCGCGGCGATTGCGGCCAAGCGTCTCGGCCGCCCGGTCAAGGCGGTGATGGCGCGCCAGCAGGTCTTCGACGCCACCGTCCGGCGCTCGAACACCGAACAAAGGCTGCGGCTCGGCGCCGATGCCGAGGGCAAATTGTCCGCGATCGGGCATGAGACGCTGGTGTCGAACCTGCCGGGCGAGGATTATTTCGAACCCGCCGGCGTCGCCACGCACTTCCTCTACGCGGGCGAGAACCGGCTCATCACCCACGACATCGTCCGGCTCGACTGGACGCTGGCGGGATCGATGCGCGCGCCCGGCGAAGCGGTCGGCCTGATCGCACTCGAAGGCGCGATGGACGAACTCGCGGAAGCGACGGGGATCGATCCGATCGAGCTGCGCCGCCGCAACGAGCCCGAGCAGGACCCTGAAAAGCAGGTGCCCTATTCGTCGCGCCTGCTCATCCCCTGCCTCGAAAAGGGCGCCGAATCGTTCGGCTGGTCGCGGCGCAAGCCGGCGGGCACCGACCGGCGCGGCGACTGGCTGTACGGCATCGGCGTCGCCTCCGCGACGCGGTCGAACATGCTTATCAAGTCCGCTGCCAAGGTATCCATCGACGGCCAGGGCAAGGCGATCGTCGAAACCGACATGACCGATATCGGCACCGGCACCTATACGATCCTCGGGCAGATCACCGCCGAACTGCTCGGCTTGCCGATCGAGGACGTGACGGTTCACCTTGGCGACACCGATGCGCCGCCGGGCGCGGGTTCGGGTGGATCGTGGGGCGCGGCCTCGTCGGGCACCTCGGTCTATCTCGCCTGCGAATTGCTCCGCGACAAGATCGCGAAGGCGATGAAGGTCGACGCAACCGGCCTGACGCTCAAGGACGGCCGCGCCATCGCCGACAACCGCAGCGTGCCGCTCGCCGAACTGGTCGGCGACGGGCTGGAGGCGACCGGCGAGGTCAGCCCGGGCAGCCAGGAAAAGACCTTCAACCAGGCGAGCTACGGCGCGCATTTCGCCGAGGTCGCGGTGCATGTCGTCACCGGTGAGGTGCGGGTGAAGCGGATGCTCGGCGTGTTCACCGCGGGCCGCATCCTCAACGAAAAGACCGCGCGCTCGCAATGCCTCGGCGGCATGACCTTCGGCATCGGTTGCGCGCTGACCGAGGAGCTGGTCCACGACCCCCGCAACGGCAAGATCGTCAACCGCGATCTGGGCGAATATCACGTCCCGGTGAACGCCGACGTGCCGCAGCTGGAGGTCGAATTCCTCCACGAACGCGACGTCCAGGCCAATCCGCTCCATGCCAAGGGGCTGGGCGAACTGGGCATCTGCGGTGCGGCGGCGGCGATCGGCAATGCGGTCTACAACGCCACCGGCGTCCGCGTCCGCCACTATCCGCTCACCCTCGACAAGCTGCTGGAGGGGCTGCCGGCGGTCTGACCGCATCCGCACCCGAACCGTTGCCCCGCGACCGGCGCACCCTACATCGGCGCCGTCCCGTTGCGGGCACGGATCGGGTGCGTTTCACCGGATCGCGCCGGTTCCGTCCGGATCAGCGTGCGCAGGTCCGGCGGAATGATGCCTGACAAGGCGTGACGGCGGGCATACTAAAGAAGAAGAGTTCATGGCCGAAAACGATTCCGTCCTCACCGCCGCCCGCAACTGGAAGGACGAACCGCTCGCCATCGCGACGGTCGTTTCCACGTGGGGCAGCGCCCCCCGGCCGAAGGGCAGCCATATGCTCGTCCACGCCGACGGCCGCTTCGAGGGCTCCGTCTCGGGCGGCTGCGTCGAGAGCGACATCCTGCAGACCGCCGCCGACGTCATCGCCGGCGCGCCGTTTCAGGTGAAGCATTACGGCGTCGCGGACGCTGCGGCATGGGAAGTCGGCCTGCCCTGCGGCGGCGAGATCGCGGTGATGGTGCAGCCCGTCTCCGCCGCGGGCTTTGACCCCGAACTGTTCGACCGCATCGCCGAGGCGCGCGACCATGGCGCGGCGCTCACCGTCACCACCGATCTCGCCACCGGCCACAGCGACCTCAGGCCGGCCGAAACGGGTGAGGTGTTCGTCAACCGCTATGACCCGCCCCGCCGGCTGCTGATCGTCGGCGCGGTCCAGATCGCGCAGGCGCTCGCCGCGCTGGCGACCACGCTCGGCATCGACACCACGGTCATCGATCCGCGCGCGCGCTTCCTCACCGACGAACGCTTCCCCGGCGTCACCCTCGATGATCGCTGGCCGGACGAGGCGATAGCGGCGCTCAGGCCCGGCCCCGCCACGGCGGTCGTCACGCTCAGCCACGACATCAAGATCGACGATCCCGCGCTGATCGCCGCGCTGGCGACCAACGCGCCGTATGTCGGCGCGCTCGGCAGCCGCCGCAGCCATGCCGCGCGCCGCGAACGCCTCGCCGCCGCCGGCCTGTCCGCGGAACAGATCGACCGGATCGACGCCCCCGTCGGCATCGACATCGGCGCGATCGGCCCGTCGGAGATCGCGCTGTCGATCGCCGCAGCGATGGTCGGGGCCTTCCATGATCGCGGCTAGGCCATGATCGCGGCCAGGGATTGCGTCCTGATCCTGCTCGCCGCCGGCCGCTCGCGCCGGATGGGCGACGTCGGCAGCAAGCTGGACGAACCCTTCCTCGGCCGCCCGCTCGGCCTCCACGTCGCGGTCGCGCTGGAGGACATGCCGTTCATGGAACGCGTCGCCGTCGTCGGACAGGCGGACTGCGACTATGCCGCACACGGCTACACGCTCGTCCATAACGACGATCCCCAGCTCGGCATGGGCCGGTCGGTGGCGCTCGGCGTCGATTGCGCGCGTGCACGCGGGGCGAAGGCGGTGGTCGTCGCGCTCGCCGACATGCCGCGCGTCACCGCGACGCATATCTACACGCTGCTCGACGCCGCCGAGGGCGAGGATGCGGTGGTCGCCTCCAGCGACGGCCGTTCCCCCAAGCCCCCCGCCGTCTTCGGCCGCGCCCGCTTCGACGCGCTGCTGCGGCTGGAGGGCGATGCCGGCGCGCGCGACATGGTGCGCGCGGGCAAGCACGTCGTGACGAACCCGGCGGAGCTGATCGACGTCGACACGCCCGAGGAACTCGAACGCCTGCGCCAACTGGTCAACGCGCCCGAGGCCTATACCCGGCGCCGGCGTATCTGACGCCCCCGCCGTTACCCTCCATCGCATCGCCGCCAGATACGAGACGATCAGGCGGCGATCGTTTCCGCCAGGGCGTTCAAGTCGTCCCGGTTACCGCCGCCGTCACTCGTGCCGCAGCGCGTCGATCGGGTTGAGCGCCGCCGCCCGCCGCGCCGGGAAATAGCCGAACACCACGCCGATCACCGCCGATATCGCAAAGGCGATCAGGTTGATCTGCGGATCGAACGTCCAGGGCACCTGCATCAGCGGCACCAGCGCGAGGATGACGCCCTGCGCGATGATGAGCCCGATCACCCCGCCCAGGCACGACAGCGCCACCGCCTCGACGAGGAACTGCAACAGCACCTCGCGCGCGACCGCGCCGATCGCGAGGCGGATGCCGATCTCTCGCGTCCGCTCGGTCACCGACACCAGCATGATGTTCATGATGCCGATCCCGCCGACGACGAGGCTGATCGCCGCCACCGCCGCGACGATGCGGGTCAGCAGCGTCGTCGTGCCGGTCAGCGTGTCGGAGATCTGCTTGGTGTCGAAGATGTTGAAATCGTCGTCGCGCGCCCCGGTCAGGTGCCGGCGCTCGCGCAGCAGGTCGGTGATCGCCGCCTGCACGTTGCTGGTCTGATAGTCGGTATCGACGCCGACCAGCATCAGCCGCACGTCGCGGTTGCCGGTGAAGCGGCGCTGCACGGTCTTGATCGGCATGACGACGACATCGTCCTGATCGCCGAAGCCGCCCTGCCCGCGCGTGCTCAATGCGCCGATCACGTCGCAGCTGATATTACCCAGCCGGATGCGCGCGCCGATCGGGTCACCGCCACGGAACAGGTTCTGACGCACGGTATTGCCGATCAGGCACACCGCCTTGCCCGCCTCCTGCTCCGCCGGGGTCCAGTAGCGCCCCGCCGTCAGCGGCCACGGCTGCACCGTCAGGAACGCGCTGGTCGTGCCGTTGATCGAGGTCGACCAGTTCGCGCCCTCGTAGATCGCGGTCGCCGACGCGCTCGCCTGCGGCGCGACCGCGGTGACGCCCGCGACCTGCTGCGCGATCGCCTCGACGTCCTCGGGCTTGAAATTGGGCGGCTGCGGCCCGCCGCCGCCCCGGCCGAAGCCCTGCCCGGGACGGATCTGCAGGATGTTGCTGCCGAGCGCGCTGATCTGCTGCTGCACCGCCGCCGTCGTCGCCTTGCCCAGCGTCACCATCGTGACGACCGCACCGACGCCGATGACGATGCCGAGGATGGTCAGGAACGACCGCAACAGATGCCGCCGGATCGACCGCAGCGCGAGGATGAGCGTGGTGCCGAGCATCAGGAAAGCCCCTCCTCTTTAGAGGAGGGGTTGGGGGTGGTGGATGTCTCACCGAGACCAACACCGGACTCCCCCACCCCAACCCCTCCCCTGAAGGGGAGGGGCTCGTCCGGCTCGGGCATCTCGCCCGGCCGATGCTGCGCCTCGATCCGCTCGACCAGTCCGTCCTTGAAATGGATCACGGTCCGCGCGAACGCCGCCATGTCGGGTTCGTGCGTCACCATCAGCACGGTGATGTTGCTGTTCTGGTTGAGGTCGGTCAGCAATTCCATGATCTCGATCGACCGCTCGCTGTCCAGATTGCCCGTCGGCTCGTCCGCCAGCAGCACGTCGGGCTGCGTCACGATCGCCCGCGCGATGGCGACGCGCTGCTGCTGCCCGCCCGACAGCTCCGCCGGCGTGTGATCCCACCATTTGTCGAGCCCGACCTTGGCGAGCGCCGCCATGCCCAGCTCGCGCCGCGCCTTCTTGTCCTCGCCGCGATACAGCAGCGGCAGCTCGACATTCTCCAGCGCGCTCGTCCGGCTGAGCAGGTTGAACCCCTGGAAGACGAAGCCGAGATAGCGCCGCCGTAGCAACGCCCGCTGGTCGCGATCCAGCGCCTCGACATGATGGCCGCGGAACAGGAAGGTGCCCCCCGACGGCACGTCGAGGCAGCCGAGGATGTTCATCGTCGTCGACTTGCCCGACCCCGACGGCCCCATCACTGCGACGAAATCCCCCGCCTCGATGTCGAGGTCGACGCCCTTCAGCGCCTGGAACTGCGTCGCGCCCATGCCATACACCTTGGTGACGTTGCGCATCGTGATGAGCGGGTCAGCCACGGGCGTTCGCCGTCCTATTGTGCACCGGCCGCGCCCTGCTGTCGCCGCTGGCCGCCGGCCCGCCGCGCGCCGCCGGCCGCCGCATCGCTGCCGCTCGCCAGCTGCCCGGTGATGACCTGCTGCCCGGGCTTGAGGTCGCCGCCCAGCACCTCGGTCATCGTGCCGTTGCTGTCGCCGGTCGTCACCTGCACCGCCTGCGGCTTGCCCTCGGCATCCTTGACGTAGATCGTCTGGCTCGCGCCGCGGCCGAGCGTGGCGGTCCGCTCCGGCCGGTCGCGGCGCGGGCGGAAGGTCAGCGATCCCGCGATCCCGCCGCTCGATCCGCCCGCCGCACCCGCGGCGGTCGGCTTGAAGCGCAGCGCGGCATTCGGCACGAGCAGCACGTTCTGCCGGTCCGACGTCACGATATCCGCGGTCGCGGTCATGCCGGGGCGCAGCTGCAACGACGGATTGGCGACGGTCAGGTCGGCGGCATAGCTCACCACCTGTCCGGTCGTCGTCGTGGTCGTCGTCGTGGCGGTCGAGCTCGCCGAACTCACCGTCAGGTTCGACCCCAGGTCGACGCGGGTGATCTCGGCGGGGAAGGTCCGGCCCGGAAAGGCGTCGACGGTGAAGTTCGCCTTCTGCCCCACCTTGACCTCGCCGACGTCCGCCTCGTCGATCGCGACCTCCAGCTTCATCTTGCTGAGGTCCTCGGCGATGACGAACAGCGTCGGGGTGTTGAACGAGGCGGCGACGGTCGCGCCCGGATCGATCTGGCGCGCGAGCACGACGCCGTTGACCGGCGAGCGGATGATCGCGCGCGCGCGCTGCGTCTGGCTCTGCGCCAGCGCCGCCTGCGCCGCGGTGACGTTGGCCTGCGCGACCTTCAGCGCGGCGACGCTGCGCTGGTAGTCGGCGCGCCCCGCCTGCAATTCGGTCCCCGACGGCACCCGGCCGTTCGACAGCTTGTAGACCTCTTCCAGCCGCGCCAGCTGCGCCCGGCTCTCCGCCACCGTCGCCTGCGCCTGATTGACCTGCGCGCGGTTGGCGGCGATCTGCGCCTGTTGCTGGCGGATCTGGTCCTCGATCTGCTCGGGATCGATCAGCGCCAGCGGCTGGCCGGCGGTGACGCGGTCGTTGACGTCGACCACCACCTTGGTGACCAGCCCCGACAGCTGCGAACCCACCGTCACCTGATTGGTCGGCGCCAGCTTGCCGGTCGCCGACACGGTGACGGTCAGATTGCCCCGCTCCGCCGCCTGCGTCGAATAGCCGGCCTCCGCCTTCGGCCCGAAGCAGCTCTTGAGCAGCAGCGCGAGCAGCACCACGCCGATCGCGACGAACACCCATTTCAGGTAGCGCCGCCACGCCGGCACCGGCTTCACGCCGAGGAAATCGTCGATCTGTTCGTCGGCCATCAGCGGGTCTCTGCCACGGGAGTTTGCGCGCCGGTCGCGGGCGGCGCTTCGGGGGTGACGCTCGCATCCCAGCCGCCGCCGAGCGCATTGTAGAGCGCGATCAGCGCCGTCGCCTGATCCGATCGCGCCTGGACGAGGCCGTTGCGCGCGGACAGCAGCGCCGCCTCCTGCTGGTTGAGCGTCGTGAAATCGGTCAGGCCGCTGCGATACTGGCTGCGGCTGAGGATCGCCGACGCGCTGGCGGCGTCGAAGGCGATGCGGAACTGCGTCTCGCGCTGCCGCGCGGTGTCGAGCGCGACGATGGCATTCTCGACATCCTCCAGCGCGGTCAGCACTGTACCGCGATAGGTGGCGAACGCGGCATCGGCGGCGGCTTCGCTGGAGCGGACCTGACTGCGCAGCCGGCCGCCGTTGAAGATCGCCTGCGTCAGCCCGGCGAACAGGCCGCCGGTGATCGCATTGCCGATGTCGCCGATGCTGGTCGCATTGGTGTTGATGTTGCCGGTGATCGCCAGCGCCGGATAGAGCTGCGCCTTGGCGACGCCGATCTGCGCGGTCGCCGCGGCGAGCGTCCGTTCCGCCGCGCGGACGTCGGGGCGGCGGCGCAGCGTGTCGGCCGGAATGCCGACGCCGACCGTCGCCGGCCCCTTGGGGATCGGCTTCGCCGCCGCCAGCGCGGTGCGCAGCGCACCGGGCGCCTGCCCGGTCAGCACGCCCAGCCGCGCGACCGATGCCGCATATTGCTGCTCGATCTGCGGCACCGTCGCGGCGGTCTGCGCCCGCTGGCTGCGCGCCTGTTCGACGTCGACCGACGACACCAGCCCCGCCTGCACGCGGAAACCGGCGATCTCCAGATTGTCGTCCTGGATGCCGAGGCTGGCGCGCGCATTGGCGAGCTGCGCCTGATAGGCGCGGGCGAGCACGTAATTGCGCGCGACCTCGCTCTCGACCGTCAGCAGCACCGTCGCATAGTCGAACCCGCTCGCTTCATATTGCGCACGGCTCGCCTCGACCGTGCGGCGGATCTCGCCGAACAGGCCGACCTGATAGCTTGCCGACAGGCCGGCGGAAAAGTTGTTGGTGCCACCGCCGCCGGTGTCGACCACGGTGCCGTCGGGCAGCGTGAACGACCGTCCGCCGCCGCGCAGATTCTCGTTGCGCTGGTATCCGGCCGATCCCGACAGCGTCGGCAGCAACGTCGCGCGGCTCTGCACCAGCGCCTCGCGCGCCTGCCGCAACCGCGCCACCGCCTGCGCGACGTCGGTGTTGGCGACCCGCGCCTGCTCGACCAGCTGTCCCAGCACCGGATCGTCGAAGTTCGACCACCAGCGGGTCAGATCCTCCGGGCTCGCCTGCGCCGGCACCGAATAGCCGGCCGGGACGCCCAGTTCGGTCGCGCTTCTCGGACGATAATCGGGTCCGACGGTGCAGCCGGCCAGCGCAGCGGTGAACAGCAGGAGTGCGGGAACACGAACCATGGCGTGCTGTGTGGTCAACACACCCGACGGCGTCCAGCGATTTTGTGTCGCAATTTGTCTCGCTTGCGTGTCAGCGCGGACACCCGCGCCCACTCACCGCCCGGTGAACGCGGGCTTGCGCTTCTGGAGGAAGGCCATGCCCCCCTCCATCGCATCCGCCGATCCCCGCGCCGTACGCTGCGCATCCGCCTCCGCCGCCAGCGCATCGGCATAGTCCGTCTCCAGCGCGCGCCCGAGCGCGCGGCGCATCAGCCCCAGCGCCATCGTCGGCCCCGCCGCCAGCCGCGTCGCCAGCGCCAGCGCCTCGGCATCGAGCGCCTCGTCGGCGACGACCCGGTGGATCATTCCCCATTCCAGCGCCCTTGCCGCCGGCACGCGCTCGCCGAGCATCATCATCTCGGCCGCGCGCGCCCGGCCGATCAACCGCGGCAGCATCCACGATGCGCCGCCGTCGGGGACGAGGCCGATGTTGACGAAGGCCTGGAGGAAATAGGCGGTCTCGCTCGCGACGCAGAAATCGGCCGCGAGCGCGAGGCTACACCCGATCCCCGCCGCCGGGCCGCGCACGGCGCTCACCACCGGCACGCCCAGTTCCGCGATTGCCATGATCGTCGGATTGTAATGGTCTGTCAGCGCCGCATGGGTCGTCTCGCCCGGATTGTCGCTGCCCAGCGCGCCGCCGCCCACGTCCGCGCCCGAACAGAAGGCGCGCCCAGCACCGGTGACGAGCACCGCCCGCGCGCCGTCCAGCGTACCGATCGCCGCGCGCAATTCGTCGAACAGCGCCGGCGGGGCGGCGTTGAGCCGGTCGGGCCGGTTGAGCGTCAGCACGAGCACGTCGCCGTGCCGCTCCCCCAGGATATGGTCGTAGGTCATCGCAAGTCCCCTCCCTCTCGTCGGCGCGCCTTCGTCCGGGTGGCCCGCGGTCGCTGTCGCCACGGCATAGCCAAGCGCCGCGGGGGAAGCACCGTAAATCTCGCGTTTCAGCACGCCTGACCATTTCGGACATTTCTGTGGACGCAAGCAGAAAGCCGCTTATCATGCCTCGGCAACGCCATGGACCGCGCAACATGCAAATAACGCGGCCAGACGAAATGCAGATCGGCCCGTCACGACCGGGTTCGGTCAATATCCTGCCCCCGCAGATACGCGAATGCGACGCGGGACCGGTGCCAGAGGAGAGGAAACTGTCATGGGTATGTTCGATTACCGCCGATATTCCGCTAGGGAATCTGCGGAACTTGCCGAAACCTCGCTGAAGCTTGCTACCTTCGGGCAGGTCGATCGCATCCTCGGAATCGACGGTGCGGCGGTCGTCAACCTGTTCGGCAGCATCATGCCGGCCGGCCTGACCGCCAATACGCCGCATGCCGCGCTGCCTGCGGGATGGACCAAGGTTGGCGCCGCGCCGCTCCACCTTCCGGCCGATTCGGTGGATGCGGACGGCTATTTCATCATCGACAGCCCGCTGACCGGCAGGACCTATTCCGGCCCGCAGGCCGAGGTGTTCGAGGAACGCGATGCCGCCGGGCGGATCACCCGCCTGTCGGTGACCTTCACCGGAACGAACTCCCCCGTCGATCTGCCCGACTATACCCAGCTCAACAGTGGGGAGATCGCGCCCCGGCTGGAACCGCTGCTCGCCGCGGTGCGCGCCTATGCGCTCGCGCATGACGTGGCCGCCGATCACGTCCTCGTCACCGGCTATTCGCTGGGCGCCGCCTACACCAATATCATGGCGAAATATGCCGACACGCTCGCCGGCGGCTTCTTCGCGAACAGCAATTATATCGCGCACGAGGTGCCCTATACCTTCGAGGGGCAGGACCGCGTGCTCAACATCGGGTACGAGAACGACGTCGTGCACCGCGCCGCGGCGGATTTTCCCACGTTCGGCGATGCGGTCGCGCATGCCCCCGGCTTGCAGGGGCAGGATTACGCCCTCGCCTCCTCGACCGACAATCTGATCCTGTTCAGCGACGACTACGCCAGCCCATTGTGGCCGGCCGGCCCCTTCGCATTGTACAATCTGGTCGGGGGGTGGAGCGCGCATATCGCCGGAATCGTCTCGGACGCGATCCCGCGCATCACGCATTCCGCCTTCTACGATTACACCGCGCGCGACAGTCTGGTCATCGTCTCCAACCTCACCGGGCTGACGCGTAGCATCACCTGGGTCGAGGATGTCCGCCGCCCGTCGGACACGCACGACCATGTCGGCGACTCCGCCTTCCTGATCGGCTCGGACTATGCCGACCGGCTGCGCGGCAATGTCGGCAACGACTATATCGACGGCGGTGCCGGCGACGACATCATCCGCACCGGGCTGGGCGCCAACCGGGTCGAGGGCGGCGCGGGCAGTGACACGCTGGAACTGGACGGCAGGATGAGCGACTGGAGCGTGTCGCGCCTGTCGGACGGCACGACCGCGTTCTTCTCGCAATCCTTCGGCCTTAACATCGTGTCGGGCGTCGAGAAGGTGACGTTCCTCGATACCGGCCTGCCCTTGGTCGGCCGCACCTACGCACTCGCCGCCGACCATCTCGAGGATATGACGTGGAGCGGCTTCTTCGAATCGCTCGATCAGGACGTCGCCTACACCGCGGCCCGGCAGGGCACGGCGGGCAATGACACGTTGACCGGCTCGCGCGTGTTCGGCCTCGCCGGCAGCGACGCGATCACCGGCACGGCGGGCAACGACCTGCTCTCGGGCGGTGCCGGCAACGACACGATCGACGGCCGCGGCGGAAATGACGTCCTCTATGGCGGCGAAGGCAACGACCGGCTGACGGGCGGCGGCGGCACCGACCGGCTCAATGGCGGCCTCGGCGACGATACGTTCGTCATCGATACGACGCGGGCCGGCCGGGTGACGATCGAGGATTTCCGGCTGAGCGACGTCGAACGCGATACGATCCGGATCGCCGGCAGCAGCTTCACCAGCGCCGCCGATGTCTTCCGTCATGGCGAACAGACCGCCGATGGTCTGCTGTTCCACCTCGGCAATGTCGACCTCCTCGTCGCACATGCGACCTGGAACGACCTCACCCCCGACATGCTGACGTTCGGCTGGTGATCCGCGACACTACTCAAAGGCTGGTGCATTCGGGATGAAACGGTGGGCACCCGGATCATCGGGACATGATATCGGCCACGCGATCGACGGCGTCGTCCGACGACGACCTGCTTTGCAAGGGGCGACCGGCGACCACCACCATCGGACCCCACTCCAGCCGCCACAATGCGACCTTCGATCATGAAAAATTCAGGATTGCGAACCGCTGAAATCCGCGATTCCGCCGCGGTTTGAGCAAGATGCGCTATCGCGGAATCATTATTGATAGTGACTTGCAATTGCGTTGCTGTTAGCAAACCCCAAAATCGAAGGGGAAGTAACAGTGCGTTTTTCAACGATGCTGCTCGCCACCACGGCAGTGATGGCGACTGCGCCCACGTGTGCATTCGCGATGGAACGGGACGAGCCCAGGACCGGGGCCGCTACCAAAGACGATGCCGATCCTGCGGGAATCGATCAGGTCCAGACCGGCGAGCGCGACGAGCGGAATCAAAGCGAGATCGTCGTCGTCGGCAAAAGCTATGGCAGGGAGGTCGGCAAGACCGTCACCCCGTTGAAGGACGTCGCGAACACCGTCACTGTGATCGAGCGCGAGCAGATCGAGGCGCAGAACCTGTTCACGCTGGAAGACGCGCTGACCGCGACCAACGGCATCACCGTCAATGGCATCGGTAGCGAAGACCCGTCCTATTTCTCGCGTGGCTTCGCCATCACCAATTATCTCGTCGACGGCGTCCCGACACTCACCTTCAACTTTCCCGGGGTGGTGCCCGACCTCTTCGCCTACGACCGGATCGAGGTCCTCCGGGGGCCGGCCGGATTGTTCAGCGGCTCGGGCAATCCCTCGGGCAGCATCAATCTCGTCCGCAAGCGGCCACTCGACGCCTTCCGGATGCAGGGGTCGGCCGGGTACGGCAGCTACGACAATCTTCGGCTCGAACTCGACGTCTCCGCCCCGCTCGGCGATCGAGCAGGCGTCCGGATGGGCGTGATGGCCCAGGACCAGGATCAGTTCTTCGATTACGCCCACCGCAACCGCGTCAACGCCTTTGCCGTGGGCAGTATCGAGATCGGCGATCGCACCACGGTCACCGTCGGCGGATCATACGACCGCTTCCGCCCGTCGATCCAGTCGGGCCTGCCGGGCTATGCCGGCGACAGCGCGGGCAACGAGGGCCGGCTGCTCGACGTGCGCCGGTCGACCTATCTGGGTGCCGACTGGAACCGGTTCGAATCCACGACCTGGACCGGCTTTGCCGAGATCGCCCATCGTATCAGCAACCGCTGGACGTTGCGTGCCACGGGCCTCTTCACCGACGTCGATCGCGTCGACATCTACAGCTACGTCGGGAATGCGGCGGTGACCACGGCCGCGAACGCGGTAACGCCGGCACTCGCGAACAACGGCACGACCACCCAGATCGCCTATCGCGGCGATAGTTTCGCCAAAACGCGGTCGTTCGACTTCAACGGGGTCGGCAGCTTCCCGCTGTTCGGGCGGGACCAGACGCTGATCCTGGGTGCCGATTACCAGGCGCAGGATTACGACAGCTACTACACCCGCCTCAACGGCTATGCCCGGATCAACGTCTTCAATCCCGTGTCTCCGGCGGAACCGCCGCTCAACCCCTATGCGCCGTCCCCTTATTACCCCGTGCAGGGCACGAACGCCGTCTGCCCCGACCGGACGACGCCGGTAACGCCCGCGCCGGCCAATTGCGTCATCCAGAGTTCCGGCGGCACGAACACGATCATCGAGCAATATGGCATGTACGGTCAGCTGCGCCTGCAGCCGGTCGCCGGCCTGACGCTGGTCGGCGGCGGTCGCCTGACCTGGTGGGAACAGACGATCGACACACTGCTGCCGACCCCCGCACGCGGTCAGCCACAGGCTATCGACAACCGGTTCACGCCCTACGCCGGCATCGTCTGGGACGTAACGCACAACCTCAACATCTACACCAGCTACGCCGACAGCTTCACCCCGCAGGCCGCGCCGGCCAATCGCGTCCGCAACGATGGCGGCAAGGTCGAGCCGTTGATCGGAAGTCAATACGAAGTCGGCACCAAGCTGGCGCTGATGAACGACCGGCTGCTGTTGTCGGCAGCAGTCTATCAGATCGAGCAGACCAATCGCATCTTCAATCCTCCGGAACTGACCACGGTCTATCTGCAGGTCGGCAAGGTCCGTTCTCGCGGTATCGAAGCGGAGGCCACCGGCGAAATCCTGCCGGGGTGGCGCGTCAACGGCGGCTATACCTATACGCGCACCAAGTATCTCGAAGACACGCAGCCCCAGTACGAGGGTCTGTCGTTGACCCCGATCATTCCCAGGCACATGATAAAGGCGTTCACCAACTACACGGTCCCGGCCGGGACACTGCGCGGTGCGAGCGTCGGTGGTAGCGTCACCTGGTTCAGCGAGACGTTCGGTGGCACCCCGTCGATCGTCGTGCCGGTCAGCGTCGCTACGCCCAACGGGCGTTCGATCTCCTCGGTTGTCCGCCAACCTGCCTATGCGGTCGTCGATCTGCGTGCCGGTTACAAGGTCAGCGAGCAATTGTCCCTCTCGGTCAACGTCGCCAACGTCCTCGACAAGACCTATTATGCCCGCATCTCCTCCACCGGTCGTGGCAACTATTATGGCACGCCGCGAACCGTGTTCGCGACGCTGCGGTTTGCCTACCCGTGATCGCGCCGGCGACCGGTCGCGCCGTGATCTGGCGACGGCGTGGGGACAACACGCTGCGCTTCGTCGCCGCCGTGCCGCTCGGCTATGCCGTCGCCAGCCTGTGGGCGGCTGCGCTGGCGCGTGTGCTGCCGATGGCACGGTCTGAAGCAACAACAACCGGTACGCTGGTCGCGTTGCTGCTCTGCGCGCTGTTCGCGATGTACGCTTACGGCGCGCGCAGCGGCTGGCGGGCGACATGGGTGTTGGGTCTCGCCGGTGCGGCGGCCGGCGGGATCGTCTGCTGGTCGATCATGATGACGGGGCGGGTATGAGCAAAAGCATCCGACAGTCGCAATCGACGCTCCATACCTGGTCGGGCCTGCTGCTCGGCTGGGTCCTGTTCCTCGTCTTCCTGACCGGCACGATCGCCTTCTGGCGCGAGGCGCTCAACCGCTACATGCGGCCGGAACTGGCGCGGATCGAACAGCCGATGCGCGTTCTCGACGGCGCACAGCGTTTCCTCGGCCGCAAGGCACCCGACGCGAAAAGCTGGTTCATCGCCATGCCCAACGCTGCAATGCCCGGTGCGCAGGTGACATGGCAACCGCAGCCCAAGAAGGGCGAGCATGGCGGACGGCGAGGCGGCGGAGGACGCGGTCGGCGCGACAATCAGGCGCTGATCGGTGCGGACGGCATGCCGACGCACGCCCGGGATACACGCGGGGGCGAGTTCTTCTACCGCTTCCACTTCGACCTCTACTATCTGCCGGTGATCTGGTCGCGCTGGCTGGTCGGTGTCGCCGCGGTGATGATGCTGGTCGCGATCCTCACGGGCATCGTCACCCACAAGAAGATCTTCCGCGATTACTTCACCCTACGCCGTCACAAGGGCCAGCGATCGTGGCTCGACGGGCATAATGCCACCGCCGTGTTGGCACTCCCCTTCCACCTCATGATAACCTACACCGGCATCGTGACGCTCATGGCGTTGCTCATGCCCTGGGCGAGCGTGGCCAATTACGCCGACCAGACCAGGATGTTCGCCGACCTGTTTCCTGAAGCGCCGGTGGTGGAGCGCACGGGTCGGCCGGCGCCGATCCTGTCGCTGTCAGCGATCGCCCAGGACGCGGAGCGTCGGCTCGGCGGCCCGATCGGTACGATCCAGGTGAGTGAACCCGGCGACGCGGCGGCGCGTGTGACCTTCTATCGCACCCCGGCCTCGCTTCTCAACACACGCGCGCCTGCCATCACCTATGACGGCACCACCGCGACCCCTGTCTGGCGCTCTCCCGCCCCGGGCGGAGCGGCGGCGACCGCCGGGGTGATGATCGGACTGCACGCCGGCAGATTTGCCGACCTCCTGCTGCGCTGGGTCTATTTCCTCTGCGGCATCGCAGGCACGCTGATGGTTGCGAGCGGGCTGGTGCTATGGACGGTCAAGCGCCGCGAAAAACTCCCTGACCCCACCCGCCCGCATGTCGGGTTTCGCATGGTCGAGCGGCTCAACGTCGCGGTCATCGGCGGCTTTCCGCTCGGGATCGCAGGATTGTTCTGGGCCAACCGGTTACTGCCGGTGGCCATGCCGGATCGATCGCGATGGGAGGTGCACGTCCTGTTTCTGGTTTGGGGTGCGGCATTCATCCCGTCGCTGGTGGGGCGGCCGGCAAAAGTCTGGCTAATGCTGTTCGGCCTGACCGGCGCCGCGCTGGCTGCACTGCCGATCTACAATCTGCTGGGCATGCGCTGGAATGCCTGGACCTCCCTGCTGGCAGGCGACCTGCTGCCGCTCGGCGTCGACGCAACCGTGATCGTGTTCGCCATCGCCTTCCTGTGGCTTGCCCGTCGCGTTGCGCGCTACCGTCCTGCCGTGCGTGCAACCCGACGCGCACGGGCTGCAGCAATCCCGATGTCCGAGATGGAGGTGATGGCATGACGTGGCTGGCCTTTGCGCTGTCGCTGCTGGCGTTCGCATGCTTCGGCTTCGCCACCGATGACCACCATCATCGATTGACCGGGCGCCGACTTGCCCCTGACAGCAAGACGAGATGGCAAGCATGTGCATGGTTTGCCCTGATGGGCGCCTTCGGTGCGGCCGTAGCATCACGAGGCTGGGCATTCGGGCCTGTCCTCTGGTTGGGCGCCGTCATGCTTTCGGCCGGTATCGTATTCCTGTCACTCAACCTTCGGCCCCAACGGGGTCGCGGAACGCGGCAATAGTTGGCGCTTGCCTGCGGATCGGGTGTGCCGACGATGCAGGCCTCCCGGCTTCGCATTGCTGGTGCTCGGACTGCCCTTATTATATTCTTGTACGCATGCTTTTATGGAGCGCCGGTAAGGTACGAATAGTTATTGATGCGCGTTGGTCGCATAATTGAAATTGATCGCATTTTCCGTGACGACGGGCACGCCCGTGATGCTTTCCACCTTGATCCGATCGAGCCGTACGTTCCGCACCGGCATCTCGCGTTCGGCTTTGATGCTTGAGATGAATTTGGCCTGATTTACGGCCACATCGCTGACATACAGCCCTTCGATCGGGGTCAAGCGGCGCACATAGGTCGGCAGCAGCGCTTTCCACTGATAAAGCACGTCGGTTTCGACGGCGAGCACGCCGCCTGCGATCGTCGTCGCGCTGACGTTGGTCATATGAATGTTCTTCACGAAACCACCGCGACGCTCGTTGGTCTTCACGAAGAGCAGGTTGTTGATCGGGACCGCATGGTCGTCTGCCCCCTTCCCGTTTCCAATGAAGTGACAATCATCGACGAGGACGTTCTCGATGCCGGCCGACAGCTCGCTGCCAACGGCCATGAGCTGGTGCCCGTTGACGATCCGGCAATTGCGCACGACGACGTTCCGGCAGGGCTGGGCCAGACGCCAGGCATCCATGTCACGGCCGGACTTCACCGAAATCGCGTCGTCCCCCTGATCGAACTGGCAGTCCTCGATCAGTATGTTTTCGCTCATCTCGGGATCGACACCGTCGTTGTTGTGCCCATGCGCCCGGATGCTGACGCGACGGATCACCACGTCGCGGCACATCAGCGGATGGAGTGTCCAGAACGGACTGCCGTCGATCGAGATATCCTCGACCAGCACGTTGCGGCACCGATTGAACTGGATGAGATGCGGCCGCAGGTTGTTGGTACCCACCGCCATCTGGCGCTCGCGCACCGGCACGTTGCGATAGGCCATGTTGTAGAGCGCAACCAGCGCATCCATGTGCGGCTTGGGCCTGGCCGACCAGATCAGCCAGCGATCCAGGACCGGCTCCAGCCTGCCCTTGCCGGTGATCCCGATATTCTCGCACCCGAATGCATAGATCAGGGGCGAGTAATTGAAACACTCGATACCTTCCCACGACGTCTGCACCGCAGGCAGATAATCGGAAGGTTGGTCGGAGAAACGTAGTGTCGCTCCCTTGTCCAGGTGCAGGTTCACGTTGCTCTTCAAGTGGATTTTTCCGGTCGGCCAGATGCCGGCCGGAACGACGACGATGCCCGATCCCGCTGCGTTCGCTGCGTCGATCGCCCGCCGGATCGCCGCGCTCGTCGCTGCCCTGTCACCTTGCGACGCGCCAAAGTCGGTGATGAGGAATGTCCGGCTCGCCGTGAAATCCGGCACGGCGATGGTCGGCATATCGAAGGGCGCGGGTACGGTGACCCTTTGCATCGGCAACGACGCAGCACGGACATTCGCCCCCAGATTGACGAGGGGAAGCCCGCACGCGGTCAGGAGAAGTGAGCGGCGGTCTACCGATATCGTCATCTGCTACCCTGCGTCACGTGAGGGGTCGATGGCGACATGTCTGAACGAGAGGCGGATGTCGGGCAATGTTCGATGTTGGCATTCGCTTGCAGGAGCAGCGGTGTAGGCCCGATCCGAAACCCTGTGACGGGTGACTTCGGAACAGATGCAATCGTTGGCGCTTGGGGTGGTGACCATTCCGGGAGCAATCACGATGACCGATACCACACGCCGTACTTTCGTGACGGGAGCGACCATTACAGCCGGGGCTATGGCCGTTACAGCGGCGAACGCCGCGACGCAGAGTGATGGCAACCCCGCCGCGACGACACCTGCAGCCGCAGCCTACCCCAAGCCCCCCTACCCCGTACAGCGCCAGCCCTGGCCCGGTCTCGCATCCAGGATGACGCCGCGGCCGGACCACGGGGAAACGAGCTACAAGGGGTCGGGCAAGCTCGCCGGCAGGAAGGCGCTGATCACCGGCGGAGACAGTGGCATCGGCCGCGCTGCGGCCATCGCATATGCCCGCGAGGGTGCGGACGTCGCCATCAACTACCTGCCCGCGGAGGAACCCGACGCGCGCGAAGTCATCGCGTTGATCCGGGCAGAGGGACGCAAGGCGGTCGCCATTCCCGGCGATCTGCGCGACGAGCGGTTTTGCCGCCGGCTGGTGCAGCAAGCGAGCGAACAGCTCGGCGGCCTCGATATTCTGATCAACAACGCGGCCCGTCAGCAGACCCGTCCCGGTATCGCAGATATTTCGAGCCAGGATTTCGACGATACCATGAAGACCAACGTCTACGCGCCGTTCTGGCTGACGAAGGCGGCTCTGGAGCGCATGGGTGCCGGCGCCGTCATCGTCAACACATCCTCCGAACAGGCGGGCAATCCCTCGCCTGACATCGTCGACTATGCCCTCACCCGCGCAGCCGTGTTGAACTTCACCAAGAGCATGGCCAAGCAGCTCGCCAGCCGCGGTATCCGCGTGAATGCGGTCGCGCCGGGCCCGTTCTGGACCCCGCTGCAGGTCAGCGGCGGAGCGACGCCCGAGAAGTTGCGGAGCTTCGGTGGCGACTCGCCGATGGCACGAGCAGGCCAGCCAGCTGAAATCGCAGCGCTCTACGTTGCCGCAGCCGACCCGTCCCTGAGCTATTCGACGGGCCAGATCTTCGGTTCGACGGGCGGAAACGGTCAACCGGCCTAGCCGAATGTGCCGCAACCCTTCCCGGTTGCGGCACAGACCAACCAAACTCGGCGGCACCGGGCCGGAAGACCATCACGTCCAGCGTCATGATGTCCGTCGAAAGCCGCAATACTCTAGCGTCTCAGCGACAACCGAGCGTAATAATATCCGCCATATGCCCCGAACGGAGAGTTCGACCCGTAGATCGAGCTTCCGATCGTGTTCGGAACGGTATTCCGATCCGGATACGTATCAAAGATGTTGTAGGCGCCCACCGACACCCGGGCGGCGGGCGTCACGTCATAGCCGACCTCCACGTCGGTGATCCACTTCGCCCCGTAAAACTGGTCCGAGCTGGGCGTGTTGTTCAGTGACGCCCATTTCCCATACCGCGTCTGCTTCACGTTGATGCCGATCCGGTCCAGATTCCAGTCGAGACCGAGGATCAGCTTGTCCTTCGGCGTGCTGACCGTGAAATAGCCCTGCGTCTGGCGGTCGAAGAGCGTAAGACCCAGTCCGCCCAGCTGCGTCGGCGTGGGGGCGATCTTCCTGATATCGGTGACATTGTGATTGTACCCGACCGTGGTGCGGAGCCGCCCAAGGCTCCCGAGAGGCAGATTGTACGCACCCACGATGTCGAGCCCGCGGGTGCGGGTGTCGATCGCATTGGTGAAGAAGCGCACATATTGATCGCCGGAGAACCCATTGGCGCGCAAGATCGCACGCACGCCCGCACTGGAGAGCAGGCCGGTCAACGTGATGCGATCATCGATGTCGATCTGATAGGCATCCACCGTCACCGACAGGCCGGACAGCGGCGTCAGTGCGAAGCCGACGCTGTAATTGCGCGACTTTTCGGGCTTCAGCGGCTCCGCGCCGAGTGCGGCAGCGATCGGAGATCCGGTCCGTACGATCTTCGATTCGATCAGCTGGTACGCGCCGTTCACGAGGTTGAACTGGGTCGAGGTCTGGGCATAGGCCTGCTGTGCAAGACTGGGTGCCCGGAACCCGTTGGAGAAGGCGCCGCGCAGGTTCAGCCAATCCGCCACCTTGTAGCGCCCTGAGACTTTTCCGCTCCAGACGTCGCCCGAACTGTCGTCATAGGTCTCGTATCGGACCGCCCCGGTCAGCAGGAAAAGATCGGTGACATCGAGCGCGAGATCGACATAGCCCGCCCAGACATTGCGCTTGATATCGGCCTCATCGCCCGGTGTGACGATGATCGCGCCCTGCGCACCGACCGCGCCCGGCTGGCGGGCGAGTGGCGTACCTGCGGCGTATACATAGCCCCCGTTGGTGTACGCTGCCGGATCTAGGGCTTTCGTGACATAGCTTTCGTACCGGTATTCCGCGCCCGCCGACACCTGCAGGTTCCGGCCACCGAAGACGGCATAGCCGCGCGTCAGATCGAGATTGTTCGTCCACTGGTCGAATGCGGCGCTGAAGGTATCGAACGATGTAGGACTGCCGGCGCCAAGCGAGGCGTTGAGCGAATTGTCCGCCCCGCTGCGCGCATAGTCGCGGCCATAGGTACTGCTGAGATCGAGTTTCCACCCACCGATCGAGCCACGCAGTCCGCCGGTGAACTGCCCATCCGTCTCATGCAGGGTGTAATAGGGCGTAAAGCCATCGGGATAGATTGCGATGACATTGCTCGTCGTGTTCGGCTTTCGCCCCGCCTGGCCGACGCGCGCTTCCCGATAGCCCAGGGTCGTGGTGACATAGGCTTCTACGTTGCCGAGATCGTATCTGCCGTTGAGGGCGCCCTGGATCTGGCGGATCTGGGGCAAGCCGCCCTGATATGTCCGGCGATCCACGGTGGCTTCGCGCGGATCGGGCTGGCCGTTGACCGGAAAATAGAATGTGCCGGTCACATCGGAATTGCGGACGGTCGCATTCTGGTATTTGCCGTCGATCGACACGGCCAGTGAACCGCGATCCCCCAGCGCGAAGCCCTGTGAGAGTTGCGCGCTGATCGTCTCGCCATCGCTGCCGTTGACGCCGTCACTGTACCGCTGCCCGGTTTCGATGCTGGCGGTGCCGCCGGTCGTATTGGATTTCAGGATGATGTTGATGACGCCGGCGATCGCATCGGAACCGTATTGCGCGGCTGCACCGTCCCGCAGCACTTCGATCCGCTCGATCGCGCCGACGGGGATCTGGTCGAGGTCGACCGGGTTGCCACCGGCGGATACGTTGCCGGAATTCAGATTGATGAGCGCCGAATTGTGCCGTCGCTTGCCGTTCACCAGCACCAGGACGTGGACGCCCGACAGACCGCGGAGGCCCGCAGGCCGGGCGACGCTGTCGAAGGACGAACTGCCGACCTGCTGCGCCTGAAAGGACGGCACGAGCTGCGTCAGCACATCCCTGAGCTGTTGCGAGCCTCCCAGCCTGGCGATGTCCTGCCCGCTGATGACGTCGATCGGCGTGGGGCTGGAGGCAATGGTGCGCGGTTGCCCGCGTGAACCGGTCACGACGATGTCGCTGCCCTCACTTTCCTCCGGTTGGGACGGCGGCGCCTCGACCTGCTGCGCCTGAGCGGCCGTGGGTGAGAGCGAGGCGATGGAAAGGGCCAGAAGGCTGGATACGATGTGCATGGGATCTCCGCTGGACAGCGTGATGTTGGAAATGACGGAAAGCGGGCGGGGCCGTCAGCGAACGGTGTCGAACGGCGGAGCTTTGGTCAGCGGGCGTGCCTGATGTCGCGGGACAAGGATCTGACCGCCATCGACCAGCAGGATCCCGTCCCGGAATACCTTGTCGACCCTGCGCAGCGCCTCGATGTCCAGATCGGGTCGACCGTCGACCACGACGATATCGGCGAGTTTGCCCGATGAGATGCTGCCGAGCTTGTCGTCCATGTCGAGGATACGGGCATTGGTCAGCGTCGCCGCGCGAAGCGCTTCGGCGGCGGAATATCCGCCCCGGATGAACCATTGCAGCTCGGCGAGATAGACATTGGGTATCAACTGGTTCGCGTCGCCGATCGTATCGGTGCCGACCCCCATGACGATCCCCGCCGCCTTCATTTTCCGGAAGACATCGAAGTCCGCCTGCGCGGTCAGCGTGAATCGACGCGATGTCGATCCATAGAAGCCGCCCGCACGGTCCAGAACGTTCTGGTAGACCTGCAACGTCGGCACCGCGGCGGTACGATGTCTCGCCATGGCGCGGATCGTCTCATCGGTCCGGGGCAAGGGATGCTCGATGATGTCGACGCCTGCGTCTACGGCGATCGCCGTGTAGACCGTCTCGCAGTCGCACGTCACCTTCAGGCCCAATCGGTGCGCTTCATCCACCGCCGCGGCAATCTCTTCGGGCGAGAAATGGCTCGCGACCTTGATGACGCTGGCGCCGCGCTTGAACGTCTCCCGTACCGCACTGCGCCAGGCATCGGCGCCATCGCGTTCCCAGGCGAAATCGGGGCCATGACTGGGCGAGACCGGCCGCTCCGTGGCATGGCCGCCGGTTCCGGTGATGATGTGGCCGGCCGTGAACACACGCGGCGCCGGGATGCGGTTCGCCGCGCTCCAGTCGGCGAGAATATAGGGCGCATCGGAGACCCCGTTCAGATCGCGGACCGACGTGATCCCGGCCTCGAGCATCCACCGCAGGTTCCTGACCCCTCTCAGGACGCCATCACCCTCGCTGGCCTGGCGGTCGATCGGCGTGTCGCTGTCCGGGTACGTCAAATGGACATGCAGATCGATCAGCCCCGGCAGGATCGTCTTGCCACCGACATCGATGACCCGGGCATCGGCGGGCCAATCGCGCCTGCCTGCGGGCCAGATCGCGCTGATCCTGTTACCCTCGATCACGACGGTGCCGGGGGTCGTTCGCGCCAGTTGTGCGTCGAAGACAAGCCCGCCGACGAGGATCGTGACGGAACGGCTTGCCCCGTCGGACCGGACCGGAACAAGCCTGGGGTCATCGGTCGTGGCGCTCTGGATCAGCGGCCGTCGATTACCGACCGGGGTCTGAGCGCTGCCCGATGACGCGCCCGCCAGCATCGCGCCTATCGCAAGAACGGCGGCGGTCGTCGTGCGCCGCCAAGGTCGATGACGCCGCGCTTCGGTCGATATGCTCGTCAATACGTATACCCTTGCCACCCTGCGCCGGCGCAATGCCCTCTTACGGGGTGGGAATTGAAGGAAGTTTTCCTTAGGTGTGCTGAAGCGACCGGTTCCGGCATGATCGCACGGCCTCACATCGAGGGCGGTCGACAGCCCGCGACGACGTTACGAACAGGGTTCTGCACCAGTGCGCTCACCCCCTGAATGCTCATCTATCGAGGGGCAATCGGTCCGATTGTACCTTGTAAGAGGGTCGGCGCGCACCGGCCGGGTTCGCTCAGGCGATCGATCGTCGGTCCTCGGCATGGTGACCAAGGATCATCGGTAGCGACTTCGTCTACAGATGGAGGGCGGCTGCGCATCCTGTGCTCGTCAAAAGGCCGTCCTCACCCATGGAACGTTCCACCAGCCGTCAGAATGCGGCGTCAATGCCGATGCGTAGCGTCCGCGGGCGCAGCGGCGTCACCTGATCGCGACCGGTGGTGAACGGCGTGCCGAGCGCGAAGCGGTTGCCGCGCACGTCGGCGACGTTGGTCAAGCCGGCGGTCAGCCCGAGCGGTCCGAGCCCGAGCCGCGCCGTGATCCCGCTATCCAGATAGCTGCCCTGACTCTGGCCAAGCACCGGCCCGACGCCGAGCCGCGACGATCCGACATAGCGGACCCAGCCGTCGATCCTGAGGTCCTTCGTGCCGCCGAGCTGCCGCCGGTACACCGCGCCGGCACGGGCGGTGACGCGGGCGATGTTCGGAATCTGGCTGAGCCGCGCCGCAAGTTGCGCACGGGCGACGACGGGATCGACCGCATAGCCGCCGACGAGGTCGAACAGGCGCATACGCGAGGGTTCGTCGATGCGGCTGTCGTTGTACGACACGGCTCCGTCGATGCGCAGCGTGCGGGTCACCCGCGCGCTCGCGGTGGCTTCGATCGTCCACAATACGCCGTCGCCGATATTGGCGGTGCTCGGCAGTCCCGAACCGTCGATGAAATCCGCCTGGATGTCGCGCCACGACGTGTGCGCCAGCGTCAGCGCGCCATCGAACCGGTCACTGCCGGGCCGCGCCGTTCGCAGCCCTGCCTCGATCGTCGCCACCCGGTCGTTGCGGAAGCGCCGGACGAACTCGCCCTCGATCGCGAGGCCACCGGGGCGGAATCCCTGCTGGTAGCGCAGGAACATCTGCACGCGCGGCGTCAGGTCGACCAACGCCGACGCCGACGGCAGCACGATCGTCTGCGCCCGCTCCGCGGTCATCGCGAGCTGCGCCAGCGTGATCCGCTGCGTCACGTCCGCCCCCTCGCCGTCGAGGACCGATCGGGTGACGCGCACCCCGCCGGTGGTCAGCAATCCGGGCAACAGGCGCAGGCTGCCTTCGCCGTACGCGGTCGTCTCGGTGATCCCGTTGACGACACCGGTGGTGGGTTGCAGCGCGTCCGGCGCACCGTAGAGCCGGGTCAGGCGCGTGCGGTTGTGGATATGGCTGAAGCCCGCGAGCCAGCCCGATCCATCGGCACGCGACGACCAGATGCGGGTTTCGTTCGCCTGCATCCGGGTACGGTTGGCCTGCGCGAAAAGCCGCGGCGGACCATCGGGCGCGGTGGCGTCGTACCGTTCCATCAGGTCATGCGCGGTGACGCCGCTGGTCGAACGGAAGCGGATGTCGCCGAACGCGCCGGCGAGCACGAACTGCATCTGTCCGAAATCGGCTGCGAACCCTTCCGTCACCGAGGCCGATCGGCTGAGCGGACGGCCGTCGCGATCGGCATATTGGCTGTCCGCGCCAAGGATGCGCTGGCCGATACCGATGAGTTCGACGCTCCAGCCCGGTGCGATATCCAGATACGCGGCGGCGCGCCCACCGTGGATGCGGGTGCGGTTGACGTCGGTGCGGTCGAGAAGCGGCTTGTCGATATACCCCCCTTCGCTGGCCGCATTGGCGACGATCCGGATCGCGAGCCGGTCGGGAACGATGGGCACGTTCGCGACCAGCTGCGTGTCGATGCCGGGTGCGCCATGCGTCGTCGCCGAGCCGCCAAGGATCGCCGAGCCGGCGAAGCGCGACGGGTCGGGGGCGTTGGGTACCAGCCGGATCAGACCGCCGAGCGATCCCGCGCCGTACAGCGTGCCTTGCGGCCCCTCCAGAATTTCGACCGCGGCGAGGTCCGCAAGGCGCAGATCGGGATCGGGCGCGTTGTAGCTGAGCCGGAGATCGCCGAAATACTGACCGACGGTCGCCTGTGTCGGGCCGGTGAAGCTGGAATCGGCGATGCCGCGGATGAACAGCTTGTTCCGGCCGGCGCCGAGATGGGTAGAGGCGACGCTGGTCAGCCGGTCGGCGAGCCGCTCGGTCCCGCCGGCGCCGCCGAATTCGAGATCGCTGCCCGCGACGCGGGCGAACTGCCCCGCGAAATTTCCCCGGATCGTGTCGCGCTTGCTGGCGGTGACGACGATGTCGGCGCCGGTGTCCGGGGGTGGCGGGGATCGCGGGGCGAGCGGTTGCGGGGTTACCCGGACCCTGGGTTTCGGGACCAGCCGCCAACTGTTCGGCCCGACGCTCTCCACCCGCGCGTCCGCCCGCCGGGCGATCAGCGCGAGTGCGGCCTCGACGCGCAACGCCCCCCGCAGCGCTGGCACGGCTCGCGCCCAGAGCCGTGCGTCCGGCACCACGACGCTGACCCGCGCGATACGGCCGAGCGCCATCACCTGCTGGCCGACGCTGCCCGCGGGCAGGTCGACCGGCCGCACCTCGGCGGCGGCGGGGGCTGCGGCGGCGGGCGCCGCTGCCACGAGGAATGCCGCGACGGTGCCCCCCAGCAGCTTCACCGACGTGGCTCCAGCGTCCAGCCCTCCGCATCCTGACGGACCGCAACGCCCAGCAGCGTCCCCAGCAGCGCGGGGCGTTCGCGGATCGTCGCGACGTCCAGCGTGCCGCGGAACGTCCGTGCCGCGATCCCCGGCCCGGCGACGATGCGCCGCCCGGTCTGCCGCGACAGGTCCGCCGCAACCTCGGACAGCGGCGCATCGTCATAGGCGAGCCGGCCCTCGCGCCAGCCGCCGACATCGGCCGCGGCGACGTCGTGGCGCGCCAGCGTTTCGCCCTCGGCGACCACCGCCTGCCCCGGATCGAGGCGGAGCGCCGCGCCGTCGGGGTCGACCATCACCGCCCCCTCCGACACCGCGACGCGGGTGCGGGCGCCGTCGGTCTTCACGTCGAACACGGTGCCGAGATCGATCAGGCGGAGGGCGCCGACCCGCACCGCGAACGGCCGGTCGGCGTCGTGGCGCACGCGAAACAGCATCTCGCCCCGTTCGACGGTGGCGACGCGCGGATCGCGATGGTCGAGCGTCACGACGGAGGCGCCGGCCAGCACGATGCTGCTGCCATCGCCGAGGGCCACGGTCCGCTGTTCGCCGGGGGCGGTCGCGATCGCATAGGGCTGCGGCAGCTGCGTCCAGACGCCGAGCCCGATCGCTCCCGCCAGCGCCGCGGCGATCGCGCCGCCGATCCAGCGCCGCCGCGTCGGTCGCGCGACCGGTGCCGAAGGTGCCGACGCCGGTGCCGTTACGGCCGAAGCCGCAGCCGCATCGTCCAGCATCGCCACCGCGCGATCGTAGCGGTCGGAGCGCGTCGCATCGCCCTCCAGCCACGCCAGGAACGCATCCCAGTCGGCCTCCGGTTCCGCCATGCGGATCGCCCAGTCGAGCGCTTCGTCGTCGATATGCCGATCGGTCATCGCATTCGTTCCTTCAGGTCCGCGAGCACGCGGGCGGCCATGCGCAGATCGCTTTCGACCGTGCTGACGCTGACCCCGAGTTCGGCCGCGATCTGCCGCTGCGGCACCCGGTCGATCCGCGCACGGCGGAAGATCGCGGCGGTCCGCGTTCCCAGTCCGTCGAGCGCTGCGGCCACCTGTTCCGCCTCCTGCCGGGCCGCGATGACGCGGTCGGCGGACGGATCGGCATCGCCCTGCCCTTCGCTCCAGGCATGGTCGCGCCGCTCCGCCTGTCGTCGCGCACGATAGCGGTCGATCATCAGCAGGTCGGCGGCGCGAAACAGATAGGCGACCGGATTGCCGATCGGGCCGTCCATCCGCCCCGACACCTTGATCCACAGGTCATGGATCAGGTCCTCCGCCGCATCGCCCGCACCGCGCACGACGAGGAAGCGGACCAGCTTGTCACGATTGGCGAGGAAGACGGCCTCGATCCCTGTGGGAGATCCGGGGGGCGGCATGGCGATGACCGGTCGAAGGGGGGTGGGAGGGCAGCCGTCTAGCCGAACCGTCGTGAAGAGAGAAGGAGCTCCACCCGGGGGACGGTGGAGCTCCCGTGCTGCGCGCATGCAGGGGTCGGGCACGCGCGCTTCGCCTAGAAGGCGAACTGGAGGGCGGCACGCGCGGACAGCGCGACGTCGCCGAGACGCTGCTCGGCGCCGACTTCGCCGCTCAGCCGCACTTCGGTCGTACCGGTGATCGCCCGCACCTTGCCGGTCCAGCCGCTGTCGCGCGCCTCCGGGTCGAGCGTGAAGGCGGCGCCGCTACCGAAGCTTGCGGTGGTGCGGCCGACCGCGCCGGCGACCCGCTCGCGCCGCCCGCCCTCGACCTCGATCCGGCTCCACTGGTCGTAGCGGTTGGCGCCACCGAAGTTGATCCCGGCCGCCAGGCTGGCGGTGAGCGCCAGCTCGTCGCTGCTGCGCTTGCGCACGGTCAGGTCGTAGGCGGTGCCGCCCCCGCTCTCCCGATAGGCATCCTCGTTGAGCCGGTAATAGTCGATCGCGAGAACCGGCCGCAGGCTGAACTGGCCGACCGCCTGTTCGTATGAAACCGCGCCGGAGCCGGAATACAGCATGCCGTCCCAGTCGGCGTTGGCACGCCGCTGCACCGGCTCGGTGCCGAGCACGCCGTCGAACTGGCGGACGCTGTCGAAGGAGACGAACGCCGCCGCGCCGCGCACCTGCGCCGCGAACCCGCCCCAATGGCCGCGCCAGAAGCCGGCGAGTTCGTACTGGCTGTGCTTGATCCGGTTGACCGCCAGCCCCTCGCTGTCGCGCCCGCTGAGATAGGCGAGCGAGAGGCCGAAGTTGCCGGCGTCGGTCTTGCGCTCCAGTCCGCTGCTGAGGCCCCAGCCGTGAACGTCGTAGCTGGTCGTGCTCCGCTGCGCCTTCGATGCGTCCCAGCCGACCGGGCTGAGCCAGAAGCCCCAGCCGCCCTCCTCGGAATAGGTTCCGGCTGGTTCGCGCAATTGCGACGCTGCGGCGCGCGAGGCGAGCGTGACGCTCTCGAACAGGCCACCCGAATAATTGGGCAGCATCTGGTCGATCGCGGCGCGGAACGCTGCGCCATCGTAGATGCCGCGGATCGCGGCGGCGAGCTTCGCATCGCTGCCGATCGCGGTGTCGACCGCATCGAATGCGCCGGTCGCGGCGGCGTTGAGGCCGAGTTCCGCCTTCGCCTTGCGAACCACGTCGACCGCGATCTCGTTCGCGGCGCCGGCGACGATCGCGCCCTTGTAGAGGAACGGCACCGCGGCGGTGGAGAGGGTGAGGTTCTGCGCACCGACCAGCGTGCCCGATCGCAGCACGACGTAGCGTCCTGCGACATCGACGCCGCCGGCGACGCGCAACGCCAGCTGGCTGCCGGTGCCGATCGCGGTCGCGCCCGTCACCTGGACCAGATTGGCGGTTGGGTTCGCCTTGTCGAGGGCGACCGACAGGATCGACTGGTCGCCGAGCGCGAGCGAACCGATCGTCGTGCCCCCGTTCGCCGCGAACGTCCCGCCGCCCGACGCGACGGTCACCGCGACATTGCCGGCATTGACCAGCCGACCCGCGAACACGCCCTTGCCGCTGATCGCGAGCGTATCCGCACCGCCGCCGGCGAAGTCCGCCGTGCCGGTGAAGCGGGCGGTGCCGCCGATCGCGATCACGTCCGCGCCGCCACCGAAGCTGGCGGTGCCGGCGAAGGTGCTGGCGCCGCTCATCTCGAGCCGGTTGTTCCCGGCGCCGAACGCGACATCGCCGCTGACCGATCCCGCGGCCAGGTCGAGCCGGTCGCTGCCGGTGCCGAAGCGGACCGCGCCGGTGATCGTCGGGGCCGCTCCCGTGGTCGGCGCGGTCTGGCGCACCGTCACCCCGCTGGTGTTCGCCGACAGGTCGATCGCGACCGAGCGGGCGGCATCGCCGCCGGCGGCTGCGATCGTGCCACTGTTCTCGATCAGGGTCACGCCGCCGCTGCGGTCGAGGATCGCGACCGCAGCGGCCCCGGGCGCACCGGCGCGGATCGTGCCGGTGTTACGGATCGTCGGTACCGCGGCGCCGGTGTCGACCAGCACCGCCACCGATTGCGTCGCGGCGGTGCCACCGCCGGCTGCGGCGACCGTTCCGCCGATCCGCAGTTCCGGCGTCGTCGCGCCCGCGCCGAAGCGGATGCCCGTCGCCGCGGCGCCGTTGGCGTTCGCCTGCACCACCCCGCCGACGCTCACGCCGCCGGCGATCGTCACCGCGCCGCCCAGTCCACCGATCGCCAGTCCCGTCGCCGCGACCCCGCTATAGACACCGCTGCCGGTAACGCGGCCGTTGATCGCCAGTCCTGCGGACGGCGCGCTGGCGGCGATCGTCCCGATCGTCACCGACCGATCCGTCGCGCCGATCCGAAACGCCGGCGCCGCACCGTAGGACACGACATCCGCCGCCTTGTCGGTCGCGCCCGACACAGTGATCCCGCCGGCGACGTCGGCCGCGACAATCAGCGCCGATCCACCCTGCAACAGATCGTCGGCGTCCAGCTTCGATGCGTCCGCCGGAAGCACGGTGGAGCGATAGCCGGTCGCGCCGATGAGGCCCTCGATCACGAGGGCGCCGCCGATGTTGCCGTCGACGCGGGCACCGATCGCGTCGCGGCCGCTTGCGGTGATGGTCCCGCCGAGCGTGACGTTGCCGGACACCGCCGCGATGCGCACGCCTACCGATCGATCGCCCAGCACGTTGGTCTTGCCGCTGTGGCTGAAGGTGCCGGTCAGCGGTCCGCCCAGATAGATGCCGGAGGAATCATTGCCCTCGACCGCGATCTCGCCGCTGTTGACGATGGTGCCGGTGAAGGCGCCGGCCGTGCGGATACCGGTGCGAGCGCTGCCTTGCGCGAAAGGGCCGTCGAGGTCGCCGTCCTTGTCGGTATCGGTCGGGGTATAGCTTTCGTCGACGACGATCTTGCCGCTGTTGGTAATCGCCCCGTTCACCCCCGCCTGTGCCAGGATGCCCGTCGCCCCGTCGGCGTCGGTGATCTGGATCGTACCGGCGTTGACGACGCTATTGTTGCTGTCGATCGTCACCGCGGCACCGCTCGCCGGCACCACGCTGCCTGCCGCGACGATGCTGACGTTGTCGGCGCCCCCGTTCCTGATGGTCGACGTGCGAACGGCAGCGGTGCGCTTGGTATCAACCACGGTCTGCGCCGACGCCGCGGTGGCAATAACGAGCGTGGCGGATGATGTAAGGAGCAGGCGGTACACGAATTCGATCCCCTTCGGATGTCTTCTGACATCACAGACGGAGCCGATGCGTCGTTGCCTTGGCTGGTTCGCATTATTGGTCACCGCCCCGGAGGCGGTCATTCAGGCATAGTGATCTGACGCCGTTTTCAGGCCGCAGCGACGCACGCGCAATCGTTCAGGACGCCCTGACCCGCTTTCCAGGTCGAGGCGGTTGTTGGGGTCGCCGTACAGGTAATCCGGCGCCGCGGCGCGACCGCCGGCCGGAGCCGGCGCTGCCGATCAGTTCGTCGGTGATACCAACCGCGGACGGCCGGTCAGCAACATGTGCTTTTCATATTTTGCCAACAGGGGTTAACTCCTTGCCGAAGGCTTTTCCGACCCCAGCCGGCGCTTGTTGCGCACCTCGGCGCCAATGACCGTCAGGTTTGCGGCGATAAAGCCGGACATCACAACGTAGAATGCCATCTTTTTCTTCCTTTTGCCGCTGTCCTACAGGCCAGTGGTGACCAGACCGTAAGCGGGCCAAGGTGCTCGAACGGCGAGCATCCTCGATCCTGCGACATCGCCCGGCAGCATCCGATCCGGGAAAGTCCGTCTGATCCGGTGACATACAGCCGGATCGCTGCATCGGCCCCGCTTACAGCCCGGTTGCCGAGGAGCAGTTCGTTTTCGCCGGGAAGCGGCTGTCGGGCGTCGGCGTCGTGAAATCCTTGCTGCGAGCACGGAACATCGCGCTTCGTGTGAAGCTGGTAGGCAGGGTCAACCACCGGAACGGCAGGCTGCTGAAGAGCGGCTGATAGCGGTAGCTCACCTGGACATGGAACAGGATCTCATCACGGATCAGCCGGCGATTTTGCGGCAACGTCGCGGTGGACGTCGCCTGATTGCACCCCAGCATCGGTGGTGTGACGAAGCTGCCATCGAACCGCTGCCAGAGGATGCGGTTCTCGATCGTGCCGTCATTATCGGCGTCGGTCCCCTGCACCCCCGTGATGACGACGCGACCGAATTTGCGCAGGTCGAACGGTTGAGCGGTAAGATCGATCGCGCTGAACAGGTCATAGACCTGCCCCTCACC
Organism: Sphingomonas sp. GW821-FHT10F09; assembly: GCF_058809195.1. Lineage (NCBI taxonomy): Bacteria > Pseudomonadati > Pseudomonadota > Alphaproteobacteria > Sphingomonadales > Sphingomonadaceae > Sphingomonas > Sphingomonas sp. GW821-FHT10F09. Next base: position 295,750 of record NZ_JBXASI010000001.1, on the reverse strand, counting down.
GATGCCGATACTGCCGGTGCCGCTCTGCGCGACGAGGTCCGCGCTCATCGCCGCCAGCCGCTGCACGCGATTGTTCGCCATGACGTAATTGGCAAATTCGATCCCGGTGAGCGCAAAGCCCAGGAACAGCGGCAGCATCAGTCCGAATTCGAGGATCGACACGGCGCGGGTGTCGCCGGCAAGCCGTCGCAACGGCCGCGACATGAGCACCGGGCTCAACTGCGCACCACGGCTTCGTTGCGGACCACGGTCGTCGCGCTCAGCGGCAGCGTGGCCGTACGCCCGATAAATCGGCCGACGAACCCGAACAATAGCCGTTTGGGAAAGCGGACGGTATAGCTCACGACGTCGCCGGGCCCGCCCAGCGTCCCCGATTTGGCGGTGGTGTCGTCCCATTTGCCGTTACGGTTGCGGTCGACATACGGTTCGCTGGCATCGTAGCGCCCGTTGCCGTTCTGATCGGTGTAGGTTTCGGGATAGGCCGAGCTGAAGTCGGCATAGACCCGTGTCTGGATCTCGACCGCCTGCCCGGGCGCGGTTGCGAACGCGGCCATGGACCGGGTGATACTGGCGGTCATGATGCCTTTGCGATGCGCTTCATCGGTCTCGAGACTGGCCGTCGCCTTGCGGGCGGCCTCGACGACGGCACCTTCGAGCACTTGGCGGGCGAGAATCATGTGACCCATTTCGATCGTACCGCAGATCAGCGTCAGCATCGCCGGCAGGATGATGGCGAACTCCACGATGGTGACGCCGCGGGTGTCGCGAAGGACAGGTCGCATCATCACTGCACCAGGTGAAGATCGACGAGTTCGGCCGCGATGTCGTTGAAGGCCGCGGTCAACGTCGCCGCATCGGACGTGCGATAGACATGCCCGGGCGCACATTTCTCGAACATCTTCAGCGTACTCGCGTCGGTCGTCGTCAGTGCGACGATATAGACCGTCGGTGGATTCGCCTCCGCCTGCAGCGACGCGCAGGTTTTGGCGAAACGGCGTTCGGACTGGCCGGTCAATCCACCCGGCGTCGCCGAGATCGGACTGTCGGCGTAGTTGCCGTAGAAGGTCCACGTCCGATCGGTGTACCCGTTCTGCGTCGTTCCGAGTGCGGTCTCACCGTCGGTCATGAAGACCAGGGCGCGTTTCGGGGATTCACGGGAAGGGTTCGTGCGGCGGAAGACGTCGTCGCGGACGAGCAGCCGGTATCCCCACAACAGTCCGGCATGGTGCAGCGTGCCGTTGGCCGGATAGATCGCCGCGTTCTTCTGATCGATCATGTTCGTGTAGACGCTGCGGTCGCGCCCATATGCGACCGGCAATGCCTCTTCGGGACACTGCCAATTGGGGGACGGAAATTCGGTCTTGTTCTTGCTGCCGTCATTCACGCTGCCGCCGAGCGGATTGACGCTATACTCGGTGGCGTCCTTCCAGTCGGTCGCGAGACGCGGGATGCGCGTGTAATTGACCTTGAACGGCGTGCCCGTGCGCGTCGAGAAATTCCACGGTGCATCGGCGGGATCGTAGTAACTGCCATCCGTGCGCGTAATGACATCGTTGCCTGCGCTGCCGGCACCGTCGTTGAGTCCGATGTACATCATGTACATCCAGCGACGATACGGGTTGTTCTGAAAATTGTTCGCGTAGGCGTCGTAGTTGAGCATATAGTCGGCGTAATTGGCATCGAGACGGTAAAGGTTGTTGTTGGGCTCGACGCCGGCGACCTTGTAATAGCTCCCGGTATCGCTGGCCCGCTCTGCGGCGGTGGCCTGACCCTGCGCGAGCTGCGGCACGTACATCGGCGGAATGAAATAGGGCGTGAGCGGGGGGTGCGCGCCCTCGCCCGGCAACGTGCGATCGATATCCCATGCATTCGGCTCGCGATAGGTCAGCGTGCTGTTGAGATCCCTGACGCTGTCGTCGGCGAACACGCATCCCTTCCACGCGAGATGGTTGGCGGGCCACGATCCGCCATATTGGGTCATATACTGGTCGTTGAACGCGAACTGCTGCCGGACAATCGCCGGAGACTGCCAATTAGGGAGCAATTTCCCGACATTGACGGTGACGTCGTACATCACCATCCCCACAGCAAGATCGGCCCGCCTCGTACCGCCCTGATACAGCACGCCGAGGAAGCTCTTTGCCGCATCTTTCAGCGCGGTAATCCGCGTCTTGACCACGCCATTGGCGTCGCGTGGCAGATTGTCTTTGAGCGACCCCGTATTGTCGAGCACCATCATCACCTCGAGGGGATGCGGCTGGATCTCCGCGCGCGCGACAGCGGTGACGGTCTGCCGGTCGAAGCCGAATGCACGCATGAACGACATCGGCACGGTCGCACTCGCACGCACCGTCGTATTGTTGCGACCGTCGATTGCCGCGAACGTCGGTGTCACGGTTAGTCCGGTGGTGCCCATATAGCCGTCGGCGAAATTTCCCCGGAAATAGGCCATCGCTTGGGCGTCGCGCCCTGCCGGCGACCCGTCTGCGACCTCGAAGGCGCGCGCGCCCGCCAACGCGGCGGCGTCGACCCCGGCTTGCAACTGGGATTTCACGACATAGACGCGACCGGTATCGATGGCTGAGCCCAATGCCGCGATACTTGGAATGAGCCCGGCCACCATAAGCGTGATCGCCGATCCGCGACGGTCGCGCCAAAGGCTGCGACCAAGCTGAGCCGCCCCCCAGAATTCCTCTGCCATCTTCTTAACCCCTTGTTGCAAAGGGCATAAAACCAGAATGGTAAATAATATTACACCATATCGGTTTTGCCGGCGCCGATGGGGTCGGTCGATATCCGGCCTTCGCTCATTGCCCCTCGCCGCCATCATGGGGCAAAAAGATGTCAGGCAACATGTCGGGAAAGGTGCCGATGGAAACATGCCACCGAACCAAGGCTATCGGTGTCGGCTCGCATTAGGCGTCCACCAGAATGCTGACTGCGTTCACCACTGGCGGTCGATCGCGATGAAAGCCTACCGAGCCATTCGATACAACATATTGCTTCGTCCCTGCCCCTTAACATCCGATGCTTTTCGAGCCCGCGACGTACTGGCGTTTACTTTTCCCCACGCGGAAAGGCGGCTAAGCCGAACGTTAATAGCCAGATCATCCTGTAGCGGCACACGCTGCTGCCGTTCGACAACTGCCTCTATGCGTTGCAGCCATCGATCCCGCAGCTGACCCGCTCGGCGCTGCACCGCTGCTATCACCCCCTGCTATGAGCGGCACAGCATCTCCCGCCTGCCGGACGAAGGCGACAAACCGAAGCGGCAACGCTTCAAGCGCTATCCGATCGGCTTCTTCCACATCGATATCGCAGAGGTGCGGACCGCCGAAGGCACGCTCGACCTGTTCGTCGGCATCGAGCACCGGCTCACCAAACCCAATCGAACGGTCAGAGCCTGCCGCGGCGAAGGCCGGGGTTGAGCGGATGAACCGCATCATCAAGCAGGCGACCGTCAAAGGCTTCCACTACGAGAGCCACGACCAGCTACCGATGCACCTTGCCGACTTCATGGCGGCCTATAGCTTCGCGCGCCTAAGAATACATTGCCAAAATCTGGACGTCAGAGCCAGATCGCTACATCGTCGACCCGATCCACCAGATGCAGGGACTAAACACCCGGGCGCTCAATCGACGAACACCGGCGGTCGCTTGCCCATGTTGGCGGCGACCGCCTCCATCATGTTCGGCTTGCCGATCACCTTGAGTTGCTCCTCCGTCTCCGCCGCGAGCATCGCGCGCGGATCGGCGTCGTGCGCCATGTTGAGTAGCCGCTTGGCGCCGCGCACCGCATGCGGCGAGCGCGCGACGATCGCCTGCGCCAGCGCCAGCGCCTCCGCCAGCGGGTCCGCCGCCAGCCGCGTCACGAAGCCGTGGCGCAGCGCCTCGTCGGCGTCGAATTCGCGTGCGGTATAGACCAGTTCGCGCAGCACGTCGTCGCGCACCAGCCCGCGCCAGATCGGGAAGCCCGCCATGTCGGGCACCAGCCCCCAATGCATTTCGCGGATCGCGAAGCGCGTCGTCGGCGCGGCGATGCGAATGTCGGCGCCCGACATGATCTGGAAACCGCCGCCGAACGCGACGCCATGGACCGCGGCGATCACCGGCATCGGCAATTGCCGCCAGCCCCAGGTGACGTGCTGCGGCAGGATGCTGCCTTGCGCGTTGCGCTCCTGCGAGGTGCCCGAGCCGCCCCGCGCCATGCTCGCCATGTCGAGGCCGGCGCAGAACCCCCTGCCCTCGCCCGACAGCACGACGCAGCGCACGTCGCTGCGATCGGCGAGCGCATCGATCGTCGCGCCGATCCCCTCGAACATCGCCGGGTCGATCGCGTTCATCTTGTCGGCGCGCGCGAGGCGGACGTCGGCGATCCCGCTGGCGACGGTGCACGTGACGCGGTCGTTCATGGCATCTCTCCTTTTACCGGCCTTGCTAGGCCAAGCGCCCGCGTTGCGCTACCGCCGTCAGCGTGTAGAGGAACCGGCATGAGCGGCTTCAACATCGACGCCTTCATGGCGCACCGCTTCGGTGGCCATGGCGGGGCATTGGGCATCGTCTATCACGGGCGCAGCGATGATGGCGCGCGCGCGCGCTGGGTCGAACTGGCGCTGCCCTATGCCGAGACGCTGATCGGCGATCCCGCCAGCAAGGTGCTGGCGTCGGGACCGATCATCGCGCTGATGGACATGGCGACCAGCGTCGCGGTGTGGGTCGCGCGGGAGAAGTTCGCACCGCAGGCGACGCTGGACCTGCGCGTCGACTATCTGCGCCCCGCGGTGCCCGGCCGTACCGTGATCGGCCGCGGCGAATGCCTGAAGCTGACCCGCTCGATCGCCTTCGTCCGCGGCATCGGCTATGACGAGAGCCCCGAGGATCCGCTCGCGCATGTCGCCGGCACCTTCATGCTGATGGAGGCCCCCGCGCCGGGCGCCAGGGCATGACGCCGCTGCTCACCCTGCCGCCCTATGCCGAACTGCTCGGCGTGACGCTGGAGCCGCGCGAGGGCGAAGCACCGGTGCTGGTCATGCCGTTCCGCGACGATGTGCTCGGCCGCCCTGGCTTCCTGCATGGCGGCGCCATTTCCGGCCTGCTCGAGGTCGCGGCGATCGTGTCGTTGCAGCATGCGCTGGCGGAGGAAGACGGCGCCAAGGAACCGCCCGCGCGTATCAAGCCGGTCAACGTCACCGTCGACTTCATGCGCGGCGGCCGCGACAAGCCGACGCATGCGGAAGGGATCGTCACCCGCCTCGGCACCCGCGTCGCCAATGTCGAGGCGATCGCGTGGCAGGACGACCGCACCAGGCCGATCGCGCATGCGCGGATGAACTATCTGATCGCACGCGACTGATCCCGGTCGAAACCCCCTCCTCTTCGGGGGAGGGGCGATCCCCGGATCATCCCCGCGCCACCGCGGCCGCGTCGGCGATCTGTGCATCGGTCGGGGTGACGCCGGTGTAGAGCACGAACTGCTCGACCGCCTGCAACATACCGATCGCGATACCGGTGATCGTCTGCTTGCCCGCGTCGCGTGCCGCACGCAGCAACGGCGTCTCGGGCGGCAGCGCCACCGCGTCGAGGACCAGATCGGCGGCCGCGATCGTGCCGCGTTCGAACGCCAGCGCATCGGCGTCGGCGCCCTCCATGCCGAGCGGCGTGACGTTGGCGAGCAGGCCCGCGGTCAGCGATCCGACCTCCGGCGCCCAGTCCCAGCCGACCGAATCGGCCAGCGCCCGCCCGGCGGCCTCGTTGCGCGCGACGATCGTGCCACGGGTAAGGCCGGCGCCGCGCAGCGCGGTCGCCACTGCCTTGCCCATGCCACCCGATCCGCGCAGCAGGACCGTCGTATCGGCGGGCAGCCCCGCCTGTTCGACCAATGTCTTCACCGCGGAATAATCGGTGTTGTAGCCGGTCAGCCGGCCGCCATCGTTGACGATCGTGTTGACGCTGTCGATCGCCGCGGCGGAGCCCTTGAGCCCGTCGAGCAGCGGGATCACCGCCTCCTTGAACGGCATCGATACCGCGCACCCCCTGATGCCGAGCGCACGAATGCCGCCGATCGCCGCGGGCAGGTCGGTGGTCGAGAATGCCTTGTAGACGTAATCGAGCCCGGTCAGTTCGTAGAGCCGGTTATGGAACCGCGTACCGAAATTGCTCGGCCGTGCCGACAGCGACATGCACAGCAACGTATTGCGGCTGATGGGGGGTTTGGTCATGGTCGTCTTTCGTTCGGTTACGGCATGGTCCCCGGTTTTGGGCGCGAGGGCACGGCAAGGCATTATAAGGCCGTCGTCCCTCCGCGCGCAAAACCTGATGCGCAGCCTGAACTAGGACGGTCCTATTTCGCGGTCAGACGGATCAAGCGTCCCTGCGACTTGCCGCCATCCTCGATCACCCAGATCGCGCCGTCCGGCCCCTGTTCGACGTCGCGGATGCGCGCGCCCATCGGCCATTGGTCGCCCTTCTTCGCGGTCTGCCCGTCGAGATCGACGCGGATCAGCGCCTGCGACGACAGGCCGCCGATGAAGGCGTCGCCCTGCCATTGCGGGAACATCGACCCCGAATAGATCATCAGCCCGCCCGGCGAGATCACCGGGTTCCACCAGACCTTGGGCGGTTCGTAGCCGTCGCCCGGCGCATGATCGGGAATGTCGCGGCCATCGTAATGGCTGCCGTTCGACGCGTTGGGATAGCCGTAGTTGCGCCCCGGCATGACGAGGTTGAGCTCGTCGCCGCCCTTCGGCCCCATCTCCTGCTCCCACAGCCGCCCCTGCGCGTCGAAGGCGATGCCGAGCAGGTTCCGATGGCCGTAGCTCCAGATTTCCGGTGCGAATCCCTTGGCGACCAGCGGGTTGCCCGGCGCGGGCTTGCCGTCGAGCGTCAGCCGCAGCACCTTGCCCAGCGTCGCCTGCGGATCCTGCGCGGGCGTGAACTTCTGGCGTTCGCCGTTGGTGAAGAACAGCGAGCTGCCGTCGGGCGAGAAGGCGATGCGGCCCGAATAATGGCCGCCGCCCGACACGAACGGCCGCGCGCGGAACAGCGCCTCGATCTCGCCTAGCCGCTCGCCGCCCGTGCCGCCACCGTCGGGGCGCAGGCGCCCGCGCGCCAGGATCACGCCCTTGCCACCCTCGCCCGCCGCGGAATAGCTGAAGTAGATGCGCTTGCTGGTCGCGAAATCGGGCGCCGGCACGACGTCCATCAACCCACCCTGCCCCTCGGTATCGACGGTGATGGTGGCGATCGTCTGGCGGCGCTTGCCGTCGGCGGACAGCAGGATCATCTGCCCCGCCTTCTCGGTCACCAAGATCCGGTCGTCGGGCAGGAACGCCAGCGCCCAGGGCGAGACGAAGTCGGCGACGACCGTCTCGCGGAACGGCTTGGCGGAGGGGAGCGTCTCGCCCGCCTGCGCGCCGTCGCCGGCGGCGGGCGCGTTGCCGGAACAGGCGATGAGGGCGATCGGCAGGGTGGCGAGCAGGCTGAGGCGCATGGAGGTCTCCCGGTTGGTTGTGCGGCGAACGCGCGAGGGGTGCGATGGATGCTTGTTTCCACATCGGGTCACGCGTATATGGCTCGTGCCTTCTCTAACATCGTCAGGTGAAAGAGGCTGCGGGGGACCCTCCCGCGGCGGCGAAAATCTGTATCCCCGCGGCGGGGCAACGCCGCATGACCGGAGCCTGCATGGCGGATATCGCCCTACTCACGCAATTGATCGAACCCGAAGCCCGGGCGCTGGGCTTCGACCTCGTGCGCGTGAAGATGTTCGGCGGCAAATCCGACCCGACGTTGCAGGTGATGGCCGAGCGTCCCGATACCGGCCAGCTGACGATCGACGATTGTGCCGAGCTGTCGCGCCGCATCTCCGACGTGCTCGATGCGCTGGAGGCCGAGGGCCGCGATCCGATCCCGGACGCGTACCGGCTGGAAGTGTCGTCGCCCGGCATCGACCGTCCGCTGACGCGCCCGCAGGACTATATCAACTGGGCCGGGCATGAGGCGAAGATCACGCTGGTCGAGAAGATCGACAACCGCAAGATCCTGACCGGCGACCTCGTCGGCATCGACGGGGACCAGGTCTCGATCGACGTGCGCGGCCACACCCGCATGACCGTCGGTCTCGATGCGATCCACGACGCCAAGCTGACGATCACCGACCGGCTGCTCGCCGCCACCGCGCCGCTTTCGAGCGAAGGTGCGGACGAATTCGAAGAATCAGACGACAACGACGCCCTTAGCGAAGGACAGAAGTAAGATGGCCACCGTCGCCACCGCCAACCGCGCGGAACTGATCGCGATCGCCAATTCGGTCGCCTCGGAAAAGATGATCGACAAGAGCATCGTCATCGAGGCTCTGGAAGAGGCGATCCAGCGCGCCGCCAAGACGCGCTACGGCATCGAGAACGACATCCGGGCGAAGCTCGATCCCGTCAGCGGCGACCTGCGCCTGTGGCGCGTCGTCGAGGTGGTCGAGGCGGTCGACGATTATTTCAAGCAGGTGGACGTCACCCAGGCGCAGAAGCTGCAGAAGGGTGCGGTCGTCGGCGACTATATCGTCGATCCCCTGCCCCCGATCGAGTTCGGCCGCATCCAGGCGCAGGCGAGCAAGCAGATCATCTTCCAGAAGGTGCGCGATGCCGAGCGCGAGCGCCAGTATGAAGAGTTCAAGGATCGCCAGGGCGAGATCATCACCGGCGTCGTCAAGCGCGTCGAGTTCGGCCATGTCGTCGTCGATCTGGGCCGCGCCGAGGGCGTGATCCGCCGCGACGCGCAGATCCCGCGCGAAGTGGTCCGCGTCAACGACCGTATCCGCAGCCTGATCCTCAACGTCCGCCGCGAGAATCGCGGGCCGCAGATCTTCCTGTCCCGCGCGCACCCCGACTTCATGAAGAAGCTGTTCGCGCAGGAAGTGCCCGAAATCTACGACGGCATCATCACCATCCAGGCGGCGGCCCGCGATCCCGGCAGCCGCGCCAAGATCGGCGTCATCAGCCGCGATTCGAGCATCGATCCGGTCGGCGCCTGCGTCGGCATGAAGGGCAGCCGCGTGCAGGCCGTCGTGCAGGAGATGCAGGGCGAGAAGATCGACATCATCCCCTGGTCGCCCGACATCGCGACCTTCGTCGTCAACGCGCTGCAGCCCGCCAGCGTCAGCCGCGTCGTGATCGACGAGGAGGAAGAGCGCATCGAGGTCGTCGTTCCCGACGACCAGCTGAGCCTCGCCATCGGTCGCCGCGGCCAGAACGTCCGCCTCGCCAGCCAGCTTACCGGCAAGGCGATCGACATCCTGACCGAGGCCGATGCCTCCGAGAAGCGCCAGAAGGAATTCGTCGAGCGCACCGAGATGTTCCAGAACGAACTGGACGTCGACGAGACGCTGGCGCAGCTGCTGGTCGCCGAGGGCTTCGGCGCGCTGGAAGAGGTCGCCTATGTCGAGCTCGACGAGATCGCCGGCATCGAAGGCTTCGACGAGGACCTGGGCCAGGAGCTGCAGAGCCGCGCGCAGGAAGCGCTCGACCGCCGCGAGGCCGCGAACCGCGAGGAACGCCGCGGTCTGGGCGTCGAGGACGCGCTGATCGACATGCCGTACCTGACCGAGGCGATGCTGGTGACGCTCGGCAAGGCGGGCATCAAGACGCTCGACGACCTCGCCGATCTCGCCACCGACGAGCTGGTCGAGAAGAAGCGCGTCGAACCGCGCCGTCGCAACGAGGATGCGCCCAAGCGCCCCGAGCCGAAGGGCGGCATCCTGAGCGAATACGGCCTGTCCGACGAGCAGGGCAACGAGATCATCATGGCCGCGCGCCAGCACTGGTTCGCCGATGACGAGGCGCCCGCCGCCGAGGACGCGCCGGCGGCCGACGCCGGGGAGGCGGAGGAGGCCTGATGCCTTTCGTCTCGATCCGACTGGCGGGCAGTGCGACCCGCGACCAGAAAGCGGGGATCGTCGCCGACGTGACGGCCTCGCTGGTGACGCGGCTGGGCAAGAACCCGGCCGCGGTGCAGGTCGTGATCGAGGAAGTCTCGACGGAGAATTACGGTGCCGGCGGGCAGCTGCTCGCCGACCGCGATGCCCCCGAACCGAGGGAGGACGCGCATGCGGTTCCCTCACAATGAGCCGCTAGCGCTCCATCAGGTTCGCGCTGGGCGGGTCGACTCGCGGGTGACCGCGGGGACGATCGTGCGCGCCTGCGCTCCGGCATCGGGAGGCGTCGCATGACCGACCCGATCCGCAAGTGTATCCTCACGCAGGATCGCGACCAGCGCGACAATCTGGTCCGACTCGCGCTCGCGCCGGACGGGAGGATCCTGCCCGACGTGCGTGCCAAGGCGCCGGGGCGCGGCGCGTGGATCGGCGTCACCCGGGCCGCGCTCGAGGAGGCGATCGCCCGCAAACGCCTGCGCGGCGCGCTCGCGCGGGCGTTCAAGGGCGAGGCGCTGACGATCCCCGACGACCTGCCCCAGCGGATCGAGGCGGCGCTCGAACGCAATGCGCTCGACCGGCTCGGGCTCGAATCGCGCTCCGGCGGCCTGTTCACCGGCTCCGAGAAGATCGAGACCGCGGCGCGTTCGGGGCAGCTCCACGCTTTGTATCACGCCGCCGATGCCGGCACCGACGGCAACCGCAAGCTCGACCAGGCGTGGCGGATCGGATCGGATCGCGAAGGCTCCGCGCTGAGGGGCTTGGTATTACCTGTACCGCGCACCATATTGTCGTTGGCGCTAGGCCGCGAGAATGTGGTACATATCGGCCTGACCGACCGCGCTGCCGCCGCGCGGGTGAGCGACGCGCTCGACCGCTGGCTGCATTTTATCGGACCTGAACCCACCCCCGTGCCTTGCGAAACGGCCTCGCAGGGCGCATCGGCGCCCGGACTTTCCCCCGAGATTCTTGGGGCTGTATCCGACGGGCATCGACCGGCCGTAGACGTAAACGAGGAATTTGAGTGAGCGACACCGACAACGAGAAGCCGAAACTTGGCATGCGCACGCCCCTGGGGGTGAAGCGCACGGTCGAGACCGGCCAGGTGAAGCAGAGCTTCAGCCATGGCCGGTCCAACACGGTGATCGTCGAAACGAAGAAGCGGCGCGTGCTCGGTCGTCCGGGTGAGGCGCCGGCCGCACCCGAGCCGCAGGTGCAGGCGCCCGTCGCCGCGCCGGCGCCGGTCGCCGCGCCCGCCCCTGCCCCGCGTCCCGCCCCGTCGAACGAGACGGCGCAGGAGCGTCAGGCACGGATGCTGCGCGAGGCCGAGGACCAGCGCATGCATGCGCTGGAGGACGCGCGCCGTCGCGAGGAGGCCGCGCGTGCGCAGGCCGCCGAGGACGCGCGCATCCGCGCGGCCGAGAAGGCGGCCGCCGCTGCGGCGCCTGCCCCGGCACCCGAGCCCGCCCCCGAACCGACCCCGGCACCCGCGCCGGTCGCGGCGGAACCCGCCGCTCCGCAGGCGGCACCCGTCGTCGTGCCGACGCCGGCCGGCCGTGGCTTCCGCCCGGTCGAGCGGCCCGTGCCGCCGCCCGCACCGGTCGAGGCGCCCGCGCCCGCTCCGGTCGCAGCCCCCGCGCCGGCACCGGTCGAGGCGGCAGCTCCGGCGCCCGCCCCCGCTCCCGCACCGCGTCCGGCTGCACCGGCGCCCGCGCCCGCACCGACGCTGCAGCTCGGTCGCGATCCGTCGATGCCGGCCCCGCGCCGCTTCTCGCCGGTCGCCCGCCCGGAGATCCCGAAGCCGCAGCCCAAGCCCGAACCGGCTCCCGCTCCCGCGGCGGCACCGGCGGCAGCTTCCGCTTCGTCCGCGGGCGGCGCCGCATCGCGCAACCTGCCCTCGGGCCAAGCAACGCCGCGCAACGCTCCGCCGAGCCGGCCGACGCAGCGCGACCGCAAGGGCGACGAGCGTCGCGGCGGCAAGCTGACCGTCAATCGTGCGCTGGGCGACGATGGTGCGCGCTCGCGCAGCCTCGCCGCACTCAAGCGTGCGCGCGAAAAGGAAAAGCGTCACTTCGGCGGCCCGCGCGAGCAGCAGGCCAAGCAGATCCGCGACGTCCAGGTTCCCGAGGCGATCACCGTCCAGGAACTCGCCAACCGTATGGCGGAAAAGGGTGCGGATCTGGTCAAGACGCTGTTCAAGATGGGCATGCCCGTCACGATGACGCAGACGATCGATCAGGACACCGCGGAACTGCTGGTGACCGAATTCGGCCACAACATCGTCCGCGTCAGCGACAGCGACATCGATCTGGCGCTCGACACCGGCGAGGATGCCGACGACCAGCTGCGTCCGCGTCCGCCGGTCGTCACGATCATGGGCCATGTCGATCACGGCAAGACCTCGCTGCTCGACGCGCTGCGCGGCACCGACGTGGTGCGCGGCGAGGCCGGCGGCATCACGCAGCATATCGGCGCCTATCAGGTCACGCTGAAGGACAAGTCGAAGGTCACCTTCCTCGACACGCCGGGCCATGAGGCGTTCACGCAGATGCGGGCGCGCGGTGCGGACGTCACCGACATCGTGGTGCTGGTGGTCGCGGCCGACGACGGGCTGATGCCGCAGACGATCGAGGCGATCAACCACACCAAGGCGGCCGGCGTGCCGATGATCGTGGCGATCAACAAGATCGACAAGTACGAGGCCAATGCCCAGCGCGTGCGCGAGCGCCTGCTGAGCGAAGAGGTCGTGGTCGAGGAAATGGGCGGCGACGTCCAGGACGTCGAAGTGTCCGCGCTCAACAAGACCGGGCTCGACACGCTGATCGAGAAAATCCAGCTGCAGGCCGAGCTGCTCGAACTGCGCGCCAACCCCGATCGCGCCGCCGAAGGCACCGTGATCGAGGCGAAGCTCGACAAGGGCCGCGGCCCGGTCGCGACGATCCTCGTCAACCGCGGCACGCTGAAGGTCGGCGACGTCTTCGTCATCGGCGCGGAAAGCGGCAAGGTCCGCGCGCTGATCGACGACAAGGGGCGTCAGGTGAAGGAAGCCGGCCCGGCGATGCCGGTCGAGGTGCTCGGCATGACCGGCGTCCCCTCGGCAGGCGATCCGTTGCAGGTGGTCGAGAGCGAGGCCCGCGCCCGCGAGGTCGCGGAATATCGCCAGGGCGTGCTGACGCAGAAGCGCACCACGACCGCACCGGCGAGCCTCGAGAGCATGTTCTCGGCGTTGAAGGCCAATGCGGCGATCGAATATCCGCTCGTCGTCAAGGCCGATACGCAGGGGACGGTCGAGGCGATCGTCGCGTCGATCAACAAGATCTCGACCGACCTCATCAAGGCGCGCGTGCTGCATGCGGGCGTCGGCGGTATCACCGAGAGCGACGTGACGCTGGCGGGTGCCAGCGGCGCGCCGATCATCGGCTTCAACGTCCGCGCCAATGCGAAGGCGCGCGAGATCGCCGACCGGCAGAAGGTGGCGTTGAAATATTACGACGTCATCTACGACCTGACCGACGAGATCCGCGCCGGCATGGCCGGGCAGCTCGGGCCGGAAGCGTTCGAGACCGTGGTGGGGCGTGCGGAGATCCGCGACGTCTTCTCGGCGGGCAAGCACGGCAAGGCCGCCGGTCTGCTGGTCGTCGAGGGCATCATCCGCAAGGCGCTCAAGGCACGCATCACGCGCAACGACGTCATCATCTATCAGGGTGAGATCGCGTCGCTGCGTCGCTTCAAGGACGACGTTCCCGAAGTGCGCGCCGGTCTGGAGTGCGGCGTGACGTTCACGTCGAACTTCGTCGACATCAAGGCGGGCGACTTCCTCGAAACGTTCGAAGTCGAGATGCGCGAACGGACGTTGTAATCCACTCTCCCTCTCCCGGCGGGAGAGGGAGGGAGCCGGCCATGCCGGCGGAAGGGTGAGGGCAGGTGAGGTGGCAGACGCCGCCCTCACCTTCCCACCCGGCTGCGCCGGGCGGGCCCCTCCAGTATCAGGTAGACGGCGCCCCGCGCGGTTTAGTCTATGCTGGGAGCATGGACGGCCTGATACTCCCGTCGGGAGAGGGATGAGATGAACAAAGAACCCCAGGAAAAGTCCGTCCGCACGTTGCGCGTCGGCGAACAGGTGCGCCACGTCCTGTCGGAGATCCTCGCCCGCGGCGACGTCCACGACGCGACGCTGGAAAAGCACATGGTGTCGATCACCGAAGTCCGCATGTCCCCCGACCTGCGCCACGCGACGGTGTTCGTGAAGCCGTTGCTCGGCAAGGACGAGGACAAGGTGCTGAAGGCGCTGCGCACCAATACCGCTTATCTGCAACGCGAGGTCGCGCACCGCATCCAGAACAAATATGCCGCCAAGCTGAAGTTCCTCGCCGACGAGAGCTTCGACGAAGGCAGCCATATCGACGCCCTGCTCCGCAAGCCCGAGGTGGCGCGGGACCTGGGCGAAGATTGACTCCACGCCATCAACACATCAATTTCGGAACATGTGTCCCGACGTTGTCATCGAAGCAGACGGCAGCATCACTTTACCAGCTTCGGTCATCGCGGCGATGGGGTGGGTGCCGAATGAGTTGCTCGAAGTGAGCGTCATAGACGACAAAATCCTGCTAAAAGCCGTGTCGAAGCCGATCCGGCGCCCTCTACCGTGACGCTTCCGTCCACGATGTCGCGTATCGTGTTGGTTGCCGCAGGCCTGACCTTTAGTGCATCGGTGTCGGCGCAGATCGGCGCCTTGACGACGGACTGTAGAGCCAGCGGATTCAATGCAAGGAAGACCGCCTATCAGTTCGTCGCAACATGCCCGGGTCGAGCACCATCGCCGAATAGCCAATTCGCCATCGTTCAGCACGCCTATCGCGATCGCCAGCCGCCAATCGAATTGCAGGATAGTCGCGGTAAGATACTGGTCCGCTTGACCAGCCTGTCGGATGACATGCCATTTACCGTTCTCTGGTCGCCTGACGGGCATTGGCTGGCGGTCAATCATCACGTCGGCTCCTTTATGGATGAGCTTCAGATCTTTGAAATCGTCAACCGGCGGATCGTTGAGCGACCCGCGCTGGCGAAGTCTGCGAAACAGCAGGCGGTCAGTCGCTATCGTTGCCTAAACCCCGCCGACGTTCTTCCGTCGGCTATCCGGTGGTCCAAGGACAGTAGACGGCTGATGATGGTCACGATCAGCTCGCTCTACGCCTGTAGCGACACTGCCAAGATCGGTGACTGGTGGCCGCTGTGGATGATCGGCGAGGTGCGAACCGGACAGGTCGATTTCCGATCCATCAGGGTAGACAAGGCCGAAGGTCCTTTGCGGGAAGCACGCGACATCCTGTATCGCCGTTTCTGATGGCCAAGCTCTATTTCTACTACGCCAGCATGAACGCGGGGAAATCGACGACGCTGTTGCAGGCGGACTTCAACTATCGCGAGCGGGGGATGGAGACGATGCTGTTCACCGCGGCGGTGGACGATCGCTTCGCGGCGGGCACGATCACCAGCCGGATCGGGCTGGAGGCGCCGGCGACGCCGTTCGATGCGGCGACCGACCTCGCGGCGTGCGTCGCCGACCGGCTGGCGACCGGCACGCTCGCCTGCGTGCTGGTCGACGAGGCGCAGTTCCTCACCGCTGCACAGGTCGCGCAGCTGGCGCATATCTGCGATTCGCTCAACGTGCCGGTGCTCGCTTATGGCCTGCGCACCGATTTCCAGGGGCGGCTGTTCGAAGGGTCGGCGCGGCTGCTCGCGACCGCCGATGCGCTCATCGAGATCAAGTCGGTGTGCGTGTGCGGGCGGAAGGCGATCATGAACCTGCGCGTCGATGCCGAGGGCCGCGCGATCGCCGAGGGTGCGCAGACCGAGATCGGCGGCAACGACCGCTATGTCGCGCTGTGCCGGCGCCATTTCACCGAGGCGCTGGCGGTCTGACCGCGCCGCGCCGTGACGAACGCTGGCGTATGACCCCGCGCCACGCCATATCCCGTCCATGAACCCCGACAACATCGTCTACCGCAGCGCGATCTGGATCATCCCCCTGGTCATCGCGATCGTCTTTCACGAGGTCGCGCACGGCTGGATGGCGAAGTGGCTCGGCGATCCGACCGCGCAGGAACAGCGGCGGCTGAGCTTCAATCCGATCCGCCACGTCGATCCGGTCGGGACGCTGATCCTGCCGCTCGGCCTCGCCATCGCCGGCGCGCCGGTGTTCGGCTGGGCGAAGCCGGTGCCGGTGATCGCGCAGCGCCTGCGCAACCCGCGCTGGGGCATGGTCGCGGTCGCGCTCGCCGGGCCGGGGATGAACCTCGTGCTGGCGACGGTCGCCGCGATCGCGATCGGCGTCGCCGCGGCGCTGTCGGGCGGGGTCGCGCCCACGGGCGTCGCCGCATTCGTGCTGGCGAACCTCATCAACTTCCTGCTGGTCAACGTCTTCCTTGCGCTGTTCAACCTGCTGCCGATGCCGCCGTTCGACGGCGGGCATGTCGTCGAGGGGCTGCTCCCCCGCCCGCTCGCGGCGCAATGGGCGAAGATCGGGCGGTTCGGCTTCTTGCTGCTGATCCTCGTGCTCGTCGTGCTGCCGATGATCGTGCCGGGCGCCAATGTCGTCGGCCGGATCGTCGGTCCGCCGGCGGAAGCGGTGGTCGGCTGGTTTCTGGCGTTGGCGACCGCCATCGCCTAACGGCGCCCGATGCACGGTTGGATCATCATCGACAAACCCCTGGGGCTGGGCAGCACGCAGGTCGTCTCCGCGGTCAAGCGCGCGCTGCGGCAGGGCGGCTACGGCAAGTTCAAGGTCGGCCATGGCGGCACGCTCGATCCGCTGGCGACCGGGGTGCTGCCGGTCGCGGTGGGCGAGGCGACAAAGCTCGCCGGGCGCATGCTCGACAGCGACAAGGTCTATGCGTTCACGATCCGCTTCGGCGCACAGACCGATACGCTGGATGCGGAAGGGCCCGTGATCGCGACGTCGGACGTGCGCCCGACGGCGGCGCAGGTGGCAGCGGTGCTGCCGCGCTTCACCGGCTCGATCGCGCAGGTGCCGCCGGCCTATTCGGCGCTGAAGGTGGATGGCGAGCGGGCCTATGATCTGGCCCGCGCCGGCGAAGAGGTGGTGCTGGCGAGCCGCGACGTGACAATCCACAGCCTCGCCCCCGTCCCCGTCCCCGCTCCCACCGGGCCTGAGGGAGAGGTGCAGGAGGCCACCCTCACCGCCCATGTCTCCAAGGGCACCTATATCCGCAGCCTCGCCCGCGACATCGCTCTGGCGCTCGGCACGGTCGGCCACGTCACCATGCTCCGCCGCCTGAAGGCGGGTCCGTTCGACCTCGCCCCCGCGATATCGCTGGACAAATTGGCTGAGGCCGGTATGGCGCGCACCCTTGAACACTTACTCCTGCCGTTGAGGGCGGGGCTGGACGACATCCCGGCTCTACCCCTCTCCCCGGATCAGGCAGGGGCGCTCCGCCAGGGGCGCGTGCTGACCGGGATCGCTGCTGACGATGGCCAATATTTTGCGTGCGAGGGGGACACCCCGATCGCGCTGGTAGAGGTCGAGGCCGAAGAGGCCCGCGTCGTCCGCGGTTTCAACCTTTCGATGTCGAGGACCGAACCATGACCATTACCGCAGAACGCAAGGCAGAAGTCGTCAAGGAACACGCGCGCCAGGAAGGCGACACGGGTTCCCCCGAGGTGCAGGTCGCGATCCTGTCGGAGCGCATCCGCAACCTGACCGAGCATTTCAAGGGTCACAAGAAGGACAACCATTCGCGCCGCGGGCTGCTGATGATGGTCAACAAGCGGCGCTCGCTGCTCGACTATCTCCGCAAGACCGATGGCCAGCGGTATCTGGACCTGATCGCGAAGCTCGGCCTTCGCAAGTAACGATGAGGGCGGCCTTCGGGTCGCCCTTTTCTTATGGCCGTGCTACACGCGGCCATCGCAGTTTCACCCATACCGGCATGAGCCGGGTACGCGGAAACGGGCAATTCGGCCCCGATCCCCCGGAGCGACAAGACGCTCCACACCGCCGCGGGCCGGTTTAGCCCGCGAGACAGGCCCCCCGACGCATCTGGCGCGGGGAGTGAAGGAAAATACATGTTCAATGCCAAGAAGGTAGAGATCGAGTGGGGCGGCCAGACGCTGACCCTCGAAACGGGCAAGGTCGCCCGCCAGGCCGACGGCGCGGTGATCGCGACGCTCGGCGAGACGGTCGTGCTCTGTGCCGTCACCGCCGCCAAGCACGTGAAGGAAGGCCAGGATTTCTTCCCGCTGACCGTTCACTATCAGGAAAAGTTCTCCGCCAGCGGTCGCATCCCCGGCGGTTTCTTCAAGCGCGAGCGTGGCGCGACCGAGCGTGAGACGCTCGTCAGCCGCCTGATCGATCGCCCGATCCGCCCGCTGTTCCCGGAAGGCTTCTACAACGAGATCAACTGCATCGCGCAGGTGATGAGCTATGACGGTGAGAACGAGCCCGATCTGCTGGCGATGATCGCCGCATCGGCCGCGATGACGCTGTCGGGCGTGCCGTTCATGGGCCCGATCGGCGCCGCGCGCGTCGGCTACCAGAACGGCGAATACATCCTCAACCCGTCGGACACGCAGGTCGCCGAGGGCGAGCTGGACCTGATGGTCGCCGCGACCCACGACGCGGTGATGATGGTCGAATCGGAAGCCAAGGAGCTGTCCGAGGACGTCATGCTCGGCGCCGTCATGTTCGCGCACAAGGCATCGCAGGACGTCATCAAGGCGATCATCCGCCTCGCCGAACAGGCCGCCAAGGAGCCCTGGGAGCTCAAGGTCCAGGACGACAAGGCCGAGGTGAAGGCCAAGCTCAAGAAGCTGATCGGCAAGGATCTGGAGGCGGCCTACAAGCTGACCGACAAGCAGCAGCGCCAGACCGCGATCAACGAGGCCCGCACCAAGGCCCGCGACGGCATGGCCGACCTGAAGGACAGCGATCCCCAGGCCTATCTCGCCAGCCTGAAGCTGGTGAAGAAGCTGGAAGCGGACATCGTCCGCACCGCGATCCTGAAGACCGGCCGCCGCATCGACGGTCGCGACACCACCACCGTCCGTCCGATCGAATCGGAAGTCCACTTCCTGCCGCGCGCGCATGGCTCCGCCCTGTTCACCCGCGGCGAGACGCAGACGATCGCGACGACGACGCTCGGCACCCGTGACGCGGAGCAGATGATCGACGGCCTCAACGGCCTGTCGTACCAGAACTTCATGCTCCACTATAACTTCCCGCCCTATTCGGTCGGTGAAGTCGGCCGCTTCGGTGCGCCGGGTCGTCGCGAAGTCGGTCACGGCAAGCTCGCCTGGCGCGCGCTGCACCCGGTGCTGCCGACCAAGGAGGAATTCCCCTACACGATCCGCGTCACCAGCGACATCACGGAGAGCAACGGCTCGTCGTCGATGGCGACGGTGTGCGGCGGTTCGCTGTCGATGATGGACGCCGGCGTGCCGCTGAAGCGCCCCGTCTCGGGCATCGCGATGGGCCTGATCCTCGAGGGCAAGGACTTCGCCGTCCTGTCGGACATCCTCGGCGACGAGGATCACCTCGGCGACATGGACTTCAAGGTCGCCGGCACCAGCGAGGGCATCACCGCGCTGCAGATGGACATCAAGATCTCCGGCATCACCGAAGAGATCATGAAGGTCGCGCTGAAGCAGGCACACGAAGGCCGCGCGCACATCCTGAATGAGATGGCAAAGGCGCTGGGCGAAACCCGCTCGGAGCTGTCGGCGCACGCACCGCGCATCGAGACCTTCACGATCGACAAGTCGAAGATCCGCGAAGTCATCGGCACCGGCGGCAAGGTGATCCGCGAGATCGTCGCCACCACCGGCGCCAAGGTCGACATCGACGACGAGGGCGTCATCAAGGTGTCGTCGTCCGACCCGACGCAGATCGAAGCCGCGATCAAGTGGATCAAGGGCCTCGTCGAGGAAGCCGAAGTCGGCAAGGTCTATGACGGCAAGGTCGTCAACCTGGTGGACTTCGGTGCGTTCGTGAACTTCATGGGCGGCAAGGACGGCCTCGTCCACGTCTCCGAGATCAAGAACGAGCGCGTCGAGAAGGTGTCGGACGTCCTGGCGGAAGGCCAGGCCGTCAAGGTCAAGGTCCTCGAGATCGATCCGCGCGGCAAGGTCCGCCTGTCGATGCGCGTCGTCGATCAGGAGACCGGTGCCGAGCTGGAGGACACGCGTCCGGCTCGCGAACCGCGCGAAGGCGGTGACCGTGGTCCCCGTGGCCCGCGCAGCGGCGGCGGCGATCGTGACGGCGGTGGCCGTGGCGACCGTGGCCCGCGTCGCGACGGTTCCGGCCGTGACGGCGGTGGCCGTGGTCCCCGTCGCGACGGCGGCGACCGTGGTCCCCGCGGCGAGGGCGGCGATCGCGCGCCCCGCAACGGTGGCGGCAACGACGACGGCCCCGCGCCCGAGTTCGCGCCGGCCTTCCTGACCGGCGATCGCGACTGATCCTCGGCCATTGGCTGATACAGGAAGGGGTTCGGCAGCGATGCCGGACCCCTTTCGCGTTCCGGGGCGGCACCCCCTTGTCGGCCGATGCGATACGGCCACGCCGATCGTGCCGGAATAAACGGGATTACATGGCGTTAACCGCAGGGAGCGCGCATAGCCGGTGCATGCTGGCACACCGCGACACGTCCTCGGCGCCGACCGGTCACCCCCTGCTCGCCCGGTTGCAGCATTATGTCCGGTTCACCGCGGAGGAACGGCAGGCGCTGGAGGCCCTGTCGGCCGGTCCCGCGATCACCGTGCGCCAGCGTCGCGATCTGGTGCGCGAGGGCGACCGGCCGCGCGGCGTGATCCTCATCCTCGACGGCTGGGCGTTCCGCTACAAGACGCTGGAGGATGGACGGCGCCAGATCATCGCCTTCCTGCTGCCCGGCGATCTGTGCGACGCGCACGGCTATATCCACCGGCATCTGGACCATTCGATCGGCGCGGTGACGCAGGTCCGCTATATCGAGGTGCCGCGCGAGCGGATCGAGGCGCTGGCGGTGCTCGGTCCCCGCCTCGCGCAGGCGCTATGGTGGGACGCCTCGGTCACCGCGTCGATCCAGCGCGAATGGACGATCAACCTCGGCCAGCGCGACGCGATCGAACGGCTGGCGCATCTGTTCTGCGAACTCGTCTATCGCCTGCGCGCGACCGGGCTGGCCACCGGCGACCGCTGCGATATCCCGCTTACCCAGACCGATCTGGCCGAGGCGACCGGCATGACCCCCGTCCACGTCAACCGTATGGTGCAGGACCTGCGCGCGCGCGGCCTGATCCGCTGGAAGGGGCATGATTTCGAGATGCTCGATCTTGCCGGCCTGTGCTCGGTCGCGATGTTCAATCCCGGCTATCTCCACCTCGATCACGAAGGGCGCCTGCTCGACGCCGCTGGCTGACCCGCCGCGGACATTGATCCAATTAAGCGAAGTGCGCGGATCATTTCGTTACAAGGCAGAGGCTTGCGACGCGTCGCCCGTTGGCAGCAAGCTGGTGTTCATCATGGATTCCGAGTCATGCCGACATCTGCCGACCTCGTTTTCTACCGCCGCCGCGAACAGCAGGAGCGCGATCTCGCGGCCCGCGCCCGCCATCCGGAGGGGCGCTGCGTCCACCTCGAACTGGCCGGCTGCTATGCCCGCATGATCGAGGACATGGAGGCCGGCCCCGAATCCGGTCCGGCGCTGCACATGCCGCTGTCCGGCTAGCGCCGTTCCGACCCGCGCCTGACGGCACGATCGGTTCGTCTTACGTCGGCTGGCGACCGTCGCCGGTCGATCGCGGAAAGCCGATCTGTCGCAACCACGCCGCCGCCAGCGTCGGCCATGCCGATACCGGCAGGCCGACCGTGTCCAGCGCGAAGCCGTGCGGCGCGTCGGCGAAGACGTGCAATTCCGCGGCGCCCCCTGCCGCCAGCCACGCCGCGTGCAGGCGGTGCGCATTCTCCACCGGCACGACGGGATCGTTGCCGGCATAGACGATGAACGCCGGCGGCGGCGCGGGCAGCAATTGCGCGTCGGGCTGGAGCGCGTCGTACAGCGCCTGTTTCTCGGCCGGCGGCAGCGGCGGCTTGTCGGCGACGATCGTCCGCCCCGCGGCGTTGGTCGAGATGGGCGCATAGCCGATGACCATCGCGTCGGGCCGGTCGGGCGCAGCGCCGGGCCAGTCCGCCGGGCGCGCCGCGGCGAGGCAGGCGGCGAGATGCCCGCCCGACGACAGACCGACGACGCCGACCGCATCGAACCCCGCCGCCCGGATCATGCGCAGCGCCTCGCCCGCATCGTCCAGCGGCGCGGCCGGGCCATGCCGCGCATCCGGAAAGCGATGGATCAGCACGAACGCCGTGTAGCCCAGCGTGTTCAGCCAGCGGGCAACCTGAATACCCTCACGCCCCACCATCAAGGCGACATACCCGCCGCCGCCCAGCACCAGCATCGCCGCGCCATTGGGAACGGCGGGGCGGAATGCGAGCAGCACCGGCTGCGCGACCGCGGTCACCACCGCCTGATCGTCGCTACGGTCCGGCTCGAACGTCACGCCGCCATCGACCAGCGTTTCGCCCCGCAGCGGCAGCACCGCATCCGCGCCCAGCATCAGCATCCCGGTGTCGCTCCATCGAACGAGGAATGGCCGGCGACGCAGGGGTGCGTCGGATAGGCCTCGCCATCCAGCTCGGTCGCCTCGCGCACGACCGACAGCCGGTCGCCGTCGTCGCGCATCTCGTACAGCTTGCCGAGCGCATAGTTGAACGGGCGGTGCAGGATCATCATCAGCCGCCCGTCGAAGGCGCGGAACAGCATGCCATGGCCACTGTCGCGCTCCACCAGCGTGCCGAGCTGTTCCCACGGCCCCGCAATCCCCCCGGACACAGAGCGCGCCTGCGCTTCGACATAGCCCTTCCTGCCGTAGCTCGACCACAGCATCAGCAGCTTGCCGGTCCGGCTGCGATACAGTTCGGGGCCATCGGTGACGTAGACCGTGTCGCCGCCCGGCTGTCTCTGCCCGACCGCCCAGGGGGCGTCGCTTGCCCTGAACAGCACCTGCGGCGCGCCGGCGGCGGACAGATCGTCGGCCAGCGGCACCGCCTCCATCGTGCCGACGCCGGTCTGCCACCATTCGTGCGCATAGACGAGCCACGGCCTGCCCTTCGGATCGACGTAGAGCGATCCGTCGAGCGTCATTCGGTCGGCCGCGACGATCGGTTCGCCGCCGCGCACCAGCCGATACGGCCCGTCGATCCGGTCCGCCACCGCCAGCATTGTGCCGCGGCGATAGGTCGCCCGCTTGCCGCTTTTGCCCAGGGTCGCGGCGGGATCGTGGAAGGTGGTGAAGAGATAGTATTTCCCCTTCCACGCATGCACCTCGGGCGCCCAGCTGCCCGCCTTCGCCCAGATGCCGGGCGGCAGCGCGAAGACCAGCTTCGGCCGGGTCCAGTGCTTCAGGTCGCGGCTGGCGTACATCATCGTGCCGAGCCGGGTGTCGCCGGTCATCGCCGCTTCGTTGCGGGTGAACAGATAATAGGTGCGGCTCGCGGTGTCGGCGACGATCCACGGATCGTGCAGGTGCATTGCGGTCATCACCAGCGGCGCCTCCGCCGCGGGCCGCACCGGCGCCGCGCCGGTGAGCGTCAGCAGCGCGGCGGCGAGCGCCAGCCGGATCACGCCGCCGCGCCCGTCATGCGATGCTGTTGCCATAGCCGATCACGACCGTCGCGATCAGCAGCAGGACGACGCCGCCCCAGACGATGCCCTTGATCCGCACGCCGACATCCTTCCATTCGCGGAAGGCGAAACCCCAGAGCGTGCCGAAGATGATGATCGACGCCATGTGCAGCGTCCAGCTGGAGAAGCCGAGCCGCCCCATCTGGCTCTCGCCCATCGTGTAGAAGAAGAACTGGAAGTACCAGGTGACGCCCGCCAGCGCGCTGAGCACGTAGTTGCGCAGCAACGGCGGGCGTTCGATGCCGGGCTTGGTCCGCCCCAGCCATTCCGCGCCGCTGCGGTTGCGGACGACGAGGATCGAGCACCAGACCAGATTGGTGACGAGCCCGCCGAACATGACGAGGCACAGCACCGGCAATCCGGTCCACAGCGGCCCGGTGCCCGCGGCGGCGGACAGGCCCTTGATCGGCTCGCCCGCGGCGAGGCCGAAGGCGAAGCAGGCGGACATGATGCCGGCGAAGATCGCGACCGCGATGCCCTTCCTGAAGTCGAACTCCGCGACCACCGCGGCCTTTTGTTCGGGGCTGAGCAACGCGTCCTTCTGCGCGCCGGCGATGGCGACGACGACGATGCCGAGCACCGTCAGGCCGATCCCCGCGAGCACGATGTTGCCCGACGTCGTCGCCAGCAGCTTCTCGTGGAATTCGCCGGTGAACAGCGGCGGGATCAGCGTGCCGAACACGGTACACAACCCCAGCACCACCGCCATGCCGAGACTCAGCCCGAGATAGCGCATGACGAGGCCATAACCGAGCCCGCCGAAGCCCCACAGCAACCCGAACAGGATCGGCCACCAGAAGGCGGGTGCCGGCGCGCTGCCGAGCACGCCGAGCAGATCGTTGGTCTGGAGCGACGCGAAGAACCATGGCGCGAACACCCAGGAGAAGATGCCCCCGGTCAGCCAGTAGATCTCCCACGACCAGCGCTTCACGCCACGATAGGGGACGTAGAAACTGGCGGAGGCGAGCCCGCCCAGCCAATGGTACAGGACGCCGAGCAGCGGATTGGGGGTCATGGATGCAGTCCCAGTCGATAGAGGCGGTTCGCGTTACGACCGAACATCGCGTGGCGCTCGGCATCGGAAAAATCGGCGGCGATGGCGTGGTAGGTTTCGAGATAGCGGTCGATCGGGGCGAACAGCGTGTCCGTCGGCGCATCGCTCGCGAACAGGCAGCGTTCGGGACCGAACAGGTCGATCGCCTCCAGCAGGATCGGCCGCACCCGTTCCGGCGTCCAGTCGCGCCAGATGAAGCCGAGGCCCGACAGCTTGACCGCGACGTGCGGCAGCGCCGCCAGCGCGCGCATCCCGTGGCGCCAGTCGGCAAGGCCATCGGGATCGCTCATCACCGGCATGCCGAGGTGGTTGACGACGACCGGCACGTCGGGATGGCGCGCGAACAGCGGCACCAGCCCCGGCATCTGCCCCGGATAGCATTGCAGGTCGAACGACAGGCGATGCGCCGCCAGCCGCGCGAACCCCGCCTGCCACGCGTCGTCGCGTGTCAGGTCGCGAGGGGTGTAGGTCCGCTGCGCATCGGCATGCCAGTTGACGATCTGGCGGATGCCACGGACGCGGGGATGCGCGGCCTGCTGCGACAGCAGCGCGTCCGCGCCCGGATCGGCGAGATCCGCATAAGCGACGATGCCGGTCGGCAGGCCGGTGTCGGTGGCGAGGCCCTCCAGCCATTCGGTTTCGCGCAGGGCGTGCGCCGCATCCGCGCCGGCGTCGATATGCACCGCGCCCACCACGTTCCAGCGGGCGAGAGCGGCGCGATAGTCGGCGACGCCATAATCGCGCGCGATCGCATCGGCGCTGCCGTTGGGGCCGTCGCCGTCGAACGGCGGGGTCAGCCACGGATAGCGGATGTGGTTCAGGTCCCACAGATGGATGTGGGCATCGACGAACGGGATCGCGGTCATCCGTCTCTCCGGCAAGGGCCCGCGCCGTCTCGTGCCGGACGGCTGCGGGATATGGGAAACACCAGCGTTCCGCCCTGCCCTCACCCTGCGCCGGCTTCGCCGCCTTTCCCTCTCCCACCGGGAGAGGGAGGGCGCCGCGCCAGCGGCGGATGGGTGAGGACGGGCGGGAACGTCAGTAGGTCGTCCGCCCCCCGGACGTGTCGAACACCGACGCCGTCGTGAAGCTGCATTCCTCGCTGGCCATGAAACAGACCATCGCGGTCGATTCATGCACCTCGCCGAGGCGGCCCATGGGGATCTTGGAGCGCATGTAGTCGACCTGGCTCTGCGGCAATTGCTCGAGGATCGGGCTTTCGAACGTCGCCGGGGTCAGTGCGTTGGCGATCACGCCCTTGCCCGCCAGTTCCTTGCCGAGGCTCTTGGTGAAGCCGATCACGCCCGCCTTGGTCGCGGAATAGGCCGACGCATTGGGGTTGCCCTCCTTGCCCGCGACCGAGGCGACGTTGACGATCCGCCCGTAGCCGTTCGCCAGCATCGCCGGAACGATTGCCCGGTTGCAGTAGAACAACCCGTTCAAATTGACGCCCACGACCTTGAGCCAGTTGTCGATCGGAAATTCGTGCACCGGCACCGTCGCGCCGGTGATCCCGGCCGAGCAGACCAGCACGTCGACCTTGCCGAGCGCCGCCAGCGTGTCCGCCGCCGCCTGCGCCACCGCATCCGCGTCGGACACGTCGAGCGCGACGACGTGCGCCGCGCCGATCTCGTCCTTCGCCGCCGCCAGCGCGTCGGCGTTGAGATCCCACAGCGCCACCGTGCCGCCCTCGGCGACGATGCGCTTCGCGACATCCTTGCCCAGACCCGAAGCGCCACCGGTGATCACCGCGTGGCGCCCCTCGAACCGTCCCGTGAACGTCATGCCGCGGTTCCGGTCCAGGCGACGAAGTCCTGGCGCTGCTGCCCCAGCTTCTCGATGCCGAGTTCGACGACGTCGCCCGCCTTCAGATACCAGGGTTCGGGCTTCTGGCCGAGGCCGACGCCCGGCGGCGTGCCGGTGGTGATGATGTCGCCAGGCAGCAGCGTCATCAGCTTCGAGACATAGGCGACGATCTCCGCCACGCCGAAGATCATCGTCGACGTGCTGCCGTCCTGCACGCGCTTGCCGTTGACCGACAGCCACATCGACAGGGCCTGCGGATCGCCGACCTCGTCGCTGGTGACCAGCCACGGCCCGACCGGACCGAAGGTCGGGAAGCCCTTGCCCTTGTCCCACGTCGGCCCGCGCTCGGTCTGCCAGTGACGCTCGGACACGTCGTTGACGACGACGAAGCCCGCGACGTGGCGCAGCGCATCGGCTTCCGACACGTTGTTGGCGGCGGTGCCGATGACGATGCCGAGTTCGACCTCCCAATCGGTCTTGAGCGAATCCTTCGGGATCGTCACCGGATCGTTCGGCCCCTGCAGGCACGAGATCCACTTGTTGAACACGACCGGCTCGCCGGGGATCGGCAGGTTCGATTCGGCGGCGTGGTCGGCATAGTTGAGGCCGATCGCGACGAACTGGCGGGTGCCGCTGAACGGCACGCCGTAGCGCGGATCACCCTCGACCACCGGCAGGTCGTCGACCGGCAGCGCGGCGAGACGCGCCAGCCCCTCGGGCGACAGCTCGGCGGGCGAGATGTCGGCGACATGCGCGGACAGGTCGCGGATGCGCCCCTGTGCGTCGATCAGGCCGGGCTTCTCGGCGCCCGGCTGGCCAAAACGGCAAAGCTTCATGGGGAGGATCTTTCTCGAAGGATCAGTGGGTGTAGGGACGGTGCATCGCGATGTCGCGGTTCAGCTCGACGCCGAAGCCGGGCGCGTCGAGCGCGCTCGCCTTCAGCCGTCCGTTCTGCGGCACCGGCTCGCCGATCAGCTGCGGATGGAACATCGGCACCACCTCGGTCGGGCCGGGGTGCATCATCAGATATTCCGCGAACGGCGAATTGTGGCGCGTGATGACGAAGTGATAGCTGTAGACCGACGACCCGTGCGGCACGACCATCTTGCCGTGCGCATCGGCGAGCGCGCTGATCTTCAACAATTCGGTGACGCCCCCGCACCAGCCCACATCCGGCTGGATGATGTCGCAGCAGTCCATCTCCATCAGCATGCGGAAGCCCCAGCGCGTCGCCTCATGCTCGCCGGTGGTGACCAGCATGCCCTTGGGCACGTTCTGCTTGAGCTGCGCATAGCCCCAGTAATCGTCGGGGCTGATCGCCTCCTCGATCCATTTCAGGCCATAATCGTGCGCGGCGATGGCGAGGCGGGTGGCATAGTCGACGTCGAGCGCCATCCAGCAATCCCACATCAGCCAGAAATCCGGCCCGCACTTTTCGCGCATGTCGGCGAGTTCGGCGATATTCTTCTTGAGGCCCTCGATCCCCTCGGCGGGGCCGTGGTGCAGCGGCATCTTGCCGCCGATGAAGCCGAATTCCTTCGCCTTGTCGGGCCGCGCGCCGGTCGCGTAGAATTGCAGCTCGTCGCGCACCGCGCCGCCGAGCAGGTGATAGACCGGCTCCTGCCGCAGCTTGCCGAGCAGGTCCCACAGCGCGAGGTCAACGCCGGAGATGGCGTTGATGACGAGCCCCTTGCGCCCGTAATATTGGGTCGAGAAGTACATCTGGTCCCAGATCTTCTCATAGTCGGTCGGGCTGCGCCCCTCGAGGAAGCGGGCGAGATGCTTCTCGACGATGTAGCAGGCGGGCTCGCCGCCGGTCGTCACCGCGAAGCCGATCGTGCCGTCCTCCGCCTCGATCTCGACCACCAATGTGCCGAGCACGTTGATGCCGAAACTCTGCCGCGACTGGCGGTATTCGGGATAACGCGACATCGGCGTCGCGATGTGGTTGTCGATCCAATGGCCTTCGCCCTGGTCGTGGTAGTCGGCACCGCCGCCGCGCACCGTAAAGGCGCGGACATGCTTGATCTTGGGCAAGGACACGATTCCCACGCGAAACTCCCGTTTGTCGCCAGTATCAGTCCCGGGCCGGACACCGCCGATGGCGGTACGAGCATCCCTCCCGAGCTTGTTACTTTTTTCACTTTATGGGATAGCTCGTTACGTGATGAGAAAAGCCGCGTCAAACGGAGACTCGGGACAGGTGAGGAAAACGAGGTTGAACCGACGATCGCCACCGTCCCTGCGCCCGGCCGAACGCCATCCCTGCCGGAAGGGCGGACGATGACCGCCCCCCGTGTCGCGCTGTTCGTCACCTGCCTCGTCGACCTGATCCGCCCGCAGATTGGCTTCGCCGCGATCACCGCGCTGGAAGCCGCGGGTTGCGAGGTGATCGTGCCCGAAGCGCAGACCTGCTGCGGCCAGCCCGCGCTCAATTCGGGCGACCGCAAAACCGCCGAGGACCTCGCCCGCCGCGCCATCGCCGCGCTGGAGCCCTACGACCATGTCGTCATTCCGTCGGGCAGCTGCGCCGCGACGATCCGCGTCCATTATCCCGAGATCCTCGACCATGACGCGACATGGGGACCGCGCGCCACCGCGCTGGCGGCGAAGACCTGGGAGATCATGGCCTATCTGGACGAGGTGCGCGGCTGGAAACCCGAGGGCGTCGCCCTGCCCGCCACCGCCACCTATCACGACAGCTGTTCCGGCCTGCGCGAACTCGGCATCAAGCGCCAGCCGCGCCGTCTGCTCGCCGCGGTCGACGGCCTCGCGCTGAAACCGCTCGACGGCGCGGAAACCTGCTGCGGCTTCGGCGGCACCTTCTGCGTCAAATATCCCGCCATCTCGAACGCGATCGTCGCGGAGAAGGCGACCGCGATCGACGCGACCGGTGCCGACCTGCTGCTCGCGGGCGACCTCGGCTGCCTGATGAACATGGCGGGCAAGCTGCATCGCGAAGGGTCGCCGGTGCGCGCCTTCCACGCGATCGAGCTGATCGCCGGCATGGGCGACGGCCCCGCGATCGGGGAAGAGGCATGAGCTTCGCCGCCCGCGTCGACGAGGCGCTCGCCGACCGCAACCTCAAGCTCGCGGTCGAGCGCACCGCCGGCACCGCCGAGGCGAAGCGCACGATCGCGGTCGACGCCTTCCCCGATTTCGACGCCGCGCGCGACCGCGCCGCCGCGATCAAGGACCATGTCGTCGCCAACCTCGGCTTCTATCTCGAACGATTCGAGGCGAACGCCACCGCCGCCGGTGCGACGGTGCATTGGGCGCGCACCGCGCAGGAGGCGTGCGACATCGTCGTGCGGCTGTGCACGGCGGCGGGGGCGAAGAGCGTCGCGCGCTCCAAGTCGATGCTCGGCGAGGAGATCGGCCTGCCCCATGCGCTCGCCGAGGCGGGGATCGGCCGGATCGAAACCGACCTTGCCGAACATATCATCCAGCTGAGCGGCGAGCGCCCGTCGCACATCATCTGGCCGGCGATGCACAAGACGCGCGAACAGGTGTCGACGCTGTTCAAGACCAGCCACCGCAATCCGCATGTCGAGGAAACCATCGCCGCGATGGCGGAAAGCGCGCGCCGGCACCTGCGCGAGGGCATGCTCGCCGCCGACGTCGGCATCTCCGGCGCGAACTTCCTCGTCGCCGATACCGGTGCGGTCTGCACCGTCACCAACGAGGGCAATGCCGAGCTGTCGCTGGTGCCGCCGCGCATGCATATCGTCACCGCCGGCATCGAGAAGATCGTCCCCTCGACCGGCCATGCCGTCCATATGCTGCGCATGCTGTCGCGATCGGCGACCGGCGCGCCGCTGAGCCAGTATACCACCTTCTACACCGGCCCGAAGCGCGCGGGCGACCGCGACGGGCCGGAGGAGATGCACATCGTGCTGGTCGACAACGGCCGCACGACGATGCGCGAGGAGGGGCTGGCCGAGATGCTGCGCTGCATCCGTTGCGGCGCGTGCATGAACCATTGCGTCGTGTTCCGGCAGATCGGCGGCCATGCCTATGGCGGCACCTATCCCGGCCCGATGGGCGCGGTGCTCACCCCCGCGTTCGACGGGCTGAAACAGTCGCGCGACCTGCCCAACGCCTGCACGCTCAACGGCAAATGCCAGGAGGTCTGCCCGGTCCGTATCCCGCTGCCGACGCTGCTGCGCGGCTGGCGCGAGAAGAGCTGGCGCGAGGGGCTGGAACCTGCCTCGCTGCGATCGGGCCTCGGCGCCTGGGCGTGGTTCGCGCGCCGGCCGCGGCTGTACCGCGCCGCGACCGCCGCGGCGCTCCGGTCGATGCGGCTGATGGGGCGGACCGGCTGGCTGACCCGGCTGCCGCTCGCCGGCGGCTGGACCAGGTACCGCGACATGCCCAGACCCGCCGCGGAGAGCTTCATGGCGCAATATCGCAAAGGGCGCCGCTCATGACCGCGCGCGAGGCGATCCTCGCCCGGCTCGGCGGCACGGCCACCCCCGCGGCGATCGACGGCACCGCGGCGACGCTGCTGGTCGCGCCCGAACGCCCGCCGGTCGACCCGGCCGCGCTGGAGGAGACGTTCCTCGCCCGGCTGACGCTGCCGAGCGTCGCCGCCACCGTCGACCGCATCGCCGGCATGGCGGAACTGCCCGCGGCGATCGCCCGCTATTGCGCCGGTCAGGCCCTCGCGCAGACGCTCTGCGTGCCGCCCGATCCGCGCCTGTCCGCCTGCGACTGGAGCGGCTTCACGCTGCACGACACCGCCGCGCCCGACGAGCCGGCCGCGCTCGCCATCGCGCGCTGCGGCGTCGCCGAGACCGGCAGCCTCGTCTTCGAAACCGCGGCGGACGCGCCGATGCTGCCCAATTTCCTCGCGCTCCACCATATCGTCGTCGTGCCGGCGGTGGTGGCGTATCTGGAGGATGCGCTGCTCGCCGGCAGCCACCCGCGCGCGCATTACTGGGTCACCGGCGTGTCGGGCACGACCGATATCGAGGGCACCTATGTGCGCGGCGCGCATGGCCCCCGCTTCCTCCACGTCATCCGTCTGGCCTGACGGACGCTGCCGTTCCGCCCCATTGTACGTTATCGGTTGCGGTTACGGCCGATTCGGGCAACGCGGAACGGCCGTCTGGGAGAGACCGTGAAGTGACCACCACCGCCATTGTGCGCCGGCCCGCCGCCGAGGATGCGCCCGAGGAAAGCCGCGCCGCCAAGGCCGGCACGCAGACGCTGGATCGCGGGCTCGACCTGCTCGAGCTTGCCGTGCAGGAGCCGGCGACCGTCATCCAGCTGGCGGAGCGCAGCGGCCTGTCGCGCGCGATCGCCTATCGCCTCGTCGGGTCGCTCGCCTCGCGCGGGTTCCTCGCGATGGGGCCGAACAACCAGGTCCGCGGCGGCCGGCTGCTGCTGCGTCTGCGCCATCTGGTGCAGGACCAGACCGACCTCGTCGCGCTCGCCCGGCCGCAGCTGGAATGGCTGGCGCAGGAAAGCGGGATGAGCGCGTTCATGGGACGGCGCGAGGGCGACGAATCGGTCCATATGCTGCGCGTCCCCGGGCGCGAGCGGGTCGCCGTCACCACCCAGCCCGGCACCCGCCGCCGGCTCGGCGAGACGGGGCTCGGCAAGGCCCTGCTGCTCGACGATAGCGAGGGATCGTGGCGGCGCCTGTTCGGGCAGGTCGACGCGCCCCATCGCCGCCCCGACTGGCTGGCGGAAATGACCGCGGCGGCGGCGCGCGGCGTCGTGCTGCAATGCGGCCCCGCCCCCGATCACATCCATTCGGTCGCCGCGCCGGTCCGCGACGCCGCCGGCGGCATCGTCGCCGCGATCAACGTCGCCGCCGCCGCGCCCTATCTGGACGCGGACCGCATGCAGGAGCTGGTGCCCCTGCTGCGCACCGCCGCTGCCGAGATCGGCGCCGCGCTGGGCCGCGAAGGCGCCGCGGGTTGACCGCGTCCCGCAGGATTCCCCGACCATGAACCGCCTGTCCCCCGACGCGGACGACGCGCGGTTCATCCGTCGCGTCCTCTACGTCCTCGTCATCGCCGCGGTGGCGGCGGCGCTGTTCAAGGCGGGCAACCTGCTGATCCTCGCCTTCGGATCGATGCTGGGCGCGATCGCGATCCATGCGCTCGCCGACCTGTATCGCGACCATCTGCGCGTCCCCGAAAAGGCGTCGCTCGGCCTCGGCATGGCGACCGCCTTCGGCATCGTCGGCTTCCTCGTCTGGCTGTTCGGCGTCCAGTTCCGCGAGCAGGTCAACGTGCTCGTCACGCAACTGCCGACCCTGCTCGACCAGCTCGCCGCCTGGGCGTCGCAAAGCCCGGTCGGCGCCAAGATCGTCGATGCCGTGCAACAGGCCTATGCGGGATCGAAGGTCGCGCAGGACGTCGGCGGCCTCGTCACCGGCGCGGGCGAGCTGCTGCTCAACTGCATCCTGCTGCTGGTCGCCGCGGCCTTCTTCGCCGCCGATCCCGGCATCTACCAGCGCGGCTTCCTGTTCCTGATCCCGCCCACCAAGCGCCCCGCGATCGAGGATGCGCTGTTCGACGTCGGGTCGACGCTGCGGCTGTGGCTGCGTTCGTCGCTGATCCTGATGACCAGCATGGGGGTGCTGATCGGGCTCGGCCTGTGGATATCCGGCGTGCCGTCCGCCGCCGCGCTCGGGTTGCTCGCCGGCCTGTCGGAGTTCATTCCCTATATCGGCCCGACCGCGGCGATGATCCCGGCGCTCGGCCTCGCCGCGACGCAGGGAACGGGGCCGCTGATCGGCACGCTGGTCACCTATGCGTTCGTCCGTCTGGTCCAGACCAACTTCATCACCCCCTACGTCCAGGCCCGCGTCATCTCGATCCCGCCGGCGATCACCGTCTTCGCGATCATCGGCATCGGCGTGATCTTCGGCATCTTCGGCCTGTTCTTTTCCGCCGCCCTGCTGGTGGTGATCTTCACGCTCGTGCGCAGCCTCTACCTGCGCGAGGTGCTGGGCGAGGACATCCCGCGCAGCCGGCACCAGACGCTGCTCGGCCCCGACCTGACGCCGCACGATCCGGAGGCCTGATTCGCGGCCCGACTCGCGGGAAACCCTCGATTAAACCCAAATTAACCTTTTGCCTTCAGATGTTCTTTGGTTAATGAATCTCGGCCAGCCGTGAAGCAGGGGTGCTTGCGGTCTCGCCAACAGGGGACTTCGCGATGCGGGTGTTGTTGATCGAGGACGAGCCGACCACGGCCAAGGCGATCGAGCTGATGCTCGGGACCGAAGGCTTCAACTGCTACACCACCGACCTCGGCGAAGAGGGTCTCGATCTCGGGAAACTCTACGATTACGACATCATCCTGCTCGACCTCAACCTGCCCGACATGCACGGTTACGACGTCCTCAAGAAACTGCGCGTCGCGCGCGTCTCGACCCCGGTGCTGATCCTGTCGGGGATCAACGAGATGGACAGCAAGGTGCGCAGCTTCGGCTTCGGCGCCGACGATTACGTCACCAAGCCGTTCCATCGTGAAGAACTGATCGCGCGCATCCACGCCGTCGTCCGCCGCTCCAAGGGCCACAGCCAGTCGGTCATCCGCACCGGCAAGCTGGCGGTCAACCTGGATGCCAAGACGGTCGAGGTCGACGGCAGCCGCGTCCACCTGACCGGCAAGGAATATGCGATGCTGGAGCTGCTCTCGCTCCGCAAGGGCACGACGCTGACCAAGGAAATGTTCCTCAACCACCTGTACGGCGGGATGGACGAGCCGGAACTCAAGATCATCGACGTCTTCATCTGCAAGCTGCGCAAGAAACTGAGTCTCGCCTGCGAGGGCGAGAATTACATCGAGACCGTCTGGGGCCGCGGCTATGTGCTTCGCGAGCCAGAGGAAATTACCGCGGTCGCCTGACCGTCACACATCTTCCCCGTGTATCGGGAAAGGGGCCGCGACATCGGGGGGTGTCGCGGCCTTTGTTATGATTCCGCCAGCCGGATCATGCACGTACGTCATTGACGTTTTCTTATGACCATTGTGGACATAAAGACCCGGGCCCGAGGCAAGGGATACGGATCATGGTCGACCATCGCGCATCGCCCGGACCCGCGGACGGAGCGGGCATAGCGCACAGCCGGCGCGGCAGCGTGATGGTGATGTTCGCGCTGTTCCTGACGGCGCTGGCCGGAGCGACCTCATTCGCGCTGGACCTGTCGAACCTCTATCTGGTCCGCCAGGAGCGCCAGATGGTCAGCGATCTGGCGGTGCTGGGCGCGACCAGCACGGCGGCACCGATCGCCGGATCGGCACCGTCGGCGACCGCGCTGGCGACGGCCCGGGCGATCGTCGCCGCCAACGGCCTCGATGCCGGCGCCACGACCCTGACGGTGACGCAATCCCCGGCCCGCAGCGGCGCGCGGGCGCTCAAGGCGACGATCGGCACGACGGTGACGCTGCCGATCGGCCTGCTGTCGCTCGGCGCCCGGCCGACGGTCAACGTCGCCTCCTGGGCCGAACCGTCGGGCACCGGTGCCTGCTTCCGGTCGCAATCCGGCCCGACCAACATCTACAACAATGCGATCGTCACCGCCCCCGCCTGCACGGCGGAGGCCAAGACCTTCTTCTATTCCTGCGGCAAGTCGGAGACGGTGCTCGCCACTGTCGCGACCGGCTATACGCCGCTTTCCGAAGCGCCCTATCTCTGCCCGACCGCGAGCCTCCAGCCCAATGCCGCAGGCTTCGACTATAGCGCGACCGTCACCGATACGATCGCCGGCACCGCGCCGGTCACCGGCATGCTGGCCCATCTCAAGGCGATGGCGGGCGGCTGGTCCTATGGCACATTGTCCCCGGTGCGGCCGTCGACGCCCCCGGGCACGAGCCAGTCCTATAGCGGCCAGTCCGCCACGATCGCCGCCAACGCGCGCCTCGGGTCGCTGGCCGTGGCCAATTCCAGCCTGTCGTTCCAGGGCGGCGGCGCCGATCCGCGCTGCACCGCGCCGACCACGATCGCCGCGACGCTGTCGTTCAGCGGCACCAACACGCTGACCTTCGGCTCGGGCTGCTACGTCTTCGGCGCCGCGGTCAATGCAGCGACGGGATCGACCAGCCGCCTCGAGGTCGCCCCGGGCGCGTCGGTGGTGTTCGTCTTCGCCGGCGGCACGCTGACCGTCGCCAGCGGCGCGACGCTGACGTTCGGTGACGCCACCGTCTATGTGAACGGCGGGTCGATCGCCAATTACGGCACCCGCCTGTCGTTCGGCAACGGCCCCTTCTATCTGTGGGGCGGCACGATCTACAACGTGCTGGCCACATCGACGCTGACCTTCGGCAACGGTCCCTTCTATTTCTACGGCGGCAGCGTCTCGAACACCGGGACGATGACGCTGGGCAACGGCCCGTTCGACTTCCAGGGCGGGTCGCTCGCGCTCAACCCGCGATCGACGACCAGCTTCGGGGTCGGCGACATGAGCTTCTATGGCGGTACGGTCATCGCGGGGGGCGCGTCCGTCACCTTCGGCGCGGGCGGGTCGGCGGAGACCGGCTCCGGCACGGTCGCGATGTATGGCGGGTCGTTCGCGCTGACGGCGGATTCGCTGACCGCGATCGGCACCAGCTTCGGCTTCAAGGGCGGGACGCTCAGCCTGCTCGGGATCGGCACGATCGAGGCGACCGCGCCAACCGATCCCCACCCGACGCTCGGCTATCGCAACCTGCTGTTCGCGGTGTGGGGCGGCGCGTTCAACCTGTACCAGTCCGGGGGGCAGGTGGATACGATGTCGGGGCTGGTCTATGCGCCCGCCACCAATGCGTCGATCTATGGATCGCAGACGATCACGCCGCCACCGGGGGGCTGTTTCGGCGTGGTGTCGGGCGTGCTCGACATCTACCAGAATGCGCGGATCAACGCCTCGCCCTGCGCCGGCCTGACCGGCAATACCGCCGGGCGCGCGGTGCTGGTGCAATGACGACGCCGCATGCCCGGTCCTCCGCGCGGCTGGCGGCCGACCGCGGGGGCGTCGCGCTGATCGAATTCGCGCTCGTGCTGCCGCCGCTGCTGCTGCTAGTCGCGCTGATCGTCGATATCGGCTTTGCCTATAACGCCCGCCTCAACGCGCTGCGCGGCGTCAGCGCCGGCGCGATGTACGCTTTCGAGAATGGCGGCGACGTCGATGCCGGCAGCGCCGATGCGTTCCGCCAGACGATCGCCACCATCGTCCAGCAGGGTGCAGGCGCAACCGCGCCGACCGTGACGGTGCTGGTCAACAACGTCGCCGGGCCGGGCGCCGCCGACGATTATTACTGCACCAGCGGCGCCCCGATCCGATGGCGCTCAACCGGCATGACGAGGAGCGCCTGCGGGGACGATACGATGTCGGCCAAGTTCGTGACGATCCGCACCACGGGGACGCCCGTGGCGATCATCCCCGTCGCCGCGATCGGCGCGCGCCTGTTCCCGCTGACCGAAACCGTCGTGGTGCGGGCGAAATGATCCGCCGCCTGTCGCGCGACGCCAAGGGCGCGACCATCGTCGAATTCGCGCTGGTCGCCCCGGTCTTCTGCGCGATCGCGCTGATGATCGTGCAGGCGGGGATCGCGTTCCAGCGCTGGAATGCGTTGCAGTCCACCGCGCATACCGTCGCCCGCTGCCTCGCGATCGACTCGCCGCGCTGCACGGTCCCGGCGTCGGGCAGCGGCGTCGATCCCGCCATCGCCTATGCATTACAGGTCGCCGCCGCCAACGGGATCGGCATGGTGACGGCCAACCGGGTGCGGACCGAAACGACGGCACCGATCGGCGGCCTGATCTACAAGCAGGTGTCGATCACGCTTCCGGTGTCGATCCTCGGCGTCGGCTTCACCCTGGAGGCCAGCGACCGTTTTCCGCAGGTCTAGGGTCGATCGGCATGCAGCCCCGAACGTACGCTGCGCTCCGGGTCGCTCAAAACCGCCGTTTTCGGCACGTCGTCGTTCGAATATCGAACTGGTTTAAAGCGGGTCCCGCGCCGGTTCGAACACCGACCAGCCGGTCCGCTGCACCAGCCGTTCCAGCGCCAGCGTGCCGAGCTGCGAATTGCCGCGGGCGTTCAGGCCGGGCGACCAGACCGCGATGCTCGCTCGTCCCGGCACCACCGCGAGGATGCCGCCCCCCACCCCCGATTTGCCGGGCAGGCCGACCCGAAAGGCGAATTCGCCCGACCCGTCGTAATGGCCGCAGGTCAGCATCAGCGCGTTGATCCGCCGTGCGCGCTGCGCCGAGACGATCCGCCGCCCGGTCGTCGGCAGCATCCCGTCTGCCATCAGATAGCGGCCGGCGAGCGCCAGCTGGCGACAGCTCATCGCCAGCGCGCATTGATGGAAATAGACGCCCAGCGTCCGTTCGACGTCATGCCGGATATTGTCGAACGACCGCATGTAGCTCGCCAGCGCGCGGTTGCGATCGCCGGTCGCCAGCTCCGCCTCCGCCACCGCGCGGTCGATGACGATATCCTCGTCGTCGGTCAGCATCCGGACGAAGCGCAGGATTTCGCCGATCGCCTCGCGCGGCTGGTGCTGGCCGAGCAGCACGTCGGCGACCACGATCGCGCCCGCGTTGATGAACGGATTGCGCGGGATGCCATGTTCGAATTCGAGCTGGACGATCGAATTGAACGCGCTGCCCGACGGCTCGCGCCCGACGCGTTGCCACAATTGGTCGCCGACATGGCCCAGTGCCAGCGTCAGCGCGAACACCTTGCTGATCGACTGGATGGAGAACGCTTCCTCGGCATCGCCGGCCAGATGGCAGGTGCCGTCGGCCTCGATCACCGCCATGCCGAACCGGGCGGGATCGACGCAGGCGAGTGGCGGGATATAGTCCGCCGGCGTGCCGCGATCGGGCGCCGCCGCCATTTCCGCGGCGATCTCGGCGACGATCGCGGAAAGGTCTATTTCCGCTCCCACACCTTTTCGCCTCCGACCCACGTCTCCTGCACCTTCGTCGCGCGCAGGTCGGCGGGCGAAGCGAGCAACGGATCGCGATCGACGATGATGAAATCGGCACGCAGCCCCGGTGCGAGGCGGCCGATGCGATCCTCGGCAAAGCCGGCATAGGCCGCGCCGCCGGTGAACGCCCACCACGCCTGTTCGCGCGTCACCGCCTCTTCGGGGCGCCAGCCGCCGAACGGCTGACCATCGGCGTCCTGACGGGTGAAGGCCGCGGCCCAGCCCGCCCAGGGATCGGGCTTCTCGACCGGAAAGTCGGACCCGAACGCGAGCTTCGCGCCATTCTTCAACATCGACGCCCAGGCATAAGCGCCCGCCAGCCGCTGCGGCCCCAGCCGCGCCTCCGCCATCACGCGGTCGCCGGTCTGGTGCGTCGGCTGCATCGACGCGATCGTGCCGTATTTGCCGAAGCGCGGCAGGTCGACGGGATCGACGATCTGCGTATGTTCGATCCGCCAGCGCCGGTCGCCCTTGTAGGTCTGCGCCATCTCCTCGATCGAATCGAGCGCCTCGGCATTGGCGCGGTCGCCGATCGCGTGCACCGCGACCTGATAGCCGTCCATCGCCGCCCGGCTCATCAGGTTGCGCATCACGGTGTCGTTCATGAAGCCCGCGCCCGACTGACCGGGGGCGTCGGCATAAGGCGCCTTCAGCCACGCGCCGCGCGAGCCCAGCGCGCCGTCGGCGTACAGCTTGACGCCGACCAGCTTCAGCCGGTCGTTGTACAACCACGGCGACGGACCGACCGCGCCGATCTGCACCGTCGTGTCGACCCCCGCGCCATAGCTCATGATCCGCACGCGCAAGCCGCCCGCATCGCCGATCCGGCGATAGGTCAGCCAGTCGTCGATGCTGGTGCCCATGTCGGCGGTGGCGGTGATGCCATAGCTCAGCAGGATCGCCTGCGCCTTCAGGAAGGCGGCGTTGCGGTCCTTGCCGAGCGGCTGCGGCACGACCCGGGCGACGAGACCCTGCGCCGCATCGACGAACACGCCAGCGGGCAGCCCGCCCGCGCCCTTCTCGATCCGCCCGCCCGGCGGCGACACGCTCTTGCCGGTGACGCCGGCCGCCTTGAGCGCGGCGCTGTTGCCCCAGCTCGCATGGCCGTCCGCGCGCGACAGCCAGACGGGGCGGTTCCCGACCGCGGCGTCGAGGTCCGCGGCGGTGGGGAACCGCCCCAGCCCCCAGGCCTCCTGATTCCAGCCGCCGCCGATGATCCACGATTTATCCGGATTGGCCTGCGCATAGGCCGCGATCTTCGCCTGCGCCTCGGCGAGGCTCTTCGTGTCGGAGAGGTCGAGCTCCAGCGCGCGGAAACCGAGTTCCATCACATGGCCATGTGCGTCGATCATGCCGGGCAGCAGCGTCCGCCCCTTGAGATCGGCCCGCCAGTCGAGCTTCTCCGGCCGTTTGTCCTTCGCCGACAACAGCTTGCTCACTTTGCCATCGGGCGTCACCAGCAGCGCCTGGAACCGGACGACCTTGCCGTCCTTGTCGAGGGTCATGCCGTTGACGTTATCGACGATGCCGTCGGCGGATGCCGTGCCCGACAGCATCGGGCCGGTCAGCATCGTCATCGCCAGTGCGATCGCGGTCGTCGTGAAAGCCGTTCTTGCCATAGTCGCCCGCATAAGCGGTGTTCCCCCGTCGCACCAGATGGTCTAGCGGCTGGCCATGGCCACCAAACACGCCGCAGCATCCTCCGCCATCCCCGTCACCATCGACGACGTCCGCGCCGCCCATGCGCGCATTCGTGACGCGATCGTGCGCACGCCGACCCTCGTCAGCAAGACGCTGAGCGATATGACCGGCGCGACGGTGTATCTGAAGTTCGAGAACCTGCAGTTCACCGCCGCCTACAAGGAGCGCGGCGCGCTCAACACGCTGTTGCAGCTGTCTCCCGAGGCGCGCGCCAAGGGCGTGATCGCCGCATCGGCGGGCAACCATGCGCAGGGCCTCGCCTATCACGCCAACCGGCTCGGCATCCCAGCGACGATCGTCATGCCGCGCACCACGCCGACGGTGAAGGTGACGCAGACCGAAGGCCACAAGGCGAAGGTGGTACTGGAAGGCGAGACGTTCGACGCCGCCTACGCCCACGCCCGCGTGCTGGAGGCGGAGTGCGGCTATACCTTCGTCCATCCGTTCGACGATCCGCGCGTCATCGCCGGCCAGGGCACCGCGGCGATCGAGATGCTGGAGGACGTGCCCGGCCTCGACACGCTGCTGATCCCGATCGGCGGCGGCGGCCTGATCTCCGGCACCGCCGTCGTCGCGCGCGCGGCGGATCATCCGATCGAGATCGTCGGCGTGCAGGCCGAGCTCTTCCCGTCGATGTACAACCGGATCCGGGGCACCAACCTTCCCTGCG
Source organism: Sphingomonas sp. GW821-FHT10F09 (assembly GCF_058809195.1). NCBI lineage: Bacteria > Pseudomonadati > Pseudomonadota > Alphaproteobacteria > Sphingomonadales > Sphingomonadaceae > Sphingomonas > Sphingomonas sp. GW821-FHT10F09. Next base: position 254,921 of record NZ_JBXASI010000001.1, on the reverse strand, counting down.
CCGGCGATACGCTGGCGGAGGGGATCGCGGTCAAGGAGCCGGGCGGGATCACCAGCGGCATCATCGCCGACCTGGTCGACGACATCGTGTTGGTCGGCGAACGCAACCTCGAGGAAGCGGTCAGCCTGCTGCTCCAGATCGAAAAGACGGTGGTCGAGGGGGCGGGTGCCGCCGGACTCGCCGCGCTGATGGCCTATCCGGAGCGATTCCGCGGCCGTACCGTCGGCATCGTGCTGTGCGGCGGCAATATCGATACGCGGCTCCTCGCCAACGTGTTGCTGCGCGACCTCGCCCGTTCCGGCCGCCTCGCGCGGCTGCGCGTGCGGCTCCGCGACCAGCCCGGCGCCCTGTTCAACGTCGCGCGGATCTTCGACCAGCAGCGCGTCAACATCATCGAAATCTATCACCAGCGCATCTTCACCTCGCTGCCGGCGAAGGGACTGGTCACCGATATCGAATGCGAGGCGCGCGACCGCGATCACCTCAACCGGCTGATCGCCGCGCTGCGCGACGGCGGCTACGAAACCAGCATGGTCGAGCAGGCGTAAGCGACAACGCCTCGACGGGAACGCCCGAACGAAAACGGGGGCCGCGCTTGCGCGCAGCCCCCGCTCGAAACGATGTCAGAACAGCTTAGTTGCTGTCCGAGTTATCGTCCTGCACGATCGCGACGACGCCGATGGCGACGACGCCAGCAGCGATCAGCGCGGCCAGCAGGCCACCGCCGGCGAGGTTGTTCTTCTTGGCCGACGGTGCGCTCGCGCGAACCGACTTGGCCACCGACAGCGACGCCGCCGGGTTGGCAGGCGCTGCAAACGCCGGCGTCGCCGCCAGCGGCGCAACCGTCATAGCGAGCGCAGCAATGGAACCTGCGATTTTCTTCATATACAATTCCCACCTAATTGGACTGCGGAAACGTTCTTTTCGACCATTTGTTCCTGCAATGCAACATCGTCCCGTTTCGGGGCCATGATCGTGCCGATCAACATCCCGTGCAAGAGATTAACTCTCTTTGGCCGGAATGCCGCTTTTCAGACTGCATCCGCTTATTCATATGTCGCTGGCACCGCGTCGCGGATCGCCCCTGTTTCTGGAGGACTGCCGGCGGTGACCGCGCCATTTCGTTTCCCGCGCTTCTTCGTCACCACGCCCGCCCCCTGCCCCTATCTGCCCGGGCGGCAGGAGCGGAAGGTGTTCACCGAACTGAGCGGCCCGCATGCGACGGAGCTCAACGACGCACTCGGGCGGATCGGGTTCCGCCGGTCGCAGGGCGTCGCCTATCGCCCGTCCTGCGCGGGCTGCGCCGCCTGCGTGTCGGTGCGCGTCGTTACCGAACAATTCGCCCCCAATGCGACGCAGCGCAAGTTGCTCCGCCGCAACGACGATCTGGAGGTCACCGCCTGCCGCCCCTGGGCGACGGACGAACAGTTCCAGCTGCTCCGCCGCTATCTGGCGGCGCGTCACCCCGGCGGCGGCATGGCGGGGATGGACGAGGACGATTACGCCGACATGGTCGAGCATTCGCCGGTCGATTCGATGATCCTCGAATATCGCACCCGATCGACCGACGGCGCGCGCGGGCGGCTGGTCGGCGCCTGCCTGACCGATCGCCAGGCGGACGGGCTGTCGATGATCTACAGTTTCTTCGCCCCCGACGACGATGGCGGCACCGACGCGCGGCCCGGATTGGGGAACGTCATCATCATGGATCACATCACCCGCGCGCGCGCCGCCGGCCTGCCCTATGTCTATCTCGGCTATTGGGTGAAGGGGTCGGCGCGGATGGCGTACAAGACCCGCTATCGCCCGCTGGAAGTGCTCGGCCCGAGCGGCTGGCGCCCCTTCGTCGAGGATGAGGACGCGCCGGCGTCGGCGATCCGCCGGGTCGAACTGACGGCCTGAACCGGGTCAGGTCGGATCGGTTTCCTCGCCGATCGTCGCCCCGTCGGTGACGACCGTCCGCGGCGCCTCCGCCCCCAGATGGACGCGCACGCCCGACACCATCGTCATCCGCGCCGGGCGCGCGACAGCCGCGGTCGGCGCGTCGGCACTGACGGCCACCGGCGTCATCTTGCCGCGGTGGACGTTGACCCCGCCATCGGCGCTGCTGTCGCGATAGAGCGCGGCGGTCTGCACGTCGGCATCTCCGGGCGCGAAGGTCGCCGCGCCGGGTTCGACCCCGGCATAAGCGGCACGGAAGCTCAGCGCCCCCTCCATCGCGCCGCGCCAGCGATAGAAGATATGCGCGCCGACCGATCCGATCCGCGCGAGGCTGGACGCCCACCACGGCAGGATCGCGCTGGTGTGATAGAAGGTCGCGCCGCCGACCGGCGCATAGACGCTGCCCGCCAGCGCCGCCTGCGCGACCAGTTGCGCGCGCGCCCATGAGGCCGGATCGCGGCGATAGGCCATCGATCCATCGCAGGTGAAGGAGAACTGGCAGCCGGTGCGGCGGTTCGAACCCTGGAAGACGACGCCGCAGACGCTGTGCGGGAAGGCGCGGTCGCGGACGCGGTTGAGCACCACCTGTGCCACCGCGCGCTGTCCGTCGACCGATTCCGACCGTGCCTCGTAATAGACCGCCGCGGTCAGGCATTCGGTCGCGCGTTCGGCATCGCTCTGGCTCTGCATCTGCGCGAGGAACGGCGGCGCGGCGGCGGCAAGCGCCGGCGCGGCATCGTCGCCGATCGACGCGCGCAGCGAGGCCGGCAGACCGGCGAGCCCCGGCAGGTCGCCGGGAATGTCGAGCGCGAGGTCGCGGAGCAGCTGACGTGGCGTCGGCGGCGGCACGGCCTGGCCCACGCGCGTCGCCTGCCCGCGCGGGGGAACGCAGGACGATGCGGCGAACAGCGCCGCCGCAAGGGCCACCTGCCCTGAAGAGGAAATACGAAGCCGCCCCACGCTAAGCGGCGTAGCGGGGGCGGCTTATGATAGGGTTAATGCTGTCGTGGCGTCACCCCGGGCCCGCCGGGGTGACGGCCGGGGGTTACGCCAGGGTGCGGACGTTCGGCTCGCGGTCCCAATAGCGCTGCTTCGCCGCCTCGACGAAGCCCTTGAGGTCGGTGACCCCTTCATCCGGCTCGACGCCTGCCTTGTCGAGCAGCGGCTTGGCGGCGGCATTGTGGCCGATCGCCTTGAGGTGACCGAAGGCGTCCATGACCCATTGGACCGCAGCACCCTCCTTTACCAGCTTCGCACAGGCCTCCTTCGACAGGATCACCGCACAGGCATCGACGGTGACCGAGGGCTGGCCGAACAGTTGCGCATCGGCCGCGACCGACGAACCGTCCGACAGCGGCACCTTGCCGACCTTGGGCGCGATCGTCAGCGGCGTGCCGCCGGCGGCCTTCACTGCGTCCTTCACCGCATTGAGCTCGCCGGCGTCGGTGCCGTCGGCGAACAGGATGCCGACGGTGCGGCCCTCCAGCGTGTGCTTTTCCAGCGGCCCGCGGATGATCCGCAGTGCGGGCGACGGGTCCATGTCGAGCACCGGTGCGGCGGTCGGCGACGCCTCGGGCAGGTCCATCGCCAGCCCGTCGGCGACGCGCTGCGCCAGCGTTTCATCGACGTTGCGCAGGTTCGCCATCACTGCGACGCGGATGTGTTCGAGGCTGACCTTGGACAGCTCGAACACGAGGGCGGACGCGATATGCGCCTGCTCCGCCGGGTCCATCGAGCGGAAGAACAGCCGCGCCTGGCTGTAGTGATCGGCGAAGCTTTCGGGGCGGATGCGCAGCTTCTGGCCCTCCTCGTCCGACGGAAACGTCTTGTAGCCGCCCTCCGGATCCTCGCGCGCGCCAGCCTCTTCGCCCGCCTTGGCGAGGCTGTTCGGCTCGTAATTGGCGCGGCCCTTGGGCACCGCCATCTGCATATGGCCGTCGCGCTGCTGGTTCATGAAAGGACAGCCCGCCGCCGCGGCGCGGCCCTTGGCGGCATTGATCGGCAGCTGGTGGAAGTTGACCGAGCCGAGGCGCGACAGCTGCGTGTCGGTGTAGCTGAACAGCCGGCCCTGCAGCAGCGGATCGTTGGAGAAGCCGATGCCGGGGACGACATGGCTCGGCACGAACGCCGCCTGCTCGGTTTCCGCGAAAAAATTGTCTGGATAGCGATCGAGCACCATCCGGCCGACGATCTTCACCGGCAGCACTTCCTCGGGGATGATCTTGGTCGCGTCGAGCACGTCATAGGGCTGGCTGTTGGCGAACTCCTCGTCGAACAGCTGGACGCCCAGTTCCCAGGTCGGGAAGTCGCCGCGGTCGATGCTCTCGAACAGGTTGCGGCGCTGGAAATCGGGATCGGCGCCGGCGATCTTCACCGTCTCGTCCCAGATCGTCGAGGCGAGGCCCGCCTTCGGCTTCCAGTGGAACTTGACGAAGGTGCTCTTCCCCTGCTTGTTGATGAAGCGGAAGGTGTGGACGCCGAACCCTTCCATATTGGCGAAGGTGCGCGGCAGCGTACGGTCCGACATCGCCCACATGATCATGTGGGTTGATTCCGGCATCAGCGAGATGAAGTCCCAGAAGGTGTCATGCGCGGTGGCCGCCTGCGGATAGCCGCGATCCGCCTCCATCTTGGCGGCGTGGATCAGGTCGGGGAACTTGATCGCATCCTGGATGAAGAACACCGGGATGTTGTTGCCGACGAGGTCCCAATTGCCCTGCCGCGTGTAGAATTTGACCGCGAAGCCGCGGACGTCGCGCGGCGTATCGACCGACCCCGCGCCGCCGGCGACGGTCGAGAAGCGGGTGAACACCTCGGTGCGCTGCCCCTTCTTCTGGAAGAGGTCGGCGACGGTGATGTCGGCGAGGCTCTCGGTGCATTCGAAATAGCCGTGCGCGGCCGAGCCGCGGGCGTGAACGATCCGCTCCGGGATGCGTTCGTGATCGAAGTGGTTGATCTTCTCGCGGTAGATCTCGTCCTCGATCAGGACGGGGCCGCGCGCGCCGGCCTTGAGCTGGTTCTGGTTGTCCGCGATCGGCGTGCCGTGGTTGGTGGTCAGCACCGGGTGATCGGCGTCGGTGACCTGATGCGTCTCGCCGCCGTTGCCGGCGTTCAGGGCTTTGGTATCGGTCATGGGGGTACTCGCGTCGGAGGATGCTTCCCCCCCTCAACGATCCGGCACGACGGCAGTGCCTTGGCGGAACAAGTTTAGTTTGCCGGCTATTGCGCCGCCGACACCTTCACCGCGACGTCCATCTCCTCCTCGCCCTCGCCGAGCCGCGACCCGGCAACCGGGGCGGCGCCCGAGGCGTCGAGCGCGGCAGAGACGCGGACGCTCTCCTCCTGCGGCGAGCGGCCGGTGCAGGGATCGAAACCGACCCAGCCGAGCCCGTCGACATGCGCCTCCGCCCAGCCGTGCGGCGTCGGCCGCAGCGATCCCTCGACGATGCTGTACCCCGATACGTAGCGCGCCGGGATGCCGAGCGAACGCGACGCGACGACGAACATCTGCGCCAGATCGCGCGAGGTCGCGGTCGGCTTCAGGAACGCGTCCGCGGCGCTGAGGCCCGGTTCGGGGCGGACCCGGTCGAGCCCGAAGCGGCCGTTGAACGCGCGGTTGAGCCGGTGCAGCATGCCGATCGGGCCGGTCGCGCCGGCGCTCGCCTCGACCGCGAAGGCGGCGATGGCGGGATCGCGCGGCGTCGCCTCGGTCGCGCGCAGGAACACCGCGGGCGGCAACACCTCGGCGACGCCGCGGACGACGCCGTCGGAATGGCTGGTCAGCACCTCACCGCGCACCGCAATCTCGATATCGGCGATCGGCCCCTCGCAATAGAGCATCGTCACCGCATTCCCGAACCCGTCCCGCCCGCGCCGCATCGTCGCGTCGCAATCGACGTCGATCCGCCAGCGCGCGACCGTCTGGTCGTGGCTCGCCTCCGGCGTCATGCGTAGCATCTGTACCAGCCGGCTCTGCGGCTCGCTGAAGCGATAGACGGTGCGGTGATCGATCGACAGCCGCATCAGCCGAACCTGAACTGGCGACCGATCGCCTCGTGCAGCTGGCCGTTCTCGCGGATGAACGCCTGCAGATACTGGTGCAGGCCGCTGGCGATCACCTCGCCCGATCGCGTCTTGCCGAGCCGCGCGGCGCGCATCCGCGCCATCCGGTCCGCCTCGCCATGGCTACCGGTGCGTTCGGCGAGCAGGCCGAGGATGTCGACGGTGATCTCCGCCGAGGCGACGAGGCTGCGCGGCAGTTCGCGGCTGGCAATCAGCAGGTCGATGACGTTCGCCGGGGTCAGCCCGTCCGAATAGAGCCAACGATAGGCGGTCACCGCCGACACGACCTGCAGGATCGTCGTCCACTGGTCGCGATCGACGACACCGCCGACCACTTCGCCTTCGGGCAGCAGGATGTGGTATTTGACGTCGAGCAGCCGCGCGGTGTTGTCGGCACGCTCGACCGCCTGCCCGAGCCGGATGAACCAGTGCGACTGGTTGCGCAGCATCTGGTGGACCGCGCCCTCGAAGCCGCGCGTCTCGTTCTTGACCGATTCGACGAGGCTCAGCGTCGCCTGCGTGTCGCCGACCTGCCCGCGATTCTCGAACACCAGCCACGCGCGGTTGATCGCGGTCCATGCCTCACGGCTGAGCGCGGTGCGCACCGCCTTGGCGTTGTTGCGCGCGCGGTCGAGGCACCGGATCAGCGAACCGGGATGGCTGGTGTCGACGGTGAGGAAGCGGACCACGTCGGTCTGCGTCATCGCGCCGCCGCTGGCGAGGAAGTCCGCCTCGGTATCCGTGACCGCCAGCGCCGACGACCAGGCGACCTCGCCCGCCGGGCGCGACGACATCACGTCGAAGCGCACGGTCGCCTCGATCAGCCGCGCGAAGAAATCGGCGCGTTCGATGTAGCGCCCCAGCCAGTAGAGCGATGACGCGGTGCGCGAGAGCATCATGCCCCGAACCCCTGCGACTGCGTCATGCCGCCGATCGTCTGGCTCTGGGTCTGGCTCCGGGGTTCCGCCATCAGCACGAAGCTGTCCTTGGTGCCGCCGCCCTGGCTCGAATTGACGACCAGCGACCCCTCCTTCAGCGCGACGCGGGTCAGCCCGCCGGGTACGACCTGCACCCCCTTCGATCCGGTGAGGACAAAGGGGCGGAAATCGACGTGGCGCGGACTGAGGCCGCTGTCCGCCAGCGTCGGCACCGTCGACAGCGCCAGCGTCGGCTGCGCGATATAGCGATGCGGCTCGGCGATCAGCGCCCGGCGGAAATCCTCGATCTCCTGCCGGCTGGCGGTCGGGCCGACCAGCATGCCGTAGCCGCCCGATCCGTCGACCAGCTTCACCACCACCTGATCGAGATTATCGAGGACATATTGCAGCGCCTGCGGCTCGCGGCAGCGCCACGTCTCGACGTTCGGCAGCTTTGCTTCGCCACCGGAATAGAAGCGGACGATCTCCGGCATGTAGCTGTAGATCGCCTTGTCGTCGGCGATGCCGTTGCCCGGCGCGTTGATGATCGCGATGTTGCCGGCGGCATAAGCGGCAATGAGGCCGGGGACGCCGAGCATCGAATCGGCGCGGAACACCAGCGGATCGAGGTAATCGTCGTCGACCCGGCGATAGATGACGTCGACCTGCACGCGCCCGGCGATCGTGCGCATCCAGACGCGATCGTCGTCGACGACGAGGTCGGCCGCCTCGACCAGCTCGATACCCATCGAATCGGCGAGGAAGCTGTGTTCGTAATAGGCCGAATTGTAATGGCCCGGGGTCAGCACGACGCACACCGGCTGCGCGCCGCGCCCGCGCGGGGCGACCGACTTCATCGTCTCCAGCAGCCGGTCGGGATAGCTGTCGACCGGCTCGACTCGATATTCGCGGAACAGCTCGGGACACAGCCGCACCATCGCCTCGCGGTTCTCGAGCATGTAGCTCACGCCCGAGGGCGTGCGGGCATTGTCCTCCAGCACGTAGAATTCGTCCGGTCCGGTGCGCACCAGATCGATGCCGCAGATATGCGCCCAGATGCCGTGCGGCGGGCGCATCCCCGCGATCTCCGGCCGGAATTGCGGATTGCCGAGGATCAGGTCGGCGGGCAGCACGCCCTCCTTCAGGATGCGGCGTTCGCCGTAGATGTCGTCGAGGAAGGCGTTGATCGCCTCGACCCGCTGCACCAGCCCTGCCGATAGGCGCGACCATTCGTCCGCCATGAACACGCGCGGCACGATGTCGAACGGGATGATCCGTTCGCGCGTGTCGGTTTCGCCATAGACCGCAAAGGTGATGCCGAGCTGGCGAAAGGTATTCTCCGCCGCTTCCTGCCGACGGCGAAGTTCGTCGTCAGGCGTATCCTCGAGCCATTTGCCCAAGGCCGCCAATGCGGGACGCGGCGGAACATCGCCGGTCATCCCCATGATTTCGTCGAACGCCGGTCGTTTCCCCATCGGAACGGTAAAGCCCTCCACGACTTTGAGGTTCCATGCTGCGGGCAATCGCTGCGCTGCACAAGAGCAGTTTTATGACTGGATCGGGCGCGAACCGGACATTTCGTCCCGGGAAGGGCGGTTTCAGTGCAAGGCAGCCAGCATCCCCGGCGTCAGCACCTGCGGCAGAACGCGCGGCTCCGCGGCGCCCGGCGCGTAATAGAGGTACAGCGGCACGCCGGCACGGTTGTGCGCCTGGATGAACCGGCCAAGCGCGGGATCGCCGTCGGTCCAGTCGCCGACCAGCACCGCCACCCGGTTTTTGGCGAACGCCGCCCGCGTGCCGGCGGTGTCGATCGACGAGGCTTCGTTGACCTTGCATGACAGGCACCAGTCCGCGGTGAAATAGGCGAAGACCGGTCGCCCTTCCCGGCGGAGCGCCGCCAGCCGCGCTTCGCTGAATGCGTCGCCGCCGACCTTGGCGGGGCGCGCCGCATTGCCGGTCAGAGCTGCGGCCAACCCCGCTGGTGCGATCAGGGCGGCAAGCGCCAGCGCCCAGCCGAACCCCTGTCCGCGCCTCTGCCGCGCCCCGCCGAAGCCGAGCAGCAGCACCATCGCCACCATCGTCGCGATGCCTGCGACCAGCCCGGCACTGCCCGCCTGCCGCCACGCCAGCCACAGCAGCGCCAGCACCGTCAGCGCCATCGGGATCGCCAGCACGCGACGGAACCGCTCCATCCACAGGCCCGGCTTCGGCAGCCGCCGCCGCAGCGCCGGCACGAAGCCGATCGCGAGGAAGGGCAATGCCAGCCCCAGCCCCAGCCCGGCAAACACCGCGAGCGCCGCCGGCCACGGCAGCACCAACGCCGCGCCCAGCGCCGCGCCCATGAACGGCCCCGAACAGGGCGTCGCGACGAACGCCGCCAGCGCGCCGGTCGCCACCGACCCCACCGCACCGCCATGCGAGGCGAATTGCGGCACCGGCACCTCGAACCGTCCGGCGAGGTTGAGCGTGATCGCAAGGGTCAGCGCGATCAGCAGCACGACGATCCGCGGGTCCTGCAGCTGGAACGCCCAGCCGACCGCCGACCCGCCGGCGCGCAGCCCGAGGATCAGCCCGCCGAGCGCGACGCACATCAGCACCGCGCCCAGCAAATAGCCCAGGGCATCGATCCGCGCCGCGCGCTCGTCCTCGCCGCCGCGGGCCAGATGCAGCGCCTTCAGGCTGAGGATCGGGAAGACGCAGGGCATGACGTTGAGGATCAGCCCACCGAGCACCGCACCGGCGAACGCCAGCAGGGCCGCGGACCAGCCGCTGCGATCGGTCGGCATCGCCACCGTCCCGGCGACGGCATGGACGCTCAGCCCCAGGTCGGGACCGATCCGCAACACGCCCTCGATCCGCCCCTTCGGCGTCCCGTCGGTCGCAATCAGCAGCCGGTCGCCATCGCGCGTCACCGTCTGCGGCGCGGCATATTTGACCATGTCGGGGCCGTAGGGAAAGAAAGCCGCGTCCCGCACCGTCGCCGCCGCGGGCAACGGCACCGCCAGCAGCAGCTTGCCGTCGCGCAGTTGATAGGTCCCGGCCGCATCGAGCGGTTTGGGAATGGCGGCGCGCCAGCGGTCGAACCGGTCGCCATTGGTCGGCGTGCCGTCGCCGACGGTCAGGTCGAGGGCAAGGTCCTGCGCCTCCGGCACGCAGATCGCGTTAGTGCAGACCAGATAGTTGATCGATAGCCGCACCGGCAGCCGCGTTCCCGGCGCCAGCCCCTGCGGCACGTGCAGCGTCGCCAGCGGCGCATAGGGCGCCTCGTAGACATAGTTCATCAGGCCGGCGATCAGCAGCGTCGTCGGCACCGGCCATTGCAGCTCGGCATCGGCGGTCATGCCCTTCGGCAGCGTCCAGTTCAGCGACGGCGCGAAGCCCGCATCGCCGGGATTGCGCCAATAGCCGTGCCAGCTCTTTTCCGGCCGGGTGTCCAGCGCGAGGGTCAGCGTCTGCCCGGCGCGCGGTGCCGCACTGTCCGGCACCAGCGTCATGCCGAGGTGCGGCGGCCCGTTCGCGGGCGCGAGATCGGCATGCGCCGCCCCCGTCCCGGTCGCAACCAGCGCGAGCATCGTCATCAGCGCGCAACACAGCGCGCGCATCGCCGCGGTCATCCGATTTGCCATTCTTGCCCCATGCATCGCGCACCGCCATAGCGGTCGCGGCCCACTAACACGAGTGTCCCCGATGAAAGCGCTGATCGCCGCCGCCCTGTTCGCCACCGCCGCGCCGATCGCGGCACAACAGGCGCCCGCGCCCGCGCCCGCACCGGGCCCCGTCACGCCCGCGCCGACACCCGCTCCGGTCGCGCCGCCGCGGCTGATCGTCGCGATCTCGGTCGATCAATTCTCCGCCGACCTGTTCCAGCAATATCGCAATCACTTCACCGACGGCTTCGCGCGGCTGCTGACCGGCGTCGTCTTCCCGTCGGGCTATCAGAGCCATGCCGCGACCGAAACCTGCCCCGGCCATTCGACGATCCTCACCGGCATGCGCCCGGCACACACCGGGATCGTCGCCAACAACTGGCTCGACCAGCGTGTCGGCCGCCCGGACAAGATCGTCTATTGCTCGGAGGACGAGAACGTCACCGGCTCCACCCACGACAGCTACACGGTCAGCGACAAGCATCTGAAGGTCCCGACCCTCGGCGAGATGATGAAGACGGCGCGCCCCGCCACCCGCGTCGTCTCGGTCGCGGGCAAGGATCGCGCCGCGGTGATGATGGGCGGCCACAAGGTCGACGAACTGTGGTGGTGGGACGGCAAGACCTATGTCAGCTATGCCGGCCGCGCCGTGCCGCGGGCGGTGCAGCGCGGCCGGGACGCGGTCGCCGCGCTGGTCGCGCAGCCGCAGGCGGCACTGCCCCTCCCCGCCTTCTGCCGGTCACTGGATCGCCCGATCACCGTCGCGGGCAAGGTGTTCGGACAGGGCCGGTTCGAACGCGCGGCGGGCGACCTCAAGGGCTTCCGCGCCTCTCCCGCCAGCGACGCCGCGGTGTTCGCGATCGCCGCGGGCCTGATCCAGGACATGAAGCTCGGCCAGGGCAAAACCACGGACATCATCGCGATCGGCGCGTCGGCGACCGATTATATCGGCCATTCGCTCGGCACGCAGGGCACCGAGATGTGCATTCAGATGCAGCAGCTCGACCAGACCCTCGGCAGCTTCTTCGCGGCGCTCGACGGCTGGGGCCTCGATTACGAGGTCGTGCTGACCGCCGATCACGGCGCGCACGACATGACCGAACGCCAGCAGCAACATGCGATGCCGATGGAGGAGCATGTCTCCGCGGACGCATCGATCAAGGCGGTCGATGCCGCGGTCACCGCCGCGTTGGGGCTGAAGGGGCCGGTGCTGCTCGGCGCGGAGGGCGACGTCTATATCGCCGACAGCCTGCCCGCCGCGACCCGCGCGAAAGTGTCGGCCGAGGCGCAACGCCGCTTCGCCGCGCTGCCGCAGGTCGCCGCCGCCTTCCCGCGCGCGCAGATCGCCGCGCAGGCGATGCCGACCAGCCCGCCCGAAACCTGGACCCTGCTGGAACGCGCCCGCGCCTCGTTCGACGCGGATCGGTCGGGCGACATCCTCGTGCTGCTCAAGCCGCGGGTGACGACGATCGAAAAGCCCTCGACCGGCTACATCGAGACCCACGGCAGCCCATGGGACTACGACCGCCGCGTGCCGATCCTGTTCTGGCGCCGCGGCATGGCCGGGTTCGAACAGCCGCTGTCGGTGGAAACCGTGGACATCGCCCCGACGCTGGCGGCGACGATCGGCCTGCCGGTGAAGGGGCTCGACGGGCGTTGCCTCGACCTCGATCCGGGGGCCGGCGATACGTGCCTGAAGTAATGGTTCACGCGAAGCCGCGACGCCGCGAAGGGAAGAAAGAGGGGTTCGCGCGGAGGCGCGGAGACGCGGAGGTGTCGCGCCCGACGCGGAGCGTCCCGCTCCTCGATGTGCCGCGAAGACGACGCTGGCCGCTGATGCGGCCGCGATGCCAAATATCCCTCCGCGTCTCCGCGTCTCCGCGTGAACACTCTTTCTACCGCCGCCTCTCCGCAGCCGTCGCCTTCACCCTCGCCACCTCGATGCGGGCGGCTACGACCGGCCTGCCGGTGAAGGGGCTCGACGGGCGTTGCCTCGACCTCGATCCGGGGGCCGGCGATACGTGCCTGAAGTGATGGGTCACGCGAAGGCGCGACGCCGCGAAGAGAAGGAAGAGGGGTTCGCGCGGAGGCGCGGAGACGCGGAGGTGTCGCGATCGACGCGGAGCGTCCCGCTCACCAACCCGCCGCGGGAACGAGGCCGACCGCTGACGCGGCCGGGGTGCCAAACGACCCTCCGTGTTCTCTGCGCCTCTGCGCGCCAATCCACGGCTTCCCCTCGCGGCTTCGCGGCTTCGCGTGAACACTCCTTCTACCGGCACCTGCCCACAGCCATCGCCCTCACCCTCGCCACCCCGGCGATCGCGCAACACCGCCCCACGTCGATCGTCGCGTCGGAGTTCATCGACCCCGCCCCGCCCTATCCGCAGGCGCATGCCTCGACGCTGGTCGAGCTGCCCGACCGCAGCCTCGCCGCAGCATGGTTCGGCGGCAGCGGCGAGAGCCGGCCCGACGTCACCATCCGGTTCGCCAGACGCACCGCACGGGGCTGGGACGCGCCCGTTGTCGTCGCCGATGGCCGCGACGGCGACCGGCGCTATCCGACGTGGAATCCGGTGCTGTTCCAGCCCAAGGGCCAGCCGCTGCACCTGTTCTACAAGGTCGGCCCGTCGCCGCGCGACTGGTGGGGAATGGTCGTCACCTCGACCGATGGCGGCCGCCACTGGAGCGCGCCGCGCCGCCTGCCCGACGGCGTGCTCGGTCCGATCAAGAACAAGCCGGTCGTCACCGCGGCCGGCAGCTGGCTGTCGCCCTCCAGCCGCGAGCAGGGCACGCCGGCGCGCAACCGCTGGTTCCTGCGCATGGAACGGTCGACGGATCGCGGCCGCAGCTGGCAGGTCGGGCCGGAGATCGCCTCGCCGACGGGAATCGAGGCGATCCAGCCCAGCGTCCTGACCCATCGCGACGGCCGCCTCGAACTGGTCGCCCGCACCCGGCAGGGCGCGCTGGCGATGAGCTGGTCGCGCGACGACGGCCGCAGCTGGTCGCCGCTCGCCGCGATCGACCTGCCCAACCCCAATGCCGGCACCGATGCGGTGACGCTGGCGGACGGCCGCCAGCTCATCGTCTACAACCACAGCGCGCACCGGCCGGAGACACCCGGCGATGGCCCGCGCTGGCCGCTCAACGTCGGCCTGTCGGACGATGGCATCCACTGGCGTAACGTGCTGACGCTGGAAAGCGCGCCGGTGCCCGACGGCTATGCCTATCCCGCGGTGATCCAGACCGGCGACGGGCTGGTCCACGTCACCTACACGCACAACCGCACGCGCATCCGCCATGTCGTGATCGATCCCCGGCGGCTGCGATAGCAGCGTTCACAGGACCGGCCCGGCCAGTTATCCTGCGGGTAGTCAGTGACATCACCGCCAGCCCTTGCAACCTAACGACAACTGCGGCTTTGTTGTACTGCATTCGACGGGAGATCGGTCATGAAACTGGCGTTGCTCATCCTTGCTCTTGCGGTTCCTTCACTCGCCGCGGCGCAATCCCCCGAAATCCGGTTCAGCGCCGCGACGCCGATGGGCGTGAACCCGCCGATGCCGTTCTTGAACTTGCCCGGGCAGTATGACGACACGCCGACCCTGCGCGATCAGAAGCTGCGGTGGGCGATCACGCTGCGCGCGGAAGCCGCCGAGCTGCTGCGGCAGGACGGCGGCACGCTGACGTCCGAGCACAAGGCCTATATCCGCCGCCGGGTACAGCGTATCCTCCACGGCACGTGATCGGCGCGCTGCTCGCTGACGGTGTCATGCCGTCGAAGCGCGGAACGAGGCGATCCAGCGCGTCGCGCTGAGCGCTGGATTGCCTTGTTTCGCCCGCAGTGATGGCGAAAGCGGAAAGGCGCGTATCGGCATCCGTCGATCAGCGCACCTCGAACATCCGGATGCCCGGCCCGAGGCGGTTGGCGCCCACCGCCAGTCGTTGGTGGCTAAGATCGGCGACGAAGGCGGGATTGCCGGGCGCGCCGGGGGCCATCCGCGCGTCATTGTCCTCGATCCTGAGGCCGGCGGAGGGGAAGGTCCGGTTCTCCGCCGCGACCACGATCAGGCCGCTGCTGTTCTCCTTGCCCCGCCCCTGCACGAAGGTGTTGCGCGCGATCAGCCCGCGTGCGCCGTCGGGCAGGTCGATCATGTAATTGGTCTTGCGCCCCGCGGTGTCGTCGAAGCTGTTGTCGGTGATCGTGACGTTCGGCACGCGCAGCTTGACGTAATGGCCGCCGGTGCCGCGCTCGAAGCGCGAGCGGGTGATCGTCACGCTGCCCTTGTTGCCGAGGTAGATCGCGTGGCTGCAATTCACCGCCTCGTCGCACTGGCCCAGCCCCGAAAAGGTCGAGCGGTCGACCGTGATCCGCTGCCCGGTCGGCTCGCCGCCGAGGATGCCTTCCTGGCTATCGAGGAACATGGCATTGGTGACGGTCAGGTCGCCCATCTCGGCACGGATGCCGGCGCCGTTGCCGTCCGACACGCTATAGCCGCGGAACACCAGCCCATCGACCGCCGATCCCTGTCCGCGCAGCACCAGCGCCGCCTTGTCCTCGCAGGTTTCCTTCTCGAAGATCGCGGTGCCGGGCTGTACCGCCCGGAACGTGATGCGCCCGCCCTGCTGGACCGCGCACTGGCGATAGACGCCGGGCGCGATCAGGATCGTCGCGGTCCCCATCCGCACCGACGACACCGCCTCCTGCAGATCGTCGAATCCCTGCCCGGTTTCGGCGATGGTGAAGGGCTTGCCGCCCTGCGCGAAGGCGGGCGCGGCGATCAGGGCGAGGGCGAGGAGGATGCGGGTCATGCCGCGATCGTGCGCCGGTGAGGGACGACGGCACCAGTGGCTTTCGCGGTTAACGCCGGCGCGGCGCGGCCCGATCGGTTACCGTGACGGGCCGCTGTCCCACAATGACGCGCGATTGCGTGTCCCTGCCGTCATCGACTAGACGACGGCGTAACGAGATGGCGGCCGGGGGGTCGGCCACGGGGAGCAGGGCCGACGATGCACGCGATGTCACCGACGGAGGTCTTCCTCCTCGCGATCCTCATCATCTTCACGCTGCCCTGGCTGGTGTGGCGGCTGGGGCGCACCGATTACTGGGCGCCGCTGGTCGTGGTGCAGATCATCGGCGGCATCCTGCTGGGGCCGGGCGTGCTGGGCGCGCTCTTCCCCGATTATTACGCCTTCGTCTTCGCCGCGCCGACATTGGGTGCGCTCAACGGCATCGCCTGGTGGTCGGTGATGCTGTTCGTCTGGGTCGCCGGCCTCGAACTCGACGTCGGGGAGGCGTGGAAGCGGCGCCGGGAAACCGGGATCACCGCCGGCCTCGCGCTCGGCATGCCGTTGCTCGCGGGCAGCCTCGCCGCCCTCGTCATGCTGCGCTTTCCCGGGTGGCGCGGCGCGGACGGGGCCGACTGGCAGGTGATGCTGGGCATCGGCATGGCCTGCGCGGTCACCGCGCTTCCCATCCTCGTGCTGTTGATGGAGAAGCTCGATATTCTGCGCGCGCCGCTCGGGCAGCGCGTGCTGCGCTATGCCAGCCTCGACGATATCGCGATCTGGGGCGTGCTCGCGCTGATCCTGCTCGACTGGGAGCGGGTCGGGCGGCAGGCGGGCTTCCTGATCGGCTTCGCGTTCGCGACCTGGGCGATCCGGCGGCTGTTGCGCGCCCTCTCCGAAAACGACCGCTGGTATGTCGGGCTGATCTGGCTGGCGGCGTGCGGGTTCGCCGCGGACTGGGCCGGGCTGCACTTCATGGTCGGGGCGTTCCTCGCGGGCGCGGTGCTCGACGCGCGCTGGTTCGGCGCGGAGCGGATGGACCGGTTCCGTGGCACCATCCTGCTCGCGGTGATGCCGGTCTATTTCCTGTCGACCGGCCTCAAGACGCAATGGGGCGTCGGCGGCGCCGCGGTCTTCGCCGCCGCCGCGCTGCTGCTGCTCGCCTCGGTCGGCGGCAAGCTCGCCGGCGTGCATCTGGCGGGCCGCATCCTGAAATGGCCGAAGGGCGACGCCAGGGCGATCGGCTGGCTGCTCCAGACCAAGGCGCTCATCATGATCATCTTCGCCAACATCCTGCTCGACAAGCACATCATCACCAACGAGACGTTCACCGCGCTGCTGCTGATGGCGGTGGCGAGCACGATGCTGACCATCCCGATCGTCGCGCCGATGCTGAAACGCGACCCGGCGTTGCGGAAGCGGGGGTTCTAGGCACCGCCCCCGTCATTGCGAGCGTAGCGCGGCAATCCAGAGCCGGATCAGGACGCCCTGGATTGCTTCGCTACGCTCGCAATGACTGCGCAGTTAATCCAGGTTCGGCCGCAGCCAGCGCTCCGCCTGCTTGACGTCCACGCCGCGCCGCGTGGCATAGTCCGCCACCTGATCCTGGCCGATCCGCGCGACGCCGAAATATTCCGCCTGCGCATGGCCGAAGTAGAATCCCGACACCGCCGCAGTCGGCAGCATCGCGAAGCTCTCGGTCAGTTCCAGCCCGGTGTTCGCCTCGGCATCGAGCATGTCGAACAGCGTCCGCTTGAGCGAATGTTCCGGACACGCCGGATAGCCCGGCGCCGGCCGGATGCCGCGATACTGTTCGCGCACCAGCGCCTCGTTGGTCAGTTGCTCGCCCGGCGCATAGCCCCACAGGTCGGTGCGGACATGCGCGTGCAGCCGCTCGGCGAACGCCTCGGCCAGACGATCCGCCAGCGCCTTCAGCAGGATGTCGTTGTAATCGTCGTTGTCCGCCTTGAACCGCGCGATATGCGCGTCGATGCCGTGGATGCCGACCGCGAAACCGCCCATCCAGTCGCCGGCGGTATCGATGAAGTCGGCGAGGCACATGTTCGCCCGGCCCTCGCGCTTGGCGATCTGCTGGCGCAGGAACGGCAGCCTTACGGTGGCCTCTTGCGTGCGGTCGAGGTTGGGGATGTGGAACCCTTCGGGAATGCTCGCGCCATCCGGGCTGCGATGCGACTCGCGATGCTCGGTATAGACCCAGACGTCGTCGTCGTGGCGGTGGCACGCCCACAGGCCGGCGACGCCGCGCGCGGTCAGCCACTTTTCCGCGATGATCCGGTCGAGCATCGCCTGCGCGTCCTCGTACAATCCGGTCGCGCTCTCGCCGACGACCGCGTCGGTCAGGATCGCGGGAAAGTTGCCCGCGAGTTCCCAGGCGCGGAAGAACGGCGTCCAGTCGATATAATCGCGCAGGTCGGCCAGATCCCAGTCGTCGAAGCGATGCACCCCCGGCTGCGCCGCCGGCGGCGCCTTCAGCGTCATGTCGACGGCAAGCCCGCGCGCTCGCGCCTCGGCGAGCGGCAACAGGTCGTTCTGCCCCTTGTTGGCGCGCGCGATCCGCACCTTCTCATATTCGTCCGCGATCCCGATGACATAGGCGTCGCGCTGCGTGTCGCTGACCAGCGTCGTGGCGACACCGACGGCGCGGCTGGCGTCGAGCACATGGACGATCGGCCCGTCATAGGCGGGCGAGATGCGCAGCGCGGTATGCACCTTCGACGTCGTCGCGCCGCCGATCAGCAGCGGCATCGTCATCCCGGCGCGCTTCATCTCCTCGGCGACGGTCACCATCTCGTCCAGCGAGGGGGTGATGAGCCCCGACAGCCCGATCATGTCGGCATCGTTCTCGTTCGCCGCGGCGATGATCTTCGACCAGGGCACCATCACGCCGAGATCGACGACGTCGAAGCCGTTGCACTGGAGCACGACGCCGACGATGTTCTTGCCGATATCGTGGACGTCGCCCTTGACGGTCGCCATCACGATCTTGCCCTTGCCCTTCGCGCCCGGCTCCTTCGCCGCCTCGATGAAGGGCAGCAGATGCGCCACCGCCTTCTTCATCACGCGTGCGCTCTTCACCACCTGCGGCAGGAACATCTTGCCCGATCCGAACAGGTCGCCGACGACGTTCATCCCGTCCATCAGCGGGCCCTCGATCACCTCGATCGGCCGCGCGAACTGCTGGCGGCATTCCTCGGTATCGTCGACGACATGCGCGTCGATGCCCTTCACCAGCGCATATTCGAGCCGCTTGGTGACCGGCAGGCTGCGCCATTCCGCCGCCTGCTTCTCCGCGACCGCATCGGTGCCGCGATACTTTTCCGCCAGCGCGACCAGCCGGTCGCCCGCCTCGGGATCGCGGTTGAGGATGACGTCCTCGCACGCGGTGCGCAGTTCGGGATCGATCGTGTCGTAGACGTCGAGCTGCCCGGCATTGACGATCCCCATGTCCATCCCCGCAGGGATGGCGTGGTAGAGGAAGATCGAGTGCATCGCCCGGCGCACCGGCTCGTTGCCGCGGAAGCTGAACGACAGGTTGGACAGGCCGCCCGAGATATGGACGTGCGGACAGCGCGCCTTGATCGCCTTGCACGCCTCGATGAAGTCGACGCCGTAATTGTTGTGCTCCTCGATCCCCGTCGCGACCGCGAAGACGTTGGGATCGAAGATGATGTCCTCGGGCGGGAAACCGATGCCCATCAGCAGGTCGTAGGCGCGGCTGCAGATCTCGACCTTGCGCTCCTGCGTGTCCGCCTGCCCGACCTCGTCGAACGCCATGACGACCACCGCCGCGCCATAGGCCATGCACTTGCGCGCATGGTAGAGGAACGCCTCCTCGCCCTCCTTCATGCTGATCGAATTGACGATCGGCTTGCCGGATACGCATTTCAGCCCCGCCTCGATCACGCTCCATTTCGAGCTGTCGATCATGATCGGCACCCGCGCGATATCGGGTTCCGCCGCGATCAGCTTGAGGAAGGTGGTCATGGCGAATTCGGCGTCGAGCAGCCCTTCGTCCATGTTGACGTCGACCACCTGCGCGCCATTCTCCACCTGCTGGCGCGCGACCTCGACGGCGCGGGTATAGTCCCCGGCCATGATCATCTTTTTGAACGCCGCGGAGCCGGTGACGTTGGTGCGTTCGCCGATGTTGACGAACTGGGTAGCGGAGGCAGTGGTGGTCATTTCGGTCTTTCTAGCCCCTTCCCTTCAGGGGAGGGGTCGGGGTGGGGCCTGTCCCATCAGGCGATCGTTTCGGCGGAGGCGGTGTCCCCCACCCCAACCCCTCCCCTGAGCGGGAGGAGCTTCAGGTCACGCCGCCATCGTGAACGGCTCCAGCCCCGCCAGCCGCGTCCGCACCGGCGGCACCGGTATCCGGCGGGGACCGACGCCCCGCGCCATGTCGGCGATCGCCTTGATATGCGCCGGCGTCGATCCGCAGCAGCCGCCGAGCACGTTGACCTGCCCCGCCTGCGCCCATTCGCCGACGAGGCCGGCGGTGGTCGCCGGTTCCTCGTCATAGGCGCCCAGCTCGTTGGGCAGGCCGGCGTTGGGATAGACCATGATGAGTGTGTCGCAGATCTCGCTCAGCGTCTTGACGTGCGGCCGCAGCTGCTCCGCGCCGAACGAGCAATTGAGCCCGATCGTCACCGGCCTGGCATGCCGCACCGCATGCCAGAACGCCTCGACCGTATGGCCCGACAGGTTGCGCCCCGATAGATCGGTCAGCGTCATCGACAGCATCAGCGGCAGGTCGCGGCCGAGATCCTCCGCGG
This sequence comes from Sphingomonas sp. GW821-FHT10F09, assembly GCF_058809195.1. Lineage (NCBI taxonomy): Bacteria > Pseudomonadati > Pseudomonadota > Alphaproteobacteria > Sphingomonadales > Sphingomonadaceae > Sphingomonas > Sphingomonas sp. GW821-FHT10F09. Next base: position 234,776 of record NZ_JBXASI010000001.1, on the reverse strand, counting down.
CATCCAGCGTCGCCATGATCCCGGCCTTGGCGTTGAGCGTATCGAACACCGTTTCGATCAGGATGAAGTCCGCGCCGCCCTCGACCAGGGCATCGATCTGTTCGCGATAGACGCCCTTCAGATAGTCGAAGTCGATCTCGCGATAGCCGGGATCGTTGACGTCGGGCGACAGCGACAGCGTCTTGTTGGTCGGGCCGATCGCGCCGGCGACGAAGCGCGGCCGTCCGTCACGCGCGGCGAATTCGTCCGCGATCCGCCGTGCCATCGCCGCGCTCTCGACGTTGATCTCGCGCACCAGATGCTCGGCGCCGTAATCGGCCTGGCTGATCCGGTTCGCGGAAAAGGTGTTCGTCTCCGCGATATCCGCACCCGCCTCGAAATAGGCGCGATGGATCGAGGCCGGCACCTCCGGCTTGGTCAGCGCGAGGATGTCGTTGTTGCCCTTCTGGTCGTGGGTCAGGCCCAGCGATCCGGCGTAATCGGCTTCCGACAGCTTCCAGTTCTGGATCTCGGTGCCGAACGCGCCGTCGGTGATGAGGATGCGCTTGGCGGCTTCGCCCAGGAATGTGTCGCGGATGGTCATGTCTTGTCCTTGAAAGCCCCCTTCGTCAGGAGAGGGCTTGATTGCCTTACGCCGCCGCCGCGGCGTTCACCGGCTTCGACCGCACGCCGAGCAGATGGCAGATTGCGAACGCCAGCTCCGCCCGGTTCAGCGTATAGAAGTGGAGCGACTTCACCCCGCCCGCATATAATTTGCGGGACAGTTCCGCCGCCAGCGTCGCCGCGATCAGCTGCCGCGCCGCCGGATGATCCTCCAGCCCGTCGAACAGACGCGCCATCCATGCCGGCACCTCGGTGCCGCACATCGCGCTCATCCGCACGACGCTGGCGAAGTTGGTGACGGGCATGATCCCCGGCACGATATCCGCGGTGATCCCCGCCGCCGCCACCTTGTCGCGGTAGCGGAAGAAGGTTTCGGGTTCGTGGAAGAATTGCGTGATCGCGCGGGTCGCGCCCGCATCCAGCTTGGCCTTCAGATTGTCGATGTCGGCCGCCATGTCGGGCGAATCCGGATGGCATTCGGGATAGGCCGCCACCGAAATCTCGAACGGATGCAGCCGCTTCAGCCCGGCGACCAGCGCCGCGGCATTCTCGTAGCCGCCGGGATGGCTGGCGAACTTCGCGCCGCTCGCGGGCGGATCGCCGCGCAGCGCGACGATATGGCGCACGCCCGCCGCCCAATATTCCTCCGCGACCTGGTCGATCTCCGCCTTCGTCGCCTCGACGCAGGTCAGGTGCGCCGCCGCGGCAAGGCTCGTCTCGCGCTGGATGCGCGCCACCGTCGCATGCGTCCGCTCGCGCGTCGATCCGCCCGCGCCATAGGTCACCGACACGAAGCTGGGCGCCAGGGGCTCCAGCGTCCGCACCGCGTCCCAGAGCTGTTCCTCCATCTTCTCGTTCTTGGGCGGGAAGAATTCGAACGACACGTCGAGATCGCCCGCGACATCCGCATAGAGCGGCGCCTTGAGCGCGATCTGCGCCTCCTCGAGCTGGTTCACCGAGATCGTCATGCCGCCCCAACCCTTTTCTCAAAGCTCTTCACTGGCACCTCACGCAAATGCGCGCCGGACTTGCGTCCGAGCCACAATGTCACCGTCAGTTCGCCGCCCTCGAGCGTATCCGTCCGCGCGAGCGTCAGCCCGGCGTTGCCGAACCAGCCCGCGATCTGGTCGTCCGCGAAGCCCAGCCGGGTATGCGCGTCGCGCGTGCGCAGGTCCTCGCGATCGTGCGGCGCGAAGTCCGCGATCAGCAGGCGCCCGCCCGGCCCCAGCACCCGCGCCGCCTCGGCGATCGCCGCGCCGGGCTGCTGCGCGAAGTGCAGCACGTGATGCAGGATCGCGACGTCCGCCGCGCCGTCCGCCATCGGCAGGGCATAGAGATCCGCCTGCCGCAATTCGGTATTGGGCCGGTCGTGCAGCTTGGCGCGCGCCAGCCGCAGCATCTCCGACGACCGGTCGATGCCCAGCGCCGTCTCTGCCTGCCCGCCGAACACCTCGAGCATCCGCCCGGTGCCGGTGCCGATATCGATCAGGTTGCCGATCGGGCTATCGCCTAGCACGCCCGCCATCGCCGCCTCGACCTCGCTCTCGGCGATATGCAGCGAACGGATCGCGTCCCATTCGTCGGCATGGCCTTCGAACCATTGCGCCGCGCTCGCCGCCCGATCGGCGCGCACCGCGGCGAGGCGCGCGGCATCAGCCACCGCCCAGTGATCGGGCTCGCTCTTCTGCCACTGGTCGATCGCGGCGGCGACCGGCTGCGTCGCCGCCTGCCGGCCGAGCGCGACGAACACCCAGCTGCCCTCCTTGCGGCGCTCCGCCAGGCCGGCGTCGCACAGGATTTTCACATGCCGGCTGACGCGCGGCTGGCTCTGCCCGAGCACCTGCGCCAGCTCGCCCACCGACAGCTCCATCGAGCGCAGCAGCGAAAAGATGCGCAGCCGCGTCGCATCGGCTAAGGCACGAAAGATATCGAGGGCGAGGGTCATGTCGCATCAACATATAAAGATATCTTTATATGAGGTCAACGCGGACCCGAACCGGCCATGCTGCGTTTGCAGCCGGTCAGTGACACCTGGGAGATTATCATGAAGCGCCTGCTGATCCTCGCTGCCCCGCTCGCCATCGGCCTCGCCGCGTGCAGCCAGAACACGCAGAACGAAACCGCCGAAGCCGGCAATGCGATCGCCGCGGATGCCGAGGCGACGACGCGCAACGCCGTCAGCGATGTCGACGCCGCGACCGACCGCGCCTTCGGTTCGGCCGAGCGCAACCTCGACAATGCCGGCGAGCGGATCGATGCGGCGGCGGACCGCACCGGCGAGCGCCTCGACGCGAGCGCGGACCGTGCCGGCGCGGCGATCAGCAACGGTGCCGATCGGGCCGCCGATGCGACCGGCAATGCGCTGGAGCGCGCCGGCCGCACGCTGAAGGACTAAGCCGTTCGTTCGGGGGAGTATGGTCGCATGTCGCGTTTCGTCCTGTCGGCCACGCTCCCCCTGCTGCTGCTCGCCGCCTGTTCGCGCGGCGGTGACGGCGACGATCCCGGCGCGGTCACCGCGGACGAAGCCGCGCAGCTGAACGATGCCGCCGCGATGCTCGACGCGAACAGCATCGACCTCGACGCCGCCACCTCCAACGACACGGATACCGCGCCATGACCGCCAAGCGCCGCCTCGGCTCCACCGACCTGCAGATCGCGCCGCTGGTGCTCGGCGGCAACGTATTCGGCTGGACCGCCGATCGTGCCGCGAGCTTTGCCGTGCTCGACGCCTTCGTCGCGGGCGGCGGGACGATGATCGATACCGCGGACGTCTATTCCGCCTGGGTCGACGGTCATCGGGGCGGCGAATCGGAAACGATGATCGGCGAATGGCTGAAGGCGAGCGGCAAGCGCGATTCGGTGCTGATCGCGACCAAAGTCGGCATGTTGCCCGGCGAGGGCGGCGACAAGCTCGCTCCCGCCCGCATCGCCGCCGCGGCGGAGGCGTCGCTACGGCGGCTCGGCACCGATCGCATCGATCTCCATTATGCGCATCAGGACGATGACGACGTGCCGCAGGAGGCGGTGCTGGAAGCGTTCGGCAAGCTGATCGACGCCGGCAAGGTCCGCGTCCTCGGCGCCTCCAATTTCCATGCCGCCCGGCTGAAATCCGCGGTCGATGCTGCCAAGGCGAGCGACCTGCCCCGCTATCACGCGCTCCAGCCCGAATATAATCTGGTCAGCCGCCACAAGTTCGAGGGCGAATTGCAGGATTATTGCGTCACCGAGAATATCGGGGTGCTGCCCTATTACGGCCTCGCCTCCGGCTTCCTGACCGGCAAGTATCGCAGCCAGGACGACCTCGGCCAGAGCGTGCGCGGCGGCCGGATGGGCGATCTGCTCGACGGCAAGGGCGCCGCGGTGCTGGCAGCGATGGACGGCGTGGCGGAGGACACCGGAGCGACACTGGCGCAGATCGCCTTGGCCTGGTTGATCGCGCAGGAGGGCGTCACCGCCCCGATCGCCAGCGCGACGCGGGTCGACCAGCTGGAAGACCTGCTGCCCGCGATGGAGCTGGAACTCACCAAGGACCAGCTCGACCGGCTGGACGCCGCCGGGGCGTAGGGTCTCGCTTCCCCGGCAAAGGCCGGTGAGTATTTCGAAAAGTCGAAGACCGAGGAAGGCGCATACGTTCCTGTTCCCCGGCGAAGGCCGGGGCCCAGTTGCGCGATCCCCGGTTGGTGACACGCAACGCCCGTCACCAACCTCGCTACACTGGACCGCGGCCTCTGCCGGGGATCGGGATTACCGATCTATCGGACGCTTGCGCCGCAAGACGGCCTGGGACCGATCGACATTCAGCCCTGACGGCCTGCAAACGGCGGTTTCGCGTGCTTCCGGTGCTTACGTACCGATAGTACGCTGCGCTCCGGGTCACGCAAAACCACCGTTTTCGGCACGTCATCTTCCGAATGTCGATCGGCCCTAGGCCGCGAACTGGTTCATCGTGTTGTGCGCGCCGCCCGCCTTCAGCGCGGCCTCGCCGGCGAAATACTCCTTGTGGTCGTCGCCGATGTCCGAGCCCGACATGTTCTGGTGCTTCACGCAGGCGATCCCTTCGCGGATCTCCTTGCGCTGCACGCCCTTGACGTAGCCGAGCATCCCCGCCTCGCCGAAATACTCCTTGGCGAGATTGTCGGTCGACAGCGCCGCGGTGTGATAGGTCGGCAGCGTGATGAGGTGGTGAAAGATGCCCGCCCGCGCCGCCGCATCCTTCTGGAAGGTGCGGATGCGCTCGTCCGCCTCGTCGCCCAGCGCGGTGCCGTCGTAATCGACCGACATCAGCCGTGCGCGGTCATAGGCCGACACGTCCTTGCCCGCCTCGACCCAGGCATCGAACACCTGCTGGCGGAAGTTGAGCGTCCAGTTGAAGCTGGGGCTGTTGTTATAGACCAGCTTGGCGTTCGGGATCACCTCGCGGATGCGATCGACCATCGATGCGATCTGCTCGATGTGCGGCTTTTCCGTCTCGATCCACAACAGGTCGGCGCCGTTCTGCAGCGATGCGATGCAATCCATCACGCAGCGGTCGGCCCCGGTCCCCTCGCGGAACTGGAACAGGTTCGACGGCAGCCGCTTGGGCTTCATCAGCCTGCCGTCGCGGTTGATGATGACGTCGCCGTTGATCGTCGACAGGTCGGTCACCTCCTCGCAATCGAGGTAGCTGTTATACTGGTCGCCGAGGTCGCCCGGCGTCTTGCTGACCGCGATCTGCTTGGTGAGGCCCGCGCCTAGCGAGTCGGTGCGCGTCACGATGATGCCGTCCTCGACGCCCAGTTCGAGGAAGGCGTAGCGGCAGGCGCGCACCTTCGCGAGGAAGTCCTCGTGCGGCACGGTGACCTTGCCGTCCTGATGGCCGCACTGCTTTTCGTCGCTGACCTGGTTCTCGATCTGCAGCGCGCAGGCGCCGGCCTCGATCATCTTCTTCGCGAGCAGATAGGTCGCCTCGGCATTGCCGAAGCCCGCGTCGATATCGGCGATGATCGGCACGACATGCGTCTGGTGGCTGTCGATCGCATGCTGGATGCGCTGCGCCTCGACCGCATTGCCCGCCTCGCGTGCATGGTCGAGATCACGGAACAGCAGCCCCAGCTCGCGCGCGTCCGCCTGACGCAGGAAGGTGTAGAGTTCCTCGATCAGCGCCGGAACGCTCGTCTTCTCGTGCATCGACTGGTCGGGCAGCGGCCCGAAATCGCTGCGCAGTGCCGCGACCATCCAGCCCGACAGGTACAGATAGCGCCGGTCGGTCGTGCCGAAATGCTTCTTGATGGAGATCATCTTCTGCTGACCGATGAACCCGTGCCAGCAGCCGAGCGACTGGGTGTAGGCGGCCGGATCGGCGTCATAGGCCGCCATGTCGCGGCGCATGATCGCGGCGGTAAAACGCGCGATGTCGAGCCCGGTCTGGAAGCGGTTCTGCAATCGCATCCGCGCAACCGACTCCGCATCGATACCGCTCCACGTCGCCTGGCCGCCGATCACTTGGCTGGCGGCGCCGATCTGCTGTTGGTAGGTCATGTCACGTCCCTCACTCTGTACCGAATGAGACGGTCTGTACTGATGTTGACACGCCTGACAGCCCTTTACCGGGAAGCAACCGCGTTATCATGTCACACTTCGTCGGTGTGGCGTGTATAAATGTGTTATTATTTACAGGATCAGTCTCCAGCGAAGGTGAAGCCCGATACGCCGCGATCCCGCTCGTTGATGAGCAATGCGCGCCCTGCCGGCGGTGCCGAGCGCTGCGGGCAGTCGGTGCGATGGCAGGCACGGCAACCGAGTCCGATCGGCGTCGCGTCGCCCTTCAGGTCGACGCCCCGCGCCACCGCCAGCGCGCCGCCCAGTTCCGCTGCGACGCCGATCCCGACCGCGAACTCAGCAAGCACCCCGCCATAGCGGCGGCGCTGCGGCGTCACCGTCCGCGCGATCGTCAGCCAGCGCGCCGCATCCTCCAGCTCGACCAGCTGCACCGCCAGCGACCCCGGCCGGTCGAAGGCATGGTGCAGCCGCCACAGCGGACAGCGCCCCTCCGCCTCCGCCAGAGGCGACGCGCTCGCGCCCGAAAAGCGCTTCGAACATTGCCCGGCCCGGTCGATCCGGATCAGGAAGAACGGCAACCCCCGCGCGCCGACCCGATGCAGCGTCGTCAGCCGATGCGCGACCTGTTCGAACCCCGCGCCGAACCGGCGCTGCAACAGCTCGAGGTCGTAGCCGGTCGTCTCGCACGCGCGCAGGAAACGGGCGTAGGGCATCATGACCGCGGCGGCGAAGTAACTGGCGAGATGCCGGCGGAACAACCGCTCCGCCGACCGGTCCGCAAAGGCGGCGCCCTTGGCGAGCGCATCGATCTCCGCTCGCGCCTCGATCTGCGCCAGCTGATACGCCGCCGCGAACGTCCGCGATGCCGAATCGAGCACCTCGCTCAGCTGCACTTGCCGCGCATGCAGATCGAGCCGCCGCAGCAGGTCGGGCATGACGTCGACCGGCAGGATGCGGATCGTCAGCTGGTGCTTGACCCGCAGCCGTTCGGCGATCGCGCCGTACAGGTCGCCCGCTCCCAGCCGCAGCTCGTCGGCCAGTGCCTCCGCCGCACCGTCGAGGTCGGCGAAATGCCCGCGCCACCGCTCGATCTCGCGCCGCACCGCGGCCACCGGATCGACGCCATCCGATTCGCCGCTGCCGCCACCCGCGCCGAGCCGGTCATAGGCGCGCGCGAACGCCTCCGCGCCCCCGGGGGCACCGGCGAGCCATTCGCCCACCTCGTTACGGTCGATTTCCAGGTCGGCGAAGATCGGGTCCGCCAGCCGCCGCCGCATCGCCGCTTCGCCACCGCCCGGCTCGCCCGCGGTCAGCGCACGCGGATCGAAGTCGTAGGATTCGGCCAGCTTGACCAGCAACGCCGCCGACAGCGGCCGCTGGTTGCGCTCGACGAGGTTGAGATAGCTGGACGAAATCGCCAGCACCTCCGCCATCGCCGCCTGGGTCAGTCCCGCCTGACGCCGCAACCGGCGCACGGCGTGGCCGGCAAACAATTTACGCTCCGCCATCGTCGCTCCTCGTGAAGATTGAGGTTCAGGTATGGAAGGCGGTTTGTCAATTCTTCACAGCATGACTGATGCGCCTGTCTGCGGGGTGTACACGATGACCACGGCCGGGGGTCACCCCCCACTGCCCCCCGCCCGACTCTCTAGCTAACGGACTTTTCAAGAGTTTCCTGGGGAGGAAAGGTGACCGCCGGCGCTTCGTGCGCCGGCGGTCATTCCGTTTTCGGGCCAATGCCCTGCATCACGCGATGTGCGTGCGGAACCAGTCCGCCAGCGCCGGCACGTCGAGTTCGCCAGCCGCCAATGCCAGGATTGCGACGACCACCTCCGCATTCGACGCGGTCAGTTCATGGCCGTTAATCAGCAGGAAGGTTTCGCTGACCACCAGGGCAGTGCGCTTGTTGCCATCGACGAACGGATGGTTGCTGGCGATCCCGAAGGCATAACTCGCCGCCAGATCGGCGATGTCCGGGTCTTCGTACGCGATCAGGTTGAGCGGCCGCGCCAACGCGCTTTCCAGCATCGAACGGTCGCGAATTCCCGCGGCCCCGCCGTGTTCGAGCAACTGCTCGTCATACGCGGCGAGGGCGACCTCGATATCGACCCACACCCAGTCGCTCATTTGGCGAGTTCGCGCAGCGCGTCCCGCCGCCGCCGCATGACCTCGCGCGCCGCCGCCATCTGTTCGGCGAAGCCCGCGTCATGCTTGCGGACAAACAGGCCGTCCGGCTTGCTGACCACGTCGAGCACGTCACCCTGCTCGACACCGAGCTTTGCCAGCATCTCCTTTGGCAGGATCACGCCTTGCGAATTCCCGATCTTGATGATGCGCAGATGCTGCGCGGCGGTGATATCGACCGGCTTGTTCATACGCCCGTTATAACATCCTCGCCGGACCCGCACCAGCCGTTCGCGCGTATCGCCCCCGGCGTCGTCACGATCGCTGACAAGGACCCTGCATGAGCCACGGACTGACAGCCCGCATCCGCGAAAATATCGTTCTGTATGGCGCGCTTGCCGCCAACCTCGGGATCGGTATCGCCAAGTTCGTCGCGGCCGGGATCACGGGGTCGTCGTCAATGCTGACCGAGGGCGTGCACAGTTGCGTCGACAGCGGCAACCAGATCCTGCTCCTCTACGGCCAGCACCGCGCCAGACGGCGGCCGGACGTCGCCCACCCCTTCGGCTATGGCCGCGAGCTGTATTTCTGGGCGTTCGTCGTCGCGATCCTGATCTTCGCGGTCGGCGCGGGCGTCTCGGTCTACGAGGGCTATCGCCACATCATCGCCCCCGAAGAGCTGTCCGACCCCCTGGTCAATTACATCGTCCTCGTCATCGCCTTCGCGCTCGAGGGATCGTCGTGGTTCATCGCCATGCGCGAATTCCGCAAGGCGAAGGGCGACACCGGCTGGTGGCGCGCGATCCGCCAGAGCAAGGACCCGGCCGGCTTCATCGTGCTGTTCGAGGATTCGGCGGCGCTCGCCGGCCTCGTCATCGCTGGCATCGGCATCTGGGCAAGCCATGCCCTTGCCGATCCGCGGATCGACGGCGTCGCCTCGATCCTGATCGGACTGATCCTAGGCCTCGTCGCGGTGCTGCTGGCGCGGGAGGCAAAGGGACTGCTGATTGGCGAACGCGCCAATCCTCAGGTGGTCGAGACCGTGCGCGGTATCATCGCCGCGCATCCGGCGGTGACCCACGTCAACCATGTCCGCACGATCCACACGGCACCCGATGCAATCTTCGTCGCGGTCAGCGCCGATTTCGTCGACACCATCACGCTCGGCGAAGGCGAGACGCTGATCGAACAGCTGGAGGATGCGCTGCGCGCGGCGGTGCCGGCGCTGAGTTCGATCTACATCCGCCCAGAAAAGCAGGAGAATGCGGCGACGCTGACCAGCGGCCCAAGTGCCTGAACCGTCGCACAACATGGTTCCATAAACCGGCGCGCGCCGATACCATCCGTCGCCATGCACCGCCTGTTCCTGCGACCGCTGCTCGCCGCCCTCCTGCTGGTCGGATCGCTCACGGCCGCCGCACCGGCCTGGGCGGCGGTGACGATCACCTTCTGGAGCCATGAGCTCGGCAACAGCTTCCCGCACGCCTTCTTCACATTACGCGGCACGCCCGATGCCGGCGGCGCCCCGGTCGACGTCAATTACGGCTTCACCGCCAAGGCGATCACGCCCAGGCTGTTGATGGGCACCGTCGGCGGGCGGCTCGACGTCTCCAAACCCTTCTACATCGCAAGCAGCGATGCGCAGTTCGCGGTCGTGCTCAGCGACGCGCAATATGCACAGGTGATGGCGCTGATCGCCGCCTGGGACGAAAAGACCGGCGACGGCCGCTACAACCTCAACAGCCGCAACTGCGTCCATTTCGTCAAGGAAGCCGCGCGGATCATCGGCCTGTTGGGGCTCGACCAGCCGAAACTGATGAAGAAGCCGCGCTCCTATCTGAAGGCGGTGGCGGCGGCCAATCCCGGACTGGTCACACCGGTCAACATGCGCGGCAAGGCCTATCTCGCCTCGCTGCCGCCGCTCGCCGCCACGCCGGTGATGGTCGTGTCCCCGGCGACGATGCCGGTGGCGTCGACCCGGACGGCAGCGGATCTCGTACCGGCGCAGTGAGGCGCAGACGGGGGTGCGCGCGGGCGATCAGGCCCGCACGATCTCCATCACATCCAGCGTCGACTGAAAGCCCGGATAGGGCAGCACCAGCCGCCAGCGTGCCGGGGCGACCCGCTCGACCAGCCCCGCCATGTCGCGCCGCGCATCGCGGCCGTAGCGCATCGGCCGGTCCTCGTCGCCGAGCGCCAGCGTGCCGAGGAAGACGGTGCGCGAATCGGTGCTGTCGAACAGGTTGCCGCTGGTCCGCTGATCCCCGTCGGTGACGAACTGGCGGACGATGCCGCTCTCCGCCACCCGGCACCCGGTCCACGCGCCGCGCAGCAGCGGGCGGGCATGCGGACCGATGCCGCCCAGCCGGTGCATCCGGCAGCGATAGGCCCCCGGCCGCAGCGCCGCGCCCTGGACGATCCGATCGGGGTCGAACAGGGCCGGGTCGGCGGCAAGCCCCGCCGCCCCCTCCGGCGTCGCGCGGACGCGGGCGAGTGCCTGTACCCAGGCATCGCGCCAGTTGCGCAGCCGCTCGCGATCCTGCCGCGTCGCGACCTTGCGCCAGTCGACGTTGCCCTCGTCCTGCGCGCGAACCGCGGCAGTCGCCAGCATCGCGCCGGCGAGCGCCACCGCGGCGATCCGGGTCGCCCTCACGCCGCGGTCCAGCCGCCGTCGACCGACAGGTTCGCGCCGGTGATCGCCTTCGCCTCGTCGCGGCACAGGAACAGCGCCAGCGCCGCCACCTGCTCGGGCGTGACGAATTCCTTGGTCGGCTGCGCAGCGAGCAGCACGTCGTTCATCACCTGCTCGCGCGTCATCCCGCGCGCGGCCATCGTATCGGGGATCTGCGCCTCGACCAGGGGCGTCCAGACATAGCCAGGCGAGATGCAATTGACGGTGACACCATGCTGCGCCGTCTCCAGCGCCAGCGTCTTGGTGAGCCCGGCGATGCCGTGCTTGGCCATGACATAGGCGGATTTGTTGGGGCTCGCGATCAGGCTGTGCGCGGACGCGGTGGTGATGATCCGCCCCCAGCCTGCCGCCTTCATATGCGGGATCGACGCCTTGGCGACATACCATGCCGACAGCAGGTTGATGCGGATGATCGCCTCCATCCGGTCGTCGGGGAAGCTCTCGATCGGGGCGACATGCTGGATGCCGGCATTGTTGACCGCGATATCGACACGGCCGGTTTCGCGCACGGCGCGATCGACCAGCGCCGCGATCTGGTCGGGCTGCGTCATGTCGGCGGCATCGTACAGCGCGGCCGCGCCGCTGGTCGCCGCCAGTTCGGCACGCAGCGCCTCGATCGTGTCGGCGTCGCCGAAGCCGTTGATGACCACCGCCGCGCCCTCCGCCGCGAACGCCCGCGCATAGGCGAGGCCGATGCCCGAGGTGGAGCCGGTCACGATCGCGGTCTTGCCCTTGAGGAACATGCGTCTCTTCTCCTGATGACGCCTTCGTCCTGCGTCGTCGTGCACAACGTTGCAACCGGGGGGTCGGTTCGGGCATTCGTAACGCAAGCTAAACGGAGCCTGCCATGCGCCTCGACGATTTCGACCCCAACGACATCAACGTCGGCGACCAGCGCGGATCCGGCGGGGGGTTCGGTGGCGGCGGCGGTGGTGGCGGGCTATTGTTCGGCCTGTTGCCGCTAATCGGCAGCCGCTTCGGCTGCGGCGGGATCATCGTCGTGCTGTTGCTGCTCGCGGTGTTCGGCGGGCTCGGCAATCTCGGTAGCCTCGTCGGCGGCGGCAGTGGCAGCGGCGTCAGCAGCCGCCCGGCGGCATCGGCCGACGGGCCGCAGGCGGTCACCGCCGCCTGCACCGCCAATCCGCAGAGCAAGGCGGCCTGCAACGCCTTCCAGTCCGCGCAGCGCACTTGGACCGCGATCTTCCAGCAGTCGGGCCAGCAGTTCCAGAAGCCCAGCCTGCAATTCTACGGCGGCAACGGCCAGTCGGGCTGCGGCGCGGCGCAGGCGGCAATGGGACCCTTCTACTGCCCGACCGATCAAGGCATCTATCTCGACACCAGCTTTTTCGACGAACTCGCCAACCGCTTCGGCGCCAAGGGCGATTTCGCGCAGAATTACGTGATCGCGCACGAGTTCGGCCATCACATCCAAAACTTGCTCGGCACCTCCGAACAGGTCCAGCGCATCCAGCGCAGCAGCAGCGAGACGGAAGGCAACGCCGCCTCGGTCCGGCTGGAATTGCAGGCGGATTGCTATGCCGGCGTATGGGCGGCGCAGAACCGCAGCCGGATGGAGCCGGGCGATCTGGAAGAGGGGCTGACCGCCGCGCAGGCAATCGGCGACGACACGCTGCAGAAGCAGAGCCAGGGCCGCGTCGTCCCCGACAGCTTCACCCACGGCACTTCGGCCCAGCGTCAGGCATGGCTGCAACGCGGCCTGCGGACCGGCGACCCGGCGCAATGCGACACCTTCTCCGGCGCGATCTGACGAACCTCACGCCTCTCCCTCCGGGGAGGGGCCCTACCGGCTCGCGAGCTGCCGGGCGAAATGCACCTCGACCGCCTTGGTGACGCTCTCCGCGATCCGCTCGCGTCCGTCACGACTGTCGAGGAACGCCGCATCGACCGGGTTCGATATGTATCCCGTCTCGAACAGGATCGATGGCATGTCCGGCGCCTTCAGCACCATCAGCGACGCCATACGGTGGAACAGCGGCTTGGTCGGGATCCGCGGCTTGGCCTCGCGCCCCAGTAACCGGGCGAAGCTGGCGGAGGTGTTCATCGTCTCGCGTTGCGTCAGGTCGATCAGGATCGACGATACGTCCGCCCCCGCCTCGCCCAGATTGATGCCGGAGATGACGTCAGCCTTGTTCTCGCGGCTCGCCAGACGCGCCGCCTCCTTGTCCGACGCGACCTCCGATAGCGTATAGACCGACGCGCCGGAGGCATCGCCGCTGCCGACGCTGTCGCAGTGGATCGAGATGAACAGGTTCGCCTTCAGCCGCCGCGCGATGCCATAGCGTTCGCGCAGCACCAGATAGCGGTCGTCGTCGCGGGTCAGCGCCACGCGCACCCGCCCGCTCGCCAGCAGTTCGTCGCGGATCGCCCGCGCGATGCGGAGCGTCACGTCCTTCTCTCGCAGCCCCGTTTCCGGATTGATCGCGCCCGGATCGACCCCGCCATGCCCCGCATCGATCACCACCAGCGGCCGGCTGTCGTCGCCGCGGATGCGCGGCAGCGCAACGCCGCGGGCGGGCGGCGGCACCGGGATCGATACCTTGTATTTGGGCCGCGCCGCCCAGTCCCCGAAGTCGAACGCCATGAAACTCAGCGGCCCGGCCGCGCTCGCCGCCGCGAAGCGCGCGGCGCTGACCGGCTCTAGCGACAGCGTCAGGCGCCGGCCGTCGGCATCGAACCCGCCGTCCCCGATGATCGCCGGCCGCGCGAGATCGAACAGCAGCCGCGTGCCGCCGCCCTGCCGCAGCTGGCGCACGCCGCTCACCGGCCCGCCCGCCGCCGCGAGCACGCCGGGCAAGGCGCCCGCCACGTCGATCGCGATCTGGCGGCTGCCGTCTAGGATCACGCCGGTCGCATCCCCGACCCGCCCATCGAAGCGGATGACGATCCGGCCCTCGTGGACAGCGACGCTGCGGATCGCGGTCGCCGCCCATGCGGGTGCGCTCGTCAGCCAGCCGGCGATCAGGGCGAATACCACGAACACACGGCGTTCTTGCCGCGCCGAGGGTACGCGGGTCCAGCAAAAAGCCATGGCCAACCCCTTCTGGCGATTCTCCTGCGATCGCCGCGGGTTGTTCTAGATCCGGGGGTACGAACGCGGCGTTGCCCGGCAGGGTTAATCCGCGATTCGGCATGTTTTTGCCGGCCGGGGCGGCAATTCCCTGCCAGTTGCGGTGTGCGGGGTCCGATGCTACCGACGGATTGCACCCGTGCGTCGCGCGCTACCCGTAAGACGCGAAGCACAGGTCCCCGCGCCTTCCTGGGGCGGGTTTAACCAGGTTGACGCTCGCATGACGCACTTTTCCAACGTTCGACACCGCCCGGCCTCGGCCGGCGGCGTGTCGGGCGTGTGGGAGGGCCGAGCCCCCCGATGTGCCGGGCGAGCAGACGCATCTTTGCCACACACCCGCGCCGGTTCGCCCGGCGCCATCTATCAACGCGCATGCGCGCCCTCCGGACCGTCCCTCGTCGGACCAGCCGCAGGAGCGCCACGCGCGCGGAGACTATCCAATGACCACGCGTATGCTGATCGACGCACGCCACCGGGAAGAGACCCGGGTCGCCGTCGTCAAGAATAACCGGATCGAAGAGTTCGATTTCGAGAGTGCTGAGCGCAAGCAGCTCAAGGGGAACATCTACCTCGCCAAGGTGACGCGCGTCGAACCGTCGTTGCAGGCGGCGTTCGTGGATTACGGCGGCAACCGCCACGGCTTCCTCGCCTTCAGCGAAATCCACCCCGATTACTATCAAATCCCGAAGGAAGACCGCGACGCGCTGCTCCGCGAGGAAGCCGAGCACGCCGCCGAGGAAGCCGCCCTGCGTGCCGAGCACGACGGCGACGACGACGATCATGCCGACCATGACGGCGACGAGCATGACGATTACGACGACGCCGATCACGGCGACGACGCGGATCACGACGGCGGCGATCACGACCACGGCGATGGCGCCGCCAATGGCGAGGGCACGTCGAAGAAGCCGCGCACCGCGAACGACGATCAGGTCGAGGCCCTACGCCAGCGCCGCATGAACCTGCGCCGCCGCTACAAGATCCAGGACGTCATCCGCCGCCGTCAGGTGCTGCTGGTGCAGGTCGTCAAGGAAGAGCGCGGCAACAAGGGCGCGGCGCTGACCACCTATCTCAGCCTCGCCGGCCGCTATTGCGTCCTGATGCCCAACACGTCGCATGGCGGCGGGATCAGCCGCAAGATCAGCAATGCCGCCGATCGCAAGCGGCTGAAGTCGATCATGGCCGACATGCAGCTGCCGCCGTCGATGGGCTGCATCGTCCGCACTGCGGGCCTGCAGCGCACCAAAGTCGAGATCAAGCGCGACTTCGACTATCTCGCCCGCCTGTGGGACGGCATTCGCGAGGCGACGCTCGGCTCGGCGGCGCCGGCGCTGATCTATGGCGACAGCGACCTCATCAAGCGCGCGATCCGCGACATCTACAACAAGGACATCGACGAGGTGATCGTCGAGGGCGAGGAAGGCTATCGCCACGCCAAGGAATTCATGAAGCTGCTGATGCCCAGCCACGGCCGGCGCATCAAGCAGTACGCCGACGCAGTACCGCTGTTCCAGCGCGCGCATGTCGAGGACCAGCTCGCCGCGATGTACCATCCGGTCGTCCAGCTCAAGTCCGGCGGCTATCTGGTCATCAACCCGACCGAGGCCCTGGTGTCGATCGACATCAACTCCGGCCGTTCGACCCGCGAACACAATATCGAACAGACCGCGACCGCGACCAATCTGGAAGCGGCCAAGGAAATCGCCCGCCAGCTGCGCCTGCGCGACATGGCCGGTCTCGTCGTCATCGACTTCATCGACATGGACAACAATTCCAACGTCCGTAAGGTCGAGAAGGCGATGAAGGAGGCGTTGAAGGACGATCGCGCCCGCATCCAGGTCGGCCGTATCTCGTCGTTCGGCCTGATGGAGATGAGCCGCCAGCGTCTGCGCACCGGCGTGCTCGAGGCATCCACCCGCGCCTGCCCGCATTGCGAGGGCACCGGCCTCGTCCGCACCGCCTCGTCGGCGGGCCTGTCGGCGCTGCGCATGATCGAGGACGAGGCCGCACGCGGCCGCGGCTCGCTGCTGACGCTGCGCGCCAGCCAGGAAGCGACGATCTACGTCCTCAACCGCAAGCGCGCCGACATCGCCGAGATCGAGGATCGCTACGGCGTGCAGGTCGAGATCATCCCCGATCGCGAGGAGGAGGGCGCCCGCATGTCGGTCGAGGTGTCCGGCCCGCCGCCCGCCTATGCGCCGAAGATCGAGGCGCTGATCGAGGAGGATTACGACGACGTCCCTGAGGAGATCGAGGACGAGGAAGAAGAAGAGATCGTCGAGGAGGCCGAGGAGCAGCCGCGTCGCGAACCGCGCGAAGGCGGTCGTCGTCCCGAGAATCGCGAAGAGCGCAGCGACGACGACGGCGAAGGCCGCGGTCGTGGCCGCCGTCGCCGCCGTCGCGGCCGTCGCGGTCGCAAGGACGAGAATGGCGACGTCGTGCAGGACGAGGCCGGCGTCGAGGGTGACGCGGTCGCGGGCGACGAGCTTGAAACCGTCGAAACCGGCGACGTCGATACCGACGACGTCGAGGGCAACGGCACGGACGGCGGCGAGTTCGTCGGCGAGCAGCCGCAGGGCGAAGGCCGCCGTCGTCGCGGCCGTCGCGGTCGCCGTGGCGGCCGTCGCCAGGCGGGCGATCAGGTCGAGGGCAACGAGGCAGAAGCTGCGGGCGATCCGCAGTTCCCGGCGGACGATGCCGACGGCGAGCCCGCTGAGCTCGAACCGATCGCCGAAGCCGGCGATGCCGGCCCGGTGACCACCGGCCTTGACGCGCCCGCCCCGGCCGCGGTCGAGGACGACGCCCCGGTCGAGGCGCCGAAGACCCGCCGCCGTCCCCGCGCCCGCGCCGCCGCCCCGGCGGTCGAGGCACCGGTCGCGGACGCACCGGTTGCTGCCGAAGCGCCCGTCGCCGAAGTGCCTGCGGTTGAAGCAGAGGCGCCCGCCAAGCCGAAGCGGACCCGCAAGAAGGCGACTGCGGCCGCTGCGGTCGAGGACGTGGTCGCCGAGGCTCCGGCCGAAGCCCCCGCGGCCGAGGACAAGCCCAAGCGTCGCCGTACCCGCAAGCCCGCCGCCGCCGACGCCGCGCCTGCGGACACGGTAGCGGCCCCGGTCGAGGAGCCCGCTCCGCCGCCCGAGGCAACGCTTCAGGCGGCACAGGATGGCACCGCCCCGACCGACGACACCTCGTCGGAAGACGGCGAAGCCCCCCGCCGCGGCTGGTGGCAACGCACCTTCGGCGCCTGAGCCGCAACGACGAACCCCCTTCCCGCTCACCCGAGCGGGAGGGGGTTTTCCGTTGCGGGACGTATCCCGTCGCACGGCGTCCGGCGGTGGTATGGCGAGGCACTGCCCCCCAACCTATCGTTCGCCTTACGTCAGTCGAAGGGCTCGCTTTCACAGGCGTCCGGTGCGTGAAACCGGGCTTCAACAGGTCCGGCCGGAGCCCATCTGCGGTGTCCTCGCGCTTCGGCCGCCATCCGATCGCAGGGGCATCGGAAAGCGCGGCTAGGCGCCCGCCAGTGCGATCACGCCCACGATCAGCACGCCACATCCTGCCAGTCTCCAGACGCCCACGGCTTCCCGCAGGACCGCCATCGCCAGCACGGCGCCCACCATCATCGACATCTCGCGCATCGGCGCGACGAGGCTGAGCGGCGCGCCGCTCCGTAGTGCGGCGAGCACCAGGATATAGGATAGCGGCGACAGCAGGCCGACGCCGATCGCGAGCCACCAATAGCCCTTCATGGCGTGGATCGCCCGACGCGGGTTCGCACCCACGATCGGCGCCAGCAGAGCGAAGCGCAGCAAGTTGGAGAACCAGTCGAGGATCACGGGCATGATGCCGAGCGCCTTCACCGCATGGGCGTCCACGACCGTATAGCAGGCGATCAGACCGCCGGTCGCGGCACCCCATCGCACCCCGAACTGACCGCCGGGCCGTCGGAAGGCGGACAGGTCGCCTCGGGTCGCGATCAGGCCGATGCCGATCACGACGAGCGCGAGCCCGCCGAGGCTCCGGCCGGTCGGCGCCTCGCCGAGCAACAGGATGGCGCCGATCGTCGACAGCATCGGCCCGGTACCGCGGGCGACCGGATAGACGACCGACAGATCCGCGACCTGATAGCCGCGCTGGAGACAGAGGCTGTAGGCGAGATGGATCACACCGCTGAGCAGCACGACGCCGATGCCCTCCGCCGTCCAGCCGACCTTTCCGCCCGACAGCAGGTACAGCACCCAAGGCGCGTAGCCGACGCACGCGACCAGATTATAGGCGAAGACGAAGACCGGGCCGACCGATGCCGCCCGCTTAGCGAGCAGGTTCCAGATGGCGTGGATCACGGCGGCGAGGACGATGAGGAGCAGCGAGGCAAGCGTCATGGAGACCCCTTTCGCGCAGACGCGCTGTTGGTCTCGACGTCTCCTCCCCTGGGCTTCTATCCCTTGGGTGCAGCCGCAGAACGCCCGCGGTCTCTGCAACGCTCGGTCCAGCGGCGGTGCCCGCCCGGAACCCTAGTTGCCACTCGGTCGATGTGGCACGGTTAGCGCGACGGGGCACGCCCGATCAAGACGTGACGGGCGGGTGCCGCAGCCTCCCGGGGAGGCACCGCATGCGATCCCCGCACACGGCGCCCCTTTCCCTTACACCCGAACCAGCATCTTCCCCGTATTGCCGCCGGTGAACAGCCCGAGGAACGCGTCCGGCATCGTGTCGAGCCCTTCGAACACCGTCTCGTTACGCTTCAGCTTGCCGTCCTTCAACCAGCCGCCCATGTCGCGGTAGAATTCCGCGGCCCTGTCCATATAGTCGCTGACGATGAAGCCCTGCACGCGCATGCGCATGCCGATCAGCCGCGCGAGATAGCGGAGTTCGGTCGCCTTGCCGCTATTGTAGACGTCGATCATCCCGCAGATCGCGAACCGCGCGCCTTGATTGCCGTGCGCGAACGCGGCGTCGAGATGCTCGCCGCCGACATTGTCGAAATAGACGTCGATCCCGGTCCGCGCGACCTCGCCCAATGCCTTCACCACGGGCGTGCCGCTCTTGTAGTCGATCACCGCATCCGCGCCGAGCGATTCGACCCAAGCGCATTTCTCGGCACCGCCGGCCGAACCGATGACGCGGCACCCCTTAGCCTTGGCGATCTGCACCACCGTCGATCCGACCGCGCCTGCCGCGGCCGAGACGAACACCGTATCGCCCTCCTTCGCACCCGCGACTTCGAGCAGGCCGAAATAGGCGGTCATTCCCGGCATGCCGAGCTGGCCCAGATAGGCCTGCGGATCGACGTCGAGCTGCGGCAGCGCCTGCACCTGATCGGCGGGCAGCACCGCCTCGTCACGCCAGCCCGCGAAATGCTGGACGGTATCGCCGTCCTTGAACGTGTCGGAACGGCTCTCGACCACCTTTCCGATGGCGCCGCCCTGCATCGGTGCGCCCAGTTCGAATGGCGGCGTGTAGCTTTTCACATCGTTCATCCGCCCGCGCATATAGGGGTCGACCGACAGCCAGCTGTTGGCGATGCGGACCTCGCCGTCCTTCAGATCGCGCGTGCCGAGATCGACCAGCTCAAAATGCTCCGCCGTCGGCATGCCTTGCGGCCGCGACTTTAGGCTCCACGCACGTGCCATCACTCACTCTCCCGATTGCTTTGGCCACAGCTTGGCCATGTCAGTTGCAGACTGCAACGAAAAAGGCCCGGGCGTTCGGCCCGGGCCTTCGTCATGCGTCGCGCTTCGCGGCTCAGTAGGTGCCGGAGAAGCTCTTGTTCAGCGTCTTGCCGTCGCCCGCCGTGCCGCCGGCGGTCGACTGGCTGCCGGTCGCGGAGGAGGAGGACTGGCTGTACGCCTGCGTCGGCCGCGAACGCGTGTCGCTGTCGTCGCCGAACATCGCCTGATTGCGCTCCTCGTCGCGCCACGCCTTCTTGGCATCGGCGGCCGACTTGCTCAGCGTCACCTTACTGTCGACCGTCTGCAACCAACTCGACGGGATCGAATGGTGGCGGCCGCCGGCGTCGGCGTCGTTCTTGGTCAGCAGGATACGGTCGCCGCGCACCTTGTCGACGGTGCCGACATGCTCGCCGTCGCTGCCGACTACGTCCATATGCTCCTCGACCGCGTTCAGCGCATCGCGCTGTGTCTGTCGGGTTGAGCGCCACGCGCCGAATTCGTTTTCGAACTTCGACCGGTTCTCGCGGCGGTATTCGTCATAATCGCGGTCGAGCGACTGAATCTGGCCGCGGCGCCAGCTGTGATAGTCTTTGTCGCGATCGGTGTCGTAGCGATCGTCCATTCGCGAATCGTACTCGCGACGCCGCTCGGCATCCTCGTCACCGAACCACGAGCGGACCTCGTCGCCCGCGCGTGCGAAGAAACCACGATCCTCATAGTCATAGCCCTGCGGCTGACGGCCATAGCCCTGCTGCTGCGACCGGCCGTACGGCTGCTGGCGATCGCGGTTGCCGCGGTAATTGTCGTCGTCGGCATGCGCAGTCCGGCCGAAATCCTCGAAGCGGCGGCTGCCGGATCCGTAGCTGCCGTGATACTCGCGCTGCTGGTCGCGGCCGGCATCCGCGCCGTAAGGGCTGCGCTCGCCATAGCCGCCACCGCGGTTCTGGTCATCGCGGACGCCGTAATAGTCACGCCCGCCGACGCTGCCGCGCGCCTGGTCGCGCTGGCCATAGCGCTGATTGCCATAGTCGCGGCTGCCATAGCCGGTCCGGTCGTCGTCGCCGAAACGGCCCGCGGCCTGATAATCGCGCGCGCTCGAATAACTGTAGTCGCGACCGGACCCGTAGTCGCGGCCATCGTCCTGCGGATCGGTGCGCCCGTAATCGTCGCCCTGCGGATTGGTACCGCGCGGATAGCGTTCATAGCCCATGATCGTCTCCTGCATGATCGTCCTGCGGGTGCGGGGCGCGTCGTTTTTCGCGCGCCCCTGCTCCTGCGCTAACAAAGGACAAGCCCTCGCTTCGTTCCGATTGTTGTGGATTCGCAACGACTTTGCACCGCACGGGGCGGGCGTTCCGTCGCAGGAGAATTTCGCGCGGCTGGAAGCGCGCCCTGTTGCATCCGTTTCGCGAGCCCGCTAATGGCGACGCTCCCGGGCATAGCCCGGTCGGGGTGCGGGGCTGTAGCTCAGATGGGAGAGCGCTGCAATCGCACTGCAGAGGTCAGGGGTTCGATTCCCCTCAGCTCCACCACCACCCCGCGACATGGCTGACGATCCGCTGCTACCAACCACGCCGATGCGCGTTACAGCAGGCCATGGCCAACCCACCGATCCCCGCCGCCACCCTCGTCCTGTTCCATGACCGCGCCGACGGCCCGCCGCACCTGCTGATGGTCGAGCGCGCCAAGGCGATGGCGTTCGCCGGCGGCGCGATGGTGTTTCCGGGCGGGCGGATCGATCCCGGCGACCATGCGCTCGCCGAGGCGATCAACGCGGCCGCGGACGGGGCGGCCCGGATCGCCGCGATCCGCGAGACGATCGAGGAGGCCGGTGTCGCCGTCGGCCTGTCGCCCCCGCCCGCATCGGACCGCCTCGCCGCGATGCGCGCACGCCTGCACGCCGGTGAGGCGTTCGGCGCGATCCTGGCGGACGAGGGCATCGCGCTCGACCTCGAAACGCTGGTGCCGTTCGCCCGCTGGCTGCCCGCCCATCCCCGGATGCGCATCTTCGACACGTTGTTCTTCCTCGCCCGCGCGCCCGACGGGGCGGACGCGACCGTCGACGCGACCGAGAACGTCCGCCTCACCTGGACGACCGCGGCCGATCTGCTCGCCGAGGCAGATGCGGGGCGGGCGACGATCATCTACCCCACCCGCCGCAATCTCGAACGGCTGGCGCTGTTCGCCGGCTATGACGCGGCAGTCGCGCAGGCGCTGGCGCATCCGGTGCGCGCCATCACACCCTTCACCGAGGATCGCGCGGGAACGCCCCATCTCTGCATCCCCGACGACCTCGGCTATCCCGTCACCGCAGAGCCGATGCACGCGGCGATGCGCGGCTGACCGGCGGTGCGGGCGCTGCGACGGACGATCGGCTGGATCACGGCCCTGCTGGCGATCGGCGCGGCGGCGTTCCTGTTATGGGCGTTCGCAAGGGGGCGGCCGCAGGACCTGCCATGGACGCCGCTCAACCTCGGCGAACCGGTCGGCATGTTTACGGGACGCAAGCTCACCGCGCTGACCGGGGATTTCCCGCAATGCCGCGCGCTGCTCGATCGGGCTGGCGTCCGCTACACCGCCCTGCCGGAGCGGCGCGACGGCGGCCAGTGCGGCTATGCCGATGCCGTTCGCTTCACCGAAGGCGGATCGCGGCGCATCGATTTCCGCCCCGCCGGCCTCGGCATCGCCTGTCCGGTCGCGGCGGCGCTGGCGATGTGGGAATGGGACGTCGTGCAACCCGCCGCACAACGCCATTTCGGCAGCCGCGTCGTCGCGATCGACCATTTCGGCAGCTATTCGTGCCGCCGCATCTACGGCCGCGATGCCGGTACCTGGAGCGAGCATTCCACCGCCGACGCGGTCGATATCGCCGGTTTCCGCCTCGCGGACGGGACGAGGGTCACGGTGGTCGGCGACTGGCGCGGCGACACGGCGAAGGCCGCCTTCCTCCGTGAGGTGCGCGACGGCGCCTGCACGCTGTTCGCGACGACGCTGTCGCCCGATTACAACGCCGCGCACCGCGACCATCTACACCTCGACCAGGCGAACCGCGGCAGCATGGGCTGGCGCGCCTGCCGCTGATCCGCCCCGATCGAGTCAGCTCGCCGGGATCAGTTAGGCAGCGCCGCCGATCCGCTGTCGACCTTCTCCACCCAATGCGGGAAGAACGCCGGCTGGCGGTTCGACCAGCCCGACGCAGTCGCCGCGGCCTCGCTGATCGACTGCAGCAGCTTGCGTCGCAATTCGGGATGGAGGTGCGGCAGCGCCGCCGCCGCACAGAATGCGCTCGGCAGCCACGGCCGCGATTCCGCGCCGATCAACCGTTCGTAGAGAAAGCGGAACGCGGAGAAGCTGGTCAGCCGCCCCTGCCCCAGATCGAAACCGACGAGCGTGACGAGCGGCGCGAGGAACGGCTCGACCGCGGCAAGGTCGGCATCGTCCGGCACTAGTTGGCGCAATTCGGGAAGCGCGCGATACAGCCGCGCCTGCGCCCGGATGCTCGCCGCCTCGACGACATCGCGCGACCAGCGTGCCATGGCATCGTCGCGGTCGAGGCCGATGTCGAGGCTGCGCCGGATGTAGCGCTGCGTCGCACTCGGAAAGCTCGCGAATTCCTTCATCTCGGCCAGCGTCATCGCGCCCTCGGCCGGTCTCATCTTGGCACCCATGCTCATTACCCCGCCCCCGCCAGTGAACACCGTCGGGACCATGGCACAAGATGGTTAACAGCCGCCTTAACGCCGTAGTCCCGCGATGGTCACGAAAGCATCACGAAAGCTGTTGCGCTGCAACAAGCGTTGCGACGAACCGAACGGATCCGGTCGCAAACGTCGCCGAGTGAGACAGTTACGCAACATGTGCCATGCCCGCACACGACGACGGCGGCCCCCGCGAATGGACCGCCGCCTGTCGTCGTCCATCCGGACCCTACTTCTGGCGTGCGCGCTCAGCCTCCTCGTCATATCCGGATGACGGCGCCGGCCCGTGATTGTGCACGGGCTGCGTCGACGACGGCGGATCGCTGGCGTCCATCGATTCGTCGAGTCCCGCATCGAGCCGCGCGTCCGAACTTTCCGGGTTCTTTTCCAGACGCTTGTTGATCGACTTGTCCTGGCCGGCGTCCTGGCGCGGGTCGCGCTCCTGATCGCCGTCGGTCGGCGCGACCGACAGGCTGTCCAGCGCCATTTCGTCGATACCGGTCATAGTAACACCCTCCTGTGATTACAGGGGCAGAACGATTGCTGTATCGTTTCCGTTCCTGCCCCCGCCGATCATAGCTGGGTGACCCGCACCTCCTGCCGGACGAACTGCGCGTTGCCGAACACCGTCATGAACGCGATGTCGGTCGCATCGCGGCCGACGCAGACGCGCGCGATCGATTCTGCGGTCGCCATCCGCGTCGCATCGACCAGCCGCCACGCGCCTTCCAGCCACAGCTCCGCCACCGCGTGGAAATCGGGCGGATCGACCCCGGGCGCATAAGCGGCGACGCAGCGTGCCGGAATCTCGCCCGCGCGCGCCAGCGCGACCAGCAGATGCGCATAGTCGCGGCACACGCCTGCCCGGCTGGCGAAGGTGTCGAGCGCGGTCGTCTCGCCGCTGCTGGTATTGGCGCGGTAGTCGAGCGCATCGGCCACCCAGTCGGTCAGGGCCGCCGCCAGCGCCCCGCCCTGCAAGGTGCCGAATTCGCGCCGGACGAAGCCCTCCAGCCGGTCCGACTGGCAATAGCGGCTCGGCAGCAGATACGGCACCAGCGCCCCGTCCAGTGCCCGCGCCGGCGTCGCCCCCAGCGCCGCCAGATCGACGCCGTCGCGCACCACCTCGACGGTGGCGCGATATTCGGCCTTCAACCAGTTTTCGGCGCGGATCCAGCAGCGCTGGCCAATGCCGTCCTCACCGCGCACCGCCGCGATCGGATTGTCGCTCCAGATGTTCAGCGCCTCGGCCTCGACCCGCTGATCGGGCATCGCCGCGACCTCGATCTGCATCAGCACGTCGGCGGGCGGACCGATGATGGCATAGTCGAGATCAACGGCGATCGAGAGCCGCATAAGCGTCAATTCCTTGGGGAGAGGAGCGATGGGGTAACAGGCGGCAAACACGGGCAAAAACAAAGAGCCCGGCGGCATCGGCCACCGGGCTCTCCATCACATGACGTCCGTTTCCGGGTGTCAGTCGCGCGATGCGCCGAACAGACGGAGGACGAAAAGGAACATGTTGATGAAGTCGAGATAGAGCGACAGCGCCGACATAATGACGGCCTTGCCGACCATGTCCGTCCCCGCCACCTCGAAATACAGGCTCTTGGTACGCTGCGTATCATAGGCGGTGAGGCCCGCGAAGATCAGCACACCGACCGCGCTGATGACCAGCTGCATCACGCCCGACTGGAGGAACAGGTTGATGAGGCTCGCGACGATCAGCCCGACGAGGCCGATGATGAGGAACGTGCCGAACGCCGACAGGTCCTTCTTCGTCGTATAGCCGTACAGGCTGAGGCCGGCGAAGCCCGCCGCGGTGGCGAAGAACGCACCCGCGATCGAATTGCCGCTGTAGACGAGGAAGATGGTCGACAGCGACAGGCCCATCAGGACGGCGAACGCCCAGAACAGCAGCTGCAGCGTCGACGTTTTCATCCGGCCCTGGCCGAAGCTCATCGCGAACACGATGCCGAGCGGCGCGAACATCAGCACGTAGCGCAGGATGCCGCCGCCCATGAACACCTGTGCCGCCGGCGACGAGGCGCCGCCCCAGGCGAACAGCAACGCGACGATGCCGGTGAGCAGCACGCCCGAGCCCATGTAATTGTAGACCGACAGCATGTACGAGCGCAGACCCGCGTCGTATGCGCCGCTGCGCGCTGTATCGGTGCGCGCGGCCCCGAACGGCGCGGCGCCCGGCCGGGGGTCAGACCAGTTAGCCATGGTATCCAGAACTCCTTTGCCGACCTGATGTCGGTTCCTCGAAATATCGGCTTGCGCCCGTCGGTTTTCAAGCGAAACCGGGCGGGCTTCCGTTCCGTGGCAACAGAACATTACACAAGGATGATCCGCCCGCCATGCGCCTGTTCGTCGCCCTGCGTCCACCGCCTTATCCGGCAGCAGCTGATCGCGGCGATGGGCGGCGTCCCGGCCGCCCGCTGGCAGGACGACGCGCAATTGCACTGCACCCTGCGCTTCATCGGCGAGGTCGATCGCCCGCAGGCCGAGGATGTCGCCGCCGCGCTCGCAGCCATACGTACCGAGGCGCCGACGGTGCGCATCGCCGGCGTCGGCCGCTTCGAACGCAAGGGGCGGACCGACACGCTCTGGGCCGGCCTCGCACCGCACGACGCCCTCCGCCACCTCGCGCGCAAGGTCGACCAGGCCTGTATCCGCGCCGGCCTGCCGCCCGAACGCCGGGCCTATCTGCCGCACATCACTCTCGCCCGCCTGTCGCGCGGCGCCGGCATGGCACGCGAGATCGAGGGCTGGCTCGCGGTCCACGCCGGCCTCGCCAGCGCCGCCTTCCCGATGTCGCATATCCTGCTCTATCACAGCCACCTCGGCCGGTCGGGCGCCGCCTATGAACCGGTGGCCCGCTGGCCGCTGGAACCGGCGGCGCCAGTGCCGGGTTCGTAACGCACTTCAGGGAGAAGAATCATGCGCGCCATCCTCGTCCTCGCCGGCCTGTCCACGCTGGCACTCGCCGCCTGTACCAAAACGGAGGAGGTGGCGGTCGGTTCGCCCACCGCCGGCGGCGCGCGTGCGACCGCGTCGCTAAGGACCGGCACCGGTCAGGACGTCGGCCGCGCCACCGCGACCGAGGTCGCCGGCGGCATCCGCTACACGCTCGACGTCAAGGGCCTGCCCGCCGGCATCCACGGCGCGCACATCCACACCACCGGGCGCTGCGACCGCCCCGACTTCACCACCGCGGGTGGCCACTGGAACCCGACGACGATGAAACACGGCAGCATGAACCCGCAGGGCCCGCATGAGGGCGACCTGCCCAACCTGACGATCGGCTCCGACGGCCGCGGCACGCTGGGCGCCACCGTCCCGGGCGCGACCATGGCCGGACTGCTCGATGCCGACGGCGCTGCGATCGTCGTCCATGCCGGTCCCGACGACCTGATGTCCGACCCCGCCGGTAACAGCGGCGGCCGCATCGCCTGCGGCGTGTTTGCCCCCGCCTGATCACCCGCCCGTGCTCCCGCGGCGGGCGGGAGCACGGGCATTCCCTCAGATCACCTCGCCCGCGGCACGCGCCCGCGCCTCGCGCGACGCCTCCGCCTTCGGCACCAGCTTGTAGGCCGCGATCGCGCAGCCCAGCGTGATCGGCATCACCGCCAGCAACGACAGCATGCCGACCGACAGGCTGCCCGACAGCGTCGAGATTCGCCCCGCCAGATACGGCCCCATCGCCAGCCCCATCAGCGTCGTGCCGATGAAGAAGGTGGCGGTCGCCGTGCCGCGCATCCGCGGCAGCACAAGGTCCTGTGTCGTCGCCGCCGCCGATCCCAGCGCGCCGCTCGCGGTCAGGCCCGACAGGAACAGGCAAGGATAGAATACCCAGACGCTACTCGCGGTGAACGCGCCGATCAGGAACGGCACTGGCACCGTCGCGCCGAAGATCACGACGATCAGCCGCCCCGCCGGATCGGTCCGCCGCAACCGGTCGGCGACGACGCCGCCGATCGTCAGCCCCAGGAACCCCGCCAGCGCACCGCTGCTGCCCAACAGCAGTCCGGCGCGCGCCGGCGTCTCGCCCAGTTCGCGCAGTACATAGGGCGCGCCCCAGAAGCTCGCTGCATAGCTCAGGAAGGAATTGAGGCCATAGGCGACCACCGTGCATAGGAACGCCGGCGTGCCGACGATCAGCGCAAAGGTGGCGGGATCGCGCCGCTTCAGCGCACAGGCCCAGGAAAAGACCGCATAGACGCCGATGCCGACCGCGAACCATTGCGGCTTCGGCTCGCCCAGTCCGATCAGCAGCGTCACCACCGCGACGACCGCGGCCAGACCGGTCAGGTTTATCAGCAGCGCCCGCGTGCCGCCCCGCGCCGCGCCGATCAGCGTCAGCGGCGGGATGATCGTCAACAGCTCCTGAAAGAAGGCGCGGAACGGCGCGGGGTGCTTTTCGGGCTCGGGCAGCCCCTCGACCATCCCACGGATCGGCTCGCGCAACGTCGCGATCCAGACTGCGACGAGCAACCCCGGCAGGCCGACCGCTAGGAACGCCGCCTGCCAGCCGACCAGCCCCATCGGTCCGCCGCCCGGATAGGCCTTGTTCCAGCCCTGTACGATCAGTCCGCCGATGAACAGCGACACGCCGCCACCGACGTACAGGCCGGCCGAATAGATCGACAGCGCGGTCGCGCGCAGCCGCTTGGGGAAATAGTCGGAGATCAGTGAATAGGCCGACGGGCTCGCCGTCGCCTCGCCGATCCCGACGCCGATCCGCGCCGCCGCCAGCTGCCCGCCGGTGCGCGAAAAGCCCGACAGCGCGGTCATCGACGACCATAGCGCCAGCCCCACCGTCATCAGACGCACCCGGTGCCAGCTGTCCGCCAGCCGCCCCAGCGGAATGCCGAACAAGGCGTAGAAGACGCCGAACGCGGTGCCGTACAGGAACCCGAGATCCTCGTCCTTCAGGTTGAGGTCGCGTTTGATGTCCTCCGCCAGGATCGAGATCACCTGCCGGTCGATGAAATTAAGCACGTAGACGAGGAACAGGATGCCGAGCACGTACCAGGCGTAGCGCGACGCCTGTTGCTCGTCCGCGGCCAGACCTTGCGGGGCGGAATGCGCCATCAACCTCTCCGTTCTGTTTTGCGAAGGCTAACAGACGGCGAATGGGGCGGTAAGCCCGAAAACGATACCCGATATTCTAAAGTGTTGCTGGGCCGTTCAGGCGCGCAGCGGCCGCCGCGTGCTCTGCTCCAGCCGCCGCAGCAGCGATTCGATCGAGGGCGCGCCGGCCGCTTCGGTCGGCGCGCGTGGCAGCTCGACGCTGGCGATCCGCTCACCCTCGACCAGCGCGACCGGGCGCAGCGACGCGACCGGCCGCACCGGCTCGCGCGGCACCGCGGGCAGCGCCTCGGGGTGGAAGGCGGCGAGCGGCGTGTCGAGGTCGGCCGGGATCGCCTGCACCACCAGCACCGGCGACGAATCGGCATCGTCCTGCGCGGGCGGCATCGGCACGCCGAGATCGGCGGCGGACAGAGGCTTGCGTGCGGGCGCATCGGGATGCGCATCGGCACGACGCAGCACCGGCACGCCTTCCTGCGCGACCGGCCACGGCGCGAACACGCCCTCGGGACCGACCAGCAGGAACAGCGCCGACCAGCTTACCGCCGCGGCCAGCGCCCCCGCCCCCAGCGCCAGCACCGCCCGCGCCGTGGTGCCGAGCGGCGGTTCCGCCACCGCGGTCAGCCCGGGCAGCCCGCTCTGCCATACCCAATCCTCCAGCAGCGTCTGCGGCAGCAGTGCGAACAGCGCCGCCGCGGCAAGCCCTGCCACGATCGCGCCGCCCGGTGCGATCCATGCGGGCGCCCGGGGAAGGGTCAAATTCCGGCTGGTGAACGCTGCCATGATCCATCCACTGTCGCGGCTGCCTTCAGCCGCTGGTAAATCGGTTCGTAACGACAAATGTTTGACGACCAGTTACGCTCCGCCGCGACGAACGCCCGCCCCCGCGCGCGCCGCGCCTCCCAGCCGCTGCGATCGGCGAGCAGGCCCGCCAGCGCCGCCGCGATCGCCCCCGGATCGTCGGCGCGGAACAGCGTCCCCGTCTCGCCGTCGCGGATCAGCTCGCGATGGCCGCCGACGTCCGATGCCGCGACCAGCTTGCCCTGCGCCATCGCCTCCAGCGGTTTCAACGGCGTGACCAGCTCGGTCAGCCGCATCGCCTTGCGCGGATAGGCGAGCACGTCGACCAGCGCATAATAACGCTCCACCGCGGCATGCGGCACGCGCCCGGCGAAGCGGATAGCGTCCGCCACCGGCGATGCCGCCGCCTGCGCTCGCAACGCCGCCTCCATCGGCCCGCCACCGACCAGCAGCAGCCGCACCCAGGGTCGCGCCGCGACCAGCGCCGGCATCGCCGCGATCAGATCGTCGAGCCCCTCGTAATCGTAGAAGCTGCCGATGAAGCCGATCGTCTCGCAATCCTCCAGCCCGAACTCGCGCGCGAGTTCGGCATCGCGCGCCACCGGTTCGCCGAACAGCGTCAGGTCGACGCCGTTGGGCGACACCACGATCTTATTCGCCGCCATCCCGCGCGCGACCAGATCGCCGCGCAGCCCGTCGCAGATCACCGCCACCGCATCGGCGCGCCGCACCGCCCAGCCCTCCAGCGCCCGCGTCGCGCGATATTTCGCCGATCCCTCGCGGCCCGTGCCGTTGCCGACCGCCGCATCCTCCCAGAACGCCCGGATCTCATACACCAGCGGCAGCCCGCGCCGTCGCGCGACCCGCAGCGCGGCCAGCGCATCGAGCACCGGCGAATGCGCGTGCAGGATGTCCGGCCGGAATGAGTCGACTGCGGCGTCGATTCGGCGTGCGAATGCCGCGATGCCCGCAAGCTCGCCGAGCACGCCGCCGCGCTGCGTCGCGCGGGTGCGGTGGAAGGTGAGCCCGTCGATCGATTCGACCGCGTCGCCGCGATCCGCGTGATGCCGCGGCCCGGTCACCGCCGCGACCTGCCAGCCGCGCTGTTCCTGCGCCTTCAGGATCGCGCGGGTGCGGAAGGTATAGCCGCTCTGCAGCGGCAGTCCGTGGTCGAGGACGTGGAGGATGCGCATGCCGCATGCCTTCGCACGCCGCCGCTTAATAGGCCGTCAACCGCGCCGCCGGCGGCCGGAACCCGGCGCCTCCGCCGCGTTACGCACACGTTTCGACTTATATCGATTGTCAGCCGCGCCGGCGCCGCGCTGACTGCGCGGCACCTGTTTTCGGAGGTAAGTATATGCGTTCCACGTTCCCCAGATATGCCGCTGTCGCGATGATCCTCGCCGGCTCGACCGTCCTCGGCGGCTGCGCCACCAAGGGCTTCGTCCGCGATCAGATCGCGACCGTGAACACCCGGATCGACGGCATGGACGGGCGCCTGCGCACCGTCGAGGGCACGTCGGGACAGGCACTCGCCCAGGCCCAGGCCGCCGCCGGCCAGGCGCAGCAGAACGGCCAGCGCATCGACCAGATCAACGGCCGCGTCGACGGGCTGGAGCAGCAGTTGCAGCAACAGGCGCAGCAGCGGCAGCGCAAGCCGCGCGGCTGATCGCCTGACCGCATCGCACACCAGCACGGACGGACGGCTCCGCTGAACAGGACAATCATGTTCGCGGAGCCGTTCCGCATCGCCTGCCACGCCGCATTCGCGCTTGCGCTGCTCGTGCCGCCCGCGGCATCGGCGGCGCCGCGCACGCGCAAGCCGGCCGCCAAGGTCGCCGACGCGCCACCGCCGGTGCCGCCGGTGATGCCGCGATCGGAAGCCGCCAGCCGCATGATCGCCTGGATCGCCGCGGCGCAGGACAATGCCGGCCTGCCCTATGCGGTCGTCGACAAGCAGACCGCGACGCTGTTCCTGTTCGATGCGACCGGCGCGCTGCGCGGGGAGGTCCCGATCCTGCTCGGCGTCGGCGTCGGCGACGATTCGTCCCCGGGCGTCGGCGCCAAGGACCTGTCGGAGATCGGACCGGCGGAGCGGACGACACCCGCAGGCCGCTTCGTCGCCAGATTCGGCCGTGCCTTCGGCCGCCAGCGCGTGCTCTGGGTCGATTATGCCAATTCGGTCGCGCTGCACGCGGTCATCACCACCCATCCGAAGGAACGCCGGGTCGCGCGGCTGCTGTCGCCCTCGCCCGACGACAATCGCATCACCTTCGGCTGCATCAACGTCGCCACGCGCTTCTACACCGCCACGCTGAGTCCGCTGTTCCGGCGGAAGGGTGGCATCGTCTACGTCCTGCCCGACACGCGGCCGCTCGACGACGTCTTCCCGCGCGTCCGCCTGCTGCCCTATCTCACCGCCGCCAGCGGCTAAGGTCGCCCGAAAAGGATTCCCCCGCGATGATGCCGTTGTTGCTCGCCTTGCTCGCCGCGGCGGACCGACCGGTGGTGGTGAGTTCGCTGACCACGCCGCAGCTGGTCGAGCAATGCCGCGGCAAGGACGACGATCCCACGCCCAATTTCTGCTCCGGCTATATCGTCGGCGCCTTCGACACGCTGTCGCAGACGCGCCAGATCTGCCCCACGGCCACCCGCCTCTCGACCAACGACATGGTCGCGGGCGTGCGCAAATATCTGCGCAAGCGCGGGAACAAGGCGACCGGCGCCCCCGCCTTCGTCGTCCGCGACGCGCTGCGCGCCGCCTTCCCGTGCCGGCGCAAATGACCGCGGCGGGGCGCCACCCCGTCACTTAACGCCGCATCAACCCCTCCCCGCCTATGGCGGCGCGGGAAAGGAGCGGCGACACCATGATCGACAATCTGTCGCTGGGCCTCACCCACGGGCTGATGCTGCTCGCCGCGTGGCTGCTGCTCCGGCGCCCCGATCTCGATTCCGAAGCGCCGCCGCCACGCCACTGGCGTGCACGGACGCGGCCGCAGGACCCGCCGCCCGGTGCGTGACCTCGTCTTCGTCGCCTTCCTCGCCGCGATCTTCGGGATGGGGCTGCGCCGGCCGTTCATCCTCGTGCTCGCCTATGTCTATATCGACATCGTCTCGCCGCAGCGGCTGACCTACATCCTGCTCAACACCGTGCCGATCTCGCTGATCGCGGTCGCGCTGGCGGTCGGCGGCTGGCTGCTGATGGACGACAAGTCGGACAGCCGCTTCACCCCCCGCCAGGGCCTGATCGTCGTCCTCCTCCTCTATTGCTGGGCGACCACGACGGGTGCCGACTTCCCGCTCGACGCGAAGGACAAATGGGACTGGGTGTGGAAATGCCTCGCCTTCGCCGCCTTCCTGCCGCTGACGCTGCGCACGCGCCTGCGGATCGAGGCGCTGCTGCTGTTCATGATCCTGTCCGCCGCGTCGATCATCATCGTCGGCGGCATCAAGACCGCGGCGGGCGGCGGCGGCTATGGCCAGCTCGACCTGATGGTGAACAACAATTCGGGCCTGTACGAAGGCAGCACCATCTCCACCGTCGCGATCGCGATCGTGCCGCTGATCGCCTGGTTCATGCGCCACGGCACGATCTTTCGCCCGGACTGGAAGGTGAAGGGCTTCTGCCTGTGCCTGATCTTCGCCTGCCTGCTGATCCCGGTCGGCACCTCGACCCGCACCGGCCTGCTCTGCATCGTCCTCGTCGCGCTGCTGTCGCTGCGCAACGCGAAGCGCAAGCTGCTCTATCTGACGATGATCGGCGCGGTGGCGGTGACCAGCATCCCCTTCCTGCCGGCGAGCTTTACCGACCGGATGAGCACGATCAAGAGCCACGATGCCGACGAATCCGCCTCGACCCGGCTCGCCGTCTGGCAATGGACGATCGACTATGCCCGGGCGCATCCCT
The DNA here is from genome assembly GCF_058809195.1 of Sphingomonas sp. GW821-FHT10F09. NCBI lineage: Bacteria > Pseudomonadati > Pseudomonadota > Alphaproteobacteria > Sphingomonadales > Sphingomonadaceae > Sphingomonas > Sphingomonas sp. GW821-FHT10F09. The sequence goes on along the minus strand of NZ_JBXASI010000001.1, from coordinate 201,562 downwards.
TCGGTGGCGGGTTCGAGGCGTATCGCGGCAACCGCATCCGCTATGAGATCAAGCGGACCGACGGCGCCGGCCCCGCCCCCGCGGTCGCCGATCAGGCGGTGACCGACAAGGCGCGCGGCTATCACAGCGCCTATTTCGAGATGCTCGGCGAACAGGGCTATCTAGGCCTCGCGCTGTGGCTCGCGATCAGCCTGATCGGCCTGTTCCGCATGGAGGTGCTGCGCCGCCGCTACCGCGATGCGGAGGGTGAATTCGGCTGGGCCGGCCCCCTGGCCGCGGCGTTGCAGACGGCGCATCTGGTCTACCTGCTCGGCGCGGCGTTCATCGCCATCGCCTTCCAGCCGTTCGTCTACATGCTGATCGGCGCGCAGATCGGGCTCGATTCCTATCTCGCCCGTCGCCGCGCGGAGACAGAGAAGCTGCCGATGCGCAAGCCGAGGCCCGCAGCGGCGCTCGCGGCGTGACCGGCGAGCTTCGCGCCCTCACCAGCGTCCGCGGCATCGCGGCATGGCTGGTCGTCCTCTACCATATCCGCGGCGCGATCGCCGGCCTGCCCACCGGCGTCGAGGCGCTGCTCGCCCGGGGCTATCTCGCGGTCGATTTCTTCTTCCTGCTGTCCGGCTTCGTCATCTGGCTGACGTGGCACGATCGCCTGCGCGCGCCCGGTGCGCCGTGGCGCTTCCTGCAACGGCGCATCGCCCGCATCTGGCCGCTGCATGCGGTGATGCTCGCCTTCGGCCTCGCGCTCGCACTGCTGTTGCGCGCCACCGGCCGCGACGACCCTGCGTTTCCGCTGGCGGAGCTGCCGCTGCACCTGCTGCTGGTCCACAATTGGGGGCTTACCGACGCGCTGCGCTGGAACGATCCATCCTGGTCGATCAGCTGCGAACTCGCCGCCTATCTGCTGTTCCCGCTGCTGGTCATGGCGGTGGACTGGCGCCGCCTGCCGACGCTCGCGCTGACCGGCATCGCCGCCGCGATCCTGCTCGCGCTGCATGCCGCGATGCAGGGCGCACCCTCGCTCGGCACGGACATTCCCCGCTTCGGCCTGATCCGCTGCCTGTGCGAATTCGCGACCGGCACGATCCTCGCCGCGCTGTTCCTGCGAACAGAGGGGCGCGGCAGCATCGCGATCCCGGTGCTCGCGACGGTGGCGACCGTCGCCGCATGGGCGCTCGGCGCGCCCGAAACGCTCGCCGCGCCTGCCACTTTCTCATGCCTGCTGCTGACGCTCGCCCGCACCGCGGGCTGGCCCGGCCATCCGCTGGAAGGACGCGCGATCCATTATCTGGGAGAGATCAGCTACGCGACCTATCTGTCGCATTTCCTGCTGTGGAAGGCGTTCCGGCTCCCCCTCGCCGCCGCAACGCTCCCGCCATGGCTGATCGCCGGCTATCTGGCGCTGGTCCTCGCCGCCTCCGTCGCGCTCTACCATCTGGTCGAGCGCCCGGCGCAGCGGCGGATCAACGTGCTGTCGATCCGCCGCCGGTTCGTACCGGCCGGCTAAAGCCTAGCACCTGGGGCTCAGGCGTCCTCGGTCTCTTCGGCCAGTTCCTCTTCCAGCGCCGCGATGATCGCCGCGTTGAAGGCGGGAATATCGTCGGGCTTGCGGCTGGTGATGAGGTTGCCGTCGACCACGACCGCCTCGTCCACCACGTCCGCGCCGGCATTCTCCAGATCGGTGCGGACCGACGGCCAGCTCGTCACGCGCCGTCCGTCGACCACGTCGGCCTCGACCAGCAGCCACGGCGCGTGGCAGATCGCGGCGACGATCTTGTCGTCCTCCATGAATTCGGTGACGATCTCGATCGCCCGTTCGTCCAGCCGCATCTTGTCGGGGTTGCCGACGCCGCCCGGCAGCACCAGCGCATCGTAATCGTCGGTGTCGACGTCCTCCAGCGTCAGCTCGGGCGTGACGCTCTCGCCCTTTTCGCTGTCGTTGACGACGCCCTGGATCGGATCGGTCGCGATCGACGCCAGCGTCACCGTCGCGCCCGCGTCGATCAGCGCCTGCCGCGGCTTGAACAATTCGTCCTGCTCGAAACCGTCGGTCGCGATCATCAGCACGCGGGCTTGGGCGAGGTCGGCCATGACGGGTAACTCCTGTGATTGGGGAATGCCGGGCCTTAACCCCCGCATCGACCCGCCCGTTCCCGGAACACACCATCGGTCCTGCGCATTTCGGATAAACTGCTGAAAGGATGCGCCGGGTGGCAATGCGGATTACCTATTGCGACGATTCGAGACCGGGCATCACCCGCCGCAAGGTCCGCAACGGCTGGGCCTATTACACACCCGACGGGGACCGCATCACCGACCGCGACGCAATCGACCGCCTGAATGCGATCGGCCTGCCCCCCGCCTATCGCGACGCGTGGTTCTGCCCGCGGCCCAACGGCCATATCCAGGCGATCGGATGGGACGAGAAGGGCCGCAAGCAATATCGCTACCACACCGGCTTCCGCGAGGCGCAGGAGGCGGCGAAATACGAGAAATGCGCCGATTTCGGCCATTGCCTGCCGAAGATCCGCAAGCAGGTGGACGAGGATCTCGCCACCCGCGGCCTGCCCAAGGATCGCGCGATCGCCGCGATCATCCGCCTGCTCGACATCGGCCACATCCGCGTCGGCAACGAAGCTTACACCGAGGCGAACGACAGTTACGGCGCGACCACGTTGCGCAAGGACCATGGCGTCGTCCGCGGCGACACGCTCCGGCTCCGCTACCGGGGCAAATCCGGCAAGGAGCGGGACATGAAGATCACCGACAAGCGGCTCGCCGCGACGGTCCGCAAGATGCAGGACCTGGACGAACAGCATCTGTTCGCCTGGGTCGACGCGGACGGCGACGCGCATCCGGTCACCTCGTCCGACGTCAACGACTATATCCGGCGCACCACCGGCAGCGATTTCACCGCCAAGCATTTCCGCACCTGGGGCGCCAGCGTCACCGCGTTCGAGGCGCTGGCGAGTGCGGAGGCGGACCTCAGCCTCAAGGCGATGCTCGAGCCGGTCGTCGCCCGGCTCGGCAACACCCCCGCGATCGCGCGCAAAAGCTACGTTCACCCCGCGCTCATCGCGCTCGTGAAAAAGGGGCAGAGCACCTTCCGCAAGGCGTTGCGCCTGCCGCGCTCCGCCCGCTATCTCAGCCGCGCCGAACGCGGCCTCATCGCGTTCCTCGAAGCCGGAACGCCCGCGACCCTGCCGGATATGAAGGCAGCCGCCTGACAAGGGTATCCATGGCCAACAGCACTACCACCGCCGCCCGGGCGTCGATCTTCGATGCCGACAACGTCCAGGACCAGGTGTCCGACCTCTACGTCGCCAGCGAGCTGTGGCTGCACACGCACTGGCTGCAGATCCTGATCGCCTTCGCGGTCGGCGCGGTCATCGTCATCGCGCTGCACGGCCTGCGCCGGCTCGGCAACCGGCTGTGCGACACGCCGCTCGGCGCGGGCGATCTCGCCCGGCGCGGCTGGGGGACGATCGTCGGCCGGGCGATCACCCGCACCAGCAACTTCTTCATCGTCATGCTCGCCGCGAAACTGGTCGTCGGTTACGCCGGCGCGCCCAGCCAGGTGTCGACCACGGTCGACTTCCTGTGGACGGTCGCCTCGGTGTTCCAGGCGGCGATCTGGGCGCGCGAGCTGATCCTCGGCGCGATCGAGCACCGCACCAGCAGCGAACATTACAGCGGCGAGGCGCTGCTCTCGGCGATGGGCCTCATCCGCCTGCTCGTCACCGTCGCGCTCTTCGCGATCGCGCTCGTCGTCGTGCTCGACAATCTGGGGGTCAACGTCAACGGCCTCATCGCCGGCTTGGGCGTCGGCGGCATCGCGATCGGTCTGGCGGCGCAGGGCATTTTCGGCGACCTGTTCGCCGCGCTCGCGATCATCTTCGACCGCCCGTTCCGCCGCGGCGACAAGATCAGCTACGGCACCACCAGCGGCGTCATCGAATCGATCGGCCTCAAGAGCACCCGCATCCGCGCCTTCACCGGCGAGCTGCGCGTCATCAGCAACAAGCAGCTGCTCGACAAGGAAATCCAGAACACCAGCGTCCGCGACCATATCCGCATCAGCTTCACGATCGGCGCCGCCTACGAAACCCCGCCCGACACGCTCGCCCGCATCCCCGCGCTGCTCAGGGAGATCGTCGAGGCGGAGGGCGGCAAGGTCGCGCGCAGCGGATTCGAGACGTTCGGCGCCTCCAGCCTCGACTTCGCGCTCCAGTTCGACATCCCCGGCGACGACTGGGCCACCGCCCACCCGATGCGCGACCGCATCATGGTGGGCATCATGACCCGCTTCGCCGCCGAAGGGATCGTCATCCCCTATCCGACGCAGACCACCTACACCGCCGCGCCCGACGGCACGCTGGTGATGCCGTACGCCGTGCCGGTGGAGGGGCGAACGGCATCGGCGTAGCGCGATCGGCCGTGCGTCATCGCTTGACGTCCGCTGGTGTGATCGTCTGGCCTGCGACCTTCCAGATCTGCCGATCCGGTGTTTCGACGAACACGGGCATGCGGAGGTTATAAGATGCGAACACGTGGATTTCGGTGGGTACGGGGTCGAGCAGGTGATTGACGATGACGCCAACCGGTTTAGCCCCCGGGGGAAGATTGGGAATTCGGACGTTGACGCAGGCAACGCTATAGGGCCGGTTCGCCACTATTCCGCCGTCAGTGCCGACGATCACGCGATAGTTTCCGCCCATCGGGTAGGATTTCAAATCCAGTTGCGCCGACAGTAAGTAGACGATGATCGGGCCGCCGTTAGGTGACGGCAGAACGACCGTATTGAACGGAGCAGCGGTACAGGGTTTGTAACCCAGCCTTACGGCTGCTGCAGCCGCATTCTCGCGGGCTTTCGCTAACAAAGACTGCACCGGCGTCAGCGGTATTGGCGTCACCGCCAGATCACTGTCGACAACCTTGCCGTTTCGAACGTCCGCGTGGAAAAAGGCACGCGCATCGGCGCCCTTACCGCGGAAATAGGTTACTCGAAGCCCCTGCCCGTCGATCGGTTCGACAACATAACCACCGATTCCGATGAGCTGATCCTTGGCCACCTTGGCCGCCAGGGCATCCGAACTCACCCAAGCCGCACGATCGTACAGATGTAGCAGCCCACCGATTTTGGCGGCTTGCGCAATGCGTTGCTGGCTTGCGACCGCGGACGACGGCTGGGGCAGCACGGGCGGCACCGCCTGTTGCGATACCAGAGCTGCCAAGGCAAACCCCTGCAAGACCGTCATGCTTCCCCCGCTTCGCCGTCCATGCCGCCAGTCTTCCACCCATACGATGACATGCACAAGTCAGCAGCGCTACGGTGACCATCCGCTTACCGACGGCATGGCCGCCCGACCCGCCTAGATCCCGCCTTCGTCGAGGCTCAGCAGGGTCGCATTGCCGCCGGCGGAGGTCGTGTCGACCGACACGGCGCGTTCCGCGCAGAAGCGGTAGAGGTAATGCGGGCCGCCCGCCTTGGGGCCGGTGCCCGACAGTCCCTCGCCGCCGAACGGCTGCGATCCGACCACGGCGCCGATCATCGAGCGGTTGATGTAGAGGTTGCCGACCGCCGCCGCCGCTTCGGTCACCTCGGCCGCGCGCGCGATGCGGCTGTGCAGGCCCATGGTCAGGCCATAGCCCTTGGCGTTGACCCGGGCGATCGTCTCGGCAAGCTTGCCCGCTTCCCAGGTCGCGACGTGCAGGATCGGGCCGAACCATTCGCGATCCAGCTGCTCGATGGCATCGAGCTTGACCAGCGTCGGCGGCACGAACAGCCCGTTCGCCGGGGCGTCGAGCGTCTTGAGCGTCCGGTCCGTGACGGTTGTCCTATAGGCCATCAGCTTGTCGTATGATGCCTGGTCGATCACGGGTCCCACGTCGGTCGACGGATCGGCCGGATCGCCGAGGCGCAGCGTCTCCATCGCACCGGTCAGCATGTGGATGACGGTGTCGGCGACATCCTCCTGCACCAGCAGCAGCCGCAGCGCCGAACAGCGCTGCCCAGCCGAGCGGAACGAGGAGGTGATGACGTCCGCCACGACCTGTTCGGGGAGCGCGGTCGAATCGACGATCATCGCGTTGATCCCGCCCGTCTCCGCGATCAGCGGCACGATCGGACGATCGTCGTCCGCCACCAGCGTCCGTGCGATCCGCTTGGCGGTCGCGGTCGATCCGGTGAAGGCGACGCCCGCCACCCGCACGTCGCCGGTCAGCGCCGCGCCGACCTCCGGCCCGCCGGTCACCAGCACCAAGGCATCCGCCGGCACGCCCGCGCGATGCGCCAGCGCGACCGCGAAGCGCGCGATCTCCGGCGTCTGCGGCGCCGGCTTGGCGACGACGCAATTGCCCGCGACCAGCGCCGCGACCGTCTGGCCGAGGAAGATCGCCAGCGGGAAATTCCACGGGGCGATCGTCGCCCACACGCCGCGACCCTCGATATGCAGCATGTTGCGCTCGCCGGTCGGCCCGGGCAGCTCGACCGGCCGCAACCGCGCCCGCGCCTCGCCCGCATAATAGCGGCAGAAGTCGGCCGCCTCGCGCACCTCGCCGATGGCATCGGGGATCGTCTTGAACGCCTCCTGCACGCAGATCGCCATCAGCCGGTCGCGATTCTCCTCCAGCAGGTCGGCGAGCCGTTCGAGGCAGGCGGCACGCTCGTCCACCGGCGTGGCGGACCATGCGGGAAAGGCGGCGTGCGCGCGGGTGACAGCGGCGGACACGCGCGCCTCCCCGCCCTCGATCTCGGCCGCAGCAGGATCAGCCTGACCGAGCGGCGCCTTCACCGCCGCCACCGCGGCCTCCAGCGTCGCGACATCGCTCAGGTCGAGCCCGCTCGAATTGCGATGCCCCGGCGCGAACAGGTCCCTGGGCAACGGAATGCTCGGATGCCGCGTGCCGCCGACCGCGGCGATCTTCGCCACCGGGTCCGCGAGGATCTCGTCCTCGCTCAGCCGCGCATCCGCCAACTGGTGGACGAAGCTCGAATTGGCGCCATTCTCCAGCAGGCGCCGCACCAGATAGGCGAGCAGGTCGCGATGCCCGCCGACCGGCGCATAGATGCGGCAATGATAGCCGTTCTCGCGCACCAGCCGCTCGTACAGGCCGTCGCCCATGCCGTGCAGCCGCTGGAATTCGAAATCGCGGCTGTTGCCCGCCCATTCCAGGATCGTCGCGACCGTCAACGCATTGTGGCTGGCGAAGGCCGGGCGGATATTCTCGGCCGCCAGCATGTCCTTCGCCACCGCCAGATAGGAGACATCGGTCGCCGCCTTGCGCGTGAACAGCGGGTAATCGCCCAGCCCCTCGACCTGTGTCCGCTTGATCTCGCTGTCCCAATAGGCGCCCTTGACCAGCCGGACGTTCATCACCCGGTCCAGCCCGTTCGCCCAGGCGACCACCGGCCGCGCGCGCTTGCCATAGGCCTGCACCGCCATGCCGAACCCGTCCCAGCCCTTCAGCGACGGCAGCGCCGCGACCGCGCCGATGATGTCGAGGCTCATCTCCAGCCGCTCGGATTCCTCCGCATCGACGGTCAGCGCGATGTTCTTCGCCGCCGCCTGTACCGCCAGCGCCTCCAGCATCTCGGTCAGCGCCGGCACGCATTCGCTCCACCGCGCCACCTCGTAGCGCGGGTGCAGCGCCGACAGCTTGACCGACACCGAATGCCCCGCGGCGGGATCGCTGCCGACCGCGTCGATCGCGCCGACATAGGCCTGGAAATAGCGCCCCGCGTCGTCGAACGTCCGCGCCGCCTCTCCCAGCATGTCGAAACTGGCGGTGAAGCCCTTGTTCTCACCGCGCTTCATCCGCCGCATCGCCTCGTCGATGGTGCGGCCCATCACGAAGATCTCGCCCATCATCTTCATCGCCGCGCCCACCGCCTGCCGCACGAACGGCTCGCCCGCGCGGCTGATGAGGCGGCGCAGCGGCCCCGACGGCCCCTCCCCGACCAGCACGCGACCGACGACGAGGCCCCAGGTCGCGCTGTTGACCAGCTTGCTGTTCGACCGCCCGGCATGCGCGTGCCAGTCGGCATCGCCGAGTTTGTCGGCGATCAGCAGGTCCGCCGTCTCCGGGTCGGGCACACGCAGGAACGCCTCGGCGAGGCTGAGCAGCGCGACGCCCTCCGACGAATTGAGCCGATATTCCTGCAGGAACTGGTTCACCCAGCCGCGGTTCTGCGCGGCGCGCAGGTCCGCCAGCAGTCCTGACGCATGGCCCATGATCCGCTGACGCGAGTCGGGCGACGTGGATGCGCGGTCCAGCAGCAATTTTAGAACATCGGGTTCGCTGGCGCGATACAGTTGCGCCATGGATTTACGGGCGGCAGACGTTACGGCAGAGGACATGTTCAAGCTTTCGGTCGGTCGAGGCTTGCGAGGAACACCCTCCCGCGCCTACAGAATGGCCCGCGTCTAGCGCCAAACGGCAGGCGCCAAAAGCCGGGACCAGAGGCCAAGGAGAGAAACGCGTGGCGACGATCACCCTCGACGAGATGAAGGCCAGGATCGGCACCGAGACCGTATCCGACTGGGTCGAGGTGACGCAGGCGATGATCGACCTGTTCGCCGAGGCGACCGGCGATCACCAGTTCATCCATCTCGATCCCGTCGCGGCCGCGCAGACACCGTTCGGCGGCACGATCGCGCACGGCTTCCTCACCCTGTCGCTGATGCCGCTGCTCGCGTCGAAGGTGCCGGACGCGCCCCGTCTCGACGGCGTGAAGATGGGCGTCAATTACGGCGGCAACAAAGTCCGCTTCCTCACGCCCGTCCGCTCCGGCAGCAAAGTGCGCGGACGCTTCAAACTGCTCGAATTCGACGAGAAGCGCCCCGGCCAGTTCCAGCAGACCAATGAATTCACCGTCGAGATCGAAGGGCAGCCGAAGCCCGCGATGATCGCCGAATGGATCAGCCAGATCTTCGTCTAACCGTTCCATCATCAGCCGAGAGAAATCACCATGCGCTCCGCCGTCATCGTCTCCACCGCCCGCACCCCGATCGGCCGCGCCTATCGCGGCGCCTTCAACAACACGACGCCGCAGGCGCTCGGCGGCCATGCCATCGAACATGCCGTCAAGCGCGCCGGAATCGAGGGGGCGGAGGTCGAGGACGTCGTCTTCGGCGCGGCGCTGCAGCAGGGGCATCAGGCCGGCAACATCGCGCGCCAGGCGGCGCTGCGGGCAGGCCTGCCGACCTCGGTATCGGGCATGTCGCTCGATCGCCAGTGCGCCAGCGGCCTGATGGCGATCGCGACCGCGGCCAAGCAGATCATCGTCGACGGCATGGACATCGCGATCGGCGGCGGCGTCGAGAGCATCAGCATGGTCCAGACCCCGCAGATGCGCGTCGCCCCCGACAAGCAGCTGATCGCGATGCACAACGACATCTACATGCCGATGCTCCAGACCGCCGAGACGGTGGCGAAGCGCTACGGCATCGGTCGCGACGTGCAGGACGCCTATGGCCTCCAGTCGCAGCAGCGCACCGCCGCGGCACAGGCGGCGGGCAAGTTCGACGACGAGATCGTGCCGATGGCGGCGACGATGAACATCGTCGACAAGGTGACCAAGGAGGTCAGCACCAAGGACGTCACCCTGTCGAAGGACGAGGGCAATCGCGCCGATACCACGCTGGAGGGCCTGCAGGCGCTGCAGCCCGTCGTCGGTCCGGACGGCGTCATCACCGCGGGCAATGCCAGCCAGCTGTCGGACGGCGCCTCCGCCTCGGTGCTGATGGAGGAAAGCGTCGCGTCGGCGCGTGGCCTCACCCCGCTCGGCCGTTACGTCGGCATGGCGGTCGCCGGCACCAAGCCCGACGAGATGGGCATCGGCCCGGTCTTCGCGATCCCCAAGCTGCTCGAGAAGAACGGCCTGACGATGAACGACATCGGCCTGTGGGAGCTGAACGAGGCGTTCGCGGTCCAGGTCCTCTATTGCCGCGACACGCTCGGCATCCCCGACGAACTGCTCAACGTCAACGGCGGCGCGATCTCGATCGGTCACCCCTATGGCATGTCCGGCGCCCGCATGACCGGCCACGCGCTGATCGAGGGCAAGCGGCGCGGCGCCAAGTACGTCGTCGTCACGATGTGCATCGGCGGCGGCATGGGCGCGGCCGGCCTGTTCGAGGTGCTGTGAACTTGAACTTCACCCCTTTCGGGGATATTTAGACGGCGGACATTGTCATTGGTGTCCTCCTTGTGTGGGCCTCGACCGCTGCTACGGTCGGGGCCCAAAACGTTTGGGGCTCGAGCTGCTACCCGAGCCCCGCCCGTGTGCCTTACCTGTTGCGACTATCGACGATCTTCACGGTCAGAGCCGCAAAGGCGATGATGACGCCCAGGATCCGACACAAGTCGGCCACCGTCATTGCGGTATCCTCCTTGTGGTGACGGCGGGATTGCCGCCGTCGTTGATCGTGACCGATGCGGCCCGATCGCGCAACCAACCCCCATCGCGCTCGTTCTCCCGCCAACACCCGCACAGGAGACGATGCATGGCCGATCACGACAGCCCACAGGAAATCGCCGCCAAATTTCTCGACACGCTGAAATCCAGCCCGTTCGTGATGATCGGCCTGCACGACGGCGGCCATTCCGAACCGATGACCGCGCAGATCGACGACGATCAGCCCAACACGCTGTTCTTCTTCGCCGGCAAGGACAATCGCATCGCCAAGGGCGGCGACGCGATGGCGCAGTTCGTCGGCAAGGGGCACGATTTCTTCGCCTGCCTCGCCGGCACCGTCAGCCGGGACGACGACCGCGCCCAGATCGACAAGCTGTGGAATAACCAGGTCGATGCCTGGTTTCCGAACGGCAAGGACGATCCCAATCTCGCGCTGCTGCGCTTCGACATCGACAGCGCCGAGCTGTGGGAAACCGACATCTCGATCTCCGGCCGCGTCAAGATGCTGTTCGGCGGCACCATCCGCGGTGACGAATCGAGCAGCCACGCGGTGGTCGATTCGGTCGCCTGAAACGAAAAAGGGGCGGTCCGCGCCGCCCCTTTATAGCAGGCAGAAGAGCGGCCCCGTCGGGAGCCGCTCTTTTGGTGTCAGGCGTTCGCCGCCATCCATTCCTCGACCACGGGCGCGACGTGGTTGCGCCACTTCGAGCCGTTGAAGATGCCGTAATGGCCGGCGCCTTCCGCCATCAGGTACCGCTTTTTGTCGTCGGGCAAGTTCGCCGCGAGCGTCAGCGCCGCCCGGGTCTGGCCGAGGCCCGAGATATCGTCCCGCTCGCCCTCGATCGCCAATATCGCAACATCGGTGATCGCGGCGGGATCGACCCGGCGGCCGCGATGCATCATCTCCCCCCTGGGCAGCGCATGCGTCTGGAAGACCAGATCGACGGTCTGCAGATAGAATTCGGCGGTCATGTCGCAGACCGAGCGATATTCCTCGTAGAAGCCCTTGGTCGCGTCCGCGCTCTCGCCGTCGCCCTGCACGAGATGTTTGAACATCTCCCAATGCGACATCATGTGGTTGCCGAGATTCATCGACATGAAGCCGGCGAGTTGCAGGAAGCCCGGATAGACCTTGCGGCCCGCACCCGGATACATCGCCGGCACCTTGACCACGACATTCTGCTCGAACCACGCATGCGGCCGCTCGGTCGCGAGCGTGTTGACCGCGGTCGGCGCCTCGCGCGTGTCGACCGGGCCGCCCATCATCGTCAGCGTCCGCGGGCGGCAGGGGTGCCGGTCCGCGCTCATCAGCGCCACCGCGGCATAGCAGGGCACCGACGGCTGGCAGACCGCGAGCATGTGCGCGCCGCCCTGCCCCTCGTTGGGGCCGATCGCCTCCATGAATGCGATCAGATAATCGATGTAATCGTCGAGGTCGAAACGCCCGTCCGACAGCGGCACCAGCTTCGCATCGCGCCAGTCGGTGATGTACACGTCCGCGCTCGGCAGCATGCGCTCGACCGTGCCGCGCAGCAGCGTCGCGAAATGGCCCGACATGGGTGCGACGATCAGCAGCTTCGGACCGCCCTCGACGCCGTCGCGGCGGAAGCGCTTGAGCTGGCCGAACGGCTTCTGGAGCACGATCTCCTCGTGCACCGCGACCTCGCGCCCGTCGATCGTCGTGTGGGTCAGGCCGAAGGCGGGCTTGCCGCGCGTCGCCGAGGCGTGGGCGAACACCTCCAGCGCCGAACTGACGATCTGGCCGCCGCCGGCATAGGACCAGGGGTTGGCGGGATTGCGCATCCAGTCGGCCCCGAACGTGGCCATCGCGCTCGCCCCGGCGAGCATGGAGCGCTGCATTTCATAGGCGTCGTAGAGCATGGTTCGCATCTTTACATCAGACAGGTTGCCAGGGTCGTAACGCAAATCACGGCCCGTTCAATCGGTCTGAACGCCCGAGACGGCCGACAGGACCCCTGCCCCGTCCCCGCCTGGCGTTGAGCCGGCCTCCCCCGCCTGCTAGGCGCATCGGCGATGGCCAAACCTCCCGTACCCAGCAATCGTCGTCTCGGCGACCTTCGCCTCGTGGTGGAGCGCGTGTTCGCCTATCCGCGGCACCTCGCCATCGCGCTCGCCGCGCTCGCGACCACCTCCGCCGCGACGATCGGGATCCCCTACGGGTTCAAGCGCGTGATCGACCGCGGCTTCGCGCCGGGCGGTGGCGAGACGGTGGCCTCCTCCTTCCATTACCTGCTGATGATCGTCGCGGTGCTGGCGGTGGCGACGGCGATCCGCTTCTATTTCGTGTCGTGGCTGGGCGAGCGCGTCGTCGCCGATATCCGCACGCGGGTGCAGGCGCACCTGCTGGGCCTGACGCCGCGCTTCTTCGAGGAAAACCGCCCGTCGGAGATCGCCTCGCGGCTGACGTCGGACACCGCGCTGATCGAGAGCGTCGTCGGCAGCACGGTCAGCATCGCGCTGCGCAACACCTTCACCGGGGTGGGCGGCATGATCTACCTGTTCGCGCTGTCGCCCAAGCTGGCGGGCATGCTGCTGCTCGGCATCCCGCTCATCATCTTGCCGGTGACGATCCTCGGCCGCCGCATCCGCAACCTGTCGCGCACCTCGCAGGATCGCGTCGCCGACGTCGGCTCGCTCGTCACCGAGACGCTGGGCGCGATGAAGATCGTCCAGGCGTTCGGCCAGGAGCCGCGCGAGGCGCAGCGCTTCCACACCGCGGTCGACGCGACCTTCGCCGCCGCCAAGACGCGCATCGCGCTGCGGGCGTTCATGACCGCGATCATGATCTTCCTGATCTTCGGGTCGATCACGCTGGTGCTGTGGGAGGGCGCGACCGACGTCGCCGCGGGGCGGATCAGCGGCGGCGCGATCGCCGCCTTCGTATTGACCGGCGGCATCGTCGCGGGCGCGTTCGGCGCGCTGACCGAAGTCTATGGCGACCTGCTGCGCGGCGCCGGTGCCGCCAGCCGCCTCGCCGAGCTGCTCGCCGAACAGCCCGAGATCACGCGCCCGGCCGCGCCGATCCCGCTGCCCGTCCCGGTCAGCGGCGCGCTGACGTTCGACGCCGTGCGCTTCCACTATCCGACCCGGCCGGAGGTGGCGGCGCTCGACGGCTTCTCGCTCGCGGTGCGGACCGGCGAGACGGTGGCGGTCGTCGGCCCGTCGGGCGCGGGCAAGTCGACGCTGTTCCAGCTCGCCGAGCGCTTCTACGACCCCGCCGCGGGCCGCGTCCTGCTCGACGGCGTCGACCTGCGCGAAGCCGATCCCGCCGCGGTGCGCGCGCAGATCGCGATGGTGCCGCAGGATACGGTGATCTTCGGCGCGTCCGCCCGCGACAATCTGCGCTACGGCCAGTGGGAGGCGAGCGACGACGAGCTGTGGGCCGCCGCCGAGGCCGCCAATGCCGCCGACTTCCTGCGCGCGCTGCCGCAGGGGCTCGACACCAACCTGGGCGAGGGCGGTGCGCGCCTGTCGGGCGGCCAGCGCCAGCGGGTGACGATCGCACGCGCGCTGCTGCGCGATGCGCCGATCCTGCTGCTCGACGAGGCGACCAGCGCGCTGGATGCGGAGAGCGAGCGGCTGGTCCAGCAGGCGCTGGAACGGCTGATGGAGAACCGCACGACGCTGGTCATCGCGCATCGCCTCGCCACCGTGCGCGCCGCCGGGCGGATCGTCGTCATGGACCAGGGCCGCATCGTCGAGGAGGGCACGCACGCCAGCCTGATCGGCCACCGCGGCCTGTACGCGCGACTGGCGAGCCTGCAATTCAGCGAAGCGGCGTAAGCCTCACCCCGACGGACGTTTGGGGCCGGGCGAGCTACCCCTCGTCCCCGTAGCGCCGCCCGACATGCGCCTCGCCGCGCGCTTCTGCGAGCAGCGCCTGTCGGTGCCGTTCCGCGTAGCGCGCGCGGTCGGCGTCGTCGCGCGTAGCGTGGCAGCGCGGGCAGCTGACGCCCTCTTCGTAGAGCGGCGACCCGCGGTCCGCCTCCGACACCGGCATCCGGCACGCGCGGCACAGGCCGTGCGTGCCCGGCGTCAGGCCGTGGCCGACCGCGACGCGTTCGTCGAAGACGAAGCATTCGCCCGCCCATGCGCTGTCCGCGGCCGGCACCTCCTCCAGATATTTGAGGATGCCGCCCTTGAGGTGGAAGACGTCGTCGACGCCCTCCGCTTTCAGGAAAGCGGTCGCCTTTTCGCAGCGGATGCCGCCGGTGCAGAACATCGCGACGCGGGTGCGGCCGGCGAGCAGGTCGTCGCGATGGTCGCGGAACCAGGCGGGAAATTCGCGGAAGCTGCGCGTGTCGGGATCGACCGCACCCGCGAACGTGCCGACCGCGACCTCGTAATCGTTGCGCGTGTCGATCAGCACCGTCGCGGGATCGGCGATCAGCGCGTTCCAGTCCGCCGGTTCGACGTAATGGCCCGCGTCGAGCGGATCGATCGCGGGTTCGCCCATCGTCACGATCTCGCGCTTCACCCGCACCTTGGTCCGGTGAAAGGGCATCGTCGCGGCGCGCGAATCCTTGACGTCGAGCGCGGTACAGCCGGGCAGCGCGCGGATATGCGCGAGCACCGCGTCGATGCCCGCATCCGGCCCGGCGATCGTGCCGTTGATCCCCTCGTGCGCGAGCAGCAGCGTGCCGCGCACCCCGGCGGCCTCGCAGGCGGCGAGCAGCGGCGGCTTCAGCGCGGCGGGGTCGGCGAAGGGGGTGAAGCGATAGAGCGCACAGACGCGGAACATGCCGCCCTGTAGCCGCTGGCCGTCGCGCGCGCAAAGTTCGCACATGACGCGGCCCCGCGCAGTCCCTATCTCCCGTCCGTGCCAAAGAAACCCAGAACCGGCCTGCCGACGCAGGCGCAGATCCTCGACTTCATCGCCAATTCCGATGTCCCCGCCGGCAAGCGGGAGATCGCCAAGGCGTTCGGCCTGACCGCGCAGGAGAAGATCGGGCTGAAAGCGCTGCTCAAGGACATGGCGGACGAGGGGCTGATCGACTCGGCGCCCGGCCGCGCCTTTCACAAGATGGGCGGTCTGCCCAGGGTGACGGTGCTGCGCATCGCCGACGTCGACGACGGCGGCAACGTCTGGGCGGTGCCTGAGCATTGGGAGGCGGAAACGCCGCCGCCGCGGCTGCGGGTGCGCGAGCGCAAGCGCGGCGCGCTGGGGATCGGCGAGCGCATCCTCGCGCGGACCGAGGAAGCGGGCGCGGGCTGGATCGCGCATCCGATGAAGGTGCTGGCCAAGGCCTCCGAACAGGTGCTCGGCGTGCTGCGGCGCGACGGCGACCGTTTCTGGCTGACCGGGGTCGAGAAGAAGGACCGGCGCGAATTCCCGGTGTCCGACGTCGGCGATGCGGAGGCGGGCGATCTGGTGATGACCGAGATCACCGGGCGGCCGCCGCGGCTTTCCGTGCGGGTGGTGCAGCGGCTGGGCGATCCGTTCGCGCCGCGCAGCTTCTCGCTGATCGCGATCCACAAGCTGGGCATCCCCGACGTCTTTTCAGGTGAATCGCTGGACGAGGCGGAGCGGGTGTCGCGGCTGCCGCTGGGCGAGGAGCGCGAGGACCTGACCCACCTGCCGATCGTCGCGATCGATCCCGCCGACGCGCGCGACCACGACGATGCGGTCTGGGCGGCGCCCGACGACGATCCGGGCAACGCCGGCGGGTGGCAGGCGGTGGTCGCGATCGCCGACGTCAGCTTCTATGTCCGCCCCGGCTCTGAGATCGACCGCGAGGCGCGCCGCCGCGGCAATTCGGTCTATTTCCCCGACCGCGTCGTGCCGATGCTGCCCGAGATCCTGTCCGCGGAGGTATGCTCGCTGAAGGAGGGCGAGGATCGCGCCGCGCTGGTCTGCCATCTGCGCATCGGCAAATCGGGCACGCTCGACAGCTGGCGCTTCACCCGTGCGCGGGTGCGGATCGCGGCGAACCTCGCCTATGAGGATGCGCAGGCGGCGATCGACGGCACGCTGTCGCATCCGCTGACCGACACCGTCCTGAAGCCGCTCTGGGCCTGCTGGCGCGCGCTCGCCAAGGCACGCGACGCGCGCGAGCCGCTCGATCTCGACCTGCCGGAACGGCGCGTCGTGCTCGACGAGCAGGGGCGGATCATGTCGGTCGCACCGCGCGAGCGGCTCGATGCGCACCGGTTGATCGAGGATTACATGATCGCCGCCAACGTCGCCGCCGCCAAGGCCCTGGAGGCGAAGAAGGCGCCGGTGATGTACCGCGTCCACGAACCGCCGAGCCGCGAGAAGCTGGTCGCGCTCAAGGACTATCTCGAGACGTTCGACGTGCCCTTCGCCCTGGGGCAGGTGATCCGCCCGGCGACGTTCAACCATGTCCTCGCCCGCGTCGGCGACGCCGATTTCCGTCCGCAGGTGATGGAGCAGGTGCTGCGCACGCAGACCCAGGCCTATTACGCGCCCGCCAACCAAGGGCATTTCGGACTGAGCCTCGGCTCGTACGCGCATTTCACCTCGCCGATCCGGCGCTATGCCGACCTCGTCGTCCATCGCTCGCTGGTCGCGGCCTATGCGCTGGGACCGGGCGAGCTGACCCGTGCGGATGCCGAGGCGATGGAGCAGATCGGCACGACGATCAGCGGCCTCGAACGCCGCGCGATGGAGGCGGAGCGGGACACGATCGACCGCTATGTCGCGGCCTTCCTGTCGGAAAAGGTCGGCGAGACGCTGTCGGCGCGGATCACCGGCGTGCAGAATTACGGCTTCTTCGCCACGGTCGAGGGGATCGGCGGCGACGGGCTGATGCCGGTCCGCGACCTCGGCGGCGAATATTTCCGCTTCGACGAGGCGGCGCGCAAGCTGATCGGCGAGCAGACCGGCGAGGAATATGCGCTCGGCCAGCGCATCGACCTGCGGCTGGCGGAGGCGAACCCCGTGTCGGGCGCGCTGCGCTTCGAACTGCCCGGCGGCAAGGGTGCGGCGCCCGGGCCGCGGCATGTCGGATCGGGGCGCAAGGATCGCGTCATCAAACATCGCGGCCGTCCGCAGAACATCCGCCATCAGGGCAAGCGGCGGTGAGGCGGCGGCGGTGAGGCGGCGGCGGTGAGGCGGCGGCGGTGAGGCGGCTGACCCGCGTCGAGCCGCAGGGCAGCGTGCGCGATTCCTATCTGGTACGCGGATCGATCGCGCCGCGCTTCGTCGCGGCGCATGCGGTGACCGTGGGCGATGCCATCGCCTTCGTGCCGGCGGATGCGCGCGAGGCGAAGGCCCTGGCGGCGATGCTGTCGGACGGGTCGATCCGGGTGGCGGCGCCGGGGCGCTTCTGGTTCGACATGACCGCCTATGAGGCCGCCGCCGCGGCGCGACGGGCGAGGCGCGTGCCGGTGCTGCTGATGGTGGCGCTGCTGGTCGCCGCCGTCGCGCTTCTCTTCTACCGGAGCTGAACCGCCGTTCCGGGGCGGGGAAAGGGCGGCTCCGGCGGCGGCAGCATGCCACCGGCGACGCTATCCGCCGCGATGCCGGCCGTCACCCCGCAATCACCCCGCAATCACCCCGCGGTGAAGGTCAGCCCGGCCTTGTCCTGCAACCGGTCGCGCAGCGTCGTGCCGAGCAGCGCGCCGGGGGTCCATACGCCGCCCGCGCCTTCGGTTTCCAACAGGCAGCGCGCGGTTTCGGCGATCATCTTGCTGGTCGAACCGTAGCCGGGATCGCGATCCCCCGTCACCACCGCGTCGAAGCGCGCGCCGTCCGGCATCAGGCCGACGAACAGCAGATCGTAATGGCCGTTGTCGCGCTCCTCCTGGCTCGGCCCCTCGCCGGGCTTGGGGCCCTTATCGCCGGCGAAGGGGTTGATCCGGGCGATCGCGTCCGCCGCGGCCTTGCCCATATCTCCCAGCCCGGCGACCATCATCTCGTCATAGACGAAGTCGGTGCCGTAGCGGTGACCCAGCAGGAAATTGGTGCGGTGGACGTTCTTGGTGTTGATCGCCGCCATGATGAACGGCGCGACCCAGGTGTTCAGCGTCGCATCGAATTCGGGCAGCAGGCCGGTCGGCTGGTGCGGGCCGCTGAACCCCGGCGTCAGTGCGAACGGGCTGGCGAGCAGGCCGAGGAGCGACGGGTCGCGCGCCGCGGCGGCCAGCGTCGCCTTCAGGCTGGCGGCGGTGCCGCCGGAAAAGCCGCCCTGCATCGCACGGACCCGGCCCTTCACCCGCGGCGCGGGGTGGCCGTATCTGGCGATCGCGCACTCCTGCAGGGTCAGCACGCCGAGGTCGAAGGGGATCGAATCGAAGCCGCAGGAAAAGACGATGCGCGCGCCGCTCGCCTGCGCGGCGGCATGGTGCGCGTCGATCATGTGTCGCATCCACGCGGGCTCGCCGCACAGGTCGACATAGGCGGTGCCGGCCGCGACGCAGGCGGCGACCAGCGGCGCGCCGTACAATTGATAGGGGCCGACGGTGGTCAGCACGACCCGCGTCGATTGCGCCATCGCGGTCAGGCTGGCGGGATCGTCGGCGTCGGCGACGACCAGCGGCGTGTCGGCGGGCGCGCCGATCAGGTCGCGCACCTCCTCCAGCTTGGCGCGGCTGCGGCCCGCCATCGCCCAGCGGGTGACGCCCTGCCGGCCCAGATATTCGGCGACGAGGCGCCCGGTGAAGCCGGTCGCGCCATAGACGATGATGTCATAGTCGCGCATTGCTCTCTCCCTTGCTTTACGCGAACGTCATGCGCTTTGCCGGAAGGGGGATCAAGCTCCTCCCGTCGATGCGGCATGTCCTGCCGTCATCCCCGGGAAGGGTTCGCGCCCTCAATACGCCCGCGCGAGCAGCACCCGCTCCACCGCCGGCTCACCGGTGAACACGCACGCACCCTCGGCCGCGCCCGCATCCGACGGTGCGTTGCGGATCGTCAGCTTGAGCGCCTTCAGCCGCTCGACCACCGCATCCAGCGCCGCGCCGGTCGGCTTCGACCATTGCACCTCGACCCAGCCGGGGGTCTTCACGCCCTCGGCAAAATGCGCCTCGACCGCGGCCCAGTCGGCCGCCGGCACGATGTTCGCCTGCAGCCGTTCGCGCGCCTGTTCGTGGAGCGCGGTCTGAATCGCGGCGAGCAGGCCCGGTGCGTCCGCCTCGAAATCGCCGCGCGGCATGACCTGCGAATCGAGCTTGCCGTCCTCGCGGTACAGGCGGTCGCGGCGGATCACCGAGACGTTGCCGCCCGCCATGTCGCGGCCGCCGATCTCGACGACGATCGGCGCGCCCTTCTTCACCCAGCCCCAGCGCTTGGCCGCCGCCTTGGCGGGCTTGAGGTCGAGCAAGGCGCGCACCGGCTCGCCCAGCGCCGACAGGCCCGCGAGGTTCGACTGGATATCCTTCGCATAGGCGATCAGCGCGTCATCCTCGGGCGTGTCGCGCAGCATCGGCACGATCACGATCTGCCACGGCGCGATCCGCGGCGGCACGCGCAGGCCGTCGTCGTCGCCATGGACCATGATGACGCCGCCGACCATGCGCGTGCTGACGCCCCAGCTCGTCGTGTTCGCCAGTTCGAACTCGCCGCCGGCATTCTGGAACCTGATGTTCTGCGCCCTGGCGAAGTTCGTACCGAGGAAGTGGCTGGTGCCGGCCTGCAGCGCCTTGCCGTCCTGCATCATCGCCTCGATGCTGTAGGTCGCGACCGCGCCGGGGAAGCGCTCGTTCTCCGGCTTCTCGCCCGCGACCACCGGCAGCGCGAGGCAATCCTCCGCGAACGACCGGTACACCTCGAGCATCTTCAGCGTCTCCTCGCGCGCCTCGTCGGCGGTGGCGTGGGCGGTATGCCCTTCCTGCCACAGGAATTCGCTGGTGCGCAGGAACATGCGGGTGCGCATCTCCCAGCGCACGACATTGGCCCATTGGTTGATGAGCACCGGCAGGTCGCGCCACGACTGCACCCAGCGCGCGAAGGCGGTGCCGATCACCGTCTCCGACGTCGGCCGCACGACCAGCGGCTCCTCCAGCTTCGCGGCCGGATCGGGCATCAGCCCGCCCTTGCCGTCGCTCACCAGCCGGTGATGCGTGACGACCGCCATCTCCTTGGCGAAGCCCTCGACATGCTCGGCCTCCTTCTCGAAATAGGAGAGCGGGATGAACAGCGGGAAGTAGCAATTCTCGTGGCCGGTCGCCTTGATCCGGTCGTCGAGCAGGCGCTGGATCCGCTCCCAGATGCCATAGCCCCACGGCCGGATGACCATGCAGCCGCGCACGCCCGATTCCTCGGCGAGGTCGGCCTCCGCGATGACGGACTGATACCAGGCGGCGAAATCGGCGTCGCGCGTGACGGGGAGAGCATGCTTCATGGGGGGCCAAATATCCATATTCCGGATATTTCGCCACTGCGGACTTGCCCCATGGCGGTCTGCCACGCATGCGCGGCTCATGCGACGCACGGGAAAGGGTGAACGCCGGGGCATATCCGGCATGGCGATGACAGCGTGAACGACCGTATCCTGCCCGCGATCGGCCTGCGCCTGCTGTCGGTGGTGTTCTTCGCGCTGATGAACGCCGCGATCAAGCTTGCCGAACAGGCGGGCGCGAGCGTCGTCGAGATCCTGTTCTTCCGCCAGTTCGGCGCGGCTCTGCTCGTCTCCGGCGTGATCCTCGCCGGGCCCGGCCTGCCCTCCGTCGCGACGCGGCGGCTGCCCGCGCATATCGTCCGCGCCGTGGTCGGCCTGTCGGCGATGGCGATGACCTTCAACGGCATCGTCGCGCTGCCGC
The DNA here is from genome assembly GCF_058809195.1 of Sphingomonas sp. GW821-FHT10F09. Taxonomy (NCBI): domain Bacteria; kingdom Pseudomonadati; phylum Pseudomonadota; class Alphaproteobacteria; order Sphingomonadales; family Sphingomonadaceae; genus Sphingomonas; species Sphingomonas sp. GW821-FHT10F09. The sequence goes on along the minus strand of NZ_JBXASI010000001.1, from coordinate 180,399 downwards.
TCGCCGAGGCGACGACGATCGGCTTCACCGTGCCGATCTTCGCGACCATCCTCGGCGCCGCGGTGCTGCGTGAGCCGACCGGCGCGTGGCGCTGGGGCGCGGTGGCGGTGGGCTTCGCCGGGGTGCTGATCGTCGCGCAGCCCGGCGGCGACCATTTCCCGCTGCGTGGCGCGGGCTTCGCGCTGGCGGGCGCGTTCGGCACCGCCTGCGTCACCATCCTGTTGCGCCAGATCGGCAAGACCGAGGCGGCGCTGACGACGGTCTTCTGGTTCTCGGTCCTGTCCCTCGTGCCGCTGTCGGTCCTCTACGCGCCCGCCGCGCAGGCGCATGGGCCGATCGGCTGGGCGGCGCTGGCGGCGGTCGGCACGCTCGGCGGCTGCGCGCAGATCGCGATGACCAATTCGCTGCGCCTCGGCCCCGTCTCGGTCGTCGTGCCGATGGATTATTCCAGCCTGTTATGGGCGGCGCTGCTCGGCTGGCTGCTGTTCGACACGCTGCCTGCCGCCGCGACCTGGATCGGCGCGCCGGTCATCATCGCCAGCGGTCTGGTGATCGTCTGGCGCGAGGCCGTCCGCCGTCGTCAGGAAACGCTGGCGGCGGTCGCCGAGGTCGCCTGAGCCCCCGACCTCGCAGTCGCCAGCATCCGCCGCCCGCGCAGATACATCTCCAGCCGCTGCGCGGTGAACAGCCCGAGCGCGAGCGCCATCAGGATATCGGTCAGCGCCATCGGGTCGAGTCCCGCCGGCCCGGCGTAGCTGATCGCGCCCTTCGCGCCGCTGCGCACCGCGATCAGCAGCAGGATGAACAGCAACGCCGCGGGCGACGACGTCTGCCCCAGCCGATGCGTGTCGGGATCGAGCGTGATCCGCATCATCTTGCCGCGCTGCCACCCCAGCCCCGCGCCGAGCACCAGCGCGATCAGGCAGAACAGCCACCCCCAGCCCTGCGGCGGAAAGCGCGAAAAGGTGAAACCGATCACCACCGCATAGAGCGTCGGCAGGATCCACAGCCGTTCGAGCTTGAGCGGCCGCACGCGACTCATCCGCTTCCACCGGATCGCCATCACCACCGCGATGACGACCAGCGGGATCGCATAGCTGATCCATCCGCCCACCTGCTGTACCTGCATATGCCGTCCCCCTACCCGCCGGGCGTGAGGGTAACGCGGCAGCGCTCGGGGCGAAAGGGGAACCGCAGACCCTGCCCAATCGACACGTCACCCCGGAACCAGTCCGGGGTGACGGCGAGAATGGGGCTGACGGCTGCTTACTCCGCCGCGGCGGCGAGCGGCGCGTCCTTCCACACCAGCACCGGCTTGCGCGCGGCGAGCGTCTCGTCGAGCCGGCTGCGCGGCGCGAAATGCGGTGCCGATTTCAGCGACGCATCGCCCGCCTTCGCCCGTTCCGCCACCGAGCGCAGCGCGCCGATGAACTGGTCCAGCGCCGCCTTCGATTCGGTCTCGGTCGGCTCGACCAGCATCGCGCCATGGACGACGAGCGGGAAATAGACGGTCATCGGGTGGAAGCCCTCGTCGATCAGCCCCTTGGCGACATCCAGCGTCGAGAAGCCGTCGGCGAGGTTGGCATCCGAGAAGATCGCCTCGTGCATGCACGGCCCCGCGCCCGCGAACGGCGCGTCGAGCGTATCCTCCAGCGAGCGCAACACGTAATTGGCGTTGAGCACCGCATCCTCGGCGACCTGGCGCAGGCCGTCGGCACCGTGGCTGAGGATATAGGTCAGCGCGCGCGTGAACATGCCCATCTGGCCGTGGAAGGCGACCATCCGCCCGAACGTGTCGGGATGGTCGTCACCGGCGGTCTCTTCCTCGATCAGCTGGATATGGCCGTCGGCCATCCGCGCGGTGAAGGGCAGCGGGCCAAACGGCGCCAGCGCCTCCGACAGCACCACCGGCCCCGACCCCGGACCGCCGCCGCCATGCGGGGTGGAGAAGGTCTTGTGCAGGTTGATGTGCATCGCATCGACGCCGAGGTCGCCCGGGCGCACGCGCCCGACGATCGCGTTGAAATTGGCACCGTCGCAATAGACGTAGCCGCCCGCCGCATGGACCGCGTCCGAAATCTCCTTGAGATCGCGCTCGAACAGGCCGCAGGTGTTGGGGTTGGTGATCATCACCGCCGCGACGTCCGGCCCCAGCCGCGCCTTCAGCGCCGCGGTGTCGACGCGCCCTTCCGCGGTCGCGGGAATATCCTCGACCTTGAAGCCGGCGAAGGCGGCGGTGGCGGGATTGGTGCCGTGCGCCGATTCCGGCACCAGCACGACCTTGCGATGCCCCTCGCCGCGCTTTTCCAGCGCCGCCTTGATGCACAGGATGCCGCACAATTCGCCATGCGCACCCGCCTTCGGGCTCATTGCGACGCCGTGCATGCCGGTCAGCTTGATGAGCCACACCGCCAGTTCGTTGATGACCGCCAGCGCGCCCTGCACGGTATCGACCGGCTGGAGCGGGTGGACGTCGGCGAACCCGGGCAGCCGCGCCATCTTCTCGTTCAGCCGCGGATTGTGCTTCATCGTGCAGCTGCCGAGCGGGAACAGGCCGAGGTCGATCGCGTAATTCTGGCGGCTGAGGCGGGTGTAGTGGCGCACCGCCTCCGGCTCGGCGAGGCCGGGCAGGCCGATCGCGCTTTCGCGGAACAGGCCACCCAGCCGGTTGTCCGTGCCGATCTCGCCGCGGTCGGCGAAGTCCACGCCGGTCGTCTCGGTCGAGCCGATCTCGAAGATCAGCGCCTCTTCCAGCATCAGCGCCTTGTTGCCGGTGAAGGTCGGGGCGGCCGTGCCGGTGCCGGCGTTCATCTCGGGGCGCCAGCCGCTCTGGTTGATGCTCATGCCAGTACCTCCTCGAGCGCCGCGGCAAGCGTCTCGACGTCCTCCGCGGTGGTGGTTTCGGTGACCGCGACGATCAGCCCGTTCGCCAGCGCCGCCTGGTCCGGATAGAGCCGGCCCAGCGACACGCCCGCCAGGATGCCGCGATCCGCCAGCGTCCGCACGACGGGGCGCGCCTCGACCGGCAGCTTCAGCGTGAATTCGTTGAAGAAGGTGTCCGTCACCAGCTCGACGCCCGGCACCTTCGCCAGCCGCGCCGCCGCCGCCGCCGCGCCGACATGGTTGATCGCCGCAAGCTGGCGCAGGCCCTTCTCGCCCAGCAACGTCATGTGGATCGAGAAGGCGAGCGCACACAGCCCGGAATTGGTGCAGATGTTCGACGTCGCCTTTTCGCGGCGGATATGCTGCTCGCGGGTCGACAGCGTCAGCACGAAGCCGCGCTTGCCGTCGGCGTCGACCGTCTCGCCGCACAGCCGGCCCGGCATCTGGCGGACATATTTGTCCTTGCAGCCGAACAGCCCGACATACGGCCCGCCAAACTGGAGGCCGACGCCGAGCGACTGACCCTCGCCGACGACGATGTCCGCGTCCATCTCGCCCGGCGACCGGATCGCGCCCAGCGCGACCGGCTCGGTCACCACCGCGATCAGCAGCGCCTTGTTGGCGTGGCAGGCGTCGGCGAGCGGCGTCAGGTCGGCGATGCGGCCGAGGATGTCGGGATATTGCACCACGACGCACGACGTGTCGCCGTCTATCGCGGCGATCAGCGCGTCGATATCGGTGTCCGCGCCCAGCGTCGGCAGCGCGGTTTCGAGCGCGTCGCCGGTGTATTTCGCCATCGTCCTGGCGACGCTGACGTAATGCGGGTGCAGCCCGCCCGACAGGATCGCCTTGCCGCGCCGCGTGATCCGCCGCGCCATGCCGATCGCCTCCCAGCAGGCGGTCGAGCCGTCGTACATCGACGCATTGGCGACGTCGGTGCCGAGCAGGCGCGCGACCTGCGTCTGGAATTCGAACAGCATCTGCAGCGTGCCCTGCGCGATTTCCGGCTGGTACGGCGTATAGGCGGTCAGGAACTCGCCGCGCTGGATCAGGTGATCGACGCTGGCCGGCACGTGATGCCGGTACGCCCCCGCACCGAGGAAGAACGGCACCTCGCCGGCGACCGTATTCTGGCGCGCGAGCGCGGTCATGTGCCGCTCGACCGCCAGCTCGGACGCGTGGTTCGGCAGTCCGTGGACGGGGCCGTCGAGACGGGCGGATTCGGGCACGTCGACGAACAGGTCGTCGATGCTGGCGGCACCGATGACCGACAGCATCGCATCACGGTCGGGCTGGGTAAGCGGCAGGTAGCGCATCAATTACTCCCTAAACCCCTCCCCTTCGGGGGAGGAGCAAGGGGTGGGGGAGGTCTCATCGAGACCAGCGCCTGCGGACAGGCCCCACCCCGACCCCTCCCCCGAAGGAGAGGGGCAAAGACTTACAGCTTCGAGGCGAACGCCGCGTAGGCGGTTTCGTCCATCAGCGATTCGAGCTCCGACGGGTCGCTGAGCGTGATCTTGAAGAACCAGCCCTCGCCCTCGGCATCCGAATTGACCAGCGACGGGTCGTCGACCAGCGCCGCATTGCCCTCGATCACGTTGCCCGACACCGGCGAATAGACGTCCGACGCCGCCTTGACCGATTCGACCACCGCGGCCTCGTCGCCCTTGGCCAGCTGCTTGCCGTCTTCCGGCACGTCGACGAACACGATGTCGCCGAGCTGGCCCTGCGCATATTCGGAGATGCCGACGGTGCCGATGTCGCCATCCACGTCGACCCATTCGTGATCTTCGGTAAAGTAACGGCTCATCTCACTTGCCTCCCAGGATGTTCAAAGCTGCCGGACGTAGCGGTGGGGAACGAACGGCATCGGCACGACCGTCGCCGCATGGATCTTGCCGCGCTGGACCAGCTGCACGGCCGTGCCGGCGGCGGCGAGCGCGGTCGGGATATAGGCCATCGCGATCGGCGCGCCGACGCTGGGGGCGAAGCCGCCGCTGGTGACGCGGCCGATCACCGCACCATCCGCATCGACGACGCTCGCGCCCTCGCGCACCGGCTGGCGCCCGGCGACCGACAGGCCGACGCGCTTCACCGCGGCGCCGTCCGCACGCTCGGCGAGGATGCGCGCCGCACCGGCGAAGTCGGCGGCCTCACGGCGGCGCTTCGACAGCGCGAACCCAAGGTCGGCCATCACCGGCGTCGTCTCGGGATCGAGGTCGTGGCCATACAGCGGCAACCCCGCCTCGAGCCGCAGCGAGTCGCGCGCGCCGAGGCCGATCGGCTTCACTTCCGGCTCGGCACAGATCGCGTCGGCGAAGTCGGCGGCGGCCTCGGCGGGGATCGAGATCTCGACGCCATCCTCGCCGGTATAGCCCGAGCGGCTGATCCACAGCGCATGGCCGTTCCAGTCGAACGCGCCCGCGGTCATGAACACGAGGGTTTCGACGCCGGGGATCAGCCGCGCGACCGCGGCGACCGCCTTCGGCCCCTGCACCGCGAGCAGTGCCTGATCCTCCATCAGGTTCATCGTGATGGCGTCGGGCAGCACGTCGAGCAGATAGGACAGATCGTCATATTTGGTCGCGCCGTTGACGACGACGTAATAGCTCGCCTCGCCGAAGGGATGCGCGCCCTCCTCGGGCAGCCGCGTCGCCATCAGGTCGTCGAGGATGCCGCCCTCGTCGTTGAGCAGCAGCGAATAGCGGATTTTGGTGGGGCCGAGGCCGCCGATATCGCCCGGCAGCACCGCTTCGAGCGCCCTGGCGACGCCCGCCGCATCGATGCCGTCGCCGGTGAAGCCGACCTGGCCCATATGGCTGACGTCGAACAGGCCCGCCGATTCGCGCACCCACAGATGCTCGGCCATGATGCCGTCGTACTGGACGGGCATCTCATAGCCGGCGAACGGCACCATCCGGCCGCCGCGGGCGCGGTGCCAGGCGTCGAGCGGGAGTTGCAGGATCGCGGGCTCGTCGCCTTCGTTCAGGTCGTCGAGCGGGTCGGCCCCGACTAACGTCTCAGCGAGAATGTCTGGCAGCGTATCGCTCATCAACCGTCTCCAAAAAAGGCACGCGACCGAAGCGCGGCCGGGGGCCGCATCCGATCCGTCATACCCCCTCTGTCACGGTGACCTGAGAGCTTTGACCCGATGTCGCGAAACGCCGGGCTTACCCCTTCGGTGGCTCCTCAAAGGAACGCTTTCCAGAGTGTCGATGAGGCGGCGCGCGGTCCGTGGTGCCTGAGAGATTCCGGGGTGGTTGCTCCTTCGGCGGCCTCCTTGTGAAGAGGCTCTCTCCCGCGCGCGCCCATGCCGGTTGCCCGGCATCGACCCGGCGATCTGTGGCGGCGCAGCATGGCTTAGTCAATCGGGAAAGACGCCCATCCTACCCTCTCTCGCAGGGAGGGGCCGGGGGTGGGTCGCGTGCGCGCGATACGGACGCCGTCGAACGCGAGGCGAGCGGTACGCCCGGGCGTCACCAGCCCGCCGGACACCCACGCGTAACCGTCGTCATCCCCACGCAGGCGGGGATGACCAACGACGCGGAGGCTTACGCCGCGACCTTACCGCTGCGCGTTATACTTCAGCTGCTCGTCGGTCAGCTGGAACCCGACCAGCGCCTCGAAGCTCGCCCGCAGGACGGCGGACCGCACCTCGGGCCGCGACAGCGGATCGGTCGCGGCATCCTCGTCGCCCGCCTTGCGCTTGCGGGTCAGCTGTTCGCGCACCTCGTCGGGTAGCGTCGCCGCCGACCGCGCGATCTGCGTCGAGGCGGTGCCGCTCGCCTGCGCGCGTGCCTGCCCGGCGTCGAAGTGGATCGCGATCTGGCCCTTGCGCTTCGCCGTCACCGCCGACCCGCCGCGGACGATCGCGATATAATAAGGCAGCACGATATCGCGCGGACCGTCGGTGCGGGCGCGCCGCGCCGCGACGTCGAAGGTCACCGCGGTCGCGATCTGGTCGCCCGCGTCGTTGCAGGTGCCGCGCACGTTGGTCATGTTCGCCACCACGTCGATCGCGCTCGCATCGCGGCTGGTGACGGGATCGAACAGCGTGATGTCGCCGGTGCCGGCGGCGACGCCGACCGTCGGGCAGGCCGAGCGCACGGCGGTGATGCCGCCTTCCACGATCTCGCCCTTGCCGGCGCACCCGGAGAGGATCAGGCCGAGGGCGGTGAGGCCGAGAAGCGGAGTTTTCACGGAGACGCGTACCTTTGTCGAACGGACGGGATGCGGCGCCGGACGGCTCCGACGGTGCGGCACGCAGCATAGGAACCGGCTGTCGCGGGTGCAAGCAATCGCGTGCTCCCGCGCGCTTGCCCAATCGCGGACTTCCGCGCGCGCGTCCAATCGCGTAGGAGCGCTGCATCATGGCCTCTCTTTCCCAGGTGGACGGCGCGAAGCCGGTCCTCGAGCTGCTGATCGCAGCCCCCCGCGGCTTTTGCGCCGGCGTCGACCGCGCGATCCGCATCGTCGAACTCGCGATCGAAAAGCATGGCGCGCCCGTCTATGTCCGGCACGAGATCGTCCACAACAAGTTCGTCGTCGACACGCTGAAGGCGCAGGGCGCGATCTTCGTCGAGGAACTCGACCAGGTGCCCGACGGCGCGCCGGTCGTCTTCTCCGCGCATGGCGTGCCGAAATCGGTGCCGGCCGCGGCGCAGAACCGCGGCCTCGACTATCTCGACGCGACCTGCCCGCTGGTCTCCAAGGTCCATCGCCAGGCCGAACGCCTCGTCGCGGCGGGCCGTCACATCGTCTTCATCGGCCACGCCGGCCACCCGGAGGTGGTCGGCACCTTCGGCCAGGTGCCCGAGGGCGCGATGTCGCTGATCGAGACGGCCGAGGATGCGGAGCGGTTCACGCCGCCCGATCCCGACAATCTCGCCTTCCTGACGCAGACGACCCTGTCGGTCGACGACACCGCCGCGGTGGTCGCGGTGCTGCAACGCCGCTTTCCCAACATGCAGCCGCCGCGTGGCGAGGACATCTGCTACGCCACCTCCAACCGTCAGGCGGCGGTGAAGGCGATCGCTGCGGCATGCGATGCGATGCTGGTGATCGGCGCGCCCAATTCGTCCAACTCGGTGCGGCTGGTCGAGGTCGCCGAGCGCGAGGGCATCCCCGCGCGGCTGATCCAGCGTGCCGCCGATCTCGACTGGGCGTTCCTCGACGGCGTCGGCACGCTGGGGATCACCGCGGGCGCCTCCGCCCCCGAACTGCTGGTCCGCGAACTCGTCGACCTGCTCGCCACACGCTTCGCGGTGACCGAGCGCGAGGAAGAGACGACGCGCGAGACGATCGCCTTCAAGCTGCCGCGCGGGCTGGAAGCGGCGGCTTGAAGGACTGATTGTCCCGCGAAGATAAGAGGATGCGCGCCGAGGACGCTGGGAAGATAGTCGCGCAGCATCTTCGATCGTCCTCCGGGACGTCGGCTCGAAAGGCGCTCCACGCTGGGACCCGACATCTCCGCGCCTCCGCGCCTTCGCGCGAACATCTGCTTTGCGTCTTCGCGTCTTCGCGTGAACACACCCAACACCGACCAACCGGACAGGACACAGCATGGCCGTCTACACACAGGTGTCCGCCGAGGCGTTGACCGCCTTCCTGCGCCGCTATGACGACGTCGGCGAACTCGTCTCCGCCAAGGGCATCGCGGAGGGGGTCGAGAACAGCAACTACCTCGTCGACACCACCACCAGCCGCTTTATCCTGACGCTGTACGAAAAGCGCGTCGATGCCGGCGACCTGCCCTTCTTCCTCGCCCTGCTCGACCATTGCGCCGCGCGCGGCCTGCCGGTGCCGCCCGCGATCAAGGACCGCGACGGCGTCGCGATCCAGCAGCTGGAGGGCCGCCCCGCCTGCCTGATCCGCTTCCTCAACGGCGTGTCGCTGACCCAGCCGACGCCCGCACAGGCCGCCACCGCCGGTGCTGCACTCGGCGATCTGCATGCCGCGCTCGCCGACTTCGCCGGGGATCGACCCAACAGCCTCGGCATCGCCGACTGGCGGCCCCTGCTCGACCGCTGCGGCAGCGACCTCGACCGGATCGCCCCCGGCCTGTTCGCGCGTATCGACGGCGCGCTCGCCGTGGTCGAGGCGAACTGGCCGCACGCCTTGCCCGCCAGCGTCATCCACGCCGACCTGTTTCCCGACAACGTGCTGATGCTCGGCGCAGAGGTAACCGGACTCATCGATTTCTATTTCGCCTGCCGCGACATCCGTGCCTATGACGTCGCGGTGATGCACACCTCCTGGGCGTTCGATCCGCTGGGCGCGCCGCTCGACGGCGTCGGCCCTGCCCTGCTCGCCGGCTATATGCGGGCGTTCGGCCTGTCCGATGCGGAACGCGCCGCGCTGCCGGTGCTGGCGAAGGGGGCCTGCATCCGCTTCCTGCTGACCCGCGCGTGGGACTGGCTCAACACCCCCGCCGACGCGCTGGTGACGCGCAAGGACCCGCTCGCCTATCTGCGCCGGCTCGACTGGTACGACGCGCATCCGGAGGTTTTCGCATGACCGACCCCGCCCCGCAGCTGGTGGAGATCTCGACCGACGGCGCGTGCAAGGGCAATCCCGGCCCGGGCGGCTGGGGCGCGCTGCTCCGCTTCGGCGGCCACGAAAAGGAATTGTCCGGCGGCGAGACGCTGACCACCAACAACCGGATGGAGCTGACCGCGGCGATCGAGGCGCTGCGCGTGCTGACGCGGCCGTGCAAGATCAGGCTGTCGACCGACAGCAAATATGTGATGGACGGCCTGACCCGCTGGATCCACGGCTGGCGCAAGAACGGCTGGCGCACCGCCGACAAGAAGCCGGTGAAGAACGCCGAGCTCTGGCAGGCGCTGTTCGCGGAGACGCAGAAGCACGATATCGAATGGATCTGGGTCAAGGGCCATGCCGGCAACGCCGACAACGAACGCGTCGACAAGCTGGCGAGCGACGCCGCCGTCGCGGCGGGCCGCGGTACGCTGTGAGCCGTGTTACCCGCTGAGGGGCGGGTTCACCCACCCCGGCCCCGTTCGGAGACGACGGGCTACGGTCGGCAAGGGGCCCGGGCGACCAGCCCCCCTCACTCCTCCTCGACCGGCGCCTCCGGCCCGTTCTTCAGGATCGAGGCGATGGCATTGCGTGCGGAGGCGCGGCTTTCATAGCCTTCGGTCCACCAGATCAATTCGCTGTTGTGCTTGAACTTGGCGACGTAATCGCCGGCCTTGTTCTTCTCGATCACGAACTTGTGCGGCATGTCCTGCTCCTTCTCGTGGCGATACCACGAGGGTAGCAGCATCCGGATCGCGCGCCAGCCTATTCCCGCCCGAACCGCGCCGGGCTGTAGCGCTCCGGATCGACCCCTTCGAATCCGTCCGGCAACGGCCGGCCGAGCAACAGGCTCGCCGCCACCGCGGCGCCCGCGGGCGCGGTCTGGATGCCGAAGCCGCCCTGCCCCGCGCACCAGAAGAAGCCCGGCACCCGCGCATCGAACCCGTAGACCGGCAACCGGTCGGGCGCGAAGCTGCGCAGCCCCGCCCAGCTGCGCTCGACCGCCGCGACGCGCCAGTCGACCACCTGTTCGAACCGGTCGATCGCGATCGCGACATCCAGTTCCTCGGGCGCGGCGTCGCAGGGGTCGACCGGCGTCTCGTCATGCGGGCTCAGCCACAGCCGTCCGCCCGATTCGGGCTTGAAGTAGAAGCGTCCCGATATGTCGGCGACATGCGGCAGCGCATCGGTGGAGGCGGGTTCGGTGCGGATCTGCGCGATCGTGCGTCGATAGGGCTGGATGCCGATCGGCGCCGCGCCGACCCGCGCGGCGATCGGATCGGCCCAGGCGCCCGCCGCATCGACCAGCACCGCCGCGCGATACGTGCCCGACGGCGTGGCGATCGTCCACATGCCGTCCGCGCGCTCCGCCCCCTCCAGGCCGGCACGCGTCGCGATCGTCCCGCCCGCCCGGCGCACCGTCGCCAGATACGCGGCATGCAGCGCGGCGACGTCGATATAGGCGCAGCTCGGCTCCTGCACGCCCAGCGTCCATTCGGGCCGCAGGCCGGGGATGAAGGCGGCCGGATCGACCCGCGCCAGCGCCACCGCCGTCCCCTCGAACGCCGCGAGGAACGCGTCGATCCTCGCCGCATCCTCCGCCCGCCCGATGTGCAGCGAGCCGAGCGGCTGCAGGACGCCGCCGTCGCGCAGCGCCGCCTCCGACGCGCTGGTCAGCGGCTGGATGCCCGGACCGCCATAGGTTTCCGACCAGAAGGCCGCCGAGCGCCCGGTCGCGTGATAGCCCGCCTGATCCTCCGCCTCGAGCAGCAGCACGCGCGCATGCGGCGCGACCGCGGCGGCGAGGCTGGCCCCGGCGATCCCCGCGCCGACGATGGCGATGTCGTAGGTCATGCATGTCCGTCCAGAAAAGCGTCGATCAGTCCATAGGCGCGCAGCCGCACCGCGTCGTCCTCGCGCAGGATCTCATGCGCCGATTCGGGGCCGAAGCGCACCAGCTCTGCGTTCGGCAGCCTGCGGGCCAGCCGCACCGCCGCGCCGCTGTCGACCAGCCCGTCGGCGTCGGCGACGAGCATCAGGATCGGCGTCGTCAGCGTCGCGAGGCGCGGATCGACCTGCAACCGCGCGCCCGAGGCGAACGCCTCCAGCACCCACGCCCAGCTCGGCGGACCGAGCAGCAGCGACGGGTCGCGCGCATACCAGACGGCCTCGTCCGCATAGCGATCGCGCGAATGGGTGAGCAATCGTTCGCGATGGCCGGCGGACTTCGCATCGCTGCGCACCTTCCACGCGCCGCGCGCCGGATCGCCGAGCCGCGTCATCAGCCGCGCCACGCGCAGTCCGGCCCCCGCACCCAGCGGCGAGCGCACGCCGACCATCGGCGCGACCAGCACCGCGGCATCGGGATCGACCCCGCCGTCCAGCATCGCACGCAGCGCCAGATGGCCGCCCATCGAATGCGCCAGCAGCATCGCCGGCCCCGTATCCTCGCCCGTTCCTTCGCTACGCCACGCCTGCCAGAAGGCGGTGAGGTCCGCGACCCAGGGATCGAAGCTGGCGGCATGGCCGACGTGCGGATCGGCGCCGAGCCGCCCCGACCCGCCCTGCCCGCGCCAGTCGAACGCGGTCACCGACCAGCGCTGCCCGTGCAGATGCGCGATCGTCTCCAGATACTTTTCGATGATGTCGGCGCGCCCGCCCTGGACGAGGATGCGCCCCCGCGACTCGGGATGCGGCCAGTCGAACCGCCGATGCGACCAGCCATCGGGCGCGACCCAGCGGGACAGGCGCGATTCGGCCGCCATGTCGCGGCGCAGGCTGACGGGATCGGTCATCTTCCCGGATGGTTACGTTTTCGCAAGCCATCGCGTCTACCTGTTCCGTCCGATGGGGTGGGACAATCTTTCTATGGTGGCGCTGGTCGTCATCCTTGCCGCGCTGCTGCTGTCGGCGGGGATCGAGGACGTCCGCACGCGTGAGATCGCCAATGCGAAGAACGCCGCCATCGCGCTGCTCGCGCCCCTGTGGTGGTGGGCGAACGGCCTCGGCTGGGGCGACGTCGGTATCCAGTTGCTGGTCGCGGGCATCGTCTTCGCGGTGTTCGTCGGCGCCTTCGCCTGCGGCTGGATGGGCGGCGGCGACGTCAAGATGATCGCCGCGCTGGCGCTGTGGCTGCCGCCCGGCGGGCTGCTCCAGATGCTGGTAGTGATGTCGGTGCTCGGCGGCGCGATCACCGTCGCGCTGATGCTGGAGCGTCGCTGGCAGCGGCGAATCGGCGCGATCGAGGTTCCCTATGGCGTCGCGATCGCCGCCGCAGCGCTGCTGGCGCTCCCGGCGACGCTCGCGCCGCAATGAGACGAACCGGATTTTAACCACTTAGAACCAATGATTAGCGCAGGTTCAACACCGGTGCGCTGAAAGGCCCGATGAGACATGGATAGTCGCAAGATCGTTTTGCTGGTGGGCGCGTTGTTCGTGGCCGGCATCACGGCATTCTTCGCCCGCACCCTCATCGCAGGGTCCTCGGCGCCGCAGGCCGCCGCGATGGGGCCCGTCGCGCCGCCGCCGGTCACCGGTCCCGAAGTGCTGGTCGCGACCCGCGCGCTGCCGGTCGGCACCATCCTCGATGCGACCGCGCTGAAGTTCCAGCCGTGGCCGCAGGAGCTGGTCGACGGTGCCTATTACCTGAAGGCCGGCACCGACCTCAGCAAGCTGCTCGGCACGGTGGTGCGCAACGCGGTCACCGCCGGCCAGCCGGTCACCAAGGGCGCGCTCGTCTCGCCTGGCGACCGCGGCTTCCTCGCGGCGGCGCTCGGACCGGGGATGCGGGCGGTCACCGTCAGCGTCTCCAGCCAGGCGGCGGTCGCGGGCTTCGTCTTTCCGGGCGACCGCATCGACCTCGTGTTGACGCAGACCGTCGCGGGCGGCGGCGAAGGCCAGCCGCTCAAGGTGTCGGAGACGATCATGCGCAACGTCCGCGTGCTCGCCACCGACCAGCGCACCGACAATACGGTGGGCGAGGACGGCAAGAGCCGGGTCAGCACCTTCTCGACGGTGACGCTGGAGGCGACGCCGCGGATGGCCGAACAGCTCGCGGTCGCGCGGACAATCGGCGAACTGTCGCTGTCGCTGCGCGCGCTCGCCGACAATTCGTCCGAGCTCGAGGAGGCGATCGCCAGCGGCGCCGTCTCGGTGGCGAACGGCGATCCCAAGGCCGAGAAGGCGATGATGCTCCGCGTCGCGACGCAGCCGCAGGTCGGCAGCGCCAGCTTCGCGACCGGTGGCGACGTCTCGCGTTACCAGCGCAGCACGGTGCCGGCCAAGGCGAGCGACTCGATGTCCGGCGTGCCGATGGCCGGCAATGCCACGCCCGGCGCGGCACCCGCCGCGATCCAGGGCCCCGTCGTGCGCGTCGCGCGCGGCAACAGCGTGACCGTGGTTCCGGTCGGGGGGAAGAATTAAGATGCGCACCACCTTTGCGTCCCTGAACGGCGCGGCGCTCGCGGCCGCGCTTGCCGCCGCGGCGGTCGCCGGGATGGCGGATGCCCGGCCGGCCGGCCGCAGCACCGCGATCGGCAGCTCGTCGGTCGTCCAGATCAACACCGGTCGCGGCCGGCTCGTGACGCTCGCCCGCCCGATGAGCGACGTGTTCATCGCCGACGAGACGATCGCCGACGTCCAGGTCCGCTCGCCGACCCAGCTTTACATCTACGGCAAGAAGACCGGCGAGACGACGATCTCCGCCACCACGCGGAGCGGCGCAGTCGTCTATGCGACCACCGTCCGGGTCGGCCAGAACCTCGATTCGATCGACGCGATGCTGCAGCTGGCGATGCCCGATGCGCAGCTGACCGCGACCCCGATGAACGGCCTCGTGCTGCTCACCGGCACCGTCGCCGGGCCGGGCGACGCGGCGGAAGCCGAACGGCTGGTCCAGGCCTATGTCGGCGATGCGACCAAGGTGCTCTCGCGCTTGCGCACCGCGACGCCGTTGCAGGTCAACCTGCAGGTCCGCATCGCCGAGGTGAGCCGCAGCTTCATCAAGAACGTCGGCGTCAACCTGCAGTCGTTCGACTCGTCGGGCGGCTTCCAGTTCGGTATCGGTCAGGGCCGTGGCGCTGCGCAATATGCGCCGGGCGGCGGCTTGTTCGTTAACACGACGACCGCCTCGGCGGGAACCACGAGCCTCGCGACCGCGGGCGCGACGACGCTGGGGCTGGCGGGCAAGCTGCTCGGCGTCAACCTGCTCAGCGCCATCGATCTCGGCGAGACAACGGGCCAGGTGACGACGCTCGCCAACCCCAACCTCACCGCGCTATCAGGGGAAACCGCGACCTTCCTGGCGGGTGGTGAAGTTCCGATCCCGATCGCGCAGGGACTCGGCGCCGTATCGGTCGAATACAAGCAATATGGCGTCAGCCTCGCCTATACGCCGACGGTCCTGTCGGACGGCCGCATTTCGCTGCGCGTCCGCCCCGAAGTATCGCAGCTCGATTATTCGAATGCGGTGACGCTCAGCGGCACCCGCGTCCCCGGCATCACCAGCCGCCGCGCGGAGACGACGCTGGAACTCGGCTCCGGGCAGAGCATGATGATCGGCGGCCTTCTCCAGAACAGCCACAACAACAACATTCAGAAGACGCCGTTCCTCGGCGACCTGCCGATCATCGGATCGCTGTTCCGGTCGAACGGCTTCCAGCGCAACGAGACCGAGCTGGTCATCATCATCACGCCCTATCTGGTGAAGCCGGTGAACAGCCCGTCGCAGATCGCGCTGCCGCACGACGGCTATCGCGCACCCGGCGATGCCGCGCGCATCCTGATGGGCGAACTCGGCAGCGGTGGTGGCGGCCCGCGGCCGGTGCCGACGATGGTGCCCGGCCGTTCCGGTCCCGCGCCGGCGCTGAGTGCGGTCGCGACCGTTCCCGCCGTGCCGCGCCGCGACGTGCCCGTCGCCGCCGCGGATCCCCGTTCCTCTTCGAAGAAGAAGGGTGCGGCGCCCGCACCCGGCTTCTCCAACTGATGTCTGCGAAGGACATGGCTGCGATGACCAAGCGTTCGATCCTCCTTGCCACGCTCGCCGCCCCGGCGCTGCTGCTCGGCGGCTGCATGGGTACCGAAAACCGCGGAGTGGAATCGGTCCACCAGCCGGTCGTGACCAGCCACGACTATGCGCTCGACCTCGCCACCGCGGGCAGTCGTCTTGCCCCGGGCGAGAACCGCCGCCTCGCCGGCTGGATGAACGCCATGCACCTCGGCTTCGGCGATCGCGTCGCGATCGATGCGGGCGCCGATGCGGGATATAACAACGGCCCGGCGCGCGACGAGATCGCGGGCGTCGTCGCCAGCTACGGCCTGCTCCTGTCCGAGGACACGCCGGTGACCAACGCACCGGTCACCGCCGGCACGCTGCGCGTCGTCGTGAGCCGGATGCGCGCGAGCGTTCCTGGCTGCCCCGACTGGAGCCGCAATTCGAGCAGCGAGTTCGACGCCAGCACGTCGTCCAACTTCGGTTGCGCGATCAACACCAATCTTGCCGCGATGATCGCGCGACCGGGCGATCTGGTCCGCGGCGCCGATCCCGAGACGGTCGCGGACACGGCGCTGAACACGAAGGCGATCGACGCCTATCGCAAGAAGCCCGCCACCGGCGCCGGCGCGCTCGAGCAAGTCAGCGCCAAGGGGGGCAACTGACCATGAACGCACCGTGGAAGCCCATCGGCATCGGCCAGCGCGAACCGTTCGCCGCCTATGTCTGCGACGACACGACGGTCGAGACGCTGCGCCCGCTCGCCGCCGAACTCGGCTGGTCGGTCGACAAGGTCCACAAGGGCGGGCTGCGCAACGCCGTCCAGTCGCTCTCGGTGTCGGCCAGCCCGCAGATCCTGTTCGTCGACCTCGCCGAATCGGGCGATCCCCTGAACGACATCAATGCCCTCGCCGAAGTCTGCGAACCCGGCACGGTGGTGATCGCCGCGGGTCAGGTGAACGACGTCCGCCTGTACCGCGACCTGATCGCCAGCGGCATCCAGGATTACCTGCTCAAGCCGCTGCATCCCGACGCGATGCGCGAGGCGTTCGTGCACGCGCAGACCATGCTCAACGCGCCCAAGGTCGCGGAGATCAGCGTCGACCGCCCGCATTGCGCGATCGCGGTGATCGGCACGCGCGGCGGCGTCGGCGCGTCGACGATCGCCACCTCGCTCGCCTGGCTGACCAGCGAGAAGGAAAAGCGCTCGACCGCGCTGCTCGACCTCGACGTCCATTTCGGCACCGGCGCGCTGACGCTCGACCTCGAACCCGGCCGCGGCCTCACCGACGCGATCGAGAACCCCAGCCGCATCGACGGCCTGTTTATCGAGCGCGCGATGGTCAAGGCGACCGAGAATCTCGCCGTGCTCTCCGCCGAAGCGCCGATCAACGCGCCGCTGATGACCGACGGCACCGCCTTCTTCCAGTTGCAGGAAGAGATGCGCGCCGCGTTCGAGGCGACGGTGGTCGACCTGCCGCGCGGAATGCTGGTCCAGCATCCGCACCTCATAAGCGATATCCAGGCCGCGGTGGTGGTGACCGAACTGACGCTTGCCTCGGCGCGCGACACGATCCGCATCCTGTCCTGGCTGAAGACCAACGCCCCGCAGACGCACGTCACGCTCGTCGCCAATCGCGTCCACGCCACCGGCCAGCTCGAGATCAGCCGCAAGGATTTCGAGGGCTCGATCGAGCGCAAGCTCGATTTCCTGGTGCCGTTCGACCAGAAACTGGCGGCGCAGGCCGCCAAGCTCGGCAAGCCGCTCGCCGAGGCGGGCAAGACCTCGAAGACCGTCGCGCCGATCGTCGACCTCACCCGCCACGTGCTCAGCGCCGGCGAGGAACTGGTCGCGGGCGGCAAGGACAAGGCCGCGGGCGCGAAGGGCAAGTCGCTGATCGGCGGCTTCTCCTCGCTGCTGCCCCGGCGCGCGAAGAAGTGATGCACGCCCATTTCCGCTGTCCCGGCCCGTCCGCGGTCCGGGCAGCCTGATCGACCGGAGGCCGGACGCACCGCGATGGATCTGTTTTCCCTCCTGATGATGGCGCTCGGCGCCATGGTGGCGCTGGGCATGGTGGTGTTCGCCTTCGCCGGCCCGTCGCCGCAGCGTGCGCAGAACCGGCGGATCGCAGCGCTGCGCGAACGCCACGGCGACAGCGCCACCGTGGCCGAGGCGCAGATGCGCAAGATCACCGCCGGCCGCGCCCAGACCAAGACCGACGTCGCCTTCGGCCGCCTGCTGCCCAACCCGGCCCAGCTCGCCAAGCGGCTCGCGATGACCGGCCGGGACTGGACCGTGGGTCAATATGGCATGGTCAGCGCCGGGCTGATCGTCGTCGTCGCCGCGCTGCTGTGGCTGAAGGGCGCGCCGATCCTGCTCGCGCTGCTGTTCGGCCTCGCGGTCGGGGCCGGCCTGCCGCACTGGCTGGTCGGCTTCTTCATCAAGCGCCGGATCGCGAAGTTCACCGCCAAGTTTCCCGATGCGATCGAACTGCTCGTCCGCGGCCTGCGCTCGGGCCTGCCCGTCACCGAGACGATCGGCGTCATCGGCAACGAGGTGGACGGGCCGGTCGGCGAGGAGTTTCGCATGGTGTCCGACAAGATGAAGATCGGCAAGTCGATGGATGCGGCGTTGCAGGATACCGCGGACCGGCTCGGCACGCCCGAATTCCAGTTCTTCGTCATCACCATCGCGATCCAGCGCGAAACCGGCGGCAACCTTGCCGAAACGCTCGCCAACCTCGCCACCGTGCTGCGCCAGCGCGGCCAGATGAAGCTGAAGATCAAGGCGATGTCGTCCGAATCCAAGGCGTCCGCCTATATCGTCGGCTCGCTGCCCTTCATCGTGTTCGCGATGATCTGGATGATCAACGCCACCTACATGCAGGGGTTCTTCGTCGAACCGCGGCTCATCATCGCCGGCATCGGCGGGCTGCTGTGGATGGGTATCGGCGTCTTCATCATGGCCAAGATGGTCAGCTTCGAAATCTAACGGAAAGAACTGGGTAGCGACATGCAGGCTTCCGGACCGACGCTGATGGGCATCGACGTACTCTGGGTCGCGACGATCCTGTCGGGCGTCGCCGCCTTCGCCGTGATCGTCGCCATCTATGCCGCGACCACGGTCAGCGACCCGATGACCAAGCGGGTGAAAGCGCTCAACGACCGACGCGAACAGCTGAAGGCGGGCATCACCGCCTCCACCAAGCGCCGCGCCAAGCTGGTCCAGCGCAACGACACCACCGACCGGATGCGCAGCGTCCTGTCGTCGTTGCAGGTGCTGCAGGACAGCCAGGTCAAGGAGGCGCAGGTCAAGCTGATGCGCGCCGGCATCCGCTCGAAGGACTGGGCGGTCGCGGTCATCTTCGGCCGGCTGGCGCTGCCGATCGTGTTCGGCGGCATCATGTTGTTCGTCGTCTACGGCACCGACACCTTCGCCGCCTGGACCCCGCTGAAGCGCTACGGCCTCGTCGCGGTGACCTTCATCCTGTCGTACAAGGCGCCCGACATCTACCTCAAGAACAAGATCACCAAGCGCAGCGACGCGATCCGCAAGGGTCTGCCCGATGCGCTCGACCTGCTGGTGATCTGCGCGGAGGCGGGCCTCACCGTAGACGCCGCCTTCCACCGCGTCGCCAAGGAACTCGGCCGCGCCTATCCCGAGCTGGGCGACGAATTCACCCTGACCGCGATCGAGCTGGGCTTCCTCACCGAACGGCGCCAGGCGTTCGAGAATCTCGCCACCCGCGTCGACCTCGACGCGATCAAGGGCGTGGTGACGACGATGGTGCAGACCGAGAAATACGGCACGCCGCTCGCCTCGGCGCTCCGCGTGCTCTCCGCCGAATTCCGCAACGAACGGATGATGCGCGCCGAGGAAAAGGCGGCGCGCCTGCCGGCGATCATGACCATCCCGCTGATCCTGTTCATCCTGCCGACGCTGTTCATCGTCATCCTCGGCCCCGCCGCCTGTTCGATCAGCGACGCCTTCTGACCCGACGCCACGGTGCACGCGGGCGGAACGGCGACGCTTTTCCGCCCGAGTGAACCAAGCCGCCCGCACCTCGTTATGCTCCCGTAACAGGGAAGGCCTCACGATGCTGTTCACCACCACCACGCAATTCGCCGCGCTCGCCTTGTGCCTCGTCGCCGGCTGGTTCCTCGGCCTCGCCAGCCACAGCGGCGGCCGCAAGTGGAAGACGCGCTACGCCACCGAGCGCGAGGCGCATGCCGGCTATCGCAAGCAGAACGATTCGAGCCTCGCCGACGCCAACCGCCGGATCGCCGAACTGGAACGCGAGAATGCGCGCCTTGCCCGGGCCGCGGAGGCCGTGCCCGTCGCCGCGCCCGCCCCGACGCTGACCGAGCGCGTCACCGGCCGCCCCGCCGCCGCCCGCGCCGCGCGCCCGGCCTATCCCGCCGGCAACCGTCCCGGCTGGTTCGACTTCGGTCCTCGCGCCCGCGTCTGACGGCGCTCGACAGGGGCTGGCCGGACGGCGATAGTCCGCGGATGGAAAACCCGATCCGTACCGGCGGCCGCATCCTGGTCGACCAGCTGCTCGCGCAGAGGTGCGAGCGCATCTTCACCGTCCCCGGCGAAAGCTTCCTCGCCGTGCTCGATGCGCTGCACGACACGCCCCGGATCCAGACGGTGACGTGCCGGCAGGAAGGCGGCGCGGCGTTCATGGCCTGCGCCGACGGCACGCTGACCCACCGGCCCGGCGTCGCCTTCGTCACCCGCGGGCCGGGCGCAACCAATGCCGCGATCGGCGTCCATGTCGCGCGGCAGGATTCGCAGCCGCTGATCCTGTTCATCGGCGACGTCGACCGCGCCACCCGCGACCGCGAGGCGTTTCAGGAGGTCGATTTCCAGGCGATGTTCGCGCCGCTCGCCAAATGGGCGGCGCGGATCGACGACGCCGCGCGCATCCCCGAATATGTCGCCCGCGCCTATGCCGTCGCGATGAACGGGCGCCCCGGCCCGGTCGTGCTCGCGCTGCCCGAGGACATGCTGCTCGATACCGTCGCCGCGATCGACCGCCCGCGCGTCGAGCGCCTGCCACAGGGCTGCGACGAGGCCGCGCTGGACCATTTCGCCGATCTGCTCGCCACCGCCGAACGCCCGGTCGCGATCGTCGGCGGGGCGGGCTGGGACAATCTCGCGGCGCAGGATTTCGCCGCATGGGCCGACCGCACCGGCGTGCCCGTCGTCGCCGCCTTCCGCCGGCAGGATGCGATTCCCAATGCCTGTCCCAGCTATGCCGGCAATCTCGGCTATGGCCCCAATCCGAAGCTGGTCGAGCGGATCAGGGCCGCCGATCTGCTGATCGTCGCCGGCCCGCGGCTCGGCGAGGCGACGACCGACGGCTATACGCTCATTACTCCCGATCACCCCGGCCAGCGGCTGGTCCACGTCCACCCCGACGCGAACGAACTCGGCCAGACCTATCGTACCGATCTCGCGATCTGCGCCGGCATGGCCGATTTCGCCGAGGCGATCGCCGCGATCGACGGTCCGCCCCGCGCCGGCGGCGCGGAGGCGCATGCCGACTGGCTTGCCTGGTCCACCCCCGCCCCGCGCGACGGCGTGACGATGGACCTCGGCCCGTGCGTCGCGGCGATGCGCGCGGCGCTGCCCGCCGATACGATCATCTGCAACGGCGCGGGCAATTACAGCGGCTGGTGGCATCGCTACTGGCCGTATGCCGCGCCGGGGACGCAGCTCGCGCCGACTGCCGGGGCGATGGGCTATGGCCTGCCCGCCGCGGTCGCCGCCGCGCTGCGCCATCCGGAGCGGCAGGTCGTCGCGCTCGCCGGCGACGGCTGCTTTCTGATGAACGGGCAGGAGCTCGCCACCGCGGTCCAGCATGACGCCGACCTGCTGGTGCTGGTGATCGACAACAACGGCTATGGCACGATCCGCATGCATCAGGAGCGCGCCTTCCCCGGCCGCGTCTCGGCGACCGGTCTGTCGAACCCCGACTTCGCCGCCCTCGCACGCGCCTATGGCTGCTGGGCAGAGACGGTCGAGCGGACGGAGGATTTCGCCCCGGCGCTGCATCGGGCACAGGAGCGGCGCGGCGTGCGCCTGCTGCACCTCAGGACGGATATCGAGGTCATCACCGCCGGCACGACGCTCGCCGCGCTGGCGCGATAGCCGGCCCCCCGCCACCGCAGGGTGGCGAGGGACGGCGTATAACGGCTCAGCGCAGCTTGGCGGACCCGTTGATGAGCGCGGCCTTCTGCTCGTCGCTCATCGCCGCGGCGTTGACGTCGGCGTCGTCGATCGCCTCGTTCTGGCGTTCGCCATTGGCGCGGACCGCCTCGGCGCGATCCTCCAGATTGTCGGCGGCGGCTTCCAGCGCGTCGGCGCGGTTGTCCGCGGCGGCCTCGACCTGGCTGCCGAGCTTGTCGTCGCCCTTGCCACCGCAGGCGGCCAGCGACACGGCCATGGCGCCGAGGCCCAGCGCGATCATCGTCTTCTTCATCACTCTATTCCCCTGTTACGATGAAAGGCCGCCCCGGACGGGACGGCCTTTCGAAACGCTTACCGGACCGTCAGGTCAGATGTTGTCGCCGAGTGCGCCCTTGACGCTGCCCTTGACCTTTTCACCCTTGCCTTCGACCTGCTGCGCTTCGCCTTCGGCGACCAGCTTGTCGTTGTCGGTGTGCTTGCCGACGGCTTCCTTGACGTTGCCGATGGCTTCGTTGACGGTGCCTTTGACCTTGTCGGTGAACTCGCCCATCAGGACCTCCTGCGAATAGTGCGTCCCGCCAGCCGGGCCGCTTGATCTAACGCAAGAATAACGGGTTCAACTCGGACCGGTTCCGTGACAAATATGTTAAGTCGGCCCAATCATTTTCTTGGTTCGGGCCGGAACCTTTCGCCACGTTGCTTGCTCAGATCAGTCCCGCCAGCGGGCTCGACGGATCGGCATAGCGCCGCTGCCCCATCCGACCGGCACGATAGGCCAGTCGTCCCGCCTCAACCGCGCTGCGCATCGCCGCCGCCATCATCACCGGGTCCTTCGCCTCGGCGATCGCGGTGTTCATCAGCACGCCGTCGCAGCCCAGCTCCATCGCCACCGCCGCGTCCGATGCGGTGCCGACGCCCGCGTCGACCAGCACCGGCACGCCCGCGCCCTCGACGATCAAGCGGATGGTGATGCGGTTCTGGATGCCCAGCCCCGATCCGATCGGCGCGCCCAGCGGCATGATCGCCACCGCCCCCGCATTCTCCAGGCGCTTCGCCGCGATCGGATCGTCGACGCAATAGACCATCGGCTTGAAGCCCTCGTTGGCCAGCACCTCGGTCGCCCGCAGCGTCTCGTGCATGTCGGGGTACAGCGTCTTGGCCTCGCCTAGCACCTCGAGCTTGACGAGGTCCCAGCCGCCCGCCTCGCGCGCCAGCCGCAGCGTGCGGATCGCGCTCTCCGCATCGAAACAGCCCGCGGTATTGGGCAGATAGGTCACTTTTCTCGGATCGATATAGTCCATCAGCAGCGGCTGGTTGCGGTCCGAGATATTGACCCGCCGCACCGCCACGGTGACGATCTCCGCACCGGAAGCCTCCAGCGCCGCGGCGTTCTGCGCGAAATCCTTGTACTTGCCCGTGCCGACGATCAGCCGCGACCGGAACGTCTTTCCCGCCACGGTCCAGCTATCGTCGATGATCGGCGCGACATGGTCGCCGCCGCCCACGAACGTCACGATCTCCAGGTCGTCGCCATCCTCGACGCACACGTCCGCGAGCGTCGAGCGCGGCACGATCTCCAGATTGCGCTCGACCGCGACCTTCTCCGGCACCAGCCCGAGTTCGGTCGCCAGATCGGCAAGGCTCATTCCCGCATGCACGCGCTTGTGTGCGCCGTTCACGGTGATCGATACGGTTCCGTCGCTATGCGGCATGACGCTTAAACTCCTTGAGCGCCCCATCTAGGCACCTGATCCCGGGTGTCCACCTCGCGACGGCCGATTCACGCGAAGGCGCCAAGCCGCAAAAAGAAAGAAGGTGGTTTCACGCGGAGACGCGGAGACGCGGAGACTGTCTCGCCCGCGTCAGCAGACTGACCGTCATCACGCGCGATGATGAAACCGCTACGCGCGAGTCTACCGCCCTCTTCTTCTCCGCGTCTCCGCGTGAACCGATCTTCTTCGCGTCTTCGCGTGAAAACACCCCGCTTTGCGCGCCCCGCAAAACAACGATAAGCCGCGACCATGACCGACACGATCTACGTCCTCAACGGCCCGAACCTCAACCTGCTCGGCACCCGCGAGCCCGATATCTACGGCAGCGACACGCTCGATGACATCGCCGGCCAGCTCGAGGATCGCGCCCGCGAACTCGATCTGGAGATCGACATGCGCCAGTCCAACCACGAAGGGCATCTGGTCGACTGGCTGCACGAGGCGCAGGCGCGCGGGGCGAAGGCGGTGATCCTCAACGCCGGCGCCTTCACCCACAGCTCGATCGCGGTGCACGATGCGATCAAGGGCATCCGCACGCCGGTGATCGAGGTGCATCTCTCCAACCCCCATACCCGCGAAGACTTCCGCCATATCAGCTACGTCGGGCGCGCGGCGAAGGGAACCATCGCCGGCTTCGGTGCGCTCTCCTACACCCTTGCGCTTGAAGCGGCGGCGCGCTTCTGACAGGAGGCTCCCCCATGACCGACCAGACCAACTCAGGCGCCATGCAGGTTGACGTAAACCTCGTGCGCCAGCTCGCCGAATTGCTCGACGCCACCCACCTCACCGAAATCGAGGTGGAGGAAGGCGACCGCAAGATCCGTGTCGCCCGCAAGGCCGCGCAGCAGGCGCCCGTCTATGCCGCGCCACAGCCGATGGCCTCCGCCCCCGTCGCAGCCGCCGCCCCGGTCGCCGCCGAAACCGGCGCGATGGCGCCGACGGTCAGCACCGCCAATGCGGTGAAATCGCCGATGGTCGGCACCGCCTATCTGTCCGCCGAACCCGGCGCGAAGCCCTTCATCGCGGTCGGTCAGACCGTCGCCGCCGGCGATACGCTGCTGATCGTCGAGGCGATGAAGGTCATGAACCCGATCACCGCGCCGTCCGCCGGCGTCGTACGCCAGGTGCTGATCGAAAACGGCCAGCCGGTCGAATTCGACCAGCCGCTCGTGGTGGTCGAGTAAGACCGTTGCGGCAAATCAAGAAGCTGCTGATCGCCAACCGCGGCGAGATCGCGCTGCGCATCCATCGCGCCTGTCATGAGATGGGCATCAAGACGGTCGCGGTGCATTCCACCGCCGACGCCGATGCGATGCACGTCCGCCTCGCCGACGAGGCGATCTGCATCGGGCCGCCGGCGGCGACCGACAGCTATCTCAACATCCCCAACATCATCTCGGCCGCCGAGATCAGCGGCGCCGACGCGATCCATCCCGGCTACGGCTTCCTCAGCGAGAATGCGCGCTTCGCGGAGATCGTCGAGCTGCACAACCTGCTGTTCGTCGGCCCCAAGCCCGAACATATCCGCACGATGGGCGACAAGATCGAGGCGAAGCGCACTGCTGGTGCGCTCGGCCTGCCGCTCGTCCCCGGCTCCGACGGTGCGATCAGCGACCTCGCCGAGGCGAAGGCGATCGCGGCGAAGGCCGGCTATCCCGTCATCATCAAGGCGGCGTCGGGCGGCGGCGGGCGCGGCATGAAGGTCTGCACGTCCGAGGACGAGTTGGAAACGCTGATGCAGCAGGCCGGCAGCGAGGCGAAGGCCGCGTTCGGCGATGCGACCGTCTATCTCGAAAAATATCTCGGCAATCCGCGCCACATCGAGATCCAGGTGTTCGGCGACGGCAACGGCAATGCGATCCATCTGGGCGAACGCGATTGCTCGCTGCAACGCCGCCACCAGAAGGTGCTGGAGGAAGCCCCCTCCCCCGTGCTGGGCCAGGAGGATCGCGAGCGGATCGGCGGCATCTGCGCCCGCGCGATGGCCGACATGGGCTATCGCGGCGCCGGCACGATCGAATTCCTGTGGGAAGACGGCGAATTCTACTTCATCGAAATGAACACCCGGCTGCAGGTCGAACATCCGGTGACGGAGATGATTACCGGGCTCGACCTCGTCCGCGAACAGATCCGCATTGCCGAGGGGCATCCGCTGACGCTGCGGCAGGAGGACGTGCAGTTCCGCGGCCATGCGATCGAATGCCGGATCAATGCCGAGGACCCGCGTACCTTCGCGCCCTCGCCCGGCCTCGTGAAGCAGTTCCACGCCCCCGGCGGCATGCACGTCCGCGTCGATAGCGGGCTGTATGCGGGCTATAAGGTCCCGCCCTATTACGACAGCATGATCGCCAAGCTGATCGTCTACGGCACCACCCGACAGGGCGCGCTCCGCCGCCTCCGCCGCGCGCTGGAGGAGTTCGTGATCGAGGGCCCGACGACGACGATCCCGCTCCATCAGGCGCTGCTCGACGATCCCGAATTCCAGGAAGGCCAGTATACGATCAAATGGCTGGAGGAATGGCTGGCGAAGCAGGGATAATTCCCTCTCCCCTGGGAGAGGGAGGGAGCCGTGCAAAGCACGGCGGAAGGGTGAGGGTGGGTGAGATGTGGACGGCAGGACGATCCCACCCCGGTGCCGCCCCCCTGACCCGGCGGTCCCCTCTTTCGACAGGAGCGGGCAAGTGAAAGCCACGATCTACCACAACCCGCGCTGCTCCAAGTCGCGCGCCGCGCTCGCGCTGCTCGCCGAGGCGGGCGACGACGTTACGATCATCGACTATCTCCGCGATCCGCCTGCCGCGGCCGAGCTGGCGCGCCTTTACGCCCGCGCCGGCATCGCTCCGCGTGACGGCCTGCGCCGGGCCGAGCCGGCCGCGCAGGCGCTGCGCGACGCCGACGACGCCGCCGTGCTCGCCGCCATGGCAGCCGCCCCGATCCTCATCGAACGGCCGCTGGTCGAAACCGCGAAGGGCGTCGTCCTCGCCCGACCGACCGAGCGGATCCACACCATTCTCTAGCATCTGCCCAACCAGCGGGCAGCGCGGCCGGCATTGCCCGTTTGGAGGGCAGCAAATCCGTCCGAATCCGCATTGTCCCGAGCCGCGCGGACTGGCACATTTGGTGCAGGATGCCCGCATGGGGCGAGGGTTTCGTAAAGGGGCGTATTCCGGTGAAAAAGGTCGAAGCCATCATCAAGCCGTTCAAGCTCGATGAGGTGAAGGAAGCGCTCCACGAGATCGGCGTCAGCGGCATCACCGTGACCGAAGCCAAGGGCTTCGGCCGGCAGAAGGGCCATACCGAACTGTACCGCGGCGCCGAATATGTCGTCGATTTCCTGCCCAAGGTGAAGCTGGAGGTCGTCGTCGACGACGCCCTCGCCGACCGCGTCGTCGAGGCGATCGCCGCCGCCGCGCAGACCGGCCGGATCGGCGACGGCAAGATCTTCGTCATCCCGGTCGAAACCGCGCTCCGCATCCGCACCGGCGAACGCGACGAGGCGGCGATCTGACGTCCGTTTGACAGTATCGTCATTTGACGCGGCGCAACATTCCATGTGAATACGCCGCCGCGACGCAACATCCTTCCCGGCCACGGCCGGCACATCGTACCAGAGCAAGGGGCTTTTCCATGGCTGCGACTGCCAACGACATTCTGAGCAAGATCAAGGAAGAAGAGATCGAATGGGTCGATCTGCGCTTCACCGACCCCAAGGGCAAGTGGCAGCACCTGACCATGGTCGCCTCGATCATGGGCGAGGATGAGTTCACCGACGGCCTGATGTTCGACGGTTCGTCGATCGAGGGCTGGAAGGCGATCAACGAATCGGACATGGTGCTCAAACCCGATCTGGACGCGGTCTATACCGATCCGTTCTCGGCCACCCCGATGCTGATCGTGTTCTGCGACGTCGTCGAACCCTCGACCGGCGAACTCTACGCCCGCGATCCGCGCTCGACCGCGAAGCGCGCCGAGGCGTATCTGAAGACCACCGGCATCGGCGACACCGTCTACGTCGGCCCGGAAGCCGAATTCTTCATGTTCGACAACGTGCAGTTCGACACGAACTACGCCGAATCCTACTTCAAGATCGACGATATCGAGCTGCCGACCAACACCGGTCGCGAGTATGAGGGCGGCAACCTCGGCCACCGTCCGCGCGCCAAGGGCGGCTATTTCCCGGTCGCGCCGGTCGATTCCGCGGTCGACATCCGCGGCGAGATGGTTTCGACCATGCTCGAAATGGGCCTGCCCTGCGACAAGCACCATCATGAGGTCGCCGCGGCGCAGCACGAACTCGGCATGACCTTCGGCACGCTGACCACCACCGCCGACCGCATGCAGATCTACAAGTACGTCGTGCATCAGGTCGCGCATGCCTATGGCAAGTCGGCGACCTTCATGCCCAAGCCGATCAAGGAAGATAACGGCTCGGGCATGCACACCCACTTCTCGATCTGGAACGGCAAGACCCCGCTGTTCGCGGGCGAAGGCTATGCCGGCCTCAGCGAGATGTGCCTGTACTTCATCGGCGGCGTCATCAAGCACGCCAAGGCGATCAACGCCTTCACCAACCCGACCACCAACAGCTACAAGCGGCTGGTGCCGGGCTACGAAGCGCCGGTGCTGCTCGCCTATTCGGCGCGCAACCGCTCGGCCTCGTGCCGCATCCCCTACGGCACCGGCCCGAAGGCGAAGCGCGTCGAGATCCGCTTCCCCGACGCGATGGCCAACCCCTATCTCGCCTATGCGGCGCTGATGATGGCGGGCCTCGACGGCATCCAGAACAAGATCCATCCCGGCGAGGCGATGGACAAGAACCTGTACGACCTGCCGCCGGCAGAGCTCGCCCAGGTCCCGACCGTCTGCGGTTCGCTCCGCGAGGCGCTGGAAAGCCTCACCGCCGACCACGACTTCCTGCTCAAGGGCGACGTCTTCTCGAAGGACCAGATCGAGGCCTATGTCGAAGTGAAGTGGGCCGAAGTCGCACGCTGGGAAATGACCCCCAGCCCGGTCGAATACGACATGTACTATAGCGCCTAAAACTGCGGCGCCGGGAGCCGGTGCGCGCAAGCGCATCCGCGCTGTCGGCCAGCCTCGCCCCGGCGAGGGCCGACGACCCGGCTCTGCGGGGCCGGAACAACGAGAAAGGGGCGCCCGTTCGAACGGGCGCCCCTTTTTCCTATCGATGCCCCGGCGAAATCCGGGACCTACTCACCAGCCTTATTTCTGGCAGGCGACGATCGCCGTGATCACCGAGATCGTCTCTTCCGGATCGCGCACGCGCACCGTGTCCAGACCCAGTTCCTTCGCCGGATAGTCGTTGCCGCCGGGGAAGATCGCGTCGCCGATGAACATCATCCTGTCGAGCGCGATGCCGCTTTCGTCGCGGAGCTTCTTGAGGCCATAGGCCTTGTCCACACCCTCCTGGGTGATGTCGATCGAGGTCGCGCCGCCCATGTTGATCGACAGCCCCGGCAGGCGCTGCTTCAAATCGGCCTGGATCACCTTGCGCTTCTCGAACTTGGGGTCCCAATGCTCTTTTTCCTTCACCGGCGCTTCCTGGCCCAGTGCGGAGAAGGTGATCTGGCTGCCGCGATCCTCGATCCGCTCGCCCCAAGTCTCTTCCGGCTTGAACCCGGTCGCCTCGAGCGATTCGTCGAACGCCTTCAGGATCTTCGCCTTGGTCGCATCGTCGAAGAGTTCGGCATAGACCGCGGTCCATTCGCCATTCCGGTGCACGTACAGCTTGGTGCCGGTGGTCGGCATAAGCCACAGTTTCGACAGATCGGCGCGCGCCGGCAAGCGGCTGGCGACCTGCTTCTGGAACTGCGGCCAGTCGCCGCCGGAGATCACCGCGACATGCGCGACACCGAGCAGGTCGGCCAGCGCCTCGCCCATCGGTTCCTGCAAAGGCTGCTTGCTCTCGGCCAGCGTTCCGTCGAGGTCGAAGGCAATCAGGTCTTTCATGCAGGTGCTCCAGTGCTTGCCGCAATGCGCGGGAAGATGATCGTTTCGATCGCGTGCGCGACGCCGTCCACGTCATTGCCGGTGGTGACCTGGTGCGCAATCGCTTTCACCGGGTCGGGCGCGTTGCCCATCGCGATCGCAAGCCCAGCGCGTTCCAGCATCGGCACATCGTTATACTGGTCGCCCATCACCGCCACCGCCGCCAGCGGCTGGTCGAAGGCCCTCGCCAGCGCCGCCAGCCCGTCGCCCTTGTTTGCGGCGAGCGCGGTGACGTCGAGATAATAGACCTGGCTTTGCGCGATCGTCGCGTCCGCGCCATGCGCCGCCTTGCAGCGCTCCGCCAGATCGGCGAGCATCGCATGGTCGTCGCTGACGAACGTCACCTTGTCGGCGCGGTCGTAGAGATCGCTGAAATCCTTGACGATCACCGGCGCCTGGTTGGACGACACCCGCTCGCTGTCGACGTGATGGCCGACCTCGGTAGAGGCATACCAGCGGTCGTCGGCGAACACCCAGATATCGACCGGCGCATCCGTCGCGATCGCCATCACGCCGCGCACGACGTCGCCCGCGATGACGTGATGCTCGGCGATGCTGCCGTCGCGGCGAAAGATGATGCCGCCGTTGAACGCCGCCATCGGCGCATCGATCGCCAGCGTCTCGGCGATCGGCATGATCCCCGACATCGGCCGCGCGCTGATGACGGTGAAGCCGATCCCCGCCCGCTCCAGCCGCAGCACGGCATCGGCGGTCGCGGGGGTCAATTTCTTCTGCTTGTTGACGAGCGTGCCGTCGATATCGGATACGACCAGCCGGATGCCGTCCGCACCTGCACTCACTGGGGCATCTCGACATGCCCGCCGAAGCCGAAGCGCATCGCCGACAGCACCTTGTCGCCATAGGTATGCTCAACGCGGCTGCGGTAGCGCGCGAACAGCGAGGCGGTGAGCACGTTTGCCGGCACCTTTTCCTCCATCGCCGCGTCGATCGTCCACTGGCCCTCACCGGAATCGGCGACGCTGCCCGAGAAGCCGTCGAGCTTCTCGTCCTTCGCCAGCGCGATCGCGGTCAGATCGAGCAGCCATGACGAAATCACCGAGCCGCGCCGCCACACTTCGGCGATGTCGGTCATGTTGAGGTCGAAGCGTTCATCCTCGGGCAATTTGTCGCTGTTCTTCGACTTCAGGATGTCGAAGCCCTCGGCATAGGCCTGCATCAGGCCATATTCGATGCCGTTGTGGATCATCTTGACGAAATGGCCCGCGCCCGGCGGCCCGGCGTGGATATAGCCCTTTTCCGCGCGCGGATCGACCGCGTCGGCGATGCGCCCCGGGGTGCGGACGATATCGCCCATGCCCGGCGCCAGCGCGTCGAAGATCGGATCGAGCAGGTTCACCGTCTCGACGTCGCCGCCGATCATCATGCAATAACCACGCTCCAGCCCCCAGACCCCGCCCGAGGTGCCGACGTCGACGTAATGCACGCCCTTCTCGGCCAGCAGCTTCGACCGCCGGATATCGTCCTTGTAGAAGGTGTTGCCGCCGTCGATGACGATGTCGCCGTCCCGGGCGCCTTCGCCGATTGCGGCAATCGTGTCCTCGGTCGGGCCGCCGGCGGGCAGCATCACCCACCAGATCGCCGGGCTGCCGAGCTTGCCGCGCATGTCGTCGAGCGAATTGGCCGCCTCCGCCCCGTCCTTGGCCAGCGCCTGCACGGCGTCGGCGCTGCGGTCATAGGCGACGATCTCATGCCCCGCGTTCATCAGGCGGCGCGCGATATTGCCACCCATGCGGCCGAGGCCGATCAATCCGATCTTCATGCTGTCTGTCCTGCCGTTGATTACGGTGATGGAGGGTAAACACTGCGGTGGCGGATGGGTTGCGGGCGGGCGCCGGGGGTAAGGTCCGGGCCGTGCCACTACCCGCATCGTCACCCGGAGCGCGTTCTGGGGTTCGCCACGCCGCAGGGATAGATCCCGAAACGGACCCGGGGTGACGGCGGGGGGGCAAGGCGACCGCCCTGCCCCCGTACCAGGTTACGCCGCCGCCGGCTGCTTGGCGGCGATCGAGCCCAGCAGGTCGTCGAACGCCTTGGCGAAGGACGCGACGCCCTCCGCGACCAGCGTATCGGTGACGCCGGTCAGGTTCAGCCCCAGCCGCTCCGCCTCGGCGAGCACGTGGCGCGCCTCCTCGACGTCCGCGTTCAGCGTGTCCGCGACGGTGCCGCGCTCACGAAACGCATCCATCGTCGCCGGCGGCATCGTGTTGACGGTGTCGCGGCCGATCAGCGTGTCGACGTACAGCGTATCGCGATACGCCTTGTCCTTCACGCCGGTCGACGCCCACAGCAGCCGCTGCGGCTGCGCGCCCTTGGCGGCGAGCGCCTGCCAGCGGTCCGACTTTTCGAAGTCGAGGAACCATTGATAGGCCATCTTGGCGTTGGCGATCGCGACCTTGCCGCGCAGGCCCTTCAGCGCCTCCGCCTCGGGGTCGTTCTCGCCCAGCCGGCGATCGATCTCCTTGTCGATCATCGAATCGATGCGGCTGACGAAGAAGCTCGCCACGCTGGCGATCCTGTCGATCGGCTGGCCCTGCCGCACGCGCTCCTCGAGGCCGGTGGCATAGGCCTCGGCGACGCGGATATAGGCGTCGAGCGCGAACAGCAGCGTCACGTTGACGTTGATGCCCTTGGCGATCGTCGCGCTGATTGCGGGTCCGCCGGCGAGCGTGCCGGGGATCTTGATCATCAGGTTTGGGCGATCGACCGCATGCCACAGCTTCTCCGCCTCGGCGATCGTCGCATCGGTGTCGTCGGCGATGTACGGCGACACCTCCAGGCTGACATAGCCGTCCTTCGTCTCCAGCCGGTCGTAGACCGGGCGCAGCGTTTCCGCCGCGGCCTTGATGTCCTGGATGGCCAGCGCCTCGTAGCGGTCGATCGTCGCCGCCTCGGGATTCTCGCGGTCGAAATCGGCGAGGCTGACGTCATAGGCGTCGCCATGTCCCATCGCCTTTTCGAAGATCGACGGGTTGGAGGTGACGCCGGTCAGGCCGTCCTCCTTGACCAACGTGTCGAGGCCACCGGCCTCGAGGAACTTGCGATCGACGAAATCGAGCCAGACCGCGGTGCCCGCGGCGCTCAGGTCGTTGAGCTTACCCATTGTTGCTCTCCAGCATTTCGCGCGCCACCTTGACGACATTGTCGAGGGTGAAGCCGTATTTGTCCTGCAGCTTGGATATGGGGGCGGAGGCACCGAACGTCGACATGGTGATCGTCCGGCCCTTCAATCCGACATAGCGGTGCCAGCCCATCTCGCCCGCCTGCTCGACCGCGAGGCGCGACGCGACCGACGACGGCAGCACGCTTTCCTTATACTCCTCGGACTGCAGTTCGTAACGATACCAGCTCGGCATCGACACGACGCGGCTCTTCACACCGTCGGCCTTGAGCTTTTCGTGCGCCTGCACGACCAGCGCCAGTTCGCTGCCCGTCGCGATCAGAATGACGTCGGGCGTGCCGTCGCAGTCGGCCAGCACATAGCCGCCCTTCAGTGTCCCCTCGGCCGGCGCATAGGTGTCGCGGTCCAGCGTCGGCAGCGCCTGGCGCGAGAAGATCAGCGCGGTCGGCCGGCTGGCATCCTCCAGCGCCCCGCGCCACGCATAGGCGACCTCGTTGGCGTCGCCCGGCCGAATCGTGTCGAGCCCGGGGATCGCGCGCAGCGTCGCCAGATGCTCGATCGGCTGGTGGGTCGGCCCATCCTCGCCGACGCCGATCGAATCGTGCGTGAACACCCAGACGCTGGCGAGTTCCATGATCGCCGACAGGCGGATCGGCGCGCGCATATAGTCGGCGAAAACGAGGAAAGTGGAGCCGTAGCTGCGCAGGTGCGACAGCGTCATGCCGTTGACCACGCCGCCCATGCCGTGCTCGCGCACGCCGAAGTGGAAGTTCTGGCCGCCATAGTTCGACGCCTCGAACGAGGGCTTGCCCTTGATGTCGGTTTTGGTCGACGGTGCGAGGTCGGCGGAGCCACCGATCAGCCACGGCACCCGGGCGGCGAGCGCGTTGAGCACCTTGCCGCCCGAATCGCGGCTGGCGAGGCCCTTCTCGTCCGCCGGGAAGACGGGGATGTCGGCATCCCAGCCCTCGGGCAGCTTGTCCTTGAGCATCAGGTCGAGCTCGGCGGCCAGCTCCGGGTGCGCGACGCGATACTTCTCGACCGTCGCCTCCCATTCGGTCCGCAGCGCGACGCCGCGATCGGCGATCGCACCGTGGAAATGCTCCGCGACGCCTTCGGGGATGTAGAAGCTCTCGTCCTCGGGCCAGCCATAGGCTTTCTTGGTGGCGCGGACATTGTCCTCGCCCAGCGGCTCGCCATGCGCCTTCTCGCTGCCCGCCTTGGGGCTGCCCCAGCCGATCACCGAATGGACGACGATGAAGGTCGGGCGGTCGCTGGTCGCCTTGAACGTCTCGATCGCATCGGCGAACGCCTTGGTATCGTTGGCGTCGTCGAGGTGGATGACGTTCCAGCCATAGGCCTGGAAGCGCAGGCCGACGTCCTCGTCGAACGCGAGATCGGTGCCGCCCTCGATCGAGATGTGGTTGCTGTCGTAGATCCAGCACAGATTGCTGAGCTTGAGATGCCCGGCGAGGCTCGCCGCCTCCGCCGCGACGCCTTCCATCATGTCGCCGTCGCCGCACAGCGCATAGACATCATGGTCGAACAGCGTGAACTCCGGCCGGTTGTAGCGTGCCGCCAGCCAGCGCTCGGCGATCGCCATGCCGACCGAATTGGAACAGCCCGCGCCCAGCGGCCCGGTCGTCGTCTCGACGCCGGTGGTGTGGCGATATTCGGGGTGACCCGGCGTCCGCGAGGCGAGCTGGCGAAAGCCCTTGAGGTCGTCGAGCGTCAGCGCCGCACGGCCGGTCTTGTTACCCTCGGCGTCGATCTCCTCGATTCCCGCGAGGTGGATCAGCGAATAGAGCAGCATCGACGCATGGCCGACCGACAGCACGAACCGGTCGCGGTTCGGCCAGTCGGCGCGCGACGGGTCGTAGCGCAGGAATTGCGACCACAGGGTATAGCCGACCGGGGCAAGCGCCATCGGCGTGCCGGGGTGGCCCGAATTGGCCTTCTGCACCGCGTCCATCGACAGCGTGCGGATGGTATCGATCGTGAGACGTTCCAGCGAACCATCTTCGTGGATCGCGGTCTTGGTATCGGTCATGGGAGTAATGCCCTCGCTCTTACCCTGCGTCGAACGCCTGCACGCCCGATCTGTTGCGGTGGCCCCGCCTTTAACGAGACGGGCCGGCCCGTTCCAGCCGCGAAACGACTCCGTTTTCGGCCACATAGGCGGCATCGATCTCATCGAGGAACAGGCCATGGCCCAGCACGCCGGCCATGCCGTCCAGCCAGGCCGCGGTTTTCGCGGGATCCGCCAGCGCGAACCGGCAATCGGCGATCCAGTTGCCGTTGTCGGTCACATACGGCGCCCCGTCGCGCATCCGCAGCATCGCCCCCTCACCCAGCGCCGCCAGCAGCGACGCGCGCGCGAACGGCAGGATCTCGACCGGCACCCGCGCCGCGCCGATCGCCGCCACCCGCTTCGACGAATCAGCGATCACCACCATCCGGTCGGATGCGGCGGCGACCACCTTCTCGCGCAGCATCGCGCCGCCCGCGCCCTTCACCGCATACAGCCGCGGATCGATCTCGTCCGCCCCGTCGATCGTCAGGTCGACGCGAGGCACGTCGGCGAAGTCGAGCATCGCGATCCCCAGCCGCCGCGCCAGCGCGTCGCTCGCCTGCGAGGTCGCGACCGCCCGCACCGCCAGCCCCTGCGCCACCCGTGCGCCGAGCGCGCGGATCGCATGGCCGGCGGTCGATCCGGTGCCGAGCCCGACCAGCATGCCCGCGCGCACCTCCGCCACTGCCGCCGCAGCGGCGAGCGCCTTCTCGCCATCGGCCCTGTCGCTGGTGTCGGTCATGGCTGGTTCCTATCCGGACTGCTACATTTTGCGACATTAATAACGCGGCCCGCGGGTTGCATTTCCGCCGGGATCGCCGCCATTAGGCCAGCAAGAGCAACCAATCACCGCAACCGTGCCCAGTCGCGCGGCTGCGGCGCGCGAGCCGAGACACGAGCCGGGTGACCCATTTGACCATAGCCTCCCTCCGGGACCGCCGGCGCCTTGCCGGCGGCACCATTGCGATCGCCCTGTTGCTCGCCGCATGCGGCAGCGGCGAATCGCAGGACAAGGGCGCGGGCAAAGGCGGCGCCGGCGGCGCCAACCGCGGCCCCACCACCGTCGGCTATGTCGTCGTCCAGCCGACCAGCGCGGCGATGGTCACCGAACTCGCCGCGCGCACCAGCGCCTATGAAAGCTCGGACGTCCGTCCGCAGGTCAACGGCATCATCCGCCGCCGCTTCTTCACCGAAGGCGCGCTGGTGCAGCGCGGCCAGCCGCTCTACGAAATCGACCCCCGCCTCTATCGCGCCGCGGTGAACGAGGCGCAGGCGAACCTGCAGAGCGCCCGCGCCAATCAGGAGGCGCTGCGCATCCAGGCCGAACGCTATCGCCCGCTCGCCGCGATCGAGGCGGTGTCGAAGCAGGAATATACCAACGCGGTCGCCTCGGCGCGGCAGGCGACCGCCTCCGTCGCGCAGACCGGCGCCGCGCTGGAGACGGCGCGGATCAACCTCAAGTTCACTACCGTCCCCGCGCCGATCACCGGCCGCATCGGGCGTTCGCTGTTCACCGTCGGCGCGCTGGTCTCCGCCAGCCAGACCGATCCGCTCGCGCAGATCCAGCGGCTTGACCCGATGTTCGTCGACATCCAGCAATCCGCCGCGGACATGCTCGCGCTGCGCCGCAGCCTCGCGCAGAACGGCGTCGTCCCCACCACCGCGCAGGTCCGCCTGAAGTTGGAGGACGGCGGCGATTACGGCCAAACCGGCAGCGTCGAATTCTCGGAAGCCTTGGTCAACACCGAAACCGGCACGGTGACGCTGCGCGCGCGCATCCCCAACCCGCAGGGTATCCTGCTGCCCGGCATGTTCGTGCGGGCGAGCTTCGCGCAGGCGATCAACCAGCGCGCCTTCCTCGTCCCGCAGGAGGCGCTGAGCCGCGATGCCAAGGGCAATGCGACGGTGATGCTGGTCGGCCAGAACGACAAGACGGTGCAGAAGCCGGTCACCGCCGCGCGCACGCAGGGCCGCTACTGGGTGGTGACCTCCGGCCTCAACGCTGGCGACCGGATCATCACGCAGGGGCTCAACAATCTGCGCCCCGGCGCGCAGGTGAAGGCGGTGCCGGCGAACAGCCCGCAACGGGTCGCACCGCCGCAACAGGGATCCGACGGGCAGCAGCAGGGCGCCGCGCAGGGCAAGGGCGGCTGATCCGTCATGATGAGCCGCATCTTCATCGATCGCCCCATCTTCGCCTGGGTGCTCGCGATCATCGTCATGCTCGCCGGCGTCGGCGCGATCCTCAGCCTGCCGATCGCACAATATCCCGACGTCGCCCCGCCGCAGGTGTCGATCCGCGCCACCTTCCCCGGCGCCTCGGCACAGACGCTGCAGAATTCGGTGACGCAGGTCATCGAACAGCAGCTGACCGGCATCGACGGCCTGCTCTATTTCAGCTCCTCCTCGTCCAGCCGCGGCGCGGTGACGATCACCGCGACCTTCGACAAGGGCACCGATCCCGATATCGCGCAGGTGCAGGTGCAGAATCAGGTGCAGCAGGCGGTCGCGCGCCTGCCGCAGCAGGTGCAGCAGCAGGGCCTCGTCGTCCGCAAGTCGAACCCGGACTTCCTGCTGATCGCCGGCGTCTATGACGAGACGGATACCAAGACCAACCAGGACGTCAGCGACTATCTCGTCTCCAACCTGCAGGATCCGCTCGGCCGCGTGCAGGGCGTCGGCGACACCAACGTCTTCGGCTCGCAATATGCGATGCGCATCTGGCTCAACCCGGAACGGCTCGCCAGCTATTCGCTGATCCCGTCGGACATCACCACCGCGATCCAGAACCAGAACACCGAAGTCGCGGCGGGCGAGGTCGGCGGCCTGCCGTCCGGCCCCGAACAGATGCTCAACGCGACCGTCACCGCCCAGTCGCGCCTCCAGACGCCCGAGCAATTTCGTCAGATCATCATCAAGACGCTGCCGTCGGGCGCCACCGTGCGCCTGTCCGACGTCGGCCGGATCGAACTCGGCGCGGAAAGCTATGCCGCGGTCAGCCGCATCAACCGTCATCCCGGCGCCGGCATCGCCGTGCTGCTCGCCCCCGGCGCCGACGCGCTGGAGACGGCCGAACTGGTGAAGGCGGAGATTACGCGCGTCGCCAAGACCTTCCCGCCCGGTTTGAAGGTCGCCTATGCCAACGACACCACCGCCTTCATCGAACTGTCGATCGAGGAAGTGGTCAAGACGCTGATCGAGGCGGTGATCCTCGTCGTCGTCGTCATGTTCGTCTTCCTGCAGAGCTGGCGCGCGACGTTGATCCCGACGATCGCGGTGCCGGTCGTGCTGCTCGGCACCTTCGCGGTCTTCTATCTCGCCGGCTTCTCGATCAACACGCTGACGCTGTTCGGGCTCGTCCTCGCCATCGGCCTGCTCGTCGACGACGCGATCGTCGTCGTCGAGAACGTCGAGCGGCTGATGGAGGAAAACCCCGACATGACGCCGCGCGAGGCGACGATCGAATCGATGAACGAGATCACCGTCGCACTGATCGCGATCGCGCTGGTGCTGTCGGCGGTGTTCCTGCCGATGGCGTTCTTCGGCGGATCGACCGGCGTCATCTATCGCCAGTTCTCGCTCACCATCGTCGCCGCGATGGTGCTGTCGGTGCTCGTCGCGCTGATCCTCAGCCCCGCGCTCACCGCCTCGCTGCTCAAGCAGAAGTCGAAGGAGGCGGAGGAGGCACAGGGGTTCAAGCGCCGCTTCCCCCGCGTCGCCGGCTGGGGGACGAAGGCCGCCGACTGGTTCAACCGCAACTTCGACCGCGGCGTCGAACGCTACACCGGCTGGGTGATGGCGGTGGTCAACCGCAAATGGCTGTTCCTGCTCATCTATCTCGGCACCGTCGCGCTGCTCGCCGCGCTGTTCATGCGCCTGCCGACCGGCTTCCTGCCGACCGAGGACCAGGGCTCCGCGATAATCCAGTTCCGCCTGCCGCCGGGCGCGACGCAGGCGCGCACCCTGCAGGTGCAGCAGCAGGTCGAGAAATATTTCACCGAGAACGAGGGGAAGAACACCTCCGTCCTCTTCACCGTCGCGGGCGGCGGTGGCGGCGGCGTCAGCGGCCAGAACACCGGTCAGGGCTTCCTCAACTTCGTCGACTGGTCGCAGCGCGGCGGCAAGGACAATACGGCGGACGCGATCACCGGCCGCGCCTCCGCCGCCTTCCGCGGGCTGCGCGACGCGCAGGTGTTCGCGCTGGTGCCGCCGGCGGTCCGCGGTCTCGGCCAGTCGGACGGCTTCACCATGGAATTGCAGAACACCGGTGGGCTGACGCAGGAACAGTTCGCCGCGGCGCGCGACAAGCTGCTCGCCGCTGCCAATGCCGATCCGATGCTGTCCTCGGTGCGCCTCACCGAACTGCCCGACATCGCGACGCTGCGCGTCGACATGGACCAGCAGAAGCTCGCCGCGCTGGGCCTCACCCAGACCAACGCCAATTCGACGCTGACCACCGCCTGGGGCGGGCAATACGTCAACGACTTCATCGACCGCGGCCGCGTCAAGCGCGTCTACGTGCAGGGCGATGCGCCCTATCGCTCCGCGCCCGACGACCTCAAGCAATGGTTCGTGCGCGGGTCGAGCGGGCAGATGGTCCCCTTCTCCTCCTTCGCCACCACCGGCTGGGCGACCGCGCCGACGACCCTGTCGCGGTTCAACGGCATCGCCTCCTACGAATTCCAGGGCTCGGCCGCGTCGGGCAAGAGTTCGGGCGATGCGATGGCGCGGATCACCGAACTGGCGGCGCAGATCCCTGGCACCTCGGTCGCCTGGGCGGGCCTGTCCTATCAGGAACGGCTGTCGGCGGGGCAGGCGCCGCTGCTCTACGGCCTGTCGATCCTCGTCGTCTTCCTGTGCCTCGCCGCTCTCTACGAAAGCTGGTCGATCCCGTTCGCGGTGCTGCTCATCATCCCGCTCGGGCTGATCGGCGCGATCGCCTTCGTGACGCTGCGCGGCCTTACCAACGACGTCTACCTCCAGATCGGGCTGCTGACGACGATGGGCTTGGCGGCGAAGAACGCGATCCTGATGATCGAATTCGCCGAGCAGGCGGAGCGCAAGGGCGCGCGCGTCATCGACGCCGCGCTGGAGGCCGCCAAGATCCGCCTCCGCCCGATCCTGATGACCTCCTTCGCCTTCATCTTCGGCGTGCTGCCGCTGGCGATCTCGACCGGTGCGGGTGCGAACAGCCGCATCGCGATCGGCACCGCGGTGATCGGCGGCATGCTGTCGGCGACCTTCCTCGCGATCTTCTACATCCCGCTGTTCTTCGTGCTCGTCCGCCGCGGCGTGCGCGACGGCATCGCCAAGCTGCGCGGACGCCCGACCGGGCATCACGGCAAGACCGACGACCATCCGCCCGCGCCGCCGATGCCGCCAGCCGCCCCGGACACCGACACCCACACCGACCCCGCCAACCGGCCAGAGCCCGCATGATGCCCCGGACGCCCCGCATCCTCCTCGCCCTGACGCTCGCCGGCACCGCGCTCGCCGGCTGTTCGATGGAGCCCAAATACGTCCGCGCCGACCTACCGGTGCCGCCGTCATGGCCGGTCGGCGACGCCTATCTCCGTCAGAGCGAGGCGGCGCTGCCGGCGATCACCTATCGCGACATCTTCCGCGACCGGCGGCTCCAGACGCTGATCGACAGCGCGCTGGCCAACAACCGCGACCTGCGCGTCGCCGCCGCCAACATTGCCGCCGCGCGCGCGCAATATCGCATCCAGCGCGCCGACCTGTTCCCCGCGGTCGACGCCTCGGGCCGTTATACCTATTCGGGCGGCGGCGACGGCGCC
This sequence comes from Sphingomonas sp. GW821-FHT10F09, assembly GCF_058809195.1. Taxonomy (NCBI): domain Bacteria; kingdom Pseudomonadati; phylum Pseudomonadota; class Alphaproteobacteria; order Sphingomonadales; family Sphingomonadaceae; genus Sphingomonas; species Sphingomonas sp. GW821-FHT10F09. The sequence continues at coordinate 140,008 of NZ_JBXASI010000001.1, read as the reverse complement.
CGCAGCGTCGCGGGCAGCGGCAGCACCGGCGGTACGGGTACGGGCACCGGCACGGGCGGCACAGGGACCGGGACCGGCGGCACCGGGACGGGCACGGGCACGGGCACGGGCACCGGCACGGTCACGACGACCAGCGCCGGCAACAGCGCCTTTTCCGCGCAGGTCGGCACCACCGCGTTCGAACTCGACTTGTTCGGCCGCATCCGCTCGCTGTCGCGCGCCGCGCTCGACCGCTATTTCGCGACCGAGGCCGCCGCACGCGCCACCCGTCTGACTTTGGTCGGCGACATCGCCACCGCCTGGCTCAACTATGCCGCCGACCGCAGCCTCCTGACGATCGCGCAGGATACCGCGACCAGCGCGCAGGTCAGCGTCCGCCTCACCCGCGCGCGGCTGGAGGGCGGGATCAGCCCGCGCACCGACCTGCGCCAGGCCGAACAGATCCTCGAAACCGCCAACGCCGATCTTGCCGAACAGACGACATTGGTCGCGCAGGACGTCAACGCGCTGCAACTGCTCGTCGGCGCTGCGATCGACCCCGCGCTGCTCCCCGCCTCGATCGACGAGGCGCAGGGGACGATCGCCACCCTGCCCGCCGGCCTCGACAGCGGCGTGCTGCTCCGCCGTCCCGACGTGGTCCAGTCCGAATACGAACTGCGCGCCTATAATGCGGAGATCGGCGCCGCCCGCGCCGCTTTGTTCCCGCGCATCTCGCTGACCGGCCTCGTCGGCTTCGCCAGCACCGCGCTGTCTTCGCTCTTCTCGGGCGGCGCGTTCAACTATTCCGTCGCCCCCTCGGTCAGCTATCCGATCTTCCAGGCCGGCGCCGCGCGCAACAACGTCCGCTATACCGAGGCGCAGCGCGACGCCGCGCTCGCCACCTACGAAAAGACGATCCAGACCGCCTTCCAGGAAACCGCCGACGCGCTCGCCCGGCAGGGCACGCTCGCCGCGCAATTGCGCGCGCAGACCAATTTCCAGGTCGCCGCGGCGGACACGCTCCGCCTCGTCAACGCGCGCTATCAGGGCGGGATCGATACCTTCCTGTCCAGCCTCGACGCGCAGCGCTCGCTCTACACCGCGCAGCGTACATTGGTGGCGACGACATTGACCGGTGCCACCAACCGCGTGACGCTCTACCGTGTGCTCGGCGGCGATTCGTCGCTGGAGACGACGCCGCAAGGTCCGCAGCCGGTCACCCCAAGCGGAACGCCGCGACCGGCCTGAGGGTTCGAACGCAATCCCGGCAGGAGAGACGCCCGCATGAGCCACACGATCCGCCGTTTCCGCCCGACCGACGATGCCGCGATGCTCGCCTTCGCCGCGACGCTGCCGGAGCACGACCTGCTCTTCCTCGGCCGCGACCTGCGCCATGCGCGCGTGATCGAGGCGTGGCAGCAGGCGATCGGCGACGGCTGGATCGACAGCCTCGTCGCCGAGGATGCCGGGCCGATCATCGCCACCGCCGCGCTGATCCGCGATCCGCTCGGCTGGAGCGGCCATGTCGGCGAGATCCGTTTGCTCGTCGCCCCGGACCGACGCGGCGCCGGCCTCGGCCGCGACCTGCTCGAGGCGATGCTGGCGATCGCGCACGCGCACGGCCTCGCCAAGCTGAGCGCCTCGATGACGCCCGATCAGGCCGCCTCGATCGCGCTGTTCGAAGGGCTCGGCTTCACCCGCGAGGCGACGCTTTCCGGCCACGTCCGGGGCAGCGACGGCGTGGCGCACGACCTCATCGTGCTGGCCCGCGCCATGCCGTCGATCTGACCCCGGCGGCTTGGGGCCAATCGCCATTCAGCCCTGACGGCCTCCAAACGGCGGTTTCGCGCGCTTCCGGTGCTCACGTACCACTAGTACGCTGCGCTCCGGGTCACGCGAAACCACCGTTTTCGGCACGTCATCTTCTGAATGTCGATCGGCCTAGTCCGGCCTAGTGCCGCCGCCCGGCCGCAGCGGCGACACCGCATCGCGGCCGAATTGCATGATGAGCTCGCCGATCTCGCGCGCCTGATTCATCGAACGCTCGCCCTGCTGGCGGAGGAATTCGCCCTGGATGCGCATCACGTCGGTCAGGTCCTTCGCCTTCGCCGCCTCGCGCATCGCCTCGAACGCCTGATGCGAATTCTGCTCGGCCTGTTCGATGATCTTGAGGCCGATCGTCGCGCTGCCGTCGGCGACCTTCTGGCCGGAGGCGCGCATCGCCTCGCCGGCGCGACGCGCGGGGTCCATCACATGTTCGGCAAAGCCGTCGCGCGCGCGACTGGCCGCATCGCGCATCGCCTCGCCCGTGCCCGTGCCCGTGCCCGCTCCCGCACCCGCCGCGCCGTCGTTGGCGCCGTTACCGCCGTCATGCCCGTCTGCCATCATCGCTCTCCTGCTGTCCGTGCCGGCCCGGGCGTCACCCTCGTCGCGGCCTTGCCGTTCCCAACGTGCCGTGTCCCGCTTTGCTCCACACCGCCGCACGCGCCCGCGCTCCGATGCGAATCGAGTCGTTGCGTCGCGCCCCGCCGCGACTACAACCGGCCGCGATGACGATGCCCGAGACAGACCCTGCCGCGCGCCGGATCCGCGCCGAGCTGCTGCTGCGCGCGGTCGCGCTCGGCGAGGAGCTGATGCGCCTCGCCGACGACCTCGACCTGTCGGTGGCCAGCCTGCACGTCTGCCAGGGCGTCGAGATGATGCGCGACGAGGCCGATCGCCTGACAGACCGCTGACGGCCCCCGCCGTCAGGCCTCGCCGATGCAGCGCAGCGCCAGCGCCATGCCCTCGTTGGTCAGCGACACCGCCGCCGGCACCTCCCCCGCCGCGTCGACCGCCGACCAGATCAGCCCGCGCGTCTCCAGCACCTTGAGCCAGCGGCTGAGCACCGCCGGCCGTACCGCGATCGCCTCCGCGATCGTGGCGGGGCGCATCGTTCGCCCCTGTTCCAGCGCGATGAACAGCGTCAGCAGGATGTCCCAGCCGGGTTCGCCGAACAGCTCGGCAAGCGGCCCCGCCGCCGCATCGCGCGCACGCCGCTGGGTCAGCAGCGCCTGCGCCCGCTCGACGTCGTCGGGCTCCTCCGGCCCGGTCGGCACGGTCGCCACGATCTCGCCGCGGCTGCGCGCGGCGACGCTGCGCACGCGTTCGATCGCGGCGACGAGGCGTTCATAGTCTTCGCGATCGCGCTCGGGCCAGCGCAACAGCCGGATGTCGGCACTCATGAGGGTTCACAATTCGGTTTGCGCAGGGGCGACCAGTCGCGGTCGCTGCCGAAGCGCGCCAGTCGGTGCCGGTGGCGCCAGGCGCCGGTCGCGAGCAGGATCAGCATCGGATAGGCGATCTTGCCGCTCGCCCCGGCGTACATCCACGGCACCAGCGTCGGCTGGAATGCCTTCACGCCGTGGATCGCGATCGTGATGACGTGCAGCGAGCTGACGTACAGCGGCCAGAACCGGTTCGCCCTGAGCGCGATACCGACCAGCGCCGCCAGCACGATCATGTCGACGCCCAGGATCATGGCATGGACCGAATGATAGCTGACGTGCCGCTGGTACGGGATCAGGAACGTCGCCAGCGCGCCGGCCGCGAAGACCAGCGCGGTCCACCGTTCGGGCGCGCCGCCCGCCACGAAGGCATAGGCGCACGCCCCGAACAGCACGATGTTGAACAGGACGACGTGGGTCATGGCCTGGCCAGCCAAAGGAGCAGTCTGGAGGCCAAGCCATGACACCTAGGCAGCGACGCGCAGATGACTGACGTCGGCACCTGTCGGGGCGAAATCGGGCTTCGGCTGTTCGTCGCCGAAACTCGTCTCGAACCCGATCTGGCGGCCCAGCTTCTCGATGACGCGGTGGCCGGCGACGGTGTGACCGCGCGCCGCACCGATCGCCATGATCGCCTGGCCGAGAACTTCGAAGGCCTGCTGCCCGGCGATCGCCGGCAGATGGGCGGCGGCACGCGCCCGGGGCAGCGCGGCGAGCAGTTCGCCGCCGGTGGCGAAGGCTTCGTCGAGCTGCGTCTCGAGCTGCCACAGCAGCTGCGCCACGGCTTCCGCCGCGACCTGGGTATTTGCGTAGGACATGGCCACCTTTCCACCCTGAGGGGTGCTCGCGCTGGAGTCAGGAAAGGCGTTGGGCGACGGTTTCGATCAGGCCGGTCAGCACCTGGAGGCCGGTCATCAGCATACCGAAGGCGATCGATATGCCGAGGACGATGGCCTGTATCCAGATCAGCCGGTCACCGACCGTCAGGTCGTTGTCCCTCTGTCCTTTCCGCCGGAAGGGCAGCGATGGTCCCGGGGAGCGCGGCCTGAAAGGCGCGTCCCCGGGATCCCCCGGTGCCCCGACGATCATCTCGTCCGGCGAGGCAGCGGATGGCAGGACGGCGGGCGGATCGGATAGCCGTGTAGAATCACCCCCTATTTTATGGGGGGTGTCGTCCGGCAGGATTTCCGTTGTTTCAAAGAGACTTGGCACATCCGCCTGATCTTCGTGCCCGGCCAGCAGCAGCGCCGCCTCGCGGCGATTGCGCGCGCCGAGCACCTTCACCGCCTCGGTCAGATACTTGTCGACGGTGGTTTTCTCGATGCCGAGCGCGTCGGCGATCTCCTTCGACCCCTTGAGTTCGCGCACGCCGCGCAGGCATTCGCGATGGCGGCGGGTCAATCGGTCGAATCGGCGGGGGTCGGTCACGCGACCGCTGTCCCGCCTGCGGCGCGGCGATGCAAGCGCGGCCGCATCCGCGCGGCAGCGGCGGGCGTTGGCGCGACGGGCGTGGGCGCGGCGGATACTGGCGTGCAGCGACCGGCGTACCGCCACCGGTGTCGTTTCGGCAGATAGTGTCCAATCACCCGTCGCTGGCCATCCGCCCGTTGCTGCCGGTATCGTGTAGCACGGATCGACCGCGCCGCTACGAAAACCGCCAGTTCGGGCCAATCGCCGCGACGGGAACCGGGGTCAGGCGTCGGTGGTCTTGCGCGCCTTGCTTTTGGAAGCGGCCTTGGCCGGGGTCGCCTTCTTGCCCCGGCGCGTCGGCGTCGGCGTCGCCCGGGCGCGCAGCAGCGGCACCGCGATCGCCGCCGCCGCACCCGCCAGCAGCGTGCCGCCGATCGCGATCCACGCACCGGTGCCGATCCCGGCCTCGTCCTTGTGTCCGCCCTCCGGGTGCGGCGGCGCGTCGTGCTCGTGATGATGGACGGGGCCGGCGTGCTTCATCGCGGAACTGGGAATATGGGACATGGGACAGGATCCTTTCAGCGCCTTCCAACCCCAGGCGGACCGGCATTGTTCCGTATCGTCAACGACTTGGGCGCTGCCGTCGTGACGCTCCCGCCCCCTCATCCCTGCCGGTCATCCTCCCAGCGGCGCAGCGCCCGCGCATAGGCGTCCGCCGCGCGCTGCCGCGCCGCCGCCAGCCGTTCCGATTCGTCCCGATGCTCCCGCTCCAGCGCGCGACGGCGTTTCGCCAGCGCCGCCTCCTCGGCCCGCAACGCCCGCTCCTCGCCGCGCTGCCGCGCCGCGGCCTCGGCCGCCGCCTGCTCGGCATCCGCCAGCGCCGACCGATCCGGTCTGGGCACCGGTTTGGGTTTGGGTTTCGGTTCGGGCTTCGACGCCGGTGCCGTCGCGTCCTCCACCGGTGCCGACCGCGACTTCCGTGCCGGCGCCGACGGCAGCGCCGCCATCTGTTCGGCGGCGCTGCCGCGCGAGCGTTTGACCACCGTCCCCGGCTCGGCGAGCGGCGCGGCAGTCAGCGCCGGGTCGGTCACCACCTCCGCGATGCCGCGCGCGAACAGGTCGCGCGCGCTGCCCCATGCCGCCAGCGCCGCCTTCTGGCTGGTCGCCGCGACATAGGCGTCGTGAAACCCGATCGGGGTGCGATAGACCTTCAGCTTCGCCATCCGCACGATGCTATCCGGCCCGCCGCGGCGAGGCCAGCGCAGCGCGCGTTGGTTGACGCCGCCCCCGCCTGTCCCGCGCCGGGACGGCGCGATCCGGCGGCTGGCCTGCGCGGCGATTTGGGCGCATCATCGCAGTCCGCCAGTTCCCGGAGCATCCCTTGGCCGCACGTCGTCGGGCCCTCGCGGCCAAGCTGATCCTCGCCACGACCGCGCTCGCCATCGCCGGCGTGGCGACCGTCGCCGCGCGTCGCCCCAACCCCGCGCCCGCCGCACGCGTGGCATCCTCCCCGCCGCGGATCGCGCCCGCCGTCGCACCCGCCGCGCCCGCACCGTCGCCCACCCCGGTCCCCGAACCGCTGGCGGTCAAGCGCGTGCTCGACATCGGCCCGATCAAGTTCGGCGACTATGCCTGGGATACGAAAGGCATCCCCGACGGCCCGGTGGTCATCACCGTCGACCTCGCCGCGCAGGTGCTCTCGGTGTTCCGCGGCGGGTATGAGATCGGCGCGGCGGCGATCCTCTACGGCACCGACGACAAGCCGACGCCGCTCGGCACCTTTCCGATCACGATGAAGGACGCGCGCCACGTCTCCAGCATTTATGGCGCGCCGATGCCCTATACGCTGCGGCTGACCGACGACGGCGTCTCGGTGCACGGCACGGAGGTCGCGTGGGGCTATGCGACGCACGGCTGCATCGGCGTGCCTACCGCCTTTGCCAGGCTGCTGTTCGCCGAGGCGAAGCTCGGCGACCGCGTCATCATCACCCGCGGCAAGACGCTGGCGACGGGGCAGGCGATCCTCTGACGCGCAGGCCGCTGCCGCGCACGGTTTGACGCGCATTTGTGTCGTCCCGTTTCCCGGCCGCGGCATCTTACGCGGCCGCAGCATATGCGCTTCCCCCGCTGGACACCCCTTGCTAAGGCGCCAGCGACATACGCTTTCGCTGAAGCGCTCTCGCGCGCCCGCGCGGCCTTCTGGCCGCCTCCCCGAGCGCCCTGGGCCAAATTGAAGGGACCATAATGACCGCCATCGGCCAGGACAGCCTGAACACCCGCACGACCCTGACGGTCGGCGACAAGAGCTACGATTACTACAGCCTCGAAAAGGCCGCGGCGAAATTCGGCGACATCAGCCGCCTGCCCTTCTCGATGAAGGTGCTGCTCGAGAACATGCTCCGCTTCGAGGACGGCAAGACCGTGACCGAAGAGGACGTGCAGGCGATCGTCGACTGGCAGAAGGAACGCCGTTCGGACCGCGAGATCCAGTATCGCCCCGCGCGCGTGCTGATGCAGGATTTCACCGGCGTGCCCTGCGTCGTCGATCTCGCCGCGATGCGCGATGCGATCACCAAGCTCGGCGGCGACGCGGCCAAGATCAACCCGCAGGTCCCCGTCCATCTCGTCATCGACCATTCGGTCATGGTCGACGAATTCGGCACGCCGCAGGCGTTCGAGAACAACGTCGATCTGGAATATGAGCGCAACGGCGAACGCTACGAATTCCTGAAATGGGGTTCGGCCGCGCTCGACAATTTCAAGGTCGTCCCCCCTGGCACCGGCATCTGCCATCAGGTGAACCTCGAATATATCGGTCAGGCCGTGTGGTCGACCGACAGCGTCGGCGACCATGGCGACGGCAAGGCGATCGCCTATCCCGACACGCTGGTCGGCACCGACAGCCACACGACGATGATCAACGGCCTGGGCGTATTGGGCTGGGGCGTCGGCGGGATCGAGGCGGAGGCCGCGATGCTCGGCCAGCCGGTGTCGATGCTGATCCCCGAGGTCGTCGGCTTCAAGCTGACCGGCGCGCTGCGCGAGGGCATCACCGCCACCGACCTCGTGCTCACCGTCACGCAGATGCTGCGCGCCAAGGGCGTCGTCGGCCGCTTCGTCGAATTCTTCGGCCCGGGCCTGTCGTCGATGACGCTCGCCGACCGTGCGACGATCGCCAACATGGCGCCCGAATATGGCGCGACCTGCGGCTTCTTCCCGATCGACGACAAGACGATGGACTATATGCGCCTCACCGCGCGGTCCGAGGAGAATGTCGCGCTGGTCGAGGCCTATGCGAAGGCGAACGGCTTCTGGCGCTTCGACGACGCGCCCGAGCCGGTGTTCACCGACACGCTCGAACTCGACATGGGGTCGGTCACCGCCAGCCTCGCCGGCCCGAAGCGTCCGCAGGACCGCGTCAGCCTCGGCAAGGTCGACGAGGTGTTCAACGGCGACCTGTTCAAGGTCTATCACAAGGAACGCCCGGCCCGCGTCGCGGTCGCCGATCGCGACCATGACATCGGCGACGGCGACGTCGTGATCGCCGCGATCACCAGCTGCACCAACACCTCGAACCCGTCGGTGCTGGTCGCCGCCGGCCTCGTCGCGCGCAAGGCGAACGCGCTCGGCCTGAAGCCCAAGCCGTGGGTCAAGACCTCGCTCGCCCCCGGCTCGCAGGTCGTCACCGACTATCTCGACAAGGCCGGGCTGACCGCGGACCTGAACGCGATCGGCTTCAACCTCGTCGGCTATGGCTGCACCACCTGCATCGGCAATTCCGGCCCGCTGGCGGCGCCGATCAGCGCCGCGATCAACGGCCGCGACATCGTCGCCGCCTCGGTCCTGTCGGGCAACCGCAACTTCGAGGGCCGCGTCTCGCCGGACGTCCGCGCCAACTTCCTCGCCTCGCCGCCGCTCGTCGTCGCCTATGCGCTGAAGGGCACCGTGACGCAGGACATGACCGAAACCCCGCTCGGCCAGGGCACCGACGGGCAGGACGTCTATCTGAAGGACGTGTGGCCGACCAACCAGGAGATCGCCGACGTGATGGCGGCGAACATCGACGACACGATGTTCCGCTCGCGCTACGGCAACGTCTATGCCGGCGACAGCAAGTGGCAGGCGATCGACATCACCCGCTCGGACACCTACGCCTGGCCGTCGGGCTCGACCTATGTCGCCAACCCGCCCTATTTCGAGGGCATGGGCATGACCCCGGCGCCGGTCACCGACATCATCGAGGCAAAGCCGCTCGCGATCCTCGGCGATTCGATCACCACCGACCACATCAGCCCCGCAGGCTCGATCAAGGCCGACAGCCCCGCCGGCAAGTGGTTGATGGAACGCCAGGTTTCCAGAAACAACTTCAACAGCTACGGCGCCCGCCGCGGCAACGACCACGTCATGGTCCGTGGCACCTTCGCCAACATCCGCATCAAGAACGAGATGGTGCCGGGCGTCGAGGGCGGCATGACCCGCTATGACGGCGAGACGATGCCGATCTACGACGCCGCGATGCGCCACAAGGCGGACGGCACGCCGCTCGTCATCGTCGCGGGCAAGGAATATGGCACCGGCTCGTCGCGCGACTGGGCGGCGAAGGGCACCAACCTGCTCGGTGTCCGCGCAGTCATCACCGAAAGCTTCGAGCGCATCCACCGCTCGAACCTCGTCGGCATGGGCGTCCTGCCGCTCCAGTTCGCCGAGGGCGTGACCCGCGAAACGCTCAAGCTCGACGGGTCGGAGACGTTCACGATTACCGGCGTCGCCGATCTGCGCCCGCGTCAGGCCGTCACCGTCACGCTCACGCGCGCCGACGGCACGACCGAGACGTTCGAGACGCGCTGCCGCATCGATACCGTCAACGAGCTGGAATATTTCCTCAACGGCGGCATCCTCCAGTACGTGCTGCGCAAGCTCGCCGCATAAGCGACGGCCTCCGGACGGAACGACGGGGGGGAGGCACCGCAAGGCGCCTCCCCCTTTTCGTTGCCGCCCCTTCCCTCTCCCATCGGGAGACGGAAAAGACGCCGAAGGCGGCGAAGGGTGAAGGCTGACGCGATACCGACGCGGCGGAAACGACCGGATCGCCGATCCCGCCCCCGACGTTGGCTACCCACCAGACCAACCCTTTGCGAATAGGCCAAAAAACAGCGCGCCCTGTCCTACACAGCGCCAAGCCGCTATCGCACCTTTCAACCAACCGGCTCTGTCTCATCATCGCCAGCATCGAAACGATGGAAGTAAATCGTTTCCGCCAAGGTGTTCTTTGTCCATGTCGCCGGGCGCGTAACCCCATCGACGCCACCCCTTCGACATACCCCGGCCACATCCCGGCGTGATATCGATGCCATGATCCGTTACGCTTTCCCCCTCGCGATCCTGACGCTCGCCGCAGCCCCGGCCGCAGCGCAGGGCAACGTCGCCGGCTGCACCGCGACGACCACGCACCGCCTGATCGTCGACATCCGCGGCCTGCGCGCCAGCACCGGTGGCGTCCGCGTCCAGTTGTACGACGAAGCCGGTTTCTTGGAAAAAGGGCGCTGGCTCGCCCGCGTCGAGGCGCCGGCCGGCGGTCGCCGTTCGGTCGAGGTCTGCATCCCCGTACCGCGTCCGGGCACCTACGGCATCGCGGTCCGCCACGACGCCAATGCCAACGGCAAGTCCGACAGCGGCGACGGCGGCGCCTTCTCCCGCGACCCCAAATTGTCGATCCTGCGCCTCAAGCCTGCCTTCGCACAGGTCGCGATTCCGCTAGGCGCGGGCACCAGCCGCGTCGCGGTGACGATGAACTACCGCCACGGTCTGAGCGTCGGGCCGGAACGCTAACCGAGCGCCCGACCCGCCACCGCATCCAGCTTCGCGACCAGCGCAGGATCGCGCGCGCCCTTTGCGGTGATGATCGCTGCATCCAGACAGTTGTCGATCGGCGACGCCGCACGCTCCGCCGGCAGGCTGCGCAGCAACCGCACCACCATCGCCCGCGCCTTGGCCGCATTGGCGGACAGCTGGGCGATCACCTGCGTCACGTCCACCGCCGCCTCGTCCTCACGCCAGCAGTCATAGTCGGTGACCATTCCCACCAGCGCGTAAGGCAGCTCCGCCTCCCGCGCCAGTTTCGCCTCCGGCATCGCGGTCATGCCAATGACGTGGCAGCTCCATTGCCGATAGAGTCGGCTTTCCGCGCGCGTCGAAAATTGCGGCCCCTCCATCGCCAGATAGGTGCCGCCACGATCGACCTCGCCCGCCGCATCGGCGACCAGCGCGCTCAGTCGCGGGCACACCGGGTCGGCCATCGAGACATGCGCGACCATCCCGGTGCCGTAGAAGCTCGACGGCCGCCCCTTCGTCCGGTCGATGAACTGGTCGACGATCGTGAAGCTGCCCGGCGGCCGTTCCTCGACCAGCGATCCCACCGACGACACCGCCAGCACGTCGGTGACGCCGAGCCGCTTGAGGCAATCGATGTTGGCGCGTGCGTTGAGCTGGTCCGGGCTGATCCGGTGCCCGCGGCCGTGCCGCGGCAGGAAGGACACCGCGACCGGGCCGACCCGCCCGGTGAAGATCGCATCGGACGGCTGGCCCCACGGGCTCATTACATCGACCCAGCGGCCGTCCTCGATCCCCTCGACGTCGTAGAGCCCGGAGCCGCCGATGATCCCGATATGCCAGCCCGCCATCAGCGGGCAATCTCGGCCCGGCCGCGGGCATAGAGGAAATAGACGAGCAGGCCGAAGGCGTTCCAGCCGACGAAGGCGACCTGCGTCACCACCTGCAAGCTGGTGAACAGATAGAGGCAGCCGGCGATCGCGAGCGGCGCGACCACCCAGGCCAGCGGCGTGCGGAACGGCCGCCGGGCGTCCGGATCGCGTCGCCGCAGCACCAATACGCAGGCCGCCACCGCAACGAACGCGCACAAGGTGCCGGCATTGGCGAGGCTGGCGATGACGTCGAGCGGCGCCAGCCCGGCGATGACCGCGACGAACACCGCGGTCATCAACGTGATCCGCGCCGGCGTCCCGCGTTTGCTGACCTTGGCGAGGCTGGTCGGCAGGAAGCCGTCGCGCGCCATGACGAGAAAGATGCGGCTCTGTCCGTACAGGAAGGCGAGCAGCACCGTCGGCAGCGCGATCGCGGCCGCGGCGGCGACGATCGTGGCGACGCCGGGCTGGTTCAGTTCGCGCAGGATCAGCGCCAGCGGCTCCGGGCTGTCGCCGAAGCGGGTGTAGCTCACCGCCCCGACCGCGGTCGCCGCGACGATCATGTAGATCGCCGTACACGCCAGCATCGACCCGACGATCCCGATCGCCAGATCGCGCTCCGGATTCTTCGCCTCCTCCGCCGCGGTGGAGATGGCGTCGAAGCCGTAAAAGGCGAAGAAGATGATCGCCGCGGCGCCCATCACGCCATATTTGACGCCGCCCTCGCCGGTCGGGCTGCCATAGCCGTAGGGGGTGAAGGGGTGGAGGTTCGCAGGGTCGAAATGGGGGAGCGCGACGCCGACGAACAGCGCCAGCGTCACGATCTTGAGCACCACCAGCGCGGTGTTGATCCGTGCACTCTCGCGGGTGCCGAGCATCAGCAGGCCCGCGACCACGCCGATGATCGCCACCGCCGGCACGTTGACCACGCCGCCCAGCCCCGGGCCGTTCGCCAGCGCGTTCGGCACGACCACGCCCAGCCCCTTGAGGAACCCGACCGCATAGCCCGACCAGCCGACCGCGACGGTCGACACCACCAGCGAATATTCGAGGATCAGGCTCCACCCGACCACCCAGGCGATCACCTCGCCGAGCACCGCATAGCTGTAGGTATAGGCCGATCCCGACGCCGGGATCATCGTCGCCATCTCGGCATAGCAGAGCGCGGCACAGGCGCAGATCGCGCCCGCGACGACGAAGGACAGGATCACCGCCGGCCCGGCGCGGTCCGCACCGACGCCGATCAGCGTCAGGATGCCGGTGCCGACGATCGCGCCGACCCCCAGCGCCACCAGATGCGGCCACCCCAATGTCCGCGCCAGCTGCTGCCCCGGCGGCTGCGCCACGATCGTCTTGCGGCGAAACAGACTCATCCCAATCCCCTGTAGCTTGGCGCAGGGGTATAGGACGTCGCGACCGGGGTGGGTAGCGGGCTCTCCGCCGTTACCAGACCCGCACGCGCTTGTCGGGCGCGAGGTAAAGCGCATCGCCCGGCTTCACGCCGAACGCGGCGTACCAGCCGTCGAGGTTGCGTACCGTCTGCGCCCGGAACCGCGCCGGCGCATGGACGTCACCCTGGACGCGGGCACGCAGCGCCCTGTCGCGGAACTTCGAGGCCCAGGTCTGCGCGAACGACAGGAACAGGCGCTGGTCGCCCGTCATCCCGCCGATCACCGGCGCCGGCTTGCCGCCGAGCGAGGCATGATAGGCATCGAGCGCCGCGGTCAGGCCGGCGACGTCGGCGATATTCTCGCCCAGTGTCTGCTTTCCGTTGACGTGCAAGCCGGGCAGCGCCTCATAGGCGTCATATTGTGCGACCAGCGCCTGCCCCTGCGCCTCGAACCGCGCGAGATCCTCCGCAGTCCACCAGTTGCGCAACCGGCCCGCGGCATCGAAATCGGCGCCGAGGTTGTCGAAGCCATGACTGATCTCATGCCCGATCACCGCGCCGATCGCGCCGTAATTCGCCGCCGCATCGCGCCCGGGATCGTAGAAGGGCGCCTCGAGAATCGCCGCGGGGAAGTTCAGCGCATTCTGCATCGGCAGGTTGAGCGCATTGACCGTCTGCGGTGTCAGCCACCATTCGTTGCGGTCGACCGGACGGCCGATCTTGGCCAGTTGCCGTTCGGTATTGGCAAGCTCGGCGCGTTCGCCGTTACCGACCGGATCGTCGGCGCGGATCGTCAGCCGCGTATAGTCCGCCCAGCGTTCGGGATAGCCGATGCCGACGATCATCGTCTCGATCTTGCGCCGCGCCTCCGCCTTGGTCACGGACTTCATCCAGTCGAGCCCCGCCACCCGCGTGTCGAACGCCTTCAGCATCCCCGCCACCATCTGCTGGATGTCGGTTCTGGACGAAGCCGGGAAATAGCGCTGCACGTAGATGCGCCCGATCGCCTCGCCGAGCGCGCCGTTGACCGCATCCAGCCCGCGCTTGCTACGCGGCTGCTGCTGCGGCGTGCCGCTCAGCGCCTTGCCGTAGAAGGCGAAGCTCGCCGTGTCGAAGGCGGTCGGCAACACCGCCGTCACCGCATCGATGCGATGGAAGCGCAGCCAGTCCTGCCAGGCCGCGAGCGGCTCGGATGCGACCAACGCCGACAGACCGGTGATCGCCGCCGGCTGCCAGACGATGAAGTCCTGCTGCCGGCCGAGCCGCGCGGCAGGCCAGAACGCGCGCCAGTCGATCCCCGGCGCCTTGGTGGCGAAATCGGCGGCCTTCCAGGGATTGTTCGCGTTATGCGCATCCTGGCTGGTGACGAGGTCGGCCTGCGCCCGCGCGATCTTCGTTTCCAGATCGAGGACGCGACCCGCGCGCGCCTCCGGCTGGTCGAACCCGGCGAGGCGGAACACGGTGGTGACATAGACGCGATAGGCGTCGCGCACCTCCTTCATCGCCGCAGTGTCGGACAGGTAATAGTCGCGGTCGGGCATGCCGAGCCCGCCCTGCAGCACATAAGGCACCGTTTTCGTCGGCTGGTCGAACGCCTGCGTCACGAACAGGCCGAACAGATTGCCGGTCTGGAAATCGGTCGCGTTGAGCGGATCGACGTCGACGCGGGTGTTGGCGCCGAGCAGCCGCGACAGCGCGGTCTTGTCGCGCAGCCCCGCGATCTCGGCGAACGCGGGCTTGAGCGGAGCGACGCCGCGCGCCTCGATCCCGGCGGCGTCCATATAGGCCGCATAATAATCGGCGATCCGGCGCTGGTCGCTGCCCGTGGCGCCCTTCGCGGCGTCGGCGACGATCGCGGCGGTGCGTTCGTCGGCGATCTTCGAAACGGTCAGGAAGATGCCGACCGACGAGCGATCCGCGGGGATCTCGGTACGGGCACGCCATGCGCCATTGGCATATTGTTCGAAATCGTCACCCGGCTTGACGCTGCGATCGAGTGCGGTGGGATCGATACCGGCGGGCCTGTCCTGCGCGACGGCGGCGGTGCCGGCGAGCAGCATGGCGGCGAAGAGAGCATGGCGGATCATGATGGTGGTTCACTCCGAACGTGTATCGCAGCGGCGATACACCCGGGGCCGCCACCGATCCAGAGCCCGGGATCAGAAGCGGCGCGCGATTCCCGCCGACACTTCCAGATCGGGCGCTGCATCGTTGAGTCCGGCGACGCCGAAGATGTCGAGCTGCAAGTCGTCCTGCGGCTGCCACGCGAACGACAGGGCCGCCAGCGCCTGCGTCGAATGGCCGTCGGGATCGTCGTCGCGGACCATCTGGCCCTCCGCGGACAGCGCCACCGCTTCCGTCAGCTTGAACGTCGCGCCGCCAGCCGTGCTGTAGCGCAGGTGCCGGCCCGATCGATCGTCGTCGGGACGGGCGTCGATCTCCGGCGTCGCGACCAGTTGCACCGTGTCCGACAGGTCGTAACTGACCGGCAGCAGGACCCCGGCGCCGAGCGTGCCGGCGCCGATCCGGCTGCCACCCACCGGCAGCTTGACGAAGGGCAGCGCGGCGATCGCCAGGCCGCTGCCGTCGGCGTGCAGCAACGACGCCTTGACGCCCAGCGTCATGTCGCCGCTCTGGCCGACCCGGTCGATCGCGCCGCTTGCCCGGTCGCGCGTCCGCTCGTGACCATAGGGCGTCCAGCCAATCCGCGCCTCCAGCCGGTCGGTGACCCCGATGCGGACCGACGTATCGCCGATCAGGACGGTGTCGGTCCGGCCGTCGGGTTGCCGGTCGAGCGTCCAGTCGACGACGGCGGTTTCGACCATCACCCGGCCGCGGTCGACGATACAGGCCGGGGTATCGAGCCCGGGCCGCTCCGGGCACAGCTCGCGCTGCTGCGCCACCGCAGGCGACGCGGTGAACGCCAGCAGCGCCGCCACCGACCGCCTCATGACAGCCGCACCCAGGTCGGCGCATGGTCGCTCGCCTTCTCGCGCCCGCGATAGTCCTTGTCGACGCCGGCATCGGCGAGACGGTCGGCGGCCTGCGGGCTGAGCAGCAGGTGATCGATCCGGAAGCCCGCGTCGCGCTGCCATGCCCCGGCCTGATAATCCCAGAAGGTCCAGACGCCGCCCTTCGGCTGGCGGGTGCGCAGCGCGTCGGTCCAGCCCTGCGCGAGCAGGCGGCGATAGGCGGCGCGGCTCTCTGGCTGCATCAGTGCGTCATCCGCCATCGCCCGGACCGAGAAGGTGTCGTCGTCGTTGGGGATTACGTTGTAATCGCCCATCAGTACCACCGGCACTTCCTCGTCCAGCAGCACCTGCGCGCGCGCGGCGAGCCGCTCCATCCAGCGCAATTTGTAATCGAACTTCGGTCCCGGCTGTGGATTGCCGTTGGGGAGATAGATGGAGGCGACGACCAGTCCGTCGATCTCGCATTCGAGATAACGGCTGTGCTCGTCCTCGGCTTCGCCCGCCAGCCCGCGCTGACGCTCGACCGGGGTCGCGCCCTTCGCGAGGACCGCGACGCCGTTGAAGCCCTTCTGCCCGTGCCAGACCGCGCCATAGCCGGCGGTCTCGATGTCAGAAAACGGGAAGGTGTCGTCGCTGCACTTGATCTCCTGTAGACACACCACATCCGGCTGCTGCTCGGTGAGATACTCGATCAGGCGGGGGAGGCGAGCCTTGATGCCATTGACGTTGTACGTGACGAGTTTCACGCGTCAGATCGCAAAGCTGGAGCCGCAGCCGCAACCCGAGGCGGCATTGGGATTTTCGACGCGGAACGCCGCACCGCCGAGCGATTCGACGTAATCGACCTGGCAGCCGCGCACGAGATCGAGGCTGACGCTGTCGACGACCAGCCGCACGCCGTCCGTCTCCGCGATGGTGTCGTCGCCGTCAGGCGCGTCGGCAAAACCGAATTTATACTGGAAGCCCGAACAGCCACCACCGTCGACGGACAGGCGGAGGATTGCGGGCTTGTTCTGCTTGCCGGCGATCGCGGCGACGCGCGCCGCCGCCGCGGGCGTGAGCATGATGTCTGGAGCGAGACTGGCCATGCGTCGGAGATAGGCGCGCGTGCGGGTCGGGGCAACCGGCGATGGTACGGATCGTTGCAGACGCGAAACGGGCGGAGGTCGCCCCCCGCCCGTCGTGTCGCTGCGATAGCGCGATCAGTCCTGCGCGGCGGGTACGTCGGTCGACACCGGGATCGCGCGCACCGCGCGGTCCTGCGACGCGAGCAGGTAATCGGCGGTGGTCAGGAACGGCACCGGATTGACCGCATGGCCGTCGATGCGGACCTCGTAATGCAGATGCGGTCCGGTCGAGCGGCCGGTCGAGCCCATCAGCGCGATCAGCTGGCCGCGGGTGACGCGGGCGCCATCGGCGACGAGGATCCGGGAAAGGTGGCCGTAGCGGGTGGCGATGCCCTTGCCGTGGTTGATTTCAACCATGTTGCCATAGCCGCCCTGACGCGCGGCATAATCAACGATGCCGTCGGCGGTGGCGTAGATCGGCGTGCCGACCGGGCCGGGGATGTCGACGCCGGCGTGCATCGCGGCGGTGCCGCGGAACGGGTCGGAGCGGATGCCGAAGTTGCTGGTGAAGTTCAGCTTCTGCACCGGCTGCACCGAGGGGATGGCGATCGCGCCCTGCTGCAGCGTGTCGAGCTTCTTCCAGCTCTGGAACAGCGTGCGGAACTGCGCGTCCGCCTTGAGATCGGCCTGTGCTTCCGCGCCGTTGGCGTCGAGGATCGGACCGCCCATGCCGCCCTTGGCGACGCGGCCGGCGACGCCGAGCTTCCTGAGCGTGGCATTGGTCTGCGCGAGACGCTGGTCGAGCACCTCCTGCGCGGCGTCGGCGAGTTCGGCCTGACGCCCCTCGACCTTGACTAGCGGCTTGACGACGTCGGCGGCGAGGCGATCGGCGGTGGGATCGATCGCGAGCGTCGCGAGGGCGAGCTTCGCCTCGTCGCCCTTGCCGGTCAGCGCGGCGGTGATGAGCGCCTGACGCTGCTCGACCCGCTCGGCATGGACCTGCGCGACGTGGCGGATGTTCGACACCCGTGCCTGCATCGCATCGATCTGGCGTTCCATATGGGCGATGCGACCGTCCGCCGGCTGGCCGACGACCTGCGCCGCCTGTGCCGCGCCATAGCCCGAGAAACCGATGGTCAGCGCGCCGACCGCGGCGGCAGCGACCTGACGGCGGCCGGTGATGCTGATCCGGCGCAGCGACCTGCCGTCGTGGAACAGGACATCGCGGGTGGCGAAGAGAGCGCGGACGCGCGCGCCGAGAGCGACAGCAGTACGGGCGAAAGTTATCATCGGACCCCAACACAATGCGCCGTACCCGCCCTGACCGGGTCCGGCCTATTCAGATCGTACTGACTCGCAGCCCCACCGCGCCCCAGACCCGGCAGTGTGTGCCTGCAATCGGCGCTTCGCCACAAGGGCCGGGATACCGCTACCGCGATCAAGCGGCAGCGGGTTGCGCCGAGTCGATGATATGAGATCGCATGGGTCAGCAAAGGCGTCCGATTCTCACCGGCGATTTCCGCGGGCGCCGGCGAACTTGCGCATGACGGCGTGCGTGCGGCGGCGTATAACCGGCGCTTCATCAAACGGATGGCCCTTATGCTCGACTCCCCTTCCGCACAGGTTCCCACGCTCAGCCTCGCCGATCAGGATCGCGACCCCGACGGCTTCGCCGCCGCGTTCGGCGAATCCTTCGAACGGTTCGGCTTTGCGATCGTCGCCGACCATGGCGTGCCGCAGGACCTGATCGAGCGCGCGTGGCGCGAAACCGGCGCGTTGTTCGCGCTGCCCGAGGCGGAGAAGCGCGGCTATTTCGTCGAGGGCGGCGGCGGCGCGCGCGGCTATACGCCGTTCAAGACCGAGATCGCCAAGGACGCCAAGCACGTCGACCTCAAGGAATTCTGGCATATCGGCCGCGAACTGCCCGC
Organism: Sphingomonas sp. GW821-FHT10F09; assembly: GCF_058809195.1. NCBI lineage: Bacteria > Pseudomonadati > Pseudomonadota > Alphaproteobacteria > Sphingomonadales > Sphingomonadaceae > Sphingomonas > Sphingomonas sp. GW821-FHT10F09. The sequence goes on along the minus strand of NZ_JBXASI010000001.1, from coordinate 121,295 downwards.
GGGGCATCGCTTCGCGGACAGCATGTCGCCCAACATCTGGCCGAACCGGCCGGAGGGGTTCAGGGACACGTTCCTCGAGCTGTTCACCGCCTTCGACCGCGCCGGCGACCGGCTGCTGTCCGCCATCGCCCGCCATCTGAAGCTTTCGCCCGACTGGTTCGATCCGGCGGTGAAGGACGGCAATTCGGTGCTGCGCCTGCTCCATTATCCGCCGATCCCGGTCGATGCCGAGGGCGTGCGCGCGGGGGCGCATGAGGACATCAACCTCATCACCCTGCTGCTTGGGGCCGAGGAGGCGGGGCTGGAACTGCTCGACCGCGCCAACGGCCGCTGGCTGGCGATCAAGCCGCCCGAGGGCGCGATGGTGGTCAACGTCGGCGACATGCTGCAGCGGCTGACCAACCACGTCCTGCCCTCGACCACGCACCGCGTCGTCAACCCGCCGCCCGAGCGCCGCGGCCATTCGCGCTATTCGATGCCGTTCTTCCTGCATCCCGCGCCCGATTTCCTGATCGAGACGCTGCCGCAGACGATCACCGCGGACAATCCGAACCGCTATCCCGAGCCGATCACCGCGCATGATTACCTGCACCAGCGGCTGGTGGAGATCGGGCTCATCAAGAAATAAGCACGCACCCCTCCCCGCGGGGAGGGGTGGCCCGGGTCAGTCGAACCCGCGCTCCAGATAGCGCGTGGCGATCGCGCAATGCATCGCCACGCCCTTCGCCATCACCGATTCCTCGATCGTCATCCGGGTGTTGTGCAGCGGCGGGTTGGTCGCGGGATCGCTGCCCGCGGGCGCCACGCCGAGGAAGGCGAAAGCACCGGGATAGCGCTTGAGGACATAGGAAAAATCCTCCGCGCCCATCATCGGCTGCGGCATCGTCGCGAAATCGGCGCCGAGGTCGGTCGCGACCGATTCGACCAGTGCCGCACCGCGCGGGTCGTTGACCGTCACCGGGTAGCCGGTGTCGATCCATGCCTCCGCCGTCGCGCCGTGCGCCGCGGCGATATTCTCGGCGATACGCTTGAACGCCGCCTGCATCGTGTCGCGCGTCGCTTCGGACAGGGTGCGCAGCGTCCCCAGCAGGCGGACCTCGCCCGGGATGATATTGTGCGCGGAGCCGGCCTCGATCTTGGTGATCGACAACACCGCGGGGTCGGTCACCGCGATGCGGCGGGCGACGAAGGTCTGGAGCGCGGTGACGATCTCGCAGGCGACCGGCACCGGATCGATGCAGTCGTGCGGCATCGCGGCATGGCCGCCCGCGCCGCGGATCACCGCATGCACCGTGTCCGCCGACGCCATGATCGACCCGCTGCGGGTGACGACCAGCCCCGCGGGCGCGTTCGGCGTGATGTGCAGCGCGAAGGCGGCATCGGGTGCGGCGATGTCGAGCAGCCCGTCCTCGATCATGAAGCGGGCGCCGTGATGCCCCTCCTCCCCCGGCTGGAACATGAAGACGACCGTCCCCGGCAGCCGGTCGCGGCGTGCCGACAGCGCCCGGGCCGCGCCGACCAGCATCGCGGTATGCGAATCATGGCCGCAGGCGTGCATCCGCCCGTCGATCGTGCTGGCGAACGGCAGGCCCGTCTCTTCCTGCATCGGCAGCGCGTCCATGTCGCCGCGTAACAGCACGGTGCGGCCATTGTCGCCCGCCTGCCCGCGCAGGATCGCGATCAGCCCGGTGGTGGAACCGCCCTCGTGCAGTTCGAGCGGCAGGCCGGCGAGCGCCGCCTTGATCTTGTCGGTGGTGCGCGGGCAATGCAGCCCGATCTCCGGTTCGGCATGGATCGCGCGGCGCAGCGTGACGATATCGTCCAGTTCGGCGGCGCCGGCCGCCGTCCAGTCGCTGCTGCTGATGTCGTCGAGGGACATGATCTGGCTCCGTTCTGTCCGTTTCCCTGTGAGCCCCCCGCGCCGGCTTGTCGAGGCTAGCGCCCGCGCATGAGGTTGCCGAGCACGCTGCGCAGCACCGTACCGACCAGCCCGCCGCCCGCGGATTTGCGCGACGATCCGAACACTTGCTTGCCGATCTCGTTGGCGACCTGCCGGCCGATCGACGAGCTGGCGGCGCGGGTGGCGGAGCCCATCGCCTTCGACCAGGGCGAGTTCGCCGCCTCGCGCTCGGCGGCGCGTTGCGCCTGTGCATCCGCTTTGGCCTGCGCCGCCTGGAGGCGGGCCGATTCCTTCGCCGCTCTGGCGTCCTCCTTCGCCTGCAACGCCGCAGCCTTCGCCGCATCGTCGGTCGCGCGTGCCGCCGCGGCAGAGGCGGCGGCCTCCTGCGTCTTGGCGGCGAGCATCTCCTCCGCCGATTCGCGGTCGATCGCGGTATCGTATTTGTCGCCGACGGCATCGGTCTGGATCATCACCGCGCGCTCCTGCGGCGTGACCGGGCCGACGCGGCTGGCGGGCGGCTTGATGAGCGTGCGCTCGACCGGCGCGGGCGAGCCGTCGGGCTGGAGCAGCGACACCAAAGCCTCGCCGACCTTGAGCTCGGTGATCGCGGTGGCGACGTCGACGCCGGGATTGGCGCGGAACGTCTCCGCCGCGGAGCGCACCGCCGCCTGATCGCGGGGGGTGAAGGCGCGCAGAGCGTGCTGGACGCGGTTGCCGAGCTGACCCGCGACGGTGTCGGGGATGTCGATCGGGTTCTGCGTGATGAAATAGACGCCGACGCCCTTCGACCGGATCAGCCGGACGACCTGTTCGATCTTGTCGAGCAAGGCCTTGGGCGCCTCGTCGAACAGCAGATGCGCCTCATCGAAGAAGAAGACGAGCCGGGGTTTGTCGGGGTCCCCGACCTCGGGCAGATGTTCGAACAATTCGCTCATCAGCCAGAGCAGGAAGGTGCTGTAGAGCTTGGGCGCCGCCATCAGCTTGTCGGCGGCGAGAACGTTGACGATGCCCCGGCCCCTGTCGTCCGTACGGATGAAATCGTCCATCTCCAGCGCCGGTTCGCCGAAGAAATGCTCGCCGCCCTGCGTCCGCAGCTGGAGCAGCGCACGCTGGATCGCGCCGATCGACTGTTTCGAGACGTTACCATAGGTGGTCGTCAGTTCGTCGGCACGGGTGGCGCAATGCGCGAGCATCGCCTGGAGGTCGTCCAGGTCGATCAGCAGCAGCCCTTCCTTGTCGGCGACGTGGAAGGCGATCGTCATCACGCCCTCCTGCACCTCGTTGAGGTCCATCAGGCGGCTGAGCAGCAGCGGCCCCATCTCGCTGACCGTGGTGCGGATCGGGTGGCCCTGTTCGCCGTACAGGTCCCAGAATTGCACGGGATTGTCGGCGTAGACCCAGTCCGTGTCGCCGATCTCCGCGGCGCGGGCGGCGAAGGCGGCATGGGCTTTGGACGTCGGTGAGCCGGCCATGGCGAGGCCGGACAGGTCGCCCTTCACGTCGGCGACGAAGCTCGGCACGCCGACCTTCGAAAAGCCTTCGATGATGCCCTGCAGCGTCACCGTCTTGCCGGTGCCGGTCGCGCCGGCGATCAGGCCGTGGCGGTTGGCGCGCCTGAGGTCGAGCACCTGCGGCGTGCCGCCGCCCAGACCGATGAAGATACCCTTGTCGCTTTCGGCGCTCATGTCCGCTCCCGTCGTCGTGGCAACGGACCTAACCCCGCCGGCGGGCAAAAGAAAAGGGCCGCCGCTCCACCGAGCGACGGCCCCCTGCCGTTTACCGCGGGAAAGCGGCTTACTTGACCTTGATCGGCACGAACGCCGGGTTGCCGCGGCCGCGCTGGACGAGCAGCAGCACCTGCGGGCGGCCTGCCGCCTTCGCCTGCGCGACGAGGCGGGCGTAATCGGCGGCGGTGCGGACCGGCACGCCGTTCACGGCAGTGATGACGTCGGCGCGCTTGAGCTTGCCGGCCGCATCGCTCGACGAATCGACCGTCGCGATCACCACGCCCTGCACCGCGCCGTCGACGCCGATCGCACGGGCGATACCCGGGGTGAGCGGCTGGACGGTGAGGCCGAGCGGCGCGGTGCTCGACTGCGGCACCGACGACGTATCGTCGTCGCCATCGTCGCCGCCCGGACCTGCATTGGGCCCGAAGCCGCCGCTGTCGTCCTGGCCCTGGATCTGCGCCTGCAGCTGCTCGGTCGACGGACGGGTCGCGACGGCGATGTTGACCGCGACCGGCTGGCCGCCGCGCAGCACGTCGAAGCGCGCGGTCGTCCCCGGCTTCAGATTGGAGACGAGATAGGTCAGCGTCTGATCCTTGCTGACCTGCTGCCCGTTGATCTTCGTCACCACGTCGCCGGCGCGCAGGCCCGCGCGCGCGGACGGGCCGGCCGGCTCGACGCGCGCGATCAGCTCACCCGAATTTTTGGGGATGCCGAGCGCGGCGGCCGCATCGTCATCGACGCCGCCACCGATGGTGACGCCGATATAGCCGCGGCTGATCTTGCCGCCCGACTTGAACGTCTCGATGATCGGCTTGGCGACCGCCGCCGGGATGGCGAAGCCGATGCCGATATTGCCGCCCGACTGGCTGAAGATCTGCGAATTGACGCCGATCACGTTGCCGTTGAGGTCGAACATCGGACCGCCCGAATTGCCCTGGTTGATCGAGGCGTCGGTCTGGATGAAGCGGTCATAGGCGCCGCCCTGCCCGGTGACGCGGTTGATCGCCGAGATGATGCCGGCGGTGACGGTGCCGCCGAGGCCGAACGGTTCGCCGATCGCGACGACCCAGTCGCCGACCCGCGACTGGGCGGAATCGCCCCACTTCACGTAAGGCAGGCCGGCCGCGTCGATCTTGAGCAGCGCGAGGTCGGAATCGGTGTCCTGGCCGATGACCTTGGCGGTATATTCCTTGTTGTTCGACAGCGTCACGGTGATCGAATTGACCGTCGCGCCGCGGGCACCGGGGCTGATGACGTGCGCGTTGGTGACGACATAGCCGTCCGGCGAGATCAGGAAGCCCGAACCCAGCGACGCGCCCTCGCGCTTGACCGGAGCGCCGCCCTGGCCGCCACCCATGCCGCCGAACAATTCGCCGAACGGGGTGCCGGAGAAGGGGTTCGCCGGCTGTTGCTGGACGATGGTCTGCTTGGTCGAGATGTTGACGACGGCGGGTTGCAGCTTCGCCACCATGTCGGCGAAGCTCATCGGCGCGCCGGAGCGCGGCACGGCGGCCTGGATCGCACCCGGCTCGTTCTGCGCCTGCTGGGCGGTGCTCGGCTGGAGCGCGAGCGTGGCGGTCGCACCGCCGAGGAGGAGCGCACTGGTGATCGCGTAGGCGTAACGCACTAGGGGAGATTCCTCTCGTTTGGGTCGTTCAGAATTGGTGCCTTAGTGGCCCCAAACGCCTGAACGCCGCTTGAATGTTCATGCTCGCGAAAGATGGCGCGCGACCGTCGCCGGTCAACGCCCCCGCCCGCCGAATTCCCGCAGGTAGCTGTTGCCCGGCGACAGGATGATCGATGTCGATCCCGTCGGCGCCGGCCCGCCGTCCGCCCCGAAGGTATGGCGGTAGGACTGCATCGCGCGGTAGAAGTCGTAGAAGTCGGCGTCCTTGGTGAAGCTTTGCGCATAGATGCGCGCCGAGGCGGCATCGGCCTCGCCGCGGATGATCTGCGCGTCCTTCTGCCCCTGCGCGCGGATCGTGATCGCCTGCTGCTGGCGCGCGGTCGCCATCCGCGCCAGCGCGCGGTCGAGCGGGCTGCCGTCGGGCAGGTCGGCATGCTTGATCCGGACGTCGACGATCTGCACGCCATACTGGCTGGCGAGCCGCTGGAGCCGGGTCTGGATATTGTCCATCACCTCGTCGCGCTCGGGGCTGAGCAGCGTCGCGAACGGCTGGTTGCCGAGCTCGTTGCGGATCGAGCTGCCGAGCAGCGGACGCAGCGCCTCCGTGATCGCGGTTTCGGTCTGCGTCGTGCTGCCAGTGGCGTTCACCGCCTTCAGCGGATCGATGATCCGGAAGCGCGCATAGGCATCGACTTCCAGCCGCAGCTGGTCGGACGAGAGCACCTGCTGGTTATCGTAATCGACGTCGAGTACGCGCTTGTTGAGCCACACCAGCCGGTCGATGAACGGGATGCGCAGGATCGGCCCCGCCCCCGTCCGGCCGAACTGCTCGCCCTGCTTCCACGCATTGACGGTGCGGACCGGCTGTTCGAAGCGCAGGATCACCGCCTGCTGCGTTTCCGGCACGATCGTGACCGTCGCGGCAAGCAGGATCACGAAGACCAGCGCGGCAAGGCCGAGCGCGATCGGATGACGCCAGAGGCCGTTCATCGGCGCGCTCACTGGCCGCCTCCCGTCGTCGTCACCGGCTGGGCCGGTTGCGCCGGAGCTACCGGCTCGGTCGGGGCGGCATCGGGGACGCGCCGCGCATTGCCCATCGGCAGATAGGGCACGACGCCGGTGGGCTCGACGATCGTCTTGTCAGACTTGGCCAGCACGGCCTCCATGGTCTCGTAATACATGCGGCGGCGCGTCACCTCGGGAGCGAGCCGGTATTGTTCGTACACCTTGTCAAACTGCGACGCCTCGCCCTCGGCGCGGGCAACGACCTGCTTGGCATAGGATTGCGCCTGGTTGCGCACGCCCTGCGCGTCCTGCTGCGCGGCGGTGACGTCCTTGAACGCGTCGTTGACGCGCGCGGGGGGATCGGCCTGCTTGATGCCGACACCGACGACGACGATGCCCGACTTATAGTCGTCCAGCACCTTCTGCATCCGCTCCTGCACCTGGTTCTCGATCATCGCGCGGCCCGGCCCGAGCGCCGAATCGAGGCTAACGTTGGCGACGACCTCGCGCATCACGCTTTCCGCCGTCGCGCGCACCGTGTCGCGCGGCTTGTCGATCTGGAAGACGTAATTCTGCGGGCTCGATATCTTCCAGCGCACCGCATAGGCGAGGTCGATGATGTTCTGGTCGCTGGTCAGCATCAGGTTTTCCGTGCCGCTCTCCGGAAAGTTCTCGATGCGGATATTCTGGACGTCGACCTTGACGACATTGGCGATCGGCGCGGGCATCGTCATCGCGATGCCGGGATCGAGCGTGCCCGAATAGCGGCCGAGATAGGTGACGACGCCGCGTTCCTGCGGCGCGATCGGGTGGATCGAGGTGTAGAGCACCCAGACCAGCAGGATGATCCCCGCCCCGATCAGCCACAATGCGCGCGCATTGGGGGCGCCGGGCAGGCCGTTGAAGCCGCCGCCTCCCCCGCCGCCGCCGCCGCCGCGCGCCTTCTTCAGGAAATCGTCGAGCGCGGTCGCCTTGACGCCGGGTTTGCGGCCGCCGGGCGGCAGCGACCAGGGGTTGCGCGGACCGCCGGCATCGGGTTCGTCACCCTGGCCCCAGGGGCCCTTCGGCGTTTCGGCGGCGAGAATGGGAGGGCGCCCTTTGCGGCCCGGCAGGATCGTCATCCCCCTCTTATAAGAAGGCGCTCGCGGAAAAACAGTGGCAAGCGGCGGCTCCGGGCCTATCTGGCCCGCATGACACAAGACGTAACGATCGCGGCGGTGCGCGCCGTCGCCGGCGACCGCGCCACGCTCCGCTTCGAGGGGACGCGCGCGGGCATCGTGCTCGATGCGACCGGTATGTCGGGACGCGAACGCGATGCACTGGAAGAGGCGGTACGCGCCGCCGCGACGCAGGGCTGGTCGGGCGAGGTCCGCGTCGTCGTCACCGCCGAACGCGTCGCCCGCCGGCTGATCGCGGTCGCCAGCGGCAAGGGCGGCGTCGGCAAGTCGACGCTCGCCGCCAACCTCGCCATCGCGCTCAAGGCGCGGGGACGGCGCGTCGGACTGGTCGATGCGGATATCTATGGCCCGTCGCAACCGCGGCTGATGGCGGCGGAGGACCGGCGCCCGACCGCGAAGGACAAGGTGCTCGATCCGGTGCCGACGCCTTATGGCGTGCCGATGCTGTCGATGGGCCAGCTGGTCGCACCGGGCCGGGCGCTGGCATGGCGCGGGCCGATGGTGGCGGGCGCGCTGACCCAGCTGGTCGAGGCGGACTGGGGCGCGACCGACACGCTGGTGCTCGACCTGCCGCCCGGCACCGGCGACGTACAGCTGACGATGATCCAGAAGCACAAGCCGGCCGGCGCGATCATCGTCTCGACGCCGCAGGACCTCGCGCTGATCGACGCGACGCGTGCGATCGACCTGTTCGACAAGGCGGGCATCCCGGTGATCGGGCTGGTCGAGAATATGGCCGGCTATGTCTGCCCGCATTGCGGCGAGGTGTCCGACCCGTTCGGCACCGGCGGCGCGGAGGCGACGGCGACGCGGCTCGGCCTGCCCTTCCTCGGCCGCGTGCCGCTGGCGATCGGCATCCGCACCGCATCGGATGCGGGCGAGCCGCCGGCGGCGGGGAACGGCGCCGATGCCGCCGCGTTCCATTCGATCGCGGGCCAGGTCGATGCCTGGCTGACAGACCATTGAGGAGACGCCCGTGCCGCTGACCGAGGATGCCGACATCAAGGCGCTGCTGGACGGCGCGCGGACGATCGCTCTGGTCGGCGCGTCCGACCGGCCCGACCGCCCCTCCTATGGCGTGATGGCGACGCTACAGCGCCACGGCTATCGCGTGATTCCGGTCAACCCGCAGATCACCGGCGAACATATCCATGGCGAGTTCGTCTTCCGCGACCTCGACCAGCTGGGCGATCCGATCGACATCGTCGATATTTTTCGCCGTTCCGACGCGGCCGGCGCGGTGGTCGATCAGGCGATCGCGATTGGCGCCAAGGCGGTGTGGATGCAATTGGGCGTGATCGAAGATGCCGCCGCCGCGCGGGCCGAGGCGGCGGGGCTGAAGGTGGTGATGGACCGCTGCCCTGCGATCGAGATTCCGCGATTGGGCGTCGCACCGATCGCCGCTTGATCTCCGGCCCGGTTCGGCGGACACTCCGCACGCTATCCGCTGCAGGAGGGTGGGTGTCATGATCGCGTCGTTGCCTGGGGCCGTTGAGGGCTGGTACCGGTCGGCCGGCCGGGAGGATGGCGCCGCATGATCGCGCTGGCGCTGTTGCTGCTGGCGGCCCCCGAAGACGTCGCGACGCTGGTGACGCGGTCTGCCGCGGTGATCGCCGGCGAGCGGTGCATCTATGACGCCAATACGACCGACATCACCGTGTGCGGCCGGCGACGGGCGGACCGGTTCCGCGTCCCCTTCGTCGTCCATGACCCGGGCGACCCCAGGCATGAGGCGGTCGGCGTCGAGCGCGACCGCCTGCTCAACCGCACCAACCCGGTCAAGGAGCTGAGCCCGTTCCTCGTCGGCGGCGGCATGACGGGCGTGACGGTCAGCAGCCGCTCGGGCGTCGGCGGCGCCACCGGCCGCAAGCTCGCGCCGTGATCGGCCTGCTGCTCCTGCTGCAGACGGCCGCGGTGCCGTTGCCGGCCGCACCGGACGCGCCGGCCCCCGTCGAGACGCGCACCGACGGCAGCCAGTCGTGGTCGATCATGTCCTGCCCGACGCGGGCGCAGGCCGGCGAGATCGTCGTCTGCGGACAGAAGGACCAGAGCGCCTTCGAGGGCCCCGCCCCCGGACGCGGCGCCAATCGCGAGATGTCCGGCGCACAGGCGCTGGCATTGCAGAGCACGCCATGCGCGGCGCGGGTCGGCGGATGCCAGGTCGGCGTCAACATCCTCGGCCCGCCGGTGATGCTGGCGCGCGTCGTCCAGAAACTGGTCAACCCGAACAGCGACTGCTGCGAGGGCAGCGACGCCACCAACCCGCTGGCACTGGTGCGGGACGCCGCCAGAGGCGTGAAGGGTGCGTTCGCCGGCAAGGTCGACAAGTCGAACCGCGTGCCGATCCCGCTCGACGATCCGGCACCGGTCGGAACGATCGTGCCGGCGGAAGGACGGACTGCCGCCGGCGGGACCGCGCCGCGATAGGCTGGGTTCCGGCGGTGCGCGGGCTGCACCACCGTTGCCGTTCAGGACATGCGATGGCGTCCGGTCCCGACCGCACCGGCCCTGCCCGCGCGCCCTATTCGAGGATATGCATCCACAGCGGCTGGCCGGAGAGGCTCTGCGACCCGCGCAGTTTCTCCAGCGCCTGCGCGACCGCGCGTTCCGGGCCCTCGTGCGTGACGATCGCGACGATCACGCCGCCATCGGTCGCGACGCCGCGCTGGATCAGGCTCTCGATCGACACGCCCGCATCGCGCATCGCCGCGGCGATCTCCGCGAGGACGCCGACCTTGTCCTGCACGGTGAAACGCAGATAGGCGCGGCCGCGCCGTTCGCCGCTGTCCGCTTTGGGTGCCGCGACCAGTGCCGCGGCCGGCATGGCATAGGGCGGGCCGAACTCGCCGCGGGCGATGTCGATCAGGTCAGCGACCACCGCGCTCGCGGTCGGGCCGTCGCCGGCACCGGCGCCCTGGAAGAACAGCCGGCCGACGAAATTGCCCTCCGCGACCACTGCGTTGAGCGATCCGGTGACATGCGCCAGCGGATGGTCGATCGGCACCAGATGCGGGTGGACGCGCTGGAACAGCCCGCCCGCGCCCTCTTCGGCGACACCGACCAGCCGTACCTTGTAGCCGAGCGCCGCCGCCTCGGCGATGTCCGCGGCGATGACGTGGCGCACGCCGGTCGCCGAGACGTCGGCGAACGCCGGCCGCGTGCCGAAGGCGATGCTGGCGAGGATCGACAGTTTGTGCGCGGCATCGACGCCGTCGATGTCAAAGCTGGGATCGGATTCGGCATATCCCAGCGCCTGCGCCTCGGCGAGCACGTCGGCGAAGTCGCGACCTTCGGCCTCCATCTTCGACAGGATGAAATTGCAGGTGCCGTTGAGGATGCCATAGACACGGCCGATCGCATTGGCCGCCGCGCCCTCGCGCAGCCCCTTGACGACCGGGATGCCGCCCGCCACCGCCGCCTCGAACTTCAGCGGCACGCGCGCGTCCTCGGCCGCCTGCGCCAGTTCGAGCCCATGATGCGCCAGCATCGCCTTGTTCGCGGTGACGAAGCCCTTGCCCGCCGCCAGCGTCGCGCGCGCCAGCGTCAGCGACGGCCCGTCCGACCCGCCGATCAGCTCGACCACCACGTCGGCGCCGTCATGCGCCGCAAGTTCGCGCGCGTCGTCGACCCAGGCGAAGCGCGACAGGTCGACGCCGCGATCCTTCGATCGATCGCGTGCGGAAACGGCGACGATCTCGATCGGCCGGCCGGCCCGGCGGGTGATGAGATCGCGGTTCGCGTCGAGCAGGCGGATGACGCCGCCGCCGACCGTACCCAGCCCGGCGAGCGCGACGCGCAATGGTGTGTTCGTGTCCATGCCCGCCGCCTAGCGTAATGGCGCGCGACCTGTCGAGCCGGCGCAGCTTTGTTTCGCCACGATCGCGACCATTGCCGCGACGCGCGACGGCGTGCACAACCGCCGCCGAGTTTCTCCAGACGCGAGCCTTTCCCCCTCATGGCCACTGCCCCCGCCCCGTCGACGCCGATCGCCGAACTCACCGTCAGGGGCGTCCTGCTGGGCGGGCTCATCACGCTGCTGTTCACCGCGGCCAACGTCTATCTGGGGCTGAAGGTCGGGCTGACCTTCGCCACGTCGATCCCCGCCGCGGTCATCTCGATGGCGATCCTGCGCTATCTGCCCGGCGCGACGATCCTCGAAAACAACATCGTCCAGACCGTCGCCTCGGCGGCGGGGACGCTGGCGGCGATCATCTTCGTGCTGCCGGGGCTGGTGATGATCGGCTGGTGGCAGGGCTTTCCCTATCTGCTCACCGCCGGGATCACGATGACCGGCGGCATCCTGGGCGTGATGTTCTCCGTGCCGCTGCGCCGCGCCCTCGTGGTCGATACCGACCTGCCCTATCCCGAGGGCCGCGCCGCCGCCGAGGTGCTGATGGTCGGCGCCGGCAGCCGCGCGGGCGAGGCGGAGAGCGGCAAGGGGCTGCGGCTGATCGTCGTCAACGCATTGGTATCGGCCGGGTTCGCGGTGCTGACCCAGACGAAGCTGGTCGTCGCGGAAGCGGCGCAATTCTTTCGCGTCGGCGCGGGCGCGACCGGTATTTCGGGCGGGCTGTCGTTCGCGCTGATCGGCGCCGGCCACCTCGTCGGCCTGTCGGTCGGCCTCGCGATGCTGGCGGGCGTCGTCATCGGCTGGTGGATCGCGCTGCCGATCCTGACCGGCCTGTCCCCCGCCGCCGCGGGCGTCGGAATCGAGGCCTGGGCGGGCGGCGTGTTCCGTACCGACGTCCGCTTCCTCGGCGCGGGCGTGATCGGCGTCGCCGCGATCTGGACGCTGCTCAAGATCATCGGGCCGGTGCTCGCCGGCATCCGATCGTCGATCGCCGCCAGCGCCGCCAAGCGCGGCGGCGCGGTGCTCGAACTCGGCGAGCGCGACCTGTCGATCCGCATCGTCGTCGCGGTTAGCCTCGCGACGCTGATCCCGATCGCCGGGCTGCTGTGGTCGGTGATCGCGGGCGGGCCGCTGGAGGGATCGGCGGTGGTGCTGATCCTCGGCGCGCTGGTGTTCGTGCTGGTCCTCGGCCTCGTGATCGCCGCCGTCTGCGGCTATATGGCGGGCCTGATCGGCGCGTCGAACAGCCCGGTGTCGGGCATCGGCATCCTGTCGGTGCTCGCCGCCAGCCTGATGCTGGTCGGCCTGTTCGGGCGTGGCGGCGGACCGGAGACGACGCAGGCTCTGGTCGCCTATGCGCTGATCGTCACCGGCATCGTCTTCGGCGTCGCGACCATCTCCAACGACAATCTTCAGGATCTCAAGACCGGACAGCTGGTCGGCGCGACGCCCTGGAAGCAGCAGGTCGCACTGATCTTCGGCGTTATCTTCGGCAGCCTCGTCGTACCACCGGTGCTCGAGCTGCTGGCGACGACGCTGGGCTTCCAGGGGGCGCCCGGCGCCGGGCCGAACGCGCTCGCCGCGCCGCAGGCGGCGCTGATCTCGGCATTGGCGAAGGGCGTGCTGGGCGGCGATCTCAACTGGGCGATGATCGGCTATGGCGCGCTGATCGGCGTCGCAGTGATCGCGCTCGACGAGACGCTGGGGCGGCTCGGCAAGCTGCGCCTGCCCCCGCTCGGCATCGGCCTCGGCGTCTATCTGCCGATGGCGGTAACGCTACCGGTGGTGGTCGGCGCGGTGATCGGCGCGCTCTACGACCGCTGGGCAGAGCGCAAACCGGACGTCGAATTCGCCAAGCGGATGGGGGTGCTGACCGCGACCGGCATGATCGTCGGCGAAAGCCTGTGGGGCGTCGCCTTCGCGATCATCGTCTACGCCACCAATTCGGATGCGCCGCTCGCGATCGCGCCGGAGGGGTTCGAGCCCGTCGCGCTGATCGGCGGGACGGTCGCGTTCCTCGCGCTGGTCGCGGCGCTGTACCGGTACACGCGGCGATCGGTCACCGGCTGAAAAACGCGGTGAACCGTTGATCGCGGCGGGAACGCCGCGGCGGGTTCGTCGTTATCCCTTCCGAACCCGGTGATCGCCCTGCCATCCCCCCCCGGCCGGCGATTGCCGGGTTTGCCATATGCGTAACATGGGACCCGTCGTGACACCGTCGCCCGAGCAACATCGCGAACGTCTGGCGACCGTGCGTCGGACGCTGGAATCGCTCCATCCGGTGCCCACCGACACCTATATCACCGACGATATTCCGCTGCTGCTGACCCGATTGTCGCAGATCCCGGTGGCGCGGAAACGGTCCGGCGATCGCTGACCGGGCGCCGTTTGGCATGTCCTGAGCGTCGATCGGTGTAGATGACGACGCAACCCCATGTTGCCATTCCCGCGCTGGCGGGAGCCCATATACGGCGACGTCACGGACAAGGCCGCAACGCCAGCGTTTATGGATGCCGCCTCCGCGGGAATGACGAATATTGGTTGTTGTCCCCCAAGCGACCAGCGGCCGGGAACCGATGTCCCAGCCCGTCACACCATCGCGGCAAGCAGGTCCTTGATCTTGACGAAGGCGAAGCCGACCGAGCTGTCGGCGATACCGTAGGGCAGGAACAGCGTGTCGCCGTGCTTGATCGCGCCGCAGCTGTAGACGACGTTCGGGACATAGCCCTCGCGGTCCTGATCGGCCGCTGCGAGGATCGGTTCGCGTGTGCGACCCAGCACCTTTGACGGATCGTCCTTGTCGAGCAGCGCCGCGCCGATCGAATATTTGCGCATCGCGCCGACGCCATGCGTCAGCAGCAACCAGCCCTCGTCGAGCTCGATAGGCGGCCCGCAATTGCCGATCTGCACCAGCTCCCACGGATAGAACGGCGCGAGGATCTTCTCGCCCTCGTCCCAATGGTCGATCGAATGCGATTTAATGAGGAACAGGTTCTCGCCGTCCTGTCGGCCGATCATCATATATTGCCCGCCGACCTTGCGCGGGAACAGGCCCATGCCCTTGTTCCGCGCCGCGGCGCCGGACATCGGCACGAGGTCGAACGCCCGGAAATCGCGCGTACGCATCAGTTCGGACTGGATCACCGAACCGTTATAGGCGGTGTAGGTGCCGATCCATTCGTAGCTGCCGTCCTCGTGCTGGAAATGCACGATGCGCAGATCCTCCAGCCCCTTGGACTGCGCCTGGGTGATCGGGAAGATCACCGTGCCCGACAGCGTCGAATCGCGATGCCGCCAGACCGTCACCGGCCCCTCCGGAATCTCCTCGCCCTCGCCGACCACATCGGTCGCGGTCGCGAACGGCGGTTCGGGCGCGAGCTTCAGCTCGTTGCCCTCGGTGATGATCCCCTCGCGGAACGCCACCGACGAGATATGCCCCTCGCCCACCGACCGCAGGCTCATCAGGATGCGCATCGATCCCTCCGGCATGCCGGTCTGGTCGAAATGCGGCACCGCGCTGGGGTTCATCAGCGCCGCGGCGGCATAGCTGTATTCGTGGCAGAAGTAGGCGCCGATCAGCTGCCGCTTCTCATCGCCGATGTCGCGCCCGTCGAGCCCGAGCAGATCCTCGATCTCGTCGTAGCGGGTCATGAACACGCGCCGCGTCTGCCAGTGACGCGCCTCGAAATCCTTGAGCACCGTCTCGAGCTGTTCGCGCGCGTCCTCGGCCGACATTTCGAGCACCTCGCCGACAAGGCGCTCGGTACGGTTGGGCGCGCCGCCCTTGCCGCCCCACGCGATGTGGAACGGCCGGACGACCACGCGGGACGGATCGGCATGAAGCCGCAAGCCGTGGGTAAACAGGTCCATCGCGGTTCGATGCCTCGCCGGTCGGTGTCTCAGACGCCGCCGTCGCTCGATCGATCAAGCAACGACGCGGGTCGTCCCTGCCACGCCTTGGACCGACTTTGAAACCCCCGAAATCGCGCAACTGGCCAGTTGAAGGGCCAAAATGGACTCGGCACCCTGATTGCGGTTGAGCCCGGTCGGCATCAGGCCGTCGAAACAGCCGCCGTCGAGCGGACTGGCGAGCGGCAGGTCGAGGTCGTTCTGCCCCAGATACCAGCCATAGGCGCGCTCCGCCTCGGTCACCCAGCGCAGGTCGCCGGTGACCTGATAGGCGGCGATACAGGCATCGACGGTCGCCTGCGCCTCCAGCGGCTGCTGGTCGAACTGCAACGGATCGGCATAGGGGCGATGGAAGCTTTCGGTCCCGACCGCGCGGAACCGGCCTTCTGGCGACGTCTGCTTGCCGACGATCCAGTCGAGCGTTTCCAGCCCGCACGTCACCAGATCCTTGCGGCCGAGCGCATGACCGGCGACGATCAGCGCCTGCGGCAGGCGGGCGTTGTCATAGGCGAGAACGATCTCGAACCACTGCCATTCCGGACGGCGCGCGGCGTCGAGCAGCGCGATCTGGTCGTCGGGAAAGCGTTCGAGGATCGACTTCGCCAGTTCATGCCCCGGCGACGCATCGAGCATCGCCGCCGCGCCCAGCATCGCGAAGGATTGCGCGCGCAGGGAGCCGAGATCGAGCGCAAGGCTGGCGGTTGCGTCGAACATCGCCCGTGCCCAGTCGCGGTGCTTGGGATCCTTGCCGTCGCGCGCGGTGACGCCCAGCGCCCAGATCGCGCGACCGTTGGAATCCTCCGACCCCACGTCCTCGCACCATGTCCGGTCGAAGTTCATGAAATTGCGGAAACGGCGCTCGTCCGGGTTCCAGGCATACTGGACGAACGAGGCGTAGATCGTCGTCCACTTGTCGCGCACGACCGGATCGAGATCGTCCATCGCGCTCATCAGCATCAGCGCGCGGGCATTGTCGTCGATGCAATAGCCATGGCGGCGGTCCGGCACCGAATAGATCGAATGCTGGAGCATGCCGGTCGCGTCGCTCATCCGCTCGACCGCGGCGAAATCGGGTTTCAGCGGCTTCATCGCCGCGGGGGCCTGCGCGAGCCGCCGGGGGCGCGCGGCGACGGCCACCTCGGTTTCGTGCAGCGTCGCTTCGGCAAGGCGCGGCCAGATCATCGTCCGGCCGCGGTCATAGGCGCGCTGCGCCAGCCGCGTCCGGTCGCGCTGGCTCGACAGCAACCGGTCGATCTCGCGCGCGAAGGCGGCGACATCCTTGAAATCGACCAGCACGCCATGGCCGTCGCCGAGGATCTCGGTCGCATGGACGTACGGGGTCGAAATCACCGCCTTGCCGACGCCGATCGCATAGGAGAGCGTGCCCGAGGTGATCTGCGCGGGGTTGAGATAGGGCGTCGCATAGATATCCGCCGCCTGCAGATAATCGATCAACTCGTTATGTTCGACGAAGCCATCGATGAACGCGACATTGTCGCCGACGCCCAGCTCCGCCGCCAGCGCCTTCAGCCGGTCGCGATAGAGTTCGCCTTCATGCGCGACGAGATTGGGGTGGGTCGCGCCAAGCACGACATACAGAAGGTTGGGATGCCGTTCCGCGACCGCAGGCAGCGCCTCGATCATCGTCTCGATCCCCTTGTTGGGGGCGAGGAGACCAAAGGTAAGAACGACGTCGCGCCCCTGCCAGCCGAATTGTGGCTTCAGCGTCTCGGGGTCGACGAACGACCGGTCGGGCACGCCATGCGGGATCATCGCGATCTGGCGCGGATTGGCGCCATAGACGCGGCGGAGGATATCGCGGCCGCGCTCGGCCATCACCACCACCTTGGCGGCGCGGCGCAGCAGCCCTTCGAGCACCCGGCGTTCGTCGGCATTGGGCTTTTCGAGGACGGTGTGCAGCGTCACGATCACCGGCAGCGTCGTGCGGTCGAGCAACGCGAGCAGATGTTCGCCCGCCGGGCCGCCGTAGATGCCATATTCGTGCTGGACCCAGATCGCCTGCGCCCCGCTCGATTCGATCGTGCGCGCGGTCGTCAGATAGGCACTGAGCTCATGCTGGGGGATCGCGCCGACGACGGCCGCGGGATAATCGTAGCGGCCGGGATGGTCGTCCATCGCATAGACGTCGACCTGCACGTCGGGGAACCGGTCGCGCATCGCCTGATAGACGTCGGTCGTGAACGTCGCCAGACCACATTGACGCGGCAGGAAATTCCCGATCATCGCCAGATGCTTGATCGTGTCGCCGCTTGCCGCAGTCGTACCCATGCCTGTTCCTCTACTGGCGCAATGCCCGTGGCGGAGCCACAATCTTGCGGGAAGATGAACACTCTCGGGCATAAAAGGTTGCAGTGATGTTGCACTGCAACCGGAGCATCGTCTTGATTTCGCTCAGCCTCGCCCGCGATACGGTGCAACGCCCTGATCGGGCAGCCAAAGGTCGGCGGGCGGTGCGGACGACTGCCAGAAGACGTCGATCGGGATGCCGCCGCGCGGATACCAATAGCCGCCGATGCGCAGCCATATCGGCTGCATCTCGTCGAACAGCCGCTGGCCGATGCCGACGGTGCAATCCTCGTGGAACCCCGCATGGTTGCGGAACGCGCCGAGAAACAGCTTGAGCGACTTCGATTCGACGATCGTCGCGCCCGGGACATAGTCGATCACCAGATGCGCGAAGTCCGGCTGGCCGGTGACGGGGCAGAGCGAGGTGAATTCCGGTACGGCGAACCGCACCAGATAGGTCGATCCCACACGCGGATTGGGAACATAATCGAGCACCGCCTCTTCCGGGGATGCGGGCAATTGGCTGGCCTGGCCGAGGTGCATGGGGGTCATGCCGCTTATGTAGGAGACGCAGCCCCGGATGAAAACGCTCGTTCCCCTGCTCGGCGACCAGCTCAGCCTGTCCTTGTCGTCGTTGCGCGACGTGGACCCCGCCGACGCCGTCCTGCTGATGATGGAGGTGGCCGACGAAACCACCTATGTCCGCCATCACAAGCAGAAGATCGCCTACATCCTCGCTGCGATGCGGCATCATGCCGACGCACTGCGGCAGGCGGGCTGGCAGGTCGATTACGTCCGCCTCGACGCCCCCGACAATAGCGGCAGCTTCACCGGCGAGATCGCCCGCGCGGTCGAACGCCACGCGCCCGACCGCATCGTCGTCACCGAGGCGGGCGAATGGCGCGTGATGGCGATGCTGGAGAGTTGGGAGACGCTGTTCGGGGTGTCCGTCGAGATCCGCGCCGACGACCGTTTCCTGTGCAGCCATGCCGAATTCGACGCCTGGGCGAGCGAGCGCAAGCAGCTGGTCATGGAATTCTTCTACCGCACCATGCGACGCAAGACCGGGCTGCTGATGGACGGCAAGACGCCGGCCGGTGACCGCTGGAACTTCGACAAGGAGAATCGCAAGCCGGCGAAGAACGACCTGTTCATGCCCCGTCCGCATGCCTTCGCCCCCGATGCGGTGACGCAGGACGTCCTGGCGTTGGTCGCGGAGCGGTTCGCGGATCACCCCGGCAGCCTCGACGGGTTCGACTATGCCGTCACCGCGGCGGATGCGGAGCGACAGGCGGCCTATTTCCTCGAACACGCCCTGCCGCAGTTCGGCGATTACGAGGATGCGATGCTGACCGGCGAACGCCATCTGTGGCATTCGATCCTGTCGCCCTACATCAATTCCGGCCTGCTCGACCCGATCGACCTGTGCCGCCGGGCGGAGGCGGAATATCGCGCCGGCCGCGCGCCGCTCAATTCGGTCGAGGGCTATATCCGCCAGATCATCGGCTGGCGCGAATATATGCGCGGCATCTACTGGCGCGAGGGGCCGGACTACGTCACCCGCAATTTCCTGGGCCATAGCCGCAAGCTGCCCGGCTGGTACTGGACCGGCGATACCGAAATGCATTGCCTGAAGGAATCGATCGGCCAGACGCTCGCCACCGCGCATGCCCATCACATCCAGCGGCTGATGGTGACCGGCAATTTCGCGCTGCTGATCGGCGCCGACCCGGCGGAGGTCCATCGCTGGTATCTCGAAGTCTATATCGACGCCTATGAATGGGTCGAGCTGCCCAACACGCTCGGCATGAGCCAGTTCGGCGACGGCGGCCTGCTCGGCTCGAAACCCTATATCTCGTCGGGCGCGTACATCGACCGGATGAGCGACTATTGCAGCCATTGCCGCTTTGACGTGAAGCGCCGGGTCGGCGACAATGCCTGTCCGTTCAACGCGCTCTACTGGGATTTCCTGGCGCGGCACGAGGAACGGCTCGGCGACAATCCCCGCCTGCGCATGCCATATAGTACGTGGGCGAAGCAATCCGCGCAATCTCGGAATGAAACACGAGTGCAGGCTGAAACTTTCTTGCAAGCCCTCGACAGCGGCGGCGATGCCGGCTATTGAGGCGATCCGGGCACTCCTCCCCAGTCGTTCGCCCGACTAACACGTGAAGACGTATGGAGAGTGTAATGGACGCGTTGGTGACGACCGAATGGCTGGCCGGTGAACTCGGTGCGAGCGACCTCAGGATCGTCGATGCCACCTATGTGGATGCCGCCCTCGGCCGCGACCCCGCGGCGGAATACGAGCAGGCGCATATCCCCGGCGCGGTGTTCATGAACCTCGGCGAATTGCGCGATACCGACACCGACCTGCCGATGATGTTGCCGACCGCGGAGAAATTCGCCAGCCGCATGCAGAGCCTCGGCCTCGGCGACGGCAGCCGCATCGTGCTCTACGACGCCTCGCCGTGGCACACCGCGGCGCGCGCCTGGTGGATGCTGCGCACCTTCGGCGCACACGACGTCGCGATCCTCGACGGCGGCCTCGCCAAATGGCAGGCCGAGGGGCGCGAGACGGCGAGCGGCAAGGAAACGCTGCGCCACCGCCACTTCACCGTCTGGGCGGACCGGAAGAACGTGCGCGACCTCGCGCAGATGAAGGCGAACCTTGACAGCGGTGCCGAACAGGTGCTCGATGCGCGTTCGGCGGCCCGCTTCACCGGCGAGGAGCCCGATCCGCGTCCGGCGACGCACGCCGGCCATATCCCGGGGTCGAAGAACCTGCCGTACACGGGGCTCTTCAACGCCGACGGCACGTGGAAACAGGGTGCGGAGCTGAAGGCCGCGTTCGAGGGCGCCGGCATCGATCTCGACAAACCGATCGCGCTGACCTGCGGTTCGGGGATCACCGCATCGACGCTCGCCTTCGGTCTGCACTTGCTGGGCAAGGACTCCGCGCTCTACGACGGCAGCTGGTCGGAATGGGGAGCGGATCGCTCGACGCCCAAGGCCATGGGAGCCAGGGAAAAGGTTGACGGATAACATCGATGACCGCGTCCTGGGCGACGCCACCCGCGTCGTCCAGGCCGGCCGCCGCAAGGAATGGACCGGCGGGATCGTCAACCCGCCGGTGTGGCGCGCCTCGACGATCCTGTACGACAGCATCGCCGACCTGCGCGCCAATGCCGGCAAGGATACGCACCACCGCCTCTATTACGGCCGCCGCGGCACGCCGACGCAGTGGAGCCTCGCCGACGCGCTGACCAGCCTCGAACCGGGGGCGGAGGCGACCTTCCTCTACCCCTCGGGCGTCGCCGCGATCGCCGCGGCGCTGCTGTCGGTGCTGTCGCCCGGCGACGAACTGCTGCTGGTCGACAGCGCGTACGACCCGACGCGCGGGCAGGCGATGCAGTTGCTCAAGCGGTTCGGCATCACCACGCGCTTCTACGATCCCCTGATCGGCACCGGCATCGCCGAGCTGATCGGCCCGGCGACCAAAGCCATCTTCATGGAAAGCCCCGGCAGCCTGACCTTCGAGGTGCAGGACGTGCCGGCGATCGTCGCCGTCGCCAAGGCGCACGGGTTGGTGACGCTGCTCGACAACACCTGGGCGACGCCGCTGTTCTTCCCCGCGATCGAAAAGGGCGTCGACCTGACGATCCTCGCCGCGACCAAGTACGTCGTCGGCCATAGCGACGTCATGCTCGGATCGGTCACCGCCGCGCCGGGCCATTTCGCGCGGCTGCGCGACACGAGCTTCCAGCTCGGTCAGGTCGCCTCCCCCGACGACAGCTGGCTCGCCAGCCGCGGCCTGCGCACGATGGCGGTGCGGCTCGCGCAGCATCAGCGCAGTGCGCTGGAGATCGCGCGCTGGTTGCAGGACCGGCCGGAGGTCGCGGAGGTGCTCCACCCTGCCCTGCCCTCCTGCCCCGGCCACGCGATCTGGGCGCGCGACTTCAAGGGATCGAGCGGGCTCTTCTCGTTCGTGCTGAACGGCGGCGACGAGGCGGCGCGTGCCGCGTTGATCGACACGCTCGACCTGTTCGGCATCGGCTACAGCTGGGGCGGGTTCGAGAGTCTTGCCATCCCGGCGGACCCGGCGCGCATCCGCACCGCCGCGCCGCGTACCTATGCCGGGCCGCTGGTCCGGTTGCAGATCGGGCTGGAAGACCCCGCCGACCTCATCGCCGATCTGGAGCGGGGACTGGCCGCGTTCCGGGCGCTGGCGTGAGCCGGTAACGCGTCAGTGCAGGCGTAGCGTAGCGACTCCGGAGCGTCCGAATGAGGCTCCGGAGTCGCTACGCTCGCGATGACGAACGTCCGTTACTTCGTTGCCGAGGCGCGGGCGTCCTGGCCGTCGCCCTCGGGCGCCGCGACGATGTCGCGGGTCGTCGCGCCCTTGTCGACGATATTGGTCGAGGGATCGCCCACCGACGAGCGGATGCCGGCATCCGCGGTATCGCCGCCGGCCTGGCTGACGACGCCGTTTTCGGCCGCCGACCGCTGCGTGTTGCCGCCGAACAGCGCGTCGAGCGTCTGTGCCTGCGTCGCATTGTCCTGCGGACGGGCGGTGCCGGGCTGCGGAGGGACGAGGTTGAAGTCGGGCGGAACCACCAGCGGCGCCTGACGCGCGACCGCGAACTCGTCGGGGCGCGCCCGGTCGTAGCCGCGCTTGCCGCAGCCCGAGAGGAGGACGACGCAGGCGAGGCCGGCGAGAATCGGAACTGACTTACGCATGGGGATTCTCCGAGGGAATATCGCGCTTGTCGCGCATCAGGAGCGCGCGGACAAGCAGCACCAGCACGCCGAGGGTGATCGCCGCATCGGCGACGTTGAAGA
Organism: Sphingomonas sp. GW821-FHT10F09; assembly: GCF_058809195.1. Taxonomy (NCBI): domain Bacteria; kingdom Pseudomonadati; phylum Pseudomonadota; class Alphaproteobacteria; order Sphingomonadales; family Sphingomonadaceae; genus Sphingomonas; species Sphingomonas sp. GW821-FHT10F09. The sequence continues at coordinate 98,947 of NZ_JBXASI010000001.1, read as the reverse complement.
CGAGGAACGGCCGCCAGTCGCCGAAATGCAGGTCGGCGAAATCGACGACATAGCCGAACCGCACGCGATCGACGATATTGCCGAGCGCCCCGCCCAGGATCGCACCCAGCGCGATCCGGTCGGCGCGGTTGGGCTCGCGCGTCATCCACACCGCGACCGCCACCGCGATCGCGCCGGTCATCGCCACCAGCGCCCAGCGCATCGTGTTGCTGTCGGCATGGAGCAGCCCCAGCGAGATGCCGTGGTTGGCGACGAAGCGCAGGTTGAAGAAGGGCGTGATGACGCGTTCGGCGGTCAGCTCGTTGAGCTGCAGCACGTCGGTGACCGCGAATTTCGACGCCTGATCCGCGACGAACAGGATCGCCGCGGTGACGAGGCCGGTGACGGGGGCGTTACGCATGGGCGACCACGCTGTCGCAGCGGTCGCACAGCGCACCGTCCACGCTCACCTCGGGCAGGTGGCGCCAGCAGCGGCCGCACTTCCGATAGTCGGTGCGGCTGACCGCGACATCCTCGCCCTTGCTCACCCGCGCGACGATGAACGTCTCCGCCAGCGCCGCCGCCGACAGCGGCATCTCCGGCACCGTCACTTCGGCCTCGAGGCTGGAGCGGACGGTCTTTTCGCGGCGCAGCGGCTCGATCGCCTCGGTCACCGTGGTACGCAGGCGACGGACGTCCGCCCAGTCGGTGGCGAGCGGTTCGTCCCCCGGCAGTGCGGGCAGCTCGGGCCATTCGAGGAAGTGCACCGAGCCATCCTCGCTCGGGAAGCGCGCCTGCCACACTTCCTCGGCGGTGAAGCACAGGATCGGCGCGGCGTAGCGGACGAGCGCGTGGAACAGCGTGTCGAGCACCGTCCGGTAGGCACGCCGCTTCGGATCGGTCGCCGCATCGCAATAGAGCGAATCCTTGCGGATATCGAAGAAGAAGGCGGACAGATCCTCGTTGGCGAAGTCGGTCAGGCGACGCAGGTAGCGGTTGAGCTCATAGCCGTCCGCCGCTTCGCGCAGGTCCATGTCGAGCTGGCCGAGCAGGGTCAGCACGTAGCGTTCCAGCTCCGGCATCGCCTCCACCTCGACCCGCTCGCTCTCGTCGAAGCCGTCGAGCGCACCGAGCAGGTAACGGAAGGTGTTGCGCAGCTTGCGATAGCCGTCGGAGGCGGTGCCGAGCACCTCCTTGCCGATCCGCACGTCGTCGAAATAGTCGGTCGAGGCGACCCACATGCGCAGGATGTCGGCGCCGCTCTCGCCGATCACCTTGAGCGGATCGACGACGTTGCCGAGGCTCTTCGACATCTTGCGTCCCTGCCCGTCGAGCGCGAAGCCGTGGGTCAGCACCGCATCGTACGGCGCCCGTCCGCGGGTGCCGCAGCTTTCGAGCAGCGACGACTGGAACCAGCCGCGATGCTGGTCGCTGCCCTCGAGGTACAGATTGGCGCGGACGTCTGCGCCGTAGCGTGCCTCGACGGTGAAGACGTGGGTCGAGCCGCTGTCGAACCAGACGTCGAGGATGTCGTTCTGCGGCACGTAATCGGCGAGGTCATGGTCCGCGCCGAGCAGCGTCTGATGGTCCGCGGTGAACCACGCATCCGCGCCGCCGTCGCGGAAGGCGGCGACGATCCGCGCGTTGACCGCCGGATCGTTGAGATATTCGCCGCTCGCGCGGTTGACGTAGAGCGCGATCGGCACGCCCCAGGCGCGCTGGCGGCTGATGACCCAGTCGGGCCGGCCCTCGACCATCGAGCGGATGCGGTTCTGCGAGCGCGCCGGCACCCAGTCGGTGTGCTCGATCGCGTCGAGCGCGGTCTCGCGCAGCGTCGCGCCGTTGCTCGCCCCGCTGCTTGCACCGTCGCCGGCGTTGAGGATCGCGCGGTCCATCGGGATGAACCATTGCGGCGTCGCGCGAAAGATCACCTTCGCCTTCGACCGCCACGAATGCGGATAGCTGTGCGCGAAATCGTCCGACGCCGACAGCAGGGCGTTCGCCGCGCGCAGGTCGGTGCAGATCGGCCCGTCGCTCGCGACGAACTTCTTGTTGATGACGCTGCCCTGTCCGCCGAGCCAGCCCCAGTCGGCACGGTACATGCCCGCGCCATCGACCGCGAACACCGGATCGATGCCATGCGCCTTGCACAGCAGGAAATCGTCCTCGCCATGGTCGGGCGCCATGTGGACGAGGCCGGTGCCGGCCTCGCGCGTGACGAATTCGCCCGGCAGGAACGGCCGCGGTTTGGCGAAGAAGCCGCCGACGCCATGCATCGGATGCAGCGCGGTCGCGCCTTCCAGCGCGGCGCCCTTCACCAGCGCGAGGAATTCCTCCATCGCGATGCCGGTGCGCTTGCCGAACGCCTCCATCAGGTTTTCCTCGACGAGGAAACGCCGGCCGCCGCACGCGAACAGCACGTAATCGAGCGCCGGATTGTAGGCGAGCGCCTGATTGACCGGGATCGTCCACGGCGTCGTCGTCCAGATCACCGCGGTCGCGCCGACCAGGATCTCCGCCTCGGGCGCGGAGGCGATCTCGAAGCCGACGTCGATCTGGGTCGAGACGATATCCTCATATTCGACCTCCGCCTCGGCCAGCGCGGTCTTCTCGACCGGCGACCACATGACGGGCTTGGCGCCACGATACAGCTGGCCGCTCTCGGCGAACTTGAGCAATTCGCCGACGATCGTCGCCTCGGCGTCGTAGTTCATCGTCAGATACGGATCGGCCCAGTCGCCCATCACGCCCAGCCGCTGGAACTGGCCGCGCTGCACGCCGACCCACTTGTCGGCATAGGCGCGGCATTCGGCGCGGAACTGCGCGACCGGCACCTCGTCCTTGTTCTGCTTCTTCGCCCGATACGCTTCCTCGACCTTCCACTCGATCGGCAGGCCGTGGCAGTCCCAGCCCGGCACGTAGGGCGCATCCTTGCCCATCAGCGACTGGCTGCGGACGATGATGTCCTTCAGCACCTTGTTCATCGCATGGCCCATGTGGATGTCGCCGTTGGCGTAGGGCGGACCATCGTGCAGGATGAAGCGTTCCCGCCCGGCGCGCTGTTCGCGCAACCGGTCGTAGACGCCGATCCGCGCCCATCGCTCCAGGATCGCCGGCTCCTTCGCGGCGAGGCCCGCCTTCATCGGGAAATCGGTCTTCGGCAGGAAGACGGTGTCGCGCCAGTCTGTCGGGGCGGTGTCGGGAGCGTCGGTCATAGGTGCCGCGGCATTAGCGCGGCTTGGAGCCCGCGTCATGCGTAGATTATCGGGGCGGGCGGAGCGGGCTCAGGCGACACGGCGCAGCCGTCGCACCGCGCCGATCGCGCCGCACCAGAGCAATGTCTCGATCCCGGCATAGCCGAGGCCGAGGTGCGGCGGTCGCGCCGCGAGCACGTCGCCGATACCGACCGCGCCGGAGCGCAGCCCCGCCCGCCCGATCCGCGCCCAGCGCCGCGCGGTTTCCCAGCGGATCAGCTTGCGGCTTTCCGCATCCGGCCGATGCTGCGCGATGAAGGCGGCCTGCAGGGTCGCGATGCCGTTGCCCAGCCGGATCAGAGTCGCACGGTCCGGCACCGGTTCGCCGCCCATGTTGTGCATTACCAGAAGGCGCGCAAGCACCACCGCCGCGTCGTCCCCCAGCAACGCCGCATGCCGTTCGGCCAGCACACGCATCGCCGATGCCCGCATCGTGTCGGTGAAGCGCTTCGACGCGCCGCCGGCGTGCTGGCGGTAGACCAGCAGCGGCGCATCGATCCGCGCGATCCGGCCGAACGCCGATATGCGGCCATAGAGGTCGAAATCCTCGGCATAGAGGATCTCGGGCCGGGTGAACGGGTCGAGCCGCCGCGCGACATCGCCACGGACCATCACCGTCGACCAGACGATCGGATTCTCGATCCAGCCCAGCCACGCGATCAGGTCCGGCGTGGTGTGGGGCGCGTAATGCATCGCCGACACCTTGCCGTCGCGCAGCTGCTCCGCCTGCGTACCGACCAGCACGACGTCGGGATGCGCCTCCAGATAGGCGACCTGCGTCGCCAGCCGTGCGGGGTGGCAGAGGTCGTCCTGGTCCAGCCCGGCGATATAGCGTCCGCGCGCCGCGGCGACGCCGCGGTTGCGGGTGCGCACCGGGCCGCCGTTCTCCGCATTCTCGATCAGGCGCACGCGCGGATCGGCCCAACTGCGCACGAGGTCGCGCGTGTCGTCCGCCGAGCAATCGTCGACGACGATCGCCTCCCAGTCGGTCAGCGTCTGTGCGGCGAGCGACACCAGCGTATCGCCGATGAACGCCGCGCCGTTATAGCCCGGGATGACGACCGAAACGACCGGATCGCTCATGCCGCGGCGCGGTCGCCCGCCACCATATCATGCCGCTCCAGCCCCAGCAGCTGATCAACGATCATCTGGCCGACGTCGTTCTGCCACAGCCACAGGCCGTTCGCCTGCCCGCGGAAGCTCGCCTCGCCGCCCAGCCGTCCCCAGGGCACGAAGCCGGCGGACAGGCCGATGCCATAGGCGCCCGGGACGGGCCGGTCCTGCGCGTCGAGGATGCGGCAATGGCGATCGACCATCGGCCGCCCCTCGTGATGCGCCAGCGCCAGCGGCGTGCCGTCGACCCCGAGCAGCGGCACCGCGCGCGGCCGGTAGCCGAGCGCGCCCACCACCAGATCGGCGTCGGCGATGATCCGCCGCGCCTCGGCATCCGCGTCGCCGGCGATCCGGTGCGTGGTGACGCGTGGATCGGGGGTTCGCCCGCCCAGCGCCAGCATCCGCAGCACCAGCTCGCGCGATTCGAGCCGCAACCCCGCCAGCCGCAGCACGAAGCCGCTGACCGGGCAGATGTCGTTCTCGTCGAAATCGTGGAAGCCCTCGGCATGCGCCGCCGCGATCGTCGGATAGAAGGGCTTGAGCGGCTGGCGATGCAGGATCGTCACCGCTCCCGCGCCGAAGGCGAAGCCGGGCTGGTTCTTGAGCAACAGCACCGCCGCCGCAATCGCGCTGGTCGAGGCGCCGATGATCGCGACCCGGGGCGCGGGCCGCCCACGCAGCCGCTCGTGCACCTGCTCGACCCCGCCGAGCCGCAGCAAGGTATCGGACCGCATCAGCCGCCGGCCGGCGAGCTTGCCCAGCGGCACGCCGGCGACACGCTTGCCCGCGACCTGTTCGTCGGTCTGATAGCCACCCGTCGCCACGACGACGTTGCGCGACACGAGCGTACGGTCGGTCCCGGATGCGTCCCTGACGGTCGTTCGCCAGCGGCCATCGGGGGTGCGCTGCACGGCGGTCGCGTCATGCCCGGTCAGCACCTCGCCGCCATGCGCCGCGACGATGCCCTTCAGCCGGTCCGCGGTGACCGACAGCAGCGGCGCGGTATCGGTCAGCGGCGCGCCCAGTTCCGCGACATAGCGCTGCATCAGTTGCCCGGCCGGATGATGCTCCAGCGCCGCGAGTTCGGGATGCGGGTTGTTCTTCACCGCGGACAAGAAGGTCTCCGCGGTGGTATCCGAGCGGATTGCGTAATTGCCGAGCTCGCCCGCGCCCATCCGCGTCCGCCGTTCGACGATCGCGAAGCCCGCCTCGACCAGCGGCACCAGCTTGTTCTGCTTGCTCGCCGACGTCAGCATCGCGGTCCCGGCAGGGCCGCCGCCGATCACCACCGTCGCCAGATCCCGGGCGTGCATCGTCTCTCCCATCCGCGCCATCGCGGTGTCAGCCACCCGCTCAATCGCGGCCATCAATCGTCCAGCGATCACCGGCGCGTCGGCCGGCGTCATCGCATCGGTGATCGGCAGGCTCAGCATCCGCGCGCCGATGTCGTCGGCGACCGGCGTCAGCTCGACCAGAGCGACGTCGCGGAACAGCGGCTGTTCGCCGATATGCGGGCTGAAATACTGGCCGACGCCGACCCCGTCCGCCGCCAGCGCGGCGACGATCGCCGGACGATAGGCGGCAAGATCGGCGGGCAGCAGCACCGGCATGAACTGCGTCGCCTGCCGCTGCCCCTGTCGCCGCTGCATCGTGAACGCCGGCAGCGCCGCACGATAGGCGGTGTCGATCGCGGCGCGATGGTCGCACACCGCGTCGATCTCGGCGAGCTTGGCGCGCGCCATCAGCGCGATCACCTCGGGCAATTTGGCGTTGATGCCGGGCAAGGTCGCGCTGCGACCGCCCTCGAACCCGAAGTTTATCATGCTGCGCAGCTGGTCGATCAGGGCGCGGTCGCCGCTATGGATTAGCCCGCCCTCCGCGACCGAGAAGGTCTTGGTCGCGTGCATCGAATAGACGATCGTGAACGGTGCGCCGGTGCCGAAGCCGCGCCCGGCGTCATCCAGCGTGCCGAGCGACGCCGCCGCGTCGATCACCACGCCGACCTGATAATGTTTCGCCAGCCACGCATAGCGATCGAGATCGATGGCCGTGCCGAACGTGGCATAGGGCACGATCACGCCGATCCGCTCGCCGTGGCGCGCCAGCAGCGCCTCTTCCTGCACGGGGTCGGCCGCCCATGTCCCGGGCTCGATATCGCAGATCAGCGGCGTCAGCCCCGCCCAGAGCGCCGCCTGCGCGGTCGCGGCGAAGGTCAGCGCCGGCATTAACACCAGCGTGCCGGGCCGCGGGTGCATCCCCGCCGCCTGCCGGATCGCGACCATCAGTCCCAATGTCGCATTGCCGACCGCGAGGCTCGCACCGGTGCCGCCGAACATTCGCCCGGTAATCTCCGCCTCGAACGCGCGCACTTCGGGGCCGTTGTTACTGAACACGCCCGACGCCTCGATCCGGCGCAAGCCCTCGGTCAGCGCACTCAGCCGCGGCGGATTGGGCGCGATCAGCGGAAATTCCATGGGTCGGGGGTCCTGCAAGTCCAGACCACCCGCCTAACGTCCGGCGCCTAAGAAGCCGTTAGCGATGGCTGGCAACATTGCGCAACACTATTGACTGCCTCGGCAACCATTGCCATGGCAACCACATGCCGTTCTACACCGACTCGAACTTCCACCCCGAAAACTCGATCGGCTATCTGATCCGCCGGTCGGAGCAGCTCGGCACGGTCGCGCTCGAACCGGTGTTCGCCGCGTACGACATCACCAAGACGCAGTGGAGCGCGCTCGTCGCACTGCATTTCGATCGCGCCTCGACCTGTGCGGAGATCGCCCGCGACCTCGGCCATGACAAGGGGGCGACGACGCGGGTGGTCGATACGCTGGAGGAGCGCGGCTGGGTGACCCGCACGCGCGAGGACGGCGACCGCCGGATGGTCCGCGTCGCCTTGACGCCGTCGGGCGACGCGATCGCGGCCAGGGTCCGCGACGCGGTCATCGCCATCTGGAACGACTGGCTGCGCGACTGGCCGGCGGAGGACGTCACCGACCTGATCCGCCTGCTCGACCGATTGCGCAACACCCTGCAACAGACCCCGGACGAAGGCGGACCCGCGTGACGATAGCGAAACTTTCCCCATTGGCGGTGCTGCTGCTCAGCGCCTGCGCCGTGCCGCACAGCCCGCCGGCGGTGGCGCCGGTCGTGCCCGCGACGCTCGGCCTAACCGGCCCCGCTGCGCCCGCCATCGCCGACCGATGGTGGACCGGCTTCGGCGATGCGCAGCTCGACCGCCTCGTCGCCGACGCCACCGCGGGCAACCCAACGCTCGCCGCCGCGCTCGCCCGCGTGGCGCAGGCGCAGGCGGTGCTCGCCGGCCGCGACGCCGCCAACGGCCCCGACCTGACGCTCGACGGATCGGCGCAGGTCGCGCGCCTGTCGGGCCGCTACACGATCCCGCCGCCCTTCGCCGGCTCGGTCCGCTTCGTCGGGCAGGCGCAGGCCAACCTCAACTGGAACCTCGACCTGTTCGGCCGCCAGAAGGCCGCGATCGACAGCGCCCGTGCCTCGACGCAGGCGGCGGCGCTCGACCTCGCGGCGGCGCGCCTCGCCATCGCCGGATCGGTCGTCCAGACCTATATCGACCTCGCCCGCGCCGAGGCGGAGGCCGGGATCGCCCGCCGCACCATCACGACGCGACAGGATTCACTGCGGCTGGTCAATATCCGGATCCGCAACCGCCTCGCCAGCAACCTGCAGGCCACCGCCGCGCAGACATTGCTGGCGCAGGCGCAGACCGCGCTGGTCCGGGCCGAGGGCACCCGCGCGCTGGCGACCAACGCGCTCGCCGCGCTCGCCGGGCGCGGTCCCGATTATGCCGCGGCGATCCGCCCCGCCACGCTGAACGTCGACGCCGCGCTGCCGCTCCCCGCGCAGGTGCCCGCCGACCTGCTCGCGCGCCGGCCCGACATCGCCGCCGGCCTCGCCCGCATCGATGCCGCCGCCGCCGGGCGGCAGGTCGCGCGCCGCGCTTTCTATCCCAACGTCAATCTCGCCGCGCTGGCGGGCTTCCAGGCGGTCGGGCTCGGCAATCTGTTCAGCCTCGACGCGGGCACCGCCGGCGCCGGCCCCGCGATCCACCTGCCGCTGTTCGACAACGGCCGGCTAAAGGCGGATCTTGCCGGCGCCACCGCCGCGCTCGACCTCGCCACCGCCGACTACAACGACCGCGTCGTCGGCGCGGTGCGCGAGGCGGCGGACGCGATCGCACTGGTCGGCAACCTCGCGCAGCAGCGCGCGCGCACCGCAGAGGTCGTCCGCGGCTTCGGCGAGACCAACCGGCTCAACGCGATCCGCGTGGCGAGCGGCCTCGATAGCAAGCTCGACCTCGTCGACAACGACGTCCGCCTGCTCGATGCCGAGCTCGCCCAGGCCAATCTTGCCGCCGAAGCGGCCCGCCAGCGCGTCGCGCTGGTGCTGGCGCTCGGCGGCGGCTTCACCCCGCAGGAACCCCGCCGATGACCGATACGCAAGCCCCCGCACCGCAACCGGAAGCGGAAGGCGGCAAGCCGCGCGCCCGCCGCCGCGGCTTCCTGATCCTCGGCCTCGTCGTCGCGATCGGGCTGATCGTCTGGGCGGTCTTCCACTTCCTGCTCGCCAAGCCCGAACAGGAAACGGACGACGCCTATGTCGCCGGCGACGTCGTCGCGATCACCGCGCGCGACCCCGGCCAGATCACCGCGATCCACGCCGACAACACGCAGACGGTAAAGGCCGGCGCCCCGCTGCTCGACCTCGATCCCGCGACCGCGGACGTCGCGCTCGCCTCGGCCGAGGCGGAACTCGCCCGCGCCGTCCGCGCCACCCGCGCCGACATCGGCAAGGTGTCGGAAAGCGGCGCCGCGGTCGTCCAGGCCCGCGCGCAACTCTCCGCCGCGACCGCCGACTATGCCCGCCGCCAGGGTGCCGCGGCACAGGGCGCGATCTCCGGCGAGGAACTCGCCCATGCCGCCGATGCGGTGAAGGTCGCGCGCGCCAATCTCAACCTCGCCCTGAGCCAGCAGACGCAGTCGCGCTCCGCGGTGCAGGGGACGGACACCAGCACCAACCCCGCCGTGCTCGCCGCCGCCGCCGCCTATCGCCGCGCCGCGATCACGCGCAGCCACATGCACATCGTCGCGCCGATCGACGGCGTCGTCGCGCAGCGCACCGTCCAACTCGGCCAGCAGGTCCCACCCGGCACGCCGCTGATGGCGGTCGTCCCGCTCAGCAAGGTGTGGGTCGACGCCAACTTCCGCGAAACCCAGCTCAAGGACCTGCGCATCGGCCAGCCGGCGACGATCACCGCCGACATGTATGGCGACGACGTGGTGTTCCATGGCCGGGTGATCGGCGTCGGCGCCGGCTCGGGCAACGCCTTCGCGTTGCTGCCGCCGCAGAACGCCTCCGGCAACTGGATCAAGATCGTCCAGCGCGTGCCGGTGCGCATCGGCCTCGACCCGCGCGAGCTTGTTCGCAACCCGCTGCGCGTCGGCCTGTCGGTCAATGCGACGGTCGACACCGCCGACCTCGCCGGCCAGCGCCTCGGCCGCGCCGCGACCCAGGCCTATGGCAGCAAGCCAACCGACGGCGGCGACCCCGCGGTCGAGGCCCGCATCCGCCAGATCATCGCCGCCAACCGCTGATGACGTCGCTTCTGTCCTCACCCTTCGCCGGCTACGCCGTCTTCTCCCTCTCCCGGCGGGAGAGGGAGGAAGGCGCGCAGCGCCGGAAGGGTGAGGGCAGCACGCTCCGTTGGGACAAACGCTGATGCCCGCCCAACCCGCCCCCCTCACCGGCGGCAAGCTCGCGCTGATCGCCTTCGCGCTCGCGCTCGGCACGTTCATGATGGTGCTCGACACCACCATCGCCAACGTGTCGCTGACGACGATCGCGGGCAACCTCGGCGTGTCGAGCGACAATTCGACGTGGATCATCACCGCCTTCGCCGTCGCGAACGGCGTCGCGGTGCCGCTGACCGGCTGGCTGATGGGCCGGTTCGGCGTCGTGCGCACCTTCTGCACCGCGGTCGCGCTGTTCACGCTCGCCTCGTTCCTGTGCGGGATCGCGTGGAGCCTGCAATCGCTGATCGTCTTCCGCATCATCCAGGGCGCGGTGTCCGGCCCGATGATGCCGGGCAGTCAGGCGCTGCTGATCTCCGTCTTTCCCGCCGACAAGCGCAGCACCGCCCTGGGCGTCTGGTCGATGACCACGCTGGTCGGCCCGGTGATGGGCCCGATCCTCGGCGGCTATATCAGCGACAATTACCATTGGAGCTGGATCTTCCTGATCAACGTGCCCTTCGGCATCTTCACCGCGCTCGTCTGCTGGCGCGGGCTGAAGACGCGCGAGACGCCGACGCGCAAGCTGCCGATCGACACCGTCGGGCTGGGACTGCTCGTCGTCTGGGTCGGCGCGCTCCAGATCATGCTCGATCTCGGCAAGAACGCCGACTGGTTCAACGACACCACGATCTGCGTCATGGCGGTGGTCGCCGCGATCGGCTTCGTCGCCTGGGTGATCTGGGAACTGACCGACGCCAATCCGGCGGTCGACCTCAGCCTGTTCAAGAGCCGCAACTTCGCGATCGGCAACATCGCCTTTTGCCTCGGCTATGCGGTGTTCTTCGCCAACATCCTGATCCTGCCGCTCTGGCTGCAGACGCAGGTCGGCTATACCGCGACCTGGGCGGGCCTGATCGCCGCGCCGAGCGGCATCGTCGCGGTGTTCCTGTCGCCGCTCGCGGCACGGCTGTCGGGCAAGATCGACGCGCGCATCCTCGCGACGATCGCCTTCCTCGCCTTCGCGACCTCCTATTACATGCGCTCGGGCTATACGACGAGCGCGAGTTCGTGGGACTTCATGCTGCCGCTGCTGGTGCAGGGTGTGGCGATGAGCGTCTTCTTCCTGTCGATGCTGACCATCTCGCTCGACGGCATTCCGCCGCAGCGGCTGCCCTCCGCCACCGGCATCTCCAATTTCGCGCGCATCGTCGCGGGTTCGTTCGCCGCCTCGATCATCACCACCGCCTGGGACCGGCGCGAGGCGCTGCACCAGAGCCACCTGTCGGAGGCGGTCGGCCAAGGCATGCCGCTGCGAATGGCGAGCGAGGCGTTGCAGGGCATGGGCGCGACCTCGACGCAGGCCGCGGCGGCGATCACCCGCCAGATGGTCGGCCAGGCCTATCTGCTCGCCTCCACCGACCTGTTCCGCATCTCGGCATGGGTATGCGCGGCGCTGATCGTGATCGTCTGGTTCACGCGGCGGCCCAAGGGTGGCCACGGTCCGGTCGCGGCGGACTGATGTGGGCAAGGTTCTTCGGGCGGGGTTCTTAGGGCGGAGTTCGGCAGGGGCCGCCTCCCTCGGTCAAAGGAGCGAAGACGACCCCTGCCTTGCCCGATACGACGCCCGACCGGGGCGGGATGTTCCCGCAGCGGCCCTGCCGGCGCGGCGCGTCGGTTGACCCCGCCAGCGTCCTTGCCTACCTCTCGGCCCATGACCGCCCCCACCATCCTCCTGGTAGAGGACGATCCCGCCCTTCGGACCCTGACCACGCGCGCGTTGCAGGAAAACGGCTATCTCGTCCGCCCCGCCTCGGCCGCGCCCGAGATGTGGCTGGCGCTGGAGGCAGGCCCCGTCGACCTCATCCTGCTCGACATCATGCTGCCGGGCACCAGCGGCATCGACCTGTGCCGGACCCTGCGCCAGAAGAGCGAAGTTCCGATCATCTTCATCAGCGCCAAGGGCAGCGAAACCGACCGCGTCGTTGGCCTCGAACTCGGCGCCGACGATTATATCGCCAAGCCGTTCGGCACCCGCGAACTGATCGCCCGCATCCGCGCCGTCCTGCGCCGTGGCTCGCTGGAGCGAAGCCCCGGCGAGCGCGAGGAGGGCGTGCTGACCTTCGACGGCTGGCAGGTCACGCTGCCCCGCCGCGAGCTCACCTCCCCCACCGGCGCGGTCGTCGACCTCACCGGCGCTGAATTCGACCTGCTTGTCAGCCTTGCCGAACATGCCGGCCGCGTCATCGCCCGCGAACGGCTGATCGAACTGTCGCGCACCCGCCTCGGCGACAGCTCGGACCGCAGCATCGACGTGCTCATCAGCCGCCTACGCCGCAAGCTGTCGAGCGCGGGCAAGGACGCGCCGATCATCACCGTCCGCGGCGTCGGCTATATGCTCAACACCGAGGTGACGCGCCGTTGATCGCCGGTCGCGTTCCAGCGGACCCGGCATGAAACGCTTCCTGCGCCCCTCGATCGGCATCATCGGCCAGATCGTCGCCATCCTCCTGCTGACGATGGTCATCGAATTCGGCGTCAGCACCTTGCTCTACGAGCGGGCCAGCCAGTTTGCGGTGCGCGACGACGAGGCGCGCCGCCTCGCCGAACATCTCGTCATCGCCCGCCGCCTGATCGCCGAACAGCCGGTGTCGCGCCGCGACGACATGGCGGAGGACCTCACCACCGAACGCTATGCGCTGCACTGGCAGCAGGACCTGCCCGCACCGCCCCCGATCGCGCCCGCGCTCGACAGCATGCGGCATCAGGTCGTGGAATGGGAACCGTCGCTCGCCGCCACCGACCTGCGGCTGAAGCTCACCTCGCCCGGGCGCAGTTCGGTCGTCACCGGCGGGTTGCAGCTGCCCGACGGCAGCTGGCTCTATTTCCGCACGCTCGAACCGCTCCACAACCTCAACCTCGCCGCCGAACGCATCCTGCTCGCGCTGATCCCTGCGCTCGCGCTGATGATCCTCGGCGGGCTGCTGATCCGCCGCGCGCTGCGGCCGATGCGCCAGCTCGCCGCCGCCGCCGACAGCTTCGGCGATACCGAGCACGATCCCATTTCCGAGGCCGGCCCGCGCGAGGTGCGCCACGTCGTCGCCGCCTTCAATCGCATGGCGGCGCGCATCCAGCGGCTGATCGCTGACCGAACGCAGGCGCTCGCCGCGGTCGGCCACGACCTGCGCACCCCCCTCGCCCGGCTGCGGCTGCGCGCCGACGGCGTCGACGACGCCCCCACCCGCGCCGCGATCCAGCGCGACATTGGCGAGATGGAGGCGATGGTCACCTCGCTGCTCGCGTTCCTCGGCGGCGACAGCGATCCCGAAACGCCGGTGCTGACCGACATCGCCGTGCTTTGCGCCACGCTGATCGACGACGTCGAGGATCGCGACCTGCCCGGCGTCTACGACGGGCCCGCGCATTGCGAGGTCACCGTCCGCCCCGTCGCGCTGAAGCGCGCGCTCGCCAATCTGGTCGAGAATGCGCTCCATTACGCCGGCAACGTCACGATCCGGCTCGACAGCGCGCCCGCGGGCGTCACGATCGGCGTCGAGGACGACGGCGCCGGCATTCCCGAAGACCAGCTGCGCCGCGTACTCGAACCCTTCGTCCGGCTCGACACCGCCCGGCCGCGCGACACGATCGGCTTCGGCCTCGGCCTGCCGATCGTCGCCCGCATCGTCGAATCGGAGGGCGGTGTCCTCACCCTGTCCAATCGCGTCCAGGGCGGCCTGCGCGCCACGATCTTCCTGCCGCGCTAGTTGCCGGGCCCGCTCTTTGCCCAGCCCTGCCGCCGGTTCCGCCGCACAAACATCGGCAACACAATAAAACAATCCCGTCGCGCCGCCGCATCGTACGTCCGGTAGGATCGCAGCCCGATGCGGCTGTCGCCGCTCGCGAAGGCAGCGATATGAACCAGATCCTCAGCGCCCTCAAACTGCCGTCGATGCCCGTCGTCACGCGCGACCTCACCGCATCGATCGTCGTCTTCCTCGTTGCGATGCCGCTGTGCATGGGCATCGCGGTCGCTTCGGGCGTTCCGCCGGAAAAGGGTCTCATCACCGGTATCATCGGCGGCATCGTCGTCGGCCTGCTTGCGGGTTCGCCGTTGCAGGTCAGCGGCCCCGCCGCCGGGCTCGCCGTCGTCGTCTTCGAACTCGTCCGCGACCAGGGCCTGTCCGCGCTCGGCCCGATCCTGATCCTCGCCGGGGTGATCCAGGTCATCGCCGGCATCGCCCGCCTCGGCGGCTGGTTTCGCGCGATCAGCCCTGCGGTCGTCCACGGCATGCTCGCCGGCATCGGCGTCCTGATCGTCGTCGGCCAGTTCCACGTCCTGTTCGACGCCAAGCCGCTCCCCAGCGGTCTCCAGAACCTCGCCGCCGCCCCCGGCCGCCTGCTCGGCCTGTCGGTCGATTCGATCCAGGCCGCGGAGCTTGCCTTCGGCATCGGCATGCTGACGATCATCGCCATGCTCGGCTGGGAAAAGCTGCGCCCGGCGTCGATGAAGCTCGTCCCCGGCGCGCTGGTCGGCGTGCTCACCGGCACCTTCGCCGCGCTGGCGTTCGGCCTCGACGTCGCCCGCGTCAACGTGCCGCAGTCGATCACCGCGGCGATCTCGCTGCCCGGCACCGAGCTGTTCGCCAAGTGGATGGACCCGGCGATCATCACCGCCGCGCTCGCCATCGCCTTCATCGCCAGCGCCGAGACGTTGCTTTCCGCCGCCGCGGTCGACCGCATGCACGACGGCGTGCGCACCAACTACAACAAGGAACTGCGCGCGCAGGGCATCGGCAACCTGCTGTGCGGCCTCGCCGGCGCGCTGCCGATGACCGGCGTCATCGTCCGCTCATCCGCCAACGTGCAGGCGGGCGCGACCACCCGGATGTCGACCGTCTTCCACGGCATCTGGATCCTCGGCTTCGTCGCACTGCTGCCCTGGCTGCTGCGCGAGATCCCGATGGCGGCGCTCGGCGCGATCCTCGTCGTCACCGGCTGGCGCCTCGTCAGCCTCAGCCATGCCCGCCACCTGCTCTCGCATTACGGACCGCTCCCCGCCCTCATCTGGCTGGCGACGCTGGTCACCGTGGTGGCCGAGGACCTGTTGACCGGCGTGCTGGTCGGCATCGGCCTGTCGATGCTCGAACTGGTCCCGCACCTCCGCCGCCTCGGCCTCAACGTGTCCGAGGGCGAATATGCCGGCGCGCATGCGATCAACCTGTCAGGCTCGGCGACCTTCGTGTCGCTGCCCAAGCTGTCCGACACGCTGGAGCGGGCGCCGGCGGGCCAGGCGGTGCGCCTCGACGTCACCAACCTGTCGACAGTCGACCATACCTGCGCCGAGCTCATCAAGGACTGGTTCCAGCGGCGTCGCGCCGCCGGCGATCCGGTCGAGCTGTTCGGGGCGCGTGGCAAGACTGCCGCACTCGCTCACTGATCGTCGATCAGCAATGTTTCGTTACACAAAGGCAAAGGTTTGGCCACAATGCTGCGATAGCGAATAGGCGTTCGGGAATGACTGGCGCCCCTTCACAACCGTGAAGCGAGCGCGCCGGCGGCCCGGACGCAGGAGGGACCCTCCAACCGTTGAAAGGGGTCCCATGAAGTATCTCAGCCTGGCCGCAGCATCGCTCGCAGCCTTGATCGCCGTTCCCGCCGCCGCGCAGGAAACCGCACCACCCAAGCCGGTCACCGTCACCGGCAGCGTCGGCATCGTCTCCGACTATCGCTTCCGTGGCGTGTCGCAGAGCGACAAGCAGCTCGCCGTCCAGGGCGGCCTGACCATCGCGCACGAAAGCGGCCTCTACATCGGTACCTGGGGTTCGAACCTCGCCGGCTGGGGCACCTTCGGCGGCGCCAACATGGAGCTCGACCTGATCGCGGGCTACAAGGTCCCGGTCGGCGGCGGCACGCTCGACGTCGGCGCGACCTGGTACATGTATCCGGGCGGCTTCGACAACACCGACTTCATCGAACCCTATGCCAAGCTGTCCGGCACGCTCGGCCCGGTCGGCCTGACCGCCGGCGTCGCCTATGCGCCCAAGCAGGAAGCGCTCGGCGCATGGTACGCCAACGGCACCGCCGCGGCGAACGGCGTCTACACCAACCCCGGCGACAAGAACGACAACCTCTACGTCTGGGGCGACATCAGCAGCGCGGTGCCGAACACCGGCCTGACGCTGAAGGCGCATTTCGGCTATTCGAAGGGCAATGACGGGCTCGGCCCGTTCGCGACCAGCGTCGCGCCGACCGGCGAATATGCCGACTGGCTGCTCGGTGCCGATTATGCGATCGCCGGCACGCCGCTGACGGTCGGCGTCGCCTATACCGACACCGACATCAGCAAGCGCGAATCGGCCTATCTGCAGCCGAGCTTTAGCAAGGGCCAGGACGGGGTCGGCTCGATCGCCGGCGCCACCGCCGTCTTCTCGCTGACCGCGGCGTTCTGACGCGAACCGCCTCCCCGACACGGGGAGGCGACGGACGGGCTTCCACGACCGCGCTCCGGCGTGGAAGTCCCTTCGTCCTGCCGACGCCGGCCATGGCGCAACGGAACCACGACGCGCCCGCAGCGCTAGGCCCCCTATGCAAGACGCGCTGATCTTCACGCCCGACCACGTCGACCTCGCCCGCTCGCCGCTCCGCCGCGGCATCCCCGAACCGACCTATGTCCTCGGCGCGTTCAATCCCGGTTTCACCCGGCTGCCCAATGGCAACCTCCTGCTGATGGTCCGCATCGCCGAGGCGCTGTCGGAACCGGTCCGCGACGATCATGCGCATGCGATCCGCTGGACCCCCGCGGGCTACGTCCTCGACGCGTGGTCGCTTGACCGCGTCGACATGACCGATCCCCGCCAGTTCGAGCTGAAGGGCAGCCGCCACCGCATCCTCGCGCTCACCTCGCTGTCGTGGCTGCTTCCGGTCGAGCTCGATCCCGCCGGCGAAGCGATCGTCGCGGTCCATTACGACGCCGCGATCGAGCCCGCCGCCGGCTACCAATGCTATGGCGTCGAGGACGCGCGAATCACCCGCATCGGCGACCTCTGGTACATGACCACATGCTCGGTCGGTGCCGAACGCCATTGCACCACGCTCCACACCTCGCGCGACGGCCTGCATTACCGGCTGGAGGGGATCGTCCTCGACCACCAGAACAAGGACATGATCCTGTTCGAAGGGATGGTCGGCGACAGGTTCATGGCGCTCACCCGCCCGCTGGGCGAGGTCTATTTCGCCTATCCGCCCGACAGCCCCTATGTCGGCGGCCCCTCGATCAACTTCGCGGCCAGCCCCGACGCGCTCCACTGGAAACCGCTCGACGCGCCCGGCCTGCGCGCACGCAAGGCGTCGCGCTCTGCGATGAAGATCGGCGGCGGCACCCAGCCGATCCTCACCCCCGACGGCTGGCTGATGATCTATCACGGCGTCGAGGCGCAGGAGAGCGTCGGCATCTACCGCAGCTTCTGGGCCTTGCTCGACCGCGACGATCCCGCGCACATCCTGCGCATCGAGGACGACATGCCACTGCTCGAGGCCAGCCCCGCGCTCACCGCCCCCATCGCCCATCAGATGTATCTGCCGACCCCAGTCGTCTTCTCCACCGGCCTCGTCGACACCGGCGACGACTATCTCGTCGCCAGCGGCGAGGCGGATCTCGCCTGCCGCATGACCCGCCTGTCGAAGGGGCTGTTCGCATGACCGCATGGTGGCAGAGCGGCACGATCTATCAGGTCTATCCGCGCTCGTTCCAGGACAGCGACGGCGACGGTATCGGCGACCTCAGGGGGATCGAGGCGCGGCTCGACCATCTCGTCGCGCTTGGTGTCGATGCGGTGTGGATCTCCCCGATCTTTCCCTCGCCGATGCGTGACTTCGGCTATGACGTCGCGGATTATTGCGACATCGATCCGCGCTTCGGCACGCTTGCCGATTTCGACGCCCTGCTCGCCGCCGCCCACACCCGCGGCCTCAAGCTGCTGCTCGATTTCGTCCCCAACCACAGTTCGACCGATCACCCGTGGTTTCAGGAAAGCCGCGCGTCGCGCGACAACCCCAGGCGCGACTGGTATATCTGGCGCGATCCCGGGCCCGATGGCGGCCCGCCCAACAACTGGATCAGCGACTTCGGCGGGTCGGCATGGGAATATGACGCGACCACCGGCCAATATTACTATCACGCCTTCCTGAAGGAACAGGCCGACCTCAACTGGCGCAACCCGGACCTGCGCGCCGCGATGATGGACGTGCTGCGCTTCTGGTTCGACCGCGGCGTCGACGGCTTCCGCATCGACGTGCTCTGGCACATGGTCAAACACCCCGGCTTCCCCGACAATCCGACCAACCCCGCCTATCAGCCGCACATGGGCGGGATGCACGCCGTGCTCCAGCTGCACTCCACCGACCAGCCCGAGGTCCACGACATCGCCGCGGAGATGCGCGCCATCGCCGATTCCTATCCCGGCGACCGCGTGCTGATCGGCGAGATCTACCTGCCGATCGAGCGGCTGATGCAATATTACGGCCTCGCCGCCCCCGAAGTGCATTTGCCCTTCAATTTCCAGCTGATCGACGCGCCGTGGCACGCGCGCCAGCTCGCCCGCCTGATCGCGGACTATGAGGCCGCATTGCCCCCCGGCGGCTGGCCCAACTGGGTGCTCGGCAACCACGACCGCCCACGCATCGCCACCCGCGTCGGGACAGCGCAGGCGCGCGTCGCCGCGGTCCTGCTCCTCACCCTCCGCGGCACGCCGACGCTCTATTACGGCGACGAGATCGGCCTGACCGACGTCGCCATTCCGGCGGACCGGGTGGAGGACCCGCGCGAATTGCGCGAACCCGGCCTCGGCCTCGGCCGCGATCCCGTCCGCACGCCGATGCCGTGGAACGCCAGCGACCACGCCGGCTTCTCCACCGCCGAACCGTGGCTGCCGCTCAACGCCGATTGGGCCACCCGCAACGTCGCCGCGCACAACGACATGCTGACGCTGCACCACGACCTGCTCGCCCTGCGGCGCAAGCATGCCGCGCTCGCGATCGGCGACTTCCGCCTGATCGAGGCCGAGGGCGACGTCCTCGCCTACGAGCGCCGCCACGACGACGAATGCCTCGTCGTCGCGCTCAATCTGGGCGGCGTAGCGCAGACCGTCCCCCTCCCCCGCGGCGAAACGCTGCTGACCACCCTCCCTAGCTCTCCCCTCAAGGCAGAGGGGCTGCGGCCCACCGGGGCCGATCCCGCGCCGTACATGCTCGCCCCGAACGAGGCTGTCATCCTCCGCGTAACCCGCTAAGCCCGTTCGATGAAAATCGCGATGCTCGCCCCCATTTCGTGGCGCACCCCGCCGCGCCACTATGGCCCGTGGGAGCTCGTCACCAGCCTGCTCACCGAAGCGCTGGTGCGGCGGGGCGTCGACGTCACGCTCTTCGCCACGCAGGACAGCCTGACCGCGGGCACCCTTTCGGCGGTCGTCCCTGCGCCTTATTCCGAAGACCCCAGCGTCGACGCCAAGGTCTGGGAATTCCGCCACCTCGCGCATCTGTTCGAACGCGCGCAGGAATTCGACCTGATCCACAACCAGGCCGACTTCCCCGCCCATGCCTTCGCGCACCTCGTCGACACGCCGATGGTCACCACCATCCACGGTTTCTCGTCCGACCGTATCCTGCCGATGTACCAGCCCTATCAGGACCGCGTGCATTACGTCGCGATCAGCGACGCCGATCGCTCGCCGAAACTGACCTATGCCGCGACGATCCACCACGGCATCGTCCTCGACGAATTTCCCTTCGATGCGGCAGGCAGCGACGACCTGCTGTTCTTCGGCCGCATGCACCCCGACAAGGGCGCCGCCGAAGCCATCACCGTCGCACAGGCCACCGGTCGGGACCTCGCCATGTACGGCATCGTGCAGGATCAGGGCTATTACGAGCGCAGCGTCGTCCCCCATCTGAGCGACCATATCCGCCATCCCGGTGCGGTCGGCGGCGATGAGCGTACCGCCGCGCTCGGCAAGGCCGCCGCACTGCTCCACCTCATCAACTTCGACGAACCCTTCGGCCTGTCGGTGATCGAGGCGATGGCCTGCGGCACGCCCGTGATCGCGATCAACCGCGGGTCGATGCCCGAACTGGTCGAAGACGGCGTCACCGGGTTCCTGGTCGACAGCGTCGAGGAGGCGATCGCAGCGGTCGCGCGCCTGCCGGAGATCGACCGCGCCGCCTGCCGCGCCGCCGTCGCCGCCCGCTTCAGCGTCGAACGCATGGCCGATCGCTATATCGCGCTCTACGAATCGATCTTAGGCGGCTGACCCCGCGCGATATTTGCGCTTATAGGACGGCGATGCTCGCCCGGCTGCGCCGTTTCCTGTCCGAAGAACATTGGGACTTCCTGCCCCACGAGGTCCCGGCGATCCCCGGTTCGCCGGGGTCGGTGGAGCACCGGACGCGCCATCGCATCGCCTATGGCGTGATCGCGGTGCTGCTCGGGCTGACCGGCGGCTTCGGCAACGCACTCATCTCCGCCAACACCTATACGCTGCAGGGCGCGCTGGGCCTCGACCCGGCGGAGATCGCGTGGCTGCCGACGGTCTATGTGATGACCAACGTCAGCATCAACCTGCTGCTCATCAAGTTCCGCGCGCAATATGGCCTCCGGCCCTTCGCGATGATCTTCCTCAGTATCTATGCGGTGCTGACCTTCGGCCATCTGTTCGTCCGCGGCTTCGACACCGCCATCCTCGTCCGCGCCGCCAGCGGCATGGCCGGCGCCGCCGTCACCAGCCTGTGCCTCTATTACATGATGCAGGCGCTGCCGCTCAAATGGCGGCTGAAGGCGGTGGTGGTCGGCATCGGCATCCCGCAATGCGCGACGCCGCTCGCCCGGCTGTTCTCGCCCGACCTGCTCGCCATGTCCCAATGGCGCACGCTCTACCTGTTCGAACTCGGCCTCGCGTTGCTCAGCCTCGCCGCCGTCGCCTTCCTCCGCCTGCCGCCGACGACGCGGTCGAAGGCGTTCGAGCGGCTCGATTTCCTCACCTTCGTCCTGTTCGCCGGCGCGATGGCGCTGTTCGCCGCAGTGCTCGGGCTGGGTCGTATCGTGTGGTGGACCAACGCGCCGTGGATCGGCTGGGCGCTGATCGCCGCGATCCCGATGCTCGGCGCGGCGCTCTATATCGAACATCACCGCGTCAATCCGCTGCTCAACACCCGCTGGCTGGGCAGCGCCGATATCGTCCGCTTCACGATCGTCACGATCATGGCGCGCATCGTCCTGTCCGAACAAACCTACGCCGCGGTCGGCCTGCTCACCATCCTGGGCCAGAACAACGACCAGCTCGTGCTGTTCTTCACGATCATCTTCCTCGCCTCGGTCGCCGGCGTCATCCTCAGCGCGGTGACGCTCGACGTCACCCGGCTGGCGCATCCGATCATGCTCGCCATCGGCCTCGTCGCCATCGCCGCCTTCATCGACAGCCACGCCACCAGCCTCACGCGCGCGCCGCAGATGTACGTGACGCAGGCGCTGATCGCCTTCGCCGCCACCTATTTCCTCGGCCCCGCGCTCCTGTTCGGCATGACTCGTGCGCTGCAGAAGGGCTCGGGCCATATCATCAGCTTCATTGCCCTGTTCGGCATGATAAACTCGATCGGCGGCCTCGCCGGCACCGCGTTGCTCGGCAGCTATCAGGTGATCCGGGAGAAGGCGAACAGCGCCGCTCTGGTGCAGGGCATCGACCCGACCGACCCGATCGTCGCGCAGCGGCTGGCGGCGGGCGGCGCTTCGGTGTCGCGCGTCGTCGGCGACCCCGCATTGCGCAGCGCGGAGGGCGGCGCCATCCTGTTGCAGACCGCGACGCGGGAGGCGAACGTGCTCGCCTATGACGACGTCTTCCGCCTGATCGCGGTGCTCGCCGCGCTGACCTTCTGTTACCTCCTCTTCCTCATGATCCGCCGCGCGCGCCGGGAACGACGCGCCGCCCTCGCCGGGACCCAAGCATGACCGATACCCGCAGCCCCGTCGATCCCGTCCCCGCCACCGAGGAAGCGCAGGCCGCGGCCACCCCGCCGAGCGCCCCGGCCGGCTCCGGCTGGCGCCCGCAGCCGCCCAGCCGCACCGCCCTGTTCGTCATCGTCGCGCTCGCGGTCGGCGGCGTGCTCGCGGTGCTCGCGGCGTGGCGCCTGCCGCCCTTCGCCAACGCCTATCAGTCGACCGACAACGCCTATGTCCGCGGCCGCACCACGGTGATCGCGCCGCAGGTGTCGGGCTATGTCACGCAGGTCTATGTCCGCGACTTTATGGACGTGAAGGCGGGGCAGCCGCTCGTCCAGATCGACGACCGCATCTACCGCCAGCGCGTCGATCAGGCGAGCGCACAGGTCAACGCGCAGGAGGCCACGCTCGCCAACGCCCTGCAATCCGAACGCAGCCGCACCGCCAGTCTCGCCGCGCAGACTGCCGCCGTCGCCAATGCGCAGGCGCAGTTGATGCGCGCGCAGGCGGACATGAACCGCGTCAACGACCTCGTCACCGACGGCTCGGTCAGCTTGCGCGAGCGCGACCAGACGCTCGCGGCGCTGCGACAGGCGCAGGCCGCGGTCCAGCAGGCCAATGCCGCCCGCCAGATCGCGCAGCAGGACATCCGCACCGTCCAGGTCGGCCGCGGCGGCCAGCGCGCCGGCGTCTCCGGCGCCGAGGCGACCCGCCGCCTCGCGCAGATCGATCTCGCAAACACCGTCATCCGCGCGCCCGAAAGCGGCCGGCTGAGCGAGGTCGGCGTCCGCGTCGGCCAATATGTCACCGCGGGCTCGCAACTGATGTTCCTCGTGCCCCCCGAAACCTGGGTGATCGCCAATTTCAAGGAAGCGCAGACCGCGCGCATGACCGTCGGCCAGCCCGCCAGCTTCACTGTCGACGGCCTCGCCAACGCCCGCCTCTCCGGCCATATCGAACGCATCTCGCCCGCCGCCGGATCGGAATTCGCGGTGCTCAAGGCCGACAATGCGACGGGCAATTTCACCAAGGTCCCCCAGCGCATCGCCGTCCGCATCCGCATCGATCCCGGCCAGCCCCTCCGCAACCGCCTCCGCCCCGGCATGTCGGTGCAGGCCCGCATCGACACCACCAACGGCCCGGTGGTGCAGTGATGATCGCGGAGATGCAGAGACACCGGGACGATCCGCGCCCGGCGGCGCAGCCGCCGCTGGGCGAGACTGCTTGTGACGACAGTGCCCCACCGGCCGCAAATGCGACGCCTCCGCGTGTCCGCGTCTCCGCGCGAACCCATATCGCCCTGTCCCCGCGGCACGCGAAGACGCGAAGACGCGAAGATGTCGGGCCGTTGGCGACGGCATCGCGTTCCATCCGGGTCGCCGATGGACGGACCACGGCCGCATCCGGCGCAACCGCGTCGCGCCTTCGCGGCTTCGCGTGCACGACCCTGCTTTGCCTCACCCTCGCCGCCTGCATCGGCCCCCGCCCGCACGCCCCCGCCGCCAGCGCCGTCGTCGCGCCGCCCGCCTGGCGCACCGCGCTCGGCGACGGTCAGCCGATCCGCGCCGATTGGTGGAATGCGTTCGGCGATCCCGTCCTCACCCGCCTGATCGAGCGAGCGCTCGCCGACAACGTCGACCTCGCCGCCGCCGCCGCGCGGATCGACGAGGCGCGCTCCACCGCCCGCCTCGCCGCCGCGCAGCGCACGGCGACGCTCGGCGGCTCGCTGCCCGGCACCACCGGCCAGACCGTCAGCCCGTTGGGCACGCCCAGCGACGCGATCGGCGCGCAGCCGGCGATCACGGCCAGCTACGACCTCGACCTGTTCGGCCGGCTGCGGCAGGCCTCCCGCGCGGCGCAGGCGCAATTGCTCGCAAGCGAGGGCGCGCGCGACACCGTCCGGCTCGCCATCGCCAGCGGCGTCGCCACCGGCTACGTCACCCTGCGCGCGCTCGACCAGCGGCTCGCCGTCGCGCAACAGACGCTCGCCGCGCGGACCGAGGCGCTGCGCATCGCCCGCCGCCGCGCGGAGGCCGGCTACACCTCGAACCTCGAACTGCGGCAGGCGGAAGCGGAATATCGCGCCACCCAACAACTTGTCCCTGCCGCGCAGCTCGCGATCAGCCGGCAGGAGAATGCGCTCGGCCTGCTGCTCGGCGCCAGCCCCGGCCCGATCCCGCGCGGCGTCCCGCTCGACCGGCTGGTCGCGCCCGCGATTCCCGATGGCCTGCCCGCCGACCTGCTCCGGCGCCGGCCAGATCTGTTCCAAGCGGAACAGACACTGGTCGCCGCCGACCGCACGCTCGACAGCGCGCGCGCGGCGATGCTGCCCAATCTCGCGCTCACCGGATCCGCCGGCGTCGTCCTGTCGACCGCGCTCGCCAACCCGATCGGCGTCTTCTCGATCGGCGCCAGCATCCTCTCGCCGATCTTCGACGGCGGCCGTTTGCGCGCGCAGAGCGACATCGCCACCGCCCGCCGGGATCAGGCCGCCTTCGCCTATCGCCGCACCGCGCTCGTCGCCTTCCAGGAGGTCGACAACGCCCTCGCCGGCGTCCAGCGTTCGGCCGAACAGGCGACCGCGCTGGGGCTGCAGGTCGACGCCCTCGCCGGCGCGCTGCGCAATGCCAGCAACCGATATCGCGCCGGCTATACCTCGTACATCGAACAGCTCGATGCCCAGCGCGGCCTGCTCACCGCCGAACTCGCGCTGGTGCAGGCGCGCGCCGACCGCGCCACCGCCTATGTCGCGCTCTATCAGGCGATGGGCGGCGGCTGGAACCGCGAGGCGATCGCCGCGACCGGTCGCTGAGGCACCGCTCGGTTCGTCGGAAACGCAGGATCGCTCCGCCTTGCAGAACGTTGGCGGCCCAGAACAGGAGAAGTCGGTGACGACTGACGAGAGACGATACGCCGCCGATGGCCGATGAAGACCTGAAGACCTCCGGCGCGATCAGCGTCGGCCGCTGGGACTGGGACGTGGTGGCGGATCGCGTCACCGCCGATGACGCCTTCGCGCGCCTCTATGGCGTCGACCCCGACGACGCGCGCGACGGCGCACCGATCGACCGCTTCTTCGCGGCGATGCATCCCGACGACGCGACGCGCGTGCAGGCGGAGATCGCCGCGGCGCTGGCCAGCGGCGAACCGTATGAGAGCGACTATCGCCTGCGCCAGCCCGATGGTCGCGCCCGCTGGGTCGCGGCGCGGGGCCGCGCGACGCTCGACGCCGACGGCCGCGCGATCCGCTTTCCCGGCGTCAGCTTCGACATCGACACGCGAAAATCGGCGGAGCTGCGGCTGCAGGCGCTCGTCCAGCTCAACGATGCGCTGCGTAGCGCCGGCGATCCCGCCGACCTCGCCTATGCCGCGGTCGAGATTCTCGGCCGGATGCTCGACGTCAGCCGCTGCGGCTATGGCACGATCGACCGCGAGGCGGAGACGATCGTCACCGAACGTCCGTGGTGCGCGCCGGGGATCGATCCGCTGCCCGCGATCCTCCACTTCCGCGACTATGGCTCCTATATCGAGGATCTGAAGCGCGGCGACACGGTTGCGATCGACAACGCCTATGACGATCCCCGCACCCGCGACACTGCGGAGGGGCTGAAGGGTCTCGCCGCCCTGTCGTTCATCAACATGCCGGTCACCGAACAGGGCGGCTTCGTCGCCTTGCTCTACCTCAACAACGCCGTCCCCCGGCCGTGGCTGGCCGAAGAGATCGCCTTCGTCCGCGACATCGCCGAACGCGTCCGCGACGCCGTCGAGCGCCGCCGCGTCGAACAGGAACTCGCCGCGCTCACCGCCAGCCTCGAACAGCAGGTCGAGGCGCGCACGCACGAACTGATGGTCGCCGAGGCGCATCTGCGGCAGGCGCAGAAGATGGAGGCGGTCGGCCAGCTCACCGGCGGCCTTGCGCATGATTTCAACAATATGCTCACCGGCATCTCGGGCGCGATCGAGATGATGCAGGTGCGCATCCGCCAGGGCCGAATCGGTGAGCTCGAACGCTATTCCACCGCCGCGCTCGGTGCCGCCCGCCGCGCCGCGGCACTCACTCATCGGCTGCTCGCCTTCTCCCGCCGCCAGACGCTCGATCCCAAGGCAACCGACATCAACCGCCTGATCGACGGGCTGCGCGACCTGATCCAGCGTACCGTCGGCCCCGGCGTCGAGATCGAGGTGGTCGGCGCCGGCGGGCTGTGGCCGGCGATGGTCGATCCCAACCAGCTCGAGAATGCGCTGCTCAACCTGTGCATCAACGCGCGCGACGCGATGCCCGACGGCGGCCGCATCACGATCGAGACTGCCAACCGCTGGCTCGACCAGCGCGCCGCGCGCGACCGCGATCTCGAACCCGGCCAGTATCTGTCGCTCTGCGTCACCGACACCGGCACCGGCATGACGCCGGAGGTGCAGGCGCGCGCCTTCGACCCCTTCTACACCACCAAGCCGATGGGCGAGGGCACGGGGCTTGGCCTGTCGATGATCTACGGCTTCGCGCGCCAGTCGGGCGGGCAGGTGCGCATCTATTCGGAACTCGGCCAGGGCACGACGATGTGCATCTACCTGCCCCGCCATTATGGCGATGCGGAGGAGGATGGCGCCCCCGTCGGTGCCGTCCTGCCCGTCGCGGCGGAAGGCCGTCATTCGGTGATGGTCGTCGACGACGAACCGACGATCCGCATGCTGGTGGTCGAGATTCTCGAGGAGATGGGCCATACCGTGCTGGAGGCTGGCGATGGCGCCGCGGCGATGCGGGTGCTCGCCACCGGCGCGCAGGTCGACCTGCTCATCACCGACGTCGGCCTGCCCGGCCAGATGAACGGCCGGCAGGTCGCCGACGCCGCCATGGCATTGCTGCCGCAACTCAAGGTGCTGTTCATCACCGGCTATGCGGAAAACGCCGTGATCGGCAACGGCCCGCTCGCCCCCAACATGGCGCTGGTCACCAAACCCTTCGCCATGGACGTCATCGCCGATCGCGTCCGCGCCATTCTGGAAGGTTAGGATCCTCTCGGCGGAGAGGATCTCAATAGGCCAGCAATCGCTCCGCCTCGGCGAGGTGGAGCCGCTCGACCATCGCGCCGTCCAGCCGGATCGCGCCCCTGCCCGCCGCCTCGGGCGCGGCGAAAGCCGCCACCACGCCCCGCGCCCACGCCAGTTCCTCATCCGACGGCCCGAACGCCGCATTGGCGGCCGCGATCTGCCCCGGATGGATCAGCGTCTTGCCGTCGAAGCCCAGCATCGCCCCCTGCGCGCATTCCGCCGCCAGCCGGGTGTAGTCGCCGATCGCGTTGCACACCCCATCCAGCACCACCAGCCCCGCCGACCGCGCCGCGATCACCATCTGCGCCAGCGCCGGCACCAGCGGCGCGCGGTCCGCGCCGGGCCGGCAGCGCATCTCCTTGGCGAGGTCGTTGGTCCCCGCGATCAGCAGCTCCAGCCCCGCCCCCGCCGCGACGATCTCCGCCAGCCGCAGGATCGCCCCGCACGTCTCGATCATCGCCCACAGCGGCGGCCCGTCCGCGCCCAGCAGGGCTCGCACCGCGATCAGATCCGCCGCGGACGCCACCTTGGGCACCACCACCGCCGCGACGCCGGGCGCGCCCGCCACCGCCGCCGCATCCGCCGCGCCCCATGACGTATCGAGCGCGTTGATCCGCACCGCACAGGCCCGCGCCCCGAATCCCTCGGCCGCCGCCGCCAGCGCCGCCGCCCGCGCGGCGTCCTTCGCCTCGGGCGCGACCGCATCCTCGAGGTCGAGGATCACCGCATCGCACGGCAGGTCCCGCGCCTTGGCCATCGCGCGCGGGTTGGAGGCGGGCATGAACAGCACGCTGCGGCGGCGGAGGATCTGCTGGGTCATGCGCCCGTCCTATCAGGCGCTCACCAGCCGGGCGAGATCGATCAGCGTCCGCGGCATCGCCGCGCCCGGCGACGTCGCGATATAGCGCGACACCCAGTCCGGCCCGTATTTCGCCTTGAACGCGCGCAGCCCGGCAAAGCCGTACAATCGTTCGCCATTGGCGTACATCGCATGGCCCAGCCGCGCCCACAGCGGCGCCAGCCGCCCGCTCGGCATCCCCGACAGCGGCGCCATCCCCAGGTTGAACCGGTCGTAGCCGCCCTCGCGCGCCCATTCGATCAGCCGCACCATCATCATCTCCATCGTGCCATAGGGTGCATCGGGGCGGTGGCGCATCAGGTCGACCGACGCCTCCTCGCCATCGCCCGACACCCAGATGTTGGCGAAGGCGACGATCCGCCCCTCCACCCGCACCAGCGCGATCGGCGAGCGCGCCAGATAGTCCGGATCGAACGCCCCCAGGCTGAACCGTTTCTCGCGCCCCGCCTTGTCCGCCAGCCACGCCGCCGACACCGCGGCCAGTTCGGGGATCAGCCCCGGCACCACGCCCGCCGGCTCGACCGAGAAGACCGCTCCCGCCGCCTCGGTCCGCCGCACCGCATGGCGCAGCGACTTGCCGCGCGGCCCCGCCATCGAGAAGGTCGCGGTCGCGACATGCGCCTCCTCACCATATTTGATCGCGTGCAACCCCATCTCGACGAACAGCGGCAGCATCCGCTCGCTTGCCTGATAGAAGCACAACCGCCCCGAACGCGCATCGCAGGCGCGGCGGATGCTCCACACCAGTTCGCTCCACGCCGCGGCCGGGCCGACCGGATCGCCCATTACCACCCAGCTGCGCCCCTGCACCCGGTACATCAGGAACGCATCGCCCGCCGCCGACACGACGAAGCTCTTGTCCCCGGTCCACGCCAGTGCGGCGTCGCTGCGCGGGGCATGCGCCCGCGCCGCCGCGATCACCGCCTCGGGCGGCAGCGCATCGGGCAGTGACCGCGTCGCGCTCGCGGTCAGCAACTGCCACGCCGACGCCGCGGTCAGCAGCACCCCGGCAGCGAAGCTCGCGCGCAGGAATCGCGGCGCATTGGCGTCGAACGCGAACCGCCACCACAATTCGTCGCTATAGGGCGTGCGCTTATAGGCGAAGAATCCCGCCCAGATGCTCAGTCCCAGCGCCGCCGCCGACGCGACCAGCCATGGCCAATGCGGCCGGTCGGTCAGGATGCCGCCCTCGCGATAGAAGCTCGCCCGGCAATATTGCAGCACGCCCGCGACGATCAGCTGCAACGCCGCCTCTTCGTAATCCAGCCCCTTGGTCAGCGAGAAGATCGCCCCGCCGATCAGCAGGATCCGCGCCGCCGCCCAGCCCGATCGCAGCCGCGCGGTCAGCGCCGGCGCGACCAGCAGCATCGCGGTGCCGATCAGGCTGCCCGCCATGTGCGATCCCTCGATGAACGGCAGCGGCACGAGGTCCTGCAGGTCGGCGAGCCGCCCCTTCACCCCCGGCAACGCGCCGGACACCAGCAGTACGAAGCCGGCGACGAACACCAGCACGGTGACCGCGCTCGGCGCCAGCAACTGCCCGGCGCGGTCGACATAGGACAGGCCGCGCCGGATCGGATGGCGCAGCCGCCATCCCTCCGCCGCCGCGATCCCGATCGCCGCGACCAGCAGCGGCAGCAGATAATAGATCAGCCGGTACAGCAGCAGTCCCGCGAACAGCGCGGGCCGGTCGCCCGGCACCGTCGCCAGCACCATCGTCTCGAACACGCCGAGGCCGCCCGGCACGTGCAGCAGCAGCGCGACCACCACCGCCACCGCATAAGCGACGACGAACGCCGGAAACGCCGCGACCGCCGCGTGCGGGGTCAGCACGAACAGCGCCGCCGACGCCACGGTCAGGTCGGCGAGCGACAGCCCGCCCAGCGCCGCCATCTGCCCGAGGCGCGGCAGGGCGATGCGCAACCGCCCCCACCCCAGCGTGTCGCGCCCGCTCGCCCGCACGATCGGCAGCACCGCCAGCGCCGCGACCAGCACCGCCCCCAGCGCCCGCGCGCCGGTCGCGCCCAACGTCACCGGCCCCAGCACGATGCCGTCGCTCACGATCAGGCCGATCCCGCCCGCACCCGCCACGCCCGCCCAGAATGCCAGCGCGCAGATCGCCGCGACCTGCGCGATCTCGCCGAACGCGAGTCCCGCCGCGCCGTACAGCCGCAACCGTGCCGACCCGCCGGTAATCAGCGACAGGCCCAGATTGTGGCTCAACGTGTAACTGATGAACGATCCCGCCGCCGCGATCCGCCACGGCAACGGCCGCCCGACGCTGCGCAGCGCGACCCAGTCGAGCCCGGTCAGCAACAGGTAACTGACCGCGGTCAGCGCCAGCGCCGCGGCGATCCGCACATCCGCCACCGCATGCAGCGCGGTGCGCACGTCGCTCAGATGCACCGCGCGCAGCACCAGCCGCAACGCTTCGAACCCGATTGCCGCGACGACCAGCACCGCCGCGACCGTCAGGCTGCGGCGGTGCCGGGTCGCCAGCGCGATCACCGCATCCAGGCGCATCGTCGTCACGCCACCCGGTGCCAGACCTGCGATTTGCACAGGAAGCCGCCGACCAGACAGCCCGAGATGCTCAGCGTCCCCGCCGATGTCTGGCGGATGCGCGAGGAAAAGCTGCGCCCCAGGTCGGGGACATAGACGCGCCCCGCCCAGCTGCCGCGCCCCTCGGGACGATAGCCCTGCAGCAATTGCGTGCCCACCAGCGCGGCAACCCCGGCGTCGCGCGCATCCGCCTGCGCCTGCGCGCTCGCCCAGACGATCTGCCCGCACAGTGATCCGTCGGCGCACGGGCCGGTCTGCACCGCCAGCGTCCCCTTGGGATTGCTCCACCGGCCGATCACCGCATCCGGCCGCTGCGCCGCCCCCGCGGGCGTGCCCGCCGCCAACGCCAGCGCCATCACCGTCGCCGCGCCGATCGCGACCATCGTCCTTAGCATCACCCTCTCCCCAATGTCCGACCCATGTCCTATCGCGCCGCGAACGCCGCCGGTTCGGCCCGCCGCATCGCCGCCAGGATATGGCCGAACAGGCCCGCATGATCCTCGTTTAGGAAATGGCCGCCCGGCATGGCGATCGCGTACAGATTGCGCAGGCGCACGTGCGGACACACGCTGTCCCGCTCCGCGACGCCGTAGATGCACGTCACCGGCGTCCAGGTCAGCCGCGCCAGCGTCGCGGCGCCGCGGCTGTCCGGCGTCCCGCGATAGGCGAGGCCGGTCGGGTCGGCGCGGAAGAATACCGACGTCCCCGGCACCACCAGCACCACCCCGGCGACGTGCGCACGCAGATCGGCGGGCAATGCCGCCAGCCCGGTCTGCACGATATCGGCGCCATAGCTCTGCCCGATCAGCACCAGCCGGTCCGCCTGCGACGCCGCCAGCGCACGCCGCACCCCGTCCGCGACGATCGCATCGATCTCCGCTCGCGTCCGGCGGGTGCGAAACGCGGTCGGCGCGTTGATCCCGATCACGGTGATGCCGTGCGCCGCCAGCGCCTGCGTCGTAGAGGGGGCGGGGCCGAAGCGCAGCCCCATGTCACCCGACACATACAGCACGCCGACCGGCCGCTTCGCGCCCTGCGCGGCGAACAGCCGCACGGGATCGCGATCGAAAAACCCCGCGATCGTCGCCACGCCGACCAGTGCGGCCAGCCCGATCGAAACGATCGCGCCGATCCACGCGCGCCGGCGGCGCCATATCCCGGGTGCATTCAGGCCCATCCCGCCGCCATGCGCCCGCGCCGCTGTCCCGGGCATGGCGGCGACATGAACTTTTCTTCACCCGCCGCGCACGCCTGGCTCTGCGCGGGGCATTCGCGGTTGCGCCGCGCGCCGCTTGCGGCATGATACCGCTATCGACCCCGATCGCAGGGTCGCACCGGGGAGGGTGAATGACCGACGCGCAGCTCACGCGGATCGCCGACGATCCGAGATACCGCCAGCTCATCCGCGCGCGCGGCCGGTTCGGCTGGCTGCTGTCGGGCATCATGCTCGCCGCCTATTTCGGCTTCGTCCTGCTCGTCGCCTTCGACAAACCCTTCCTCGCGCAGCCGATCGCGGCGGGCGGCGTCACGTCGCTCGGCATCCTCATCGGCTTCGCGCTGATCCTGCTCGCGATCCTGCTCACCGGCCTCTACGTCGCGCGCGCCAACCGCGATTACGACGCCGCGCTCGCCGCCCTCGTCGCGGATCACACGCCATGAGGCGCCGGCTCCTCGCCCTGACGCTCGCTTTGCCGTTCGCGCTGCTCGCCACCCCCGCCTGCGCCGATGCGGTGGCAGGCCAGATGCAGCAGCAGCCGACCAACTGGACCGCGATCGCGATGTTCGCGGCCTTCGCATTGCTGACGCTCGGCATCACCCGCTGGGCGGCGCGGCGCACCCGCACCGTGTCGGACTTCTACACCGCGGGTGGCGGCATCACCGGTTTCCAGAACGGCCTCGCCATCGCCGGCGACTATATGTCCGCCGCCAGCTTCCTCGGCATCTCCGCGCAGATCTTCAACGACGGCTATGACGGGCTGATCTATTCGATCGGCTTCCTCGTCGGCTGGCCGATCATCCTCTTCCTGATGGCCGAGCGGCTGCGCAACCTCGGCAAGTTCACCTTCGCCGACGTCGCCTCGTTCCGCTTCGCGCAGACGCCGGTGCGCAGCTTCGCCGCGACCAGCACGCTCGTCGTCGTCCTCTTCTACCTGATCGCGCAGATGGTCGGCGCAGGGCAGCTCATCAAACTGCTGTTCGGCCTGCGCTACGAATATGCCGTCGGCATCGTCGGCGTGCTGATGACGCTCTACGTCCTGTTCGGCGGGATGACCGCTACGACCTGGGTCCAGATCATCAAGGCGGTGCTGCTGCTCGGCAGCGCCACCTTCATGGCACTGATGGTGCTCGCGCAATTCGGCTTCTCGCCCGAGGCGCTGTTCGCTCGCGCGGTGCAGGTGAAGACCGGCCTCGCCGCCGCCACCGGCCTGTCGCCGTCCGACGCTGCGGTCCGCGGCGCGTCGATCATGGGGCCGGGCAATTTCATCAAGGATCCCGTCTCGGCGATCTCCTTCGGCATGGCGCTGATGTTCGGCACCGCCGGCCTGCCGCACATCCTGATGCGCTTCTTCACCGTGCCCGATGCGAAGGCGGCGCGCACCTCGGTCCTCTGGGCGACCGGGTGGATCGGCTATTTCTACCTGCTCACCTTCATCATCGGCTTCGGCGCGATCGTGCTGGTCGCGACCGATCCCGGCTATGCCGACGGCGCCGGCGGCCTGATCGGCGGCGGCAACATGGCGGCGATCCATCTCGCCCATGCGGTCGGCGGCAACCTGTTCCTCGGCTTCATCTCCGCGGTCGCCTTCGCCACCATCCTCGCCGTCGTTGCCGGGCTGACGCTGTCGGGCGCCTCGGCGGTCAGCCACGATCTCTACGCCACCGTCTTCCGCAGGGGGCAGGCGGACAGCGCCGCCGAACTGCGCGTGTCGCGGCGCACCGTACTGGTGCTCGCCGCGGCGGCGATCCTGCTCGGCATCGTGTTTGAGAAACAGAATGTCGCCTTCATGGTCAGCCTCGCCTTCGCGATCGCCGCGTCGGGGAATTTCCCGGTGCTGATCCTGTCGCTGCTGTGGAAGGGGTGCACGACGCGCGGGGTGGTGGCCGGCGGAACGCTGGGCCTCGTGCTGGCGGTCGTCCTTACCATCCTGTCGCCGGCGGTGTGGGTGACGATCCTCGGCCACCCGGCCGCGATTTTCCCCTATTCGTCGCCGGCGATCGTCTCGATGCCCCTGGCGTTCCTGACGATCTGGCTCGTCTCGATCCTCGACCGCTCACCGCGCGCCGCGGTCGACCACGCCGGTTACGCCGCGCAGCGCATCCGCGCCGAAACCGGCATCGGCGCGGAGGGCGCGTCGGCGCATTAGGTAACCCGGTCAGGTCACCTGGGCAGGGCATAGGCGATCACCGAATCGCCCAGCTTCGTTCCCAGCGAGCCATGCCCGCCGGCGACCACGACTACGAACTGCCGCCCGCTCGCGGCGGAGCGATAGGACATCGGCGTTGCCTGCCCCCCGGCGGGCAGGCGCGCGCGCCACAGCACCTTGCCGGTGCGCGTGTCATAGGCGCGCACGTAATTGTCGATCGCCGCCGCCATGAACGCGACCCCGCCCGCGGTCGTGATCGGCCCGCCCAGCGAGGGCACGCCCAGCTTGAACGGCATCGGCAGGATCGTCTCGTCCCGGATCGTGCCGTTCTTGTGCTCCCACACCTTTGTGCCGGTCGTCAGGTCGATGCCGGCGACATAGCCCCAGGGCGGCGACTGGCACGGCAGCCCGGCGAACGACAGGAACGGGTTCATGTCGACCGCGAACGGCGCGCCGGTGTTGGGATTATACCCGGCCTCCTGCGATCCCTTGCGATCCGAACCGCCCGCCGGCCCGCGCTCGCCCGCCCCGCCCGCGTCGTTCGCCCGCGGCACCAGCCGGTCGACGAACGCGACATAGTTGGGATGGGCGAACAAGACCTGCCGCACCGGATCGATCGAGATGCCGCCCCAGTCCATCACCCCGAAATTGCCCGGGAACACCAATGATCCCTTCAGCGACGGCGGCGTGAACGCGCCCTTATAGTCGAGCGACCGGAAACGGATGCGGCACCACAATTGGTCGAGCATCGTCGCGCCCCACATGTCTGTCTCGCGCGCCGGCGCCGGCATCAGCGAGATCGCGCTGAACGGCTGCGTCGGCGACGTCCGGTCGCCCGGCGCGGCACCGGCCGGTACCGGCTTCTCGGGCGCCGGGAACACCGGCCACCCGGTCCGCCGGTCGAGCACGAACAGATTACCCGTCTTGGTCGACTGGACCAGCGCCGGCACGCGTCCGCGCCCCGGCAGGTTGAGGTCGACCAGCGCGGGCTGCGCCGGCACGTCCATGTCCCACAGATCGTGATGCACCGTCTGATACACCCAGCGCGGCCGCCCGGTCGCGATCTCCAGCGCCAGCACCGACGTCGCGAAGCGCTCGGTCGTCGCGGGCCGGTTGCCGCCCCATTGATCGACCGCGCCCATCCCCATCGGCAAATAGACCAGCCCCAGCGCCTCGTCGGCGGCGGGCGTGCTCCAGCTGTTCGGCGACGACGGCGTATAGCGCTTGCCCGCACCCAGCGGCGCGGTGTCGTCGGGGTTGCCCGGATCGAAATTCCACACCAGCCGACCGGTGGCGGCGTCATAGCCGCGGATCACCCCCGACGGCACGCGCGTCGAGATATTGTCGAACACCGCCCCGCCGGTGACGACCAGCCCCCGCGCGACCAGCGGCGCCGACGTCACCTGATACCAGCCCTGGTTATAATGCGGCTGCCCCGGCAACAGGCTGACCGTGCCGCCCTGCCCGAAGCTGCGGCACAGGGCACCGGTCCGCGGGTCGAGCGCGATCAGCCGGCTGTCGTTGGTCGCGAGAAAGATCCGCTGCGGGCAATCGCCGACATTCGCCCCCGCCTTCGCGCCATCCCAATAGGATACGCCGCGGCAGGTCAGATGCTGCATATTCTTCGCCGAGGTCGCAATCTTCGGGTCGAAGCGCCAGCGCTCCCTGCCCGTCTCCGCATCGACCGCGATCACCCAATTGTGCGGGGTGCACAGATACACCGTGTCGCCGACCTTGATCGGCGTCATCTCATAGGTCGTCTCGCCCGGATCGCCCGCGCGCTTGACGTCGCCGGTCTGCAATTGCCACGCGACCTTCAGCTGCCCGACATTGGCCGGCGTCAGCTGCGTCAGCGGCGAGAATTTGTCGCCCCGCCAGCTCCGCGCATAGGCCGACCAGTCGTCGTCCGGCACCCCGCCGGCGTTCGCCACCAACGCCTCGCGCGGCCCCGGCAGCGTCCCGTCCAGATTGTGGACGTCGCGCGTCAGAGACACCACGCCGAACACCGCCGCCAAGGCCAGCGCGCCCGCCAGCGGCCCCGCCGCCCGCCGCCACGTCGTCCCCGGCACCAGCCGCCGCACCGTCCACGGCAGCGCCAGCAGGGCGCCGAAGATGAAGATCAGGTCGCCGCGCGGCACCAGCGGCCACCAGTCCGCGCCGATCTCGAACCACGCCCAGACCACCGTCCCCAGCACCAGCGCCGCGAACACGTGCAGCGCCGCCACCCGCCGTCGCCACAACAGCGCCGCGGTCGCGAGCATCGCCAGCCCTGCCACCGCATAGAACAGGCTGCCGCCCAACGTCGCCAGCCACACGCCCCCGGCCAGATTGAGCAGACCGATTACGCCGATCACGACGGCGAGGATATGGGGCCATCGGGCGGGATGGCGGGCAGTCTTCATACGGCAGCTCCGGGTTCGTTCCCGACACTACTGCTGCGCCGCAGCAATGTTCCGTTACAATAGCCCGTGATGGTTGCTTTTTCCGTCCCCGCCCCTGCCCGCGGTCGGGATCAGCGCCCCAGCCAGGCGGTGCGGAACGCCATCTGCGCGGGCGTCACCGCCACGCCCGCCGCCTCGCCGCGGACCAGCTCGACCATCGGGTTCGCCGCCAGCTGCATCGTCGCCGCCCGCTCCACCCCCCGCTGGCGATAGCGGACCGCGATCCGGTCGCCGGGCCGGTGCGTGGCGAGCAGCGCCTTCACCGCCGCCGGATCGCTCGCCACCATGCCGTCGAGGCGCAGGATCGTGTCGCCCCGCTCCAGCCCCGCGGCGTAAGCGGGCGCCGTCGGCCACGGCGCCTCGCCGACGATCACGCCGCCGTCCTCGCCCGCCACCACGGTCAGCCCCGCCCAGCCATGCGTCGCGTCCACGGGCCGCAGCACCAGCCCCGCCTGCCGGAGCAGCGGCGCATAGTCCGGCAGGCCGCCCGCATGCACGCTGCCGTCGAAGAACGCCTTGGCAAATGCCGGGTCTCGCGTCACCTCGCCCAGCGCGCGTTCCAGATCGGCGGGCGTATAGGCGCGCTCGGGATCGCCCAGCGTCGTCCACAGGTGGCGCATATAGGCGTCCAGCGTCAGCCCGCGCTGGCGCAGTTGCAGGTCGAGCGCCAGCGCGATCATCGCGCCATAGGGATAATAGGACACGTAGATGTTGGGATTGACCTGATCGATCGCCTTGGCCGCATCGACGAACGGCGCGCGCAGGCTCATCTCCTCCGGCCCGCCGTACAGCCGCGCCGGCCGGGCGACGACCGCGGCCAGCGTCCCGCCCAGCTGCGCGAGGAAATCGTCGACGCTCATCTCGCCCGCGCGGCGGATCATCAGCGGCCCGTAATATTGCGTGAACCCTTCCGCGAACCACAGGCTCGGCGTCGGATTGGCACGGGTGAAGTCGAAGGGCTCCAGCTCCGCCGGACGCAACCGCTCGACGTTCCAGCTATGGACGAATTCGTGGCTCAGCGTGTTGATCTGCGCGAACTTCGCCTCGCGCAGCGACCGCTGGTCGGTGATGATCGTCGAGTTGCGATGCTCCATGCCGTCGCCGGCGATCTGCGGCAGGTAATCGGCGATGAAGGTATAGGTGCCGTAATCGTAGCGCGGCGCCTGTCCGAATAGCGCATAATGCTGCGCGATCACCCGCTTCACCCGGGCGGCATAGGCGTCGAGGTCGGCCTCGGTCCCGGCATGGTGCACCGCCAGCCGCACCAGCTGCGTCCGCCCCTTCGCATCGGTCATCGGCCATTCGCGCAAGGCGAAGTCGCTGAGCTCGGTCGGGCTGTCCATGAAATACTGGAAGTTCGG
Organism: Sphingomonas sp. GW821-FHT10F09; assembly: GCF_058809195.1. Taxonomy (NCBI): domain Bacteria; kingdom Pseudomonadati; phylum Pseudomonadota; class Alphaproteobacteria; order Sphingomonadales; family Sphingomonadaceae; genus Sphingomonas; species Sphingomonas sp. GW821-FHT10F09. The sequence continues at coordinate 61,210 of NZ_JBXASI010000001.1, read as the reverse complement.
CGCCCAGAAGGTGTCCGGCCCCTTCGCCGCCGGCAATTGCGTCGCGACCTTCCATGTGGGATCGAACGGCCGGAACCGCACCCGGATCGGCTTTGCCTCATAGCCCGGCGCCCACAGGAAGGTCGCCGGCATGTTGAGATGCGCATGCGTCGCGTCGATCTGCGCATAGGTGCCGTCGCCCCAGTCGCCGTACAGCGTGTAGGTGACGACCACCGTGCCGTCGTGCCCGGCGACGCTCCAGCCATAGGGATCGCTGCGCGTCACCACGAGCGCACGCCCGGCGCCGTCCTTCGCCGAGACGCGATAGACGTTCTTGGCGAATTCATGGATCGCATAGCGCCCCGGCGAGGAGCGCGCCATCTGCACCCGCAGCGGCCCCGCCGGCACCGCCCGGAACGTCGCCGTCACCTGCGCCTCATGATGCACCGCATTGGGAAAGGACACGTCGTACGCCACCGCCGCCGCATCGCCCGGATCGAGCGCCTGCTGCGCCGCCACCGCCTGCGCGGCGGTCGGGACGACACCCGCCGCCGGCGTCCGCGCCTGCGCATGGCCCGCCATAAGCGCCAGTCCGCCCGCCAGCCACAATCCCGCCCTGTTCGCCACGCCGATCATCCTTCGTCCGTTCGGTATCCATCTGCACGCACGACGAAACGTCTGGCAAGCATTCCCGCCCGCCTCACGCCGCGCGGCGCAGCACGAATCCTCCCCCCGTATGCGCGACATGCCCCAGCCGCTCCAGCGCCTCCAGCGTCGCCAGCACCCGCCGCTCCACCTTGCGCCCCTGCGCGAAACGGCGTGCGATCGCCTCGGCGGTCGCCGGCACACCGCCCCGCAGCGCCGCGAGCACCGCCGCCGTCTGACCGATCGCCTCGCGCGGAAAGCTCGGCTTCTTCGCTGCAGCGGCGGGCAACAGCGCTTCGATCTGCTCGGGCCCGCGCTTCCCCGTCGGCAGCGCGGTCAGGCCCGCACGGGCGATCTGATAGTCCGGCCGCAGCCAGCGTACCCGCCCCGCCCGCTCCTCGGTCCGGCGCTGCGAATTCAGCGCGACCAGCCGTGCGACGATCGCCGCATCGGACAGCTCTGCCGCCCAGCCATAAGCATGCATCACCGCCGCATCGATCCGGTCATGCAGTTCGATCAGGATATCCACCCGCCCACGCCGCCGCCGGTCCTCGTCGGTCTTCTTCAGCGCCACGCCCGACCGGATCATGTCGCGGATATTGTACAGCCCGGTCAGCGTCAGGTCGTCATGCTCCGCCAGCACCGCCTTGCGCATCGCATCCAGCTCCTCGGCCAGCTCGCCGATCGCCACCGCCTGCGCCTCGTCCAGTTCGGGGAAGGGGAAGGGATCGAACGCGAGCGTGTTGTTGTAGCGAGGTCGGTCCTCCAGCGTCCCGCCGGACGCCAGTGCCCAGGCGACGTGCACCCGCGAATTGAGCACCGCCAGCAGCGCCGCATTGTCGCAGGCGATCGCCATGATCCCCTGATCGGGCATCACATCGCCATCGATGAACGCGAACAACCGGTATTTCGCGGTGACGATCGTGCCGATGTAGCGCGTAAGCCCCTCGATCCCGTCGCGCAGCTCGCTATGGGGCAGCGCCAGCTTCCACCATTCCTCGCGCCGCCGCCGTACCGGATTGTTCGCGCGGCTCGGCTTCGCCGTGGTCAACAGATGCTGGTATACCGCCGGGTACACCCGCCGCAGCGTCTGCTGGTCGAGGTCGTGCAGGTCCAGCACATGCACGGGCCGCACCCGCCCGCTTTTAAGGTCACTCGCGGTCATGAAACGTTTGCAATAGCCCGGCACCGTTCGGGCGGGAAACAAGGTCCGGCGCGAAGCCGACGCGACGACATAGCCCTCGCCGTGGAATTCGACGCCACGCACGCTCAGGAAGCTGTTGGCCGTCAACGGACGGGCGGCGCTGGCCGAGGCTCCGATGCTCAGGTCAGCGTTGATCCGTCCGGACTCGGCGCGTAATTCCACCACCGGCGCATCGGTACGCAACCCCCGCTCGCCCGCCACCGTCAGCAACGTCCCGTCGGACGTCCCCGCCTCCACCACCGTCATCGCGATCCGCACCGCCGCGGCATCGCGGCTCGCCTTCGTCCAGGGATGATCGGGCACCGCCATCACCAGACTGACCGGTTTCGCCGCCGCCATCCGCCGGGCCATCACCCGCCGGCTGAACTCCTGCGTGATCGAATTGGTCGTGACGAACCCGAACCGCTTCAGCCGCGTGCCGCGCTCGGTCAGCCGCTCCGCCGCCCGGTCCCACCAGTACATCACGAAATCGGCGGAGCGGTTGATCTTCGGATGCGCCGTCCACAGCGCCGTCGCATAGGCATCCCCCAACCGCCCGCGCAAATCCTTGCCGCCGATGAAGGGCGGGTTGCCGACGATATAATCCGCCTCCGGCCAGTCCGGCCGCCGCGGATGCTCCACCGGCCCGGCGAGCACCGCATCCTGCACGACGATATTCTCCAGCCGCTCCAGCACCGGATCGGCCACCGCGCCCCTGTTGCGCAATTGCCATTGCAGATAGCCCAGCCACAGCACCAGCTCCGCGATCGCCGCCGCGCGCGGATTGAGCTCCAGCCCCAGAAACTGCTGCGGGTGGACCGTCGCCGTTTCCAGCGCCAGCGCCTCCTGCCCGCCCAGATCGGCGAGCACCTCAAGCACGTCGCCCTCCAGCCGCTTCATCAGTTCTAGCGCGACGTACAGGAAATTGCCCGTCCCGCACGCCGGGTCGAGCACCCGCGTCGCCGCCAGCCGCTCGTGGAACTCGTGCACCGCGCGGATCGCGGCGCGCACGTCCTGCGTCCGCTCGCGCTCGACCGTGCCGAGCACCGTCTCCTCCCATTCGCGCTGCAACGGCGCGATGATCGTCGCGATCACCAGCCGCTCGACATAGGCGCGCGGCGTGTAATGCGCGCCCAGCCGCCGCCGCTCGACCCGGTCGAGCGCCTGTTCCAGCATCGTGCCGAAGATCGCCGGCTCCACGTCGCGCCAGTCGTGCCGCGCCGCCGCGCACAATTCGCCGATCTCCTCGCGCGCCAGCGGGATCGCGTGGCAGTCGGCGAACAGCCCGCCGTTGAACTGGCGCACGTCGCGGCGCAGCAGCGCTGAAAAGCCGCCGGTGTCCATCGTCCGCCACAGGTCCTCCAGCATCGGCGCGAACGCGTCGGGATGCTCCAGCGCGTCGGTCAGCACCTGGCTGAAGCTGCCGCGCTCCAGCAGGCCGGTATCCTCGGCGAACATCGTGAACAGGCAGCGCATCAGGAAATGCGCGACCGGCTCGGCGGCATGGCCGCGATCCTCCAGCCGCTTGCTGACGTTGGCGAGCCGCCCGGCGATATCCTTGGTGACCTTGGCGGCATGTTTCGACGGATCGAGCGACTGCGGCTCCAGCCAGATCGCGCGCAGCCGGTCGCGCACCGCCGGATCGCGCAGGTCGTCCAGATAGATGCGAAATCCGCTCCGGTCCGGGAACTGCCGGTAATTCTTTCCCTGCCCGGAAAAGTCGGCGAACACCTCGATCGCATGGCCCACGTCCACCACCAGGATGAACGGCGGCCAGCCATGGCTCTCGGGCAGCGCGCGGGCATATTGCTCCGCCTGTTCGCGCGCGTTGCGCATCAGCACGTCCCAGCCGCGATGCGCGCTGCGCCGCCCGCGCGGCACCTCGATCCCCGGCAGCGTCGCCTGCGCATCGCCCAGCGCCACCTCCTTGGCGCCGCCCCGCTCGCGGCTCTGCTTGGCCTCCAGCACGAAGCTGCCGCGGCGATACAGGTCGATCCGCCCGTGCCGCCCGCTCCCCTCCGCATCGGGAAAGGTCACCCCGCGCTCGAACACATAATCGTTGCGCGCATGCGTCGCGTCGGCCGGGTCGGGCGGCGGCAGCTCGAGCAGCGCACACAATTCGGTCAGGAACAGCGGAAAGTTCGCCCGCTCCGCCCCGCCCTCGTTACGTCGCCACCGCTCGACGAACCGCTCGATCGCCTCGTCCATCCGCCCCGCTCCCCACCCCGCAAGGGCGACAGGGTGGCGCGGATCGGCGACCGCAAGCTATTGAAGACACATCCGCTTACATCCGGAATGGAGGCAGGCTCAGCCCTTCTTCCCCCCGAACAATCGGCCGAGCATCGCTTCCGCCGCCTTGCCCACCGCCTCCGCGATCGCCTGCGGGTCGGGTTGCGTCTGCGTGCCCTGCGGCGGCGTGGGCAGCGTCGGCGCCTCCGGCGCGCGCGGCGGTTCGGGCGCCCGCGGTGCCTCCGGCGCAGCCGCCGCGTCGCGCTTCGCCCGGCCCTTCGCCACCGCGGCGGTCGCCGCCGCGGCCGCCATCGTCAGCCCTGCTGCCAGCATCTCGCGCCCCTGCGGGCTCTGCGCCTTTTCCAGCAGCGCGCCACCGATCTCGCGCACCTCCTTGGGCAACTTCACGCCCATCACCTCCTTGGGGAGCTTCGCCTTCTTCGTCTTGGTCTTCTTGCCCATGCCGCAGCCTCTTTCATGTGTGTCGGACAGGTAAGACACCGGTCGGGTGCTTTCAATGCGGCCCGCGCGTTCCTACGTGGCGGGACTAGCCCCCGGCAAAGAACAGAAGTAGAACCAGCCCCATGCTGACCAAGATTTCCGTACGCGGCGCGCGTGAACACAATCTCAAGGACGTCGACGTCGACATCCCCCGCGACACGCTGACGGTCATCACCGGGCTGTCCGGCTCGGGCAAATCCTCCCTCGCCTTCGACACCATCTATGCCGAGGGGCAGCGCCGCTACGTCGAATCGCTGTCGGCCTATGCCCGCCAGTTCCTCGAGCTGATGCAGAAGCCCGACGTCGATCATATCGAGGGGCTGTCGCCGGCGATCTCGATCGAACAGAAGACGACGTCGCGCAACCCGCGCTCGACCGTGGCGACGGTCACCGAGATCTACGATTACATGCGCCTGCTCTGGGCGCGTGTCGGCGTGCCCTACAGCCCCGCCACCGGCCTGCCGATCGCCGCGCAGACCGTCAGCCAGATGGTCGACCGCGTCCTCGCCCTGCCCGAGGGCACGCGCGCCTATCTGCTTGCCCCCGTCGTCCGCGGTCGCAAGGGCGAATATCGCAAGGAACTCGCCGAATGGCAGAAGGCGGGCTTCACCCGCGTCCGCATCGACGGCGAAATCCATGAGATCGACGAGGCCCCCGCGCTCGACAAGAAGTTCAAGCACGACATCGAGGTCGTCGTCGACCGGCTCGTCGTCCGCGGCGATATCGCGACACGCCTTGCCGAGAGTTTCGAGACCGCGCTCAAGCTCGCCGACGGCCTCGCCTATATCGACCCAGTCGACCCCGTCGAACCGCACACCCCCAAATCCGAAGTGCTCGGCGACAACGCGCCCACCGGCCGCATCGTCTTCTCCGAAAAGTTCGCCTGTCCGATCAGCGGCTTCACCATCGCCGAGATCGAACCGCGGCTGTTCTCGTTCAACGCGCCGCAGGGCGCCTGCCCGGCCTGCGACGGCCTCGGCGAGAAATTGCTGTTCGACGAGGACCTCGTCGTCCCCAACCACGCGCTGTCGATCAAGAAGGGCGCCGTCGTCCCCTGGGCCAAATCCAACCCGCCCAGCCCCTATTACATGCAGGTGCTCGGCTCCCTAGCGCGCGAATTCGATTTCAGCCTCGACACGCCCTGGGCCGACCTGCCCGAGAGCGTCCAGGCGCTCATCCTCAACGGCAGCAAGGGCAAGCCAGTCACCCTCACCTTCATCGACGGCAAGAAGAAATACGACGTCAAGAAGCCCTTCGAGGGCGTCGTCGGCAACCTCAACCGCCGCCTGCTCCAGACCGAGAGCGCGTGGATGCGCGAGGAGCTGTCCAAATACCAAAGCTCCCGCCCGTGCGAGGTCTGCCACGGCGCGAGGCTGAAGCCTGAGGCGCTGGCGGTGAAGATCGCGACGAAGGACATCGCCTACGCCACCCACCTCTCGGTGGTCGACGCGCTCGCCTTCTTCACCGACATGCCGAACCACCTCGGCGACCAGCAGCGCGCGATTGCCGAACGCATCCTCAAGGAGATCGTCGAGCGCCTCGGCTTCCTCAACAACGTCGGGCTCGACTATCTCAACCTCGACCGCACCAGCGGCACGCTGTCGGGCGGCGAGAGCCAGCGCATCCGCCTCGCCAGCCAGATCGGCAGCGGCCTGTCGGGCGTGCTCTACGTGCTCGACGAACCCTCGATCGGTCTGCACCAGCGCGATAACGACATGCTGCTCGCGACGCTCCGCCGCCTGCGCGACCTCGGCAACACCGTGCTCGTCGTCGAGCATGACGAGGATGCGATCCGCACCGCCGATTACGTCATCGACATGGGGCCGGGCGCCGGCGTCCACGGCGGCCAGATCGTCGCCCAGGGCACGCTCAAGCAGATCCTCAAGAGCAAGACCAGCATCACCGCCGACTATCTCAACGGCACGCGCGAGGTCCCCGTCCCCGCCACCCGCCGCAAGGGCAACGGCAAGCAATTGACCGTCCACAATGCGCGCGCCAACAACCTCACCGGCGTCACCGCGAGCATCCCGCTCGGCACCTTCACCTGCATCACCGGCGTGTCGGGATCGGGCAAGTCGAGCTTCACCATCGACACGCTTTATGCCGCCGCCGCCCGCGCGCTGAACGGCGCGCGCATCCTCGCCGGCAAGCACGACAAGGTCACCGGCCTCCAGCATCTCGACAAGGTCATCGACATCGACCAGTCGCCGATCGGCCGCACGCCCCGGTCGAACCCGGCGACCTACACCGGCAGCTTCACCCAGATCCGCGACTGGTTCGCCGGCCTGCCCGAGAGCCAGGCGCGCGGCTACAAGCCCGGCCGGTTCAGCTTCAACGTCAAGGGCGGCCGGTGCGAGGCGTGCCAGGGCGACGGCGTGCTCAAGATCGAGATGCACTTCCTCCCCGACGTCTACGTCACCTGCGACGTCTGCCACGGCGCCCGCTACAACCGCGAGACGCTGGAGGTGAAGTTCAAGGGCAAGAGCATCGCCGACGTGCTCGACATGACGGTCGAGGACGCCGCCGAATTCTTCAAGGCCGTGCCCCCGATCCGCGACAAGATGGAGATGCTGGTCGAGGTCGGCCTCGGCTACGTCAAGGTCGGCCAGCAGGCGACGACCCTGTCCGGCGGCGAGGCGCAGCGCGTCAAGCTCGCCAAGGAACTCGCCCGCCGCGCCACCGGCAACACGCTCTACATCCTCGACGAGCCGACCACCGGCCTGCATTTCGAGGACGTCCGCAAGCTGCTCGAAGTGCTCCACGCGCTGGTCGAACAGGGCAACACCGTCGTCGTGATCGAACACAATCTCGACGTCATCAAGACCGCCGACTGGATCGTCGACCTGGGCCCCGAAGGCGGCGTCAAGGGCGGCGAGATCGTCGCCACCGGCACGCCGGAAGAGGTGGTGAAGGAGCCACGCAGCTTTACGGGGAAGTATCTGACGCCGTTGCTGAAGGGGCGTGGCGGAGAGGCCGTGGCGGCGGAATAGGGGAAGCCCCCCTATCCCCCCGCCAACGCCCGCAATACCGCCCGGTCCACGACCGCGATCCGCGCATAGGCCAGTCGGATCGCGCCCTGCTCCGCGAGCGCCCGCAGGTGCCTGTTCGCCGTCTGCCGCGACACGCCGAGCATCACCGCCACCTCCTCCTGCCGGACGTGGAACGTACCGTCCGCGTCATCCAGCCGGCCGAGCAGCAACTTGGCCAGCCGCGCCGGCACCGGCAGCGACAGCGCCTCCGCGATGAAGTCGAGCGCGATCCGCTGGTGCTGGCAGACGAGCCGCCCGAGATCGTGGTACAGCGCCGGCAGCCGTTCCGCGGCGCGGTGAAATGCCGCCGTCGATACGTGCAGCACCCGCGCCGCGCCGAACGCCTCGGCATCGTGCGGCCGCGGTCCGCCGTCCAGCGTCGACACCTCGCCGAACCACGTCCCCGGCCGCAGGATGAGCGCAAGGAACTCCGCCCCCGCCGCCGGATAGCCTTTCAGCCGCACCTGCCCCTCGATCACCGCCCACAGCCCGTTCGGCGCATCGCCGATGCCATAGATCAGCCCGCCCGGCGGCACCGCCCGCACCCGCGCCTCGGCGAGCAAGGCGTCGCGCCGCGCCGGTATCAGGCTGGCGAACCAGCGATCGGTATCTAGAGGCGTGCGATCGATCGGGGTCACCCTCCGGAAACAAGGCGCATCGCCCGCCTTTGTCAACTTCGCGACATTCTCCGCCGGCCGGACGTGGCATGGTCGCGCCAACGATAGATATGAGAGGACAGACCATGGCGACCGCACTCCGGCCCACTGCATTGCGCGACACCGTCTCGCCCGAGGAATGGGCGCTGCGCGTCGACCTCGCCGCCGCCTACCGGCTTGTAGCGCATTATGGCTGGGACGACCTCATCTTCACCCATCTGTCGGCGCGCGTCCCCGGCCCCGAACATCATTTCCTCATCAACCCCTATTCGATGATGTTCGAGGAGATCACCGCCTCGTCGCTGGTCAAGATCGACGTCGACGGCAACACGGTGTCGAACACGACCGCACCGGTGAACCGCGCCGGCTTCGTCATCCATTCCGCGGTCCATGCCGCGCGCGAGGATGCGGTCGCGGTGCTCCACCTCCACACGCCGCACGGCCAGGCGGTGTCGGCGATGGCCGAAGGGCTGCTGCCGCACACCCAGACCGCGATGATCGCCGGCCATGACGTCGCCTATCACGACTTCGAAGGCATCGCGACCGAGCTCGACGAACGCGAACGCCTCGTCGCCGATCTCGGCACGCACAACCTGATGATCCTGCGCAACCACGGCACGCTCGCCGTCGGCGCCAGCGTGGCGGAGGCGTTCCTGCGCATGTATTTCCTCGAACGCGCCTGCGAGGCGCAGATTCTGATGCTCAGCGCCGGCCGCGCCAACCTCAACAACCCCAACCAGGGCGTCGCCGAAAAGGTCGAGCAGCAATCCAGCGGCCAGGGCATGGCGGCGCTGGCCCGTGGCCTCGCCTGGCCCGCCCTCCTCCGCAAACTCGACCGCATCGACCCCGGCTTCCGCAATTGAGGCTGGTTCACGCGAAGCCGCAAAGCCGCAACGATGTCTCGCCCGACGCCGGCTGCCGGGCCAGGCAACGACGCGGGCCGGGGCCGGAGCCAGGCCACGGGCGTAACCTCTTTGCGGCGTCGCGGCGTCGCGTGAACATGTCGTCCCGGCGCCCGCCCGCGCCCCAGCATGGATAGAGCAGACCCGATGCCCCATTACGGCGACTACCAGAATGCGATCTACGCCGCCGGCCTCGCCGGGGTCGTGCCGAAGGTGCCGGTCGATTTCGCCACGCTCGAACGGCGCGCCGCCGCCGCCCTGCCCGCCTCGACGCTGGACTATGTCCAGGGCGGTTGCGGCGACGAACACACCCAGCGCGCCAATGCCGACGCCTTCCGCCACTGGGGCATCGTCCCGCGCATGATGGTCGACTGCACGACGCGCGACCTGTCGGTCGAATTGTTCGGCACGGCCTTCGCCAGCCCGCTGTTCATGGCGCCGATCGGCGTCACCGGCCTTTGCACGCAGGATGGCCACGGCGACCTCGCCGCCGCCCGCGCCGCCGCGGAGACGGGGGTGCCGCTGATGGCCTCCACCCTCTCGAACGATCCGCTGGAGGCGGTCGCCGGGCAGATGGGCGACACCCCCGGCTTCTTCCAGCTCTACACGCCCAAGGACCCCGAGCTCACCGCCAGCCTCGTCTCCCGGGCGGAGGCGGCGGGTTATAAGGCGATCGTCGTGACGCTCGACACCTGGGTCACCGGCTGGCGTCCGCGCGATCTCAACACCGGCAATTTCCCGCAGCTGCGCGGCCACGTCCTGACCAATTACTTCAGCGACCCGGTGTTCCACGCCCGGCTCGCCGCGCCCCCCGAACAGGACCCTGCCGCCGCCGTCCGCGCGTGGATGGGCGTGTTCGGCAAGGTGCTGACCTGGGCCGACCTGCCCTGGCTCCGCTCGCTGACCCGCCTGCCGCTGATCCTCAAGGGCATCTGCCATCCCGACGACGCGCGACAGGCGATCGATGGCGGCGCCGACGCCCTCTATTGCTCCAACCACGGCGGCCGTCAGGCCAATGGCGGGATCGCCGCGATCGACCTGCTGCCCGGCGTCGTCGCCGCCGCGGGCGACACGCCGGTGCTGTTCGATTCGGGGATCCGCTGGGGCACCGACGTGGTGAAGGCGATCGCGCTCGGCGCGCGCATGGTCGGCATCGGCCGCCCCTACAGCTACGGCCTCGCGCTCGACGGCGCGGCGGGCGCCGCCCACGTCCTGCGCTGCCTCCTCGCCGAGGCCGACCTGTTCATGGCCGTCAACGGCTACCCGACCCTGTCCGCCCTCCGCACCGCCGGCGCGCAACGGATGGCGTGACGGGGCGGCGTCAGCGGACCCGGCGCACCTTGGCGGATCGGCGACCGGGTGCGGTGGCGATATAGCTGCCGAGCGAGCCCGCCTTGATCGTCACCACGTCCCCGCGGTGCGGCGCCATCATCACCTGCTCCGTCGTCTCCCACTGCCCGCCATCCTCCAGCGTGAAGCGGATCAGCCCGCCGGGCAGCGACGTCGACGTCTGCATCGTACCGACCAGCTGCTTCAGCTGCGCATCGTCCTTGCCGTCGCCGAACAGCTTGATCGACGGCAGCGAGAATCCGAACAGCGACTTCTTCGCCTTCTGCACCTCGCCACGATCCAGCACGACGATCGCCTTATCGTTGCGCGCCTCGACCACCGCCGCGGCGGTACGATCGAAACAGGCAAGTCGCGCGTCCGGCGCGGTGATCGCGCGACAGGCGGCCAGATCGTCGATCAGCCGTGGCGCGGTGGCGCTGGCGGCTTGCGCCGCCGCCAGCAGGATTATCGGCAACATGGGGTCAAACTCCTCCGACGATCGGTCGTCTGGGCCTCCGCATCGCGCGTCGTGCGGCGCTCCGCAAGCGGGATCGGATTGGCCTCGCGCCGATTGTGACAGATCGGCAACAACCGTTATTCAAAGTGTTGCGCCGCGACAAGCGGCCATTGCGGGCCAATATGTTCCGTGTCTAACCCTCCGCGCAGAACCGGGTGCATGCACATCCGGGCGAAATCGCCGGCGCCCGACGCCGGTCAAAGGGGTCTTTCATCGCATGACATCACGTATCCGTACGCACCTGCTCAACACGACGCTGTTCGTCGGCGCCGCCCTCGTCGCCACGCCGACGCTGGCGCAGACCGCGCCCGCCACGCAGGAGACGCAGCAGCAGTCGACGCCCAACGCCTCCGCACCGGCGGACGAGGGCCAGGACATCGTCGTCACGGGCACGCTCATCAGCAATCCCAACCTCGTCTCGTCGAGCCCGGTCAACGTGGTCTCCGAGAACGAGCTGACGCTGCGCAACGTCAACAACGTCGAACAGATCATCCGCGAACTGCCGGGCGCCGTCCCGGGCATCGGTTCGGCCGTCAACAATGGCACCGGTGGCTTCGCGACGATCAACCTGCGCAACCTCGGATCGCAGCGTAACCTCGTGCTGCTCGATGGCGACCGCCTCGTTCCGGCCGCGGCCGGCGGCACCGTCGACCTCAACAACATCCCGACCGCGCTGGTGCAGCGCGTCGACGTGCTGACCGGCGGTGCTTCGACCACCTACGGCGCAGACGCCGTGTCGGGTGTCGCGAACTTCATCACCAAGAAGAACTTCGCCGGTATGGAGGCGACCGCCAGCCAGCAGATCACCGAGCGCGGTGATTCGAACTACTTCCGTGCGGACCTGACCGTCGGCGCGAACTTCGACGACGGCCGCGGCAACGCGACGCTGAGCCTCGGCTACCAGGAAGCCGACCCGCTGTATCAGGGTGCACGCGACGTGTCCGTGTTCAGCATCGGCGGGGCCAACGGCGTTGCGGCAGGTGCCTCGCCCACGTCGACGCCAACCCGCATCGCGATCGCCGGCAACGACCTTCAGGTCAATCCGGCCGGGACCGCGCTGGTCCCGTTCTACAACGGCTTCAACTTCAGCCCGTACAATATCTTCCAGACGCCGTTCAAGCGCTACAACATCTACGCGCAGGCCAATTACGAGGTGAATGACAACCTCGAAGTCTATACGCGTGGCCTGTTCTCGAAGAACACCATCCGTTCGATCATCGCACCGTCGGGCATCTTCGGCGAAGCGCTGACCATCCCGGGCAGCAACCCCTATCTGCCGGCCGGCATTCGCGACCAGCTGTGCACGCTCAACGGCATCGCACTCGGCGCCGCGTGCAACACCAACGCCGCGATCGCGCTGCCGGAAGTGTACCGTCGTTCGGTCGAACTCGGGCCGCGCGTGTCGACGTACACCACGACCATCTTCGACTATAAGGCCGGCCTGCGCCTGCGCTTCTCCGATCACGTCAAGCTCGACGTCTCGGCGGCCTACGGCGAAAGCAACCTCGACCAGTCGCAGACCGGCTACGTGCTGCGCAGCCGCGTGCAGCAGGCGCTGAACGCGACCAACACGACGACCTGCAACGTCACGACGAATGGCTGCGTGCCGCTCAACCTGTTCGGTCCCGCTGGCTCGATCACGGCCGATCAGGCAGCGTTCCTCAGCGGCGAGAGCAGCATCGCGATCAACACGGCGCTGTCGCAGGTCCGTGGCGTGCTGAACGGCGACTTCGGCACGACGTCGCCGTTCGCCAACGAGCCGATCGCGTTCGCGGCGGGTGGCGAGTACCGCAAGTACAGCTACAACCGTATCCCCGATGCCTATGCGCTGGTCCCGGGTGAACTCGGCGGTGCAGGCGGTGCCGTAACGCCGTTCGCTGGCGGCTACGACGTCCGCGAGGCGTTCGGCGAAATCATCGCGCCGCTCGTCGCCGACCGGCCGTTCTTCCACTCGCTGACCCTCGAAGCCGGCGTCCGCTATTCGGACTATAAGGTAGAGGCGGCGAACAGCCCGACGTTCAATGCCACCACCTACAAGTTCGGCGGCAGCTTCGAACCGGTTCAGGAAATCAAGTTCCGCGGCAACTACCAGCGCGCGGTGCGTGCGCCCAACATCTCGGAACTGTTCACGCCGGTGTCGACCGCCCTCGACAGCCTGCCGCCGGGCCTCGATCCCTGCGTCGGCCTGAACGTGCGCAACGTGCCGAACCTGCGGGCGGCATGCTTGGCACAGGGCGCCCCCCTGTCCGCGATCAACAGCACGACCGGCATTCTCGAGCCGGCGTCGGGTCAGCCGAACGTCACCGGTGGCGGCAATCCGAACATCCGTCCGGAAAAGGCCGACACCTACACCTTCGGCGTCGTGATCCAGCCGCGCGGCATCGTGCCGGGCCTCAGCATCGCAGTCGACTACTTCAACATCAAGGTGCGCGACGCCATCACCAGCGCCACGCCGGGTGACATCCTCGCACAGTGCTTCGGCACCAACCCGGCAGCGATCACAGCGACGCAGGCAGCCTCGGCCGCTTGCACCAGCATCCGTCGCAGCACCGCGACGGGCCGCCTCAGCGGGTCCAGCGCTACCGTCGCCGGCCTGCCGCAGCCGCTCACCAACCGTGGTCGCCTGCGTACGGACGGCATCGATCTCAATGCCAACTATACCCGCAACTTCGGCGATGTGGGGCTGAACCTCAGCTTCCAGGGCACCTGGACCGCGCACCGCTACTTCCGTGCGTCGGAAACCGCCTACGACCGCGACTGCGTCGGCTATTACAGCAGCAGCTGCGAATCGATCCAGCCGGAGTTCCAGTGGAACCAGCGCACCAGCCTGAGCTTCGGCCCCGGCACGCTGTCGCTGCTGTGGCGCCACATCGGCAAGGTCCAGTATGAGGCGCTGGCGCCTGATGCTGCCGCCCGCCTGATTTCGACGCCGCTGTTCAACGGCACGGTCACCGGGCCGACCCCGCTGGCTGGCGGCACCTACAACTTCAACCGGATCGGTGCGTACGACTATTTCGACCTGAACGTGCAGGTCGAGGTGAACGAGAATCTGACGTTCACCGCCGGCGTGCGCAACCTGCTCGACAAGCAGCCGCCGCTGGTGGGTGCCTCGATCGGATCGACCGCCTACAACAGCGGCAACACCTATCCGTCGACCTACGACGTGCTGGGTCGCCTGTTCACCGTGTCGGGCAAGCTGCGCTTCTAAGCGTCGCTACCGAAACGGATATCTCGAAGGGGCGGCTCTCGCGAGCTGCCCCTTTTTTTGCGCGATCATCGCCTATAGGCTACTCATCACCATGACCGATCTTCCGCCGACCGTTCAGCCGCTCGTGTCCCAGGCGATGGCTGCGCGGCAGCGTGGCGACGTGACGAACGAGCGCCGACTGCTGGACCAGGCGCTGGCCCTCGCGCCGGACCATCCCCAGTTGCTCAACGCCCGCGGGATGCGCGCGCTCGCTGACGGGGATCTGCCCCAAGCGCTCGCGTTCTTCGCCGCGGCGGCAGCGCGCGACCCTGGCCAGCCGGTCCTGTGGATCAATCAGGCGACCGTCCACCGCCTGTCCGGCGACGACGCGGCGGAGGGCATGGCCCTCGAACGGGCGCTGGCCATCGACAGGCTGAACTTCACCGCCCAGCTGCGGATGGCCGAACTGCACCAGCGCTGCGGTCGCGCCGCTGCGGCGGCGCAGGGCTGGTCCGGTGTCGTCCAGATGGCCGCCGCGATGCCGGACCGGTCGCCGGCGATCGACGACGCGCTGGCGCGTGGCCGCGCGTTTCTCGCCGATCATACCGACACGCTCGGCCATGCGATCGACGATGCGCTCGGCGGTGCGACCAACCGCCGCATGACGGCCTGTATCGACCACATGCTCGGCCGGCGTGCGATCTATACCAATCACTGCGACGGCGTGCACGTGCCGTTCCTGCCCGCCGACGAATTCTTCGACCGCGACCTGTTCCCCTGGTTCGCCGCGCTGGAGGCGCGCACCCCTGCGATCCGGGCGGAAGCGCTGGCGCTCGTGCAGCACGGCACCGCCTCGATCCGGCCCTATGTCCGTCAGGACGCCGGAACGCCCGACAACAAATGGTCGGGTCTCGACCACAATCTCGACTGGAGCGCCTGTTTTCTTTGGGAATATGGCATCCGCAACGACGAAGTCTGCGCACGCTGCCCGGAAACGGCGGCCGCGCTTGCCGCGGTTCCGCAGAACGACGTGCCCGGCAAGGCACCTACCGCGTTCTTCTCGATCCTCAGGCCGCATGCGCATATCCCCGCGCACACCGGGGTCACGAACAGCCGCGCCATCATCCACCTGCCGCTGGTCGTACCGGAGGGCTGCCGCTTCCGTGTCGGCGGCGAAACCCGCGCCTGGCGGGAGGGCGAGGCCTTCGCGTTCGACGATACGATCGAACACGAAGCGTGGAACGACAGCGATCGGCCCCGCATCGTCCTGATCTTCGACGTCTGGAATCCGCATCTGTCCGCGGACGAGCAAGCCGTGCTGAAAACGGTCTTCGAGGTTACGGGTCGGGGGGTGACGGCGGCATAGACACGCGGCGCGACCCGGGACCGGTCGCGCCTCGCCCCAAGCCGCTAGTCCTCGCTCTCCTCCCCGTCCTTCCCCTGCGCCGCCTCCAGCATATCGACCGCAGCCTTCCCAGCCTGCCTCGCATCCAGCATCGCGAGCAGCCGTGCCGCCGGATTGTCGGGGACGGCGTGCGCGGAATAGGCGAGCGGGCGCAGCGCGACGCGCGCCTCGTCCAGCTTGCCGTCGATCAGCGCCTGTCGGGCATAAGCGAAGCTCAGTCCCGGATCCTGCGGGACCAGTTCGTGCGCGCGCGCCAGCGCCGCCTTGGCATTGGCGGTCGCCGGCACGCCCGCCATGCCGAAACTCGAATAATAGAGCATCAGCGTATAGGCATCGTCCGCGTCGACCTTGTTGGCCTTGAGCAGCCAGCTGCGCGCCTCCTGCCAGACCGCCGGGTCCTTGACCTTGGCCTCGCGCGCCCGGCGCAGGTGCGCCTGCCCCTTGTAGACCAGCGCCTGCGACGATCTGGGGTCCGCCGCCAGCGCACGATCCGCCGCTGCCTCGGCAAGGTCGTAGCGACCGGCGTCGAGCGCCATTTCCGCCAGCCAGCCCTGGACGACCGGATCGTCGGGATAGCGTTCGCCGATCGGCAGCGCTTCGGTCAGGATCGGTTGCGCGGTCGTGCGATTGACGCCGCGATCCGACCGCATGCGCAGCTCGATCATCGCCTTCTCGCCGGGGCGCAGCGGCCGAAGCGCGACGACGGGCTTGGGCAGCCGTTCGTTCGCTATGCGATAGGCCGGCAGCTTCGCCGCGTTCATCCGCGCGTTCATCTCCTTGTCGAGCTGCTTGAGATCGCCGAACGCGGCGCGCGCCGCCTCGACGCTCGGCTTGCCGGCGTTCAGCGCGGTCAGATACTCTCCGAACTGCTGCCGCCGCGTCTGGTCGGTTTCGATATAATGCGTCAGCAGCCAGCCGCGCGCGTAGAGCGACGACACCTGCTCCTTGCTGAGGCTGCGCATATTGGCGGCGAACAATTGCTCCGCGGGCAGCGCTGCGCCGAGATGCAGCGTATAGGCGCGATGCTGTGCCGGGGCGCCGATCCAGAACACGTCCTTGTCGAACCGGACGGTCGACAGGAACTCGGCATAGCCTTCGGCGAACCAAGCCGGATAGGCGGCCTCGTAATTGCCGAGCAGCAGGTGATGGGCATATTCGTGAAACAGCACAATCCGCGGTTCGTCGCGGCTGCGTTCGTCGCCCGTCGATCCGCGCGCCGGGGTGAAGGCGACCGATCCGCTCGCTCGCCCCTGATAGAAGCCGCCGACGTTGCGGCTGCTGTCGCCGTACAGCCGCCGCACCGCAGTGCCGCTGGCGACGACATAGACCGTCAGCTTGTTCGATTCGTCTTCGGGTCGTTCCGGCAGCGTCTGGAAGTAGCGGAAGACGCTGTCGAACCGCTCGAGGTCTTCAGCCTGACGTTTCACCGTATCGGCATCGCCACTGGCATAGACGATGAAGTGCTTCGACGTCGCCTGCAACCATTCGGCCCGCGCCGGCGCCGCCGACGCAAGCATCGCCGCCGCCATGATAACGAACCCCGGTCGCATGTTCGCCCGCATCTCATCCTCCCCGACCCACCTATAGTTAGTCGGGGCGACGCCGGCTGTCAGCCCGCCTTGCGGCAGAAATAGACGAGTTTCTCGTTGGGCAATGGCGGCAGCGCCGCACGCACCGCCGCCTGGCTCTGCGCGAGGCGGTCGATCGCCGTCGGGTCGACGCTGCAGCTCCGCTCGCCGCCCTGCCCGCCCCCGCGCAGCTTGCGCACCTGCTCCATCGCCTGCGCGCCGAGCATGTACCGGGTACTGGTATAGCGCAGCGTCGCGGGATCGAACACCAGCACCGACACCGTCTGTTCGCCGTCCGGCACCAGCACGCGTTCCCACCGGTCGCCGGCCGGCAGATACTGGGTGCGGCCGTTGACGCAGCCGCTGCCGCCCCAGCCGAGCGCGACGTCGGTGGTCGCCGATACGGTGACGCGGCTGCTCTCCGGCTGGAACACGCAGGTGAGCGGGCCGATCGGGGCGTTGGGGACGACCTGTCGCGTCACCGCCCGCGCCGCCGGCAGATCGGGCTCGCCCGACGGACGCAGCACGAACACGACGATCGCGGCGATCATGCCGAGGCCGCCGGCGCCTGCCGCCCATATCGCATGACGCCGCCGCCCGCGCGATTCGAGCAACCCGGCCCCGCCGAGGCCGAGTGCGCCGAGCACCAGCAGCAGGCCGGCGATCGCCATCACATTCTCGCGCCGGGTCTGCGCGGCGTCGCGCGCCTGCGACAGGGCCTCTTCGCGCGCCATTGCGGTGCGGGTCGCCGCCTCGCGCGCGGTGGTCAGCGCATCGGCGCGGGCGCGGGCATCCGCCTCGCTGTCGTCGCGCAGCCGTTCCTCGATCGAGGTGCAGGGCGTACCGACAGTGGCATAGGGCTGCTTCGCCTCGCGCAGGAAGCCGGCGACCTCGGTGTCGGCGATCGCGAAGCCGAACGAACTGTCGCCCTCCTCGCCGCGGGTGATTGCCGAATTGATCCCGATCACCCGGCCGCAGCGGTCGAGCAGCGGCCCGCCCGAATTGCCGCGCGCGATATTGGCGGTGTGGAGCAGCACCTCGACCCCGGTCAGGCTGCGCCGGCCGGAGAACACGCCCTCCGACCGCACCGGCGAGGTCGGCCGGATGTAGTCGGCGGCGGACCGTGCGGTCGCGAGATCGACGTTGCCGGGATAGCCGAGCGCCACCACCGCCTCGCCCTCGGTCACCGGCCCCGTATAGAGCGCGGCGGGCGGCAGGCTGGCACCGGCGAATTCGATCATCGCGAGATCGCGTTGCGCGTCATAGGCGATGACGCGGCCCTGATAGCTCTTGTCGCCTTCCGACGGCACGATGCCGACGACGACATTGTCGGGATAGCGTTCGGCGAGTTCCATGACATGCGCGTTGGTGACGATGCGGTTGGGCGCGATCGCGACGCCGCTGCCATGACCGAAGCCGACCACCTGCCCGTCGACCACCGCGATGGTGACGACGCGGACGACGCCGCGGCCGGTCGCGCCGATGTCGTCCGCCGCGGCGGGAACGGCAAGCGCGACGGTCCAGCCGAACGCGAGGAGGGTGAGGAGAAGACGGCGCATGCGGGCGCCTTCGAACGGCAGTGCCGGGCCGCTGTCAAGCGCGGCCGCGTCGCGATCGGCCAGCGATCTGGTTTGGTTAGGAAAATGTCAAACTCTGCCTCCTACCCCTCTCCCCAGGTTCAAGGGGTATGGCATGAGCGCGTTCGGGCGTCGCAGCGGAATGGGTGGGGGGCAGCCGGCACGGCCGGCCTTCGGCGTGGCGCGGCCGATGCAGGGCAACGGCCTGACCCGGCCCGAGGAACCGGCGCCGGGCAGCCAGTTCCCGCCGATCGATTCGATACCGCTGCCGGGCGAGGACATGCTGCCCGGCACGATGCCGGCGGGCACGCTCGACGCGATGCAGCGCCTGACCGACCGCCAGAATGCCAGCGGCGACGCCGGCAGCAGCCGCGGCGAGGGGTTCGAGGCATCGATCCACAAGATCAAGGAGCAGGTGCTTCCCCGCCTGCTCGAACGCGTCGATCCGGAGGCCGCCGCAACGCTCGGCAAGGACGAACTCGCCGAGGAATTCCGGCCGATCATCGGCGAGGTGCTCGCCGAACTGAAGCTAACGCTCAACCGCCGCGAACAGTTCGCGCTGGAAAAGGTGCTGGTCGACGAACTGCTCGGATTGGGGCCGCTCGAGGAACTGCTCGCCGATCCGGCGGTGACCGACATCATGGTCAACGGTCCCGACCAGACCTATGTCGAGCGCAAGGGCAAGCTTGAGCTGGCGCAGATCCAGTTCCGCGACGAAGAACATCTGTTCCAGATCGCGCAGCGCATCGTCAATTCGGTCGGCCGCCGCGTCGACCAGACGACGCCGCTCGCCGACGCCCGCCTCAAGGACGGCTCCCGCGTCAACGTGATCGTGCCGCCGCTGAGCCTGAAGGGCACGGCGATCTCGATCCGCAAATTCTCCGCCAAGCCGATCACGCTCGACATGATGGCCGGCTTCGGCAGCATGAGCCCCAAGATGGCGACCGCGCTCAAGATCGCGGGCGCCAGCCGGTTCAACGTCGTCATCAGCGGCGGTACGGGTTCGGGCAAGACGACGATGCTCAACGCGCTGTCGAAGATGATCGACCCCGGCGAGCGCGTGCTGACGATCGAGGACGCGGCCGAACTGCGCCTGCAGCAGCCGCACTGGCTCCCCCTCGAAACCCGCCCCGCCAATCTGGAGGGCCAGGGCGAAGTCAGCATCCGCGACCTCGTCAAGAACGCGCTGCGTATGCGTCCCGATCGCATCATCCTCGGCGAAATCCGCGGCAGCGAGTGTTTCGACATGCTCGCCGCCATGAACACCGGCCACGACGGATCGATGTGCACGCTCCACGCCAACTCCCCGCGCGAGGCGCTCGCCCGCATGGAGAACATGGTGATGATGTCGGACATCAAGGTGCCCAAGGAAGCGATCAGCCGCCAGATCGCCGATTCGGTCGAACTCATCATCCAGGTCAAGCGCCTGCGCGACGGCAGTCGCCGCGTCACCAACGTCACCGAGGTGATCGGCATGGAAGGCCCGGTGATCGTCACGCAGGAACTGTTCAAGTTCGAATATCTCGACGAGAGCGCCGACGGCAAGATCATCGGCGAGTACCGCTCGATGGGCCTGCGCCCCTATACGCTCGACAAGGCCAAGCAATTCGGCTTCGACCAGGCGTATCTCGAGGCGTGTCTGTAATTGCCAGCTGAGGCGGTCCGGCAGGAATCGCTCGACCTGACGCCGGTCCGGACGGACGGAACGCGTCGCTGGCTGCGGATCAGCGCGGCCGCGCTGGCCAGCCTCTGCCTCGCCACCAGCGTCGTGCTCTCGCTGCGCGACCTGTCCGGTATCCCGGTCTATTACTTCTACACGCAGGACGCGCCGTTGCTGCTGGCAGCGGCGCTCGCGCTATTCGCCTTGTCGTTCGTGCCGCTCGCCCCCGCATCCCGTCGACGTATCTCCGGACGGATGATCGCCATCGCGACGGGCGTGGCGGCGTCGTTCGCCTATGCCGGCACGTGGCTGGTGATGCTGCGCTATCCGATGTCGCGCGACGAGCAGCTTGCGCAATTTGCGGCCGAGCATCTTCAGCGCGGCTGGCTGGGTTGGCCAATCCCCTCGCATCTACAACCGCTGGCAAAGGCGCTGATGCCGGTGTGGAGCGGTCGTTGGGTGCCCTCCGGCTATTGGGGTTCCAGTTATCTGCCGGTCAATTCCGCGTTGCGCGCACTCGCGGGACTGGCGGGCGACACATGGCTCGCCGGTCCGTTGCTGCTCGTGCTCGGCATGGCGGCACTGTGGTCGAGCGCGCGGCGTCTATGGCCCGAGACGTCGGAACCCGCCGTCGTAACGCTGCTTCTGGCGCTGACGTCGGCGCAATTGCTCGTCACCGCGATGACCCCTTATGCGATGACGGCCCATTTCGCGCTAAACGCCGTGTGGCTCGCATGCTTCCTGCGCGGCGGCAAAGCTGGTCACGCGCTGGCGATCACGGTCGGCCTGCTCGCCAGCGGCCTGCACCAGTTCCATTTCCACGTCATGTTCGTGTCCGGCTTCGTCGCCTGGGCATGGCTTTCCGGACGCCGCGCCATCGCGATCTGCTACGTCCTCGCCTGTCTATCCTACCAGCTGATCTGGCATTTCGGCTACACCGAGACGATGACGGCCATGCTCGGCCCCATGGATGGCACGACCGAGCCGCCGCTCGCCACGTCCTGGATCGTAGCCCATGTCCGACGACTGCGCGAGTTCGAACCCTTCTCCAGCTTCGCGCGCTTCGCCGCATGGCAGAATATCCTGCTTCTGCCGCTCGCCACCTGGGGCACGGTCGGCCTGCGGCGCGGGGATCACGCGCCGTTGCCCATCGCCTTTGCGTTGCAGCTGTCCTGCATGTTCGGAATGGCCGTGATGGTCTATCAGGGCTTCGGCTACGGCTACCGCTATCTGAGCAACATGCTCCCCTGCTTTCTGCTGCTGGCGGCAGGCGGATGGGTGCGCCTGACCGCCGATCCGGAACGGATGCTGCCGCGACGCCTGCTGCCGCTGGCGTGTGCCTTTACGCTGTGCGTGATGTTGCCGATCGCCGTCTGGCAATCGCACGCATTGCTACGGCCCTATGCCATGTCGTTCCGTACAGCGCGCGCCGCACCCGCCGACGTCGTGCTGGTCGACGGCCGCGGCGGCGGCCTGCTGCAGGATATCGTACGGATTGACGGACAGATTGAGCGCCCCCTTCTGCTCGACCTGGCCTACCTCCCCCGCGCCGCGCTCCGGTCACTCTGCGCGACCCGTCGTGTCATGCTTTTCGACCATCGTCAGGCGCATGCGCTGGGCGTGATGGGAACGGGCCTGGGTGACGTTCCTTCCTATACGGGACAAGCCGCCGCCAACCGACGCTTCATCGCGACGCTGCATTGCGATACCCCCGTGCCGCTCGCTCGCACCGGATTGCCCCGCACGACGTCATGGATGTAGTCAATCGGTTCGACTACAGGCGCGGCATGCTGGTGCCTCGGCTTCTTCTCTGCCTGATCGGAATGCCGCTGCTCGGCGCCTCGCATGCCGCGGCACCCTGGTTTCCGTCCGGTCGCGAAGGCATCGCCACGCTCGCACCCGATGCGGAGGCGCAATGGGTGCCGTTCGACCTGACGCCGGGCAACCAGATCCGCTTCACGCTGACGCTCGACGCGCGGTCGGTAACCGCGATCCTCGATACCGGCGTCAGCTATTCGGTGCTCGCGCGCAAATCGGCGGCGGTCGATCCGGCGCGGGTCACCGCCAACGGACAGGCGACCGCGATCGGCGGCGATGCCGGTGGCGCGGTCGCGATCGGGTGGCAGGCGACGCGACGGCTGACGATCGGCGGCCTCACCCGGACCGGCGGCGGCGTCACCGTCGCCGATCTGCCGGCGCTCGCCACCGGCAGTGCGCGTGCGGTGGATATGCTCGTCGGGCGCGACGTCACCGGCGGGCAGGCGCTCGACATCGATTACGCCAACCGCCGCTTTCGCCTGATCCCGTCGGGCCGGCTGCCCTTCGTCGGCGCGCTCGCGCCGCTGGCGATCGCCCCCGGCCGCCGCGTCTACGAAAGCAGCGCGACGATCGGCGGCCGGCGCGTCGCGCCGATGATCGTCGACACCGGCGACGGGTCCGCGATCACGCTGACGCAGGCGGCCGCGAGGACCGCGCGTGTCGCCGCCCTGCCGACCACCACCACCATCTCCTTCGGCCTCGCCGGCGAGACGGTCAGCACGCTCGCGATCCTGCCGGCGGTGACGCTGGGGCAGCAGGTCGTCCGCAACGTCGAGGCGCGGGTGGAGCCGGCCGGCGGCTTTTCCGAAACGATCGGCGTCGCCGGGCGGATCGGATCGGGCCTGTTGCAGAATTACCGAGTGCTGCTCGATCCCACCGCCGGACGGATGGTGCTGAAGCCCGGCCCCGACGCCGATGCCGCGCCGCTGCGCTCGACCAGCGGCCTGCTGGTCGGGCTGGAGCGCGATCGGCTGAAGGTGCTGCACGTCATGCGCGGCGGCCCCGCCGCGACGGCCGGCTGGCAGGCGGGCGAGACGATCTGCCACATCGACGGACAGGCGGTGACGCCCGATTATCCGACGTCGCCGCTGGCGAAATGGGCGGTCGGCACACCGGGCACGAAGGCGGCGCTGGGCCTGTGCGACGGCACGACGCGCACGCTGACGCTGGCCCGCTTCTACTAGGTCATACCGCGCTGGCCATACGGCGGCTAGCGCATATGCAGCCCCAGGCTGACTAACAGGATCGTCGCCAACAGCGCCGCCATCTGCACCGTCCGCCAGTCGACCCAGCCGACCCGGTCGAGGTCGTCGCGCAGTCGCCGCCGGCGGTCCCGCAGTGCGGCGAACAGCGCGACGATCACCGCCGCGCCGGCGCCCCAGAACATCGCCGGCATGCGTGCGCCCTCAGCCGAGCTTCGCGACCTTGTCCTGCAACCGCGCCATTTCCGCCTTCAGCGCGGCGATCTCATCGTCCTTGCTCCCGGCGGTCGTGGGCGACGGGGCTGCGACGCCGCCCACCGGCGGCTGGAACGCCTGCGCCGCCGCCTCGAACATCTGGAGATTGCGCTTGGCGATCTCGGCGAAGGGCGAATGCGCGAACGCGCCCTCGACCGCCGATTTGAACTGTTCCTGGTTGCGGCGGAAGCTGTCCATCGACGCCTCCAGATAGCCCGGCACCATCGACTGCATCGAATCGCCGTACATCGCGATCAGCTGACGCAGGAAGCTGACCGGCAGCATCGTCTGGCCGCGGCTTTCCTCTTCCATGATGATCTGGGTGAGCACGTTATGGGTGATGTCGTCGTCGGTCTTCGCATCGACGACCTTGAAGTCGCGGCCTTCGCGGGTCATCGTGGCCAGATGGTCGAGCGTGATGTAGGACGAGGTCTCGGTATTGTAGAGTCGCCGGTTGGCGTACTTCTTGATGATGACGATCCCGTCGGCGTTCTGTTTCTTCATACCGCTCCCCTGCCCGCAACCCCACCTTCTGATGGCGGACGTTCGTGACTAATCCGGGTGTTACGCCTCAATTTGCCGCGTCGCAACACGGACCGCGCCCATTGCCGCTGTTCCTCGACATGCTGCGCAGCGAAACCGCAGCATATCCCGATCGGACCGCGGCGGCGCTGGCCGGTCTCGCCGCCTATCAGGGGGCGCCCCGCCCTGCCGCGCCCGCACCGATGCCGGCGCTCGCCACCGCCGGCCGCGCCAGCCTGCGCTATTACGGCGGGCGCGGACGCATGGTCGTCTTCGTCCCCTCGCTCATCAATCCGCCCGCGATCCTCGATCTCGGCGAGGCATCGCTGGTCCGCTGGATGGCGGCCCGGGGGTTTCGCGTCGCCCTGCTCGACTGGGGTACGCCGACCGCCGCGGATCGCGACATGGACATGTCCCGCCACGTCGAATCGCTGCTGATCCCGCTGATCGAGCAGCTCGACGAACCGCCGGTGCTGGTCGGCTATTGCCTCGGCGGCACGATGACGCTCGCCGCCGCCTGCGCCACCGCGGTGGCGGGGCTCGCGCTGATCGCCGCGCCATGGCGCTTCGCCGGCTATGGCAGTGCCGCACCGACGATGCTCGACATGTGGGCCACCGCGCGGCCGACCTGCGAGGCGCTGGGCGTGCTGCCGATGGAGGTGCTCCAGGCGGGCTTCTGGCGGCTCGATCCGGCGCGCACGATCGGCAAGTATGAGGCGTTCGGACGGTTCGATCCCGACGGCGAACAGGCGCGCGCCTTCGTCCGGCTGGAAGATTGGGCCAATGCCGGCGAGCCGCTGCCGCTGGCCGTCGCGCGCGACCTGTTCGAACGCTTCATCGCCGGTGACCTGCCCGGCACCGGCGGCTGGATGATCCGCGGCGACGTCGCCACACCGGAGCGGCTTGCCTGCCCGGCGGTCGAATTCGTCTCCGCCACCGACCGGATCGTCCCCGCCGCCACCGCCGCCGGCCTCGCCGATCGCCGCGACCTCGCGCTCGGTCATGTCGGCATGATCGTCGGCGGCCGCGCCCGCGCGATGCTGTGGGAACCGTTAGCAGACTGGATCGCGAGCCTGCCGAAGGGTAGAGCAGCGCCAAAGGAGTAGGATCATCATGACCGAGATCGTCGTCACCGCCGCCAAGCGCACCCCCGTCGGGAGCTTCCTCGGCGCCTTCGCCACCACGCCCGCCCACGAACTCGGCCGCATCGCGATCGAGGCGGCGCTGGCACAGGCCGGCGTCGACGGCGCCGACGTGTCCGAAGTGATCCTCGGCCAGGTGCTTACCGCGGCGCAGGGCCAGAACCCGGCACGTCAGGCGTCGATGGCCGCCGGCATCCCCAAGGAGGTGCCGGCCTGGGGCGTCAACCAGGTCTGCGGCTCGGGCCTGCGCGCGGTCGCGCTCGCGTTTCAGGCGATCCAGACCGGCGATGCGACGATCGTCGTCGCCGGCGGGCAGGAAAGCATGTCGCTCAGCCCGCATGCCCAGTCGATGCGCGGCGGCACCAAGATGGGTGCGGTCAGCCTCGTCGATACGATGGTCAGCGACGGTCTCACCGACGTCTTCAACGGCTATCACATGGGGATCACGGCGGAAAATCTCGCCGAACAATATCAGGTGACGCGCGCCGACCAGGACGCCTTCTCGGTCGGATCGCAGAACAAGGCCGAGGCGGCGCGGAGCGGCGGCCGCTTCAAGGACGAAATCGCGCCGGTCACGATCAAGGGCCGCAAGGGTGACACGATCGTCGCCGAGGACGAACATATCCGCGCCGGTGCGACGCTGGACAGCGTCAGCGGCGTGCGACCGGCGTTCAAGAAGGACGGCACCGTCACCGCCGCCAACGCCAGCGGCCTCAACGACGGTGCGGCCGCGCTCGTCCTGATGAGTCGCGAGGAAGCCGACCGGCGCGGTACCCCCGTGCTGGCCACGATCAAGAGCTGGGCAAGCGCCGGCGTCGATCCGTCGATCATGGGCATCGGCCCCGTCCCCGCCTCGCGGAAGGCGCTGGAAAAGGCCGGCTGGACGATCGGCGACCTCGACCTGATCGAAGCCAACGAAGCCTTTGCCGCGCAGGCGCTGTCGGTCGGCAAGGAACTCGGCTGGGACGCGGACAAGGTCAACGTCAACGGCGGCGCCATCGCCATCGGCCACCCGATCGGCGCCAGCGGCGCGCGCGTCCTGACGACGCTGATCTACGAAATGCAGAAGCGCGACGCGAAAAAGGGTCTGGCGACGCTGTGCATCGGCGGCGGCATGGGCATCGCGATGTGTGTGGAGCGGTGAGGGGCAGCGCCTGATATCCGGTGGCTCGCTACTGCGGGCCCTCCCCGTGGAGGCATGCCTTAGCGGGAGCTTTCATGTTGGGCCGCTCTTCGGAGCGGCCCTCTGTTTGGTCATCGCCAATCCCGCCCATACCGCCGCCCCATTCCCGTCAGCAGCTCATACTGCGACATCCCGCTCCGCGTCGCCGCATCCGGCAGCGCGAAGTCGATCGCGACCCAGTCGCCCTCTGTCAGCGCAGGCGCCGCGCTCACGTTCAGCGCGACGAGGTCCATCGACACGCGGCCGATCACCGGCAATGTGCCGTCGCCTGCGCTGCCCCGATCGGAAAAACCGCGGAAGTAACCGTCGGCATAGCCGAGGTTGAGAATCGCCACCGCCGTGTCGCGCTCCGCCGTCCAGGTCGCGTTATAACCGACCGTCTCGCCGGCACGGACCGTCCGTCGTTGCAGCACCTGCGCCTCCGGCGTCACCACCTGACGGATGACCCCCGCCAGTTCGCGGCGAGGAACACCGCCGTAGAGCGCCAGCCCCGGCCGCGTCAGGTCGAAGGCATAGGGCTTACCCAACGCGATGCCAGCGGAATTGGCGAGGCTCATCCGGCGCGCGCCGGTCGCGCCCCGCAACGCCGCGAACGCGGTCTGCTGGGCGGCGTTCATCGCACTGTCCTCGTCGGCGCAGGCGAGGTGACTCATCAGCGTCTCGATCGCGAGGCCGTCGAGCAGACCGGCGCGCACCCCCTCGGACGATAGGCCGAGCCGGTTCATGCCGGTGTCAACCATCACGTCACACGCGCCGCCGCCCGCCGCCCGCCAGCGCGCGACCTGCGCATCGGTATTGAGCACCGGGCGCGCGATGCCGGCGAGGGCCAGCGGCATGTCCTCCGCGCGGACGCCGTGCAGCACCGACAGCGGCAGGCGGAGGGGGGCCAGGCGTTCGGCCTCCGCCCAGGTGGCGACGAAGAAATCGCGGCACCCGGCGGCAGCAAGGTGGCGGGCGACCCCGGTCGCGCCGAGGCCGTAACCGTCGGCCTTGATCGCCGCGCCACAGGCTGCGGTGCCGCTGAGGCGAGCCAGCGCGCGCCAATTGTCGGTCAAGGCGGCGGTGTCGATACGAAGGCGATGCGGAGCGGTCACCTGCCCGCGCATAAGGCCGCCGCCGTCCTACGTCGATGCCCGAGCGGACGGCTCAGCGCGCGATGCGGCCGATCGGTATCATCATCGCGCTACCCGGCAGCCGCGCGACGTGGACGTCGAACACGTCGGCGACGCGATCGGGGGTCAGCACCGCTGCGGTCGCGCCCGCCGCGACCAGCCGCCCCTGCTTCAGCAGGAGCACATCGTCGGCGGCTCGTGCGGCTTGCGCCATGTCGTGGAGGATCAGCAATACGCCGCGGCCCTGCTGCGCGACGTCGCGGAGGCGGTCGAGGATGTCGACCTGATGCGCGGGGTCGAGGCTGGCGAGCGGTTCGTCGGCGAGCAGCCAGTCGGGTTCCCCCGCCAGCACGCGCGCCAGCAGCACCCGCGCCCGCTCGCCACCGGACAGGTCGGAGATACGCCGGTCGACCAGCGCCGCGGTGTCGGTCGCGGCGAGCGCAGCGGCGATGGCCGTGCGGTCCTGTGCGGACGGAGCGGCGAAGGGCGTGCGATACGGCACGCGGCCGAGCGCCACGACTTCGTGCACGGTGACGTTCCAATGCACCGCTGCCGCCTGCGGCAGATAGCCGATCCGCCGCGCGCGCTCGCCATCGGACAAAGCGGCGACATCGCGCCCGCCGATCGTCACCCGACCCGCAGCGGGGGCGATCAGGCCGGCAAGCGCGCGCAGCAGGCTGCTCTTGCCGGCGCCGTTCGGCCCGAGGATCGCGGTCACCCGCCCCGGTCGCAACGTCGCCGCCACGCCCTCCAGCACCCGCCGCCCGCCGAGCGCGACCGCCAGATCCTGCGCGATCAGATCCACGCGCGGTTCCGGTGACGGAGCAAGAGGGCGAGGAAGAAAGGCGCGCCGAGCAATGCCATCGCCACGCCCAGCCGCACCTCGCTCGCCCCGGGCGCGAGACGGCACAGGCTGTCGGCCAGCAGCACCAGCGCCGCCCCGCCGAGCGCGCTCGGCCACAGCAGCGCGGACGGACGATGACCGAACAGCGGTCGCAGCATATGCGGCACGACCAGCCCGACGAAGCCGATCACCCCCGTCGCCGCGACGCCCGCGCCGACGCCGAGCCCGGTACCGAGCACGACCAGCGCCTGTACCCGCCCGATGCGCACCCCGAGCGAGCGCGCCGCATCCTCGCCCAGCGTCAGCGCGTCGAGCCCCGGCCCGGCGAACGCGAGCAACACGCCGCCGGCGATCAGGAACGGCGCGGCGCGGGCGAGGTCGGCGAGGCCGCGGTCGGTCAGCGCGCCCATCAGCCAGTCGATCACGCCTGCCACCGCATAGGGATTGGGTGCGATCGCGATGAGGAAGGCGGTGAGCGCGCCGGCAAGGCTCGACAGCACGGTGCCGGCGAGCACGAACGTCACCGCGTCCGCGCCACGCCAGGTCAGCGCGACCAGCAACGCCATCGCCGCCAGCGCCCCCGCCATCGCCGCACCGAACAGGCCGAGGCTGGTCGCACCGGCATAGAGGATCGCGGCGACCGCACCGAAGGCGGCGCAGGACGAGACGCCGACCACCGCCGGATCGGCGAGCGGATTGCGCAGGAAGCCCTGCAGCACCGCCCCGTTCAGCCCGAGGAATGCGCCGAGCAGCAGGCCGAGCACCGCGCGCGGCAGGCGCAGTTCGACGAAGATCGCGGTGGCGGCCGGATCGCCCCATGGCAGCCATTGCTTGCCCGCCGCCAGCGACAGCGCGAACCCGATCACGACCAGCGCGGCGAGGAGGACAAGGCGAAGCGGACGGTTCACGACGTCAGCGCCGTGCGGATCGCGGTCAGCCGGCGCAGCGCCGGCACGATCGCCGGCCCGCCGCAATTCATCAGTTCGTGCGGAAAGGCGACCTCGACCGTCGCCGCGCCGCTACGCGCCAGGATGCGACGGCGCAGATCGGCGGTGCGGCCGTCGCCGTCGCTGAGGACCGCACGCGGCGGATGCGCCGCGATCGTCTCGATCGGCAGCGTGCCGGTGAAGGCGAGCCCGTAATCGGCGGCGGCGTTGCGCAGCCCGGCCCGGGCAAGCAGATCGTCGAGCAAGGTGCCGCCGCCATTGGCGAGATCGCCGGCGATGAACAGCAGCACCGGCGGCCTGGCTCCACGCGCTGGCTGCACTGCGGTCTCGATCGCGCGGACCAGCGCCGCGCCGCGCGCGGGCACCCCGGCGGCCTTCGCGATGGCGATCACCTGCGCCTCGCTCGCCGCGATCGTCGCGGGGGCGTCGAGCGTCAGCACCGTCAGGCCGGCGCGGGCATAGGCCTCGCGCGTCGCGGCGGGGGCGAAGATGTCGGTGACGACCAGATCGGGGTGGCGCGCGATCACCTCCTCCGCCGTTCCCGCCACCGCCGGATAGCGCCGCGCGACGGCGAGCGGCAGCGAGGTCGCGCCGGGATCGTGCGAATATTGGCTGATCGCCGCCAGCCGGTCGGGCGCGATCGTCGCGAGGATCGCATCGGCACACGGATTGGTCGAGACGATACCCCCCTGCCGCGGCGGCGCCGCACAGGCGGCAAGCGTCATCAGCGCGAGGGGCAGACAGAAACGGAAGACCACGGCGGCGTGTGTTCCTCACCCGGCGAAGGATGGCAAGCGCTCTGGCGGGCGCGGGTGACCATGCGGCTCAGGCTGGGCGGGCGAAGACATGTGACCACGCGAAGACGCGGAGACGCGGAGGTGGATCGCGTGCGGCATCGTCGCCCTGCCATGGGCACGCGGCCGTCATGCCGGACTCGTCCCGGCATCCATCGAGCCGCACCCTCGACAGCATTTGGTCTGCAGACCGATAGCCCCCGAAACAAGCTAGAGGTGAGGATGCGATTTTTGAACCCCTCGCGACTTTACGACACCGGATATCAGTCCCGCTTGAACTCCCATGGAAGCGCTTCCGTAAACGAGGTATGTTTCGCGCGGAGGCGCGAAGAACGCGGAGGCGTAAGATTTGCGGCGGCGTCACCCTGTCATTTCCATGGCTGGATGGGGAGAGCCGCTGATCCGGCGGGCGCAACACCGGCCCGCATTCGAGTGAACCCGATTCTCTGCTTCTCACGACCCCCAACCGAAGTGGAATCAGCCAGGTTCCGGCATCGACCGTGCAGCACCCGCTACAGGATTTAGTCCTCGGACCGATAGATTCCGGAACAAGTCCGGGGCGACGGAGTGCCTGTGGCGCCTGCTGCGACCTCGAAATTCGGAACGTCGATTCCGTCCCGGTCCAGAGCGACATTCAATTCGAAGCGCATGAGGGCAGGCGGACGAAGACGCGGAGATCTTGGCGTGCGGCAAGGCAGCCCGCTAATGCCATCCCATCGGAACCGGCCATCGCGTCCGTCCGATCAAACCGAGCGCGCTCAGCCGATCCTCGCCCGTACGCCGATCCACAGGGTCCGCGGCGCGGCGCGTTCGACGACGTTGGCGCCGCTGATCCCCGCCTCGACCCGGGCGTCGAGGACGTTCTCGGCGCGTGCCTCGATCGTCAGGGCGCGCGTCACGGGCAGCGCGGCAAAGCCGTCCAGCGTCGTCGCGGGGGCGAGGCTGCGGCTGTTCTGGTCGTCGTCGAACTGGCGCGCGACGTGGCGCAGCGTCGCCGACAGGGCCGCCGCGTCCTGCCGCCAGCCGAGCGTGCCCGACACCGCGTCGCGCGGCGTTTGCGCCGGGCGCAGGTGGTCGAGCGTCGCCGCCGCGCCCGACGCCTTCACCCGCGCATCGACATGGCTCCAAGAGGCCAGCGCGGAAAACGCGCCGAACCGGTACGCGGCATCGACCTCTACTCCGGTCGACCGGATCGCATCGAGGTTGCGGCGCACGCGCGACGCACTGGTCGGCGTCGACGACAGCGTCACGTTGGCGATCGCATCGTCCAGCCGGTTGTGGAACAGCGTCGCCGCCAGGCTGGCGCCCGCGAACGGGGTCAGCGTCACCCCGCCCTCGATCCCGGTCAGCCGCTCCGGTGCCAGCGCCGCATTCGCTGCGGTGACGTCGTTGCCGACGCGGAACGGGCGATAGAGTTCGTTGAGCGTCGGCAGCCGCCAGCCGCGATAGCCCGCCGCGCGCAGCGTCACCGCATCCAGCGGCTGCCATGCCGCGCCGACCCGCCCGGTGAAGGCGCTGCCGTTGCGATCTGCGAAGCGACTGTCGGTCAGCGCCGCGCCGCCCGCTATCGGCCGTTCGCTGAGATAGCCGCCGTCGATGCGCCACCAGTCGACCCGCGCCGCGCCGGTCAGCGTCAGCGTACCCAGCGCGACGCTGCCATCGGCGAACAGGCCATTGGTCCGGGTCGACCCGCCCGCCTCGCGCCGCCGGGTCGGGCTGGCGTTGACGAACGTGAACAGCTCCTGCGTCTTGCCCGACACGTCGCGCACATCGGCGCCGAGTCGCAGGTCTACCGCGCCGCCGACCGGGGGCTGCACCTCCAGCCGCGCGCCGAGGCCGGTGGCGGGGGTGTTGTACTGGTTCAGCGACTGGGCGACCGTGGTGCGCGCCGCGTTGACGCTGGCGAAGCCCGACGCGAAGGCGCGGGTCTGGAGATAGGCGAGCGCCGACCAGCCCCAGCGCCCACGCCCGACCAGTCGCACGCTGGCGTCCGCCCCCTGCGACCGGTTGGCGGTGAAGGGGGTGCCGCGGGTGCGGTGGTCGGTGAAGCCATTCACGTTGGTTTGCAGTTCGGTGGCCGGGGCGATCGTCACCACGGTGCGCAACGCGGCCGATGCCTGTTCGTAGGGCGCGGCCTGATCGACCGGGCCGCGACTGGAAGCCACCGTCGGCACGAAGCCGTCGCCGCGCGCATAGGCCGCCGACAATGTCGCGAAGCCGCCCTCGCGTACCAGCGCCGCGGATCCCTGCGCGTCGACCGAATCGCGGCTGCCGTAGAAGGCGCTCGCCTCCAGCGGCGCCAGTTGGTCGGGTGTGGCACTGTCGAGCTGTATCGTACCGGCGAGCGCCCCCGGCCCGAAATAGCCGCTGCCGCCGCCGCGCGTCACCCGCACCTGCCCGAGGCGGCCGGTGGCATAGGCCGGAAACGCGACCCAGCCGCCGAACGGATCGGCCTGCGGCACGCCGTCGAGGATCAGCAGCGCGCGGCTCGACGCATTGCCGCCGATGCCGCGCAGCGTGACGCCCTGGCTGGTCGGATTCGCGCTGCGGCTGTCCGAGCGGCGGAACTGCTGAAGGCCGGCGACGTCGGCGAGCACGCTTTCGAGCCGCTGGCTGGCGTTCGCCTGCAACCGGTCGCGATCGATGGTGACGATGTCGAACGCGCGCTCGCCCGGCGAGGCGGGCAGGCCGCGGCCGGTGACGACGATGTCGGGGCCGGTGGTCTGGGCAACGGCAGGACTGGCGAGGATCAGGGCGACGAGGGGGAGATAGCGCATCCGCCCTCCATGCCGGTTTTCGCGCGCGCCGCAACGGCGCCGACGGTCGGATCCGCATCGGCGCGGGAACGATCGCGCCGTCGTCGCGGTTGATGGCGGACAGGCAGGGACCCGATATCGTCATGGCGCGACCACAGTGATGAACCGCCCCCGATTGAGCGCCGAGGCGCTGCGCGACGAATTGAACCAGGCGGCGCTGCGACTGGCGATGGACAGCCAGGGCGCGCGGATCGAGTTCATGCTGCCGACGCTCGCCGAACCGGACGAGGGACTGTTGCGGCACGATCTGTCCGGGCACAATTGGGACGTGCAGGCGCATTGCCCCGAACCGCTCGACGCGATCGCGCGCAAGGCGGTGGAGCAGGTCGCAGCGATATGGGACCTCGATCCGCAGGCCGCGGACGCGAACACGGATCGGGCGAAACGGCTCCAGTGACGGACGCGCGGCGACGCCGGATAACGCTACCATTGTCGTAAGCGGCGCCAGTCCCTAGTATTCGTCCGACATTTACCAACAGACATTCCGCGAGAGGTATTTCCATGATCGACGGCGCCCTGCTGATCGGCGGCGAAGCACGCCAGGCCACCGACCGGTTCACCGCGGTCAATCCCGCGACCGGCGAAACGCTCTCCCCCGATTTCTCGTCTGCCGGCACCGATGCCGTCGCCGAGGCGTGCGCGCTCGCCGAGGCGGCCTTCCCCGCCTATGCCGCGACCGACCTCGAAGCACGCGCCGCCTTCCTCGAGGCGATCGCCGCCAACATCCTCGCGATCGGCGACGACCTGATCGTGCGCGCGATGAGCGAGAGCGGCCTGCCCCGCGCCCGGCTGGAGGGCGAGCGCGGCCGCACCGTTGGCCAGCTTCGGCTGTTCGCGGGCGTCGTGCGGCAGGGCGATTTCCTCGATGCGACGATCGATCCGGCGCTGCCCGACCGCGCGCCGCTGCCCCGGCCCGACCTGCGCCGCATCAACCTGGCGATCGGCCCGGTCGCGGTGTTCGGCGCGTCCAACTTCCCGCTCGCCTTCTCGGTGGCGGGTGGCGACACCGCCTCGGCGCTCGCCGCCGGCTGCCCGGTGGTGGTGAAGGGGCATCCGGCGCATCCCGGTACCGGCGAGCTGGTCGCGCGCGCGATCCGGCAGGCGGTGGCGGACGCCGGCCTGCCCGCGGGCGTCTTTTCCTATCTGCCCGGCGAGACCAATGCGCTGGGCGGCGCGCTGGTCGCCGATCCGCGCATCCAGGCGGTCGGCTTCACCGGCTCGCGCGCCGGCGGTCTCGCGCTCGTCCGCATCGCGTCCGAACGGCCCGAGCCGATCCCGGTCTATGCCGAGATGTCGAGCATCAACCCGGTCATCCTCTTCCCCGCCGCGCTCGCCGCGCGCGGCGAGGCGCTGGGCAAGGAGTTCGTCGCGTCGCTGACGATGGGCGCGGGCCAGTTCTGCACCAACCCTGGGCTGGTGCTGGCGATCGACGGCCCCGACCTCGACGCGTTCGTCGCCGCCGCCGCCGCGGCGATGACCGAGGCCGCGCCGGCGACGATGCTGTCGCCGGGCATCCATGCCAGCTTCGAGAAGGGCGTCGACGCGCTCGCCGGCCATGATGCGGTACGCACCGTGGCACGCGGCAAGGTCGGCGAGGGCGTCAACCAGGCGGTGGGCGCGGTGTTCGAGACGGATGCGCAGGCGTTCCTCGCCGATACCGCGCTCGGCCACGAGGTGTTCGGATCGTCCTCGGTCGTCGTCCGCTGCCGCGACATCGGCGAGATCGCGGCGGTGGTCGCGGGACTGGAAGGCCAGCTGACCGCGACGCTGCAGATGGACCCGGCCGACGAAGCCGATGCCGCGGCGCTGGTCCCGGTCGTCGCGCGCCGCGTCGGTCGCATCCTCGCCAACGGCTGGCCGACCGGGGTCGAGGTCGCACCGGCGATGGTCCATGGCGGTCCGTTCCCGGCGACCAGCGACGGGCGTACGACCTCGGTCGGCACGCTGGCGATCGCGCGCTTCCTGCGCCCGGTCTGCTTCCAGAACCTCGCGCCGGCGCTGCTACCCGCGGGGCTGGACGACGCCAACGCCTGGGGCATCGCCCGCCGCGTCGACGGCACGCGCGAGCAGTAACGGCTCAGGCCAGCGCGACCGGCGTCACCGCAAGGCCGGTGACGCCGGGGTCGAAGGCGAAGACGTTGCCCGCCTCGGGCTGCGCCGCCAGCGCCGCGGCGTCGAGGCCCTTGCGCGCGCTGGTCGCGAAGGCGGTGCGCAGGTCCTCGCCGCCAAAGGCGATCTTGGTGATGTTCGACGCGGGCAGGTCCACCCTGCCCATCAGCACGCCGGCGGGATCGTAGCGCCGCACGCCCCAGCCGCCCCACAGCGCGACCCACAGGCAGCCATCGGCATCGACGACCGACCCGTCCGGATGGCCGGCGCCGTCCTCGATCGTGACGAACCGTTCCGCCGCGCCGAGCGTGCCGTCGTCGCGGATCGTCGCGCGCCAGATCGTCCGGGCGAGCGTATCCGTGTGGTACAGCGTCGTTTCGAAAATCGCCGGGCCGTTGGTGATGCACACCGGCGCAAGGCCGCTGTCGACGACCGCGCCGTCGGCATAACGATACAGCCGCCCGCTCGCCTCCTGCTCGGCGTCGTCCATCGTCCCGAACCAGATCCGGCCCGCGCCATCGGTCGCCGCATCGTTGAGCCGGTTGCCGGCGGGATCCCCCTCCGGCCGGGCGAGTGCGGCGAAGCTGCCGTCGGCGGGATCGAAGCGATGCAGCCCGGTGCGCAGCCCCGCGACCATGCCGCCGTCGGCGCTCGGCAGCACCCAGCCGACCTGATCCGGCGCATCCCAGCGCCGCGCCGCGCCGGTCGCCGGATCGACGCGGTGGATGTGCCGGCTCTTGATGTCGACGAACCACAAAGCGGCATCGCGCCCGATCCAGACCGGCCCCTCGCCCAGCATCGCCTGCACGGGCAGCAGGGTTCGGACATCATGGTCGGTCATGCGGGCATCCTCTCGTCGTGGCCGCGCTTCATCCAACGCCAAACAGGATTCGTCTAGTCGGACAATTGACCGTCAGACGTCGAACAGGTCGCGATACTGGCGTGGCTGCGAGCGGAGATACTGGTCCGGCGCCTTGACCTGCGCGCCGAGATGCGCCGCGGCATGCCACGGCCAGCGCGGATCGTAGAGGATGGTGCGGGCGAGCGCGATCATGTCGGCATCACCGGTGCCGACGATCGCCTCCGCCTGATCGTAATCGGTGATGAGACCGACCGCGACCACCGGCAGGCCGCACCCCTGCTTGACCGCGCGCGCCAGCGGCACCTGATAGCTCGGCCCGACCGGGATATCCTGCCGCGGGTCGAGCCCGCCGCTCGACACGTGGATCGCCGCGCAGCCGCGTACCTCCAGCGCCTGCGCGAAGGCGACGGTCTGGTCGGCGTCCCAGCCGCCCTCGACCCAGTCGCTGCCCGACACGCGCATCGTCACCGGCCGGTCCGCCGGGAAGGCGGCACGGACGGCGTCATACACCGCCAGCGGGAAGCGCATGCGATTGTCGAGACTGCCACCATACTCGTCGTCGCGCCGGTTGGAGAGGGGCGAGAGGAACTGGTGCAGGAGATAGCCGTGCGCCCCATGCAATTGCACCGCGTCGATGCCGAGCCGCGCCGCCCGCCGCGCCGATTCGGCGAAGGCGTCGCACAGCGCCTTTAGGTCGTCGGCGTTGAGCGCGACCGGGGCGTTCTCGCCCTCGGCGAAGGGCTGCGCGGAGGGGGCGACCGTCTGCCAGCCGTCGGCATGCGTGGGCGCAATCTGTTTGCCGCCCTTCCACGGCAGGTCGGTCGATGCCTTGCGCCCGGCATGCGCCAGCTGGATCGCGATCGGCATGTCGGAATGGCGCCGGATCGATTCGATGACGCGCGCCATCGCCGCCTCGGTCGCATCGTCCCACAGGCCGACGTCGGCATAGGTGATCCGCCCTTCCGGCACGACCGCGCTCGCCTCGATCGTCAGCAGGCCGGCGCCGGACAGCGCGAGATGGCCAAGGTGAATCAGATGCCAGTCGGTCATGCAGCCGTTCTGGGCGGAATATTGGCACATCGGCGCGATGACGATGCGGTTGCGCAGCGACAGCGACCCGACGGAGACGGGCTGGAATAACGCGGGGTTGCTCATGAAAGCCTTTCGGATGATCGAAAGGCGTTACGAACCGGGAGCGATTTGGTGCCGCGCGGGCAAGGTGACGCGCGCCGCCAGCCCGCCGCCGGGCCGTTCGGCGAGCGTCAGCCGGCCGCCGTGCAACTCGGCGAGTTCGCGGACGATGGCGAGGCCGAAGCCATGGCCCTCGCCGCGTTCGTCGAGCCGCACGCCGGGCTGCGTCACCCGTTCGCGTTCGGCGGCGGGGATGCCCGGACCGTCGTCGGCGACGACCAGATCGAACCAGCGCGCATCCGCCTGCGGCTGCACCGAGACGCGCACGCCGGTCGCGGCATGGCGCGCGGCATTGTCGAGCAGGTTGCCGAGCAGCTCGTCGAGATCCTGCGCGTCCATCGCCGCGGTGACGTCGGCGACGTCGGTGCCGATGGCGAGGCCACGCGCCGCATGCAGCCGGCCGATCGCCTGCACCAGATCGGCGACCGCGGGGGCGAGCGGCGTGCTCGCGCGCACGTCGACCGACCCGGCGCGCGCGCGGGACAGGTGATGGCGGATCGTCGCGTCGATCCGGTCGACCTGCGCCGCCTTCGCCGGATCGTCGCGCAGGGCGAGCGCCAGCGTCGCCACCGGCGTCTTGAGCGCATGCGCCAGATTGGCCGCGGACTGGCGCGCGGTCGCCAGCGCCGCCTCGCGGTCGGCGGCGAGCGCGTTGAGTTCGGCGGCGAGGCCGCGCAGCTCGACCGGCTGGTCCTCGTCGATCCGCGACGCCGTCCCGGCCCGGATCGCCGCCACCTGCGTGCGCATCCGGTCGAGCGGGCGCAGCCCGAGCCGCAACTGCACCCAGGTCGCCGCCGCCAGCAGCGCGGCGAGGATCGCCAGCGCCGCGACCAACGGCACCAGCGCATCGCGCAGCGGCCGCGCGATCACCGCGCGCGGTGCGGCGGCGAACAGCGTCACCCGCCCCATCACCAGCCGGCGCGCATGGACACCATGGCCGCGCGCATCGCGACCGTCGATCGCCTCCGGCCCACGCGTATCCTCCCGCCCGGGACCGGGGGGATGCGGCCCTTCGCGGCCCAGCGGCACGTCCGCCGACCCGATCGCGCCCGTGGGCGTCTCGATCCGCCAGCGCCAGCCACGCGCGCTCTCGAGCGCGCCGGCCCGCTGCGCCAGCGCGGCGCGATCGACGCGGCCGTCGCGGTCGACGACGCTGGCGAGCAGCGCGATCTCCGCATCCAGCCGGCGGTCGATCCCCTCGGTCACGACGCGTTCCAGCACGCCGCCGATCGCCCAGCCGGCGATCCCCAGCGCGGCGAGGATCGCGATCGCGGACAGCAGCAGCATGCGGCCCTGAATCGAACGGGGCACGGCACGGGGCATGGCGCGGGTCGTCACGGGCAGGTCAGCCGGTAGCCGCGGCCGCGCACCGTTTCGATCATCTCCGCGCCGATCTTTCGGCGCAGCCGGCCGACGATCACCTCGAGGCTGTTCGAATCGACATCGGCATCGCCCTCGTAGACGCGTTCGAGCAGGTCGAGTCGCTCGATCACCGCGTCGCGGCGCAACATCAGCGCCGACAGCACCCGCCATTCGAACGCGGTCAGCCTGAGCGGCAGGCCGTCGAGTTCGAAATGGCCGATCTGGGTGTCGAACGACAGCCGCCCGCAGGCGAGGACCGGCTGCGCATGGCCTGCAGCGCGGCGGACCAGCGCGCGCAGCCGCATCACCAGTTCCTCCAGCCGGAACGGCTTGACGAGATAATCGTCCGCTCCCGCCTTGAATCCCATCACCTTGTCCGACCAGCCGTCGCGCGCGGTCAGGATCAGCACCGGCAGCGTGCGGCCCGCGGCGCGCCATTCCTTCAGCACGGTGATCCCGTCCTTTCCCGCCAGCCCGAGGTCGAGCACCGCGGCGTCATAGGCCTCCGTCTCGCCCAGGTGCGCAGCATCGATCCCGTCGGCGACGAGGTCGACCGCGAAATGCTCCGCGCGGAGCGCCCGCGCGATGCCCGGTCCCAGTTCGCTGTCGTCTTCCACTAGCAAGATGCGCATCGGCTGCCGGTATCCCGTGTCCCTAAACCGAACCTGAACCGCGCGGTTCAGCGGGGGTCGGACGCATTGTCCTAGAACGCCGTCATCGACACACCAAATGGAGAGACTCGATGGCTAGAATGACACTCGGACACCGCCAGCGCCTCGCACTCGGCGCGGCGGCCATGGTCGCGGTCGGCGCGGCCGGCGGCGCCGGCGCGGTGGCGCTGACCCGCCCCTCGATCGAGATGGCGCCGACGATTGCGACGCCGATCGCGAAGCTGGGATCCAGCGACGGCATCGTCACCGTCCGCGGCCGCGTCGCCGAGGTGTTCGGCGACCGCTTCGTCGTGCAGGACGGCACCGGCCGGGCGATGGTCGACGCCGGCCGCAATGCCACCGGCAGCATCGCCAGGGGCAATGCGGTGATGGTGCAGGGCCGCTACGACGACGGCCAGCTGCGCGCCCGCTTCCTCGTCGACCCCGCGGGTCAGGTCCGCGAAGTCGGCCCGGCGCATGGCCCGCACGGACCGCATGGCCGCGGTGGTCCCGGGGGCCCTGGTGGTCCGCGCGGGGACGGCCCGCCGCCGCCTCCGGGCGCCGGTCCGGATCGCGCACCGCCGCCCCCGCCTGCGGATGGCCGCGCGACGCCGCCCGCTGCGAATGCGCCGGCTCCCGCCCCGACCGGGACGGCGCCCCGCTGATCCGGCAGCCCCGGTCGCGTTTCAGCGCGGCCGGGGCTTTCGCCGCGCGCCGCCGCGGGCGATAAGCGGGCATGTCCCGCTTCCTGCCGCACGCCAACGACGCCTTGCTCGTCATCGATCCGCAGAACGATTTCTGTTCCGGCGGCGCGCTCGCCGTAACCGACGGCGACGCGATCATGGGCCGCATTGCCGATCTCGCCGGCCGGTTCGCGCATGTCGTCGTCACGCAGGACTGGCACCCCGCCGGCCACAGCTCGTTCGCGAGCAGCCATGCGGGCGCCCTGCCCTTTGCCACCGTCACCATGCCCTATGGCGCGCAGACGCTGTGGCCCGACCATTGCGTGCAGGGCAGCCATGGCGCCGAATTCCACCCCGCCGTTGCCGGTGCGGTGGCGCGCGCCGGCATGATCCTGCGCAAGGGGGCCGACCCGGCGATCGACAGCTATTCCGCCTTTCGCGAGAACGACCGCACCACGCCGACCGGGCTTGCCGGCTTCCTGCGCGACGTCGGCGTGACGCGCTGCGTGCTGGTCGGCCTCGCCTACGACTATTGCGTCGGCTGGTCGGCGCTCGACGCCGCCGAACACGGGTTCGAGGCGATCGTGCTGAAGGACCTCACCCGCGCCATCGCCCTGCCGCTGGGCGACGGCCGCACCACCGCGGACGTGACGGAGGCGCGGTTCGCGGCGGCGGGCGTCGTGCTCGGCTAGCGCCCGGTCGACACCGCATAGATCGCCGGCGCGCCCTCCAGATTGGTGCGATAGACGATCCATTTGCCGTCGGGCGTGAAATGCTGGTTCGGCTCGAGCGTGTAGTCGTGCGTCGCGAGGTTGGCGAGCCGCGTCGTCTCGAGCACGCCGGGCGCGATCAGGCCCGGCTGCGGCGTCGCCGTCGCCCGGGGCGTGAACAGGCTGATCCACTTGCCGGCATTGCCGCCATCGCCGGCGAATACGGTCCGGTCGGGCGACTGGGTGAAGTGGTACGAGCTCTGGTCCCCGGCGATCGCCAGCCGCGTACGCGCGCCGCTCGCGACGTCGTAGCCCGTCAGCCAGCCCACGCCCTCCTTCGCCGGCGTGCGCAGATCGTACCAGATCGTGTGCCCGTCGCTGCTCCAGAATTCGTGGCCGGCGATCTCCCCCGCCATGGTGCGGGTGTGGACCCTGGTCAGCCCCTTGCCGTTCGTGCGGATCGTCCAGATGCGGTCGACCTTGTCCCATGGCCCTTCGTGGCAGAACATCAGCAGCCCGGGGTCGGTCGGCGAGAACTGGACGTGGTTCAGCCAGTCGGTGGCGCGATGGATCGTCCGCCGCCGGCCGTCGGCGATGGCGATGCTATACATCTCCATCGGCACCCGCGCGGCGAGGCGCGCCGCCATCCACTGCCCCTTGGCGGCGGCGAAGGACAAGGGC
Organism: Sphingomonas sp. GW821-FHT10F09; assembly: GCF_058809195.1. NCBI lineage: Bacteria > Pseudomonadati > Pseudomonadota > Alphaproteobacteria > Sphingomonadales > Sphingomonadaceae > Sphingomonas > Sphingomonas sp. GW821-FHT10F09. The sequence goes on along the minus strand of NZ_JBXASI010000001.1, from coordinate 19,960 downwards.
TTGCCGTCCGGACCGGTGCCGGCATAGGTCGGCGCGCCCGTCTTCGGATCGCGCCGGCCCTGCGCGGCGATCGTCGGCGGCGGCGGTTGCAACTCGCGCTCGCCCGCCAGCAGCGTCTCGTCGGCGTTGATCGCCTCGATCCGCCCGCCCGGGGCATCGGCGATCTTGCGCGTCGCGCCGCTGTCGAGGTCGACGCGCCACACCTGAAACGGCCCGCCGTCGTCGACCGCGACGTCGCGCACGGTGTAATAGGCGCTGCGGCTGCGCGGTCCGGCGAACAGCAGCCGGTCGACCTTCGCGCGCAGCACCAGCCGCGTCCGCCATGTCGCGAGGTCGACCACCCGGATCCCCTCCGGCGTCAGATAGATCATCAGATCGCCCTGCGGGGTGAACGGATTGTAGTTGAAATAGAGCGCGTAATTGCCCGGCGTCGCGTCGATGCGGACGATCTGCCGGCCGGTGGTCGGGTCGATCCACGACGCCGGCACCTGCCGGGTCGCGATTCCGGCGGCGGGGGCCTGCGCGATGGCGGGCGTCGCCGCCAGTGCGACGCTCGCCGCCGTGACGAAGGCTGCGGCGCGGACCCGCCGGGCGTGATGGTCGAACATGCTGGCATTCCTCTCCAATCGCGGGAGGCTATGCGACTGCGCCAGCCGGTCAAGTCATTATCTGTTCTACGCTCCCATCATATGGAATCGCAACGTCAGTCCGACGGTGCGCGGGTCGCTGGGCGTCGCGAGGATCAGCCCGGAATTGCCGGCCTGCACGGTGACGTTCTGGATATAATCGGCATCGAGCAGATTGCGCGCGAACACCGCCACTTCCATGCCGTCGGCGAAGCGATAGCCGATATTGGCATTGGTGAGGTTGTAACCGCGGATATAGGTCGCGCGCGACAGGCTGGGATCGCCGTTGAAGCCGCTGCGCGAGGCGGTATCGACATGGACGAAGACCGCGCCGCCGCCGACCGGGCGGACGTAATCGACGCCGCCGGTGACCGCGAAGCGCGGCAGCGAGGCGAGCCGCCGGCCGCTGAGGTCGCACGCCGCCGTCGTCGCGGTCTGCACCTCGAGCGGGCACGGGCCCGCCGGATAACGGCTGTATTCCCCGTCGGCATATGCGAGGCCGGCGCGCAGCGACAGGCCGCGCACCGGCACCGCGGTGGCATCCGCCTCGATCCCCTTCACCGTCACCTGCGGGATGTTCGACAGATAACCGCGCAATGCGACGGTCTGGCTGGAATCGACCAGGGTCGCCTGGAAATCGCGGACCTTCGTCAGATAGCCGTCGATGTTGAAGACGAGGCGGCGGTTCCACGCCTGCGTCTTCAGGCCGATTTCATAGGTCGTGTTGCGTTCGGGACGGACCACCGCGGTGGCGAGCGCCGGGCGATTCTGGTTGTCGAGCGGCAGGCCGGACATGTTGATTCCGCCCGATTTGAACCCGCGCGCATAGGAGGCATAGGCGAGCACGTCGTCGCTGATCGCCCAGGCGACGTTGCCGCGGCCCGACAGGCTGCCGTCGCTGTCGCGCGCGGTATAGCTTTGCGGGCGCAGGATCGACAATCTGGCGTTGACCAGCGCGGCGTTGGTCGTCGCCGGCCCGCCCGCCACGGTCGTCGCATAGGATCCGTCCTTGTCCTCATGCGTGTAGCGCAGGCCGCCGGTCAGCGTCAGCGCCGGCACGATCCGCCAGTTGACCTCGCCGAACGCGGCATAGCTCTGCGTGCGGAAATCGGTGCGCCCGTCCTGGCCATAGCCGTCGAGCAGGTTCGCAGGCACCGGCGTCGCATTCGCCCCGGTGGTCGGCCCGATCAGCCAATAGGCCGCGGCGGGGCCATAGATGCTGATCGGCCGCCCGGTGATCCGCTGGCGGAATCCGTAGAGGCCGACGACATAGCCGAGCGGCCCGGCGCCGTCCGATGCCAGCCGCAGCTCCTGGCTATACTGGTCCTGCCGCGACGGGATGTGCTGCGACAGCTGGATCGGCACGCCGATGTAATCGCGGTCGTTCTCCGCATCCCAGTTCCAGAAGCGCCATGCGGTGACCGAGGTCAGCGTGCCGAACGGCAGCGTCACGTCGGTGATCGCGCTCACCCCGCCCTCGTTGGTGTCGGCACCGAGCGGCCCGTCGATATCGGTCAGCCGGTCATAGGGGTCGGTGCTCGGCACGCGATAGCCGATCCCCGCCGCCAGCGCGGCATATTGGCGGGCGACCGGGCGGCGGCTCGCGGAGGCGCCATAATAGACCTGCGTGCAGCAATAGGCCTGGAAATTGGTGAAATCGGCGCTGACCCGCATCCGGATGACGTCGTCGGGCCGGAACAGCAATTGCCCGCGCACCGCCTGCGTGCCGAGCGTGTTCGCCGCGCGCCCGGTGCGGACGTTGTCGAGCACGCCGTCGCGCCGGGTCGACACGCCCGACACGCGATAGGCGATGCTGTCGGTGATCGGGCCGGACACCCAGCCGCGCGCCTGCAGGAAATCGCGGCTGCCATAGGACAGTTCGGCGAACCCCTCGCGCGTGAAGACCGGTTCGCGGGTGGTGATGGCGATCGCCCCCGCGGTGGTGTTCTTGCCGAACAGCGTCCCCTGCGGCCCGCGCAATTCCTCGATCCGCTCGACGTCGGCGAAGTCGAACGCCGCGGTCGCGGGGCGGGCGTGATAGACCTGGTCGACGTAGAAGCCGACGCCCGGTTCCAGCCCGTCGTTCGACTGGCTGACCGCGACGACGCTCGATCCCAGGCCACGGATGGTGAAGGCGGTGTTGCGTGGGTTGGCCGAGCTGTAGTTGAGGCTGGGGATCAGCGTCGTCAGCCACTGCGTGTTCACCGTATAGCTGCGGTCGAGCAGCTCGCCGCCGACGACCGACAGGCTGGTCGGGATCGTCTGCGCATTCTCGGACCGCAGCCGCGCGGTCACCAACACCTCGGGGACGTTATCCTCGTCGTCCGCGGTCGCGGCCGGGTCCGCCGCCCCGCGCTGCGTCTGCGCCATCGCGGGCGCCGACCCCAGGCACAGCACCATCGCCGCAAGGCTGATTCCGTAACGCATCGTTCAATCCCCCTGTCCGGTCAGTCGGCCCCGCCCTGCCGGCGAATCTCTATATCCGTTCGTATACACAGCGGGACACAGGCGAACAGCCCGTGGAATCAGGATTTTACGAAGGGTCGGCGGGAACGTCGCGCAGCGCGGCGGCGAGGCGGCGATAGGCGGGATGGTCGGCGACGTCCGCCATCGCCGCCTCCAGCTCGCGATAGGCGGCGAGCATCGACGCGCCCGCCGCGGTCAGCCGTGCGCCGCGTTCGCGCCCGCCCCCGCGCAGCGTCTCGACCAAGGGCTCGGCGAAACAGCGGTTCATCTCGTCGACGAGCAGCCAGGCGCGGCGGTAGCTCATGCCGAGCGCGCGGCCGGCGGCGGAGATCGAGCCGTCGCGCCGGATCGCATCGAGCAGGTCGGCCTTGCCCGGGCCGAGCGCATAGGCATCGCCGCAGGCGAGCTGCAGCTTCAGCTTGAGCGCGCCGACCTTCACCTCATTTGCCGATCAGTACGTCGCTCGCCTTGACGACGACGGTGACGCGATCGCCCTCCGCCAGCGCCAGATCGGCGATCGCCTCTTCGGTGATGCTCGACGTGACGATGATGCCGCCCCCGATATCGACCTTGATCGTCCCGTTCACCGCCCCCGGCGTGATGCCGACGACCGTCCCCGGAATCTGGTTGCGCGCACTGAGTTTCATCGGGACCTCCATCTGTGACGGCGATGATAGGCGCATCGTCCGGCGGCGCCAACACGATCGAATGCCCGATAAATGATGGACCTTACAGTCAGGATGTGGAACCTGTCGCATCAATCGACCACGCAAGGTCGAACGTCCGTCCCGAGAGGAATCGCCCGTGAAGCCAATGCCATGGATTGCCGCCGCCGCCCTGATGGCGAGCACCGCCGCCACCGCGCAACAGGTGCCGGTGCTGACGGCGAAGCCGGACATGCAGGCGACGCCGCCCAGGACCTGGATCGACCGCACCACCGGTCATCGCGTCGTCCGCATCTCCGACCAGCCGGGCAGCAGCAGCAATTACTTCAACGTCAACAGCTACACCCCCGACGGCCGCTGGATGGCCTATAGCTCGCCCGCCGGGATCATGGCGCTCGACCTCAGGAGCTGGACGTCGAAGCTGATCGTGCCGGGCCGGGTCAGCCTGCAATTCGTCGGCCACCGCACCGGCACCGTCTATTACCTCACCGCGCTGGAACAGACGCAGGGGCACGACGGCCCCGCCGGCGCCGGCGCCAGAACGGGCCCGCGCGCGATCATGGGCTATGACATCGCCACCGGCAAAAGCCGCCGGATCGCCGACCTCCAGCCCGGCTATTCGATCGCGACGATCAACGCGGACGAAACGCTGTTCGCGGGTGCGCGCAACACCGGCGACGGCCCCGGCGCGGGCGTCAACCCGGGCAGCGTCATGGCCAGTCGCGATCCCGCCGCGGAGCGTGGCCCCAACGGCGAGAAACTCACCTATGCCGAGGGGCGCGAGGTGCAGATCAACCGCCGGCTGATGCAGCGCATCCCGATGGAGATCTTCACGATCGATATCAGAACCGGCGCGAGGAAGACGATCACCGCATCGACCGACTGGCTCAACCACCTGCAATTCTCGCCGACCGATCCCAACGTCCTGCTCTATTGCCACGAGGGCAACTGGCATGTCGTCGACCGGCTGTGGCTGGTGCGCGTCGACCGGCCGGACACGCCGAAGCGGCTCCACACGCGGACGATGAACATGGAGATCGCCGGCCACGAATGGTGGAGCAAGGACGGCAAGACCGTCTGGTATGACCTGCAGACCCCGCGCGGCGAGGATTTCTGGGTGGCGGGCTATGACGTCGCGACCGCGCGGCGGCGCTGGTATCATCTCGACCGCAACGCCTGGGGAGTGCATTTCAACAGTTCGCCCGACGGGACGCTGTTCGCCAGCGACGGCGGCGATCCCGAGATGGCGGCGCACGCGCCCGACGGCAAATATATCCAGCTGCTCCGCCCGCGTGCGATTCCCGACGTCGCCGGCATCCATGCCGCCAACAGCGCCGACCTCATCACCCCGGGCGCGTTCGATGCGGAGCGGCTGGTCGACCTCAACCCCCACGATTACCGCTCGGAGCCCAACGCCAGCTTCACCCCCGACGGCAAATGGCTGGTGTTCCGGTCGAACATGTGGGGACCGGGGCATGTCTATGCGGTCGAGGTGGCGAAGGCGGGGCGTTGATCTGGCGTTGCGCGCTGGCCCTCACCCGTTCGCCGGCTTCGCCATCTTTTTCCTCTCCCGCCGGGAGAGGAAAAAGGCGCGTGGCGGCGACAGGGTGAGGCGCGCGCGACGCCGCCTTACAACAGTGTCTCGATCGCGATCGGGAAGCGGCGTGGGCGGACCCCGGTGGCGTGCCAGACCGCATTCGCGACCGCGCCGGCGCTGCCGGTGATGCCGATCTCGCCGACGCCCTTGATCCCGAGCGCGTTGACGTGGGCGTCCTCCTCGGGAACCTGGATGCATTCGAGCGAGGGCACGTCGGCGTTCACCGGCACGTGATATTCGCCGAGGTTCGGGTTCATCACCCGGCCGCTGCGCGGATCGACCACCGCCGCCTCGTGCAGCGCGAACGACACGCCCCAGATCATGCCGCCGTACAGCTGGCTGTCGACCATGCGCGGATTGATGATCCGCCCCGCGGCGAAGGCGCCGACCAGCCGCGTCGCGCGCACCTGACCAAGCTCCGGATCGACCTTCACCTCGGCGAAGACCGCGCCGTGCGCATGCTTCGAATAGGCCTCGCTCGCCGGGTCGGCGGCGGCATGGCCGTTGCCCTCCACCTCCGTCTTGCCGGCACGGCGCAGGATCGCGGCATAGCTTTCGCCGCGGCCCTCGTCGTCGCGGCGATACAGATGCCCGTCGCGCGCGACCACGCCGGCATTGCCCGCGCCGTAGAGCGGCGAATCCGGCCGGTCGACCGCCAGCGCGGCGAGCGCGGCGATCACCGCGGCGCCGGCTTCGTGGATCGCCATGCCCGCGGTCGCGGTATGCCCCGATCCGCCGGCGATGCCGGCATCGGGCAGGTCGGAACTGCCCGAGCGGAAATCGGTGTCGGCCGGATCGAGCCCGAGGCTGTCGGCGGCGATCTGCGCCAGCGCGGTCCACGCGCCCTGCCCCATGTCGTGCGCGCCGATCTCCACCGTCCCGCGCCCGTCGTCGCGGATGACGGCGCGGGCGTTGCCCTCGAACATCAGTGCCGGGAAGATCGCGGTGCCCATGCCCCAGCCGACCAGCAGCCCGTCGGCATCGCGCATCGTGCGCGGCTGCAACGGCCGGTCCGACCAGCCGAAGCGCGCCGCGGCCTGCGCATAGCATTCGCGCAGCGCCTTCGACGAAAAGGGCTTGCCGTCGAGCGGATCGACCTCGGCATAATTGGCGAGGCGGAAGGCGAGCGGGTCCATCCCGCAGGCATAGGCGGCCTCGTCGATCGCGCATTCGAGCGCGATCGATCCGCTCGCCTCGCCGGGGGCGCGCATGAAGCCGGGCGTGCCCGAATGGACGCGGACGACGTCGTGGCTGGTCGCGATCGCGCCCGCCGCATAGACCGACTGGCTGGTGTTGGACGAGGGTTCGAAGAAATCGTCGAACACGCTCGACACGGTGCGGGTGTGATGGCCGAGCGCGGTCAGCCGCCCGTCCGCGTCGGCGCCGATGCGCAGGTCCTGCCGGGTCTGGCCGCGGTGGCTGACCGCGCCGTACATATGCTCGCGGCGCAGCACGAGCTTGACCGGCCGGCCGACCAGCCGCGCCGCGAGGATGCCGAGCACCATCGGCCCGGCGACCATTCCCTTCGATCCGAAGCCGCCGCCGAGGAACGGGCTGCGGATATGGATGCCGGCGGGATCGATCCCGAACAGCCCGGCGATGCGGCCCTGCGCCATCGCCATGCCCTGGCTCGGCATGTCGATCGACAGCGTGTCGCCGTCCCAGGCGGCGACGATCGCATGCGGCTCCATCGGGTTGTGATATTGCGCCGGCGTCTCGTAGCGCGCCGCGATCCGCACCGTGGCATCGGCCAGCCCGGCATCGAGGTCCCCCGTCGCCGCGGCGGCGGGGGCGCCCGCGCCGACGACCGGCGGCACGAACGGGTCGGCGGCGTCGAGGCCGACCAGCGGCGCCTCCGCGTCATAGGTCGGTGCCAGCAGCGCCGCGCCCTCGGTCGCCGCCTCCAGCGTCTCGGCGATCACCACCGCGATCGCCTGTCCGGGATAGCGGACGCGGTCGTTCTGCAGCAGGTCGAGCCGGAACATGAAGGGATGGTCCTTCGCGTCCGGGTCCATCGCCAGCGGCGGGCGGTTGGCGGGGGTCATCACCGCGACGACGCCGGGGTGCGCCTGTGCAGCGGCGACGTTCATGCCGGTGACGCGGCCATTGGCGATCGTCGCGACCCGCATCACCGCGTGCAGCAGGCCGTCGGGGTGCGCATCGGCGGCATAGGCCGCGCGGCCGGTGACCTTCAGCATGCCTTCGGCGCGGGTCAGCGGCTGGCCGATGTTGGAACCGTGGCGGCGGTGGAGCGGAGCGGGCGTCAGCGTCAGGTCAGCCATGATCGATTTCTCCGGCAGCGGCGGCGAAGGGCGAGGCGGGTAACGGCGGCAGGCGGTCGGGCGTGCCCGCCGCGGCGCGGATCAGCGCGCGCACCGCGATCCGCCGTGCGAGTGCGATCTTATAGCCATTGTCGCCGGAGGCGCGCGCATCGGCGAGCGCCACCTCCGCCGCGCGTTCGAAGGTCGCGCGGGTCGGCGCCTCGCCGGCGAGCAATGCCTCGGCCGCCGCGGCGCGCCATGGTCTGGCCGCGACCCCGCCCAGCGCCAGCCGGCCGGCGCGGATGCGGCCATCGGCGATGTCGAGCGCCGCCGCCGCCGAGACGACCGCGAAGGCATAGGAGGTCCGCTCGCGCACCTTGATGTAGCGCTGGTGCGCGGCGAACGCGCCCGCCGCCGCGGGCAGCCGGATCGCGACGATCAACTCGCCGGGCATGAGGGCGGTTTCGACATGCGGCGTGTCGCCGGGCAGGTGGTGCAATCCGGCGAGCGGCACGTCGCGGCGGCCGTCGACGCCCTCGACCTCGACGATCGCGTCGAGCGCGACCAGCGGCACGCAGAAGTCGGAGGGATGCGTCGCGATGCACCGCTCGCTCCAGCCGAGCACGGCGTGCAGCCGGTTCTCGCCGTCGCGCGCGTCGCAGCCCGATCCCGGCACGCGCCGGTTGCAGGCGCTGGCGGTGTCGTAGAAATAGGCGCAGCGGGTGCGTTGCAGCAGGTTGCCGCCGACCGTCGCGGCGTTGCGCAGCTGCGGCGACGCCCCCGACAGCAGCGCCTCGGCCACCGCCGGGAAGCGCGCGGCGAAGCCGGGATCGAAGGCGAGCGTGCTGTTGCGAACCAGCGCACCGATCCTGACGTCGCCATTGGCCAGCGTCTCGATCCCGTCGAGTCCGGGCAGCCGGGTCAGGTCGACCAGCCGCACCGGCTGCGTCACCCCGCCCTTCATCAGGTCGAGCAGGTTGGTCCCCGCCCCCAGATAGGCCGCGCCGTCCGCGCTGCCGGCGGCGACCGCCTCCGCGACGTTCGTCGGGCGATGATAGTCGAACCGGTTCATGCGACCTCTCCCGCCGCCATCGCGCGTTGCGCGGTGCAGACCGCCTCGGTGATGCCCTTGTAGGCGCCGCAACGGCACAGGTTGCCGCTCATCCCCTCGCGCACCCGCTCGGGGTCGTCGCCCGCCTGCCCCTCGGTGATCAGGCCGATCGCGCTCATGATCTGGCCGGGCGTGCAGAAGCCGCACTGGAAGCCGTCATGCGCGATGAACGCCTGCTGCACCGGGTGCAGCGTATCGCCGTCGGCGACGCCCTCGATCGTCAGCACCTCGGCGCCGTCATGGCTGAGCGCCAGCGCGAGACAGGCGTTGATCCGCCGCCCGTCGACCAGCATCGTGCAGGCACCGCACTGCCCACGGTCGCAGCCCTTCTTGGTGCCGGTCAGGTGCAGCCGCTCGCGCACGAGGTCGAGCAAGGTGACGCGCGGGTCGTCGAGCGTGATCGCGTGATGCTGCTGGTTGATCGTCAGGCCGATGGAGAAAGTCATGCCGCGACTCCGATCGAGTTATGATAGCAAGGATGCCGAAGCCGCTTATACGGAGGATGCCTCCGCTTTTCAACGCTGCTTTTCAAGGGGGTGCGACGGATCAGGGATGGAAACCGCGCCGACACGCCCGACACGCCGGACCAGAGCCGATGCGACGCGCAATCGCGAGACGCTGGTGACCGCCGCCAAGGCCGTGTTCGCGCGGGACGGCGCCGCCGCCAGCCTCGACGCCGTGGTGCGCGAGGCGGGGTTCGGCATCGGCACGCTCTACCGCCATTTCCCGACGCGTGAGGCGCTGTACGAGGCGGTCTATCGCCGCGATATCGAGCAGCTGGTCGCGCTGGCCGATGCGGCGACCGACAGCGGCGATCCGGTCGCGGACCTGCGCCACTGGCTGCACGCGATGGTCGACATGGTCGCGACCAAGAAGGGGATGATCGCCGCCTTCGCACTGGCCGCCGACACGACGTCGGCGATCTCGGCGCGCTGGACGGGATCGCTGACCGGTGCGCTCGACGCGCAGCTCGACCGCGCGGTAAGCACCGGCCGAATCCGGCCGGACATTCGCGGCGAGGAATTGCTGCTCGCCGTCGTCGGCATGTGCATGCTGCGCGACCAGCCCGGCTGGCAGGCGAGCGTCGCCCGGCTGATCGACACCCTGGTCGACGGCCTGCACACCCCGGGCTGACGCCCCCGCCCCTTCCGTCAGCGCACCCGCGCGGTGCTGCCGCGTACGACCAGCTCGTGGTCGAGCGTGATGTGGCGGCTCGGACCGTCGACGTTGCGCAGGATGGCGACGAGCAGTTCGACGGTGCGGCGGCCGATCATCGCCTTGGGCTGGGCGATGGTGGTCAGCGGCGGCTGGAAAAAGCGGGCGAGCGGCAGGTCGTCGAACCCCGCCACGGAGATGTCGCCGGGGCAGGACAGCCCGCGCGCCGCGACCGCGGCGATCGCCCCCAGCGCCATCTCGTCGCTGAAGCAGAACAGCGCGGTGACCCCCGCATCGAGCAGCGCCGCCGCCTGCTCGAATCCCGACCGTGCCGAATAGTCGCCGGTCCGCACCACCACTTGCTCCGCCAGCCCGGCCCGCTGCCCCGCCGCCATCGCCCCCGCGAGGCGGTCGCGGCTGATCGGACTGATCGCCGGGCCGGTGACGAGGCCGATCGCGCGATGCCCCAGCGCGACCAGATGATCGACCATCGCCGCGCTCGCCGCCGCATTGTCGATATGGACGCTCGGCACGCCGATGTCGGGGCTGTATTCGCAGCCGTTGACGATCGGCGCGGCAGCGCCCTGCTGCGCGAGCAGCGGCGCGAGGCTGGTCGGCAGGCGATGGCCGAGGAAGATCAGCCCGTCGACCTCGCGCCGCGACAGCATCTCGGCATATTGATCCTCGACCTCCGGATCGTGCCGGGTATCGCCGACCACCACCGCATAGCCGGCATCGCGCGCCGCCTCCTCCGCGCCGCGGATGACGCTGGCGAAGAACGGGTTGGAGATGTCGGGCACGGTCAGCAGGATCTTGGCGGCGCGCAGGGTGCGCAGCGTCCGCGCCGCGACATTGGGGCGGTAGCCGAGCGCGCGCACCGCCTCCAGCACCCGGTGGCGGGTCGATTCGGCGACGCGATCGGGCTGGCTGAGCACGCGCGACACGGTCGCGGTGGACACGCCCGCCCGGGCGGCGACGTCGATGATCGTCGGCATCGCGCGGTCATGGATCGGGACGGTGGCGCTGTCGATCGAGATCGTATGTAATCCTTTACATCGTCGGACGACCTGCCTAGCCTGATCCCCGTCAAGCAGGCAAACTGCGATGGAGGGGATGGCGATGGCCATAGCGCAAGGTGCTGCGAACACGGACGGAACCGGGGCCGCGACGGGCGCCGATGGCTGGCTGACCGGCCGGCTCAGCGCGCTGATGTTCATGCAATTCTTCGTCTGGGGCGCGTGGAACGTCACGCTCGGCCTCGTGATGCAGACGGTCGGTATCGGCAGCCTGATCGGCAACGCCTTTTCGGTCGGGCCGATCGCCTCGATCGTCGGATCGTTCCTGCTCGGCATGGCCGCCGCCCGCTATGTCGCGCCGCGCATGCTGATGGTGATCCTGCATCTGGTCGGCGGCGCCATCCTGTTCGCGCTGCCCGCGCTGGTGACGCCGGAACATGGCGCGACCTTCGTCTGGCTGCTGCTCGGCTATATGATCCTCTACATGCCGACCGTCGGCCTCGCCAACACGATCGCGCTCAAGAGCTTCGGCGAGCGGACCGACAATTTCCCCTTCGTCCGCGCCTTCGGCACGCTGGGCTGGATCGCCGCGGGGCTGATCGTCGGCTGGGCGGGCCTGTCCGCCAGCCCGGCGATCTTCCAGGTCGCGGCCGTCGTCTCGGTCGCGCTCGGCCTCTACAGCTTCACCCTGCCCAACGTCGCCGCCGACGCGCCGCGCGACGAAAGCGTCCTGCGGCAGGTGCTGTGCGTCGAGGCGTTCGGGCTGATGCGGCAGCGGTCGTTCCTGATCTTCATCCTGTGCGCGACGCTGATCTCGATCCCGCTGGCGATGTATTATGCCTATGCCTCGCCCTATGTCGGCGCGGCGGGGATCAGCAACGTCGGCGGCACGCTGGCGATCGGCCAGATGTCCGAATTGGTGTTCATGTTCTCGATGCCGTGGCTCTATCGTCGCTTCGGGGTGAAGCCGCTGCTGCTGGTCGGCATGGCCGCCTGGGCGCTGCGCTATGCCCTGTTCGCGATCGGCGACGGCGGTGCGGGGCTGTGGGCGGTCTATCTCGGCGTCGCGCTGCACGGCGTCTGCTACGATTTCTTCTTCGTCGCGGGCGCGATCTACACCGGCACGATCGCCACGCCCAAGGGGGTGAACGCGCAGGCGCAGGGCATGCTGACGCTGTTCACCTATGGCGTCGGCATGCTGCTGGGGTCGCAGATCGGCGCGGCGCTCTATGCGCAACTGCCCGCCAACCCGACGATCGCCGACTGGCATGCGATGTGGTGGTATCCCGCGATCGCGGCGGCGCTGATCGCGCTGCTGTTCCAGCTGACTTTCCGGGACGATCGCAAGGGAGTGACGGCGTGACCGCGATGCAGGGGCCGGGCATCTTTCTGGCGCAGTTCCTGGGCGATGCGCCGCCGTTCGACACGCTGGAGAATCTCGCACGCTGGGCGTCGGGCCTCGGCTATGCCGGCGTCCAGATCCCGTGCGATTCGCGGCTGATCGACCTGCGTCAGGCGGCGGAGAGCCAGACCTATTGCGACGACCTGACCGGCATGCTCGCGCAGCACGATATCGCGATCACCGAATTGTCGACGCATTTGCAGGGGCAATTGGTCGCGGTGCACCCGGCCTATGACGCGCTGTTCGACGGCTTCGCCCCGCCCGAGGTGCACGGCAGGCCCGCCGAGCGCCAGCGCTGGGCGGTCGAGCAGGTCACGCTCGCCGCGCGTGCCAGCGCCAGATTGGGCCTCAAGGCGCATGCGACCTTCTCTGGCGCGCTCGCCTGGCCCTATGTCTATCCCTGGCCGCAGCGCCCCGCCGGGCTGGTCGAGGAGGCGTTCGCCGAACTCGCCCGCCGCTGGCTGCCGATCCTCGACGTGTTCGAGGACGCCGGCGTTGATTGCGCGTTCGAGGTCCATCCCGGCGAGGACGTACACGACGGCGCGACCTGGGAACGCTTCCTCGCCGCGGTCGGCGGCCATCCGCGCGCGCGCCTGCTGTTCGACCCGTCGCATTTCGTGCTGCAACAGCTCGACTATCTCGACTTCATCGACCGCTATCACGACCGGATTTCCTGCTTCCACGTCAAGGATGCCGAATTCAACCCGACCGGCCGGTCGGGCGTCTATGGCGGTTATGAAAATTGGGTCGATCGCGCCGGCCGGTTCCGCTCACTGGGCGATGGGCATGTTGATTTCACGCCTATCTTCAGTAAGTTGGCGCAATATGGCTATCAGGGTTGGGCCGTGCTCGAATGGGAGTGCGCGCTGAAACGCAGTGACGACGGCGCACGCGAGGGCGCGCCCTTCATCCGGGATCACATCATCCGGCTGACCGACCATCCGTTCGACGATTTCGCCGCAAGCGGCATCGACCGCGCGGCGATCCGCGCGATCCTCGGCCTGCCCGGGGACCCGGCATGACGGCGACGCGGCATCCGCTGCGGCTCGGCATGGCCGGCGGTGGCGAGGGTGCGTTCATCGGCGCCATCCACCGCAAGGCGGCGGCGCTCGACGGCGACTGGCGGCTGGTCGCGGGTGCATTCAGCACCGATGCCGATCGCAGCCGGCGCAGCGGCGCCGCGCTCGGCCTCGACCCGGCGCGCGCTTATGCCTCGATCGACGCGCTGATCGCCGGCGAGGCCGCGCTGCCCGCGGACGAGCGGATCGATGCGCTCGCCATCGTCACCCCCAATCACCTGCACGCGCCGATGGCGATCGCCGCGCTGGAGGCGGGGTTCCACGTCTTCTGCGAAAAGCCGATGGCGATCAGCAGCGACGAGGCGCGCGCGATCGCCGCCGCCGCCCGGGCGAGCGGGCGCCGGTTCGCGCTCGCCTTCACCTATAGCGGCTATCCGCTGGTGGAGGAGGCGCGGATCCGCGTCGCGCGCGGCGACCTCGGCGCGATCCGGCTGGTGCAGGTCGAATATCTGCAGGGCTGGCTCAGCCTGCCGATCGACGGCGAGGGCAACAAACAGGCGGCATGGCGCACCGATCCCGCGCAGGCCGGTCCCGGCGGCTGCCTCGGCGATATCGGCACCCACGCCTTCCAGCTCGCCGAGCATGTCTCCGGGCTGCGGGTCGAGGCGGTTGCCGCCGATCTCGCCACGCACGTCGCCGGCCGCCGGCTCGACGACGACGTCGGTGCGCTGCTGCGCTTCGACAATGGCGCGCGCGGGCTGCTCAAGGCGAGCCAGGTCGCCGCGGGCGAGGAGAACGGGCTGAAACTGCGCATCCATGGCGAGCGGGGCGGGCTCGAATGGGCGCAGATGGAGCCGAACACGTTGACGCTGCGCTGGCTCGATCGCCCGGCCGAAGTGATCCGCGCCGGCGGTCCCGGCCTCGACCCCCGCACCGGTGCGCTGCTGCGCACGCCGTCCGGGCATCCGGAGGGCTATATCGAGGCCTTCGCCAACCTCTACCGCGCCTTCGCCGCGACGATCCGGGGCGAGGACGCCTGGTATCCGGGCGTCGGCGACGGGTTGCGCACGATGGCCTTCATCGACGCCATCGTCGCCAATGCCGCATCGGACCGGAAATGGACGACCATCCCCTCGGGAGATACCGAATGAAGCTGTTCCTGGCCCTTGGCGCCGGCACGATCGCCGGTGCGGCGCTGCTCGCCGTCGCCGCCCCCACCCTCGCCCAGACGGCGGCGGCCGCGCCGCCCGCCTTCGCCGCCTGCCGCGCCTGCCACACCGTCAACAAGGGCGGGCGCAACGGCATCGGCCCGAACCTGTACGGCGTCGTCGGCCGGCCCGCCGCGGCGGTGCCGGGCTTCAACTATTCGCCCGCGATGAAGGCGAGCAAGCTGCGCTGGGACGAGAAGACGCTCGACACCTATCTCGCCGGCCCGGCGAAGGTCGTGCCCGGCACCCGCATGCCGATCGCCACGCCCGATGCGGCGAAGCGCGCGACGATCATCGCCTATTTGAAGGCGGAAGGCGCGAAATGACCCTGTCCCGCCGCACGTTGATCGCCGCGGGCGCCGCCGCCGCGGGCGCCTCCGGCCTCGCCATCGCACAGGGCCGGCGGTCGAACGCCGCGCGCTTCTCGCTCGGCTTCGCGCCGCACGAGGGCAGCTTCGCCAGCCGCGGCGACCGGATCGAACAGATCGCCTATGCCGCCGACCAGGGCTTCACCGCCTGGGAGGACAATGAGGCCGCGGGCCGGCCGGTCGCCGAGCAGGAGGCGATGGCGAAGGCGCTGCGCCAGCGCGACATGACGATGGGCGTGTTCGTCGCCAGCATGCCGAAATGGTCGCAGTCCCGGCCGCTGCTCGGTGCCAACGACGGGGCGGAGCGCGAGGCGTTCCTCGCCGATATCCGCGCGTCGATCCCGGTCGCGAAGCGGCTCGACGCGACGCGGATGACCGTCGTCACCGGCTTCATGGACCCCAAGGTGCCGGTCGACATCCAGACCGCGCGCGTCATCGACGTCATGCGCCGCGCCGGCGACATCGTCGCGCCGCACGGCATCGCGATGGTGATGGAGCCGCTCAACACCCGCACCAACCACCCCGGCGTCTACATGCGCTCGATCGCGCAGGGCTATGCGGTGGCGCGCGGCGCGAACAGCCCCGCGGTCAAGATCCTCGCCGACCTGTATCACGAGCAGATCCAGTCGGGGAACCTGATCCCGACGCTCGACATGTGCTGGGACGAGGTCGGCTATATCCAGTTCGGCGACAATCCCGGCCGCAAGGAGCCGGGCACGGGCGAGGTCAACTTCGCCAACATCGTCAAATGGCTGCGCGCCAGACGCTATGCCGGGGTGATCGGCATGGAACATGGCAATTCGGTCCCCGGCCGCGCCGGCGAGGATCGCCTGATCGCCGCCTATCGCACGATCGACCAGGCATGACGCAATCGAGGACAGGAGAGCCGCAATGATCGACCGCAGGACCGCGCTCGCCGGCGTCGCCGCCTTGTTCGGGACGACGATCTTCGCGCCGATCGCACGCGCCGCCGGGCTCGTGCCGGGCACGCTGCCGACGATCAGCGAAGGCCCGCCGAGCGCCGCGGTGTTCACCGCGCCCCAGCGCGCGCTGATGACCGCGCTCAGCGAACGCGTCATCCCGACCACCGACACCCCGGGCGCGATCGCAGCCGGCGTGCCCGCCTATATCGAGAAGCTGCTCGCCGACTGGGCCTATCCCGCCGACCGGGTGCCGATCCTCGCCGGCCTCGACGCGATCGAGGCGCGCAGCGTGCAGGATTACAGGGTCGCGGCCGCACAGGCGACGCCCGCGCAGCAGGACGCGCTGCTGACGCTGGCGATGGACGACCGGATCCCGGGCGGTGGCCTGTTCTTCACCGCGTTCCGCCAGCTCGTCATCACCGGCTATTACACGTCGGAGATCGGGATCACGCAGGAACGCGAATATCTGCCGGTGCCGGGCGAGTATAACGGCGCCTTCCCTTATGCTCAGGTCAACAAGGTGTATAGCGCATGATCCTCGATCGCAGGCACCTGCTCGCCGGCGCCGTCGCGCTCCCCGCGCTCACCCTGCCCGGCATCGCCGCCGCCGCCCGGCTCGGCGCGATCGGGCTGCAGCTCTACACGGTGCGCGAGCTGTTCCAGAAGGACCCGGTCGCCACGCTGGAGGCGGTCGCGCGGATCGGCTATCGCGAGGTCGAATATGGCGGTGGCGGCTATGACGCCATGGACCATGCGATGCTGCGCCGGACGATGGACCGGCTCGGGCTGAAGGCGCCATCGGTGCACATCGCCTATGACGCGCTGCTCGGCCGGTTCGACGCATCGGTGGCGATGGCGAAGACGCTGGGCGCCGACACCGTCGTGCTGCCCTATATGACCGACGAGCATCGCAACGAGGCCGGATGGCAGGCGGCGCTCCCGAACTTCAACCGCATCGCCGCCGACCTGAAGACGGCCGGGCTCGGCTTCGCCTATCACAACCACGATTTCGAATTCACCAACCGCCCCGGCGGGGTCAGCCTGTACGACCGGTTCCTCAAGGACACCGATCCCGCGCTGGTGAAGGTGGAGCTAGACCTCTATTGGGTCGCGCATGCCGGCGTCGATCCGGCGGCGCTGATCGAGCGGCTCGGCCGTCGCCTCTACGCCTTCCACGTCAAGGATACGCGCGCCGACGGCGACATGGCCGCGGTGGGCGCGGGCAAGACCGACTTCGCCCGGCTGTTCCGGCTGAAGGGTGCCGCCGGCGTCCGCCATTTCTACGTCGAGAACGATCGCGCGCCCGCGCCCTATCTGCCCGACATCACGACCAGCTTCCGGACGCTGCGCGCCCTGCGCGTCTGACCACATAACCCTGGGAGGGGATCATCATGGCTGCCACCGACAGGTTCGACGCGATCGTCATCGGATCGGGCATCAGCGGCGGGTTCGCCGCCAAGGAACTGACCGAAAAGGGCATGCGCGTGCTGATGCTCGACCGCGGCACGATGGTCGAACATGCCGAGGGCTATCCCTATGACGGCAAGCCCGCCTATGAGGTGCCGGCGCGCAACGTGATGCCCAAGGCGCTGGTCGACAGCGACTATTTCATCTCGAAGCACGGCTATGTCGCGCCGAGCAACCGCAGCTTCTACAACGACGACCGGCTCAACCCCTATGCCTATGACGAGGGCAGCAAATTCTACTGGATCCGCCCCGCCGCGGTCGGTGGCAAGTCGCTGATCTGGGGGCGCTGGACGTTCCGCTGGGCGCCCGAGGATTTCGCCGCGAACAAGCGCGACGGCGTCGATGGCGAATGGCCGATCGGCTATGACGACGTCGCGCCCTGGTACAGCTATGTCGAGAAATACATCGGCGTCTCGGGCTCGCGCGAGAATCTGCCCTATCTGCCCGACAGCGAATTCCAGCCGCCGATGCCGATGAACGTCGCGGAGACGTGGCTGAAGCAGCGCCTCGAGACGCAATTCCCCGGGCGCAAGCTCATCAACACCCGCCTGTCCAACATGACCGAGGACAAGCCCGACCAGAACCGCACCAAATGCCAGTTCCGCAACCAGTGCAGCAACGGCTGTTCGTTCGGCGCCTATTTCTCGACGCAGGCGGTCACCTTGCCCGCGGCGCGTGCGACCGGCCGGCTGACGCTTCGCTCGGACGCGGTGGTCACCAGCCTCGACTATGACGCGGCGGGCAAGCGCGTCACCGGCGTCCGCTTCGTCGATGCCAAGACGGGCCAGGCGGAGGTGGTGCGTGCCGACATCGTCTTCCTGTGCGCCTCGGCGATGGCCTCGACCCAGATCCTGATGAATTCGCGCGCGCCGGGCGGCGAGCGCAGCCATTTCGACGCCAGCAACACGCTCGGCCGCTACGTGATGGACCATATCTTCCGCGTCAGCATCAACGGCGAGATCCCGGGTATGCAGGACCTGATCGAATATGGCCGGCGACCGGGCGGCGTCTACATTCCGCGCTTCCGCAACATCGGCGGCGAGGAGGGCGTCGGCTTCAAGCGCGGCTATGGCTATCAGGGCAGCGCGCGCCGCGATCCGCTCGGCCCGGTCGGCTTCGGCGCGACGATGAAGCACGGCATGCGCCGCTATGGCCCGTGGAAGTTCGGCATGATGGCCTTCGGCGAATGCCTGCCCTACGCCGACAACCGCGTGTCGCTGCACCCGACCAGAGTCGACCGGTTCGGGATGCCGCTGATGCGCTTCGACGTCACCTTCCGCGACAACGAATTGCGGATGATGGCGGACGCGCGGACGCAGGGCGAGGCGATGCTCCGCGGCGCCGGCCTGTCCAACGTCACCAGCACCGAGGGCGAACACGTCCCCGGCGACGCGATCCACGAGATGGGCGGCGCGCGCATGGGCCGCGATCCGCGCACGTCGGTGCTCAACGCGTGGAGCCAGGCGCATGCGGCGAGCAACCTCTACGTCACCGACGGTGCGCAGATGGCCTCGGTCGCCTGCGTCAATCCATCGCTCACCTTCATGGCGCTCACCGCACGGGCGGTGGACCATGCGGTGACGCGGGCGCGCAAGGCGTAGGGGTACGCGCGCCGCCTTGCACGCCCGGCCGTGGACATCCCATCCACGCGCCTGAATTGTCAGAAAATACTCCCATCCGTATCGGGCGTGTTTAACACGAATTTAGGCATTTAGGTCCAAAACGCACATAAGGGTCGATTCGTGATCCTTAGCCTGCCTGGGATGGTCCCACGCCGGTAGCGAAGGATCAGCGAATGTTTTCGTGGTTTGAAAAAACGGCACCGATCCGTACCAAATTCAAAGTTCTCCTGGCGATTCACGGCACCGTGGCGGCGGCCGGCGTCGCCACCACCTATCTCGCGGCGAAGGCCAATCCGACCGAAGCGATGGTCTATCTTGGCGTCGCGGGCACGCTGTTCGTGCTGACCGTCATCACCGTCCTCGCCAGCGGCAAGATGATAAGCGATCCCTATGTCGCCACGGTGGTGCGTATGGAAGGGCTTGCCGCAGGCGACCTGGTTACGCCGATCGCCTATACCGAGAACCTCGATTGCGTCGGCCGCATGACCCGGGCGATGGAGGTGTTCAAGGGGAACGCCGAAAACATCCAGGCCGCCGCAGCCTCGCAGCAGGTCGTCGTCGGCGCGCTGGGCGAAGGGCTGGAGCGACTCGTCTCCAGCGACCTCAGCTATCGCATCGACCAGACGTTCCCGGCCGACTACGAGCGGCTGCGCACCGATTATAACCGCGCGATGGACGCGGTCGCATCGACGATGAGCGCGGTGACGGAAGCCACCAACGGCATCAACAGCGGCGCGACCGATATCCGTCAGGCGTCGGACGACCTGTCGCAGCGCACCGAACAACAGGCCGCCAGCCTGGAAGAGACCGCCGCGGCGATGGACGAGATCACCTCGACCGTCCGCCAGACCGCCGCCGGTGCGGTGCGCGCCAACGGCGTGGTCGAGGATGCCCGCGTCGAGGCCGAACGCTCGGGCGAGGTCGTCCGCCGCGCGGTGCAGGCGATGAGCGATATCGAGCGTGCCTCGAACGAGATTTCCGAGATCATCTCGGTCATCGACGGGATCGCGTTCCAGACCAACCTGCTCGCGCTCAACGCGGGCGTCGAGGCGGC